>NZ_JBIUSY010000020.1:0-1013 GCF_044741565.1 Streptomyces sp. NPDC088147 | reverse complement strand
CCGGCGTGTTTCACCGGTTTCCGGCGGCATGACGGTTCCGGCCGATCCGCACCGGGATCGCCTCCTCCCAGTCCCTATGCAGGAGATGATCAAGTGACAGAGACGCCTCGGCCGCTGGGTGGCACTGGGGGTACCGGGTATCGCGTCCTTCCTCGACGGGCTCGGCGCGAACATGGTGCCCGTGGCGGTGCCCGGTATCCAGCGGGATGTGGCCATCGGCTGCGCCACCGCGCAGTGGACGGGGGCCGGTTGCGCCCCGGGCCGGGCACTGTCCTCCTTCCGGGCCGGCGGGCGTCCTCGGCCGGATCTGCCGGGCATGCTGCTGGCGGCGGTGGCACCCGGGCCGATGTTCCCTTTTCGTCCAGGGCGGGGGACAGGGCCGGCCGGTCCGGGCGTTCGTGCTCATGGCCGCCGCGTGCCGCCGCTGATCGTGTTCGCCGTCCACCGGCGCAGGTGGCAGGCGGCAGGCGCTGGACGGATCCGCGCTGGTGCCGTCCGCCCTGTTCCGCGGGCGTTCCTTCTGCGCCGGGCTCGTGGTGAGGCTGCTCGCCTTCGACGATCCCGTCGCCGAGCGCCTCGGTCCCCGGCGTGGCACGGGGCGCATGACCTTCCTCCGGCCGGCTCACGGCCTGCCGGACACGGCCGGCACTTCCGGGCCGGCCAGTCAGCACACCACCTCCAGGAGGTTCGTATGACCGAGACACCGCAGAACAACGCCCACAGCGAGGAGAGCGAGGCCCGCCGGAAATTCCGTGAGGAGCTCGAACGCAAGAGCAACGCGAGCCGCGCGAAGAAGGCGCACGAGGAGGGCCGTCTGAAGGTCAAGGCGATGAACGGCCCGGCCGGACAGACCCGCCACTTCCGCCGCAAGACCGGGTGACACCGGGCGATCCCGCTCGCCCCGGGGGAAGACCCCAGGCTGCCGCGAGCCTCCCGGCGGGGAGGCTCGCGGCAGCCTGGTGCGTTCCGGCACGCGAACCCGCCCGAAGGCGCCCTGGAATCCCGCCCGGAAG
>NZ_JBIUSY010000018.1:0-1850 GCF_044741565.1 Streptomyces sp. NPDC088147 | reverse complement strand
ACACAGTGGACGCGAGCAACTGAGGACAAGCCCTCGGCCTATTAGTACCGGTCAACTCCACCAGTCACCTGGCTTCCATATCCGGCCTATCAACCCAGTCGTCTACTGGGAGCCTTAACCCCTCAAAGGGGGTGGGAGTCCTCATCTCGAAGCAGGCTTCCCGCTTAGATGCTTTCAGCGGTTATCCTTTCCGAACGTAGCCAACCAGCCATGCCCTTGGCAGAACAACTGGCACACCAGAGGTTCGTCCGTCCCGGTCCTCTCGTACTAGGGACAGCCCTTCTCAAGACTCCTACGCGCACAGCGGATAGGGACCGAACTGTCTCACGACGTTCTAAACCCAGCTCGCGTACCGCTTTAATGGGCGAACAGCCCAACCCTTGGGACCGACTCCAGCCCCAGGATGCGACGAGCCGACATCGAGGTGCCAAACCATCCCGTCGATATGGACTCTTGGGGAAGATCAGCCTGTTATCCCCGGGGTACCTTTTATCCGTTGAGCGACGGCGCTTCCACAAGCCACCGCCGGATCACTAGTCCCGACTTTCGTCCCTGCTCGACCCGTCGGTCTCACAGTCAAGCTCCCTTGTGCACTTACACTCAACACCTGATTACCAACCAGGCTGAGGGAACCTTTGGGCGCCTCCGTTACACTTTAGGAGGCAACCGCCCCAGTTAAACTACCCATCAGACACTGTCCCTGATCCGGATCACGGACCCAGGTTAGACATCCAGCACGACCAGAGTGGTATTTCAACGACGACTCCACCTGAACTGGCGTCCAAGCTTCACAGTCTCCCACCTATCCTACACAAGCCGAACCGAACACCAATATCAAACTATAGTAAAGGTCCCGGGGTCTTTCCGTCCTGCTGCGCGAAACGAGCATCTTTACTCGTAGTGCAATTTCACCGGGCCTATGGTTGAGACAGTCGAGAAGTCGTTACGCCATTCGTGCAGGTCGGAACTTACCCGACAAGGAATTTCGCTACCTTAGGATGGTTATAGTTACCACCGCCGTTTACTGGCGCTTAAGTTCTCAGCTTCGCCAACCCGAAGATTGACTAACCGGTCCCCTTAACGTTCCAGCACCGGGCAGGCGTCAGTCCGTATACATCGCCTTACGGCTTCGCACGGACCTGTGTTTTTAGTAAACAGTCGCTTCTCGCTGGTCTCTGCGGCCACCCCAAGCTCAAGGAGTAAATCCCATCACCCAGAATGGCCCCCCTTCTCCCGAAGTTACGGGGGCATTTTGCCGAGTTCCTTAACCATAGTTCACCCGAACGCCTCGGTATTCTCTACCTGACCACCTGAGTCGGTTTAGGGTACGGGCCGCCATGAAACTCGCTAGAGGCTTTTCTCGACAGCATAGGATCATCCACTTCACCACAATCGGCTCGGCATCAGGTCTCAGACTCATGCACGACGGATTTACCTACCGTGCGTCCTACACCCTTACCCCGGGACAACCACCGCCCGGGCTGGACTACCTTCCTGCGTCACCCCATCGCTTACCTACTACAGATCCGGGTCACCGGCTCCACCACTTTCCATTCCCCGAAGGGTCCGGAACGGCTTCACGGGCTTAGCATCGTCTGATTCGATACTGGGCGTTTCAAAGCGGGTACCGGAATATCAACCGGTTGTCCATCGACTACGCCTGTCGGCCTCGCCTTAGGTCCCGACTTACCCTGGGCAGATCAGCTTGACCCAGGAACCCTTAGTCAATCGGCGCACACGTTTCTCACGTGTGTATCGCTACTCATGCCTGCATTCTCACTCGTGAACCGTCCACCCCTCGCTTCCGCGGAGGCTTCACCCGGCACACGACGCTCCCCTACCCATCACAG
>NZ_JBIUSY010000017.1:0-2008 GCF_044741565.1 Streptomyces sp. NPDC088147 | reverse complement strand
GGTTGTGGTGTGGGGGGTGGTGAGGGTGGTGGTGAAGATGGGGGTGGTGTTTTGGTGGCCGGTGATGTGGAGGGTGGTGTGGGTGGGGGTGGTGTGGGTGGTGGTGGTGTGGATGGTGGTGGGGGTGTGGAGTTCGGCGTAGTGGTGGAAGTGGGTGGTTGTGGTGGTGGGGAGGAGGGGTGTGGGGGTGTGGGGGGTGGCGGTGGCTGCTTGGCGGGCGGCTTCGAGGAGGAGCATGCCGGGGATGTGGTCGACGGGGTGGTCGAAGAGGATGGGGTGGTGGGTGTCGGCTCTGAGTTGCCATTGGTGTGGTGTGGTGGTGGGGGTGAGGACGACGTCGGTGGGGGTGGTGCGGCCGACGGTGTGGGGTGGGGCGGGGGTGGTGAGGGGGTGGGGGGTGCGGGTGGGGGTGGTGTGGTGTGCGCGGAGTCTTTGGTATACGGCTGGTGTGGTGCAGGTGTAGGAGGCGCTTCCGTGTGCGGCGGGTTGTCCGTCGCGGTGGATGGTTGTTTCGTAGTGGAGTCCGGTGAGGGTGTTGCCGCGTTTTCTGATGTCGGTGCAGGTGACGTCGATGTCGAGTGTGGCGGGTGTGCTGGCGGTGAGGATGTGGTCGGGTTCGACGGTGTAGTGGAGGTGCCGCATGAGGAAGTGGTGGCCGAGGGGGACGCCGAATTCGGCGTGTGCGAGGAGGGATCCGGTCTGGCGGATGGTCTCGGCTGCGAGCATGGGGTCGTGGTGGGGGCCGATGGGGCTGAAGAAGCTGTGTCCGCGGGGCCATTGGGCTGTCACGTTGAAGTGGGTGTCGTCTTTGCGTTTCCAGTCGGTGAGCATGACTTCGGCGACGGCTGCGCGGTGGACGAATTCTTTGGGCACGGTGGTGGTGAGTGAGGGAAAGCGGAACAGGGGTGGTGCGGCCTGTGGGCCGTGCTGTCTGTTCTGTGCGGGTGCTTCGTGGCCGTGCGGGCGGGCGGGCCGGAAGGTTATCGCTGTCATCTTTCCCCCAAAATGACGGTGACGAGTGGTGGTGTGGGTGTCTCGCGGAACCCCAAAGATACATACCACCCGGTTTATTTTCCACTGTTTCTTCATGTGCCCGGGAAGGGAAACCGGCAGATCCGGTTCCGTTCCCGGCATCGTCCCGCGGCGCCGGCCGGTCGCGGGCCGTTGCGGGCTGTTCCCGGTTCCGGCAAGGCCGGAGCGGGCGGGCCGCGGCCCGCCGGCCGGGGGTGTGCGGGGTGGGTTCCGTCGCGCCGTGGCCGGGGCCGTGGCCGGGGTCGCGGGGGCGGGTCCTGCCGTGGCGGAGGCGGGGGTTGTGGAGGCGGGGTGTGCGCGGCGGGGTTGGGGGCGGCGGGGTTGGCGGGTGTGGTGGGCGGTGTGGTGGGCGGTGGGGTTGCCGGGGCTGCCCGGGTTCGCGGCCGGCCGTCGGTACGGCCGGCCGTCGGTACCGCGGGCACGGTGAGTGCCCCCGTGTCCGGGTCGGCCGTTCCCCGGCGTCTCCCCGCGCGTCCGCACCCGGAGCCCGCCGCGCGGGCGCGCCGGGGCGCCGCCGGAGGGGTTGTGGGTTGTGTGCCTGTCGGGGCCCGGTGGCTGTCCCGGGGCGGAATCGGGGAAGGGCCCGCACTCGAACCAGAAAACCGCATGGGTGGTTTGTTGTTTTGATGGGGTGTCAGGAAACGTCGTCAGGAAACGGTGTCGGGGCCGGGGTGCCGGGGCCGGGGTGTGGGGACGCGGGGGGTCGTCGCGAGCGTAGGTGTCTGCCGTGGCCCGGCTGCCTGGCTGGCCGGCTGGCCTGGCTCGCTCGGGTGGCTCGGGTGGGCCTGGCTGGTCTGGGTGGCCCGGCGCGCCCGGCCCGTCCGGCCCGTCCGGCTGGTCTGGGTGGTGGGGTGGCTGGGTGGCGGGGGTGGCTGGGTGGTGGTGGGGTGTCTGGGGTGTGTGTCTGGGTGTGGGTCGGGTTGTGGTGGTGTGGTTGGGGTGTGGTGGTGTGTGTGTTCTGTTGGGTGGGGTGGTT
>NZ_JBIUSY010000016.1:0-12416 GCF_044741565.1 Streptomyces sp. NPDC088147 | reverse complement strand
GGTGGGGTGTCTGGGGTGTGTGTCTGGGTGTGGGTCGGGTTGTGGTGGTGTGGTTGGGGTGTGGTGGTGTGTGTGTTCTGTTGGGTGGGGTGGTTTGTGTCGGTGGGTTGTGTGTGCCGGGTTCTGGCGGGGTGTCCTGTGGCGGGGTGTTCTGTGCTGGGGTGTTGTGTGGTGGGGCCGGGTGGTCGGGGGTGGTGGTTGAGAGGGGTCCGTGCGGTTCGTGTGCGGCGGTTGTTTGGTCCGTGCTGCTGCTGGGGTGTTTGTGCGGGAGGGGTTCCGTGCCTGCTTCGGTTTCGGCGGTCGGCCGGCGGTGGTTTCGTTGGGGGCTGCTGTGGTGTCGTGTGTGTGTCCAGGTCGCGGGGTGTCGGTCCGTGATGTGCGGTCGTGCCGGTCGGTGATCACGGTGGCTTTCTTGGTGTTCTGCTTTTTCTTGTCCGCCGCGGATGCGCGGCGGCTGGCGCGGTTGGCTCTGTTCATCGGAGCGGGGTTCTGGCACATGTCTTGGGGAGCCGTCGTGGAAGGTGACGATGTTGTTCGGTTGAGGGGGGTGGTCGCGAACCCCGGCTGCCTGGCTCAAACGCTCACCTCGTAGCCTCCGCGCATGACTGATGATTCGTTCCAGTGCCGCTGTGTCCTCTGTCATGACTACGGTGACCGGGACGAAACGGGCCGCGCTGATCTGACGGTCATTGAGAGTGTGCGGCAGCACGGATGGCACGTCGTGATGGTTCCCGAGGATGAGACCGGTCCTGGATTCGCCTATACGGTCGGTCTCTCGCACACTCACGGCGCACCTGAACTCGCCATGTTCGGACTCGGTGTCCACGCCATGCAGCGCATGCTCAACAGGCTCGGAGCGAAGTCCGCCGCCGGTGCTGTACTGGCTGACGGCCAGAGGCATCCTGATGTTGTCGGCGGTTACCATGTCGCGCTCGGGCAGGTCGATCTCCGCTGGTACCGGACCTTCTTCGGGCGGGCCGTCGGGTTCTACCGGCGGCCTCCCTTTCCCGTGTTGCAAGTTGCGTGGCCCGACGTGGATGGCCGCTTTCATTGGGAAGATCAGGCTGAGGAGAGGCATCGGGAGTCACAGCCTCGGCTGTGGCTGCCACCGAGTAGGCACCCTGTCGGGGTCTGGACGACCGGACTCTGAGCTCGAACATGCCGACCAGCGGCAGGCCAGCACTGACGCGAGGGGCTACTGGAGCATGATCATTTTGCGGAGCAGTTCAAGTCCGGCTCGGCCGTAGAGCTGTTTCTTGATCTTCTTGATGCGGTTCACGGTGCCCTCGGTGCTGCCCGGGCTCCAGTCCGGGGTGAGCCCGGCCGTCACCGCGTTGAGGTCCCGGAGCGGGCGGAGTGCGAAGCTGGTGAGACCGGGGAGCCGGCTGGCATCGACGGCGTCGATCCAGGCAGGGGGCGTGCTGCCGAGGCGGTCGCTGCGTATCTCGCCGAAATCGCGGACGTGTCCGGCGGATTTGCCCAGTTCGGGGCAGCGTGCCAGGACCTCCTTCAGGCCGGCCCGGTCTTCCTCGGTCAGGGCCGTGGAGTGGCGGGTGAGCCAGCTGGTCACCTGCCGCACCGTCGGCGGTCGCGGTGGCGCCTGGGACGGAGCTGCGCGCGGGGTGGCGATGTGCGCGCGGACCATGCCGTAGGTGACAGGGGCTTGCTCGGCAACCAGCTCGCCGTGCAGCCGGGTGACACTGGCGCATCCCTCGGCGAATCGCCGCTCCGGGTACGGCTTGTGGGGGTCCAGTCGGCTGGGCCGGTGCGGGTTCTCGCGGAAGGTGTCCTGCCGGCGTGCGGCGTTTCGCGTACCGGAGCACGGTGTTGAGGCCCCAGCCCAGGTGCCGGGCGGTCGCCCGGCGTGAGTGGCTTTGGGCGAGCAGCTTGTGGACCGGGGCATGTGCGGCCTTCTTGTGCTCGGCCCGCCGGCCGGCAGGCTCCGGGTTGTCCTGCGGCCGGCTGGACTCTGAGCGGGTCGTCTCCGGCAGTGTGCGGCTGGGCGAGGGGCTGCGCAGACAGTCGCGGTGGGAGGCGGCACAGGTCTCCACGGTCCGGCCGAGGCCCTGCCACAGATGGAACCGGTCAGCGACTTGCGGAGCATCAGGGGCACCGCGCCGGGCACTCTCGGTGTAGGCGCCCGCCCGATCCCGGCAGATGATTTCCACGCCTGGGTGGCTGGTCGGCCACGCGGCCGGCGGCCCGGCTTCACGGGGCGGGAGCACATCGACCACGCGATGGGCTTCAGCGCAGGTCAAGACGGTGGAGTAGATCTGACCGCGGCGGATCGCGAAGTCGTCCACGCCCAGTACCCGCGGCGTGCTGAACTGCGGATCAGGCAGCGCCATGACCCTGCGCAACAAGGTCAAGTCATCCTTCCCGGGCCGAAGCCCAGCTGGGCGGCCAGCCGGGCGCCGGCCCGCCCGGCCAGCGCGAGCCCCACTCCCTCCAGGGACCGGTTGAGCCGAGTCGTGAACCGTGCGTACGGGGCGGCCAACCGCGAGAACGGCTCGGCGAACGTCCGGCGCGGACAGACCGCCGATCCGCAGATGAAGCGCCGGACCGTCAGCCGGATCACAAAGCCCTGCTCAGCGAGCGGAAGATCCTTCAACCTGCGCTGATAGCGGTCGTGCACCCGGTCCGAGAAGCGGCCGCAGTCCGGACACGCTGTCCCGGCCGCCCGGCCGCCCCGGCCTCTCGCCACCACCTCGACCGTGCCGAACGCGGCCGTCACCGTCTCGACATCCACGTCGTCGATCCCGTCGAACACGAGCGAGTCCCAGAACGATGCATCGGTCAGCAGGACCAGCACCATCACCGTCCACAGCCGACCACGACAGCGACGGCCAGGAGCTTGACGAAGCGTCACCTCCGGCTGTCAGACGGCAAGGCGTACGCGGCCTCACGCAACGCCGCCTCTCACAGTCGAACACCGAGGTGACGCTCCGCCACGACCCCCCAAGATCTGTGCCAGAACCCGTTCTGATGAACAGAGCCACGCGGTTGGCCGGCGGCCTGCGGGCCTGGATCTCGGTGGCGTCCGGCCGTGGCTGGACGCCTGTGCCCAGGCTGTGGGCGTCGCGCTGTGGCTGGACGCCTTCGGCCTGGGTGGAGGCGGACATGTCCGTCGGCGTCCGAAGACGCGAGCCGGGACGGTCGGGGACCGCGTGCTCCCTCGGCCGGGAGCGCAGGTATCTCCTCTCCGCGATCGCATGGGTGAGGGTGGACCGGTCGACGCCGGACGGCAGTCCTGGCACCGGGTGCGGCAGGTCGTGCCGCGGGCGGACCGGCGTGGCCGCCGGCCGGTCGACGGACACCGGCTGGTGGCGTGCGCCGGCACCCGCGGCCCGCTTCCGGGCTCCTCCTTGTGCGGCATGGTGTCGGCCCTCGGGTCCGGCCTGCCGCGGCGCGGCCAACTCCTCGGCCGGGCAGGCGAGATGCTGTCGAGGGATCCCGGTGGACAGCTGATGTGCCGGCACCGTCCGATTGACCGTGATCGCCACACCCGGATCGTGCCACCTGCCTGGCACGACGCCTCACCCGCTGTCACACGCACCAACTCGTCAGGTCCCGGCGGCCTCTCCGGCTCTGGCGGTCTTCTGGTCCCGGTGGCCTCTCCGGCGCCGGCGGGTCTCTCTGTGTCCGGCGGGCCGGGGAGTGGTCTCCCTCCTGGTGATCCTTGCGGGAGCCGGGAGCCGGGAGCCGGGAGCCGGGAGCCGGGAGCCGGGAGCCGGAAGCCGGAAGCCGAGGTTGGCGGGAGGGTGGGGGAGGGGGCGAGGGAGGGTGTGGTTGAGGGGTCGGGTCTGTGGGGGTTGTGTCGCGGTCGTCCTTGCTGTGTCGCCTGAAAAAACAGCGCGGACGGTTTGATATTGACAAACCGTCCGTCCTGTTTTTTACTCGGGGTGCTTCGGAGTGTCGGCGGCATGCGGGGATGAGCGGATAGAAAAGGGGAGATGGCGTGGATATCGATGTATTGGGTGCGTTGGCGGCTCGTGAGAACGGGTTGTCGGTGACGCCGACGGCGCCGAAGCCGCGTCAGGTGCTGGCTCTGCTGGCTCTGCATGCTGATCAGGCTGTGCCGGTGGCTGTGCTGATCGAGGAGTTGTGGAGTGGCAGGCCGCCGCGCAGTGCGCGGACGACTTTGCAGACGTATGTTCTGCAGTTGCGGGATCTGATCGCGGTGGCTCTTGGCCGGGATGAGGTGGAGGGGGGTGCCGTGCGTGGTGCCAAGGGGGTGCTGGTCACCACGCCGGGCGGTTACCGTCTGGACACGGGCGGGGGGACGATTGATGTGCGTGAGTTCGAGAGGCTGGCGGGGCTGGGGTACCGGGCGATGGACGCTGGTGATTTCGCGGGTGCGGCCCGGCAGTTGCGTGAGGCGCTCGCGTTGTGGAGGGGGCCGGCTCTGGTCGATGTGCAGGCCGGGACGCAGCTGGAGATGGAGACCCGGCGTCTGGAGGAGACCCGGCTGTGTGCGCTGGACCAGCGTATCGAGGCCGATCTGCGGCTGGGCCGGCACCGTGAGCTGCTGGGTGAGCTGACGGTGCTGGTCAGCCGCTACCGTACTCATGAGAATCTGCACGGTCAGTTCATGCTGGCGCTGCACCGCTCGGGGCGGCGCAGTGAGGCGCTCGATGTCTACCAGCGGCTGCGTGGTGCTCTGGTGCGGGAGCTGGGGCTGGAGCCCTCGGCGGGGCTGCGCCGGCTGCAGCGTTCGATCCTGACGGCCGGTCCGGAGCAGGTGGTGGCCGGTGGCGGCGAGCGTCTGAGCCGGGTCGGCTGAGGGAGCCCGGGATGCAGGCCAGATCGCTTCGGACGCGTCAGAAGCTTCTCCTCGCGGGTGCGCGGATGTTCAACCGGAACGGCTACGCCGGCGCGACGCTGGGCCAGATCGCGGGAGCCGCGGGTGTCACGAAGGGTGCGCTGTACTTCCATTTCACCTCCAAGGACGGACTGGCCGACGCGGTACAGGAGCGGGGCGGTGCCCTGCTGCGTGATTTCGTGCGGCGGCACGGCGAGACGGGCGCGGCGCCGGTGCAGGTGCTCATCGACCTGACCCACTGGCTCGCCCGGACGTTCCACGACGATCCGGTCATCCGGGCGAGTTTCCGTATCACCGGCGAGTGCACCGGACGGCGGCCGCCGGTCGCCGACTTCCACCAGGCGTGGATCACCGAGGCGCTGCGTCTGCTCGCCCGGGCCCGCGCGGAGGGAGCGCTGCTCTCCATGCAGGAAGGGGAGGAGAGCGGGGAGGGGGCCGAGGCGCTGCTGTCCGCGACCGTGTGCGGTATCGCGGTGCTGGCCGGGACCGGTATGCCCCACGGGGAACTCGGCGACCGGGTAGGGGCGTTGTGGAAAACGCTGCTGCCGGCGCTCGTGGCACCGGACGACGTGGCCCACTACCGCACCCGCGCGCAGACCGCCCGACCGGCCCGGCAGGACCGGGCCGCCTGAGACACCACACCCCACCACACGCCACCACCGGCACAACACACCACCGGCACAGCACCGGCGGCACGGCACGGCACCGGTGGCACGCGCACGGTACGGCGGCACGCATACGGCACCGGCGGCACGCACGCATACGGCGCCAGCACGCACACGTACGGCACTGGCGCACGGCACCGGTGGCACGCGCACGGTACGGCGGCACGCATACGGCACCGGCGGCACGCACGCATACGGCGCCAGCACGCACACGTACGGCACTGGCGCACGGCACCGGTGGCACGCGCACGGTACGGCGGCACGCATACGGCGCCGGCGGCACGCACGCATACGGCGCCGGCGGGTGCGCGCACGGCACCGGTAGCACGCGCACGGCACGGCACGGCACGGTACGGCGGCACGCACGCACACGGCACCGTCGGCACGCGCACGGTACCGGCGGCACGCGCACGTACGGCACCGTCGGCACGCGCCTGGCACGGTACGGGGGCACGCACGCACACGGCACCGGCGGCACGCGCGCGGCACGGCACCGGTGGCACGCACATATGCGGTACCGGTGGTGCGCATGCGGTACGGCGGTGCGCGCCCTGTGTGGCACGGCATGTGCCGCGGGGCGGGGGGTGCGCGGTGCGGGGCCGTGCTGTGTGTCCGGGGTGGCCGGGGGTGCTGTCCGCCGGGCTCCGGCTGGTGCCCGGGGATTCGCCGGCCTGGTGCCGGAGGGGTGTGCCTCCTTTTCTGCCGGAGTTTTCCGGTGGCCGGGGGTGTGCACCTGTCGCGTGCTGATGGGCTCGGCATGGGGTGGGGTCCGCGCCGGGCATGTTCCGGTCGATCCGGCCCGCGCTATCAGCGCCAGCCCGGAGGGCTCGCAGGTTCCTCTCCCGTGTTCCGTCCGCCGGCCACCTGTGATGACGGTCATGAACCGTCCTCCTGCTTCCCGGAACGGAACGGGACGGGACGGCAGTCCCGCCGTGTAAGGCCGGTTCTCTGCCGGAACCGAATCCCGTTGATGACACGACGGCGGCGCTGCCGGCGTTCATCAGGCACGTGCGGTGCCGGGCGGCGAAGGCACGTGTGGTGCCGGTGAGCGAAGGCGAGTGTGGTGCCGGGCGGCGGGGTGCCGGCTGGTCCACCGGTTCCCGGGGCCGGGCCGGGCTCGGAGCTCGGAGTGGAGACGCGCAGGGGCCCCGTACGGGAAACCGGGAGGCGGGCGGTTCGCGTGCGGGGCCGCTCACGGGGTGTGGGCCGTCAGACTCCGGTCAGGGTGTATGTGCCCGTACCGTCCTGTCTGCCGCTGGAGTACTGGCGGATGAACTCCCCGTCCGCGTAACGGTCGTGGCCCATCATGGAGCCGGTGTACTTGTTCTGCACACCGATCATCGAGCTGCCGGGCACGTCGCGGTAGATGTAGAACCGCTGGAGGTCGTCCTCCGCGCAGGGGGCCGTGATCAGGACCGCCCGTTCGGTGGCCGCGTTCTGCTCGGCGATGGCCGCGCACCTGCCGTTGCCCCAGTTCCACAGGGACGCCTCGAGGACCCCGTTGTTCTCCGTCACGTCGCACAGCCGCCAGTTGTCCAGGTGGGCGCTGAGGATCGTCGAGGGCCGCAGGCGGACACCGTCGTCCGCCAGGAGCGGCGCGCCCCAGGACAGGGGCTTGCCGGGTACGGCAATCTTGTAGGCGTCGGGCCCGCAGTCGAGAGCGGCCCGCGCACCGCGCCCGGTGGCTCGGGGCTGTTGGGCGGGCGTTGCGCCGGTGAGAGCCGGGCGCTGCGCGAGGCGGTCCCGCGGCTGCTGCGCTGCCGGCGCCACCGCACCCGCCGGGTGCTCGGCCTTCGCGGCGGACGGGCCGCAGTCCAGGAGGCCTTGTGCCCTGGCCATGATGCTGCTGGCGGGCACCTCGTCCTCGCAGCGCACCGCGCCTTCCTCAAGGGCGGTGTAGGTGGTGAAGCTGCCGCTGCCGGGCCCTTCGGTCCACTTCAGCGCCCAGCTGGCGTCGCCCTGCTGGACGCGGTTGCAGTTGAGGCTTCCGTACGTGCCGGTGACCTTCTTGGTGCCCTTGTAGACGCCGTAGTAGCCGGGCCGGCTGAAGTTCCACGTGACGGTATTCGACTCGCTGCTGGTGGAGGAGTAGCTGACCTGGACGTTCAGGCCCAGGCTCGCGCCGACGGTGCCGAGGGTCTCGACGGCGAAGCTGCCCTGGACGGTGCCGTTGAGGCCGACGGAGACCGAGATGGTGGTCTGGGTGCTGGTGGTGATGGTCTGGAAGCCGGTTGTGCCCTCGGTGACGTACCAGCCCTTGAAGTGGGTGATCGTCGGGGTGACTTCGGTCGTCTTGATGTACGGGTGGCGTGTGCCGAGGTCGGCCGCCGTGCAGGCACCGCCGGGCTCGGCCTGCGTGGTGGCGGCGGACGTGGCGGGTGCGGCCGCGGCCGGTGAGACGGCAAGGCCCACGGTGGCCACAGCGGCCGAGGCGGTACAGGCCATGAGTGCTCTGCCGGTGCGGCTGACGGATCGTGTGGGGCGCATCGTTGCCCTTTCCCCCTGGTCGTGTGTGCGGTCAAGGGGTGAACGTAGCGGCCACGGGGGTGGCGGCGGGAGCCCGGAACTAGACAAAAATGATCATAGAGGGGCCTATTTCGCCCCTGGTGTGCACGGGCGCCGGTCCTGTTCCCTCCCCAACGGACCTGTACGCCACCGAACAGAGGGGACCACCCTTTGCCACACGCCACACGCCACACGCCACACGCCACACGCCACACGCCACACGCCACACGCCACACGCCTGTTCGCGGTGTTGGCCGTACTCGCCTTCACCGCAACCCTCCTCGACCTGGGCGCCTCACCGGCGCCGCCGCCGCACCGCCGTCGGCCGGCCGGGCGGCCCCTGGGGGCACGGCGCCTGCACGGCCGCTACCCCCGGTTCCGGGGTGCGGCGCCGGGGCGCGGCATGGACCTGCCGAGCTGAGCTGAGCTGAGCTGAGGCGGTGGCGTCGTAAAAGGCCGACGCTCCGGTGCTCCGGAGCATCCGTGAGTCTCTCCCTCCGGCATGGCCGTGACCGGTGGCATGGTTGTCACCGGCAACGCGCAGGAGCCTGGAGAACCACTGTTTGCCTCGGCTCACACGACGGGGCGGGTGAGGTTCCGGCAGAGCCCGTTTGTCATCGGAGAGATCGCCCCGCCCCATGCCGGCCGAACCGCCTGAACCGCCTGAACCGCCTGAACCGGCCGAACCGATCGGCCCGGGGCCGAGTCACATGCGGCCTGTCGGACTGTCGGATACGGCCCGGCGTCCCGGGTTCCGGGCCGTGTCCGCCGGAGAGGGGCCGGGCAGGGCGGGGTGTCTGTGTTCACCGTGGCATGGTGCGGGCGGGTCCGGTGAGGGTGAGTGCGCGGCGGATGTCTTCGGTGATCTGCGTGGTGAGGGCGGTGGGGTCGGGCTGGAAGTAGAAGTGGCCGCCCTCGAAGAGGTGCATGCCCAGGAAGTGCTCCGCCCGGCCGGCCCATCCGGTGAGCCGTGCGGGTGGTGTCACTGTGTCGTCGGTGCCGCCGAACACCGACAGCGGCACGGGCAGGGGTGCCGGGTCGGGGGCGGGGCGCCAGGTTTCCACCAGCCGCAGATCTGTGCGGATGGCGGGCCCGAACAGTTCCCACAGCTCCGGGTCCTCCAGGACGGCGGCGGGTGTGCCGCCCATCGCGGCGAGTTCGCGGCGCAGCCCGGCGTCGTCGAGCAGATGCCGGCGGGTGCCTTCGCCGCCGGGGCGGGGGGTTCCGCGGGCCGACAGTCCCAGCCAGAGAGGCGGGGCGGAGCCCTCGGCGAGGAGCCGGCGGGTGAGTTCGTAGGCGACGAGGCCGCCCATGCTGTGGCCGAACAGGGCGTACCGCCCCTGGAGTTTGGCGTCCAGTTCCCCGCGGAAGTAGTCGACGAGGCGGCCGGCGTCACCGATGCCGGGACGCTCCGCGAGCAGGCCGCGGCCGGGGGCGTCCACCGGGCACACCTCCCAGCCGGCCGGGAAGCGGCCGGGCCAGTCCCGGTAGGACAGATGCGAACCACCGGCGTGGTGGAACACGAACAGGCGCAGTTCCATGCTGGCTTCCGTCGACGGTCTTCAGGCCCGGGGGATCCGCGGGCCGGGGGACCTGGACGATAGCCGGTGTGCCGGGGGCGGCGCCCGGTCTTTCCAGCCGGGTCCGAGCGCGTGTGCGGGCCTTCTCGAGCGCGGCGGGCGCCGGGGCCGCGCCCGCCGGTTGGAAGGCGGCTCGAGCACGGGTCGAGGTCCCGGCGCGCGCGGGGTGAACGGGGTTAGCGTGCAGGACGCCGGCGGCTTCGAGCTCGAGGGGAACTCGGCCCGGCAACGGGGAGGAAACTGTGGAGATTCAGGTTTTGGGTCCGCTGAACGCTGACGTCAACGGGGAGTCGATCGTTCCGACCGCCGGCAAGCCGCGCCAGATCCTGGCCCTGCTGGCCTTCTACCCGGGCCGCGTCATGCCCGTACCCACGCTCATGGAGGAGCTCTGGGGCACCAGCCTGCCCCAGAGCGCGATGACCACCCTGCAGACCTACATACTCCAGCTGCGCCGGAGACTGGGCACCGCGATGGGACCCGACGCACCCGGCGCCGCCAAGGAAGTGCTGGCGACCCGGCACGGCGGCTACCTGCTCCAGATCCCGCCGCAGAGCGTCGATGTGCACGGCTACGAACAGCTCGTGTCGTCGGGCCAGGGCGCTTTCGAGGAAGGCGAGGACGAGCGGGCAGCGGCCCTGTTCCGTGAGGCGCTGGACATGTGGAACGGGCCGGCCCTCGTGGACGTACGTGTCGGCCCGATCCTGGAGATCGAGGTACTGCGGCTGGAGGAGAGCCGTCTGGGCACCGTGGAACGCCGTATCGACGCCGACCTGCGGCTCGGCCGGCACAGCGAACTCCTCGCCGAGCTCACCGACCTGATAGCCCGCCACCCCCAGCACGAAGGACTGCACTCGCAGGCGATGGTGGCCCTGTACCGCTCGGGGCGGCAGGCCACCGCGCTGGACGTCTACCGCAAGCTGCGCAGGCGGCTGATCGAGGACCTGGGCGTGGAGCCCTCGCCCCAGCTGCAGCGCCTGCACCAGGCGATGCTCACCGTCGACCCGGCACTGGACGTGGCCTGCGGACCACGCCACAGCTCGACCTTCGACCTCTACGCGGCCTAGGCCCTGCCGTCAGAGTCCCGCCCGGCCCGGCACACCCGGCCCACCCGGCCCACCCGGGACAACCGGCCCACCCGGCCCACCCGGGACAACCGGCCCACCCGGCCCACCCGGGACAACCGGCCTACCCGGGACAACCGGCGGGCGCGGCATGCGTGTTCGCCGGTTGTGCTGCCGGAGCCGTCCGCGTACCCCGGGTACGAGGACGGCTCCCGCGCCGCAGCCCCGCCGCAGCCCGCCCGCCCTCGCGCCCCGGCCCCGCCCCTGCGCCCCGGGTGACTGCGCGCCGGGGCTGCCCCGCCCCCGCTCCCGGCCCCGGGGTGGGCCCGAGCGGTTCTCGAGGGGGCTCGGCGAGCGTCGGTACCGGTGAACCCACCGAGGGAGGACGGCAGATGCCCGACGGACAGCCGGTACGGCTCCACTGTTTCGCGCATGCCGGAGCCGGTGTCTCCTGCTTCCACGGCTGGCCCGGCGATCTGGGCCGCGCGGTGGAGCCGGTGCCCCATATGCTGCCGGGCCGTGAAAGCAGGCGCCGTGAGCCCCGGGTCGTGCGGCGCGCGGCGCTGCTGGCGGAGGTGACGGACACGTTCACGCGGGCACCGTCGGGACCGTACGTGCTCTACGGGCACAGCCTCGGCGCGCTGGTCGCCTACACCATCACCCGTGCCCTGCACGAGGCCGGGCTGCCCGGCCCCGCGCTGCTCGCCGTCGGTGCCTGCCCGCCGCCTGACGCGCCTTCACCGCTCTCGGATGCCCATGATGCCTCTGAGGAGCGGCTGCTGCGGCTGCTCGGGGAGATCGGCGCCCTGCCCGAGGGGGCGGCGCCCGGAGGGCTCTGGCACCGGGCCGTGCTGCCGGTGCTGCGCGATGACCTGGCCCTGGCCGACGACTTGCGGGCCGCCGCCCGTGAACCGTCCGCGGCCGGGCCGCTGCCTGTGCCGCTGCTGATCGTCGCGGGCGGCGACGACCCTGTGGCACGGCCCGCTGTGATGGAGGGCTGGCGGCGCTGGAGCACGGGGACGGCGGCCGTGCGGACCGTCCCGGGGGACCACTTCTTCGTACGCGGCCGTGAGCTGCCGCGGCTGCTGGGACATGCCTGCCGTGCCGTGGCACGGGCCGCACCGGCCCGCCCCACGGCCCCCGCCCGCCCCTGACCCCGCTGGCCAGCAGAGCTGGTGGCCGCCCCGCCCGGTGGCGCGGGCACACAGGGCGGGTGGTCAGCGGGGTCGGCGGCGGGCGGGGGCGGCGCCCGGGGTGACTCCGGCGCGTCCGGGCCGTACGCCCGGCCGCCGCGCCGCTGACTCCCGTGTACCGGTCGAGGTCGGGGCCGCCGGGCGGGGTGCTGGTCAAAGGGCCCCAGCTGATGGCCGGCCACCCCGGCCAGGAGCGGCGGGCGGCCCGTACCGAGGAGGACGGCCGGTTCTCCGTCGGCGATGCCGGCTGTCTCGACGGCGGCGGAGCGCTTGCCGGGTGGACCGTCTGGCACGCATGGTCATGTGCGGCGACGAGACTTTCCCGCCTGGCCGGACCGAACGGATCATCAGCGGGGATCCGCGCGTCGCCGGCCGCACCGTCGCCGGCCGCACCGTCGTCGGCCGCACCGTCGTCGGCCGCACCGTCGCCGGCCGGCCCGGCCCCGTGGCGCTGCGCTCTCGCCCGGGGCCCGCGCGTGAGGCGTCACCTCCGCGGCCGGCCGCAGGTCCTCGTCGCCGGTTCCGGCCCCTCGTCGCCGGTTCCGCCCCGCGTCGCCGGTGCCGGCCCCGCCCGCTCCGACCGCCGTCCA
>NZ_JBIUSY010000015.1:0-129896 GCF_044741565.1 Streptomyces sp. NPDC088147 | reverse complement strand
ACCAAGTGCACGGCCGCGGCCGCGCTGGGCGTGAGACCCGCCGATCTCGACCTCGCGTACAAGATAGGCGGGCGGCCCTATCTGCGGGGCTTCGGGCAGATAGACGTGAGCCTCACCCACACCGACGACCTGATCGCCGTCGGCATCAGCCGCAACGGCAGGATCGGGGTCGACGCCGAACCCGCCGGCCGGCCCATGCCGTTCGAACTCTTCCAGCGCCATGTGTGCACACCCGCCGAGCACGCGGAACTCGCGGGGCTGCCCGAGGCGGAGCGGACGGCCGGACTGCTGAGACTGTGGACCCTGAAGGAGGCCTACACCAAAGCGCTCGGCCAGGGACTGCGGCTCGGCTTCACCGAGTTCGGCTTCGACGCCGGATCGGGCGGACTGCTCGCGCCCGACGGCACCCCCGCCACACGCGGCGAATGGGCCTTCACGACCCGCCGCGTACTGGGCCGCTATCTGCTCAGCGTGGCCTGCCACGACGTGGGACTGGACACCTCACGCGACACCGCGGCGCACACCATGCTCGACGAGGGATTCATGGGGACCATCGCCGGACTCCTCGGCCCCGGCTGACACCCGCCCCGCCCCGGGACCCGTGGCCACCGGCGCACCCGGCACGGCGGCGAGGCGGCGCGGCAGCACGGCGCCGAGGTGGCGCGGCGGGGCGGTGGCGAGGTGGCGAGGCGGTACGGCGGGGCGGTGGCGAGGTGGCGAGGCGGGGCGGTGGCGCGGCGCGGTGGCGCGGTGGCGCGGCGGGGGCCTGCCGGACGCGTCGGCGGTCCCCGCGGACGCGGTCACCGGCGGCGTAGCGGAACCCGGCCGGCCCGGTGAGGGACCGGCGGGAGCCGGCGCCGGACCCGTCCGCCCCGGCCGCCGCTCCAGGGCGGTTCGCGGATCCGTCCAGAGCCGCTGCAGAAACCGGAATCCCGCCCCCGCGCGCGGCTATCGTGCCGGACGACGGATACGGAAACCGACGGGGACACCAGGACGAGGAGGCTGCCGTGAGAGAACGAGACCTCCCGGCGCCCGCGCCACGCCGCGCCCCCCTCCGGACGCTTCCCGGCGCCATGCCACCCGCCGCCGGGCGCACGGCCGCGGCGGCCGTCTCACGGCCACGGGGGCAGCGGCCCGGCGAACCGCGCCATCGCGCCCACGCGGTGGTCCACGCGGCCGGGACGACGCCGCGCGGACCCCGCTGAGACCGTTCCGTGCCGCCCCGCGCCCGGCCGGACTCGCCCGGCCCGCGCCGCGCCGGCGCCGCATCCGGCCCTCATGGGCCGGGTCCGCACACTCGTTCCGCACCCGCAGAGAGGGGAGGCAGGGGGCGCGCCCCGCACACGCCATGACCGCCAGCCACTCCTCACACACGTCTCCCGACGGGCCGGTGACCGTCGTCGTCGACCCCGGAGAACCCCCCTACGACGCCCCGCCCGTCCTGGAACTGCGCGGCGCCATGGACACCGGCCGTCTCGGAGCGGCGCTGGACCGGATCGCCGCGCGCCTGCCGGACGGCCCGCGCTGGCGGCACCGGATCACCCGCCACGGACCGGGCCACCACACCGTGCGGCTCACCGCCGGCACGCCCGGCGGCCTCCCGGTGGGCCTGCTGGCCGACCTGCTCACCGACCGGCTCCCGGCCGGCACCGTCATACGCGCGCTCGCACCGAGCCCGCTCCAGCGCGAGCTGATGGCCGACGCCGACGCCCACCCCGGCACCGGCCGCCATGTCGAACAGCTCACCTGGGTGTGGCACGGGCCGCTCGACCCCGAACGCTTCACGGCGGCCTGGCAGGCCCTCTTCGACCGGGAGAGCGTGCTGCGCGCCGCCTTCGCCGACAGCCCCGAGCCGCGGATCGTTCTGCACGACCACGTCGAGGCGGACGTCGTGCGGCTGCCGCACGGCACCGACGACTGGGCCGCACTCGTCGAACGCGACCGGCGACGCGGCCTGGACCCGCGCCGGCCCGGACCGCTGCGCGTGACCGTGCTGGACGGCGGGCCCGCCGGGTCCGCGACCGCACCGCCCACGCGGGTGCTGCTCACCTACCACCACGCCCTGCTCGACGACTGGAGCGCCCGCCTGCTTCTGCGGGGGTTCTGCCGCGCCTATCTGGCCGACGGCAGGCTGCCGGGCGGCGAACGGCGCCCCGACCTGGGCGACCACGCGCACTGGCTCGCGGGCCAGGACACCGCTGCGGCACGGGAGTTCTGGTCATGGGCCGCGCCGCCGCCCGGCGCGGCACACTCGCCCCTGCCGGCCGCCGAGGCCACCGCCACCGGCACCACGGTTCCCGCCCCGGGCGGCACGGACACTTCGGACGGCACAGACGGCACAGACGGCACAGACACTTCGGACGGCACAAGCGGCACAAGCGGCACGGACGTTTCAGGCGGTACGGGCGGTACGGGCGGCACGGACGCTTCGGGCGGCACGGGGGCCGGAACCGGGCGTGCCCGGCTGCGGCTCACCGCCGGCCAGACAGCGCGGCTCAGTGCCTGGGCGGCGGCCTGGGGCAGTACCGAGAGCGGTGCGCTCCAGGCGGCCTGGGCGCTGCTGCTGTACCGGGCGGCCGGGTCCGCCGGCCGCCCGGTACCGGTCCGTTTCAGCGTGGCCCTGTCCGGACGCGGCATCCTGCTGGAGGGGGCGGAGTGCCTGCCCGGCGCCCTGCGCAACCCGCTGCCCCTGTCCGTCGTCGTCGACCCCCGCTCCAGCGTGCCGCGGCTGCTGACCGCGCTGCGTGACCGGCTGCTGGACACGTCGGCCTACGAGTGGGTCTCGGCGGGCCAGATCCGCGCCTGGACCCAGGCGCCGGACCGGCCGCCCGGCCCGCCGGGCAGCCTGGTCGTCTTCGAGGGCCGGCCGAGGGTGCTGGAGGGCGTGGTGGGGGAACTCGCCGCTCAGGGAGTGCGCGTGGCGTCCCCGGAGACCCGCGGGGCCCGGACGGCGTTCCCTCTCACTCTCGTCGCCCGGCATCACGAGGACGGCGGGCTGGTCGTGAACGTCACCTACGACCGTGCCCGGTTCACCGGCGTCACCGGTCTTCTGGGGCATCTCGGACGGCTGATGCGGGAACTCCCGCGTGTCGCGGACGAGTCGACGAGCATCGCCGGAGTACTGGAACTCCTGGCCGGCGGCGACACCGCCCCCGCGGACCCCGCCACACATACGGGCCCCGCCGCCGATACGGGCCCCGGCGTCCCTACGGGCCCCGGCGCCGGCGCCTGTGCGGACAGCGGCGGCACCCGGGGGGAGGGGGCGTTCCCGGTCATCACCCTGCGTCCCGCCCGCGACAGCGCCGCCGGGACCGTCTGCCTGCTCCCGTCGCACGGGAACCCCCGCCGCTGCTACGACCTGCTCGCCCGCTCGTACCGGGGGCCGGAGGCACTCGTGCTGCTGGGCTCCGTCCCCCGCGATCCCCGTGCCGTGTACACCGCGCTGCGGCCCCTGGCCGGCGCGGGCGGCCGTCTCGTGCTCGCCGGGTTCTCGGGCTGCGGGGAAACCGCGTACGAGACCGCCCGGCTCATCACGGCGGACGGCGGCCGTCCGCCGCTCCTGGTGCTGGCCGCCGCCTCGGCCGGCGCCGGCGATTTCGCGCGGCTGCTGGAGGCCGCGGCCCGGCGCGCCGGGTGACCACGGGCCGGGGCGCCGTGTGCCCGCGCGGACCCGCCGGCCGAAGAAGCCCTCACCCGGGGTGAGTTCTCCGCCGCGGCCGGTACCGGGTCCGTCGCGGGCACCGCCGGGGTCACCGCCGGGTGCCGGGCTTGGGGAGCGGCCGGGGGCGGGGGACGGACCGGGGCTTCGGCGGCTGCATGCCGCGGCCGCCACGCTTGAACTCGGTGACCGCGCCGGAACGGCGCCCGGTCGCTGTACGGGCTCGCATGTTGACTCCCATCTGTCGCTGCGATGTAGTCTGTTGCAGTGCTTTGAATGTAGTACTTCAGCTGAAGTGGTGTCAATGTCTGTGGAGGTCTCCCCGTGCGCCAGAATCCGGCCCGCCGCACCGCACTGCTCGACGCGGCCATCGAAGTCCTCGCCCGCGAGGGCTCACGCGGACTGACACTGCGCGCCGTCGACGCCGAGGCCCAGGTGCCCGTGGGCACCTCCTCCAACTACTTCCTCAACCGCGCGGAACTGCTGCGGCAGATCATGCGGCGCACCCGTGAACGTCTGACACCGGATCCCGCCGAGCTCGCCGAAACCATGACCGCCCCGCCCTCCCCGGAACTGGTGGCGCTCCTGCTGCGCCAGGTCCATCAGCGCATGGACGCGGACCGCAGCAGCTACCTCGCCATGCTGGAACTGCGGCTGGAAGGCACCCGCCGCCCCGAACTCGGCGCCGACCTCAACAAGATCCTCGCCGCGGAGCTGGAGAACAACGTCCGTTTCCACCTGGACGCGCGCCTGCCCGGCGACCGTGTCACCGTCGTCCTGATGTACCTCGCGGTGCACGGAATGATCCTGGACGACCTCACCGTGCCCGAGGTCCTCTCCGGCTCGGCGGGCGAACTGATCGGTGAACTGTCCCGACGCCTCCTCGGCGGCAGCGCACGGGACACCCCCTAGCGGCGCCCCGGAAGCCCGGCCGGGCTGGGGGTCCTGTCTCTGACCCATGGCGCAAGACGGCGGCCGGCCACAGCTCGAACGCCTGGCGGGCCTCATGCGCGGCTCCGGCTGCCGGGGGTGCTCGGCGGCCATCACGGCGCGCCGGCGCGGCGCCTCGCGTCCGCCGGTGCGGACCGGTGCGCCGGCCGGGAGCCGGGAGCCGGCCGGCGGCTGTCCGCCGTACCCGCCGGACGCGGCCGTGCTGCTGCTGCGGCCGCCGGACGCGGCCGTGCCGCCGCGCCGCACCCTGGCGGACGTCGTGCCCGCGGCCGGTCACGGCCTGCTGCCGGGCAGCCCGTTCGAGGTGCGCACGAGCCCTTCGAGCGGGGCTCCGGTCCGGCACCAGCGAAGCTTCCGTGTTCCTGTGCAGACTTCCCAGGAGAACAGGAGAGGACGGCGGCCATCAGGCCGGCCTGACGACTTGGGGGTTGCCGGTGCGGCTGGCGCGGCGGGGCGCACAACTCGGCCTGCTCGGGCAGCTCTTCGAGGCTGCCCGGCGGGGCGAGGGCCGCGCGGCGCTCGTCACCGGCAGCCCCGGCACCGGCAAGAGCGCCCTGTTACGGGTCTTCGCGCAAGAGGCCCGGCGTTCGGGCGCGCTGGTGCTGAACGCGTCAGCCTCCCCGGCCGAGACGGATCTGCCGTCAGGGGTCGTGGGGCAGCTGCTCAGCGGCGCCGGACCGGACGCCGAACACCACCACCGGCCACGAGGTCTCTCACCGCGGCACTCCTTCGAGGACACCGCTTCGCGCGCAGAGCCCCCGGACGACCCGGCCGTGCTCCACACGGCCCTGCGCGAACTCGCCGCGACCGCCCCCGTGGTGGTCCTCGTCGACGATGTGCACCACGTGGACGAGGTCTCCGCCCGGTGCCTGCTGTATGTGTGCGGACGGCTCGCGACGAGCCGGGTCCTGCTGGTCATGAGCGGCCGCTCCCGGCCCCCGCTGTTGTTGCCGCTGGCCGAACTGCTGAGACATCCCCGCTGCGCCTCCGTACCGCTCACGACCTTCGACGAGGACGGCGTCGCCGAATTCCTGGCCGCGCCCTCGGGCGGCGGAATGGACCTGTCCACGGCGAGGCGGCTCGCCCCCGACTGGCACCGTTTCACCGGCGGGAACCCACGGCTGCTGCGCGGGCTGCTCGACGACCACCGGGCCTGCGAACCGGTGCGCCCCTCCCGCCCGGTGGCGGGCACGGCGTTCCGGCGGGCCGTCACCGGCTGCCTGCGGGGAGCCGGTGCTCCGGCGGTGTCGGCCGCGCGGGCCCTGGCCGTGCTCGCCGACGCCTCGACGCTCACCCTGCTCGCCCGGCTGCTGGAGACCCTCGAACGCGCGGTCGGCCCCTGCCTGGACGAGCTCGACACGATCGGGCTGCTCGACGGCGGACGGCTGCGCCACGAGGGCGTGCGGGCGGCCGTGCTGGAGGAACTGTCCGCCGAGGAGTCCTGCCGGCTGCACACCGCGGCCGGCCGGATGCTGTACGAGAACGGCGCCGAACCGGCCACGGTCGCCCGTCATCTGGTCGCCGCCGATACCGCCGGCGGCCGGTCCGGTCCGGTGTGGGCCGCCGCGGTGCTCGCCGAGGCGGCCCGGCACACGATGAGTTCCGGCGGGGCGCGGCAGGCCGCGGACTTCCTTCGTACCGCCCGACGGGCCGGCGGCCACGAGGAAGCCGGGCTGCTGACGATGCTGGCCCGGGCCGAGTGGGAGACCGATCCCGCGGCCGTGATCCGGCATCTGCCCGACCTCGAACGGAACCTCGGCGCCCGCCCGCCCGCCGGCCTGGACACCGCCGATGTGGTGGGGCTGCTGCTCTGGCACGGGCGTCCGGCCGGGGCGGCGCGGGCCCTGCCGGAGCTGCACGAGCCCGGCGGGGCGGGCGAGCCGGCCGCGGCGCTGGCGTACGTCTACCCGGATACGGGCACCGGGCCGTTCCCGCACGACGCGGCCGAGGCGGGCCGGGAGCCGGCCGGACACGCGGCCGAGGAGCGGGACGAAGCCGCCGAACGCGTGCTGGAGTCGATCGTCTACGACCACGCGCCCCCCGTGTCCGTCGCCGCCGTCCTGTCGGCGCTGCTGCACACGGGGGAGACCGGGCGGGCCGCCCGGTGGTGTGCGCTGCTGGCCGGCGGGGACCGGACGCGGGCGACTCCGGCCCGTCGGGCGGTGGCCGCCGCGGCGGCGGCCGTGGTGCAGGGGCGGACCGGCGCGCACGACCTCGCGGCGGAGCACGCGGGCCGGGCGCTGTCGTTGCTGTCGCCGCGGGCCTGGGGGGTGGCCATCGGGATGCCGCTGTCCGCGGCGGTGCTGGCGGCGACCGGCCGGGGCGCGTACGAGGAAGCGGCGGCGCGGTTGCGCACCCCCGTGCCCGCCGCGATGTTCCACACCCGGGCCGGGCTGCACTATCTACTGGCCAGGGGCCACTACCACCTGGCCGTCGGGCGCCCGAAGGCCGCCCTCGGCGACTTCCACGCCTGCCGTGACCTGCTGGCCGGCTGGCGCCTGGAGCCGCGGGGAGCCGCCGACTGGAGCACCCCCGCCGCCGTCGCGGTGCAGGCCCTGCGCGGCGAGGACGCCGCGGACGGCGACCCGATCGCCGCTCTGACCGAGGCCGAGCGGCGGGTCGTGGTGCTGGCGGCCGACGGCTGCACCAACCGGGCCATCGCGGCCCGGCTGTACCTCACCACCAGCACGGTGGAGCAGCATCTGACCCGGGTGTACCGCAAGTTGTGCGTGAAGTCCCGCCTGGACCTGGCGGACCTCGTGGCGGCGCGGCCCCGGCCCTGACCCGCCGGACGGGGCCCCCGGGCCGGGGAAACGGTCAGCGAGGCGGGGCCGGGGTGCGCAGCCCCCGCCCGTTCTTGCGGCCCAGCAGTCCCGCGGCCACCAGCTCCTCCAGGGCGGCGGCCGGCTCGTACTCGGGCGTCTCGAAGCACGCGTACAGCCGGTTCTGGATGGCGAGCGAGACATCGAGGCCGATGGTGTCCAGAAGCGCGAACGGGCCCATGGGGTAGCCGAATCCGGACCGGATCGCGTGGTCGGTCTCCTCGATGTCCACGTCGTGCCGCTCCAGCAGGGCGAGGGCCGCGCCGAGGTAGGGGAAGAGCAGACTGTTGACGATGAAGCCGGTACGGTCCGGGCACGCCACCGTCGTCTTGCCGAGGGTGCGGCAGAAGGCACGGGCCGTGGCCAGGACCTTCTGGTCCACCGTTCCGGTGTGCGCCAGCTCCACCAGTCTCATCACCGGCGCCGGGTTGAAGAAGTGGATTCCCACGACATCGGCCGGGCGGCCGGACGCCTCGGCGCAGGCGGCGACGGAGAGACTCGACGTGGTGGTGGCCAGTACGGTGCCGGGAGCGCAGACCTCGCCGAGCGCCGCGAACATCGCGTGCTTGACGCCGGTGTCCTCGGCGACCGCCTCGATCACCAGATCACAGCCGGCCAGTGCCGCCATGTCATCGGTGCCGGTGAGGAGTTCACGGGTTGATGCCCTGGCCTGCGAGGTGACCCTGCCCCGCCGCACGGCCCGGGTGAGGGACTCCCCGACGGCCTCCAGCGCCTGGCCGGCCTTCTCCGCGGTGCGGGCCACGAGGACCGTGGGGTACCCGGCGCCGGCCGTGACCTCGGCGATACCGCGTGCCATCGCGCCGGAGCCGAGCACACCCACCCGCCGTACGGGCGCGACGTCCGTGTCGCCGGGGCCGTCGGCCGCACAGCCGATCACGGCACCGGTCTCGTCGTACGCGTAGAACCCGTCGCCGTTCGTGCGGCCGAGCCGTCCGGCCGCGACCATCCGGCTGAGCAGCGGGGCGGGTTCGAAGGCGCTGTCGCCGGTGCGCCGCCACAGCTCGGTCAGCGCGGTGTGCGCGGTCCTGAGGCCGATGCGGTCGAGCGTCTCCAGGGGGCCCGCCGGCAGTCCGCAGCCGAGCCGCATGGCGGTGTCGATGTCGTGCTGGGTGGCGTACCCCTCGTCGAAGAGGATGACGGCACGGTTGAGGAACCCGAGAATCAGCGCGGTGGCGTCGGCGGCGGGCCGGGCGCCGACCGCGACCGGGGTGAGCCCGGCCGATGCCACCAGCGCGTCCACGGCGGCGGCGGTGTCCGGGGAGGTCAGAGCCGTCCGTACCGGTTCGACGGGGCCGCCGGCGACGGGAGGGGTGAACAGCCGCAGCCCCGCGACGTCGCCCGGCCGGCCGGTGGCGAGGGCCAGACGCGCGACGGACAGCGCCGCCGTGGTGGTCACCACCGGGGTGCCGGGCGGACAGACCGCGGCGATCCTGCCGAGCACGTCGCTCTTGACCGCCGGGTCGTCCGGTACCGCCTCGATGACCAGGCCGGCCGTGCGCAGTGCCGTGTGGTCGGCGGTGAAGGTGACGCCGGGGCGCGCCGGGCCGTCCTCGGCGGCGAGGGCGGCCTTGAGCCGGCCGGCGGCCCGCGCCAGGACGTCGAGGTCGCTGTCCACGGCGACGACGGTGTGACCCGCGCGGTGCAGCAGATGCAGGAGGGCCTCGCCCGTCGAGCCCAGGCCGACGATGCCCGTCACGGGTGTGGTGGTCTGTCGCGCAGTCATGAGGTCCGCGCCTCCTCTTGCCGGAAACGGTTGATGGCGTCGATGTGCTTCTCGCGCAGTTCCTCGTTCCGCACACCGAGCCCCTCGCGCGGGGCCAGCGCCAGCACACCGACCTTGCCCTGGTGGAGATTGCGGTGGACCTCGTACGCGGCCTGGCCGGTCTCCTCCAGCGGATACGCCTTCGACAGCGTCGGGTGGATCCTGCCCTTGGCGACGAGCCGGTTGGCCTCCCACGCCTCGCGGTAGTTGGCGAAGTGGGAGCCCACGATCTTCTTCAGCGACATCCACAGATAGCGGTTGTCGTACTCGTGCTTGTAACCGGACGTGGAGGCGCAGGTGACGATCGTGCCGCCCTTGCGCGCCACGTACACGCTCGCGCCGAAGGTCTCGCGGCCCGGGTGCTCGAAGACGATGTCGACGTCCTCGCCACCGGTGAGTTCACGGATACGCGTGCCGAACCGCTTCCACTCGCGCGGGTCCTGGTCGTGCTCGTCCTTCCAGAACCGGTACCCCTCGGCGCTGCGGTCGATGATCGCCTCGGCGCCCATCCTCCGGCAGATCTCCGCCTTCTGTGCGCTGGAGACGACACAGATCGGGTTGGCGCCGCCGGCCAGCGCCAGCTGCGTGGCGTACGAGCCGAGTCCGCCGCTCGCGCCCCAGATCAGCACATTGTCGCCCTGCTTCATCCCCGCGCCGTTGCGCGAGACGAGCTGGCGGTACGCGGTGGAGTTGACCAGTCCGGGGGACGCGGCCTCCTCCCAGCTCAGGTGCTCGGGCTTGGGCATCAGCTGGTTCGACTTCACGAGCGCGAGCTGCGCCAGGCCGCCGAAGTTGGTCTCGAAGCCCCAGATGCGCTGCTCGGGGTCGAGCATCGTGTCGTTGTGGCCGTCCGAGGACTCCAGCTCCACCGACAGACAGTGCGCGACGACCCGGTCGCCGGGATGCCAGGCGTTGACGCCGGGGCCGGTGCGCAGCACCACGCCCGCCAGGTCGGAGCCGAGGACGTGGTACGGCTGGTCGTGGCGGGCGGCGCCCGGGAACCGCCTGGCGTACCGCTCCAGGAATCCGAAGGTCGGCAGCGGCTCGAAGATCGACGACCACACGGTGTTGTAGTTGACGGCACTGGCCATGACGGCGACCAGGGCCTCGCCCGGACCCGGCTCCGGGGTCGGCACATCCTGCAGATGAAGTGACTTGCGCGGATCCTTGTCCGCGCAGGACATTCCCTCGAACATGCCGGTGTCCTCCTTGCGGACAACGGCGCCGCGGTAGCTCTCCGGGAGCCGAAGACCCGCGAAGTCCCGCGGCGTCGCGTCCTCGGAGAGAAGGGCACTGATGATCTCGTCCACGTCAATTCCCTGATTCTCTTCAGAGCCCAGGAGGGCGAAGCCGGCCACTGTTGAGCAGCGTGGGACACGGCACCGCCGCAGGGCACCCCTGTCCGCCCCCTCTGAACGCGCACGCCGGGCCTAGGGGCCGGTTAGGGGAAGCCCCGGGGTGGTGCGCGCGGCCATCCTGGGCCCCTATCGCGGCTCCACACGGATCGGCTAGGAGAACTCATGACGGGAATCCCCGACAGCCCCTGGTTCAGGAACTACCGTCCCGCTCCGGACGCGCCCGTACGTCTGGTCTGCCTGGCGCACGCCGGTGGCTCGGCCAGCTTCTACTTCCCGGTGGCGCGGGAGCTCTCGCCGCAGGTGGAGGTCCTGGCCGTCCAGTACCCCGGCCGGCAGGACCGCCGCACCGAGCCGGCCGTCACCGACCTGGAGACGCTGGCCGACCGGATCGCCGGGGCGCTGGGGCCGTGGACGGACCGGCCCTACGCGCTGTTCGGGCACAGCATGGGCGCCGTTGTCGGCTTCGAGGTGGCCCGTCGGATGGAAGCGGCGGGCGCAGGCCCCGCCGAACTGTTCGTCTCCGGCCGCAGCGCCCCCTCGCTGGACCGCGGCGACGCCTGGCAGCCGGGCACCGACGAGGAGGTCGTCGCGGAGATCCGGAAGCTGAACGGAACCGGAGGCGCGCTGCTCGACGACGAGGAGACACTGCGCATGATCCTGCCCGCGCTGCGCGCCGACTACGGGGCGGTGCGCGGCTACCGCTACCGCCCGGGGCCGGCCCTGGACTGTCCCGTCACCGCGTTCACCGGCGACCAGGACCCCAAGGCACGCGTCGAGGACGTACAGGCATGGGTGAACCACACCCGGTCCGGGTTCGGCCTGAGGGTCCTGCCCGGCGGGCACTTCTTCCTCGTCGGGGAACAGGACGAGGTGCTCCGCACGGTCCGCGAGCGGCTGGCCGGGACACGAGTGGCGGTGCCGGCATGACCGTGTACTCGCCCGCCCCGAGCGGCACCGGGATCATCGGCACCGGCTCCTACCTGCCCGAACGGATCGTCAGCAACGAGACGGTCGCCGTCCGGGCCGGGGTCACCCCCGAATGGATCGAACGCAAGACCGGCATCCGGGAGCGGCGCTACGCCGCGGACCACGAGGCCGCCTCCGATCTCGCGGCCGAGGCCGCCGTGCGGGCCCTGGCCGACGCCGGGGCGCGGCCGGAGGACCTCGCCTGGATCATCGTCGCGACCTCCACCCCCGACCATCCGCAGCCGGCCACCGCCGTGTTCGTGCAGCACCGCCTCGGCGCACGCCGGGCGGCGGCCTTCGACGTGAACGCCGTGTGCGCCGGCTTCATCGCCGCGCTGCACACCGGTTCCCGGCTGCTGGCCGTGCCCGAGACCGACGGGCGGCGACGCCTGGCGCTCGTCATCGGCAGCGAGGTCTACTCACGCATCATCGACCCCCAGGACCGCAGGACCGCACCGCTGTTCGGGGACGGGGCGGGTGCCGTGGTGCTCGGACCGGTGCCCGAGGGCCGCGGGCTCCTGGGCACGGGCATGCGCACCGACGGCCATCTGCACGGGCTGATCGGTGTCACCGCGGGCGGCAGCAGGCAGCCCGCGTCGGAGAAGACCGTCGCCCGCGGCGACCACTTCTTCCGCATGCAGGGCCGCGACGTACGGGACTTCGTGGAGCGGGAGCTGCCGGACGCCGTCACGGGCACCCTCGACGCCTTCGGGGTGAGGGCCGACGAGGTCGACCACTTCGTCCCCCACCAGGCCAACGGGGAAATGCTGCGGAGCGTGGCCGGCGGGCTCGGACTGACCTCGGCACGCGTCCACCTCCCGGTGGAGCGGCACGGGAACACCGGGGCCGCCTCGATACCGCTGGCACTGGACGACGCCCGCCGCGCGGACGGGCCGTCCGACGGCGACCTGGTGCTGCTGGCGGGGTTCGGCGGCGGAATGACGGTGGGCACCGGTCTGCTGCGCTGGGGCCGCTGACGGACACCCGCGGGCCCCGCTCCCTCCGCGGGAACGACGACGCCTCGCGAGCTGGGGCCGCTGACGGACGTCCGCGGGCCCCGCTCCCTCCGCGGGAACGACGACGCCTCGCGGACGGCCTTCGGCAGCGGTCATCCGGCCGCCGCCCCCATCCCGTTTCCGGCGGCCGGGACGGCAGGGCGCCGGAGCACCGTGCCGGCGCGCCTCCTGCTCCCGGCCCGGTTCGTCACCCGGCGGCCGCGCACACCACCTGCGACACGTCCCGTCGCTGCCCGGACAGCGGGCGGCGCCCACGCAAGGCCGGCCGGCCGGGGCTCACCCGGCTCCGGGCCCCGCGCGAGACGGGCCCCGGCCCGTACCGATCTGCTGGACGCCGAGCGGCCGGTGCCCGACCCGCACCGCGCGCGCCCGCGCGGAGGAGCGCGGCACGGCGCCCGCCGAACCGCCGGACATCCCGGCGCTGTCGCGCGAGATGTCCGGGCACCACGGCGGCCGGCCCGCCATGCCTGACGTGACGTCAGAAAGACTGGTGGTCGGGGGTGATGCGCCGCTCACGCGTGCGCAGCTCCCCGTCCTCGTACACCAGCACATCCTCCACCACACTGCTCGGCGCGATGACCGGCGCCGGGTCCCAGGGGCGGCTGACCATCACCAGCGTGTAGTAGTGCGTGACCAGGGAGCCGTCCGGCCCCGGGTCCACGCGCAGCATGTTGTACCAGTGCCGGCGCTGCACCGGCTCGGTGCCGAAACGCCGGGCGTGCGCGGCGCGCAGCGCCGCCGCGATGGCCTCGCGGCCGTGCACCGGCGGGAGGCCGGGTGACGGCGCGAACACCCCGTCCGCGGTGAACGTGGCGGCGAACTCCTCCGCCCGCAGCTCGTCGAGCAGCCGGACCTGCCGGGCGTAGAACTGCTGGACCTCCACATAGAGCGCGGTCCGGTCGGTGCCGAGCCGCGGCTCGGTCGCATACGTCGTCATGCTGGATCTCCTTCTCTCAAGGCCCTGTGGGTCCGGTCCGGCTGTTCCTCGGCCGGGGTCGTTGCGGTTCACGACGCGGTGACGGGCGCGCCACTCGCCGCGCGGGCGGACGAGCACGTCCTCACGACGGCTTCGGCCTCGAAGTCGGCTTCGGCCGCGGTGTCGGCTTCGGCCGCGGTGCGGCCGAGCATCCCGGTGGTCATGTGACCGGCCCTCCGTTCCCTCGGATACGGACACTCTCTGTGGCACGGATCGAGCGCTCTTCGAAGATTCCTCAAGCGCCCCGGCCGAACGTGTGAACCGCGGCCTGTGGAACGGCAGCCGCACACCGACCGGCCGGAAGGGGAACGGGCCATGCCGCACGTCGCCTTTCCGGACCTTCCACCGGACGCTCTGCCGCACGGGCCGGCCGTACGGCGGCCCCGACGGCATCGCCGTACGGAGCGGCGTCGCCCCTGTCCCCGCCCCGGTCTTTCGCCGGCCGCCCCGATCACCGCCCTGGGCGCTCGACGTCTGCGGCGGACCGGGCACATTTCTGGATCTGTGAGGAAAGAGGTGATGTGTGGTGCCGGGTGAGCGTGTGCACCGTACGGCGCATTCGGTGGAGGTGGCCGCACCGGCGGGGGTCGTCTACGGACTGATCTCCAACGCGGTGCAGTGGCCGCTGTTCCTCCCCCCGAACGTGCACGTGGAGCGGCTGGAGTTCGACGGGCGCAACGAACGGCTGCGGATGTGGGCGACGGCCAACGGGCAGATCCGTTCGTGGATCTCACGGCGCGTGCAGGACCCGCAGGCGCGGCGGATCGACTTCCGCCGGCAGCACCCGCAGGCCCCGGTCGAGACGATGAACGGGACCTGGACCGTCGAGGAGCGGGCCGGCGGCACCAGCCTGCTGACCCTGCGCCACGACTTCACGGTGCACGGCGACCGGCCCGAGGACGTGGCCTGGGTGGAGCTGGCGACCGACACCAACTCGGGTGCGGAGCTGGACCATCTGAAGCGGCTGGCCGAGCGCTGGACCCGGCTCGACCAACTCGTCCTGTCCTTCGAGGACGCGGTACGGGTCAAGGGCCCGGCCGAGCTGGTCTACGACTTCCTGTACCGGGTGAGTGACTGGCCCGCGCTCGTCCCGCACGTGGCACGCCTGGAACTGACCGAGGACACCCCCGGTGTCCAGGTCATGGCGATGGACTCCCGCACCGCGGACGGCCCGGCCCACATCACGGAGTCGGTACGGGTCTGCTTCCCGCACGCGGGCCGCATCGTCTACAAGGAGACCACCACCCCCGCGCTGATGGACGCGCACACCGGTGAGTGGTCGGTGCTGCCCGACGAGTCCGGCGTGACGGTCGTCTCCCAGCACAGTGTGGTGCTGCGCGAGGAGGCCATCGAGAGCGTGCTCGGCGAGGGCGCGGACCTGGCTCGGGCCCGCCGCTATGCGCGCGAGGCACTCGGCCGGGACTCCACGGCCACCCTCAACCTGGCCAAGCGGCACGCGGAGTCCGCGATCCGCGTCCTGTGACCGGCGCCTTCGCACCACAACAGCCCTCCACGTCCTGACCTTTTCCGCCGAATCGACACGGAACGCCCGGCATGGTCGGGCGTCCACCACTGCTCCGGTCCCGCTCTAGCCGCCGCCGTGAAAGTTGCTGCGACGGACTTCCTCGAAGGGGCACGGAGCGGCAGCAGTGGGCGCTCGACTCTTTCCGGCCAGCCGAGAGACCTCTAGGAGAGGCATGAGCCCCAACACGATCACAGCCGAGGAGACACACGACCGGACGGTCCCGCCGTCCGACGGGCCGGTGCTGTGGCACCTCGCCCTGGTCAGCGGCGCCAGCAGCACATCCCTGGACGCCGGACTGGCCGGGATCAAGGCCCGGTTCACCGCCTCCCCGGCCCACGAGGACGTCCCCGTGCGGATACGGACCCTGGGCACCGCCCAGGGCGGCCACCGCGGCGCCGTGCTGGCCGGTGAGGGCGGAGCGACGGAACTGGGCGCCAAGACACCCGCCCAGGCCACCGCGTCCGTCGCCTTCATGTTCCCCGGCCTCGGCGACCACTACCTCGACATGGGCCGCGACCTGTACCGCGACTTCCCGGTATTCCGGGACGCCGTCGACAACTGCGCCGACGTCCTCGCCCCCGAACTGGGCCTGGACATCCGCGAGGTCGTCTTCCCCGGCCCGACGCCCGGGACACACACCGCCCCGGTCGTCGACCTGCGCCGCATGCTCGGCCGCGACGAGGCCCCGCAGAGCGAGAACGAGCGCAGACTCAACGCCACCCGCTTCGCCCAGCCCGCGCTCTTCGTCATCGAGTACGCCCTGGCCAGGCTCTGGGAGTCCTGGGGCGCCCGGCCCTCGATCATGATCGGCTACAGCCTCGGCGAGTACGTCGCGGCGACCCTCGCCGGCGTGCTGTCCCTGAAGGACGCGCTGACCCTGGTGGCCCGCCGCGCCGCACTCATCGACACCCTGCCGCAGGGCGCCATGCTCGCCGTGATGCTTCCGGAGGAGCGGGTCCGCCCGCTGCTCGGCGCCGACGTCTCGCTCTCCGCCGTCAACGGCACCGAGTTCTGCGTGGTGGCCGGCCCGGTGCCCGCCGTCGAGGCACTGGAGCAGGGCCTCACCGGACAGGGCGCCGTCCACCGCCGGGTGCAGTCCACCCACGCCTTCCACTCCTCGATGATGGAGCCCATCGCCGACGAGGTGACCGAGCTGGCGCGGACCCTGACCCTGAACACGCCCCGCATCCCGTACATCTCCAACGTCACCGGCCGGATCATCACCGACCAGGAGGCCACGGACCCCGGCTACTGGGCCCGCCACCTGGTCAGCCCGGTCCGCTTCGCCGACGGGCTGAACGCCCTCGGCGCCGCCGACCTGCTGCTGGAGACCGGCCCCGGCCAGACGCTGAGCAGCATGGCCACCGTGGCCCGCGGCAGCGCGGCCGGCACCATCGTCGCCTCCATGCGCCACCCGCTGGAGAGCCGGTCCGACTCGGCCGTGGCACTCAAGGCCCTGGGCAGGCTGTGGCTCGCCGGCGCCGACATCGACTGGGCCGGCTTCCCCGCCTCCGAGCTGGACATCGTGGCCGACGGCGCCGCGACGGCCGTCCGGGACACCGGCGAGCACACCTCCACCGCCACCGAGCAGGAGCTGCACGGCCTGTGGGCCAGGCTCCTGAAGACCGAACAACTGCCCCGCGACGCCAGCTTCTTCGAGGTCGGCGGCAACTCGCTGCTCGCCACCCGGCTGATCCTGCGTATCAAGCGGGCCTTCGGCGCCGAACTGTCGCTGCGCCAGGTCTACGAGTGGGCCACCCTGTCCCGGATGGCGGCCGCGATCGACACCCTGCGCGCGGGCGGCGAGCTGGCCCGGCCCCAGGAGGGCTCCTCGCACACCGGCAACTCCCTGGCCCGCTTCACCCTGCCCAACGGCCTGACGGTGTCCCACCAGAACGAGGCGGAGACCCGCCACTTCTACGAGGACATCTTCGAGCACCGCACCTACGCCAAGAACGGCATCCGCCTCCCGGACGGTGCCACGGTCGTTGACGTCGGCGGCAACATCGGCCTGTTCACCCTCTTCGCCCACTACGAGGCGAAGGACGTACGGGTCTTCACCTTCGAGCCCGCGCCCCCGATGTTCGAGCTGCTGAGCCGCAATGTCGCCGAGCACGGCGTCAACGCCCGGCTCTTCAACATCGGCATCTCCGACACCGAGGCCGAGGCGAACCTCACCTTCTACCCGCGCAGCTCCGGCATGTCCTCCTTCCACCCCGACGACGCGGAGGAGAAGCACAACCTGCGCACCATCATCGCCAACCAGCAGAAGACCGGCGCCGACGCCGAGGTCGCCGAACTCATCTCGTCCGACGAGCTCCTCGACGTCCGCTTCGAGGCGATCGACTTCACCGCCACACTGCGCCCGCTCAGCGCCGTCATCCGCGAGCAGGGCATCGAACGCATCGACCTGATCAAGATCGACGTGCAGAAGAGCGAGCGCCAGGTCATCGACGGCATCGCCGACGAGGACTGGCCCAAAATCCAGCAGATGGTGCTGGAGGCGCACGACGCGGACGGCGAGGTCGCCCGCCTGGTCGCGCTGCTGGAGGGCCGCGGCTTCACGGTCAGGGCGGAACAGGACGAACTGTACGTCGGCACGGACATCCACAACATCTACGCCGTTCGCGGCGCACGGTAACGGAGTCGCAGACATCATGGAATTCACGACGGCAGGAGTCGTCGGCGCGGGCGTCATGGGCGTCGGCGTCGCACAGAATCTCGCGCAGACCGGCCACCAGGTGGTCCTCGTCGACATCTCCGACGAGGTCCTCGACCGCGCACGCCAAGAGCTCCGCAACGGCCTGCGCGCCTACACCCTGCTCAACAGGGGCCCGGCCGTCGACCCGGCGGAGATCTTCGACAGGATCGAGTTCACCACCGACGACGAACTCCTCGCCAAGGCCGACTTCATCGTCGAGAACGTCACCGAGGACTGGGACATCAAACAGCAGGTGTACGAGCGGATCGACCGCATCGTGCGCCCCGGCGTGGTCTTCGCCGTCAACACCTCGGCGATCTCCATCACCCGCGTCGCCTCGGCGACCACGCGCCCCGAGCGGGTCGTCGGCATGCACTTCATGAACCCGGTGCCGATGAAACCGATGGTCGAGGTCATCCGCGGCCACCACACCACACCCGAAACCATCGACACCGCCCGCCGCTTCCTCGCCGGCATGGGCAAGGAGTGCATCGTCGTCGAGGACGTGCCCGGCTTCGTCTCCAACCGCGTCCTGATGCTCACCATCAACGAGGCCGCCTTCCTGGTCCAGGACGGTGTGGCACCCGCGGCCGACATCGACCGGATCTTCAAAAGCTGCTTCGGCCACACGATGGGCCCGCTGGAGACGGCCGACCTGATCGGCCTCGACACCATTCTGAAATCCGTCGAGGTGCTCTACGAGAGCTTCAACGACAGCAAGTACCGGCCCGCCCCGCTGCTCAAGAAGATGGTCGCCGCCGGCCTGCTCGGCCGCAAGAGCGGCGAGGGATTCCACCCGTACCGCTGACCGGACAGACACCCGGCGCCAACCCCACGACAACAGGACGGAAGACAACATGAGCACCGACAACAGGGCAAGGATCGCGGCCTACCTCTCCCGCTTCTTCCCGGTCCAGGACCTCAAGGACGACGACGACATCTTCGCCCTCGGCTTCGTCAGCTCGATGTTCGCGATGCAGCTCGTCTCCTTCGTCGAGCACGAATTCGGCATCACGGTGGACAACGAGGACCTGGAACTGGAGTACTTCCGCTCCATCGACGCCCTCGACGCGTTCGTCGCACGCAAACTGGCCGTCCCGGTCCCGCAGTAGGACGAGCGGACACGACGACGATGACCGCAGCGCTCACCGCCCAGCAGGCACAGGCCCAGAAAGAATTCCGGGCCTTCGCCGACCGCCACATCGCCCCCCACGCCGACGAGCACCACCGCACCCAGCGCACCCCGCCGCGGTTCATCCGGCTCCTCGCCGACCAGGGCCTGCTCGGGCTGCCCGTTCCCCAGGCGTACGGCGGCGGCGGCAGCGACGCGGTCACCCTCGGCCTGCTCGCCGGCGAACTCGGCCGGGCCTGCTCCTCCCTGCGCAGCCTGCTGACCGTCCACACCATGGTGGCGCACGCCGTCAACCGCTGGGGCAGCCGCACCCAGAAAGAGACCTGGCTGCCCCGGCTGGCCCGCGGCGAGCTGACCGGCGCACTGGCCGTGTCCGAGCCGGGCGCCGGCAGCGACGCCTCCGCCGTGACCACCCGGCTCGTCCGCGACGGCGACCACTGGGTGGCCGACGGCCACAAGACATGGACGACATACGGGCACAGCGCCGACCTGTTCCTGGTCGTCGGCCGCTCCGAGGAAGGCCCCACGGCCCTGCTCGTGGAACGCGACACCCCCGGCCTGCGGACCGAACTGATCGAGGACATGATCGGCATCCGGGCCTCCATGACGGCCCACGTGTACTTCGACAACTGCCGTATACCGGCCGGCAACCTGCTGGCCCGGCCCGGTCTCGGGGTGTCCCACGTGACCGGCGCCGCCCTCGACCTCGGCCGCTACACCGTCGGCTGGGGCTGCGTCGGCATCCTCGACGCCTGCCTGGAGGCGAGCGTCGACTACGCCTCCACACGGGAGCAGTTCGGCTCTCCCATCAAGGACCACCAGCTCATCCGACGCATGATCAGCAACATGTACACCGACGCCCGCGCCGCCAGACTGCTGTGCCTGGAGGCCGGACGGCTGCGCGACCAGCGCGACCCCGGCGCGCTCGCCGCGGCCTCGACGGCCAAGTACTTCGCCGCCACCGCCGCCGGCCGCGCCGCGGCCGACGCCGTACAGATCCACGGCGCCAACGGCTGCAGCTCCGACTACCCCGTCCAGCGCTACCTCGGCGACTCCCGGGTCATGGAGATCATCGAGGGCAGCGCACAGCTCCACCAAGTGGGCCTTGCCGAGTACGCGTTCCAGGAACGCGGACCGAGGAGTGAGCGATGACGACGACAACCCTCAAGACCGTCAAATGCGTGGTGTGGGACCTCGACAACACCGTATGGGACGGGGTGCTCCTCGAGGACGGCGACGTCACACTGCGCCCCGCCGTCGTGGAGGTGATCCGCACACTCGACGAGCGCGGCATCCTCCACTCGATCGCCAGCCGCAACGACCACGACACGGCCCTGGCCAAACTGGAGGAGTTCGGCATCGCCGAATACTTCCTCCACCCGCAGATCCACTGGGGCAGCAAGTCGGACTCCGTCCAAGCCGTCGCCGAGGCGTTCAACATCGGCATCGACACCCTGGCCTTCGTCGACGACCAGCCCTTCGAACGCGACGAGGTCGCCTTCGCCCACGCACAGGTCCTGTGCATCGACGCCCTCGACGTCCCGCACCTCCCCGGCCTGCCCGAGATGCGGCCCCGCTTCGTCACCGCCGACTCCCGCGAACGCCGCCACCTCTACCGCGCCGACGCACAGCGCAAGCGGGCCCAGGACACCCACCAGGGCACCGACGAGGACTTCCTCGCCTCCCTGCGCATGCGCTTCACCATCGCACCCGCCCAGGAACGCGACCTCCAGCGCGCCGAGGAACTCACCGTACGCACCAACCAGCTCAACGCCACCGGCTACACCTACTCCTACGAGGAGCTCGACGCCTTCCGCCGCTCACCCGGCCACGACCTGCTCGTGGCCGGACTGGAGGACACCTACGGCACCTACGGCAAGATCGGCCTCGCCCTCGTCGAACGCGGCGACGACGCCTGGACCGTGAAGCTCCTCCTCATGTCCTGCCGGGTCATGTCACGGGGCGTCGGCTCCGTCCTGCTCAACCACCTCATCCGCAGCGCCCACGACGCGGGCGTGCGGCTGCGCGCCGAGTTCGTGCCCACCAGCCGCAACCGCACCATGTTCGTCACCTACAAATTCTCCGGCTTCCGCGAGACCGCCAGGAACGGTGACGTGTCCGTCCTCGAACACGACGGCACCCACGTGCAGGACTTCCCGCCGTACATGGACGTCACGGTCGAGCACTGACCACGGACCCGCACACCCGACACACCGCCACCGCACTGCCGGAGAGGGACGGAAAGCAGAGATGAACGCCCAAGCCAACGAGGAGCGACTGCGGCGGGCCATGGCTGCCGTCCTGCAACTCCAACAACGCAACGCGGAAATCGAGAACCAGCGCCACGAGCCGGTCGCCATCGTGGCCATGGCCTGCCGGCTGCCGGGCGGGGTCACCACTCCGCAGGACTACTGGGACCTCCTCGCCGGGGAACGGGACGCGATCGGCCCCCTGCCCTCACGCTGGGAAGCCTTCGACCTGTACGACCCCAATCCCGCTGCCCTGGGCAAGAGTTACGCGCGCGAGGGCGGATTCCTCGACGGCATCGAGCAGTTCGACGCGGGGTTCTTCGGCATATCGCCGCGCGAGGCGCAGTCGATGGAGCCCCAGCAGAGGGTCGTCCTGGAGACGTCCTGGGAAGCGATGGAGCGGGCCGGACTGCGGGGCGACCAGTTCAAGGGAAGCCGCACCGGCGTCTACATAGGCGCGATGCGCCCCGACTACGAGACGATCCGCACCGACCTGGAACTGCTCGACGGCTACCAGGGCACCGGCGTATCGGGCAGCGTCATCTCCGGCCGCGTCTCGTACGCCCTGGGCCTGCAGGGCCCCGCGGTGACGGTGGACACCGCGTGCTCGTCGTCGCTGGTCGCGATCCACCTGGCCGTCACGGCGCTGCGCAACGACGAATGCGACATGGCCCTCGCCGGAGGCGTGACGGTCATGAGCTCTCCCGGGATGTTCGTGGAGTCCAGCCGGCTCGGAGCGATGTCCCCCGACGGGCGGTGCAAGAGCTTCTCGGCCGGCGCCGACGGCGGCGGCTGGTCCGAGGGCGCGGGCATCCTCGTCCTGAAGCGGCTCTCGGCCGCGCAGCGGGACGGCGACCGGGTGCTCGCGGTGATCCGCGGCAGCGCGGTGAACCAGGACGGCCGCAGCCAGGGACTCACCGCCCCCAACGGCCCGGCACAACAGCGGGTCATCCAGGACGCGCTCGCCGCCGGCCGGCTCACACCGTCCGACATCGACGCGATCGAGGCACACGGCACGGGCACCCCCCTGGGCGACCCGATCGAGGCGGGTGCGCTCGCGGAGGTGTTCGGCCCGGGGCGTACCGCGGGAACACCGGTGTACCTCGGATCCTCGAAGTCCAACATCGGGCACAGCCAGGCCGCCGCCGGTGTCACCGGCGTCATGAAGATGGTGCTCGCGCTCCAGAACGACACCCTGCCCAGAACCCTGCACGCCGAGCAGCCGAGCCCGCACATCGCCTGGGAGGGCAGCGGTCTCGAACTCCTCCAGGAGGCACGCCCCTGGCGCCGGGGCGAGCGCACCCGCCGCGCGGGCGTATCGGCCTTCGGTATCAGCGGCACCAACGCGCACGTGGTGCTGGAAGAGGCCCCACCGCCCGAGGACACGGCACCCGAACCGCGGCACGAACCCCGGGACGGCCTGCCGGCCGCGCTGCCCCTGGTGCTGTCGGGCCACGACGAGCAGGCACTGGGCGCACAGGCCGAACGCTGGGCCGCGTGGCTGACGGAGCACCGCGACGTGCCGCTCGCCGACGTGGTGCGCACGGCGGCCCTGCAGCGCTCGCACCTGGAGACCCGGGCCTCCCTGCTCGTCTCCGGCCACGAGGACGCCGCCGACGCGCTGCGGGCACTGGCGCAGGGGTTCCCGAACGCCGACACGGTCACCGCCACGGCACGGGAGCGCGGCAAGGCCGTGTTCGTCTTCCCGGGCCAGGGCAGCCAGTGGGCCGGCATGGGCCGGGCACTGCTCGCCGAGTCCGAGGTGTTCCGGCAGGCGGTGGAGAACTGCGACGCCGCACTGAAGCCGTGGACCGGCTGGTCGGTGCTGGACCTGCTGCGCGGGGAGACGGACGAGGACCTGCCGTCCCCGGACCGGATCGACGTGCTCCAGCCCGCACTGTTCGCGGTCATGATCGGCCTGGCCGAGCTCTGGGCGTCGCTGGGCGTGAAGCCCGCCGCCGTGGTGGGCTCCAGCCAGGGCGAGGTCCCGGCCGCGGTGATCGCCGGCGCGCTGTCCCTGGAGGACGGCGCACGCCTCACGGCGCTGCGCTCCCAGGGCCAGCTGCGGGAATGCAGCGGCCGGGGCGCCATGGCACTGGTCGAGATGCCGCTCGCCGACGTCGAGGAACTGATCGCCCCGTACGGCGGAACGCTCTCGGTGGCCGTGGTCAACACCCCCACCTCGACGGTCGTCTCCGGCGACGTGGCCGCGGTCGAGTCGCTCCTGGAGGAGCCGGCGCTCCGCGACGTGTTCAGCCGCCGCATCCAGTCCGACACGGCAGGGCACAGCACCCACGTGGACCCGGTCCTGCCCTGGCTGGCCGAGCAGCTCCGGGACCTGGAGGCGCGCCCCTCGGCCGTCCCCTTCTTCTCCACGGTCACGGGCGGCCTGCTCGACGGGGCGGAACTCGACGCCGCCTACTGGTGCCGCAACGTCCGCGACACCGTCCGCATGGACCTGGCGCTGCGCGAACTGGTGGACGGCGGCCACGACGTCTTCATCGAGATCAGCCCGCACCCGGTCCTCGGCATGGCACTGGCCGGCGCGACCGCGGACACGCGCGGCGCGGTCGCCGGCAGCCTCCACCGTGACCGCGGCGGACTGTCCCAGCTCCTGCGCTCACTGGGCGCCCTGCACGTCCAGGGGTACCCGGTCGACTGGAGCCGCGCCCTGGGCGGCGTTCCGGCCGCCGTCGCGGCGGACCTGCCGACGTACGCGTTCCAGCGCCAGTACCACTGGGCCGACCTGCCGCCCGCGGTGTCCGGCCCGCGCCCGGCCGCCGGGACACCCAAACGCGACATGGCACGAGACGGTGCCCGGCCCCGCAAACCCGCCGGGCTGCGCGGGCGGCTCGCCGCACTCGCGGACCACGAACAGCTCGGCGTCCTGACCGACGTCATCCGGCGCGAGGCCGCGACGGTGCTCGGCGCCACCGAACCCGTACCCGCGGACAAGCGCCTCCAAGAACTCGGCCTGGACTCGATCATGGGCCTCCAGCTGCGCAACCGCCTGTGCGACCTGACGGGCAGCATGCTCGCGACGAATCTCGCCTTCACGCATCCCACGGCCGAAGACCTCGCCGCCCATCTGCTGTCGGACGTCCTCGCCGCGGCCGGCGACGAATCGGCCCTACCGCCTCTGGAGCGGGCCGAGGCCCGTGACGTCCACCCGGCCACCGAAGGACAGCGCCGTCTGTGGTTCCTGGAACGGATGAACCCCGGATCGGCCCAGTACAAGGTGGCGATGCGGATCCGGACCGCCAGGCCGCTCGACCACGCCACCCTGACCCGTTCACTCGAATGGATCGTCGCCCGGCACGAGGCGCTGCGCACCGGTCTGGAGATGCGGGACGACGAGCTCGTCCAGGTCGTGCACACGCACGTGCCGGCCCCCGTCGTCTTCGAGGACCTGCGCGACCCCGGCGCCGGCACGCTGGAGGAGCACATCCACCACGAGGAGCAGGAGCCGTTCGACCTCGGTGGCACCTCGCTGTTCCGCTGCCGTGTCCTGGAGCCGGCGGCGGACGACCAGGTGGTGTGCTTCAGCCTGCACCACGCCGTCACCGACGGCTGGTCGCTCTCGCTCTTCCTGATGGAACTCTTCCACGCCTACGAGGAGTTCCTGGCGGGACGTCAACCCGCCCCGGAGCAGGCCGAGTTCCACCTCGGGGACTACGCGGCCTGGGAACAGCGCAGCATCGCGGAGGGCCGCTTCGAAGAGGCGCTGCACTTCTTCGGCACCGAGATGGCGGGCGTGGAGCGGCTGGAGTTCCCGCCCGGCCCGGACAGCGTTGCCGAGGGCGCCGAAGGCGGCGACACCCTCTACTTCACCGTCCCGGCCGGCCTCCGGGCCGAACTGGAGGCGCTCGCCGCCCGCACCTCGGTCACTCCGTACACCGTGCTGGTCAGTGCCTTCGCCACCCTGCTCGCACGCTCCACCGACCAGTACGACTTCGCCGTCGGCACCGTCTGGTCGAACCGTCAACTCCCCGGCCTGAGCGGGACCTTCGGCTTCCTCGCCAACACCCTGCCGCTGCGCTGCGACCTGTCGGGGGACCCGCGGTTCGAAGAACTGCTGGCCTCGATGTCCCCCCGCGTCAGGGGCGTGTTCGAGCACCAGAACGTTCCCCTGACCGAGGTCGTCCGCGCGGTCGCCGGTCCACGCACCGGCGACGAGAACCCGCTCTTCCGCGCCGTCTTCAACTACGGCGGCGCCGCCATGCCCACCGTGGGCGAGGGCGACGCCGTGTGGCACCTGCCCCCGGCCGGCAGCCTCGCGGGCAACGTCCGGGGCGCCTCCAAGTTCGAGCTCGGCATCACCCTCATCCCCTGCGGGGACGAGCTGCGGGGCGAGTTCGAGTACCAGGGACATGTGATCGACCGCCCGGCCGCGCAGCGCATGGTCGACAACTTCACCACTCTCCTCGAATCGGCCGTCCGGGAGCCGGACCGTCCGCTCAGCCGCCTCCGGCTCCTCGCCGACGAAGAGCTGCGCTGGCTGGTCGAACGCGGTGGCCGCGTCACCCCGCACGCCCCCGGCACGGTGTCCGCCCTGCAACTGGTCTGGGACCAGGTCCGCCGGACCCCCGACGCCGTGGCGCTGATCTCGGACGGGCAGGAGCTGACCTACCGGCAGATGGCCTGGCACGCCTCCGCCCTGGCGGACAAGCTGCGCGCCGCCGGCGTCGGCCCCGAGACCCCTGTGGGGGTCCATCTGCCCAGGTCCTCCCAGCTCGTCGTCTCGGCCCTCGCCATCTGGCTGGCCGGCGGCGCCTATCTGCCGGTGGACCCCGGCTACCCGCAGGCACGGGTCGCGTACGTCATCGAGGACAGCGGCATCGAGGTGGTCATCACCCGGGCCGGCACCGAAGCGGACCTGGCCGGCACCGCCACCCGGGTCCTGCTCAGCGACGGCCTCCACGACGCGCCCGTCCCCGACGGCGACGCGCTCCCGGAGATCATCCCTCCCTCGCTCCGCGACCTGGCCTACGTCATCTACACCTCGGGCTCGACCGGCAGGCCCAAGGGCGTGCAGATCGAGCACAGCCAGTTCGTCAACTTCTGCCACGCGGTCGACGAGCGGATCGGGGGCGGCACCGGTGACACCTGGCTCGCCGTCACCAGCCCGTCCTTCGACATCTCGACCGTGGAACTGCTCTGGACACTGACTCGCGGCTACCGCGTGGTGATCGCGCAGGGCAGCGTGGGGGAGTGGCCCTCCTACCGCACCTACGCGCCCACGCACCTCCAGTGCACCCCCTCGCTCGCCCGGATGCTCCTCGCCGACTCCGCCGGCCGGAGCCTGCTCCGGGGCCTGGACCGGATGATCGTCGGCGGCGAGGCGCTGGACCGCGGCCTCGCGGCCAGGCTCATGAACACCTGCCGGGGCGGACTCACGAACATCTACGGCCCCTCCGAGACGACCGTCTGGTCCACCACCTGGCACGCCGGGCCCGGCGAGGTGTCCCTGGGCGACGCCGTGCGCAACACCAGCCTCTACATCCTCGACCGCAACGGGGCCCGGGTGCCCCGCGGCAGCCGCGGCGAGCTCTTCATCGGCGGTCTCGGCGTCACCCGCGGATACCTGAACCGCCCGGAGCTCACGGCGGAGCGATTCGTGCACGACCCGTTCACCGAGGCGGACGGCGCCCGCATGTACGGCACGGGAGACGTCGTCCGCTACCGCGAGGACGGCAGCCTGGAGTACTGCGGCCGGGGCGACGCCCAGATCAAGCTGTACGGCCACCGGATCGAGCTCGGCGAGATCGAGGCGGTCGCCGGGGAACACCCCGCCGTCGCCGAATGCGCGGCCGTGGTGCGCAGGGACGAGGACAGCGACCCCAGGCTCTGCCTGTACTGGGTCCGCGGCGACAGCGCCGGGGGCGTGGACGACGACGAACTGCTCCGCTACTTCCTGGCCAGGGTGCCGTCCTACATGGTGCCCTCGCAGCTCGTCGGCATGGACGAACTGCCGCACACCCCCAACAAGAAGGTGGACCGCAAGGCCATCCTGGCGCTGCCGGCACCCGGCCCCGCAGCCGCCCCGGCACCCCGGGACGCTGACGACTCGCTGGAGAGCCTCGTCTCCCGGGCCTGGGCGGAGGTGCTCAACATCGCCCGGGTGGACCGCGACCGCGGCTTCTTCGAGCTGGGCGCCAGTTCGATGACCGCGCTCCGGGCGCACAGGACGATCTGCGAAGGACTGGGCCGGGAGTTCCCCCTCTCCGCGCTCTTCCGCTATCCGACCGTCCGGCAGCTGTCCGCCTTCCTGGGCGGCGCGTCGCAGGCCACCGCCCCCGGCCAGGCCGCGGCACGCCCGGCTCCGGCCGCCGACGAGGCGGTCGCGATCGTCGGGTTCGCCTGCCGGCTCCCCGGCGCCCCGGACGCCGACACATTCTGGACCAACCTCAAGAACGGCACGGAGTCGATCCGGCGGTTCACCCCCGAGGAGCTCAGGGCGGCCGGGATCGGCGACGACACCCTGTCCGACCCCGACTACGTACCGGCCAAGGGCTTCGTCGAGGGCGCCGCCCTCTTCGACGCGGAGTTCTTCGACTGCTCGCCCGCCGAGGCCGAGACGATGGACCCGCAGCACCGGCTCTTCCTGGAATGCGCCTGGCAGGCCCTGGAACACGCGGGCCAGGTCCCGCAGGACTTCGACGGCGCCATCGGTGTCTTCGCCGGTGCCGGCCAGGGCGGATACCGCAGCAGTGACGACGCCACCGAGATGTCGGACTTCTACCGCACGATGGTCGGCACGAAGAACGACTTCCTGGCCACGAGGGTCGCCCACAAGCTGAACCTGCGGGGGCCCGCCCTGACCGTCCAGACGGCCTGCTCCACCAGCCTCGTGGCCACGCACCTGGCCCGGGAGAGCCTGCTGCGCGGCGAGTCGGACATCGCCCTGGCGGGAGGGGCCTCGCTCACCTACCCGCTGGAGCACGGCTACTTCCACCAGGAAGGCCTGGTGTTCTCGCCGGACGGCACGTGCCGGGCGTTCGACGCCGACGGGGCGGGCACGGTTCTCGGCAACGGCGTCGGAATCGTCGTGCTGCGTCGCCTCTCCGACGCACTGGCCTCGGGGGACACGGTCTACGCGGTCATCCGCGGCAGTGCGATCAACAACGACGGGTCCAACAAGGTCGGCTTCACCGCGCCCAGCGTTGACGGCCAGGCACGTGTCATCGCGACCGCCCAGGCCGACGCGGGCGTGAGCGCGGACACCATCGGATACATCGAGGCGCACGGCACCGGGACCACCCTCGGGGACCCGATCGAGGTCCAGGCCCTGCAACAGGTGCTCGCGGCGGCCGGCCGCACCGAGCCGTGCGCACTGGGCTCGGTGAAGACCAACATCGGACACACGGATGTGACAGCGGGAGTTGCCGGTCTCATCAAGGCCGCGTTGTCCCTCCACCACCGGCAGCTGGTGCCGAGCCTGAACTTCGACAAGCCGAACCCCGAGATGGAACTCGACCCGGAACTCCTCTACGTCAACACCGAGCTGAAGCACTGGGCACAGGCACAAGGCCCGCGCCGCGCGGGAGTCAGCGCCTTCGGCCTCGGCGGTACGAACGCGCACGTGATCCTCGAAGAGGTCCCGGTGACGCAGGACACGCAACCGTTCCCGCCCGAGGACACACGGCCGCTGCCGGTGGTGGTGTCGGGGCGTGACGAGGCCGCGCTGCGGGAACAGGCCGGACGCTGGGCGTCCTGGCTGTCGGGCCGTGAGGACATCCGCCTGGCGGATGTGGCGGTGACGGCTGCCCGCCACCGTTCGCATTTCGAGTCGCGGGCGAGTGTGGTGGCGGCCGACACCGCCGGGCTGATCGAGGCGTTGGAGGCGCTGGCCGGGGGCCGCTCGCACGACGCGGTCGTCACCGGCTCCGCGGAGCGGCGCGGGAAGGTCGTCTTCGTCTACCCCGGCCAGGGCTCGCAGTGGGCCGGCATGGGCCGTGAACTCCTCGCCACGAGCGGGGTGTTCGCCGAGACGGTCGACGCGTGCGACGCGGCGCTGAGGCCGTTCACGGGCTGGTCGGTACGGGAAGTCCTCACCGGAACCGAAGACGACCACCCGCTGCTCGACCGGACCGATGTGGTCCAGCCGGCCCTGTTCACGATGGGCGTGGCCCTGTCCGCGCTCTGGCGCTCCCTGGGCGTGGAGCCCGCGGCGGTCGTGGGCCATTCACAGGGCGAGGTCGTCGCCGCGGTGGTCAGCGGCGCACTGTCGCTGGAACAGGGCGCGCAGATCATCGCCCAGCGCTCCCAGACCGTCCTCGTCCGCGACGGACAGGGCGGAATGGCGCTCGTGGAACGTCCGGTCGCGGAGGTGGAGGAATTCCTCGCCCCGTACGGCGACGCCCTGTCGATCGCGGCGGTCAACAGCGCGGGATCCACCGTGATCTCGGGCCGGTCGGACGCGATCGAACAGATCGTCTCGGAGCTCCAGGAGCGGGACGTCTACGCCCGCAGGATCAAAGCCGGCTACGCCTCCCACAGCGCCCAGATGGACCCGATCCTGCCGGACCTCGCCTCGAAGTTCGAGGGCCTGGTGCCGCGGCGCGCGGACATCGCGTTCTACTCCACGGTGACCGGCGAGGTATCCGACGGGACGGAACTGGACGGCGGCTACTGGTGCCGCAACCTGCGCGAGCCCGTCCGCTTCGACCGCGCCCTCAACCGGCTCCTGGACGACGGCCACACCGTCTTCGTCGAGATCTCCGCGCACCCGGTGCTGGCCATACCGCTCACCGACGGCAGCGCGGAGCGTGGCGGCATCGTCGTCGGCTCCCTCACCCGCGACCACGGCACCACCACCCAGCTCCTGCACAACCTCGGCCTGCTGCACGCCCAGGGCCACGACATCGACTGGGACCGGGCTCTCGGCCTCGAACCGGGCGAAGGATCCCTGCTGAACCTGCCCACGTACGCCTTCCAGCGCGAGCACTACTGGAAGGAGGCACGGCGGTCGACGCGGACCTTCGGCACCGAGGCGGGCGAGGCACTGCGCAACGCCGTCGGCACCGGCGACGTCACCGAGGTCATGGAAGCGCTGCGCGCCCCCGAGAACCTCAAGGACAGCGTCGCGGACGTCCTCCCGCTCCTGGAGGACTGGTTCAGGAAGCACACGGAGAACACCGACGCGCAACGGCAGGGGACCGCGTCCAGGGGCCGCCGGACCGGCCTGCGCGAGCGGCTGGCCACGATCGCCGGGCACGACCGGCCGGCGGCGATGCTCGAACTGGTCGTCCAGGAGGCGGCCTCGGCCATCGGCGTGCCGAGCGATGACATCATCACCGGTCAACCCCTGTTCCAGCTCGGAGTGGACTCGCTGGTCGCGGTCGGCCTGCGCAGCCGTATCGCCCGCGCGACCGGTCTGACCGTCCCCGTACAGGTCATCCTGGGCGAGACGGGCTGCCAGGGCATCGCCGAGCACCTGGCCGACGGTCTGGCCGGGGACCGGGACGCGACCGGCGGAGAGGGGCAGGGACGCTGGCTGCGGACCCTGAAGCCCGCCGCCGAGCCGACCGCCCGGATCGTCTGCGTCGCCGGAGGCGGCGGAACGACCGCCGGCCATGTGCCCCTGATCCGGCACATCCCGGACGGCGTCGAACTGCTCGGCGTGCAGATGCCGGGCCGGGAGAGCCGGGCGGCCGAGGCCCCCGCGACCTCCATGCGGGACGTGGTGGCGGCGATCACCGCCGAACTGACCAACCGCGCACCCGTGCCGACCGTCGTCTACGGCCACAGCCAGGGGTCGTGGATGGCCTGGGAACTGGCACACGCCCTCTCGGCCCTGCCGGAACCGCCCCCGGTCACGTTCGTACCGGCGTGTGCGCTGCCGCCCTTCGTGGAGATGCCGCCGGCGATGCAGCGGATGGAGGAACTGGCCAAGACCCTCGACCAGGCCACCACCGATGAACTGGCCGTCGCCTTCAAGGGAATCCTGCCCGACGACATCCTGGCGAACGCCGAGCTCCTCACCACGTACAGCACCGCGCTCCACCACGACGCGACCCTGTCGATGAATCATCGGGACTCACTGGTCGGTGACGGCCGGGCCCGTCTCCGCATCCCTGTCGTCGCCGTCGCCGCGAAGGACGATCCCGTGCTTCCCGAGGGGACGACACAGGGCTGGCAGAACCTGACGGACGGGGAGTTCGCGCACCACGTCATCGACGGCAGCCACGCGGCTCCGATCGAGAACAGCGAAGCGATGGCCGCAGAACTCGTGGCGGCGATACAGAAAGGCATGGGAGAGAAGAATGTCTGAGGCAGTCCGGCCGGACGGTGCACGGATCCACTACGAGGTGCACGGCGAAGGCTTTCCCGTGCTGCTGCTGGCCCCCGATGCAGTGGGCAGCCGGATCGAGTCGTGGGAGGAGAACTTCTTCCACCCGGTACGTGAACTGTCGCGGCACTTCAAGGTGATCGCGATGGACCAGCGCCACGCCGGCCGCAGCGCCGCGCCCGCCGTCCCCTTCTCGTACGAGCAGACGGTCGCCGACCAGCTCGCCGTGCTCGACGAGGTCGGGGCCGGGCAGGCACACGTGGTGGCCGCCGGGTTCGGCTGTGTGCACGCCTGGCGGCTGGCACACGACGCGCCGGACCGGGTGCGGTCGGTGGTGGCCCAGGAACCGGCGGGCCGCGACGGCACCAACACCCTGGGGGACTTCTTCGGCCTCTTCGACCCGGCGATGAGGCTTCCGCGCGCGGCCGGTTTCGACGACCCGGAGACGGAAGGTCTCGGCGCGGTCTTCGAGGCCGCCGCCCGGGACGGCGTCTTCGACCGGAACCCGGAGGCCGGACCGTTCGCACAGCGGCTGCACGACGACAGCGCATTCCGGAAGGAGATCCTCGCCTTCCGGCGCGAGAAGTACGTCACGCTGCTGGTGCGGTTCCGTGACGCGATCTTCCCGGACGGCCGTGACCACTTCTCCGTCCCCGACGAGTGGATCGGCGAGTTCCCCGCCCCGCTGCTGGTACTGCCGGGCAGCTGCCTGCACCGTCCCGAGGCCCTGGCCGGGCGGATCGCCCTGGAGGCCCCCGAGGCGACCCTCCTCGATCCGGGCTTCGCCGCACCCGAGCGGCGTGCGAAGACCGTGGCATCGATCGTCGAGTTCCTGCTGAAGAACAACCCGAGCTGAAGGAAGGTAAGCACGCCATGCAATCGCTCGCAGAGATCGATATCACGAGTGAGCAGTTCTACGACGAGAACGGCTACCCGTGGCAGGAGTGGGACCGGCTGCGGGAGGAGTCCCCCGTCCACTGGTACCACCGCCCCGGTTACGAGCCGTTCTGGGCCCTGACCAGACACGAGGACATCTCCTGGGTCGCCCGCAGCACCGACGTCTTCTCCTGCCGCGAGCGCACGGCGATCGAGACCCCGGACGAGATCGAGCCGTGGGAGACGGAGCGCGAGCGCCGCGGCCAGGTCTACGGCCACGTGGCCGACTACCCCGCCGGCCTGGGGTTCATGGACGCGCCGCTGCACCGCCAGGTCCGGCAGGCCATGTACCCCTGCTTCACCCCCAAGGCCATGGCGGCGATGGAGGAGCGCTTCCTCGAGCTCTCCACCTCCTACGTCGCCGACTTCGTGAAGCGGCTGGACGAGCACGGCACCGCGGATGTGGCACACGACCTCGCCGCCCGGCTCCCGCTGGCCGCCATCTTCGAACTGCTGGGGGTGCCCGGCGAGGACTGGGACCACCTCTTCCGCGTCCACCAGGACACCGCCTCCGCCTTCCACAAGGGCTACAAGCAGGAAGAGGGCGAGGAGGCACAGGCCCGCTTCATGCGCGCCATGATCGAGCTGGACCAGTACATGTCCGGTCTCGCGAAGAAGCGCATGGAGGAGGGCGGCAGCAACGGGACCGACGTGCTGAGCCGACTGGCCAAGGCCACCGTGCTCGGCAACCCCCTCGGGTTCCACGACATGTCCTACCAGCTGTTCAACCTGGTGCAGGCGGGCAACGGAACCACACGCAACGCCATCGCCGGCGGGATCAAGGTGCTGCTGGAGAACCCCGACCAGCTGCAGAAGCTGATCGACGACCCCACACTGCTCGACGGCGCCGTGGACGAGATCCTGCGCTGGACCTCGGTCGCCGTGGTGATGGCACGCACCGCCATGAAGGACACCGAGATCCGCGGCCAGAAGATCCGCAAGGGCGAGACCGTGGCCATGTTCTTCCCGGCGGCCAACCGCGACCCGGACGCCTTCCCCGACCCGTACCGCTTCGACATCACCCGCAGCCCGAACCGGCACATCGCCTTCGGCGGCAACGGGGAACACCGCTGCATCGGGGCCGCCCTGGCGAGGACCGAGCTGCGCGCCATGTTCCGTGCCCTGCTGCCCGTGCTGCCGACCCTGGAACTCCACGGCGACTCGAAGATGCTGGTGCTGCGCCTGCTCATCTCCGAGTTCGTGCAGCTCCCGGTCCGCCGCAAGGAGGGCCTGGCATGACGGTGGAACAGAGCCTCGGAACGGAAACCCGGCCGGTGCCCGCCACCATCGAGGAATTCGCCGCGTGCGACGAGTCCGACCTCGAGATCCAGGTGCCCTGGACCGGGCCGGCCATCGACCCGGAAACCGGTGCGCTGAAGGGGCCGCTGCCCGACTCCTACGTCGTGGCCACCTCCGGCGGCTGGCCCAAGCCCGGCGCGATCGAGATCGCCACCGAGCTGAACCGGGTCCTCCTGGAGGAGCTGTGGAAGCGGGAGGGCCTGCTCGCGGCGACGTTCGCCATCTCCCAGAAGTGCTGGATGAGTTCGCGCGCCCTGGCCGTGTGGACGGACGAGGAGGCGCTGATGGGCTTCCTGCAGTCCGAGGGGCACATGAACGCGGTGCGCAAGACGAAGCAGCTCGCGTACGGATGGGAAGGGACGCGCTGGGCGAGCAGCTCGCCGGCCCTTCCCACTTTCGACGAGGTACGGGCCAGGCTGGCCCAGCAGAGGAGGAACAAGTGACGATTACCGAGACGGCGCCCGTAAAAACGGATGCACTGGTCGCGCATTTGCTTCAGGAGTTCGATCTCGCCTACGAGATGATCCTGGAACTCATCGACGGTTTCGACAACGAGACCGCGCGCACCGCGCCGGAAGGCCACATGCCCGCCTTGTGGTTCCTCGGCCACCTGATGTGCTCGAAGGACTATGTCTCGGGGCTTTATCAGGAGGGCGGCATATCCCTTTCCCTCGAATTCTACGACAAATGGGCGGGCGACTGCGACAAGGTCGACTGGGAGGGGGCGCCCTCCCTGGACGAAATGCTCGGCCTCTACAAGCGGATCCACGCGCGGCTGCGTGAACTCGTCGCCACACTGGGCGCGGAGGACCTGCACCGCGAGTGCCCGGTCGAGATTCAAGCCCCGCTTGACGATTACTGGAAGAAGCGTCTCGGGAAGCTCGGGTCCGCGCTCTCCCTGGTACAGATGCATGACGCCTACCACGGCGGTCAGCTAGGAAGTCTGCGTGGAGCCCTCGGAATGACTGTTCCCTTCTGAGGGAGGCCAGTTGTTGACGGAAGCGCCGGCACTGGGCCGCTGGTACAGTGCCGGATTGCCGTCAACGAAATTCGTGTCGTCTTCAGAGAAGGTGTTCGATGACATCTCATATCGCGTTCTTCAACTTTCCCGCATTCGGACATCTGAATCCGACTCTAGGAGTCGTGGAAGAACTCGTTCGACGTGGTCATCGGGTCAGCTGCACCACCACGGATCACTTCGCCCCGGCCATCGAGGCGCTGGGTGCGGAACCGGTCCGTTACACCTCAGTGTTCGGCCAGTACTACACGAACCCCTTCACGCCCGAAGCCATTTCGGGCGAAGGGCTGCGGACGCTCGAAGAGGCGACGTCCCTGGTGAGCCAGGTGGAGGGGTTCTACGGGGACAACCGGCCCGATGTGATCCTCCATGACTTCATGGCGTGGGGAGCCCGCTTCTACGCGGCACAGCAGAACATTCCGACGGTGCGGCTGTTCCCGTCGTACGGAGTGAACGAGCACTTCTCCCTCCAGGCCAAGTTCCCGATGGCCGAGATGACCGACCCCAAGGTCATGGAGATGGTCACCAAGCTCGACGGGATGCTTCCCGGGCTCGGGTTCCCGGGCATGACCTCCATGGAGTTCCTGATGGAGCTGCCGAAGCGCGGCATCATCTTCCTCCCGCGGGACTTCCACTACGACGGGCACACCTTCGACGAGCGGTTCGTGTTCGCGGGACCGTGTCTCGGTGACCGGTCGGCCTTCCAGGGCACGTGGCAGCCCCCGTCGCAGGACCGTCCGGTACTCCTCATCTCCCTCGGCACCGCCGCGACCGGCTGGCCGGAGTTCTTCAGGACCTGCGTCGAGGCCCTCGCGAACTCCCGCTGGGACGTGATGATGGCCGTCGGCGACAACATGAACCCGGCCGAACTCGGCGACCTGCCCGCGAACTTCGACGTACGACGCAGCGTTCCCCAGCTGGACGTGCTCCGCCACGCCGAGTTGTTCATCACGCACGGCGGAATGAACAGCGTCATGGAGTCGCTCTACAACGGCGTCCCGATGATCGTGAACCCGCTGATGAGCGAGCAGCACGCCAACGGGCTCCGCGTCGAGGAGCTCGGTTTCGGCCGGCTCCTCACCCGCGACGACTTCAGCCTCGAAACCCTGCGCAAGGCGATCGACGAGGTGTCCGCGGACAAGTCCGTCGCCGACCGCACACGGGCGATGGGCGAGACGATGCGCAAGGTCGACGGCCCCGCCGTCGCTGCGGACGCCGTCGAGTCGTACCTGGCCGAGGGCACCGGCTGAGTTCGAGGCACGCTCAAGCAGGCGGCGCGATGATGTCGGTGTGGCATCCCGCGAATTCCGTCAGCCGCTGTTGATCCGACCAGGGCGTATTCCCGTCACAACACCGGCCACGTCAACCCGCGCGGGATGACGTGGCCGGTTTTTTCTGTCCGCCGGGTCGAACGCCGGGGAGCCGGCGGCTCGCCACATCAATCCGTCTCCGCAACGAGGAAGACAGCGTGAAACGACTGATAGGCACAACTCTGGCCGCGACCCTGCTCGCCGTGGTCCTCACACCCGGTGCGAGTGCCCAGGGCACAACGACGGCGGACGAGGGCGGGAGCCGGGGCGAGGCGGTGTCCTTCCCGGGCACCGGCTCGCTCTCACAGCCCTCGGGCAAGGGAAGTTTCCGGTTCGGCGTCTCGAGTTCCGCGACGCAGATCGAGGACCGGAACGAGAACAACGACTGGTACCTCTGGAGCAAGCCGGCCCCCGAGGGCCTCGGCAAGAGCCCGTTCGTCGGCGACGGCGTGGGCGGTTACACCCGGGCGCTCGACGATGTCGGCCTCATCAAGGACCTCAACGTGGACTCGTACCGGTTCGGTATCGAGTGGTCCAGGGTCGAGCCCCAGCGCAACAAGATCTCCCAGGCGGCGCTCGACCACTACGGCAAGCAGCTCGACGCGCTCGCCGCCAAGGGCATCCGCCCGATGATCACGCTGCACCACTTCGCCAACCCCGTCTGGGTCGACGACCCGCGGGACCCCGGCTGCAAGAACGGTCCGAGCGACACCAACCTGTGCGGCCTGGACCACCCGCAGGGCGGCGAGCTCGTCGTCAAGGAGATGGCCGAGTTCGCCAAGCTCATCGCCGAACGATTCGGCGACCGCGTCGACGAGTGGGTCACCCTGAACGAGCCGATGGTCTACATGACCTTCGCGCACGCCTTCGGCGCCGGTCCGCCCGGCAAGGCCAACCTGAACACCGCGAACCTGAGCAAGTTCACCATGGCGCAGCGGCGTTACCTCATGGCTCACGTGGCGATGTACAAGGCCATCAAGTCCGCCGACCGGGTCGACGCCGACCGTGACGGCGCGGCGTCCAGCGTCGGTCTGACCGTCGGCGCCCAGGAGTACGTGCCGATCCGCGGCGGCAAGGTCAGCAACGACCCCCGCGACATCGCGGCCCGTGACCGCTACCGCCAGTACACCGATTACGGCTTCGTCGACGCCCTGTGGCGCGGCACGTTCGACAGCGACCTGGACGGCACCGCCGACGAGCGGCACCCCGAGTGGACAGGCACCCTCGACTGGCTCGGCCCCCAGCTGTACGCCCGCATCGGCGTCTCCGCGCCCGGCGCGTCCGGCGGCGGCGACCCGAGCTACCCCGTCCTCGACGTGGACCTGTGCACCACCTCGCCCTGCCTCCCCTACAAGGACCCGTCCTACTTCGTGCCGGCGATGAACTACGAGGCGTCCACGCAGGGCCTGGCCGGGGTGCTGAAGGAGTACGGCAACCGCTACCGCGGGCTGCCGCTCCTGGTGAGCGAGTCCGGCATCGCGACGGAGAACGGCGCACGCCGGTCCCAGCACATCGTGCGCACCCTGGAGCAGATCTCCCAGGCACGTGCCGCCGGGGTCGACGTCCGCGGGTACTACCACTGGAGCCTGCTCGACAACTTCGAGTGGCTCTCGGGCTACTCGGCACGCTTCGGGCTCTACCAGGTGGACCGCACCACCATGGAACGCATCCCGACGAGCTCGGTGCCGCTCTACCGGGAGATCGCCCGGTCGCGTTCCCTGTCCCCGCAGACCAGGCAGGAATTCGGTGGTTCGGGGCCGCTTGCCCCGGAGACAGCGGGCAGCACCGCCCGCTGACGCCGCACGAACACACCGGGGGGCCGCTCCGTCCGGGACGGCTCCCCGTGTCCCCCTCCGCGCCGGAAGTCCGGTTCGACGAGCAAGGAAGAGCAGATGAGCTTTGCCCAGCTGAACAGTGGTGCAGCCGCCTCCCAGCCGGGGGCCGAGGACATCGCCGGCTTCCTGCGCGACATCGTCGCGACAGCCCTCGACGTGCGGCCGGAAACCGTCGATACCGACCGGCCCCTGCGCGACCTCGGACTGGACTCCGTCCGGATCCTGTCCCTCGTGACGGCACTGTCGGAACACCTCGGACGCCCCGTGCCCGGCTGGACGGTGTGGCAGTACCCCACCATCGCCGCACTCTCCGCCCACCTCACAGGGCACACCACACCCCCCGCCGCCGCACCACCGGCCGGCCGGGGACACACCGCCGCGGACGAGGCCATCGCCATCGTCGGCCTCGGCTGCCGCCTGCCCGGCGGCATCGAGACCCCCGAGGCGCTCTGGGAGAGCCTGCGCGACGGACTCGACGCGATCCGCGAGGTCCCGGCCGACCGCTGGAACGCCCACGACTGGCTCGACCCCGACCCCCGCGCACCCGGCAGGATGAACACCCGCTGGGGAGGCTTCCTCGACGACATCGCCGGGTTCGACGCCGAACTGTTCCGGATCTCGCCCGCCGAGGCGAAGCACATGGACCCCCAGCAGCGCATGGCCCTCGAAGTCGCCTGGGCCGCCTTCGAAGACGCCCGCATCGTCGCCTCGGACCTCTCCGGCACCCGCACCGGCATCTACTTCGGCACCATGGCACAGGAATACCACCTGGCCACCGGCGCCGACGCCGACACCATCGGGACCCACTCCGCCGCCGGCTGGGACAACTCCATCATCCCGGCACGCATCGCCTACACCCTGGGCCTCCACGGCCCCGCCATGGCCGTCGCGACCGCGTGCAGCTCCTCCCTCACCGCCACCCACCTCGCCGTGCAGAGCCTGCGCCGCGGCGAGACCGACCTCGCCCTGGCCGGCGGCGTCAACGTCATGCTGCACCCCAACACCACCGTCGCCATGACCAAGTTCGGCGGCATGAACCCGGACGGCCAGTGCCGCGCCTTCGACGCCGGCGCCAACGGCTACGTACGAGGCGAAGGATGCGGCGTCGTCGTCCTGCGCAGACTCTCCGACGCCCTGGCCGCGGGCGACCGCGTGTACGCGGTGATCCGCGGCACCGCCGTCAACAACGACGGCGCCTCCAACGGACTCACCGCCCCCAACCCGCTGGCCCAGGTCGACGTCCTGCGCACCGCCTGGCAGGACGCGGACATCGACCCCAAGGACGTCTCCTACGTGGAGGCACACGGCACCGGCACCCTCCTCGGCGACCCCATCGAGGCCGACGCACTGGGCACCGTATTCGCCGAAGGCCGGGACCAGCCACTGCACCTGGGCTCCGCCAAGACGAACTTCGGCCACCTGGAGCCCGCGGCCGGCGTCACCGGACTCCTCAAGACCGCCCTGTCCCTCTACCACGGCGAACTGCCCGCCAGCCTGCACTTCGACGTACCCAACCCGCACATCGACTTCGACGGCAACAAACTCCAGGTCGTCACCGAACACCGGCCCTGGCCCGCCGTCCGCCGCCGCTACGCCGGCGTCAGCGGCTTCGGCTTCGGCGGCACCAACGCCCATATCGCCCTCGAAGAGGCCCCCTACAGCCGTCGCCGCCTCGTCCCCGTCACCGCCGCGAGCGAGAGCGCGCTGCACGACGCCGTCGCCGGCCTCGGCGCCCGGGACGACACCGCCACCGGCCCGTACGCGACACCGGCCCACGACGCCGGAACCCACCGGGCGGTCGCCGCCCTGACCCCGGCCGGCGGTGCCGGACTCATCGCCGGCCCCGGCCGCTCCACCGAGCGGCCCCCGCTCGCCTTCTTCTTCTCCGGCCACGGCGCACAGTGGATCGGCATGGGCCGAGACCTGCTCTCCGAACGCGCCTTCCGCGCCGCCCTCGACGCCTGCGACCGGGCGGTCGCCGCACATACCGGCTGGTCGGTGACCGGCGAACTCCTCGCCGGCGGCAGCCGCTCGCGGCTCGACCGCACCGATGTCGTCCAGCCCGTCCTCTTCTCCGTCCAGGTCGCCCTCGCCCGCACCCTCGCCGCCTGGGGCATGGAGCCCGACACCGTCTTCGGCCAGAGCATCGGAGAGGTGGCCGCCGCCGTCGTCGCGGGCGCCCTCCCCCTGGACGAGGGCGCCCGGCTCATCACCACCTGGTCCGCGCTGATCGCCGAACGCGCCTCCGGACACGGCGCCCTCCTCGTCTGCGACCTCACCGCCGACGAGGCCGCCCGGCCGGCCGCCGACGACCGCGGGCTCTCCGTCGCCGGACACCTCGCACCGGACCAGGTCTGCCTGTCCGGGCCCACGGACGCCGTCGCCGCCGTGGAACGGGAACTGTCCGAGAACGGCGTACACACCGCACGCGTCAACATCGACTACGCGTCCCACAGCGCACAGCTGGAGGACCTCGCACCCGAACTCGTCCACCGGCTCGGCACCCTGCGCACCGGCGTCGCGTCCGTCCCCTTCTGGTCGACCGTCGACGACGGCTTCGTCGACGGCACCGCGCTCGGCACCGAGTACTGGGCACGCAACATGTGCCGGCCCATGCTGGTGGCCGAGGCGGTCACCGCACTCGCCCGGACCGAGCCCGCCGCCGCGCGCGGACTGCGCATCGTCGAGATCGCCCCGCACCCCGTCGCCCAGCACTCCTTCGAGCGGACACTCGCCACGCTCGACGACACCCGCCACGCCGCCCTCGCCACCTGCCGGCGCGACCGGCCCGCCCGCCGGAGCCTGGAGGACCTGGCCGCCCGCCTGTGGTGCGAGGGCCACGACATCGACTGGACGGCCGTCCACGGCCGCTCCGACCGGCCCGCACCCACGACACCCGTCGTCCTCACGGTGTCCGGCAAGTCCCAGGAGGCACGGGCCGAGAACGCCGCGAGGCTCGCCGGCCACCTGGCGGGCAGACCCGATCCGGAACTGCTCGACATCGCCTACAGCGCCGCGCACCACCGCGCCCACCTGGAGCACCGGGCGAGCGCCGTGGCGAACACCACCGCCCAGGCACGGGAAGCCCTGCTGGCGCTGGCGGAGGGCCGGGCGCACCGTGACGTCGTCGAGGGTTCCTCCGCCGGCGGTGATCTGGCGGTGCTGTTCACGGGACAGGGCAGCCAGCGCATCGCGATGGGCCGTCAGCTGTACGGGGCGCTCCCGGTGTTCCGGGAAGCGTTCGACGAGGTCTGCGCGGCGCTGGAACCGCATCTGCGGATGCCGCTGGCCGCGGTGGTGTTCGCCCCCGAGGACAGCGCGGACGCGGTGCTCGTACACGAGACGGAGTTCACGCAGCCAGGACTGTTCGCGGTCGAGGTGGCGCTGTTCCGGCTGTGGGAGTCCTGGGGTGTCGTGCCGGGCGCGGTGGCCGGCCACTCGGTGGGCGAACTGGCCGCCGCCCATGTGGCGGGGGTGCTGGACCTCGCGGACGCGGCGCGGCTGGTGGCCGCACGCGGCCGGCTGATGCAGGACTGCGAGCGCGGTGGCGCCATGGCGTCGGTGGAGGCGCCGGAGCCGGAGGTCCTGGACGTCCTCGCGGGTGCCGCGGGACGGGTGTCGGTGGCGGGACTGAACGGCCCGGCGCAGACGGTCGTCAGCGGTGACACGGCCGCGGTGACGGCGGTGGTGGAGCACTTCGCGGGACTGGGCAGGCGCACCCGGAGGCTGGAGGTGTCGCACGCCTTCCACTCGCCGCACATGGACACGATGCTCGACGCGTACCGGGAGGTCGTGGAGACCTGCGCGTTCGCCGCCCCGCGGATCACGTTCGTATCGACCGTGACGGGCGGGCCGGTGTCGGGGGAGGAGCTGTCCGACCCCGGCTACTGGGTGCGCCAGGTCCGTGACGGGGTGCGTTTCCTGGACGCGATACGGTCCCTGGAACGGGCCGGGATATCGCGTTACCTGGAGTGCGGCCCGGCGGGCGTGCTGTCCGCGATGGGCGCGGGATGTGTGGAACGCGAGGCGGTGTTCACCGCCTCGCAGCGTGCCGCCCGCGGCACGGACGAACCGGTCGACGAAGTCCGCTCCCTGCTCCTGGCACTGGGCGCGGTCCACGTCTCGGGCCAGCACATCGCCTGGGACCGGGTCCTGTCCGGCGGAACACCCGTGGACCTGCCCACCTACGCCTTCCGGCGCAAGAACCACTGGATCGAACCGAAGGCCGGGAAGAACGCCGGGAGGAACACCGGCCACGGACACCCGCACGCCGACGACGCCCTGTGGCAGGCCGTCGGCAGCGGAGAGAGCGAACGCCTCTCCGAACTCCTCGGAGTGCCCGACAACTCCGCCGCCGCCACCCTCCTGCCCTACCTCGCCACCTGGCGCGAACAGCAGACCAGGGCCGGCGAAGTCGCCGACTGGAGCTACCAGGAGACCTGGCAGCCCTCCCCGGTGGCACGCACCGCGCCACTGCCGCGCGGCCACTGGCTGATCGTCGCCCCCGCCGCCGCACAGCACCTCGCCGGACAACTGGCCGGGGCACTGACCGGCGCGGGCGCATCCCCGCACCTCCTGACCGCCGACACCGACACAGACACCGGCGCCGGTGCCGTCCGTGCCACGTACGCCGCGTCGATCGGCGACCTGACCGCGGAACTCGGCGACCAGCCACTGCGCGGCATCCTCGCCCTCACCGCCGCCGACACCACCCCCCACCCCGGCCACCCCACCGTGACCACGGGCGCCGCCCGGAGCCTCGCGCTCGTCCAGGCACTGGGCGACGCCTCGGTACGAGCCCCCCTCTGGTTCGTGACCCAGGGCGCCGTCCACACCCACGACACCGACCCCGCCCCCAGCCCCGCCCACGCCCTCATCTGGGGACTGGGCCACGTCATCGCCCTCGAGTACCCGAACCGCTGGGGCGGACTCCTCGACCTGCCCGCCGAACCCGACACGGCGACCACCCGCCGGCTCCTGGCCACCCTCGCCGCCCACGGCACCCCGGACGCCGAAGAGCACGTGGCGCTGCGCACCACCGGACGTCTCGTCCGCAGGCTCCGCCGCACCCCACCCACCGCCACCGCACACCCCTGGACACCACGCGGCACCATCCTGATCACCGGAGGCAGCGGCGCCCTCGCCGCTCACCTCGCCCGACGCCTCGCCGAACGCGGCGCCGAACACCTCGTCCTGGTATCCCGCCGCGGACCCGAAGCCGAAGGAGCCCCCGCACTCACCACCGCACTCCAGGCCGCGGGCGCCCGCGTCACCCTCGTCTCCTGCGACGTCACCGACCGGCGCCGGCTCAGCGAACTCCTCACCGCCCTCGACCACGACGAGGCACCCCTGCGCGCCGTCTTCCACACCGCGGGCATCCTCGACGACCGCCTCCTCGACCGCCTGGACACCGAAGCCCTCGCCACCGCCGCCGCCCCCAAACTCACCGCCGCCACCCACCTGCACGACCTCACCCGCGACCGCGACCTCGACGCCTTCGTCCTGTACACCTCGGTCATCGGCGTCCTCGGCAACATCGGCCAGGCCAACTACGCCATGGCCAACGCGGCCCTGGACGCCCTCGCCGCACAGCGCAGAGCCGAAGGCCTGCCCGCCGTCTCCATCGGCTGGGGCCCCTGGGCCGACGGCGGCATGACCCACGGCGCCGCCGAGAACCAACTGCGCCGCATCGGCCTCGAACCGATGCGCGCCGAGCGCGCCCTGGACGCCCTCGACACGGCCCTCGCCCACGGCGGCACCACCGTGATCGCCAAAATCGACTGGACGCGGGCGGCCACCGCCTACACCGAGAACGGCGGCCGACCCCTCCTGCGGGACATCCCCGAAGCACGCGCCGCCACCGCCGACACCCCGCCCGACCAGGACAACCCACTGCGCACCACCCTGCTCGGACTCGCCGAGGACGCCCGCGAGGACCATCTGCGCGCCCTCCTCGCGACCGAGGCCGCAGCGGTACTCGGCGTGGCCGAACCCGCATCACTCGACCCCGAACGCGGGTTCAGGGACCTCGGCTTCGACTCGATGATGGCCGTCGACCTCAGCGCCCGCGTACAGAAACGCACCGGAGTCATCACCCCCAAGACCCTGATCTTCGACCACCCGAACCTGGCAGCCGCCGCACAATGGCTCCTCGGCGAACTCGCCCCCGCCCTCACGGACACCTCCGACACCCCCACCACACACCGCACCGACGAACCCCTCGCCATCGTCGGCGTCGGACTGCGCATGCCGGGCGACGCCCACGACCTGGACAGCCTCTGGGACGTCCTCGCCGAAGGCCGCGACACGGTCAGCGAGGTCCCGGCCGACCGCTTTGACATCGACGCCTTCTACGACCCGGACCCGGACGCCGAGGGCAGGACATACGCCCGCCACGCCTCCTTCCTCGGCGACGTGGCCCACTTCGACGCCTCCTTCTTCGGCATCAGCCCGCGCGAAGCCGAACCGATGGACCCCCAGCACCGACTGCTCCTCGAAACGGCCTGGAACTCCCTGGAGAACGCGGGCATCCGCCCGCGCGAACTGCGCGACACCCGCACCGGTGTCTTCGTGGGCGCCGGCGTCGGCGAATACGGCAAGTACCGCCAGAACACCACCCCCGACACCTACACCCTGACCGGCACCCTGCCCAGCTTCAACGCGGGCCGCCTCTCCTACCACCTCGGACTCCAGGGCCCCGCACTGTCCGTCGACACCGCGTGCTCCTCGTCACTGGTCGCACTGCATCTGGCCTGTGAGGCACTGCGCAACGACGAATGCGAACTGGCACTCGCGGGCGGCGTCCAACTCCTCGCGGACCCCGGCGCGTTCGTCGCACTCAGCCGCTCGCACGCCCTCTCCTCGGACGGCCGCAGCAAGGCCTTCTCCGCCGACGCCGACGGGTACGGGCGCGGCGAAGGCGTCGGCGTGATCGCCGTCATGCGGCTCTCCGACGCACTCGCACACCACCGCACGGTCCTGGGCGTCATCCGCGCCACAGCCATCAACCACGACGGCGCCAGCAGCGGCATCACCGCTCCCAACGGCTCCTCCCAGCAGAAAGTCATCCGCGCGGCCCTCCGCTCGGCCGGACTGTCCGCCGGGGACATCGACTACGTCGAGTGCCACGGCACCGGCACACCACTGGGCGACCCCATCGAGGTACAGGCACTGGCCGCCGTATACGGGGAGGGCCGCGAGCCGAGGCGGGAACTCGGACTCGGCACGGCGAAGAGCGTCATCGGACACCTGGAATCGGCGGCAGGCATCGCCGGCATCTGCAAGATGCTCGCCTCCTTCAAGAAGGACGCACTGCCCGGCACACGGCACAGCTCACCGCGCAACCCGAACATCGCCTGGGACGACCTGCCGGTACGAGTGGTCGACGAACTCACCCCCTGGGCACGGGATACGGCGCGCCCACGTCGTGCGGGCGTATCGTCCTTCGGCCTCAGCGGCACCAACGCGCACGTCATCGTCGAGGAGCCGCCGCTCGCCGAGCCGACCGAAGCGGCGGCCACGGACAGCCGGCCGTTCCCCGTGGTGCTGTCCGGCCGGAACGAGAGCGCGGTAAGAGAGCAGGCGGGGCGCTGGGCGTCCTGGCTGTCCGGTCGTGAGGACGTCCGGCTGGCGGATGTGGCGGTGACGGCGGCTCGTCATCGTTCGCATTTCGAGTCGCGGGCGAGTGTGGTGGCGGCCGATTCCGCTGGGTTGGTCGAGGGCCTCACGGCGCTGGCCGCGGGCGGTGCGCATGAGTCGGTGGTCACGGGCTCCGCGGAGCGTCGCGGGAAGGTCGTCTTCGTCTACCCCGGCCAGGGTTCGCAGTGGGTCGGTATGGGGCGTGAACTCCTCGCCACCAGTGCGGTGTTCGCCGAGGCAGTCGATGCATGTGATGCGGCGCTGAGGCCGTTCACGGGCTGGTCGGTGCGTGAGGTGCTGGCGGGGGAGGAGGGGGAGCATCCGCCGTTCGACCGGGTGGACGTAGTTCAGCCGGCCCTGTTCGCGATGGGTGTCGCGCTCTCCGCCCTCTGGCGTTCGTTGGGTGTGGAGCCGTCGGCGGTCGTGGGCCATTCGCAGGGCGAGGTCGTCGCCGCGGTGGTCAGCGGCGCTCTCACTCTGGAACAGGGCGCGCAGATCGTCGCCCAGCGCTCCCGGGCGGTACTGGCGTGCGCGGGCCAGGGCGGTATGGCCCTGATCGAGCGTCCCGTCGCCGAGGTCGAGGAATCCCTCGCCCCGTACGGGGAGGCCCTGTCGGTGGCGGCGGTCAACACGACGGGGTCGACCGTGATCTCGGGCCAGGCGGACGCGATCGCCCGGATCGTCACGGAATTGCAGGACCAGGGGGTGTACGCCCGCAAGATCAACGTGGATTACGCCTCCCACAACGCGCAGATGGATCCGCTGCTGCCTGATCTGGCATCCGGGTTCGAAGGAATCGTGCCGGGGCGGGCGGACATCCCCTTCTACTCCACCGTCACCGGACAGATCGCCGACGGGGCGGAGCTGGACGGGGGGTACTGGTGCCGGAATCTGCGGGAGCCGGTCCGTTTCGACCGGGCACTGACCAGACTGCTGGACGACGGCCACGGTGTCTTCGTCGAGATCTCCGCGCACCCCGTCCTGTCGATGCCGCTCACCGACGGCAGCGCCGGGCAGGGCGGCATCGTCGTCGGCTCGCTCGCCCGTGACCACGGCACCGCCGCCCAGTTGCTACGCAACCTGAGCCTGCTCCACGTCCAGGGACACCCACTCGACTGGGACCACGCCCTGGGTACCGACACCGGCTCACTGCTGGACCTCCCCACCTACGCCTTCCAGCGCGAGCACTACTGGCTGCCCGTCCCGAAGACCACAGGTGACGCCGCGTCCCTCGGCCTCGAAGCCTCACCGCATCCCTGGCTGGGCGCACTGACCCCGCTGGCCGACGGCGAAGGACACCTCCTCACCGGCCGCCTGTCCCTCACCGACCACCCATGGCTCAAGGACCACACCGTCTTCGGCTCGGCCATCGTCCCCGGCACAGGCCTGCTCGAACTGGCCACCGCGGCCGCCCACGAGGCCGGCGCGGACGGAGTCGCCGAACTGACCCTGGCCGAACCACTGGTCATCGACGACGCCGTACGGATCCAGATCACCGTCGGTGCCCCCGGCCCGGACGGCCGCCGCCCGGTCACCATCCACGCACGCCCCGAGAACACACAGGGCGACTGGACCCGCCACGCCACCGGCACACTGAGGCAAGAGACCGCGGACACCACGGCAGACACCTTCGCGGAACTGCGCCGATGGCCGGTGACCGGGGCCGAGCGGGTCGAACTCGATGGCTTCTACGACCGGTTCGGCGCCCAGGGCATCGACTACGGCCCCGTCTTCCAGGGGCTGACCGAGCTGTGGCGCAAGGGCAGCACCGCATACGGCGTCGTACGCCTGCCGGAGACCACCGCGAGCGCGGACTACCACCTTCACCCGGCACTCCTCGACACAGCCCTGCACATCATGAAGGGCGTCACCGCCCCCAACGGCGAGCAGGAACCGGAAGGCGCCCTGCTGCCCTTCGAGTGGACGGACGTCGAGCTGTACGCGGCGGGCAGCGGCGAACTACGGGTCCGTGTCGACGTCGAGCCGACCGAGACCGGCCAGGAGATCCGGGTATGGGCCTCCGACACGACGGGCGAGCCCGTCGTACGGATCGGCGCCCTGCATCTGCGCCGGGCGACAGCAGAACAGCTCCGCTCGGCGCGGACCGCCGGCGCCGACGGCCTCCACCGCCTGGAGTTCCAGCCGGTGACGGCCCCCGCCCCGCAGGGCGCGGTCGCGGACGCCGTACTGACCGGCTCCGGCGAACTCGCCGAACTCCTCGGCGTACCCACCCTGCCCGACCTCGACGCACTGACCGCCCGGCTCGGCTCCGGCCCGCAGCCACCCGCCCGGGTCGTCGTCGACACGACCGGCCGGCCCCCCTTCTCCAGCGAGCCCGAGGCCGCCTACAAGGCGACCGAGTACGTCCTCGCACAGCTCCAGGAACTGCTGTCCGAGGAGCGGCTCGCATCGACGGAACTCGTCTGGATCACCCGGGGCAGCGTTGCCGCGGCCCCGGGCGACCGGCTCGACGGGCTGCCGTACGCGCCGCTGTGGGGACTCATCAGGACTGCCCGCGCCGAACACCCCGAGCGTGGCCTCCGCCTGATCGACCTCGGCCCGGACGACGCGGACCGGGACGCGCTCGCCCGCGCCCTCGCCGTCACCGGCGAACCCGAACTCGCGGTCCGAGACGGTGAGGTGCTCGCCGCCCGTCTGGTGCGCGAAGCCGCCACGGACGACGCGGCCATCGCACGGCCGCTCGACCCCGAGGGCACCGTACTGATCACCGGCGGCCTGGGCGAACTCGGCCGCGAGACCGCCCGGCACCTCGTACGCCACCACGGCGTCCGCCACCTGGTGCTGACCTCCCGACGCGGCGCCGAAGCCCCCGGGGCCGCCGAACTCATCCACGATCTCGAAGAAGAAGGTGCGGAATGCGTACGTGTGGTGGCCTGTGATGTCACTCGGCGAGATGACGTGGCGCAGGTGCTCGGTCTTGCTGAGAAGGACCGGCCCTGGACGGCTGTCCTGCACCTCGCGGGAATTCTGGACGATGGCGTTCTTCTCGGCCAGGACGCGGAGAGACTCTCCCGCGTAATGGCCCCGAAGGTGAAGGGCGCCCTTCACCTGGACGAACTCACCCAGGACCTCGGCCTTGCCGCCTTCGTCCTCTTCTCCTCCGCGGCCGGCACCGTCGGCACGGCGGGCCAGAGCATCTACGGCGCGGCCAACACCTATCTCGACGCCTTCGCCGCCCGGCGACGGGCGGAGGGGCGGCCGGTCACCGCTCTCGCCTGGGGGCTGTGGCACCAGGCAGGCGTGGGCATGACCTCGCACCTGGGCGCGGTGGAACTGGACCGCATGCGCCGCCAGGGCATCGCCCCGCTCCCCTTCGAGCAGGGCCTGGCCCTCCTCGACGTGGCGCTCGCCCGCCCCGCCGACAACCACGTCCCCGTGAAACTCGACCTGCGGGCGGTACAGCGGGCGGCGGAGCAGGGCCACGACGTCCCCGCCCTGTTCCGCACACTCGTACGGCCGCGACTGCGCCGCGCGCCCTCCGCCGCCACGGCGACGAGCCCGGCCGGCCTGCGCGAACAACTGCTGGCCGCGCCCGAGGACCAGCGCCCGGAACGCGTGACGGAAATGGTGCTGCGCGAGGTCGCCACCGTGCTCGGCGTGAGCGGGGGCGGTTCGCTCTCGCCACAGCAGGTCCTCAAGGACCTGGGCCTCGACTCCCTGATGGCGGTCGAGCTGCGACGCCGCCTGTCGGCCGAGAGCGGCATCTCCCTGCCCGCGACGCTCGCCTTCGACTATCCGACCCCCGACCACATCGCCCGGCTGATCCTCGGCCGGATGGACCTGCCGACGGAGGCACCCGCGACCGGCGCGTCCGGGACCGAGGCCCCCGAGTCCGTGCTCGGCTGGGTCCTGGAACAGCTCTCCGCCGACCGGATCCACAGCAGCGGACTGCTGGAACAGCTCGTCGAACTGGCCCGGCAGGAAGCCCCCGGCACCGCGGCGGTCGCCACGATGCCGATCGCACCGGCCGAGGAGGAGCGTTCGGTGGACGCCATCAACGCCGAGCTGAACGCACTGCTGGAGGCATCAGGGCTGGACCTCGACTGACCCCCTCCCGGCCACGGCGAACGGCCGCGGACAGACCACCTGTCGAGCCCATGAGAGGCACGGAGGGCCCCGGCGATCACCTGATCGCCGGGGCCCTCCGCGCGATGACAGGCGGCAGCAGGCCCGGCACGTGCCGGGCCGTCCAGGAACCGTCGACCGCGGCTCAAGTGGCGACGGATTGGGTGACAGAGTCCCCGATCTTTCGCTCCGGGACGCTGTTGCTCGCGGTGGCCATGCAGAGAGGCTCGATGGTGTCGAATTCAAGCCAGGACCGGATGGAAGCCGCGCTGCCCGCGATTCGCGCGCTGCAGAAGCGCGCGGCAGATCTCGAGGCGCGCCAGGCGCGGCAGCATGAACCGATCGCCGTGGTATCGATGGCCTGCCGGCTCCCGGGCGGCATCGACACCCCTGAGGCGTTCTGGGAACTGCTCGCCTCGGGCGGTGACGCGGTCGGCGGTCTCCCGGAGCGCTGGCGGGGGCTCGATCTCTACGACCCCGACCCCGACTCCGTCGGCAAGAGCTACTCGAGCCAGGGCGGGTTCATCGAGGGAATCGAAGGCTTCGACGCCTCCTTCTTCGGGATCTCACCGCGCGAAGCACTGTCGATGGACCCGCAGCAGCGGCTCGTCCTCGAGGCGTCATGGGAAGCGCTGGAACGCGCCGGAATCCGGCCCGACTCGCTGGGCGAGAGCCGTACCGGCGTCTACCTCGGCGCCATGAGCTCCGACTACGGAGACCTGGGCCGCGATCTGGACGCTCTCGACGGATACGTCAGCACCGGAAAAGCATCGAGCGTGGTGTCGGGCCGCGTGGCATACACACTGGGCCTCCAGGGCCCGGCGATCACCGTGGACACGGCATGCTCCTCATCGCTGGTGTCGGTGCACCTGGCCGTACAGGCCCTGCGATCGGGCGAGTGCGAACTCGCCCTCGCCGGCGGCGTGACCGTGATGAGCGCGCCGTCCCTGTTCGTGGAGTTTTCGCGGCTCAAGGGCATGGCCCCGGACGGACGGTGCAAGTCGTTCTCCGCGCAGGCCGACGGCGCCGGCTGGTCCGACGGGGTCGGCATCCTGGTCCTGAAGCGGCTGTCGGCCGCCGAGCGTGACGGCGACCGGGTGCTGGCGGTGTTGCGGGGCAGTGCGGTGAACCAGGACGGCCGTAGCCAGGGGCTGACGGCTCCGAACGGCCCCTCGCAGCAGCGAGTGGTACGGGACGCCCTGGAGGCGGCGCGTCTCACGCCCGCGGACATCGACGCGATCGAAGCGCATGGCACAGGCACGTCGTTGGGTGACCCGATCGAGGCGGGTGCGCTGGCGGAGGTGTTCGGTCCGGGGCGTGGGACGGACCGGCCGGTGTGGCTGGGTTCGTCGAAGTCGAACATCGGGCATGCGCAGGCGGCTGCCGGTGTGGTCGGTGTGATCAAGATGGTGCTCGCCTTGCAGCACGGTTCGCTGCCGAAGACGTTGCATGCCGGTGAGCCGAGTCCGCTGGTGGAGTGGGAGGGCAGCGGTCTCGCCCTGTTGCAGGAAGCACGGCCCTGGGCACGGGATACGGCGCGTCCGCGTCGTGCGGGCATCTCGTCGTTCGGCCTCAGCGGCACCAACGCGCACGTTGTCGTGGAGGAGCCGCCGGTCGCCGAGCCGGCCGGGACGGTGGCCGCGGACGGCCGGCCGTTCCCGGTGGTGCTGTCCGGGCAGAGCGAAGCGGCCCTGCACGAGCAGGCGGGGCGCTGGGCGTCCTGGCTGTCCGAGCGTGAGGACGTCCGGCTGGCGGATGTGGCGGTGACGGCTGCTCGTCATCGTTCGCATTTCGAGTCGCGGGCGAGTGTGGTGGCGGCCGATTCCGCTGGGTTGGTCGAGGGCCTCACGGCGCTGGCCGAGGGCGACGTGCACGAGTCGGTGGTCACAGGCTCGGCGGAGCGGCGTGGGAAGGTCGTCTTCGTCTACCCGGGCCAGGGTTCGCAGTGGGTCGGTATGGGGCGTGAACTCCTCGCCACCAGTGCGGTGTTCGCCGAGGCGGTGGATGCGTGTGATGTGGCGCTGAGGCCGTTCACGGGCTGGTCGGTGCGTGAAGTACTGGCGGGGGAGGAAGGGGAGCATCCGCCGTTCGACCGGGTCGATGTGGTCCAGCCGGCCCTGTTCGCGATGGGCGTCGCTCTCTCCGCCCTCTGGCGTTCCCTGGGTGTGGAGCCGTCGGCGGTCGTGGGTCATTCACAGGGCGAGGTCGTCGCCGCGGTGGTCAGCGGCGCACTGTCGCTGGAACAGGGCGCGCAGATCGTCGCCCAGCGCTCCCGGGCCGTCCTCGTCTGCGCCGGACAGGGCGGGATGGCGCTCGTGGAACGTCCGGTCGCGGTGGTGGAGGAGTTCCTCGCCCCGTACGGGGAGGCCCTGTCGGTGGCGGCGGTCAACACGGCCGGTTCCACGATCATCTCGGGCCAGGCGGACGCGATCGCCCAGATCGTCTCGGAGCTCCAGGAGCGGGACGTCTACGCCCGTAAGATCAATGTGGACTACGCCTCTCACAATGCCCAGATGGATCCGCTCCTGCCGGGCCTCGCCTCGGAGTTCGAGGGCCTGGTGCCGCGGCGTGCGGGCATCGCGTTCTACTCCACGGTGACCGGCGAGGTGTCCGACGGGACAGGTCTGGACGGCGGCTACTGGTGCCGCAACCTGCGGGAACCGGTCCGTTTCGACCGTGCCCTCACCCGGCTCCTGGACGACGGTCACACCGTGTTCGTGGAGATTTCCGCGCACCCGGTGCTGTCGATGCCGTTGACCGACGGCAGTGCGGAACGTGGCGGTGTTGTCGTCGGCTCCCTCGCCCGCGGCCACGGCGCTGTCACTCAACTCCTGCGCAACCTCGGTCTGCTGCATGTCCAGGGGCACGGCATCGACTGGGACCGGGCTCTCGGCCTCGAACCGGGCGAAGGATCCCTGCTGAACCTGCCCACGTACGCCTTCCAGCGCGAGCACTACTGGCTCCGGACCGAAGAGTCCACGGGGGACATCCGGGCCGTCGGTCTGGACGGGGCCGGGCATCCATGGCTGGGTGCCGTCACGGTGACGGCCGACGACGAGGGGAGCCTGTTCACCGGCCGGCTCTCGCTCACCGACCAGCCCTGGCTGAAGGACCACACCGTCTTCGGGACCGTCCTGGTCCCCGGCACCGGCCTCCTCGACATGGCCCTCACCGTCGCACACCACATCGGCGCCGCCGGAGTCGGTGAACTGACCCTCCTCGAACCCCTCGTCATCACGCAGGAGACGGGCGTCCGCGTCCAGGCCGTGGTGGCCGGCCCGTCCGGTGACAGCCGCCGGACGATCGCCCTGTACAGCCGCTCCGAGGACGCCTCCGACGACGCGCCCTGGCGGCACCACGCGAGCGGTGAGCTGACCGGCACCACCACGGAGTCCGCGACCACCGGCTTCGACGAACTGGCCCATTGGCCCGTCCCCGGCGCCGAGCCGGTCGATCTCGACGGGTTCTACGACGCGTTCCGGGCGCGCGGTCTGGAGTACGGCCCCGCCTTCCAGGGCCTGACCGAACTGTGGCGCAAGGGCAACACCGCGTACGGGACCGTCCGCCTCCCCGACGGCCTCGACGCCGACACCTTCGGTATTCACCCCGCCCTCCTGGACTCCGCCCTGCACGCGATGGCGGCGGTGCAGGACGGGACAGGAGCCGAGGGACACGTACCGCTTCCCTTCGAATGGGCGGGCGCGGAGTTGCACGCCGCGGGCAGCACCGAGCTGCGCGTCCGGATCGACCTGGACGGGGAGAGCGTCCTGCGGCTCTGGGCGGCCGACCCCGCCGGACAGCCCGTCGTCCGGGCGGACCTGCAACTGCGTGAGGCCGACGTGGAGCAGATCCGTACCGCCGGATCCGCCGCCGAGCACCTCTACCGGATGGACTTCCGCGCCCTGCCCGGACTCACCGCTCAGCCCGCCGGCACCGTCCACGTCCTGGAGCTCGCGGACCCGGACGGATTCGACAAGCTGCTGGTACGGCTGGACACGGGTGCGGGGGTGCCGGAACGCGTGGTGGTGGATGCCACGGCGACGGCCGCGGACCCGAGGGCGGTGACGGCGGACGCGCTGTCCCTGGTCCAGCGGCTGCTGGGTGAACCACGGCTGGAGAACGCCGAGTTCGTGTGGGTCACCCGCAACGCCGTGGACACCGGCGACGGAGTCGGCGACCTGGTCCACGCCCCCCTGTGGGGTCTGCTGCGCACCGCCCGTGCCGAACACCCCGAACGCTCCGTTCACCTGGTCGACCTCCATGCCGGGGAAGCAGCCGATGCGCCGTTCGTCGCCGACGAACCGGAGATCGCGGTACGCGACGGCGAGATCCGGGCGGCACGGCTGACCCGCGCCGCCGGCGGCACCAACACGCTCGCGTTCGCCCCCGGCGGCCGGGCCCTGATCACCGGCGGCACCGGCGAGCTGGGCACCGCCCTGGCCACCCACCTCGTCCGCGCCCACGGAGTCCGCCACCTGGTCCTCACCTCCCGCAGCGGCCCCGACGCCCCCGGCGCCCAGAGCCTGATCGAGGCCCTGACCGATGCCGGGGCCCGGAGCGTCGACATCCGGGCCTGCGATGTCGCCGACCGCGACCAGGTCCGCACCCTGCTCACCGCCACCGGCGCCCGCCCCTGGACCGGGATCTTCCACCTCGCCGCGGTCCTGGACGACGGACTGCTCACCGCCCAGACCCCTGAACGCCTCGCCTCCGTATGGGCTCCCAAGGCCGATGGCGCCCAGCACCTGCACGACCTCTCCGAAGAACTCGCTCTCGACCTCACGGCGTTCGTGCTGTTCTCCTCCGCCGCCGGAGTCCTGGGCGGGGCCGGACAGTCCAACTACGCCGCGGCCAACGCCTTCCTCGATGCCCTGGCCGCGCACCGCCGTGCCAGGGGACTGCCCGCCACCAGCCTGTCCTGGGGCCTGTGGCAGCAGGCCGGCACCGGCCTCACCGCGAACCTGGGACAGGCCGAACTCGCCCGCCTCCGCCGCCAGGGAATAGGAGCCCTCACCCCCGCCCAGGCGCTCGCGTCCCTCGACACCGCCCTTACCGCCCCCCACCCCCACTGCGTCCCGGTCAAGCTCGAACTCACAAGCCTGCAAAGGACCCTGGACGGTGAAGGGGAGCCGGCCGTGCCGGCCGCTCTGCGCTCCCTGCTGCGCGCGCCGCGGCGCCGGGCCGGCCGTGCGGAGGCGCCCCCCTCGGACCTGCGGGGCCGACTGCTCGTACTGCCGCAGGCCGACCGGCTGGCCCCGCTCACGGACCTGGTGCGCACGGAGGCCGCGACGATCCTGGGCATGTCCGGTCCGGGCGCGATCGGCAAGGAGCAGGTCTTCAAGGTTCTCGGCTTCGACTCGCTCATGGCAGTCGAGCTGCGCCGTCGCCTCTCCGCCAGAACGGGACTCACCCTCCCGTCCACCCTCGCCTTCGACCACCCCACCCCGGTGGCCATCGCCGAACTGCTGCTGAAGCGCATGGCGTTGGACTCCCAGCCGGAAGCGGGCACCGGAACCGCCGGCCGTGCCGCGAGCGCGGTCCGGGACGAGATCCGCAACCACGGCTCCGACGAGCCGATCGCGGTGGTGTCGATGGCGTGCCGGTTGCCGGGTGGCATTGATTCGCCGGAGGGTTTCTGGGAGTTGTTGTCGGGTGGTGGGGATGCGGTTGGGGGGTTTCCTGGGCGGTGGCGGGGTCTGGATCTGTTTGATCCGGATCCTGAGGTGGAGGGGAAGAGTTATGGGTGTGAGGGCGGGTTTCTGGCGGATGGGCATGTGGAGGGTTTTGATGCGGGGTTCTTCGGGATTTCGCCGCGTGAGGCGGTGTCGATGGATCCGCAGCAGCGGTTGGTGCTGGAGGCGTCGTGGGAGGCGCTGGAGCGGGCGGGGGTTCGTCCGGAGTCGTTGGTGGGGAGTCGGACGGGTGTGTATCTGGGCACGATGAATTCCGATTACGGGGATCATCGGGCGCATGATCTGCATGCGCTGGACGGGTATGTGGGTACGGGGAAGGCGTCGAGCATTCTGTCGGGGCGGGTGTCGTACGCGCTGGGGTTGCAGGGTCCGGCGATGACGGTCGACACGGCGTGCTCCTCCTCTCTCGTCGCGATGCACCTCGCCGCCTCCGCCCTCCGCCAGGGCGAATGCGAAGCGGCCCTGGTCGGTGGTGTCACCGTGATGTCGACACCGGCGATCTTCGTGGAGTTCTCGCGGTTGAAGGCCATGGCGCCCGACGGGCGGTGCAAGTCGTTCGCCGCGGGTGCGGACGGTGCGGGCTGGTCGGAGGGTGTCGGCGTTCTGCTGCTGAAGCGGTTGTCGGTGGCTGAGCGTGACGGCGACCGGGTGCTGGCGGTGTTGCGGGGCAGTGCGGTGAACCAGGACGGCCGCAGTCAGGGACTGACGGCTCCGAACGGCCCCTCGCAGCAGCGGGTGATTCAAGACGCCCTGGAGGCTGCGCGTCTCACGCCCGCGGACATCGACGCGATCGAGGCGCATGGGACGGGTACGTCGTTGGGTGATCCGATCGAGGCGGGTGCGCTGGCCGAGGTGTTCGGTCCGGGGCGTGGGACGGACCGGCCGGTGTGGCTGGGGTCGTCGAAGTCGAACATCGGGCATGCGCAGGCGGCTGCCGGTGTGGTCGGTGTGATCAAGATGGTGCTCGCCTTGCAGCACGGTTCGCTGCCGAAGACGTTGCACGCCGGTGAGCCGAGTCCGCTGGTGGAGTGGGAGGGCAGCGGTCTCGCCCTGCTACAGGAAGCACGGCCCTGGGCACGGGATACGGCGCGTCCGCGTCGTGCGGGCATCTCGTCGTTCGGCCTCAGCGGCACCAACGCGCACGTCATCATGGAGGAGCCGCCGGTCATCGAAACGGCGGAGACGGTGGACGTCCCTGGCGGGCCGCTGCCGGTGGTGGTGTCGGGGCGTGACGAGGCCGCGCTGCGGGAACAGGCCGGACGCTGGGCGTCCTGGCTGTCCGAGCGCGAGGACATCCGCCTGGCGGATGTGGCGGTGACGGCGGCCCGCCACCGTACACACTTCGCCTCCCGGGCCGCCGTCACCGCCCCGACCCTCGACCGCGCCGTGCGAGCACTCCGCGCCCTCGCCGACGGCGCCCCGGACCCCGCTCTCGTCCAGGGGCGGGCCGCCGAACGGACCAGGACCGTGTTCGTCTTCCCGGGACAGGGCACCGACTGGGAAGGCATGGGCCGGGACCTGCTGGACCAGAGCCCCGCATTCCGCGAAGCGGTCAGCGCGTGCGACACGGCACTGCGGCCCCACACCGGCTGGTCGGTCCTCGACCGGCTGCGCGGCGAAAACCGGGAAAGCCTTCCCTTCGAGCGACTGGACGTCGTCCAGCCCGTCCTGTTCGCCATGTACGTCGGCCTGGCCGCGGCCTGGCGGGAACTGGGACTCGAACCCTCCGCCGTGGTCGGCCACAGCCAGGGAGAAGTGGCCGCGGCCGTCGTCGCCGGCGCACTCACCGTCGACGAGGGCGCCCGCATCGTGGCGCTCCGCAGCCGGGTCCTCCAGTCCGACGGCGGCGGTGGCGAGATGGCCGTGATCGAACTGCCCCTCGCCCAGGTGCGCGAACACATCGCACCGTACGGGGACACCCTGTCGATCGCGGCCGTCAACACCGACCGGTGGACCGTGATCTCCGGCGACGCCGCCGCGGTCGAGGACGTACTGATCGAGCTTGACGACGCCGACGTCGCGTGCGGAAAGCTCAACGCGGCCTGCGCGTCGCACAGCGCCCACATGGACCCGCTCCTGCCCGGACTGCGGGCGGAGTTCGCCGTACTGCGCCCCCGGCAGACCGACGTGCCGTTCTACTCGACGGTGACCGGGGACCTCGTCGACGGCCGTGAACTGGACGCGGACTACTGGTGCCGCAACCTGCGCGAGCCGGTACGCCTCGACCTGGCCCAGGCGAAGCTGATCGAGGCGGGACACGATGTCTTCGTCGAAGTCAGCCCGAACCCCGTCCTGGTCATGCCGCTGACGAACGGTCTCGGTGATGCGGACGGCCTCGTGGTGCCGAGCCTCCAGCGGGGCCGGGGCGGCCTCGGCGAGCTGCACGGGACGCTCGCCCTGCTGCACGTCCAGGGCTACGAGGTCGACTGGGACCGCGCCCTGGGCGCACCCACCGGCACCCTCGTCCCCCTTCCCACGTACGCCTTCCAGCACGAGCGCTACTGGACACAGACCGTCCCGCCCGCCGGCGACGCGAACTCGATGGGCCTCGCCCCGACACGGCACCCCTGGCTGGGGGCCGTCACCGGGATGGCCAACGGCGAAGGACACCTGCTCACCGGCCGCCTGTCGACCGCCGCCCACCCGTGGCTCACGGACCACGCCGCCTTCGGCACCGTTCTGGCCCCCGGCACCGGACTGCTGGAACTGGCGCTCGTGGCCGCGAGGGAGAGCGGCGCGGGGCGGGTCGGTGAACTCACCCTGTCCGAACCGCTGATCCTGGACGCCGACGGAGTGCACATCCAAGTGACGGTCGGCGCCGCCGACTTGAGCGGTGAGCGGTCCATCGCCATCTACGGACGGCCCGAGTCGGAACAGGAACACTGGACATGCCACGCCACGGGCAGACTGCTCGACGGCGGCGCGGACACCGGCGACGAAGGCTTCGACGACCTGCGGTCCTGGCCGGTGGCCGGCGCGGAACCGGTCTCCCTGGAGGGGTTCTACGAGCGGCTCGCCGCCCAGGGCGTGGGGTACGGCCCGGCGTTCCAGGGGCTGACCGAGCTGTGGCGCGACGGCGACACGGCCTACGGCCTGGTGTCCCTGCCCGAAGGGGTGCAGGGACAGGACTACGGGGTGCACCCGGCCCTCCTGGACGCGGCACTCCACACGCTCCAGGCGGTCCGGGACCTCGACGAGGCCGACCGCCGGGTGCTGCTGCCCTTCGAGTGGGAGGACGTGGAACTCCACGCCGAGGGCAGCTCGACCGTCCGGGTCCGTATCGACCTGGACACCGCGCGGTCCAGCGCCCGGCTGTGGGTGGCGGACACGCAGGGCAGGCCCGTGGCCACCGCGGGAACGCTGCGGCTGCGTGAGGCGAGCGCGGAACAGATCCGGTCCGGACGGCCCGTGCAGCACCTGTACCGGGTCGGATTCCGGCCGGTGCGTCCGACGGCCCCCTCGGCGGCCGTACGGACCTTGGTCCTTGGTGGTGACGGTGTTCTCTCGAATGTATTGGGGACGGAACATGTGGCTGATGTGGATGCTCTTCTTGCCGGTGTCGCAGACGGGTGGGAAGCACCCGTTCGACTGGTTGTTGATGCGACGGAGGACTCGGACCCCGCTGGTGCGCGAGACGCGTCGGAGGACCGGGACGACGACGGCGTCGGGGCTGTCCGAAGGCTGACGGCCGACGCACTGGCGACACTGCGGCGACTGCTGACCGATGACCGGTTGGCCGCCGCCGAACTGGTGTGGGTGACCCGCGGAGCCGTGAACGCAGGGGACACCGAGGACGCCGCCGTGGACGGCGTCCGGGACCTGACCCGGTCCGGCCTGTGGGGCCTGGTCCGCTCGGCACGCACGGAGTTCGCCGAGCGGACGGTCCGCCTTGTCGACATCGACACGTACACACCGGCTCTGGGACAGGCACTGGCGGTGGCCGACGAACCGGAACTCGTGGTCCGCGGCCAGGAGATCCTCGCCGCTCACCTGGCCCGGGTCCGGGGTTCGGCCGAAGGCGACGGAACGCTTCGCCGCATGGACCCCCGGGGAACCGTCCTGATCACCGGGGGCACCGGCGAACTGGGCCGCCAGGTCGCCGCCCATCTCGTCCGCGAACACGGGATGCGCCACCTGGTCCTCACCTCACGGCGTGGCCCGCAGGCCCCGGGCGCGACCGGCATCGTGAACGAACTGGAGGCGGCCGGCGCCACGACCGTCCGGATCGAGTCCTGCGACGTGACGGACCGGGAACAGCTCGCGCGGCTCCTGGCCACGGCGCCGGACGCACACCCCTGGACAGGTGTGGTGCACCTGGCGGCCGCACTGGACGACGGACTGCTGACAGCACAGGACCCGGAGCGGCTGTGGAAGGTACTGGGCCCGAAGGCGGCCGGCGCCGTCCATCTGCACCGGCTCACCCGGGAACTGGACCTGGCCGCGTTCGTGCTCTTCTCCTCCGTGGCCGGGGTGTTCGGCGGCGCGGGCCAGTCCACGTACGCCGCCGCGAACACCTTCCTGGACGCCCTGGCCGCGCGCCGCCGTGCCGAGGGACTGCCCGCCACCAGCGTCTCCTGGGGACTGTGGGAGGCCGCCGGCAACGGACCCACCGACAACCTGGGGCAGGCGGACCTGGCCCGGATGCGACGCCAGGGCATCTCCGCCCTCACCGCGGAGCAGGCCCTGCGACTGCTGGACGCCGCGCTGTCCCACCCGGAGCCGCACCTCGTGGCGGTCAGACTGGAACTGGACGCACTACAGCGGGGCAACGACAAGGGAGAAGACGTTCCCGTGCTGCTACGAGGCATGCTCCGCGGCCGGCTCCGCCGCGCCCAGGACTCGGAAGCACCGGCGGCCGCCCTCAAGGACAGGCTGGCCCAGCTGTCCGACAAGGAACGCCGGCGCACGGTGCTCCAGACGGTTCAACGCGAGGCCTCCGTGGTGCTCGGCCTGCCGGACTCGGAGAGTGTGGACGCCCAGCAGGTCTTCAAGGAAGTCGGGCTCGACTCCTTGATGGCGGTCGAGCTGCGACGCCGCCTGTCGGCCGAGACAGGGGTCGCACTGCCCGCGACGCTCGCCTTCGACCATCCGACGCCCGACGCCGTGGCGACGTTCCTGCTGGCACGGCTCACCCCGGCGGAGACCCCGGGGAGGGCCCCCGCCCGCACAGGAGCCGTGCCCGCCCTGACAGCGGCACAGATCGACGTCCTGATGGAACTGCTGCGGGCAGCGACGCCCAGGCAACTGGAAACGGAGGGCTTGGCATCAGCCTTCCTCGACCTCAAGGACGGGCTTGCGAGGACCGTCGTCGTCCCGGACACGACGGTCGAGCTGGAAGCCGACAACACCGAAGACCTTCTGCAGTTCCTTGACGACAAGTTTGGAGTCAGTTCATGAGCGCGTCCGACGTCGAGAAGCTCGAGTCCTACCTGAGGCGTGCCACGACTGCGTTGCTCAAGGCGGAGAAGGACCTCGACTCGGAACGGGCCGCCCGCACCGAGCCGATCGCGGTGGTGTCGATGGCGTGCCGGTTGCCGGGTGGCATTGATTCGCCGGAGGGTTTCTGGGAGTTGTTGTCGGGTGGTGGGGATGCGGTTGGGGGGTTTCCTGGGCGGTGGCGGGGTCTGGATCTGTTTGATCCGGATCCTGAGGTGGAGGGGAAGAGTTATGGGTGTGAGGGCGGGTTTCTGGCGGATGGGCATGTGGAGGGTTTTGATGCGGGGTTCTTCGGGATTTCGCCGCGTGAGGCGGTGTCGATGGATCCGCAGCAGCGGTTGGTGCTGGAGGCGTCGTGGGAGGCGTTGGAGCGGGCGGGGGTTCGTCCGGAGTCGTTGGTGGGGAGTCGGACGGGTGTGTATCTGGGCACGATGAATTCCGATTACGGGGATCATCGGGCGCATGATCTGCATGCGCTGGACGGGTATGTGGGTACGGGGAAGGCGTCGAGCATTCTGTCGGGGCGGGTGTCGTACGCGCTGGGGTTGCAGGGTCCGGCGATGACGATCGACACGGCGTGCTCCTCGTCCCTCGTCGCGATGCACCTCGCCGCCTCCGCCCTCCGCCAGGGCGAATGCGAACTGGCCCTGGCCGGTGGCGTCACGGTCATGAGCACCCCGTCACTGTTCGTCGAATTCTCCCGCCTCAAGGCCATGGCGCCCGACGGGCGGTGCAAGTCGTTCGCCGCGGGTGCGGACGGTGCGGGCTGGTCGGAGGGTGTCGGTGTCCTGCTGCTGAAACGGCTGTCGGCCGCCGAGCGTGACGGCGACCGGGTCCTGGCCGTCCTCCGGGGCAGCGCGGTGAACCAGGACGGCCGCAGTCAGGGACTGACGGCACCGAACGGCCCCTCGCAGCAGCGGGTGATTCAAGACGCCCTGGAGGCCGCGCGCCTCACACCCGCGGACATCGACGCGATCGAAGCGCATGGCACAGGCACGTCGTTGGGTGACCCGATCGAGGCGGGTGCGCTGGCCGAGGTGTTCGGCCCCGGGCGCGGGACGGACCGGCCGGTGTGGCTGGGTTCGTCGAAATCCAACATCGGGCACGCGCAGGCGGCCGCGGGTGTCATCGGTGTGATGAAGATGGTCCTCGCGCTGGAGCACGGGATCCTGCCGAAGACGCTCCATGCCGAGGAGCCCAGTGCGCTGGTCGACTGGGAGACCAGTGGCCTTGAACTGTTGCGGGACGCCCGTCCGTGGGAGCGGGAAGAGGGCCATGTGCGGCGTGCGGGCGTCTCCTCGTTCGGCCTGAGCGGAACGAACGCCCACGTCATCATGGAGGAGCCGCCGGTCATCGAAACGCCGGAGACGGTGGACGCCCCTGGCGGGCCGCTGCCGGTGGTGGTGTCGGGGCGTGACGAGGCCGCGCTGCGGGAACAGGCCGGACGCTGGGCGTCCTGGCTGTCCGAGCGCGAGGACATCCGCCTGGCCGAGGTGGTCCGCACAGCCGGAGCCCACCGCACGCACTTCAAGCACCGGGCGAGCGCGGTCGCCGCCGACACCACGGAACTCGTGGCGGCGCTGAACGCCCTCGCCGGGGGACAGGCACATCCGGCGGTCACCGAGGGGGACGCCGGTGCGGGCGACTCGGCGGTGCTCTTCACCGGACAGGGCAGCCAGCGGGCAGGAATGGGACGCGCCCTCCACACCGCCCTGCCTGCCTTCAGGGAAGCGTTCGACGAGGTGTGCGCGGCCCTCGACCCACACCTGACACGCCCCCTGACCGAGGTGCTCTTCGCCGCCGACGACAGCGCGGACGCGGCGCTCGTACACGAAACGGAGTTCACCCAGCCCGCCCTGTTCGCGTTCGAGGTGGCCCTGTTCCGGCAGTGGCAGGCCTGGGGGGTTCAGCCCGCCGCGGTGGCCGGTCACTCGATCGGCGAACTGACGGCCGCCCATGTGGCAGGAGTGCTCGAACTTCCCGATGCGGCACGGCTGGTGGCGGCGCGCGGCCGTCTGATGCAGGCGTGCGAACGCGGCGGCGCGATGGCATCGGTGGAGGCGTCCGAGTCCGAGGTGGCCGAGGTACTCCGGGGCATCGAGGGCCGGATCTCGATCGCCGGCCTGAACGGCCCCGCCCAGACGGTGGTCAGCGGTGACGGGGCCGCGGTGGCGGCGGTGGAGGGCCACTTCGCCGAGCAGAGCAGACGCACACGCCGGCTGGAGGTGTCGCACGCGTTCCACTCACCGCACATGGACGCGATGCTCGCCGAGTACGAAACAGTGGCCGAGAGCTGCCGGTTCGCGGCTCCGGCCATTCCCCTCGTCTCGTCGGTGACCGGCGAATGGGCCGACGAGAGCCTGGCACCGGGCGAGGGAGTGCGCTCGGCGCGCTACTGGGTACGCCAGGCCCGCGACGCGGTCCGGTTCCTGGACGTCGTACGTGAACTCGACCGGGCGGGTGTCGCCCGCTACCTGGAGTGCGGTCCGGCCGCAGTGCTGTCCGCGATGGGCGCGGCCTGCTCCGAGCGGGACAGCACCTTCATCGCCTCCCAGCGGGCGGACGCCAGGGACGGCCGACCAGCGGACGAGGTCCGCACGCTCGCACAGGCGCTCGGAACCCTCCATGTCTCCGGGCAGGACATCGTCTGGGACCAGGTCGCCCCGGGCCCCGGCGCCGCACCTCTGACCGCCCCCACGTACCCCTTCCAGCGCGAGCACTACTGGCTGGAGCCGGCATCCGCTCTCGGCGACCTCACCGACGTGGGTCTGGAGCACTCCGAGCATTCCTGGCTGGGCGCGACCGCGGTGCTGGCCAACGGGGAAGGCCACCTCTTCTCCGGCAAGCTGTCGCCGAACGAGCACCCCTGGCTCAAGGACCATGTCGTCCACGGCACCGTGCTCATGCCGGGCACCGGCCTGCTGGAACTGGCCCTCGCGGCGGCGCACCGGACAGGAGCGGCCGGCGTCGGTGAACTGACCCTGCTCGAACCGCTCGTCCTGCGCGGCACAGTCCGTCTGCAGGTCGTGGTCGGCCCCGCGCGAGAGGACTCCGGGCGCACCGTCGAGATCTACAGCCACTCCGAGGAAGCCGTCGACGGAGTCTGGCGACAGCACGCCTCGGGCGACCTGCTGGAGCACGGCACCGAGCGGGCCGACGACGACGGCCAAGAGCTGCGGCAGTGGCCGGTCCCGGGCGCCGAGAACATACAACTGGACGGCTACTACGAGAAGTTCGACGGGCTGGGACTGGAGTACGGGCCGGCGTTCCAGGGCCTGACCGAGCTGTGGCGCAAAGACGACACCGTCTACGCACTGGTGCGCCTGCCCGACGAGTTGCGGGCAGGGGAGTACGGGATCCACCCCGCCCTGCTGGACGCGGCACTGCACGGCCTGGCGGCACTGCGGGCGCAGGCGGGCCCGGACGACAAGGACGGGGACCGTGGCGTCCTGCTGCCCTTCGCATGGAGCGGCGTCGAGTGCCCGGCCGTACGGAGCGACGTACTGCGGGTGCGGGTGGATCTCGACCGTACGACCTCCACAGCCACACTGCGGGCAGCGGACGCCGAGGGCCGCCCCCTTCTCAAGGTCGACGCGCTGCGGCTGCGCGAGGCGACGGCCGAACAGATCGGCGCCGCCGAGCCGGTGGAGCACGTCTACGGAATCGCGTTCCAGCCGCCCCGGCACCCGAACCGGTCGGCCCCGGCCGGACCGGCCTGGGTGCTGGACGACGGCCGGGGCACGCTCGCCCCGATCCTCGACGGGCCCGTCGACGGTTCGGCGGTGGACCACTGCACCGGCATCGATGCCCTGACGGCCCACCTCGACGAGGGCCGGCCCGCCCCCGGCACCGTCCTCGTCGACGCGACGGAACACGGAACACCCGAAGCGTCGTACACCGCCGCCCGGAAGTCGGCGCTGAGCGCGCTGAGCACCGCCCAGCGCCTGCTCGCCGACGAGCGGCTGCGGTCCGCCGAGCTCGTCTGGGTCACCCGTGACAGCGTCGCGGCCTCGGCCACCGACCGCCTGGACGGACTGGCGAACGCCACGGTGTGGGGACTCGTCCGCGCCGTGCGCGCCGAGCACCCCGACCGCTCGATACGCCTCGTCGATCTCGGCGGCCAGGACGTCGACCCCGGAGCAATCGCCCGTGCGCTGGCCATGACCGACGAGCCGGAGATCGCCGTACGCCAGAACGATGTGCTGACGCCACGACTCGTTCCCGGGACCGCCACGGCCACAGCCGCGGACGGCCGGGAGCCGCTGTTCGACCCGCGGGGTTCCGTACTCGTCACCGGAGGTGTCGGCGAACTCGGGCACCTCGTGGCCCACCACCTCGTACGCGCGCACGGCGTGCGGCACTTGGTGCTGACCTCCCGGCGCGGCCCGGAGACGCCCGGAGCCGACGACCTGGTGCGCGATCTGACCCAGGCCGGCGCCGAGACCGTCCGCGTCGTTCCGTGCGACGTGTCCGACCGGGAGCAGACAGCCGCACTGCTGTCGGACATCGCCCCGGAGCACCCGTGGACCGGCGTGTTCCACCTGGCCGGCGTCACCGACGACGCGCTGCTCGCCGACCAGGACCAGGAACGCCTCCACCGGGTCATGGCGTCCAAGGTCGCGGGCGCCACACACCTGGCGGAGCTGACACACGGCCTGGACCTGTCCGCCTTCGTCCTCTTCTCGTCCGTGTCCGGGGTCCTGGGCGGTCCCGGACAGAGCAACTACGCCGCCGCGAACTCCTGGCTCGACGCCCTGGCGACACGTCTCAGGAACGAGGGCCGGGCCGCCGTCAGCCTGTCGTGGGGGATGTGGGAGCAGAACGGAAGCGGCATGACCGCCCGGCTCGGCCAGGCGGACATCGCCCGTATGCGCCGACAGGGCGTCGGCGCACTGACCGAACGCCAGGGGCTGCGGGCACTCGACGAAGCCCTGGCCGGGGACCGGGCACACCTGGTGCCCGTACGGCTCCTGCTCGCCGCGGTCCAGCGCGAGGCGGACCGGAACGGTGAAGTCCAGGCACTTCTGCGGGGCCTCGTGCGTACCCGGCGCCACCGCACGGACTCGGCGCCCGAATTCGGCTTGCACCTGCGTGACCAGCTGGCCGCGCTCCCGGAGCGGGAGCGGCTCACGGCACTCGTGGCGCTCGTGAGGCAGGAGGCCGCCGTCGTACTGGGAGGCATGCGGCCGGAGAGCATCGGCGATCAGGAGGTGTTCCAGAAGCTGGGCATGGACTCGATGATCGCGGTCGAATTCCGCCGCCGTCTGTCCACCGCCACGGGTGTTCAGCTGCCGCCCACACTGGCCTTCGACTACCCCACTCCCGTGGCGGTGGCCGGACTGCTCCTGGACCGGCTGTCGCTGTCTCCCGCCGCGGTCCCCGCGGCCCGGCCGGCGGACACCGACCGGACGGCCGACGAGCCGATCGCGGTGGTGTCGATGGCGTGCCGGCTGCCGGGCGGCGTCGACACCCCGGAAGGCTTCTGGGAGCTCCTGGCGGGCGGGCGCGATGCGATAGGGACGTTCCCGGAGCGCTGGGACGCCCTGGACGTGTACGACCCCGACCCGGACGCCGTCGGCAAGAGCTGCATCCGTGAGGGTGGCTTCATCGACGGTGTCGAGCGGTTCGACGCCTCGTTCTTCGGGATCTCGCCGCGTGAGGCGGTGTCGATGGACCCGCAGCAGCGGTTGGTGCTGGAGGCGTCGTGGGAGGCGCTGGAACGGGCCGGCATCCGGCCCGACGCACTGGCCGAGAGCCGTACCGGTGTCTACCTCGGCACGATGGGTTCCGACTACAGCAGCCAGCAGGGCCGCGGCCTGGAGGAACTCGACGGATACGTCGGTACCGGCAACGCGAGCAGCGTGGTGTCGGGCCGGGTGGCATACGCGCTGGGGTTGCAGGGTCCGGCGATCACGATCGACACGGCGTGCTCCTCCTCCCTCGTCGCCATGCACCTCGCCGCCTCCGCACTGCGGCAGGGCGAGTGCGAAGTCGCGCTGGCCGGTGGTGTCACGGTGATGTCCACCCCCACCCCGTTCGTGGAGTTCTCCCGCCTCAACGGCCTGGCCGCGGACGGGCGTTGCAAGTCGTTCTCGGCCGCCGCGGACGGTGCGGTCTGGGCCGAGGGCGCAGGCATCCTGGTCCTGAAGCGGCTGTCGGCCGCCGAGCGTGACGGCGACCGGGTCCTGGCCGTCATCCGGGGCAGTGCGGTGAACCAGGACGGCCGCAGTCAGGGGCTGACGGCGCCGAACGGCCCTTCGCAGCAGCGGGTGATTCAAGACGCGTTGGAGGCTGCGCGTCTCACGCCCGCTGATATCGACGCGATCGAGGCGCATGGGACGGGTACGTCGTTGGGTGATCCGATCGAGGCGGGTGCGCTGGCGGAGGTGTTCGGTCCGGGGCGTGGGACGGACCGGCCGGTGTGGCTGGGGTCGTCGAAGTCGAACATCGGGCATGCGCAGGCGGCTGCCGGTGTGGTCGGTGTGATCAAGATGGTGCTCGCTTTGCAGCATGGTTCGCTGCCGAAGACGTTGCATGCCGGTGAGCCGAGTCCGCTGGTGGAGTGGGAGGGCAGCGGTCTCGCCCTGTTGCAGGAAGCACGGCCCTGGGCACGGGATACGGCGCGTCCGCGTCGTGCGGGTGTGTCGTCGTTCGGGCTGAGTGGTACGAACGCGCATGTCATCGTGGAGGAGCCGCCGGTCGTCGAAACGGCGGAGATGGTGGACGTCCCTGGCGGGCCGTTGCCGGTGGTGGTGTCGGGGCGTGACGAGGCCGCGCTGCGGGAACAGGCCGGACGCTGGGCGTCCTGGCTGTCCGAGCGTGAGGACGTCCGGCTGGCGGATGTGGCGGTGACGGCTGCTCGTCATCGTTCGCATTTCGAGTCGCGGGCGAGTGTGGTGGCGGCCGATTCCGCTGGGTTGGTCGAGGGCCTCACGGCGCTGGCCGAGGGTGGTACGCACGAGTCGGTGGTCACGGGCTCCGCGGAGCGCCGCGGGAAGGTCGTCTTCGTCTACCCCGGCCAGGGCAGCCAGTGGATCGGCATGGGCCGTGAACTCCTCACCACCAGTGCGGTGTTCGCCGAGTCGGTCGATGCGTGCGATGCGGCGCTGAGGCCGTTCACGGGCTGGTCGGTGCGTGAAGTACTGGCGGGGGAGGAGGGAGAGCACCCGCCGTTCGACCGGGTCGATGTGGTCCAGCCGGCCCTGTTCGCGATGGGCGTCGCTCTCTCCGCCCTCTGGCGCTCCCTGGGTGTGGAGCCGTCGGCGGTCGTGGGTCATTCACAGGGCGAGGTCGTCGCCGCGGTGGTCAGCGGCGCACTGTCGCTGGAACAGGGCGCGCAGATCGTCGCCCAGCGCTCCCGGGCCGTCCTCGTCTGCGCCGGACAGGGCGGGATGGCCCTGATCGAGCGCCCCGTCGCCGAGGTCGAGGAATCCCTCGCCCCGTACGGGGAGGCCCTGTCGGTGGCGGCGGTCAACACGGCCGGTTCCACGATCATTTCGGGCCAGGCGGACGCGATCGCCCGGATCGTCACGGAATTGCAGGACCAGGGGGTGTACGCCCGCAAGATCAACGTGGATTACGCCTCCCACAACGCGCAGATGGACCCGTTGCTGCCTGATCTGGCATCCGGGTTCGAAGGAATCGTGCCGGGGCGGGCGGACATCCCCTTCTACTCCACCGTCACCGGCCAGGTCACCGAGGGTCCGGAGCTGGACGGCGGCTACTGGTGCCGCAACCTGCGGGAACCGGTCCGTTTCGACCGTGCCCTCACCCGGCTCCTGGACGACGGCCACACGGTGTTCGTGGAGATTTCCGCGCACCCGGTCCTGTCGATGCCGTTGACCGACGGCAGTGCGGAACGTGGCGGTGTTGTCGTCGGCTCCCTCGCCCGTGACCACGGCACCGCCGCCCAACTGCTGCGCAACCTCGGTCTGCTGCATGTCCAGGGGCACGGCATCGACTGGGACCGGGCTCTCGGCCTCGAAGCGGGTGAGGGTTCTGTGCTGAACCTGCCCACGTACGCCTTCCAGCGCGAGCACTACTGGCTCCCGGTCCCGAAGGCCACCGGCGACGCCGGATCGCTCGGCCTGGAGACCTCGCCGCATCCCTGGCTGGGCGCGGTGACCGAACTCGCCGATGGCGAAGGCCATGTGTTCACCGGCCGGCTCTCGCTCACCGACCAGCCCTGGCTGAAGGACCACACCGTCTTCGGGACCGTCCTGGTCCCCGGCACCGGTCTCCTCGAACTCGCGCTCACCGTCGCACACCACGTCGGCGCCGCCGGAGTCGCCGAACTGACCCTGGCCCAGCCGCTGGTGCTCGACGACGAGGAGCTCCGCCTTCAGGTACGGGTCGGCTCCGCCTCCGACGGGAACAGCCGGCCGGTGGAGATCTACAGCCGGCCGGGTGGTTCGTCCCACTCGGCTCCCTGGACCAAGCACGCCACGGGTTCGCTGACCGGCACGTCGCCCGGCGCGGTGCAGGAGACGGCGGTGGCCGAACTGCGCGAGTGGCCGGTGGCCGGTGCGGAGCGGGTGAGCCTCGACGGCTTCTACGAGGGGCTGTTCGCACAAGGCCTGCAGTACGGAACGACGTTCCAGGGTCTCACCGAGCTGTGGCGCAAGGGCGGCACGGCGTACGGCCTCGTCCGGCTCCCGGACGAGGCGAGTTCCGATACCGACGGTTTCGCGATCCATCCGGCGCTTCTCGACGCGGCCCTTCACGCCTTCGCGGCAACGGGCCTCGGAGCCGACGGGGAGGACACCGACGGGGTCCTGCTGCCGTTCATGTGGTCGGGGGTGGAGCTGTCGGCCATCAGCGGCAGGGAACTCCGGGTCCGTATCGAGCTCACCGGCGATTCGACTGCGACGATCCTGGCCTCCGATGCCACGGGGGAACCCGTGGCGAGCGCAGTCGGCCTTGAACTCAAGCGCGCCGGCGCCGCACAGCTCAAGAACGCCGGCACCCACGACACCGAGCACCTCTACCGTGTCGAGTTCCAGCCGCAGACGCTCCCCGAGGAGCCCCGGTCCTCTTCGGAGGAGTCCGATGGCCTGCTGGTGATCGGACCGGGCGGCATCGTCGCGAAGACGCTGGGGACCGATGCCGTCGCGCCCGCCGGCGCCCTTCCCGAGTTCGGCGAGGGCCGTCCCCGTACGGTGATCGTCGACCTGACCGCGCCGGACGCGTCCGGTGACGGCGGGGAGGCCGTGGACCTGCGAGCCCAGAGCGTGGTCACCGGAGTGCTGGAGTGGCTGCAGACCTTCCTGGACGATCCTCGTTCCGAGGGCACCGATGTCGTCTGGGTGACCCGGGAGGCGGTCTCGGCCGGCCCGGTCGACACGATCGGGTCCCTGGCGCACGCGCCGCTGTGGGGGCTGGTCCGAGTGGCTCGGGCCGAGCACCCCGAACGGGGACTCCGGCTGGTCGACATCGGTGCCGACCTGCCGGACGAGGAGCTGCTGCGCCGGGTCCTCGCCACGGACACCGAGCCCGAACTGGTCGTCCGGGGGGAAGGCGTGCTGGCCCCCCGTCTGGTGCGGGTGCGGAAGACCGGCTCGCCGGACACGCTCGTCCCGGAAACGGGGGAGCAGCCCTGGCACCTGGACATCCAGGAGAAGGGCAGGCTGGACACGTTCTTCTTCCGGCCCGTCGACCGGAGCGAACCGCTGGCCGACGGTGAGGTCCGGGTGGGCGTGCGGGCCGCCGGGATGAACTTCCGTGACGTGCTCAACGCACTCGACATGGTGCATGCCCCGAAGCTGGGCCTGGAATGTGCGGGTGTCGTCCTGGAGACCGGGCCCGGGGTCGGCCACCTGCGCGTGGGCGACCGGGTGATGGGCCTGGCGGTGGGCACCTTCGGGTCCGAGGTGCGCGTGGACGCCCGCTGGATGGTCCGCATTCCGGACTCGCTCACGTTCGTCGAGGCGGCGACCGTCCCGCTGGCCTACCTCACCGCGCACTACGCCTTCACGGATCTCGGGACGCTGAAGCCGGGGGACAAGGTTCTCGTCCACGCGGCGGCCGGCGGTGTGGGGCAGGCCGCCATGCAGCTCGCCCGCCACGCGGGCTGCGAGGTCTACGGCACGGCGAGCACCGGCAAGTGGGACACACTCCGGCAGCTCGGTCTGACCGACGGCCGTATCGCGTCCTCGCGGAACACCGAGTTCGAGGACAAGTGGCTGGCAGCCACGGACGGTGCCGGTGTCGACGTGGTGCTCAACGCCCTCACCGGGGAGTTCGTCGACGCGTCGCTGCGGCTGCTGCCCAGGGGCGGTCAGTTCCTGGAGATGGGCAAGACGGATGTGCGGGACGCCGATGAGGTCGCCGCGGAGCACCCCGGAGTCCGCTACCGCGCCTTCGACCTGGTCGAGAGCGGTGCTGATCGCATCCAGGAAATGCTGTGCGAACTGGTCGCCCTCCTGGGACAGGGGGCCGTCACACCGCTCCAGTACGCGGCGTTCGACGTGCGGGAGGCTCCCAGCGCCTTCCGGATCATGGCCCAGGGCCGTACGACGGGCAAGCTGGTCCTCACGGTTCCGCAGGCCCTGGACGGTGCGGGCACGGTCCTGCTGACCGGAGGCACCGGCGAACTCGGCAGGCTGGTCGCCCGGCGTCTGGTCGTGGAGCACGGTGCACGGCACCTGGTCCTGACCTCCCGCCGCGGTCCCGACGCGCCGGGTACCGAGGACATCGTGACGGAACTGACCGAGGCGGGCGCCGAAAGCGTCCGTGTGCTCGCCTGCGACGTGTCGAAGCGTGCGGAGGTCGCGCACGTCCTGGCCGAGATCGGTACGGAGCACCCGCTGACCGGGGTCTTCCACCTGGCGGCCGTGCTCGACGACGGCGTCGTACGCAACCAGAGCGCGGAGCGGTTCACGCGGGTGCTCGCCCCCAAGGTCTCGGGCGCGCTGCATCTGCACGAGCTCACGGCCGGGCTGGACCTGGCCGCGTTCGTGCTCTTCTCCTCGGCGGCCGGCACGCTCGGAGCGCCGGGACAGAGCAACTACGCGGCGGCCAACGTGTTCCTCGACACGCTCGCGGCGTACCGGCGCAAGCGCGGGCTCTCCGCGGTGAGCCTGGCCTGGGGCCTGTGGGAGCAGACGGGCGTCGGTATGACCGCCCGCCTGGGCGAGGCAGAGCTCGCCCGGCTGCGCAGGCGGGGCTCGCAGGCCCTGTCCGCGCAGGAGGGAATGCGGCTGCTGGACGTCGCGCTGGGACGCCCGGAGACCCGGCTGATACCGATCAAACTCGATGTGGCCGGCCTGCGGTACGGCTCCGGCGACGAAGCCTCCCCGCTCTTCGGGGCGTTGGTACGGCCGCGACTGCGGCGGGCCCAGGAGGCCGTCGCACGGACCGAGTCGTTCCACGACCGGCTGGCCGGGCTGTCCGCGGAGGACCAGGTCGCCGCACTGCTGCGTTCGGTCCGCCAGGAGGTGTCCGGCGTACTCGGTCTGGGGGGCGCGGACGCGGTCCCCGCGGACAAGTCGCTGCGGGACTTCGGCTGGGACTCGCTGATGGCGGTGGAACTGCGCAACCGTCTCTCCGCGTACGCCGAGGTGGCCCTGCCGAGCACGCTGGCGTTCGACTACCCGACCTCGCGGGCCATCGCCGAGTTCCTGTACGTACGCCTGGACCTCGGTACGGCGTCCGGGGAGTCCGGGCCGCCGCAGGATCCGGCGAAGGCGGCCGAATGGGCGCTCGGGCGGGTGACCCCCGAGCAGCTTCTGCAGAGCGGGCTGCTGGCACAACTGCTGGAGCTCGCACAGCCGCAGGCCGATTCCTCCGACGGGGCGCGCACGGCCGCGGAAGCGCTGCGGGCCGCGAGTGAACTGTCGGACGACGACATGGACCGGGCACTTGATGCCGTCCTCGGAAAAGCGATGTGAGGAAACCCCCCGTGATGGAAAAGAACACTTCTGAATCGCGATCACCGCGGACTCCGGAAACCCCGGACCGGCCGGAGGACCTCTCCGGCCCTGCCGGGGAGTCCGGCGACCGCGCACCGGCGCCGCACCGGTGGATCGCCCTGGTCGTGGTCACCCTGGCCTCGTTCCTCGACAACCTGGACGCGAACGCCGTCACCGTCGTCCTCCCCACCATCCAGCGGGACCTGGGCGCCGGTTTCACCGCGGCCCAGTGGACACTGGCCGGCTACGCACTGGCCTATGCCCTGTTCCTGATCACGGGCGGCCGGCTGGGCGACATCTACGGGCGCAAACGGCTGTTCATGTCCGGGGTGGCCGGCTTCACCGTGGCCTCCATCGTGTGCGGCACCGCGATGGTGCCCGAAGTGCTGGTGGCGGGACGGTTCGCGCAGGGGTTCATGGCGGCTCTGATGGTTCCGCAGGCGGTCTCCGTCATCGTCACGATGTTCCACCGGGACGAGTGGGCGCGGGCGTTCGCCGTGCTGGGGGCCGCCCTGAGCCTGGGCAGTGTCGGGGGGCCGCTCTTCGGCGGGATGCTGACCGAACTCGACATCCTGGGTCTCGGCTGGCGTGCGATCTTCCTGATCAACGTGCCGCTCGGGCTGCTCGCCCTGGTGCTGGCCGCCCGCAGCATGCCCGAGTCCCGTTCGGACGAGGCGCTGCGGCTCGACATCGTCGGTGTGGTGCTGCTGACGACCGCCTCCCTGGGAATCCTCTATCCCCTCATCCAGGGGCGTGAACAGGGCTGGCCCGGCTGGATGTTCGTCCTCATGGGCGTCGCGGCCGTGGTGCTGGTCCTGTTCGCCGCGCAGCAGCGCCGTCGGCACCGGCGCGACGGCTCCGCGCTGATCCCGCCGACGCTCTTCAAGCACCGCTCCACCGTGGTGGGCCTGACGGTGACGCTGCTGGTCTTCAGCGGTGTCGCCTCGTTCTTCCTCGTCCTCACCTACCACCTGCAGACCGGTCTGGGCTGGTCCATCGTGAAGACCGCCCTGGTCACCGCGGCATGGCCGGTCGGTATCACCGCCACTTTCCAGATCGCCTGGAAGTTCGGCACGGGCCGGGGCCGGCTGTGCGTACGCGTCGGATCCCTCCTGATGGCCTGCGGCGCGCTGTGGACCCTGCTCGCGGTCTGGTCGGCCGGGAGCGGAGAGCTGTCCTGGCTGCAACTGGCCGGTGCCGAGCTGGTCATGGGCTGCGGCATGGGGCTGACCACGCCCGTGCTGACCGCCGTGGTCCTCGGCGATGTGCCCCCGCAGGACGCGGGCGCCGGCTCGGGGGTGCTCAACGCCGCCATCCAGTTCAGCACGGCCGCGGGTGTCGCGATCCTCGGCGCCCTCTACTTCGCGGGAGTGGAAGGCGGGGCGGGGGCGAGCGCCGGCACCGGACACTTCAGCTCCGTGACGTCTTCGGTGCTCTGGTGCAACGTGGGCGTGTTCGTACTGACCACCGTGCTCAGTTCCTTCCTTCCGGGCAGCAGCGCCACGGAGGACAGCGACGCCGCGGCCCCATCCGACGAACACGACGCAACGGCCGAACGTCTCGTACCGGACTCGGTGTAGGAAGGATCCAGGAGCCTCGCTCCGGCGCCGCGTTGCCGGTTTCGGCCCGGGACGGACAACGGGCACAACCATCCGTGCCGCTCGCGTGTCACATCAAGTGGGAGCAAACCACTCCCGGGGACACAAGGGGGAAATATGGGAATCGCACGTAATGCGGCAACCGTCGGGGCGTTGACCGCGCTGGCGATGGGCGCCGCGACCGCGTTCAGCACCACCGCCTCCGCCGCACCCAACGTCACACCGCAGGGCGTCTGCGGCAGCGCCTACAAGACCGTGAACTCGGCTCCCATCGGCTCACTGGGCACCGTGTACCTGACGTACAACTCCTCGAACGGCAAGAACTGCGTCGCGACCATCCGCGCCAACCCGGGCGCGGCCAAGTACATGTCCGCCTACATCTACGTCCCCGACGGCGACGAGTGGGCCGGGGACTCCGGTAACTACACGTCGTACGCGGGCCCGTCCTACGTCTACGGCAAGGGCCACTGCGTGAGCTGGGGCGGCAGCATCGACAACGTGTACGTTTCGGTGGAGAACTCCAACTGCGCCTCCCTGAAGGAGCACCGGGTCACCGGAACCCGCTGATCCGGCCCATCACCCGGCCGCGGGTTCCCGCGCCGCTCCGCGTGGTTCGCCCCTTGCGGACCTTCCCGCTGACGCTTCACCGGGAAGGCCCCCATGGGCTGCGGCCTGGCGCGGGATCCCGTGCGGGCCGGCCCGCACGGGAGCACCCGCCCCGTCGCGGTGTCAGGCCGCCACGGCCCCGGGCGCCTTGAGCCCCTCGGTGAAGAAGCCGGTGAGCTTCTCGACGGCCGGGGTGACGTACTCGTCCCTGTCGTAGAGGTCGACGTGGTCGGCGCCGTCGACCCAGAACAGTTCCTTGGGCTCACGCGCCTTCTCGACCGCCCCGACGGTGAAGTAGTCGGAGACCGCCTCGGTGCCGGCGATCATCAGCAGCGGGCGCGGCGCGATGAGCGCGATCAGCCCGAACGCGTCGAACTGGGTGAGCAGGTCCACGCTGCGCAGCGCGAACCAGTTCTCCGTCCGCGGGTGATGGGCCCGCTCGGTGCGGTAGTACTCCCAGCCCTGATGGATGTGCCGGGTGAGGCTCTTCTTCACCTCGCCGCGCCCGGGCGCGGATCCGGGGTGGATCTGCTGCCTGCGGACCTCGCCGCCGCGGGCCTCGTCGGTGCGCGCCGCGGCGGACAGGTCCAGCATCGCCGCCAGCTCGCCGGGCGTCTGGGTGCCGCCGAGCCCGTCGCGGAACCAGGCCCCCTCGTCGGCCGCGCTGACGGTCGCGACGGCCCTGATCCGGTGATCGGTCGCGGCGGCCGGGACGACGTAGCCGCCCGAGGCGCAGATCCCGAGCGCGCCGATCCGCCCGGGGTCGGCCTCGTCACGGACGCTGAGGAAGGTGACGGCGTTCTTGATGTCCTCGACCCGCCGCGAGGGGTCCTCCAGGAAACGGGGCAGGCCCTCACTCGCGCCCCAGTGGGCCGCGTCGAAGGCCAGGGCCACGAAACCCGCGCGGGCGAGCCGCGCGGCGTAGAGGCCGGCGGTCTGCTCCTTCACCCCGGTCATCGGGTGCGACACGACGACCGCCGGACGCGGCCCGGCAGCGGGGGCATCGGGCGTGTAGAGGTGTCCGGCAAGGGTGAGACCGGCACTGTCGAACGTCACATCGGTACGCATGAGGTGGTGCTCCAGCTCGGTGGGGAAACGGGACCGCGGTACCCGGTGACCGTCGTGGCCACCCACCCGACCCTCCACGCCGCCACGCCCCCGGTGCCAGAGAAGGCTCTGCCTATGGAGCGCGGTACCAGGCACCCCGCCGCGTCCCGGAGGAGACTGGCGCTATGGACCACCGCCGTGAACCCGCCGACGGCAACGAGCTGGGCGAATTCCTGCGTACCCGGCGTGCCGGCCTCGACCCGCGCCGGGCCGGGCTGCCCCACCACGGCGGGCTGCGCCGCGTGCCGGGGCTGCGCCGGGAAGAGCTGGCACAACTCGCCCATGTGAGCTTCGACTACGTCGTCCGGCTCGAACAGGGACGCACCCGCAGGGTCTCCCGCGCCGTCCTGGACGCCCTGGCGGACGCCCTGCAGATGACGCCGGACGAGCGCACCTATCTCTTCGGCCTCGCCGACATCTCCCCGCACAGGGCCGCCCGCGCGCCGGGACTGCCGGACGTGGCCCCGCGCCTGCGACAGCTCCTGGACGACATGCACGACGTCCCGGCGATGATCATCCACCGGCGCATGGACGTCCTGGCCTGGAACCGCGGGGCGGCCGCCCTGCTCACCGACTTCGGCGCGCTGCCCCCGGCCCGGCGCAACATCATCCGCCTGACCTTCCTCGACGACGCCTTCCGGTCGCTGTACGTCGAGTGGCCGGCGGTGGCCCGCGAGTGCGTCGCGGTCCTGCGCATGGAGTCCGGCCGGCACCCCGGCGACCCGGACCTCAACGCCCTGATCGCCGAGCTGAACGAGCGCTCCGCGGACTTCCGCACCTGGTGGGCCGGCTACCACGTCGCCGGAGCCCGGCAGCTGACCAAGCTCCTGCGCCACCCCACGGCCGGCGACCTGACCGTGGACGTCCAGCAGCTCTCCGTCGACACCCACGCCGACCAGCTGCTGGCCGCCTACACCGCGCACGACGCGAAGTCCCGCGACGCGCTGGGCTTCCTCCTCCGGTGGTCCGGAGACGCGCGCCGCACCCCGGCCCGCCGCTCCGCCGCCCCGGACCCGGACGGGAACACGGCCGCAGGCGGCCTCTGACTCCGGCCACCCGGGCCCGTCCGTACGCGCGCCGCTACGGGTTTCCTGCCGCCGCCGCTACTGGTCCCCGGCGAGGCCGGCCACGGGTCCGGCCGCCCCGGCCTGCTCCGCCCCGTTCTGCTCCGGCCCGGCGGCCATGGCCCTCAGCGTCTCGAAGGCCGCCGCCGTCGCGCCGGCCGGCTCGGCCTGATAGACCACCAGCTGCTGGTGCGGCGCCCCGTTGACCGTGAACGCCGCGAACTCGATGTGCAGGTCCCCGACCTGAGGATGCTTCAGGTGCTTCCCCTCCTGGGACTTGCTCTTGACCTCGTGCGTCTGCCAGAGCGCGGCGAACTCCTCGCTGTGGGCCGACAGTTCCGCCACCACGTCGGCGATGCGGGCCGATGCGGGATCGTGGCCGTAGGCGGCCCTGATCTCGGCGACACAGGAGTGCGCGGCCCGCTCCCATTCCTGGTAGAAATCGCGCCCTGCCGGGTCGACGAACACCATGCGGGCGAGGTTGTCGAACTGGGCGAACCCGCTGTGGAGGGCCGTGGCAAGGGAGTTGGCCGCCATGATGTCGAGCGCGGGACCGACGACGAAGGCCGGGGTGTGCTCCCATCCGTCCATCAGCTGCAACAGTTTCCGGCTGACCCCGCTCTCGCCCCGGTCCCGCGGCCGCTGCGAGACGGTGAGGCAGAGGCGGTTGAGATGGTCGGCGGTTTCCGCGTCCAGTTTCAGCGCCTGGGCCACGGCCTCGAGTACCTGCGGGGACGGACTGTTCTCACGCCCCTGTTCCAGCCTGATGTAGTAATCGGAGCTGACTCCGGCGAGCAGCGCGACTTCTTCTCTGCGCAGTCCCGGCACCCGGCGCCGCCCGTATTCGGGCAGACCGACATCGTGCGGCTTGAGGGCCTCCCGGCGGGCTCTGAGGAAATCACCCAAAGGTGTCCCATTGCTCATGCGGCAAGCCTAGACGCTTTCCGGCCTGCGGAAACCGCCCGTCACGCACTATGACACCAGGTAGCACGCCCTGCGCGCAGAGTGTCTTGCCTGTCCTCACCAACGGGCTTTCCCGCACCGCGCGGCCCGCTGCGCGCCACCGGTCCGCGGAAAGGCTTCCCCCGTCAGGATTCCCCCCGTCCGTCACCTCCCCGAGCCGCCCGTGGACCCGTGATCCTGGGTGTAACGCACCCACCGTCGGCCGACCCGTTTCCGGGCGTTTCGCGCCTAGCCTCGACAGCATGGACAACGACACGCGACCCGACTCGGTCGACGGGCTGGGTCAGTTCCTCCGTACCCGCAGGGAACGCCTCAGCCCCGCGGAGGCGGGACTGCCCAGCGCCGGCCGCCGAAGGGTGCCCGGCCTGCGGCGCGACGAGGTCGCGGCGCTCGCCGGTGTCAGCCTGAGCTACTACAGCCGGCTCGAACAGGGCCGTGATCTCAGCCCCTCGGTCCGGGTACTGGAGGCCATGGCCCGCGTGCTGCGGCTCGGTGACGAGGACAAGCGGGAACTCTTCCGGCTGGCCCGGCCAGCAGCCCGCCGCACGAAGTCGCCCTCCCGGACCGAACGGGTCCGCCCGCACCTGCGGCAGCTGATCGAGGGCTGGACCAGGACGCCGGCCTTCATCATCGGGCACGCCCAGGACCTGCTGGCCACCAACGCGCTGGCCGACGCCCTCTACCGTGACTTCGCGCAGCACGACAACGTGCTGCGCATGCTCTTCCTGGACCCCGCGGCGAAGACCTTCTACCGGAACGCGGAGCGGGCCAAGCGCCGCGCGGTCGCCGACCTCCAGCAGACCGCCGCGAGCGCCCCCGAGGATCCCCGCGTCCTCCAGCTCGTCGGCGAACTGTCGGTGCGCAGCTCCGAGTTCCGCTCCCTGTGGGCCCGCCAGTACACACGCGTCCCGCCCTACGAGGTCAAGCGGATGTACCACTCCGCCGTGGGAGACCTGGAGCTGCGCCACGAGGCCCTCAGCATCCGCAGCGCTCCGGGACAGCAACTCGTCATCCTCCAGGCAGAACCGGATTCCCCCTCCGCGGACGGCCTGGCCCTGCTGGGCTCCATCAGCGCGGCCGACGTACCTTATTAGTACGGAAACAGAAAAAGAAACAGTCCCGCTCAGGGCACCTGAGCCAGGAGACCCTGACCCGAACCGAACCGCTGCCGCACATTTCCCCTGACGGCGCCCGGAATTCGGTCCGGGAATCCGCCGCAATTTCCCGCCCGGCGGCCGGCGGACCGGAAACCTGGCGCCGCGCCTTTTCTCCGGGCCGCTTTTCCGGCCGGCCCCGGGCCTCGGGATCCCCCCGCCCGCGCGGCACACCCTCGGCGGACCGGACCCCTCCCAGGGCGCCGGGAGGCGCGGTCCCACCGCCCCAAGGCCCGGATCTTCCTAAAAGGCCCGGCTCCCGCTGCTCCCGCCGCGACTGCCGGGCGGCGGTCCGCGGAATCCGCCGCGCGGCCCGCGCTGCTTCGCCCGGCGGCACACGGCACACGGCACACGGCACACGCCTCGTCTTCCTGGGTGTGGGACTCCCAGGAAAAGCACAGCCTTCATGGCGCCGTACCCGACGGGCAGACTCGAATACGTCAACAGGAAATCCCCGAGAAGGGGAAACGACGAAAGAGGTTTTCCCATGGCTACGTGGTTTGTCACCGGCGCTTCCCGCGGAATCGGCGCGGAAATCGCCCGCGCCGCCCTGGCGGGCGGTAACGATGTCGTGGTCGCCGTACGGAACCCGGAGCGGGTGCCGGACGATCTGAAGAACTCCGGCCGGGTCCTCGCGGTCGCCCTGGACGTCACGGACAACGACAGCATCCCGCGGGCGGTCGAGGCCGCCGTGGACCGGTTCGGCGGCATCGACGTCCTGGTGAACAACGCCGGCCGCGGCCTGCTCGGGGCGCTGGAGGAGATCACCGACGCGGAGGCCAGGTCACTGTTCGACCTCAACGTCTTCGGTCTGATCAACGTCACCCGCGCCGTGCTGCCCGTCATGCGCAAGCAGGGCTCGGGCAGGCTCGTGCACATCGGCTCCCGCTCGGGCTTCGAGGGCGAGCCCGGCGTCAGCCTGTACAGCGCGTCGAAGTTCGCCGTCGCCGGCATCAGCGAGGCGCTGTCCGCGGAGATGGCCCCGTTCGGGATCCAGTCGATGGTCGTCGAACCGGGCGTCTTCCGCACCGACTTCCTCGACGCCAGCTCGCTCTCGGTGGCCGCGAACCGTATCGCCGACTACGACGACACCCCCGCGCACGTGACGCTGGACTGGATCGACCGGGCCAACCACGCCCAGCTCGGCAACCCCGTCAAGGGCGCCGCCCTGATCGTGGAGGCCGCCTCCGCCGAGAAGCCGCCCACGCACCTCTACCTCGGGCGCGACACTCTCGAGCGGCTCGAGGTCAAGTACCAGCAGGTGCGGGACGATCTCGCCCCGTGGCGCGAGAAGTCCGCCGCCACCGCACACGACGACGCCGCCTGACACACCGCCGGGCGCCCGCATCCGGGAGCGCCCCGCGTCCGGGAGCGCCCCGCGGCCCCGCGGGCAGTCCGGCCGGGCAGGAGGCCCCGGCCCGGCCGGACACGGCACCGGTCCCGCCTTCCGGACCGTCCAGTTCCGGACCGTCCAGTTCCGGACCTTCCGGGGTCTTTCCGAGCCTTCCGATCAAAGAGATTGAGGATTTCCGATGTCTGCTGCTCTGCTCACCGGTACCCCCCTGGCCGGCCGTGTCGCCGTCGTCTCCGGCGCCTCCAGCGGCATGGGCTCCGTCACCGCCGGACGCCTCGCCGAACTCGGCGCCACCGTGGTCGTACTGGCCCGCCGCAAGGAGCGCCTCGACAGCGTGGTCAAGGACATCGAGGCCGCCGGCGGCACCGCGCTCGCCCTGGCCGTCGACGTCACCGACCGCGCCGCCGTCCAGAGCGCCGCCGACGAGGTCGCCGCCCGCTTCGGCAAGGCCGACCTCGTGTTCAACAACGCCGGCGTCCAGCTCATCTCCGGCATCGAGGAGCTCAAGGTCGACGACTGGCAGCGCCAGATCGACCTCAACATCACCGGCCTGATGAACGTCATCGCCGCGTTCCTCCCGCACCTGACGGACTCCGCCGCCCAGGGCAGGCCCGCCGACCTGATCAACACCTCGTCCATCGCGGCCACCCGCATCCTGGCGAAGTTCTCCATCTACTCGGGCACCAAGGCCTACATCAGCCACCTCACCCGGCTGCTCCGCGTCGAACTCGGTCCCAAGATGGTCCGGGTCGCCACCATCGAGCCCGGCATGGTCGACACCGAACTCCCCGACCACGTCACCGACCCCGACGCCTCCAGGCTGATGGCCGATCTCATCCACGACATCGACTGCCTGCGGTCCGCCGACATCGCGGAGACCGTCGCCTTCATGGCCGCCGTCCCGCGCCATGTCAATCTCACCGAGATCACCATCATGCCCACCGCCCAGCCCATCTGAAGCCCGCCCGTCCGCCGCGGCGCGGACCGCCGTTCGACCGTCGGCCGGGCATCGCGGCGGGGACACGAAGACCTCCGTGTGGTGCGCTCCACCACACGGAGGTCTTCGCCATGACCGGGCCCGGCCCGTGCGGGCGGCAACGTTCCGGGCCGGTGCGTTCAGGGCGTCCGTCCGGCGGCGTGCTTCTCGAGGTCCTCGGCGGTGTCGGCCGCCCATTCCCGCAGCATCCGGGTGGTGCGCAGGCCCAGGTCCAGGGCGTAGTCCCCGAAGGGCGGGCTGCCGGGCGCCGTGCGGGCGTGCACGTCCTCCCGCAGCTTGGGCAGTCCGGCCAGTACCGCGGTGTGCCGTGCCTCTTCGGCGCGCATCACGGCCGCCGCTTCCCCCGGCGGCAGGAGGCGGACGAGGAAACCGCGCAGGGCGGATTCGTTGCGGACGCTGCGGTAGGGGTCCTCGCCGGTGGCCCACCGGGAGATCTCGTCGCGGCCCGAGTCGGTGACGGTGTACAGCTTGCGGCCGCGTCCGCCGCCGCCGTCCTGGACGGTGACGGCCCCGGTCCGCACCATTTTGGCCAGCTCGGGATAGATCTGGCTGTGCTTGGCCTGCCATACGAGATTGACCGAGGCGTCGAAGCGTTTGGCGAGTTCGTATCCGGACGCCGGGCCGTGGTAGGCGAGCGTTCCGAGCAGGGCGATCCGAAGGGACATGCACGCAGAATACCTCCGACTTGACATGTAAGGATCCACCTGTACGGTCTTACGTGTGTGGTCGGAACCTCGGTCCCGCGGCGGACTCCTCCTGACCGCCGTCCTCGGCGGCATGTTCCTCGCGATGCCCGGCCGGACGATCGCCGGCACCGCCCTGCCCCGGATCACCGAGGATCTCGGCGGCCAGAACCTCCGCACCTGGACCGTGACGGCCTACCTGCTCACCCTTGACCGTCACCGTCACCGTCACCGTCACCGTCCCGCTCCACGGCCGCCTCTCCGACCTCTACGGCCGCAAGCCCCTGCTGATCACGACAGGGACCGGGAGCCGGCGCCCGCCACGGGTCCGGCGGAAACCGGCCCGGGAAGTACCGCACGCACGCCCGTCAGCCGGACCGCGAACCCGGTTGCCCGCACACCGTTTGACATGTCGTCGCACTCCCCGAACGCACGTTGTGCGCTGTCCGTACGGCGAACGTACGCGACACGCACGTTTCATGAGGGAGAGTGTTGGTCAGGAGGTGTTCCATGTCCGAGTTGTTCGACGCGGTCGACGCACTGGTCGCGTCCCGCTCCCCGCTCCCGCCACCGGCGGAACGCAAGCGGCTGCGTGCTGCGCACGGGCTCACGATCGACGAGGTGGCCACCGCGCTGAAGGTGCGGCGGGCCACCGTGTCCGGCTGGGAGTCCGGCAAGACCGAGCCCCGCCCGCCGGAGCGGGACGCCTACGCCCGGCTGCTCAAGCAGCTCGCGGAGCTCTACCCCGCCCCGGCCGACGCGACCGTGCCCCCCAGGGCCGACGCGACCGTACCCGTCCAGGACGCCGCGCCGGCGGCCACGTCCACCGGCACGCCCGCCCCGGCGGAAGCGCCGGCTCCGTCCGCGGGCCCGGCACCCGAGGCGGCGGACATGACCGTCTCCGAGAACACCCGGACCAGTCCCGCCCCTGCCGCCGCCCCGGCGCCCGCGCCGCTTCCCGGCGCGCGGAAAGCGCCGCCCGCCGCCCCGTCGGCCACCGGCGGCCCGCGGTTCGACAACGGTCCGCTGGCGGTCATCGACGTCGACACCGACGGGAAGACGCTGGCGTACTGCACCGGCGGCCTGGTCCTGGACGTGCCCGCCAAAAGCCTGCCGGCCCTGGTGGACTGGACCCTCGAGGAGGCGAAGCTCGGGCAGCCGAAACTGTCCGGTCCGGGCAAGCCGGCCGACCCGCTGCTCGTGCTCACCGAGCCGGCCCTGAAGCGCTACGGCCTGCCCGCCGCCCTCGGCGAGGAGGAGCGGACCGCCGGGCGGATCCCGGAGGGCCACAAGGTCGTCAAGCAGCTGACCCGTGCCGACTGGCGGCTCACCAAGAGGGGCTTCGGGCCGTGGGCGCGGATCTACCGCCCCGCGCAGGGTTCGGAGCGTGCCTGCGTCCAGCTGTGCATCCCGGCCTGGAACGCGCTCGACACCCGGCACTGGGGCGACGCCGGACAGCTCCCGCCGGCCGAACTCGCCCGCGTCCTGGGCGTGTACGCCTCGCGGGTGATGACGCCGCGCGGCTCCACCGCCGTCACCGGCCTGGAACTGATGACCGCCCTGCACCCGCCGACCCGCGCCTCCGAGCCGGACGAGACGGGCAGACGCCGCTCCCAGCACAACCCCGGCTCGCTCGGCAAGGACCCGGTGGACTGTGCACCGTGCGAGGCCCCCGACGGCCACCCCGTCCTCGCCGACCTGCCCCGCTTCCACGTCCGAGGCCCCGGCGAGAAGCTGTTCGAGGAGGCGTACGACTGGGCCCGGCCGCTCACCGACGCCGAATGCCTGCGCCGCAACCTGGTCGGCCTCGACGTCAACATGGCCTTCGCCGCCGGAGCGAACGGACTGACCGTCGGCCTCGGCGCGCCGACGCACGTCAGGAACCCGGCGTTCGACCCGAAGCTGCCCGGCTCGTGGCTGGTCGACCTCAGCCACGTCGACCTCTCCCGCGTGAAGACCGGCAAGGAGTGGGTGGAGCTGGACGCCGCGCTGCTGCCCAGCCCGTTCACGCCGAAGGGCGACCGCCCCGAGGGCCCGGCCTGGTACGCGACACCGACCGTCGCCTACGCCCAGGAACTGGGCTACGAGGTACGCCCGCTGGAGGCGCACGTCCGGTACGAGAACGGCCGCTACCTGGACGGCTGGTACAACCGGCTGCGCGACGCCTACCTCGCCACGATGGCCGACCTCGGTGTCGACGCGGACCTGCCGCCGGAGAACTTCCTGGCGGCGATGGACGGCTACCGCGCCCGTGACCCGGAGCTGGCCATCGTGGTGTCCGCCGTCAAGGCGACGGTGAAGGGCGGCCTGGGAAAGCTGCGCGAGCGGCCCCGGGGCGAGGGCTGGCGGCCCGGCGAGCCGTGGCGGGCACTGTCCCGCCCGACCTGGCGGCCCGACATCCGCGCCGCCGTCATCTCCCGCACCCGCATCAACTTCCACCGCAAGATCGTCAAGCACGCGGCGTTCACCGGGCAGTACCCGGTCGCGATCCTCTCCGACTGCGTCGTGTACGCGGCCGACGGCGAATCCCCGCTGGATGTCCTGCCCTACCGGGAGGGCAGGCCGCTGCCGGGCGGCTTCAGGCTCGGGGTCAACCCGGGCCTGGTGAAATGGGAGGGCACACAGAGCGTCCTGTGGGGCGAGGGCGTCAGGGAACAGTTCGAGGCCCCGGAGCTCAACCTCGCCCGGTACATCAAGGACGGCACCGTCACCGCCCAGGACAACGGGGAGTAGCAGGCGATGAGCATGTTCGGGGACGGCCTGGACCAGGCCGTGCGGAAGGCGTTCACCCGCCCGGTACCGAAGTCGGCGGGCGCGCAGATGCGCTACCTGGTCAAGCAGTTCAAGGGCACCAGGGCGGTCGCCCAGATGCTGCGGGTCTCCCAGCGCACCGTCGAGCGGTACGTGAAGGACCAGATCAAGAAGCCCCGCCCGGACCTCGCCGCCCGGCTGGAGGCCGAGGTCGGGAAGCGGTGGCAGCCGCGGATCCGGGCGAAGGCCCGCGAGACGGCGGCCACGACCGGCGGCATCGTCATCGACACCCGGGCCCGGCTCGGCTACATCGCGCCGATCGGATCGACGGACGAGGACCGGATCCGGCACCTGACCGTCGCCCTGCCGCCCCGCCACGCCGCCCGCCTCTTCGAGGCCCAGGAGGCCGGCGCCGGCGACCGTGAACTCAAGGAGATCGCGGCCGAAGCGCTCAAGGAGACCTACTTCCAGGACGGCGGCCGCCGCGCCGGCGCCCTGGAGGAGATCCGTTTCACGGACATCGAGCACCTGGAGTTCGACCTGTAACCGCCCGGACAGCCCACGAGCCCGGACCAGTTGTTGTGGCCGGGCGCTTCAGTTGGCCCGTGAGCGTCGTACTCGGCCCGGCTGAGCGTGACGGTTGGCCCGGGGCCGTTCGCGGGTGGCGCTCCGCCGATCTGATCGGCTGCAGCGTCACGGGTTTCTCGTTACTCCACAGCGCGGCCGATGAGTTTGCGGCTCCCGGCCAGTCCAAGCCCGTGACACCCCAGGAAAGGACACCGCCATGTCGGAGCTTCTCGTCGACTTCATCACCTCCCTCGACGGCCACGCATCAGGAGAGGGATGGCCCGGGTTCTGGGGCCTCGAAGGCCCGGAGTACCTCTCATGGCTCGGCGAGCAGCCCCAGGCCACCTACCTGATGGGAACGAACACCTACCGCCTGATGTCGGGCTTCGCCGCAGGCGAGGTCCCGAAAGGCCAGGACGAGTTCAGGCCCGAAGAAGAGGCGTCCGTCGACGAGCTCACGCAAGCTTCCAAGGTGGTGTTCTCCTCCTCACTCGAGGAGCCGCTGACGTGGGCCAACTCCACGCTCGTCCGCGACGACGCCGTCGAGGCGGTCCGCGCCATGAAGTCGAGTGGCTCGGGGCTCCTCAGCACAATCGGCAGCCTCAGCCTGTGCCGGTCCCTGCTACGAGCCGGACTCGTCGACCGCTTCCGGGTCGTGATGTTCCCGGTGATCACCGGCGCCACGGGCGAAGAACGCATCTACGACGGCTATCCGGACGTTGCCCTCCAGATGATCGAGCACCGCACCTTCGACGGCCGCATCCAACTGGTCGAGTACAAGCCCCGCGTGCTCGAGCACCCGCCGCTCGGCGTCCCTGCGTGACGTCGCCCCGGCCCGCCGGTCCGGACGGCCGCCAGGCCGGCGCCGGCGGGTGCGGAGCAAGACCTAACAGGGGCCGGCCAACGTCAGGACGCCCGGCCCACCTGGCCCCGAGCCGTCGCGGGTCAGCCCATGTACGCCCTCCCAGGCCGCAGTCTCCGCAAAGATCCACCTTCCGGATACGGATGCGCCGCCGTGCATCCTGTGGGAGGAGTTGCGCGAGGCCCTCTCAGCTCAGCTCAGCGCAACGCCCGGCCGTGATCAGCAGCTGCCTGTATGGGCGGTTTCGATTGTAACTTCCCTTCGGGTACTGAAAACTGACGCCATCCGTGAGGGCCTGCTCCGGCTCTCACGGCCGTGACCGCAGCCGCCGCCGCAAGGAAGTGCACATGTCGTCGTTGCCCCCGAGCACGGACGAGACGCCCGAGCCAACGGCGGGACGGCCCGGCCCACCGGTGCCGGCTTCCCGCGGCGCCCAGCGGTCGCTCATACGCCGAGCGCTCGCCCACTTCCTGCCCGGTACGGAAGGACTCGGCGGCGGACGGCGCACACTCCTCGTGTACACCGCCGCAGTCGCGGTCACCGCGGTTCTCCTCGCGGGCGCCGCTTACCTGCTGAGCTTCGGACTCGACCTGTTCACCACGCCGCAGAGAGTCCGGGCCGAGCAGAACGAGGGCGACCGGCTGGACGAGCAGAAGCCACCGTTCACGGCCGGAATCGCGTACGCCCCCGCGCCCAGTCTCTGGAAGATCGTTCTCGACCGCACACTGTCTCCCGCGGAGGTACGGCGACTGGAGTCGATCGCCAAGGGGGGCGATTTCTCCGAGGACGCCTGGGAGTTCCTGCGTCCTCTCGGCGGTCGCATTGTGCGCTTTCCGACGACGCTGAAGCTGACCGGTCCGCCGCCGCCCGACTACGACCCCCAGGAGTTCCATCCGTCGGACGCCACGATGTTCACGATGAACCTCCTGAGCGAGCGCACGTCCCAGCTGTCGATCGTCGGGATGAAGCCCGTCGACGTCTCGTGCCACGCACCCACCGCAAAGACGGTGGTGGCGTACCCGCCGCAGGGCGAGCAGGTTTACGCGGGTGTCCGGTTCGACCTCACCGACGACGGCGCCGAGCCGATCATCACCGACGAGGGAAACGACGTGGGCGAACCCTACTTCGCCCGCAAAAAGATCGATCTCGGAGGTGGACTGGAGCCCGGCGGCCTGAGAGTGGAGGCACTGGTGCTCGACAAGTCGTGCGAGTGGCGCATCAAGGCCCGCTACCAGGAGGCGAACGGGCATACCGGCGAGGTGGTGGTCGGCGACGGCAAGAAGTCCTTCTTCGCGGAGGCCACACCGAGCAAGCCGGAGCACTTATGGATCACGGACTTCAGCCAATCCGTCAACCCACTGGTCGCCTGCCACAAGCACCCCGAGAACCTCATGTGCGCCGCGATCATGGACAAAAGGACTGACTGGTGACGGCCATCGCCCTGGGCGAGAACGCTGCGCTACGGGGGCACGGCGCCCGTGCTCCGGCAGGGCCCGGAGACGAGGAGCGGCGGTGCACCGGACTGGCTGCTGTTCCTGTGCCCCGAACACTCCGAGGCCCCAACTGACCAGGCACCACGGCCGACGCCGACGCCGGCTGACGCTGCCCTGCGTGACCGCGCTGGACTACCGGACGACGGGCAGCGCAAGAAACTCCCCGACGTCTGTGCGAGGCGGCAGAGCAAGGCCGAGTTGGGGCTCTTGGCGGCTGGAGCGTCGCCGAATCTGGCGTCCCATGGCCCTCGCAGACGGGCTCCCGCTGGCGGCTGCGGCGGCCCATGCCAATGCCAATACCGCCATGGTGAGGATGCTGCTGTCCCATGGCGCCGACCCTGAGCTGAAGAAGCACGATGGCGCCGGGGGCAGCGCGCTGGACTGGGCCCGTGGCTGGCGGGAGCCCGGCCTCCCTCACGGGGAGGTCGTGGAACTGCTGGAACGGTCCCGGACGGCGTGAGGGCCTTGCACCCCTGAGACGTCCCAGCGGTGTCGGCGCTGTCGCGCGCGACGGAAGGGCCGATCCACCAGCCCGGAGCCTGTCCGGCAACTGCGCGAGCGCGCCGGCGATCCGCGCCCGCGAGGTCCTGGAGCTGAAGCCGCCGGCCCGGAAGGTCGAGCAGCAGCTATTCGCCGGGGAAGCCCCCGCCGTCACGTGACGGCGGGGCCGCCGGCCGGTGGCCACGGTCTTGGACGCGGCCGGCCCGACGGCTGAGACCGTCGCTTGCACCGCCGTCCAGGGCCCGTCCGCTCTCTCCCGCCGGGGAGTTCGCGTCCTGGCCGAGCAGACCGCGGTGCGCCTCGACCGCCACCCCGGCCCGGCCGGCCCGGGGAGTTGTCGGTGGCGCAGTGCGCGCTGCCGAAGCGCCCGCCGCTCTCCTCGCCGCCGTCGCCGACGTGGTGGTCGCCGAGGAGGACGTGGGGGAGCTGATCGCGCAGGAGTCGGCCGCCCGTCTGCCCAGGGCACGAGGTGACCCGCGGGGTGAAGAGCCGGCCCGTCTCGAAGGGCTCCTCCGGCAGCGGCTGCTCGGCCGCGACGTACTCGCCGATCGTGCCAGGACGGGACCGGACCGGCGGGCGTCGTCCTCCCGGTCCCACCGATCGATCATCGTGCTGAGCTCGCGGGGCCGAACTCCTCTTCCAGATCCTGACCGGGCGCGAGGAGAAGAACAGCGTCACCATCGGCTCTAACGAGTCCTTCTCGGGCCGGACCAAGACCTTCACAGACCCTCGCCTCTGCTCGGCCGTCGTCGACCGCTTCACCTTCGGCGGCAACATCACCGACACCGGCACCTACCGCCTAAGCCACCACCCGCGCCCAAGCGGAACAAGCAGCCGTCTGAGCCCAGTCCGCCTGCTCTGTCGAACTGGCCCGCACTCATCGACGATCACAGTCGGCTCCGACAGGAAGACATCCCGGTCGACGGGGCCATAAGCGATGTTGAACGTGCCGAGCCAGCACGACCCCCCGCGGATTCCCAGAGCGCCGGTGAACCGGTAGTTCAACTGCCGGCGGACCCACTGCCCGGGAAGCAGCCGAACGAAGTGGGCAAACCCAGCGGGCACCTGAGGCAACGAGAAGCCGACCGGCGCCGCGTTCCTGCGGGCAGCGGCTCTTCCCGCCCCGAGACTGCTTCGTCCAGGACGTCTTGATCCACCGCACCGTGATGTCCACTGCACCTGCCTTTCGCCGAGAACCTACGGTCAACATTCCGGACCGCTCTCCGAAACCGCCTACAAGCACTCTCCGGTCTCACCGACGCGGCCAGGCCACCGGCGGCCGCGCGCCCGGCCCCCGATCCTGCCGACCGATCCACCACGAAGGAGCTGATCACCGCATGGTGACCCTGCGCGCCCTGGGCCCCGACGACGCACCAGCCCTCACCCGCATCTACAGCGGGGCCTCCATCCGGCACACCACCGGCAAACCCCTCACCCTCGACCAGGCCCACGAGAAGATCCGCACCGCCCTCGCCCGAGCAACCGAAACCCCCCGCGCGCAGTGGAGCTGGGGCATCCTCAACGAAGCCGGCCTGATCGGCCTGATCGCCCTGCGGCGACGAACCCCGTCCATGGCCACCATCAGCTACATCCTCAGGGAGGACAGCTGGGGCCACGGCTACGCCACCCACGCCGCCGGCCAGGTCGTCCACCTCGCCTTCACCACCGCCGGCCTCCACCGGCTGGAGGCCATGCACCACCCCGACAACCCAGCCTCCGGCCGCGTCCTGGTCAAAGCCGGATTCACCCACGTCGGCACGTCCGACCGCCACAGCGACGACGGAGCCGCCATCCCCTACGAGCTGTACGCCATGGAGCACGACAGCACCTGAGGACAGCGACCACGCGGAGGGTCCGTGCCGCCTTCCGGGTACGGACCTCCGCACGCCCAACGCGGCTACAGAGGCCGCTCACGGATGTATCCACGCTCTCCAGGAAGACGGATGGCGTGGATACGAACGGAAAGCCACCGCCCTCGTTGACCGCGCCGCAATCACAGTCGTACTGGAGAAGGCCGCCGACGGCCAGGCGGGACTCGACGAGCTCACGACCTGGGCCCAGACGGTGCACTTCGTCGACGGCCCGCACATCGAAGACGGCCACGAAGACCTGCTGACACAGTTCCTCTTCGAGACTTCCACGCCCGAAGCCTTCGAGCCGGTGACGACTGAGCTCTGCCGTCGATGGCTGAGCAGAATTCAGTCATCGCTCGCGACACCGCCGGCAACCGGACGATAAACGACAAGCCAAGTGTGTGTTCGGCAACGTGCGATGAGTTCTGTTGACTCAAGCAGTCTGGAGAAGCGACACGGAACTGTGGTCCGAAAAAAGGATGGCGTTCATGGATATTGCCCGCGTGTTGATGGTTGCGCCGGTGGGGAACGTTGAGACCGCGGTGGTCTGGTACGAACGGTTGCTGGGACGCCCGGCGGACACCCGGCCGATGCCGTCGCTGGCGGACTGGCATCTCACGGCAGGGGGCTGGCTCTCGGTCTTCGAGGACGCCGAGCGTTCTGGTTCGGCGCTCCTCAATCTGGAGGTTCCTGACCTGGATGAGGCGCTTGCACAGCTCGAGGAACGCGGTTTGGCCGCGGGGCCGGTGCGGGCCGGCGGTACGCGCACCCGGTTCGCTGCCCTGGAAGACCCGGACGGCAACCGGGTCACCCTGCTGGAGAACCCCGTGACCTGACCCCTCGGATAGCGCGGGGACGGGGGCCGCGCCGGCGGTCAGGATTTCTTCGACGACGCCGGCACCTGTCTCTCCTGCACCGCCGGAAGGCACCGCGAGCTGCGCCCAGAACCGCGCCCGCCAGGTACCGAGGGTACGCCGCGGCCGGCTCATACCCCGCCACCGCAGCCGCCACCGCAGCCGCCTCCGCATGAACTGGACGCGCCGACGCCGCCGTCGTTGGCCCAGCCGGTGGTAGGGGCACGGTCCGTACCGGCAGCCCGCTCCGCCCGAGGGACGCGTACCTGCGCCCGGGTGACGCAGCGCTCGCACAGCGCCTCGAACTCGGGCCACTGATTCTGTCCCGTCCTCTCGTCAGCGATGGCGATCCAGACCGCCGCCGGCACATGCACGGCCAGGGCGATCACGAACCAGAGCCCGTTCGCGTCCGGCTGACGGACGTAGAACCCGATGCCGTACACGAGGACGGCGAAAAGACCGAACACCGCGGCCCACGCTTCCCTCCCGCCGGGCACGTCGCGCGTCCGACGTGCGGGGAGGTCGCGCCGCGCTGCCTGCCGCAGTTGGGCGCTGAAGGCCGGGAAGCGGGGTGATGCCCTCACCTCCTCCACGGAGCCGCTCCCTCCGGCGTCCTGAACGGCCGCTTGGAGTGCCGCCAGCAGGGGGTCCGATTCCGGTCGTGTGTCCCGTACCTTCCGGCGTCGGCCGCCGGAGGGGCGGTGCCCGGGGGACAGCAGCAGGATCCCGGCCTGTGTCGCCGCCCGCTCTCCCTCAAGGTGGTACATGGCGAGCACGGGCGTGGCGGCCCCGGTTTCGAAGAAGCGTCCGATGGCCTGCCGGTCACGCCGGAGCACGTAGCGGAGGCGGACCAGCGAATACGCCATGAATGCCGCGAAAGCGCCGACCCAGACGACCGCGAAGGCCCAGAAGGTCGGTAAGTCCCCCAGAAAGCCTGCCATCAGTTGCCCCCTCCGATCCCGCCCGGTCTGCCAGGGCCGGCCAGGAATCCCCTGGCTTCCAGGGTGACAGGAACGGCTCCCCCGCACAGGTACCCGACAGATCTCGGAGTCACCGGATCGGGGTGGCGGAGTACCCGGCGACCATTCGCCCCGCGCGTCGCCGCGCCTCGCGAGCCGGTCGACCCCGCCCGCATCGGCCGCGTCGTACGGCGCCGGGCGAGGGGCATGCTCACCACCACCGAGCCCGAAGCTGCCGGCGCGCTCGCCACGTTCCGCGTTCAATGACCGCCCGCCAGATCGGGACTTTCCCGGCTCTCGATAGCGTCGCCCACTCAGCCCGAGTGGGGCGATCGGCTGGGCAAGCGCGTGAGCTCGGCGAGATAGGTGTCCAGGAGCTGAACATGCCCTGGGAGTGCTTCGAGAAGATCCCACCAGTGAATGGCCGCGGTCTCCTCGTTGGCCTGAAAGTCGCGGGCTCCGGCACAGTGACCTGCGAACACGGCCAGGTATTCGACTCGCTGGTCGGGTGTCAGTACACATTTCGCGTAGCCGACGAACCGCATCGGTCCGTCAGGCTCCTGCCCGCTCTCCTCCAACAGTTCACGCAGAGCTGCCTGACGAGGCGATTCGCCTTGCTCGATATGCCCGCCAGGAAGTTCCCAGGACTGACGGTATCGATCGAGGACCATGAGAACCCGGCCAGCACACCAGAGGGCGACGAGCGCCGCCGGCAGTGGCGCATCTCCCGGCGGCGTTACCTCGTCTCCCCACGTGAACGAGAGCAAGGTGTTGCCACGGTCATCGGTTGCGAGCGGTCGGTGGTCCTCGAAGCTGGCCACGTTCGGATGCTTCCCAGCCCACTGCCTCGGAAAGCCCGCCGCTTGAACGAACTGCCGCTCTGCCTCTGTGCGAAACCTGGGCTGATCAACCCGGATTCCCCGACAGCGCCGGGTTCTCACCATGCAGCGAGGGCTTGAACGGGCGACGAGCTACGCGATCGCTCCCGCTGCCGCCGGCGCGCCGCTGAGGCGCGAGCACGCCCTCAGCGCGCAGTCGAAAAACTCACCAACGTCCACGCCGGGATCGCGTCGGGCGACCTCCCAAAATGCCTTCATCGCCTCGAAGGCCGCCGCCACGGGAAGGGTGAGCTCCTGGTGCGTCTCGGTCTCCACGTCCAGGTGATGGGCGAACCCGAAGTGATGGGCCCGGTTCTGCTCCGCAGTCACCACACGGTGGTGAGCTCTGCGAGCTGCCGTGAACCACCGCACCGCGCCGTCCGTGCCCAGCGCGTTGACGACGATCGCGAAGAACGCGGTCACCTGCTCTGCGCTCGCGGGCCAGCTGTCGGTGGGCATGCTGAGGCGATTGGCCAGCTCCTGGGTGAAGTGGAAGCCGAAGTTGTGCGTCACGCCCCACTCGTACCGGTCGGCCGAGGCTCGGGCTGTTTCTTGCTTCATCGTGCGCCACGGTCTTACCTGGGGTTATCACCTTTTTGATGTGTTTTAACTGGCTTCTATCGGTCTGGCGTCGTTTCGTCTATAGCGTGGCGGCACCATCGCACGAGCTGCCCGAGGGGTCCTGACGGGTCGTATCCGTCTGTCCGCTCGACGAAGTACCGCTCCGTCATGAGGCAGCATCGCCGACAGGGTCAGCCCGTGCGGCCGGCCTTTGTATGAAGGAGAGTCTGTGATCTCAAAAAGCTGGAGGGTCGCGCGTGCCCTGGCCGTGTCGCTCGCCGCAGTTACCGCCCTCACCGTCAGCACGAGCGGCAACGCCTACGCCATCGACCATGTCGAGTGTCGTGGCGGAGAGAACTTCCTCAAGATCTGGTCACACAGCGGTGGCAGGCAAAGCGTCGACTGCTACGCGAACCGCGGGAGGACCAGCTTCGGTGGGTGGTGGGTCGACAAGATCTCCACGGGCAACAACGACCTGATCTACTACGATGCCAACGGCGACTCGGTGAGGATCAATCGCTGGACGGAAATCAGCTTCCCGAACCGTCCGCCGAAGGTCAACTCCATCGAGATTCTGTGACGAGTTGACCGCCGGCCGCGGGGAATGACTGTCCGGTCACGCTCTTGCGGGGCGTGACCGTACATGGAGGTCGCCATGTCACGGAACTTGCGCCAGAGCCCAGACCCTTGAACAACTGATGGCACTACTCGGGTTCCGGCTCCGGGTTTGTGGCGGGTGACGATCGGTCATTGCTCGACATCGAACAGCGGGATGGACGGTGATGGCGGAGCAAGGACTGTGCGAAGGCGGTTGAGGTTGGCTCGCCACTGCTTCCAGTCTTCCGGATCGACCCAGTTCGAGGCCGGCCCGGCCTCGTCGCGGATGATGCGAGCGAGGGCCCTGTCTGCGAGAGTCCGGAGATCGTCAGGGAAGGCGGGCATGGGTTCTTCAGGGCCGTAGGGTGTGTCGATTGGGTCGCCGCCAGGGTACTGCGCCGCAATCAGTGCGGCTGCGGCCACCGCTTCTTCTCCTTCGGTGAGCCGGCCGGTGGCGTCGACGGTATGCGTGAGGACGCCACGGATCAGTGCCTCGCGTTCCCCGGGTTTGGCGTCGTCGAGAGCGTTGGTGAAGTCCGCGGCCGTGTCGTTGTCGAAGGGGCCAGTGCCCCAGGTGCCCATGTTGATCTCCTCGTGTAGGTGCGCCGGGATGTTCGCATCAGCCGCTGACATCGCGATCACTGTGTGAGCAGTACGCGCTTCCGCAGAAGGGCGAAGCCAGCACGCACGAACATCTGACGCTTGAGCATCTTTACAGCTACGTGGAACCTGGCTGGGGTGATCATGTCCCCTTGGTGCGGCCACGGACCGGGAGATGTGTCGGGCAGCACGGCGGTACTGGTGGAGACGTGGCCTGTGTCGGGGCGCCATGAGCGGACAGCGGTCTGCAGCTACACCTTCTTCGAGCAGCGCCAGCACCGAATGGCCTGCGCTCGCTGCGATTTCTATGCCCCGAAAGACTCCACCAAGGCGCAACTCATCGAAGCCAAAGACAACTTGCAGAGAATGGCCGCCGCGACCCCCTCACCGACGACGAACGCGCGGCCGTCGATGACGGCCAGGAAGCGCTGGACAGCCTACTCAACCGTCTGGCCGACACTCCGACACTCCGACACTCCGACGCCCGCAGGCCCGAACACCACGCGAGCTCGACGTACCGACCACTGCACGCCTCCTGCCACTCGTCGCCGCCCGGCAACGCGGCGCAAGCGCGGAACGCTGATATCGAGGTGCGAACCGGCTCGGGGAGAGTGCCACAGTCACTGTCGTGACCTTGATGGACATACTCGTCGACTTCTCCGGCACTGGCCGGATCGGCCCCCTGAGCTGCGGAATGTCCCCGACCGAGGCTGAAGACCTTCTCGGCAGGACGCCGTCACCGTCACTGCCGCAGACCTCTTGGCCCACCCGGTCACGCCGGACAACGCCCACGTCGTGAAGATCGTCGACTTCGCCGCACCTGAGGCCCCACTGTCCAACTGGCGCGACCACCTCGCACTCTGGGCCCGGCAGCGGAACCTGTTGCCCAATGCCAAGCCGCACGACGAGTGCGTCGTCGACCTGCGGGCTCCGCAGCTGGAACTTGCCCTCCTGACCGACCGAACCGGCCTCGCGAAGATCGGCGGTATGCCCCCGGACGAACAGGATCTCGGCGAACGAGTCGTGGCCAGCCTCGTGCGCGCCTTTTCGCCCCCAGGCCAAGCGTCCGCGGCCGCCGACGGTGCGGCGGCCGTACTTCTTCGAAGATCTGCACCTGGCGTCCCGCTGAGGCACGGTTGCTGCCACTGTGGCCAGTCGGTGTCGAAACCCTGGTCCCGAACGAGAGAACACCAGTCGTCTGCCCGGTGGACGGCATCGGCCGAACCTTGGGCAAAGAACCTTCACGGTCAGAGGTGGAGAACGCTCGCATCCCGAAAGTCAGAAGAGAGTCAGTAGGGGGGAGGCCAGAAAGTAATCAAAATCCCCGATCTCGAACAGGCAGACGGTGAAGAACTCCGGAGATTCTTGCGCGTCTATATTCCATTGTCCGGCGGTCCTTTTTCCCAAGGTATACCCATCCGTTCCCTCTAGCTCGATGTTAATTCCGTTTGAGTGAATTCCGATCTTTGATGAATCGGAGAATTTCGCCTCAAAGAATCTCTTGCTCGGTCGCAGCGACCCGCCGGCTCTTATCTGGCAAGGGGCTCCACAAATGGTGGCGTGGACTCCGGTTCTTAGGCGGCTTCTTGCCGGATAGCCAGGGGCGGCGATTTCTTTAATTGTCATTCTGCTCTCCCCATTGAGGAGGAGATTCCAGTCTTCATGCTTGTTGGCTAGCGCATCCGGAGATCTGCTTTCAGATGGGGAACGCGTGAGAGTTACCACTCCGACAGGAGTTTCTGCGTAGGCGTAAGGGCGCTCTTCTCGCGCTGGTTCTGCATATTCCAGCAGCGACGAGTGCAATTTTCGCACGATTTTAAATTTCACATCTTCCTCAATTCTGGAAGCGGCTCGCCGCCGGTCCACGCTCATTGTCGAGTGTGGACCGGCGGCGAGTCCATTAACATGGAACACCTTTGCCTGCCGTCGCCGCATGGGGCCCTTGGACTCGAGGAGTCTGCGAAGGCCTGCCTTACGCGGGTTTCATCTACGGATACTACTCCAGGCCTGCCCCATGTAATACATGAATGGACCTTTCCCGGTGAGCTTTCTAACTGCACCTTGAAATCCCCCTCGGGGCAAGGCTGAAGCCAAATATCCGACCGCTTCCGGCCCCGTGGTCTGGTGCCCGTATGCTTTATCGATGGCCAGGCTGGTTGGCGTGCCGATCAGAGCTGCAGTCACTGCTCCGGCAATTACGACACACCCCAGTCCTGCTGTTCCCGCGCATGCGGCAACGGCTGTCAGGCCTGCCACTATTCCTATTCCTATGTTTGCGGCTGTCTGGGTCAGGAACCTGTTACTAGTCATTTTAGAAACTGCCGAGTCAATTCCGCGACTTATGCTTCCGAAGATGCTGTCTTGTTCGCGGCGTTCTGCATCTGCTTTTTCCCTGGCGACTTTATCGGCTTGAGCCTGTGCTGCTGCCTTGGATTTTGCCTGTGCTGCGGCTCTTGCTTTTGCGTTGGATTTGGCTCCTGAGGTGCTGGGGTTGTAGTAGGAGACCTTGTAGGTGGAGGGATTTGCCTTGTATGCGGCGTATTTCTTCTGGGATGTCTTGTCTTTCTTTGGCGTCTGCTTCCAGACCCATTTGCCGTTTTTGCCGAGGGTGTATCCGGCGGTCATTCCGCGTTGGTCGGCCCAGTATTCGTCGTTGTAGGAGGCTCCGCCGGCAGGGCCGTCAGGACGCAGGCCGCTGGGGTCGGACTGGGTGACGGGGCTGTTGTGGGCGTAACTGTAGGCGTTCATCTGGGCGGGGTCGTCGAAGTCGATAACCGGGTCGACGGAGAGGAAGCGGCCCAGGGCGGGGTCGTATTCGCGGGCTCCGAGGTGAGTGAGGCCGGTGGGGTCGTTGGTTCCTTGGACGAAGCCGCGGGTGCCGGGGATCTGTTCGTTCTGCGTGGAGCGGGTCTGGCCGAAGGGGAGTTGCTTGCGGCGTGTGAGGGCGAGGGTGGTCATGCCGACGGCGGCCATCGCGGTGCCCTGATGGTCGGACAGGAGGAAGGAGAAGCCGCTGCCGGTACGTACGGCGACGGTTTCGCCTTCATGGGTGTAGTAGCGGACGGCTTCCTTGGTTCCCGTGCTGGTGACCTTGAGTTCGTTGCCGCCGGGGAGGGTGAGGGTCTGGCTGCCGTCCGCGTCTTTGGTGATCATGCGGTTGCCGTCGGCGTCGTAGGCGTAGCTGGTGGTTTTGCCAGCTTCGCTGAGGGTGGCGAGGTGGCCTTCGGCATCCCAGGTCAGGGTCTGGTTCTGGTTGCCGAGGGCGCGCTGAGTGGTGTTGCCGGCTTTGTCGTAGGCGAAGGTGCTGATGCGGCCGTTGTCGGGGCCACCGGTGGTCTTCGCCTGCTGGACGGCGTGGGGGAGGCCCGTCTTGGCTGCGGGGTGGGTGTAGGTGGTCGTGGCGTCGGAGCCGGCCTGGGTGCCCGTGGCGTGTTCGACGAGCTGGGTGCGGTTGCCGAGGGTGTCGTAGCTGTAGGTCTGCCAGTAGGCGTCCGGTCCGCCGACCGTGGCCGCTGACGGGGGTGTGGTGCAGGCGGTCTTGGCGGTCCATGCTTCGCCGAGCCGGCCCAGGAGGTCGGTGGTGAAGCACTGGGTGTCGACGGTCTTGGCCGTGTCCTGGCCGCTGGCGGTGGTGATGCCGGTGATGTTGCCCGCGGGGTCGTAGGTGTAGGAGGTGTCGTCGATGCGCTGGGGGGCGAGGTCACGGTCGGTGGTCTGCCGGGTCATCCGGCCGGTGTGCTCGTCGTAGACCCGGGATGTGTAGACCTTCTTGCCGAGCGTTCCGTACTCGGTGCGCACCGGGCGTGAGAAGACGTCGTGGGCGGTGGAGTTGACCAGAGTGATGGAGCCCGCGGTGGTCTTCTGCGGGAGGTTGCCCTCGCCGTAGATGGTGGTCTGGCGTTCGCTGGGCAGGTTCCCGACCGCGGGGTGTCTGATCCATTCCTGGAGCCCGGTGTAGGTGTTGTAGCCGAAGGTCCAGGTGTAGGCGCCCGCGAGTGTGCCGGCCTGGGAGGGGACGGTCACGGTGCTGGAGGTGGGCTGGTACCTGTCGTTGTAGGCGTCCGTGGCGGTGCGGTATTCCTTGCCGTCGATGTACCGGCTGCTGCTGGTGGGCTGGCCCTTGGCGACGGTGTCGTAGGTCCACTCGGCCAGGAGCGTGCCCCCCTGCTTCAGGCCGGTGCTGCGGCCGAGCGCGTCATAGGAGCTGGTGAGAGTGATACCGCGGGCATCGGTGGTCGACAGGGGCTGTCCGAGCTTGTCGTAGACCGTGGTCGAGACGCCCTTGTCCGGGTCGTCTGCTTCGATCTGCTGGCCGCGGTTGTCGAAGGTGTATGTCCAGGTGTTGCCCACGGGGTCGGTGACAGCGGACGGCTCGTCGTACTTGCCGTAGGCGTAGACCGTCTTCTGGTGCGTGGTGCGGGCGGTGTTGGTGTACTCGAGACGTTCGGTGGCCCGGCCGCGGGCATCGGTGATGACGGTGGTCGCGGTGCCGCCCTTCGGCGGTATCACCGTGGTCCGGTCACCGTCGTAGAGGGTGGTGGTGCGCCACTTCTCGTCGCCGAAAGTACGGGAGACCGTGGCGGTTTCACGTCCCGCGCCGTCGTAGAGATTCTCGGTGGCGGCGGGTATCTGCTGGTCGGCGCCGGTTACCAGAGACTTCGACGGGGCGCCCGCGGCGTAGTAGGGGGAGTAGGTTTTCCAGACGAAGCCGCGGGTGTCGTAGTGCGTCTCGGTGACGACGCGGTCCTCGGTGCCGATGGCGGGGGACTGGGTCTCCCGCTCACGCAGAAGCCCGTCGTAGAGGGCGAACGACGTTGCGTAGGAACCGTCGTGCTGGAGGGCCTTGGTGGCGACGGCGTTCGCGGCGGTCTTCGAGATGGTGTACGTGAATTCGGCGGACGGCTGTGTGGCGTGATCGGCCTTGGACCATCCGGGGTTCCACACCTTCAGGAGCCGTCCGAGCCCGTCGTGCACGGCGTCGGTCCGTTTGCCGTTGGCGTCCACGATGGCTGCGGGGATGCCTCGCGCCGGGTCGTACTCGACGGTGGTGGTGTGACCGAGAGCGTTGGTCTCGGTCTTCGACGTCGGGGCCTCGATGGTGCTCGGAGTGTAGGCGGTGGTGTCCTTCTGACCGAGTGCATCGGTTTCGGTGAGCTCACGGCCGTGCTGGTCGTAGCTGGTGCTGGCGGTCGTGAGGTAACCGGTGCCTGCCGCGTCCTGTTCGTCGAGGCGGGTGACGTCGCCCTTGGTCGGAGCAGTGGTGAGGCTGGTTGCACCGTCGTAGTAGTACCGGGCCACGGAGACCAGGTCGGCGGGCAGCGAGGGCGTCGTCCCGCAGGGCTTGGCGACCGTCCTGACCTCGGAGGCCAGGTTCAGGAGGTTGGTTCCCGGGTTGGGTGTGTAGGCGGTGGTCGTGCACTCCTCGTCGCCGGCCTTGGCGGTGTCGCCGAGCCGCGATTCGGTCAGGACCTGGCCGTAGGCGTCGAAGGTCCGCTCGGTCTGCGCCGTGCGCCAGCCCGATCCCACGGCGGTGCGGGTCGTGTCGGACTTGATGCCGGTGGCGTAGGTGGTGAGGGGCGCCAGCCCCTCCGGGCGGGACTCGGTGGCGGTGACAGCGGAACGCCACGGCTCGTAGCTGGTCGTGGTGAGCAGTTTGCCGCCGTCGCCGTCGAACGTGGCCTCTTCCCGGGTCATGCCGGCGAAGGCCTCACGGTCTGTAACCGCTATGCCCTCTTGGTCCTTGACCTGCGCGCCGTCGATGCCGCGGAAGTAGCGGTACTCCTTCAGCGTGCGCGGGTCCGCGCCGGCGCCGGCGCGGACCTGGACGCGTCCGTAGCCCTTACGGTCGTCGTAGGTGAGGTGTTTGGCCTTCGTGAACTCGTCGTCCTTGGACTTGGCCCAGGCCAGACCGTCGAGATAGGAGTAGTCGGTCTGTTTCACCGGTGCTCCGCCGGTGTTGTCGGACTCCAGCACCTGGGTGACCACGTAGGAGTGGAACCAGTCGAGGTAGGGCTCGTAGTCCGCGGCCGGTGCGTCCGGAGGTGACCACATGACGGGGTAGCAGCGACGGGTGTTCGAGGCGGGGGAGGGGATGTCACCCGCTTTGCAGTCGGCGGCTGCGTAGGTGACACCGATGGTGCCGCCCGTCTCGGTGTCGATGCCGTAGACGCGGTAGCGCACCAGTGGGGGCACTGGGTCGGGCTTGCCCTCACGGGTGGTGGCGCCTTCAACGCGGTTGGCCAGCTGCTGGCCCTTGAAGGTGACCGAGGGCATGGTGACGTCGCCGGTACCGGTATGGCCGGTGCGGGTGATCGACTTCAGCCACAGCGCGGGGTCGGTGCCGTCACCGGTGGGAGGGAAGTCGTGGTCCAGCTTCCATGTGTCGACCGCCTGGTAGGTGCCGCCGGTCAGGACCGAGGTGTCGATCTGGGTGAGACGCTTGCGGGTCCAGTAGGACGGCGAGTAGCTGTCCTTGCACTCGGTGCCGGAAGCGCAGTACTGGTCGAAAGGCACATCGGGCCAGTTCATGGCGTTGGCCTTGTCGAAGGTGCCGCAACTGCTCAGGCAGCGCTCGGAGACGGTGAAGTCGATTTTCCCGGCGGCCTGTTTGCCGTACATGGTGCTGGACCGCAGACCGTACTCGATGCGCTTGAGGTAACCGCCGCGGGTGTAGTCGGTGGCGGAGGAGTCGCCGGTGGCGTCGTTGACGTTGCGGCCGTAGGAGTTGGTTTCCTTCTCCCAGTAGTACGCCATGGCGTCGGAGTGCGGGTCCACGACGTAGTCGAGGTTCCAGCGCCATGCCTGCTGGCACCAGGAGTCCTTGAACGCGTTGGCGTGGCAGGGTTCCCCGGCCTGGTTGCCGAAGACCGGCACGGTCCAGGTGGAGTTGGTCTCCGGCTTGCCCTCCGCCCAGCCGGGCAGCCGGTTGTAGCCGAAGTAGTAGCGGGTGCCGTCGGGAGTCGTCACACGCCAGTACTCGCCGTTGTCGTCCCCGTTACCCCGGTTCGAGCTGGTGAGCTTGACGGCCTTGGTGCCGTCATCGCTCTCCAGACGCCACTCGCCCTCGGGGTCGTCCTTGACGGAGTCGTCCTTGACCAGGACGGTGCTCTTCCCGCCCAGGTTCAGGACAGCGTTCTCCTTCTTCCAGCACTGGTCGCCGACCCTGCCGATGGCGTTGCTGTCCTTCGTGTCATCGGTGCAGGGGATGTAGCGGCGCTCGATGAATCCGGGCTCCATGGACCAGCCGTCGCCGATCCAGTTGGCCTGGTTGTTGGTGGCCGCCGTACGGCCGTCCACCGACTGTGAGGAGTACCCCAGCGAGATGTCCGGCTGCGCCCCGCCAGGCACCTCGGGAACGGCGATGTCGTACGTCCAGGAGAACCCGCCGTTACCGCCGCCGGCCGACCAGGCCCCTGACGGCGCCAGCGAGGTGGCCCTGAAGTCACCGGCCGCACCGGCCGCGGCCGCCGTCACAGCCAGGAGAACCGACCCCTGACCGGCAGCCAGGCCCGTGACCGAACGTGCCGAAGCGAGGGACCTGGCGACGGGGGCGGTCTTCCCCCGCTCGGAGGGAGCGGCGGCCGGCAGCGGGACCGGAGCGGACACCGTGCCACGCTCGGTGTCATTGACCGTCCCGAGAACCTTGCCGGTACCACACCCCTTGGCTTCAGGTGTGGTCAGTACGCAGCCCGGGAGCTGCTGCACCGCCAGACGGGAGGCCCAGTCACCGCCGAAGGACTGCCGGAAACTGCTGTAGTCGACCTCCACGTCGAGCGAACCCCGTTCGCCCTCCAGGGGCCTGACGGCCAGAAGGACACCGTCGACGCCCAGTGTCGCGGCAGTCTTCTGGTCCAGCACCTGGACCTGTGCCCGCGCGGGGCCCGCAGGCCTGCCGCTCTCGGCACCTGCCCGGCTCAGCTTGACCGGGAGGGAGCCCGCACGGCCCTTGGCCACGCCGGTGGGCGGAACGTCCATCTGTGTGGTGCCTGCTCCCGGCCAGGCCGAAGTCCGCGTGCCCTTCGAGGGGCTCTGCTTCGTCTGGTCCGGCCGCGAGACCGTGTGTTCCTTGACCGTGGAGGTGGGAACGGGGTCGGGCTTCTTGAGCTTCAGCAGCTCCAGCTCGGCTGCCGCGGCGACGGGGGCCCCCAGCAATCCGGCCACCAGATAGGCCACGAGGGACAGTGCCACCCATCGCACCGCCCGGACCCGTCTGTTGATCGTGCGCGTGGAACGGCGAAATGCATTCGCCCGCAAACCGGTCACCAATTCCCCCCACGGGAAGTTCACAAAGATGAAGATCGGGAGGACCTTAGCAGTATGCAATGGAGTGGTAAACATCCCTCGAGTGGAGGACGTAATCCTGTTGGTGATAAGGGGATGGCTTCGGGGGCGACGGTCACTGTTCGTGAAGGGTGTAAACCTGGAAAAATTCCCATCCTCTCGCCGCTCGCAAGGCTTTGAGCTGGGGTTGTGCCGAGTGGGGGTGCTGGATGGATGTGACGGGCGAAACGTCCCTAAGGTACTTAAGTGTGGATTCACCCTATTCGGCTTCTCTGTGAATGAAACCCTTGATAATCCTTCACGTGGTCTGGGCCCCCGCCTGGATCGTCCACACTATAAAGTGCCCGGAATGCTGTGCCTAAAGAGAAAAGGAAGTGTGATGAGGTCACACCGAAAGAGACCGAACCGTGCGGCGCCACACCGCCTCCATATTGTTGCGGCCGCCACCCTCGCGATAGTCGCTTCCCTCATAACGGCCGTTCCTGCAAACGCAGTTGACGATGCATCAGGGCCTCCGCGCGCGGCGGCAGGGACACCTGAGGCCGAAGCCCTGTCCCAGGCGGCCGAGTCGGGCGAGCCGGTCGAGGTCCTCTCACAGCGCACCGAGGCATCACAGGTGTTCGCCAACCCTTCCGGTACGTTCACGGAGGAGCGGTTCGCGACAGCCCAGTGGGCACGCCAAGGCAACAAACTGGTGGACATCGACACCACCCTGCGGCGCGGCGCGAACGGAAAGATCACCCCGAACGCCACCGCGGTGGGCTTGGAGTTCTCCGGCGGTGGCGGGGGACCGCTGGCCACCATCAGACGCGACGGCCGCAGCCTCTCCCTGTCCTGGCCCAACCCCCTGCCCGAGCCGGTGATCTCGGACGACACCGTCACCTACCCCGACGTCCTGGCGGACGTCGACCTGAAACTCCGCGCCGGTGCCTCCGGCTTCGCCCAGCTCCTGGTGGTCAAGACCCCGCAGGCCGCAGCCAACCCGGAACTCAAAACCATCGCTTACGGCATGTCCAGCGACGGTGTGGATGTCACCACTGACCAGTACGGCAATCTCAGCGCGGTCAACCCAGGAGGGCAGGAGCTCTTCACCGCCCCCACACCGCGCATGTGGGACAGCACCACGAGCGAGCCCGTCGCCCTGGCCGCCGCCAGGACGTCAGGCGAAGCAGCCGGCCCTCCACCGGGAGACGAGTTCGAACCCGGACGCGGGGCCAAACAGGCAGCCATGCCCATCGAGGTCAAGGACGGCGCCCTCGAACTGACCCCCGACCCCGAGGTGATGACCGGCAAGGACACCCAGTATCCGGTCTACATCGACCCCTACGTCGAGGGATCCCGTCACTCCTGGGCCATCGCCTACAAGAAGCACCCCGACGCCGAGTTCTTCAACGGCGCGGGATGGGGCGGCTCCGGTTCCTCCACCTCCACCGCCCGCGTCGGCTACGAGGACGAGACCAACGGCCTGGCTCGCTCGTACTTCCGCATGAACACCAAGAACCTGTGGAGTACCAACAAGCAGGTCGTCAAGTCGACGTTCCGGATCAAGAACACCTGGTCCTGGTCCTGCACCGCCTCGCGCGTCGACCTCTGGCGCACCAGCGAGATTGGTTCCTACACCAGCTGGAACAACCGCCCCGCGCGCAAAGAACAGCTGAGCCACGTCAATGACGCCAAGGGCTGGGGCTCGGACTGCCCCGCCGGCAACCTGGCCTTCGACGTCACCTCCGGGGCCAAGGACGCGGCATCGGGCAAGTGGAACACCATCATCTTCGAACTCGCTGCCAACGACGAGGCCGACGTGTTCGGCTGGAAAAAGTTCGATGCCAAGTCGGCTGTGATGTCCACCGAGTACAACACACCACCCGACGCGCCCACCGGCCTCGACACCGTCCCCAGCACGAAGAACACCAAGGGCTGCGGCGACACCGCGCCCTACGGCCTCATCGGCAACACCGACATCTACGTCACCGCGAAGGGCAGCGACAAGGACGGGGGAACCGTCAAAGTCCAGTTCAACCTCTGGGCCACCGGCCACCACCCCAACGACGACCCCAACGGCGTACTGATCGTCAACCAGACCGTCTCCGTCACCTCAGGCACCGTCGCCAAACTCAAGGTCGCCAAGAGCACCCTCAGCAAGTACATCAACGTCGCCAGCGGCAACTTCTCCTGGAAGGCCCGGGCCGACGACGGCAAGACCACCTCCGACTGGACCCCGGCCGCAGGGAAGGCCGGCTGCCGGTTCGTCTTCGACCCCAACCGGCCCAGCACCCCGCCCGCCGTCGCATCGCCCCAATTCCCCGACGGCAGTGACGGATGGCCCTCCACCACCGGATCCGTACGCAGCGAGGGAACCTTCACCCTCTCCAGCGGCGGAGTCACAGACGTCGCCAAGTACGAGTACTGGACCGACACCGACCAGACCGTCCGCACCGCCACACCCACCGCCACCGGAGGAAGCGTCAGCGTCAAGCTCACGCCCACGACACCCGGTTCCAACCACCTCTACGCACGCAGCCTCGACAAAGCCGGCAACAAATCCGACAGCGCCGACTACCTCTTCTACGCCAACGGCCTCAAACAAGCCGACACACCGGGCGACATCAACGGTGACGGCAACCCCGACCTGTGGGCCGTGGACAAGGACGGCACCCTGCACCGCTACTACGGGGCAGGCGACGGCACCCTCACCGAGAACACCAAAACCGCCTCCGACTTCAACTGGACCGGGGTAAAGATCACCCACCGCGGCGACTGGACCGACGACGGCTACGAAGACCTCATCGCCCTGCGCCCCGGCACCACGGGCGTCAAGAGCCTGTCGATCCACCCCAACAACGGCTTCGGCTTCGCCTGCACCGACTGCGAGGGCGACACCACAGACCGCCAGGAACTGACCGTCTACGACCCGGCCAACAACCACTGGAGCGACGCCGACGAAATCCTCGCCATCGGCGACGTCGACGGCCCCCTCGATATCGACAACGACGGAACCCCCGACATTACCGGCTACCCCGACCTGCTGGTCCGCAACGGCGACCTGCTCTGGCTCTACTACGGAGCCGCGGACTACCGCCTCGACACCGACCGCGAGCCCATCCTGATCGGCGCCGACGGCTGGAAGGACATGGACCTGTTCGCCCCCGGCGACACCAACGCAGACGGCCGCGTCGACCTGGGCGCCCGCGACCGCACCACCGGCGACATCTTCATCTACCGGGGAAGCGGGGACGACGGGGACGGACTCGCGGACCAGAGCACCAAAATCCAGGCGGGCAGCCAGTTCACCGTGGCCGCCAACCCGCTCATCACCTCACCCGGCGACGCCGACCACAGCGGAGCCTTCGACATCTGGTACACCCGCAAAACCGACGGCGCCTCCAGTCTGATCGCCTACCTCGACCTCGGCACCGACCACAAGACGAAGGTGCCCGTCGCAGGAGACTGGACCGGCTACCAGATCATCAGCTGAAGCCCGAGTACCAGCAGACCGTGGTGCCGCCTCCTGCAGCGCGGCGTCACGGTCTGCTCGAAGGATGACAACGGCGAATGAACCCTGGCAGCGGGGCTCGAACGAGAACACCAACGGCCTGCTACGGCAGTACTTCCCGAGAGGGACAGATCTATCCAGATACGGCAGAGAAGACCTGCAAGCCGTAGCGGCTGAACTGATCTCCAGAGCCAGGAAGACGCTCGGCTGGGACACCCCAGCTGAGCGCTTTCCAGGTTGCTGGAGGACGACCCCAACCCCCCTTATGTTGCGACGATTTGTTGAATCCGCCCCACAGGCCCCGACCATGTCGACGCCCCCGCCGACCACAGGTCTGACCGCGGCAGGTCAGGAGTCGGTGATGTGGTCGAAGCGTCATCTGCCGACTCAGTCACGCGTTCGAACAGAGTGAGACGTGCGGCACCGGGCCCCGGCACCATCGCCCGTAGGGCCCGGCCCTGTGCGCGATGATTCTTCGGAAGTGGAAAGCAGCGAAGGGACCAAGCGGCGGAAAACCGCTCTTGCCGGCCAGGAGAACCTCTATGGTGAGCGGCCCGCTGGCTGGTGTTCCCACGGGACTCCGGCCGGACGCTGCTGAACGGGGAGAGACATGCTGGACGTCATCGCACTGGCAGGACAAGCCGTTCCGATCGCAGGCGACTTCCTCGCAGGCGTAACCCAGAACATGGCTGCCAACCTCGTATGCGATCTCGTGACGAGACGGCTGCGGCAAACCGACGAGGGAACCCAGGCCGCTGAGGCCCTCCAGGAGAACCCGCGGGGTGCTGCCCAGCGGAGCGAAGCTACCCGGGTCCTCACCACGGCAGCCCAGGCTGATCCGGAGTACGCGCAGACCCTTAGCAGCGCCGTCTACGTCTACAACCAAGGCACCGCAACGTCCGGGTCCCCACACCACCAGGTCAACATGGGAGGCGGCATTGCTGGGAAAGGCCACCAGGTGGCTGGCGGCAACATCATCAACCGCAAGCGCAATGTCCGTATCGGACTCGGCGTTGTCGCAGCGGTTGCCGTTCTCTTGGGCGGCGTCGGGGTTGCCCAGCTGATCACGGACGACGACAGCTCTGGTGACAGCGGCACGTCAGCAGATGCATCGGGCAGGGGAACTGGTCAGTCTGGCGACACGCCGGCTGAGGGTCGCGTCAAGACCTTTACCGTCGACATCCAGTCTGAGGAAGGCCAGGACAGCGAGGGAAACCCTCGGGTTTATAGGACTCGTGGCACTCTCACCGCCACGGCCGGATCCCCTGTCCAGGCCCACCCACTGTGTTCGCTGCACGCTTCCCAGAGCACATCGATTGTTCCCGTCACGGTCTCTTACACGAACAATAATGATTCGAAGTGGGCGGGAGCGGAGACACGGTTCGAAGCCGAGCAAGCCATGATCGGGGTCCATGTCCCCGACGGCGTTGGCACATACGGGGTTCGGGCCGGGCAGTCGTGCGCGCAGGGATTCGAGATGAAGTACACCGACCTTGGTATCGGCCAGACGGTGACGGAGGACCTCGTTCTCGTTGCTGTCCCCTCAGGGCGTCCAACCGAAATCAAGCTGACGGTCGCCCAGTTCGGGACTGACGGGACGCCGTTCAAGGCGTTCTCTCTCGCCGTGAACGGCTGAGCGACATCCACGGGTCCGACGACTTTCGGCCGTGTTACGGGACGGCGGGTGCGGGGCCTCTTGCAGGTCTGGGTGCCTGGCCAGGGTGATGCGTGCCAGCAGGGTGACGACCGTGAGATTGACGACGCCGTTGCGGTGGGCATCGGCGACCAGCTCCCGCCGCGCGTCGACGTCGAGGATCCCGGTCACCGCCCCGGCTTTGCCTGGCGTTCGGACTCCGTGGCCTGGAACCGGTAGGAATCGGTGCCGGTCTGGACGAGCATGCAGCGGAAGGTGATCCGATAGGCGATGGCGGCGCAGAGCCAGGGGCGAAGATCCTGTCCCACTCAGCGAACGGGGAGTTGGTGGCCACCGTGCGGAGCCGACCGCTGGTTCTCCCGCTTCCGCGCCTGATCCGGGCAAGCCCAGGTGCCCTTGAGCAAGCCCCCGCGTGGTGGCTTGCCCAAGGTCCGGGATCGCGCTGTGCTGCTGCCGTGCCGGGTATCCCGGCCGGGATGGAGGAGGAGACGGTGCATGTCTTCGAGGCAGGGCAGACGGTCGTAAGGCGTGATGTGCACCGCAGCGGCCGGGTGTGGACCGAACTGGCGCTGCGTGTCGTCGCCGACACCGACCAGGCGCTGGTGACCGCGTGCACGCCCGGAGCGGAGGCCCGGTGGCCCGCCCTGTACGCGAAGGCCCGCACGGATGAGGACCGTTCGGTGCGCACGGAGGCGTTCGAGGCGATGGCGAGCGGCCGGTGGGATCTGGCGGCCACGGTGTGGCAGGAGACCGACCTGCTGCTGTGGAAGCCGCCGGCGGCCTGGTTCAGCGTCAACGCCTTCTTCGTCCCCGACGGTGAGGGGCGCCGACTGCGGAACTGGTACGTGAACTTCGAGCACCCCACCCGTCGCCGCAGGGCCGGGTTCGACACCTTCGACCTCACCGTCGACCTGGTCGTCACGCCCGACCTCACCCGCTGGGAGTGGAAGGACGAGGACGAGTACGCGCATGTGCGGCGTCTCGGCATCGTCTCCGACACCGAGCACCGGGCCGTCGACGACGCCCGCGCCCAAGTGCTGGCGATGCTCGACGACCGCACCGGTGTCTTCGCGCACGCGCAGCGGTGGGCGGCCTGGAAGTGGGAGCCGGCCTGGCCCACACCGCGTCTGCCCCGGCCCACGGCGGCCGCGGGGAGGGTTGCACCGGAGGGAGACTGAACCGTTGCCATGGGGGGACCTCTGATGGAAGACCGTCCCCTCGGTGCCGGTGGCGCGCTCCGAGCTGCGCCAGCCGACCCGCGCCCGGGGATTCGTCCGGGCCGCGTGACTGGTCGCCTTGGTCGACCAGGAGCTGGAGGTCGCGACAAGAGTTGCGCCCCCTATGGGTTGCGCTATCTGTTGCGACTGGGGGGTGCGCCTACTGTTGCGCGACCCGAGGGCCGCTCTCGTGTCCGTGCAGGTCAGCATGCGGTTGCGCCGTGGTCGGGCCGCTGACATCCCCGTTGCGGCTGCTCTGCCCATGTCCTCTGGCTGGAGTGAAGGAGTAAGGGACGGGCGGGGTGGGCGGCACGGCCACGGCCGAGGGTCGGGGCGCGCTCAGCCCGGTTGCGCGGCGCCCGGGCCCGCCGCGCCTGCGGCAGCTGAGCGAGATATACGGGTTCCGCCGACGTCCGGCCAGCACACCACAGCTGGTCGGTCAGCCCGCCCGGAGTCCGGCCGGCGGGCGCCTTCTCGTTCCATTCACTGTGTGAGGGCCGTCAAGCCGCGTTGGAAACGCCTGCCACGACTTCCGCAGTTCGGGAAGCGCGCCCGTTCTGTACCGCGGACGGCGTCTTTGCCCATGGGATGCGGTGCAGGTCGGACCGTTGCCGCATCCCATGGACGCCTGGTCAGTCGAAGAGTCCTTCGACGACCTCCTCGGCGATCTCGCCGCCGACCTCTTCGGCCGTCTCTTCCGCAATCTCCTCGATGAGTTCCCCGAAGATGTCGTCCATATGTTGAATCCCTTCTTGTCGGCGTTGCTGACCCGCGGCACGCGTGAGGTGGCTGCAGGGTCATGGGCATCCGGTCAACGTGCTGTTCCTGGAAGCGAGTTCCCAGAAGATCTTCCCTTGTGCGGCACGTTGGCTGCCGACCCGAGTGGATGAACAGCGGCGCCCGCTCCCCGCTGTCCTCTATGCCCACTTCACTCCCAATTCCCGGAGCGCGTTCAGCTGCTGCTGGGCGAGCTTGTCGCGCCTGGCCCGGGTGTTGGAGATCCATACGCCCAGTTTCACGGTCACCGGTTCCGTCTCGCCGCCGATCGTGACCGTTTCGTTGCGGCCGCGGGGCACGGGCCGGTCAGGGCCTTCTCGCTCCCTCCACTGTGCGAGGGCGGCCAGTCCCCGCTGGAACGCCGCCTGCGTCTTGCTCCCGCCCTTCCCCGGACCCTTCGTCACGTCGGCCGCTGCCGGAGCGATCTCCGCCGGGGCGGCGGGAGTCACGGCGAGAGAGGCGCCCTGCACGCCCAGCGCGGACAGCCGCTCCCGCTGCTCGGGCAGGAGCTGCGCCCAGGTGCCCGGCTCCTGCTGCCGCCACCGCCACGTACCGATGTCGTCGCCCTCGAAGGTGACGCCCGGCGCGATGTAGGGCAGGACGTTGTCGGCGTCGACCAGGTCGGCGAGCACCCGGAAGTGACGCTGCCAGCTCAACGGCCACGGGCAGTCCCAGTCCAAGTCGATCGCCGCCAACTGCTCCGCGCGCTCCTCCGCACGCTTCGGGTCCTTGCCGAGACCGCCCTTCCGGCGCAGGTTCGCCATGTGCTGTCCGACGGGCACCATCGCCTTGCCCTCGCCCCACACCGCGTCCTGACGCGGCGCGAGGTGCCCGGTCGCCCGCCGGTAGGACCGCAGGGCAGCGAGCTTGGCCTCCCACGCTTCCCCGCCCGGCTCCCAGACCATCCCAGCCTCCGGCGCGTCCAGCAGAGTCTTGCGCCGGTCCTCCAGCTCCCCTGCCCGCAGCGCCTTGCGCTGCTGGTGCACCCACCGCCCGAGCGGGAAGTCCTTGGTGACGCCAACCTCGACCTCCACGTCATACGGGACGGCGTAGACGCCAGTGATCTCGTTTTCCGCCCGCCAGCGCAGCAGAGCCCGGTAACCCTCCAGCCACACCAGCGACTCCGGCCGATACACCCGGGTCCGCAGGAACGCCGCGATGGTCGCCGCGTCGCGCGGGCTGGAGAAGTGCAGCAGCGCGGACTCGCCAGCGGCGTCGGTGCCGTCCCGCTCTTGGTCCTTGCCGTCGCTCTCGCCGCCGGCCCCGACGATCCGCCCGTCCTCATCGCGCTGCACGTGGACCGTGCGCTGCCCGCTCGTGAGAGCACGGGAGGCGAGCTGCTCGACCAGGCGCTCATCGTGGCTGCGCAGACCCTGGAGGACCGCTACAAGGGGGCGGAACGAGGCACTGGCGACCATGTCCATCGGGTCCTCGTTCGGCTCCAGGAACACCGGCACGATGATCCGCGCCACCTTCGTACTGCCGTCTTTGTTGAGGCGGAGCGCCCGGCCGATGTTCTGGACGATCTCCACCTGCGAGCCGCGGGTGTCCGCGAAGCAGACGGCCTCGACTCCCCGCTCGCCGGTGATGTCCACGCCCTCCCCGAGCACGCGAACGCTGGCGAGGAACGCGCGGTGCACCCGGCGCCCGGCCGCGTCGATGCCGTTGGCGAACTGCCGCAGCACCTCCCGCCGTTCGGCTACGAGGTGGTCGCCGCACAGCCATGCCGACCAGACGCGGTCCGGGGGTACGTGGCGGCCGACCTCGAGGTCGTAGAACTCCGCGTCGATCGACGACCTCGGGAGCCGGTCTGCGGCCGCCAGGTCGTCGGAGGCGTCGTTCATGTACAGGTCCGCGGCCGTCTGGGGCAGCTTCTCCGCGAACGCGGCGGCCTCCTCAACTTTCTGGTGGAACGTCATGACCGTACGGAGGTTGTACGCGGCGGCGTGCTCCAGGAGCGCGGTCTGCAGGAGCGCCAGGCGCCGGCCCCGCCGCGCCTCCTCGGACTCTCCGAGGACGGGGGAGGGATCGCGGATGTCGCGGCTCGTTCGATCTGATCAGTGTCCGGGGTGTTGAGCTGGTCTGATCAGTTGGCTGGTTGGGGCTGGCGGTGTGCTCTGCGTTGGCGAGGGGCTTGACGTTGCTTGCGGGCTGGGGCTGGGCGGGGTCTGTGAGCTGTGGGTTTCCTGCCTCGGGGTGGCCGTAGGTCCGTTGGTCAGTTCTATTGGTTGGCCGGTCAGTTTCGTTGGGCGGCTGTTGTAGCTGATCAGGGGGGTGGGTCCGTGGATGCCGAGGGTGCTCAGGAGGTGTTGTTGGTGGGGGTGGAGCTGGTTCCAGGCTTGCTGCTGGGTGCGAATCCATCGGATGGTCTGGTTGGGGAGGAGCACGCCGGCGTTGTGGTGGGTGTGGGCTTGGTGGTAGCTGTGGTTCCAGGAGGCCCGCCAGGGTGGGTTCCACCACGGGTCGAGTGCGGTGAGCTGTGTGTCGTGAGGCCAGGGCCGGCCGGTGCGGCGTAGGTGGGCGACGGCGCGTTTGCGCTGCTCGTACAGCCACCAGCCCAGGGGAAATCCGTCGTGTTCGGTGGTGTAGTGGGCGGTGCCGAGTCCGCCGTGAGTGTGTGCGTAGGAGCGGGCGTAGGGCAGGCCGCCGTCGATGGATGAGGAGACGGTTGTGGGGCGCGACCGGCTGGCGCCGGTTCTGCGGCGCGTGCGTGTCTCCTGCTGGGGGCGGGCGGCGTGTGCGTCCTGGGGTGTTATGCCGAGGCCGGTCAGAAGTTCCTGCTGGCCCGGGTGGAGGTCGCCATAGTTGATGCACTGGGTGAGCAGCCATCTGGTGGCGGCTGGAGGGAGTCTGGGGAAACCTGCGGCTGCGTTCAGAGCGTGGCCGTGGATCTCGTTTCTGACGGCATGATAGGCGATTTGCCATGGTAGGCCCCAGGATGGGTTCCACCATGAGTCAAGGACGTCGAGGGCCTCGGCGCGACGGTGGGGGAGTCGGCCGTTGGCGGCCCGTTTGCGTTGGTGAGCGAGCCATGTCCCCAGCCGGTAGCCGTGGTGGTTCGCGCTTTTGGGCACGGCGAGGTGTCCGTGTCGGGCAGCGTAGGAGCGGGCGTGGCCCAGGCCGGTGTCGAATGAGGATTGCTGGGTGACGCGACGGGGCCGTGCGGTGGGGGCATTGGTGGCGGTGATGCCGAGTTGCGTGAGCCTGTGTTGCTGCCCCGGGTGGAGGTTCTGGTAGGCGACGCACTGGGTGTAGAGCCACTGCCCAGTCCAGTCGGGGCTGCCGGGGAATCCTTGGCCGGGGAGGAGCCTGAGACCGTCTTCGACGAGTTTGCGGGCGGCGCGGTGGTTGATCTGCCAGTCCCCTTTCCACGGGGGGTTCCACCACGGGTCGACGGCTGCCAGGAGCGAGTCGGCTGGGTAGGGCGTGGCGAACTTGGCGGTGTGAAGGCTGGCCTGGTGCCGCTGGCGGGCCAGCCATTTTCCGACGGGGAAGCCCTCGTGCCGGTCGGAGGGTGATGCGTTGAGGTCGCCGTGCAGTGCCGCGTAGGAGCGGGCGTAGTGGAGACCGGTCTCCAGGGACGGCCTGTGGGTGGCGGGGTTGGGGCGGGCGGTTTGGACAGTCTGCTCAGTCAGTCCGATGGTCGCGAGCTGTCGGCGCTGTTCCACTGCCAAGCCGGAGTAGGACACACATTGGGTGTATAGCCATTGACCGAGCTCGTCGTCGAAGGCAGTGAAGGCGCTTCCGGGGTCGAGGGGGTGGCCGGAGCGGACAAGATCGCGCACCGTGTAGCAGGCTCGCTGCCAGTCGGAGGGCCAGGGCGGTGCCCACCACACATCCATTGCGTCCAGCTGCTGTCTGAGGGCGGGATCGAGAATGCCGCGTCGGGCGCGTACGCGGTGGTTGGTCAGCCATTTGCCGATGGGGAAGTCGGCGTACGTATCAGTAGCGCTCGCACAAAGGTGCCCGTGCTCCTTCCAGTAGGCGCGTGCGTTGGTCAGGCCCTGGTCACGGGCCTCGGCGAGGTTGCGACGCCGCGGCAGTGCCTGGCGGGCGGCTTCAGCACTGATACCGATCTGTTCCAACAGTCTGCGCTGCTGGGGGTGGAGGCTGCTGTAGACCTGGCACTGCCGGTACAGCCAGGTGCCGAGATTCTCGCTGGTGCCCGGGAAGCCCTGCTCGGGTCTGATGTCGGTGCCTGAGTCCAGCAGCCGTCGTGCGCGCAGATAGATGCGCTGCCACAGCGTGCTCCACGCAGGATTCCACCACGGGTCAAGAGCGGCCAGGGCCTGGCTGCGCTCGGGGGAGAGCTGGGGGCCTGCTGCGCGCTGGTTGGACAGCCACAGGCCGAGTTGGAACCCGTCCTTTTCGTACCGGTAAGGAATGCAGAGGTGGCCGTGTTCGGTGGCGTAGGCACGGGCGTGGCGCAGGCCGCGCGCGAACCCCTTGGCGGTCTCAGCCACGTCTGGGGCCGGCGCCCCTGCCGACTCCGTTTTTCCGGGCGCATCGTCTACGGGCCGGGTTTCGGCCAGGAGCCGGGTGATCGGTGCGGGCCGGTGGGGCGGGGAGACGTGCCACATGCTGCGTGTCTTCGGCTTGTGCCCGGCTCTGGTGCGTACGCAGGCGCGTACCCAGGCGTTCAGCGGGCCTGTCGTGAGGGCGCTGAGGCGACCGGCGATCCATGGCCGCTCAAGACGCCGAGCCAGTTCGTCCACGAGGCCGGGGACATCGGCGAGCGCGTGCGGCTGATGCTGCCCCGCGTCATCGAGTAGCCGCTGCTGCAGGCTCGGGTCGGCGAGGGCCGCGGCCAGCGTGACGGCTTCGGGATAGGTCACCGCATCCCGCGCTGCGGCACGCCAAGCGAGGTCGTTGCCGGGTGCCATCAGCCGCAGCCGATCGGGCCAGAGGATCTCTTCCGGCCAGGGCTCGTCCCACCACGAAGCCATGATTGCCTGCGCCACGGTGAACGCTTCGCCAGCGTGCGCAGAGCGCCGCAGCAGCCGTACATGACGGCGCTGGGCCGCCCCGATCTGCGGCACATACCGCAGGTCCAGCTGCCCGGGGACGGCCGCTGCCCCGTCGACGACGGGTGCTTCCAGCATCCAGCACTGGTGCTTGACGCATACCCGGCCGTGCGGCAGCAGGTAGCGGCGTGCTTCTTCCTGGCCTCGTGTGGCGGTCGCGGTGCAGGCCCGGCATCCGGGGCCGGTCGGCGGGATAGTGGCTGCGGTGCGGACCCAGGCGGCCGGCCCGCTGCCCAGCCTGCTCGAAGGAACGTCCCTGCCCCAGGCCGGCAGGGCACGGTGCAAGTGTTCTTCGGGCATGCGACAGAAAGCGGCGACCACCGCCCGGGCCTCGGCGTTGAAGACCACTTCTCCGTCGGGCCGCACCGTGAACAGATTGGGCCGCCGTCCCACGTCCACGAGCGCGCCGATGAGCTCTTTGGCCGTGAGCCTGTACCGGGAGGCGACTCTGCTCATGAACGACAGCGTCGTCTCGCCGTTCAGCGGAGCGACACGCACCGCGCCCGAAGGCGGTCTGTGCAGGGGTAGTTCGTTCTGCTCGCGCTGTGGTGGCTGCGAATGATCCCTGACGGCAGGTTCCATCAAAGGGCTGGTGGTCTTCACCGCTGGTCCGCCTCGTCAGGATCCAGTGCCGTTGTTGCGGGGGCGCGGGAGGCGATTTCGGGGCGGGCGGGCTTGCTGCTCCGCGCGGATGTCGAGCTGGATGCCGGCCAGGAGCCGTTTGGTGATCTTTTCGCTGCCGTCGAGGAGGGCGGTGAGGGCGGCTTCACGGATGAGGTGGGAGAGGCTTCCCATGACTCCGCCGGTGCGCTGGTGGACGTAGTCGGCGTGCCGGGCCAGAGTGCCTTGGGTGTGGTGGCGCAGGTGCAGGGCGTTCTCCATGTCGGTGACCAGGTCTAGCCAGGTCGCGCGCTGTTCGGCGCTGCCGCAGGACAGTGCGGTGTTGCGGACCAGGGTGAAGCGGCCTGCCAACTGTGCGCCGCGCGGCCCGTTCAGCAGGGGGGATGCCTCGACGTCGACGCCTGCGTAGACGAACGTCGCCGGGATCCTCTCGCCGAGGTGCTTCATCTGGTCGGAGGTCTCCGCGCCGGCCCGGGTGCGGGTGTCGAGCAGGTGGACGTCGTCGACGAGGACCAGCGCGGTGCCCAGCTGGCACAGCAGGTGGCAGACGGCGTCGGTGATCTGCGCCTGGTTCATCCGGGCCGCGATGGGGATGCCGAGGAACCGGGCGAACTCCGATACCAGCATCTTGGGAGTGGAGGCGGGCGGCACCGCCAGGAACACCACGGGCAGGCGGTCGGTGCGGCCGGGGTGGCGGCGCTGCTCGGCGAGTTCGAAGGTACGGCCCATTTCCAGCAGGGTGGTGGTCTTGCCGGTGGTGGGCGGCCCGGACACAATCAGCCCGCGGCGCGCGGTGCCCTGTTGGCGGCGGTTGAGGAGCATAAGCCGCCGCACCGACAGCGAGATGCGCTCCATCGCCGGGGTGGTCAGGACGACGAACCGGGAGTGGTAGTCCAGGCGTTCCTCAAGCGACCAGTCCTCGTCCCCGGTGGGCGGGGGCTTCAGCGGGGGAGTGCCGACGAACTGCTGCCAGCCCTCCCGCGTGGTCGGCGGCGCATAGGCCGCCATCTGCTGCTCCTCGTCCGGGACGGGACCGGCTTCGGGGACTGCTACCACTGGGTTGCCTCCTGGCGGGCATCGTAGATCCGCGACGGGCGGGGGACTGCGGCCCGCCCGGATGGCTGTCCGTCCCCGTCGGGGCCGCCGCCGGCATCGTCTGATGTGCCGAGCGGGTCTTCGTCCTCGTCCCAGCCGTCCTCGAACTCTTCGTCGTCAGGCTCATCCAGGCTTGCTGGGGTGAAGGCGCCGACCAAGCCGTAGGAGAGGGTCGGGGCGGTGAGGGGGTCGGGCGGCTCCTGCTGGTTTGGGGCGGGCCCGGCGAGGGAGGCTGCGGCGGTGGCGCGTGCCGCGACAGTCCGCTCGCGGCGGGTGCCTTCCCCGTTGCCGGCTCGCCGCAGGAGGCGGTCCAGGGCCTGGGCGAGCTGTTGCTCGTGCTCGTCGCGGTTGCCGCGGCGCTCGACGGTCGCGCGGATGTGCCGCCAGGTGAAGTCGGTGAAGGGCAGGCTTACCCGCTCCTTGTGGATCCAGGGCACCTCTTCCCAGCCGGCAGGCAGCCGCACCCAGATCTGCTGGGGGTCATAAGGGTTGTGGTGCACCTCCCACATCCCGTGCGGGGCCGTTGACCTGCGCCCGCGGTGCGGGTTGAGGACCTCGTGGTCGTAGGTGCGGTAGTCGAAGCGGATGCCGTAGTCGTTGATGCCCAGCCGCTTGACCGGCATGAGTTCGACGTAGTCTTCTTCGCTGAGCAGCACCGGGACATAGCCGGTCACGCCGACCAGCGCGGCCCACATCTCGTTCGGCGACACCGCGAGCTTGGGGGCCAGCGGATGGCGCAGGGATGCGTGCGGGCGGTGCTGCCAGTCCGCGATCAGCCACTCGTCCAGCAGGTCCTGGATCTGGGGAAGCGTCCAGCACGCCTCGTCCTCGATGTGAGAGCCGCGCTGAGTGACGTCGGATCCGGTGTAACCGGCCACGTACTGGGAGAACCGGTCGCCGATGGTGCGGAACATCCGCTCGACATTTCCCTTGGCCGGGCCGTTGGCCGGAGGCGCCGGCTGCACCGACACCCCCAGGCTGTCGCACGCCGCGGTGAACGAGGCGGAGATGAACACCCGGCCCTGGTCGACGACGACCGTCTCCGGCGTGATCACCGGACGGGCTGCCGCACCCTCCAGCCGCGCGTCCAACGACACCAGCCGCTTGTAGGGGATGACCGACCGCGACATCGCCAGCGCCTCTTCCCAGCCTCGGCGCATCCGCATGGGCGTCACCATCTGCGCCAGCAGAACCGCCGCATCCACCGACCCGGTGCCCATCGGCCGCAGCACGGTCGCACAGATACTGCGCGTCGCCACATCCAGGGCGATCGTCAGCTCGGCCTTACCCACTACCCCGTCGGCCAGGACCACCATCACGTCCAAAGGGGTGCTGTCCAGCATCACCAGCTCACCGGGCCGCAGCGCCACCGTCGGGGTGAACGGCGGAGCCGGCCGTGAGGAGTGACGGCGCCGCTGCGCCGCTGTCCCCAGCAGTCCCTGACGGTCCGCAAGGGCGTGCACCAGCCGGTTGAACGTCGAGGCCGGCGGCACCTTTACCGTCCCCACACCGTGGGCGTCCTCCAGAATCCAGCCGACGGTTCGCCGGAGCCGGCTCAGCGTCCCGGTCGACCGCTCCCGCTGCGCCTGGAGTGCCTGCTCGATCGCGGCGACCACCCGCTCGTCCGCGCGCCCTACCGGCGAGCGCCGCCGGGCGGCCCGGCCGTCCACCAGCCCCCACAGGCCTTGCTCCCGATAGCGGGCCCGCATCCGCCGCACCGTCACCGCACTGGCCGGCTGCCCGGCCGCTGTCAGCTCGGCGGCCTTGGTTGCCTCCCGCTCCGCCATGGTGCGCCGGGCCGGATCGAACTCGGCACGCGGCACCTGGTCCTGACCCGGAACGGGGCACCCGGTCTCCACCTCACGCACATGCCGCTCCCAGGCGTACGCACGCGCGCGCACCTGTTCAGGCAGCTCCTCCAGGAGCCCGAACGGAGGCACGCCGCGCTGCGGGGCGCCTACCACTTCGAAGTCGGGTTCGGCGAACAGGAAGTTCGCCAGGACAGTGGCCACGGAGTTGTCCGCGTCGACCAGCCGTACGCATGACCCTTCCAGCATTACCACCGTCCAGGTCCGCTTCGCGAAACGCACCTGTGTTCCGGGCTCTAGCACTGTGCCGCTCATGCCTGCCCCCCTCTGGGGCGGTCCGCCGTCACGGTCACCCGCTCGTGCAAGGGCACCTCGAGGGGGGCCGACAACTTGCCGTGCCACAGCGCGTGGAAGACCACCGGGAAGACCTGCACCGGATCGCCGAGTTCACGCACGCCCTCGATCAGAGGCCGCGGTCGCCGAAAGACCTCGGCCGCGCGCCCGGCAAGTTCGCCGCCTCTGTAGCGGGGGTGCCGGTACCCGGCCAGCCAGCGCAGATTGGCCGCCAGAACCGGATCCGGAGGGCGCAGAACCCTGTACTGCCACCCCGCTGCCGCGGCCGCGGCCTCCATCACCGCCGCCCGACAGGCCAGGCGCGGTGAGATGTCCCCGTGCCCGGCGCAGTCCGCCAGCAGACCCCTGCCTTCCGCGAGCCGGGCCATCAGATGCGGTGCGTGCCGGACCCAGGCTCCGTCACGCTTACGCCAGGTGAATTCCACCGGGCGGCATGCAATGGCCACGACCGAAGGATCCCGGTCCAGTTGCATCACCTGGTTCCGCATGACACCAGACCCGTAGTGCACCAGCCGCCCGGTCGTTGCCGACCACCACCAACCCGGCGCAAAACGACGGCCAGAACGCACGGGAAAGGGCCGCACCGGACCGCAGTCCTCCAACGCGACCTCCCGTGCGACGTCTCGCCAGCACATCAGCCGCTCACTGCACGCAGGATCGACGAAGCGCGCCATCAGGTGATCGCCGGCTCCCTCCGCGAACTCTCCGCTTGCCTCGCCGCCTTGTCGCCTCACGTCTGACAGCCAAATGCATGCCGGGCGGCCGGGTACGTGATCCGGCTGCTCCCACCCCGAACGGGTGAACACGCCGCGATCCGCTGCCGAAGAGGGAGACCTCAGTGAGGGAAGGACATGCTGGCTTCACGAGTTCCGCCGAAGTGATCGACTCGCCAGTCGAGTACCGCTTACGCTGCGTGCTTGGGGAGAGTGGGCTGGGGGGTACATGGTTAATCCGATTGCGACTGCTGCCCTGAACGATTCGGGTTCGGTGACACTGCGAGGCTACGAGTACCAGACTCATGTGGCTGCACAGGCCATCCTGGAGATGCTCGCTGATGAGGCAGTACGGCATGTGACATGCGAGCACATTGAGGACGTCATCATCGCCCGCAGTGAGGAGCAGGCCGAGGGCGGTCTGTTGTGGGAGTTTCAACAGATCAAGATGCGGGAAGCGGCCACTCCCTGGGCATTCAGAGACGTGCTCGCAAAGAGGCCGTTGCAAAGCCTGTGGCGTACGTATGGAACGTTGAAAGACCAGGGGCTCTCCTACAGGCTAACGGCTGCCGTTGAGGGATTCCTTGATCCTGCCGACGCGCTCGTTACTGCTCTTGCGTACGGAGAAGGGGCCGACAACGAGCACTGTATGGAGCGGGTGACTGCCCACCTGAAAGCTGACGCCAAGGAGGTCTCTGCCTTCCTGGGCCTGATCCGTATCCAGGAACTTCCCAGGAGCGAAGACATCGAGGAACGTAACGTCGCGTTCCTTCACGAACTGGGCTCGCCTTTGACCGGTACTGAAATTAACGGTCTCTACGCCGAGCTAGTGCACCGTGTCAGGAAGGCGATGCAAGGCCGCCTGGATCCTCGGTGGACTGAGCAATCAGGCGTGCAGGACCTGCCTGCGGGGCTGCTGGGGAAGCGCATCGGGCCCAGCGCGGTTGCCGACATCCGACAGCGCCTGCAACTACCTGATCGCATGCTGTTGACCGGCTTCTCACAGCGCGGAGGAGTCGACACAGCACAGATCAGTGAAGTGCGGAGTGGCGCAGCAGCCCCGTACGAGGCACGCGGTCTGCGCAAGGACTATGACTGCGAGAAGTTCCCCTTCCACCGTCAAGAGGACGGCATGGCTGACGTCTTCTACGCGACGCACAAGCCGACCGGCATGCCCGTCGTCCTCAAGAAGCTACGCGGCCAGTACCCGCACCTCGACAAGAAAGCCCGGATGACCCGTGAGATCGAGGTGGGCCGTCTTCTGAGCGACCATCCGAATGCGATGCCGGTCTGGGACGCCAGCGCCGACGGCACGTGGTTCGTCATGCCCAAGGCGCAGGCTGTCGCAACGGAATGCCTCGATGACCTCAAGGATCCGGCCGTACTACGGGACCTGATTGAGAGCCTGTGCTCGGTGCTGATCGCTGCGCATGGGATGCAGGCACCGGGCGCCCCCCACGGGTGGATACATCGGGACATCAAGCCGTCTAACGTACTTCGGCTTGATGGGCGATGGGTTCTTGCCGACTGGGGCATTGTGCGTCGTCCGCCTGGCCAGACCACGCATGCGCAGCGCACTCGGCTTGGGGCGAGCATGGGATCTGAGGGCTTTGCCGCTCCGGAGTTGAGCTTCGATGCCCACAGTGCCGGTCCGCCGACTGACGTCTACAGCTTGGGGCAGCTGATCGGCTGGGCGATCACACGCAGGAACCCGCAGCAGAATATTCCACTCATACCGGACTCTGGGCCCTGGCGCGCGGTCGTCCGAGGAGCAACGCGTACGGACCCCGGGAGACGGCCGGCAACGGTGCAAGCGTTCCTTGACCTCATCGCCCAGGAGATCGACACACCCCCCACGCCGCCCGTAGTACATGCCGAAACGCTCCGTGATGCTTTGAACGATGGAGCAGCGAATGCCTCAGAGGAGTTGGTGGCCCTGGCGGCTACCCACCCCGACGACGCTGCTCTGTACTGCGACGTACTTCTCAATGTTGATCCTGTGGCGCTCATGCCGGCGTTGCTGGCTGACCTTCCCCGAGCCCTTGAGATTGTCCGGGCGATGCCCGACCTTCTGGGCACACACCGCTCAATAGAGCGTGGTGAAGTCGACGCCGTCATCCTGTGGCTGTTCACCGTCGCACGCCACGCCGCTAATGCTGCGCAGTTGGATCTCCTGGAAGTTTGCTGCAACGGCGCCTTCACCTGGGACGCCTTGTGGGACCAGTGGAGGCCGCAGGATGAGATCAGGCCCTGGCTGCGCACCCTGACAGGGGATGCCGCCGGCTCAGTCGCAGGAGCGCTGCGCGACCACCCCGACTGCGCACGCCACTTCTCCTCACTGGCCACGAAATGCGAGTCGATCACCGGATCCGCTCGGCAGTCTCACCACCTCCGCCGGGCGCGACCGGCACCGCCGGGTCAACGTAGGGGGCGGCGCGACTATGCCCGGTACCTCGTCTTCAGCGCGCCCCGGTGTGGCTGGGCCGGGTCGAGTGACGCTGGGAACCATAGGCAGGCGTAGTCGACTTCGCTGGTGCTGAAGGCTTCGTCCGGCCAGGGGGCGGTGTCGTTGTCGGTGGTGATGAGCTGGAGGCCCGAGCCGTAGGCGTCCGCCGAAGAGGGACCCGTCCTCAGTGAGGGAACAGTGGCTCCACGAGTTCCGTCGAAGTGATCGACTGGCCAGTGTTGTACCGCTTACGCTGCGTGCTTGGGGAGAGTGGCCTGGGGGGTATATGGCTGATCCGATTGAGACCGTTGCTCCGGACGATTCTGGTTCGGTCACGCTGCGGCGGTACGAGTATCAGGTTCATGTGGCTGCGCAGGCCATCCTGGAAATGCTCGCTGACGAGCCGGTACGCCATGTGACCTGCGAGCACATCGAGGACGTCATCGTTGCCCGCGGCAGCGAGGAGCAGACCAAGGGCGGCCTCTTCTGGGATTTTCAGCAGATCAAGACACGGGACACGACCACGCCCTGGGCGCTTACGGACGTTCTCGCCAAGGGACCGTTGAAGAGCTTGTGGCGCACGTACCGGGCGGTGAAGGACCAGACGCTCTCATACGGGCTCACAGCTGGGCTGGAGGGCTACCTCGATCCCGCCGACGCACTCGTTACCGCTCTCGCACTTGGGGGAGGGGCGGATAACGGGCGGTGCCTGGAGAGGGTGACAGCCCACCTGAAGGCTGACGTTAAGGAGGTCTCAGCCTTCCTGGGCCTGGTCCGCATCCGGGAACTGCCCAGACGCGAGGACATCGAGCTGCGCAATACCGCCTTCCTCTACGAGCTCGGCCCGTCCTTGACCGGTGCGGAGATCACCGGCCTCTACACCGAACTCGTACGCCGTACTCGGGAGGCAATGCAGGGCCGTTTGGGCCCGCGGTGGGCCGAGCAGCTAGCGGTGCAGGACCTGCCTGCGAAACTGCTGAGGAAGCGCATCGGCCCCGGCACCGTCGCAGACCTCCGACAGCGTCTGATGCGCCCTGACCACGTACTGCTGACTGATGTATCGCAGCGTCTCAGCGGAGTCGAGACATCGTTGGTCCGCAAGCTACGCCGGGGCGCGGCGACGGACGATGTAATCCAGGAAGCTCAGATGGTCCGCGCACATGCCGACATTCACCGTATGAAGCAGCAGTCCCTGGGCACGTGGCCGGCTGACCCGGCCATCGAGGCGGACCTGGACGAGCGGCTGCTGCTGGTCGCGCGCCGTACCATCCGCAGGCACGCGGCAGATCCTCGCCCAGCGAACGCCATCTTCGACGGCCTCCAGACCACTCTCGAAACCAGCGCCGCTACCCACGACCGCTGGCCCCTCTATGTCCGGGACAGCGTGCTGCTCATGGGCCGGGCGTGCGCCATCTCCGACGAATGCCGTTTCGACTGGGGGACTGGCCATGAGTCTCCTGCCTGATATCGCCCCGCCCCCCACCGCGCCCCCGGAGTATCCAGACGGACTCCCTCCTTCCGCTGACGCCCAAGCCAGGCTTCTTATCGTCATTGACGCCTTCTCCGAGACAGCAGCATCCAAAGGCATTGAAGGCAGGATGAAGCTCGCCAAACTTGACTTTCTCCTGCGCTACCCCGAGCACTTCAACCATCTAATGGCCGAGCGCCGACCCGACGCCGACCCAGGCGACGATCCGTGGCTGACAGGAGCCATCGAGCAGAGCATGATCCGCTATCGCTATGGCCCCTGGGACCCCGCCTACTACGCCCTCCTTGGTGCTCTGACAGGCAAGGGCCTCATCGAGCCCAAGCACGAGAACGCGGTCGCGACCTACCGCACCACGCCATCCGGAAGAAGGGTCGCGCAGGCCCTTGCCGAATCCGAAAGCTGGCGCCCCGTACGCGATCGGGCCCGGCTCCTGCGCCGGCACTTCAACCTCACCGGCACCACTCTCAAAGACATGATCTATCGAGCGTTCCCCGACATCGTCGAGGCGGACTGGGGGACACAACTGTGAGAATCCGGATCGAAGAACTGCACCTGGTCGGAACCAGCCGCCGCATCCGGTTCGAGCGTGGGATGAACGCCATTACTGGCGCCATGAGCGGCGGTAAGACGGCGACGATCAGCTGCCTTCGGGCCTTGCTCGGCGCCGATGTAAGCGTCGTCCCCGAGCTCCGAGGGCGCACCATGGCCGGCACCGTACTCATCGGCGACCGCCGCTTCCGCATCGTCCGCCCCCTTGTCACCACGACGACCGCCAAGGTCGATATCGCCGAGATCGGAGGCCAAGAGGAAGCCTGGCGGTTGCCGGCCAGCGAACTCCAGGCCGGCTACGACCACACCTTCCGCGACTGGCTCCTCGACCGCCTCGGCCTGCCTCGCATCAAGGTGCCGCGAGCCCCAACCGACCAAACGAGCCCGCTTGTCCCCGTGACGGCAAGCGACTACCTCATGTACTGCGTCCTGAGACAGAAGGAGATCGACGCTTCTGTCTTCGGCACCGCTGACAACCACGCGAAGAACATCAAACGCCGCTACGTCTTCGAGATTCTGTACGGCATCCATGACCCTGAATCCACCGGACTTCGGGAACGGCTTCGCAAAGTGTCCACGGAGCTCAAGGCCCTCACTGCGGACTCCGTCACCCTGGAACGACTCTTGGCTGAGACAGCCTTCGGCTCACAAGCCCAGCTGGAGGTGCAGCGCACAGCCACTGAGACCAAGCTTCGGGCGGCACGTACAGCGGATCAGCAACTAACGAGTGAGCTCACCGACCCTTCCACTGTGACCCTGCGCTCTCGGATTGCTGATGCTGAAAGCGAACTCGCGCGCATCGACATGGCTACCGCCGCAGAATCTGCGGCGGTAGCCAACCTGCGCGAGCTACACGACCAGCTCATCGCCCAAAGTCGTCGCCTCACCCGCGCACTCGTCGCGGAACGGCTTCTCAACGACTTCGAGTTCCACACCTGTCCCCGATGCGGATCCGGCATCCCAGAGCGCGGCGACGACCACACCTGCCGACTGTGCCTGCAGACCCCTCCGCAGACCGCGGCACCGTCATCCCTCGCCAGCGAGCAGGACCGGGTGATCGAGCAGGTTTCGGAAACCAAGCAACTCATCGAACGCAGCACGAAAAGAATCGAAGAACTCCAGGCCGCACGCGCAGGCCACGCACGTCTCCGCAACGACCTCGGAGCACAGCTAGACCGAGCCACGTCAGCCTTCGTCAGCGATCAGACCGACCGCATCCGCGCCACCGCCGCCGAACAAGCCAGGCTTGAAGAACGCTTGATCAGCCTGGAACAAGCCCTGTCGTTGTACGAGCGTTCCCAGAAGCAGGCACGCCGCATCGCCGAGCTTGAGCAGGAACAAGAATCTCTCAACGCGAGCATCGACGCTTCCAGGCACAGCAACCCTGCCGTCCAAGAACGACTGCGGAAACTCGACGAAGCCTTCGAGACGATCCTTCGCGCCTTCGACACCCCACGATTCGAAGAACCGGCAGGCACGTACATCAGTCGCAAGACGTACCTGCCCATCGTCGACGGCCGGTCCTTCTCAGACCTCGGTTCTCAGGGAGTGGAAGTCCTCGTCAACGTGGCGCACGTCCTCGCACACCAACTTGTTGCCCTGCGTGACAACAGCATTCCGCTCCCGAACATCCTGATCATCGACGGCCTCAGCAACAACGTCGGCCACGAAGGCATCGATCTCGAGCGGCTACGCAAGATGTACACCACCCTGCTCAGCGCTGCCCTCCAGCATATCGATGACCTGCAGATCATCGTGGCGGACAACGATCCCCCGCCCATCTCGGGAGTTCACCGAGCACTAAAACTGTCGGACACCGATCGCCTCGTCCCAGAAGCGACCGCCGGGCAAGAGGCCCCGGACACAGAAACTGATCAGAGTGGCGACAGCAGCTGAGACACCAGTCGAATCTGCAACCCGCAGTCCCGGCAGGCGTTCCCTTGGGGACTGCGGGCTCGGCGCTGTCTGGTTAGCGCACCGATGGGTCGGTGCCAGAGTCATGCCCAAGCGATACCGAGCTCCCGTAGGGCAACGAGTTGTTCCTGAGTGAGCCTGTCCCGCCTCGACTTGGTGTTGGAGACCCATACACCGAGCTTCACCACCACCGGTTCAGCCTCGCCCTTGACTGTGATCTCCTCGCCGTGGGCGCGGGGGACCGGCCGGTGGGCGCCTTCCCGCTCGACCCATTGCGTGAGGGCTGTGAGGCCGCGTTGGAATGCCTGCTGCGCCTTGCTCGGCCTCTTCGCCGTACGGCTGGATGCAGGGGCCGGAGGCGGCGCCTGGGCAGGTTCCACGCCCAGCGCGGTCAGCCGTTCCTGCTGCTCGGTCGACAGCTGCGCCCAGGTGCCCGGGTTCTTCTGCCGCTGCAGCCATCGTCCGATGTCGTCGCCATCGAAGGTCACGCCCGGCTGGATGTCGGGTAGTACTCCGCCGTTCTCGTCGGCGGCGAGGTCGGCAAGCACCTTGTGGTGGCGTTGCCAGTCGAGGGGCCAGGGGCAGTTCCAGTCCGGGTCGATCTCCGCGAGCTGCGCGGCCCGGGCCTCCGCGCGCTGCAGGTCCTTGCCGAGGCCGCTCTTGCGGCGGAGGTTCGCCAAATACTGCCCGATGGGCACCATCGCCGCGCCTTCGCCCCAGAGGGCGTCTTGTCGGGGTGCGAGGTGTCCGGTGGCCCGGTGGTAGGTGCGGAGTGCGGCGAGTTTGTTCTCCCAGGCTTCGTCGCCGGGTTCCCACACCATGCCAGCCTCTGGCATGTCGAGGAGGTCTTTGCGGTGGGAGTCGAGTTCTCCGGACCGCAGGGATTTCCGCTGTTGATGGACCCATCGCCCCAGCGGAAACGCCTTCGTCGTCCCGACTGCGGTCTCGACGTCGTAGGGGACGGCGTGCAGCCCGGTGATGCCGTTCTCGGCACGCCATCGCAGGAGGGCCTGGTAGCCCTCGAGCCAGACGAGGGACTGGGGGCGGATGACGCGGCAGCGGGTGAGGGCGGCGATGTCAGCGGCGTCGCGGGGAGAGGCGAAGTTCACCACGACCGACGCGACGCGGTCGACCTCCTGCTGCGCCTCGCTGCTCTCCCCGGGCATGTCCCCGTTCTCCGGGCCGGCCCCGGCCGCGGGGTGGATGTGGAGTCGCCGGCGTTCGGTGCTGCGGGTGAGGGCGTGGGAGGCGAGTTGGTCGACCATGCGTTCCGAGTGCGAGCGCAGGGCCTGGAGGATGTCGACGAGGGGCTGGTAGCTGGCGGAGGCGACCATGTCCTTGGGGTCTTCCCCGGGCTGGAGGAAGACGGGGATGATGATCCGCGCGGTCTTCACGCTGCCGTCGGGGTTGGGGCGCAGTGCCCGTCCGATGTTCTGGACGATGTCGACCTGTGAGCTGCGTGAGCCGACGATGCACACGGCTTCGACGCCGCGCAGTCCGGTGATGTCGACCCCGACTCCGAGGGCGCGTACGGAGGACAGGAACGCCCGGTGTACGCGCCGGTTGTGGGCGTTGATGCCGTTGGCGAACCGGTGGATCACTTCACGCCGGTGGGCGATGGGATGGTCTCCGCACAGCCAGTCCGCCCACACCCGCTCCGCAGGTACGTGCCGGCCGTCCTCGAGCTCGTACAGCTCGGCGTCGATCGATGACGCGGGCAGCTCCTCCGCCTCGGCCAGCGCCGCCGCGGAGGCTTCAGCGGTATACAGCTCGGCGGCGGTCGCCGGCATCTGCTCGGCGAACGCCGCGGCTTCCTCGACCCGCTGGTGGAACACCATGGTGGTGTGCAGATTCCGCTGCGCTGCGTGCTCGAGCAGTGCGGCCTGGAGCAGGGCCGTGCGCCGGCCGCGCAGCGCGTCCTCGGAGAGCCCGAGGATCGGGTCGGGGTCGCGGATCTCGAGCACGTCGATCTCGAACCCGGCGAGGATCGAGCGTTCCACCGCCTCCGCCAGCCCAAGATCAAAAATCCGGGTGCCGTACGTGTGGGAGTCGTCCTCCATCGACGCGATCACCAGCTCCCGCCCGTCCCGCCCGCGCTGCGGCCGGGGCGCGGCCAGGATCCGCGGGGTGGCGGTCAGGTAGAGCCGGAAGTCGACAGGGATCCGACCGTTATCGTGGATCGCCGCCCACGGCCGCCCCATATCCCCGGCGGTCATGTGCCCCTCGTCCAGGACGGCCAGGTCGAACGGAGCCATCCGCTGCCCGTACAACCGCTCCCCGCCCGCCAGAGCGGCCTCCAGCGGCCCGCGCACCGTCCGCCGACCCGACGGGTCCTCGGGATCTTCGCGATCAACGAGAGAGGCGTACGTAGCGAACACGACCACCGGCCCCGTCCCGGCCCACAGAGCGACCTGGATCGGGTTGGTCGTGGCACGTACCCCGAGCTGCTCCAGGACCTCGTCCTGGTCCACCGAGCAGACCGCGACCATCGGCGCCCGGTGCCCGACCCGCCGCCAGGACTGCGCACTCTGCACGATCAGATCAAGCGTGGGCACCATGACGAGGATCCGCCCGCCCGGGAAGTACTCCAGAGCGCACGCAGCGGTGGTGATCGTCTTACCGGACCCGGTCGCCGACACCCCCATCGCACGCGCTCCCTCCGGAGGCACAAAAGATCTTGCAGGAAATCCAACCCAGTCACGAAAGCGCAATTCCTGGTCGACCTGATGTTCCTTGAGCGGAAACAAAACCATCCCTAAACCTCCCGATCCCTATAGTCCTTCAATGGCCGCGCGCGGAATGCAGACCGCACCCGAGCCGTTCCAGATCGACGCACCCGCCCTGCGCCAGCCAGGCTTTCCGCCCTTGCAGGGCGGTCAGCCGTCCGGGTCGTAGCGCCCGACACCGAGCGCGCAGTCCTCCTCGCTGCTCACCCTCCGCGTCGCACACAGACCGCCGGCCTCGCCCCTCACCCGTCTGCACACCATGGCGCGGCGCAGGGTGTGCAGACGGGTGAGGGGTAGCACGGTCCCGACCGAACGCCCTCCAGCCGCACCAGGTCCGCCCGTTCACGCTGTCTCACGTACGCGAAATGTACGACCAGCTCAACCGCCCCGCCCGACCGGCCGCGCGCCGTGGCAGCCCGCGATGCCCCCAGAGCCTCGCTCACCGCCATCACCCCTTCGTTTCCCAGCCGCCCGCGAACACAGCACACCTCAAGAAGCCGGCGCCATGCCGTCCAGCTCCACCACCTCGCACTGCGCCCCGGCCACCAAGTCGCCCACCTCGCTCGCGGGCACGCCCTGCGCCTCCAGGAGCGCGAACAGTCGCAACCGGGCGTTCACACCCGCCGCCTGATACTGCGCCACCCAGAGCATTGAATCGCTGCTCAGCGCGGGATCTGGTCCGGTAGATTCGTGGTGACCAGCCATCTGGGCCATCCTCTCGAAAGTTGGGTCCCGAGTGACCGGACGGGTATCCCCTAATTCTTCCAACAGTACATGGTGCATCTACCTGAGGCAGCCATACCCTAGAACCCCACACGAACGAGCGACCCCCGCTCCTCGTAACCAGCCAGGCCCGCGCCAGCGGCCCCCGGGCCCTGGAGGCGCAGCCGGAAGGGCCCTTGAGGCGGGGAGCGCAGCGGACCCGCCGGCCCAGGGCAGAGCGAAGCGAAGCCCAAGGCCAGCTGGGCAAAGCCCCACAGCTCCGGAAGCGCAGCGGACGGAGCCTCACCAAGCCCGCGCAGCGGGCTTGGTGAGCGGGACGCGCAGCGTCCCGCCAGCGCTCCCGCGGAGCGGGAGCGCAACACCCACGCGCAGCGTGGGTGTTCGCTTGCACATCGCGCAGCGATGTGGTACCCGCTCCGCGGG
>NZ_JBIUSY010000014.1:0-147654 GCF_044741565.1 Streptomyces sp. NPDC088147 | reverse complement strand
GCCCCCGCCGCCGGGGGGGGGGGGCCGGGGCGGCGCGGGGGGGGGGGGCCCCCCCCACTTCCGTCGCGTCGGCTGCCGGGCCTGTGCGTCAGGCCGCCGACGCGACCAGGACCTCCGCCGGTGCCAGCGCGATGTCCAGGACCTGGCGGACATCCGTCACCGGGTGGACCTCCAGCTTGTCCAGGATCTCGGCCGGGACGTCGTCCAGATCCGGTTCGTTGCGCTTCGGGATCACGACGGTCGTGATGCCCGCCCGGTGCGCGGCCAGCAGCTTCTGCTTGAGGCCGCCGATGGGCAGGACCCGTCCGGTCAGCGAGACCTCGCCGGTCATGGCGACGTCCGTGCGGACCAGCCGGCCGCTGAGCAGGGAGGCCAGGGCAGTCGTCATCGTGATGCCCGCGCTCGGGCCGTCCTTCGGCACCGCGCCCGCCGGGAAGTGGATGTGCACGCCCCGGTCCTTCAGATCCGCCACCGGCAGTTCCACCTCGGCGCCGCGCGAGCGGAGGAAGGAGAGCGCGATCTGTGCCGACTCCTTCATCACATCGCCGAGCTGTCCGGTCAGGGTCAGGCCGGAGCCGCCCGTCTCCGGGTCGGCCAGCGACGCCTCGACGTAGAGGACGTCACCGCCCGCGCCCGTGACCGCGAGGCCCGTGGCCACGCCCGGCACCGCCGTGCGGCGCTCGGCCGGGTCCTGGGCGGACTCGGGCACGTGGTGCGGCCGGCCGATCAGCTTGCGCAGGTGCTCGGCGCCGAGGGTGAACGGCAGCTCCCGCTCGCCCAGTTCGTGCTCGGCCGCGACCTTGCGGAGCAGCCGCGCGATGGCGCGTTCCAGGTTTCGTACGCCCGCCTCGCGGGTGTACTCGCCGGCCAGCTTGCGCAGCGCGTCGTCCTCCAGCGTGACCTCGCCGGGCTCCAGGCCCGCGCGCTCCAGCTGCCTGGGCAGCAGGTGGTCCCTGGCGATGACGACCTTCTCGTCCTCCGTGTAGCCGTCGAGCCTGACCAGCTCCATGCGGTCGAGCAGCGCCTCCGGGATCGCTTCCAGGACGTTCGCCGTGGCGAGGAACACCACGTCGGAGAGGTCGAGTTCGACCTCCAGGTAGTGATCGCGGAAGGTGTGGTTCTGCGCCGGGTCCAGGACTTCGAGCAGCGCCGCCGCCGGATCGCCCCGGAAGTCGGAGCCGACCTTGTCGATCTCGTCGAGCAGGACGACCGGGTTCATCGAACCGGCCTCCTTGATGGCCCGGACGATACGGCCCGGCAGGGCGCCGACGTACGTACGCCGGTGGCCGCGGATCTCCGCCTCGTCCCGTACGCCGCCCAGCGCGACCCGGACGAACTTACGGCCCATGGCGTGCGCGACGCTTTCGCCGAGTGAGGTCTTCCCGACGCCGGGAGGGCCCACCAGGGCCAGCACGGCGCCGCCGCGACGGCCGCCGACCACACCGAGACCGCGGTCCGCGCGCCGCTTGCGCACGGCCAGGTACTCGGTGATGCGCTCCTTCACGTCCTCCAGGCCGGAGTGCTCCGCGTCGAGCACGGCCTGGGCGCCTCTGATGTCGTACGCGTCCTCCGTGCGCTCGTTCCAGGGCAGTTCGAGGACGGTGTCCAGCCAGGTGCGGATCCAGGAGCCCTCGGGGCTCTGGTCGGACGAACGCTCCAGCTTGTCGACCTCCTTCAGCGCGGCTTCCCGCACCTTCTCGGGGAGGTCGGCGTTCTCGACGCGGGTCCGGTAGTCGGCGGACTCGTCGTCGTCACCCTCGCCGTTGATCTCGCGCAGCTCCTTGCGTACGGCGTCGAGCTGGCGCCGGAGCAGGAACTCGCGCTGCTGCTTGTCGACGCCCTCCTGGACGTCCTTCGCGATGGACTCGGCGACATCCTGTTCGGCGAGGTGTTCGCGCAGCTGTTCGGTGGCGAGCTTGAGGCGGGCCACCGGGTCGGTGGTCTCCAGCAGCGCCACCTTCTGGGCGGTGGTCAGGAACGGCGAGTAACCGGAATTGTCGGCGAGCGTGGACACGTCGTCGATCTGCTGGACGCGGTCCACCACCTGCCAGGCGCCGCGCTTCTTGAGCCAGTCGGTGGCGAGCGCCTTGTATTCCTTGATCAGCTCGGTCACGGACCCGGGGACCGGGTCGGGCGCCGTCTCGTCGACGGCGGTGCCCTCGATCCAGAGGGCCGCGCCGGGCCCGGTCGTACCGGCACCGATGCGCACGCGGCCCCGGCCGCGGATCAGCGCGCCCGGATCCCCGTCGGAGAGCCGGCCGACCTGCTCGACGGTTCCCAGCACACCCGTCCCGGCATACGTCCCGTCGATGCGCGGCACGAGCAGCACCTTGGGCTTCCCGCCGCCGTCGCCCCCGTCACGGGCAGCCGCCTGCGCGGCCTCCACCGCGGCGCGGACTTCGGCGTCGGACAGATCCAGAGGCACCACCATGCCGGGCAGGACGACCTCGTCGTCGAGCGGCAGCACGGGAAGCGTGAGCGGTGCAGAGGTGTCAGCCATGATCTCCCCTTCGGCAGTCAAGTTGAGCTATACCGGCTCAATGCTTGTGAGTCTCCGGATGTTCCCCGGGCCCCGTTCGCTCTGAGCGATCACCGGGCGATCGTCCTGGCGACAGCACCTCGGCCTCCCGCGATCAGCGAAGTAGGCTCATGGCCATGGGTGCGTTCTTACCGTTCCTGATCTCGGCTGCCGCCCTCGTCGCGGTCCTGGGCTTCTTCACGTGGCTGGCCTCGCGTATCCGGCGCCGGGGCCTCGCCGGCGGGGCCATGAGTGCGGCCTTGGCCTCCTACGAGGAGGCGTTCCGTATCACGGCGCACGAATCGTACGTAGAGGTCCGGGCTCAAGCGGAACGCAAGGCGCCGATCCTGTCACCGGACGATCACTGGCAACGAACCCCCGGCGGAGCCGGCCGGTCGGGCGCGGAGAACCGACGCTCTCCTCAGCCGCGTCCCCGCCGCTCGCGACGGAGGCTCGGCCGTTGGGCGGGTCGCCTGAGGCTCGGTCGCTGACGATGGCCAGGGTGCTGCTGGTGCTGTCGGCGGGACCCAGGCGATCAAGCGCGCCATGAGACAGGAACGTGTGCCGGCGGGAGCTCCTCTCTTTGGGGTGGACCTGGACGCCGGCACGGTGCACATCCGGCGCGCTCGACACGACGGGCAAGAGTCCCAGGTACCGGCCGTGGGACCGCCGCGTGGCGCATGACCAGCGCTGATCCTTCGGCCGGCGCCGAAGCGTCCGCGTCCTAGCGTCGGCCGTATGAACAACTCGACGGACACCCTGACGAATTCCCCGATGGCTTCCGGGACGGATTCCCCGCCTGGCTCCGTGACGGAGCCACGGACGGCGGCCGAGACCCGGCATGTGGTCATCGAACCGAGCATTCTCTACTTCGGGACCCCCGTCGTCCTGCTCACCACCTCGAACGACGACGGCTCGGCCAATCTCGCCCCGATCTCATCGGCCTGGGCGCTCGGGCAGGTGGTGGTGCTGGGGCTCGGTGCCGACGGGCAGACCGCGCACAATCTCGGCGCCGGGCCCGGACCCCGCCGCGAGCTGGTGATCAGCCTGCCCGCTCCGGATCAGTGGCCCGCCGTGGAACGGCTGGCCCCGCTCACCGGACGCGACCCCGTCCCGGCGAGCAAGCCACCCGCGTGCCGCTTCGAACCGGACAAATTCGGCGCGTCCGGCTTCACCCCCGCGCCCTCCCACCTGGTCGGGCCGCCGCGCGTCGCCGAGTGCCCCCTCCAGCTGGAGGCGTACGCCGACCGGGTACGGCCCGACGTCTCGGGACACTTCCTGATCGTCGAGGCGGTGGTACGGAAGGTCCACGCGACCCCGGACATCGTCGTGCCGGGCACCGATCACATCGATCCCGCCGTGTGGAGTCCCCTCATCTACAACTTCCGCCACTACTTCGGCCTCGGCCCGGAACGCGGCCACACCTACCGGAGCGAAACGGCGGGGATGACGGCGGAAAGGTCCTGCCATGTGCGGCCGGGCGGTACGTATCTATAGGGACAAGGGGACACCACACCGCACCCCGTCGAGTGGCTCAATCCCGCTACTCACCCCACGTACGTCTGGTACCACCCGAGGGGCGGCGATCACAGCTCCGGGCCGGGCCCGGCCCGGTCCGCGCCCCGGTCCACGACCACGCCCGGTCCGGAGGAAACGGATTGTCCAGCTCCAGCCCCTGCGAGCAGGATGTCAGGCGGTACCAGCCGCCCTGACGAAAAGGTCCAGCATGTCCGTATCCGCACCCGGCGCCGCGCCCGCGTCTCATCCCGATCCCGTCACCCTCGACCGCCGCGACGGGCCCTACGGCGAGATCGTGCTGCGCCGGCGCGGTGAACGGCTGGAAATCATCGCCAACGGCTGCTTCCTGATGGACACGTCGGACGGCCGCTCCGAGCGGCTGCTCATTGACGCGGCCCTGGCGGCGCTGCCCCGGGAGTGGTCCGAGGAGCGGCCCGGGGAGCGGCGTCGGCCGGACGTTCTCATCGGTGGTCTCGGGGTCGGGTTCTCGCTCGCGCACGCCGCCGCCGATCCCCGCTGGGGCCGGATCATGGTGGTCGAGCGCGAGCGGGCCGTCATCGACTGGCATCGGGACGGGCCGCTCCGGCGGATCTCCGGGGAGGCGCTCGCCGATCCGCGCGTTGTGATCCTGCACACCGACCTGGTGGCGTATCTGCGGACAACCACGGACCGTTACGACGCCCTCTGCCTGGACATCGACAACGGGCCCGAGTGGACCGTCACCGAGGACAACGGGAACCTGTACTCGCCCGACGGACTGGCCGCCTGCCGGGCGCGGCTGAATCCGGGCGGTGTCCTCGCCGTATGGTCGGCGAATCCCTCTCCCGCCTTTGCCGAAGCGTTGGGGAATGCCGGATTCAGCGGGGTACGGGCGGAAGAGATCCAAGTTGCCCGAGGCGTACCCGACGTGGTCCATCTCGCTGTTCGCACTGCGTAGCCGGAAGGCTCCCGCTGCCTCTACGCTGCTCCACACACACGGATCTGCATACTTCATGCAGATCGCGGAACAAGGATCGCGGAACGCGTACCAGGGGCGGGGCGATGGAGCAGACACACACCAGCCACAACGGAGTCGCGGCGACGCCCGGCGCCCAGCGCCGGGTCCTGGTGGTCGAGGACGATGCCACGATCGTCGACGCCATCGCCGCACGGCTGCGGGCCGAGGGTTTTCTGGTGCAGACGGCGCTGGACGGACCGGCGGCCGTGGACGCGGCCGAGGCCTGGCAGCCGGACCTGATGGTCCTCGACGTCATGCTGCCGGGCTTCGACGGCCTGGAGGTCTGCCGTCGTGTCCAGGCGCAGCGCCCGGTGCCGGTGCTGATGCTGACGGCGCGCGACGACGAGACCGACATGCTGGTCGGCCTCGGGGTCGGTGCCGACGACTACATGACCAAGCCGTTCTCGATGCGGGAGCTGGCCGCGCGGGTGCATGTGCTGCTGCGCCGGGTGGAGCGGGCCGCGCTCGCCGCGGTGACCCCGCGAAGCGGCATCCTGCGGCTCGGCGAGCTGGAGATCGACCACGCGCAGCGCCGGGTCCGGGTGCGCGGTGACGACGTCCATCTGACGCCCACCGAGTTCGATCTGCTGGTCTGCCTGGCGAACACACCGCGCGCGGTGCTCTCCCGGGAGCAGCTGCTCGCCGAGGTGTGGGACTGGGCGGACGCCTCGGGGACCCGTACGGTCGACAGCCATATCAAGGCGCTGCGCCGGAAGATCGGCGCCGAGCGTATCCGTACCGTCCATGGTGTCGGCTACGCGCTGGAGACACCGGCGCCGTGACCGGCCCGGGTGACGGCGGCGGCGCCGACGGAGACAGAGCCGGAACCGGGGCCGACGGACGGGGCGTTCCGCCGTCCTCCGCCGCCTCCGGCTCCCCCCGGAAGCCTGGCTCCCCCTGGAGGTCCGGCTCCCCCTGGAGGTCCGGATCCGCCTGGAGGTCCGGATCCGCCTGGAGGTCCGGCTTCCCGTGGAGGCCCGGGTCCGCCCGGAAACCCGGGTCCGCCCGGAAGCCCCGCTCCCGCGGCCCCCGCCCCGCCGGGAACAACGGGTGGACCACCAGCAGGACCACCAGCAGGACCAGCGGCGGCCCCGGTGCCGCCGCCAACGCCCGGACCAGCGGCAGGACCGGCGCCAGGACCGCCAAACGCGGCGACAGCCGCGGCGGCCGACGCCCCCCGGCCCTGGAATTCCGCCCCGGACCCCGCGGCCTCGACTCCGGCGGCCTGCGGCCCTTCTCCATCAAGGCCAAGCTCGGCGCCCTCGTCGTCATCTCCGTCTTCATCACCACCGGGCTGCTGATGGTGGCCCTGCGCACCGAGACGGAGCTGCGCTTCATCACCGTCTTCTCGATGATCGCCACGCTGCTGATCACCCAGTTCGTGGCGCACGGCCTGACCGCGCCCCTCGACGAGATGAACACGGTCGCGAAGGGCATCTCGCACGGCGACTACACCCGCCGTGTCAGCGGCGCGGACCGCCGCGACGAACTGGGCGATCTCGCCTCCACGATCAATCGCATGGCCGACGATCTGGAGGCCGAGGACCGGCACCGCAAGGAGCTGATCGCCAATGTCTCGCACGAGCTGCGCACGCCCATCGCGGCCCTGCGCGCCGTGCTGGAGAACGTCGTGGACGGGGTCTCGCCCGCCGATCCCGAGACGATGCTCACGGCCCTGCGGCAGACCGAGCGGCTGGGCCGGCTGACGGAGACGCTGCTCGATCTGTCCCGGTTGGACAACGGGGTCGTACCGCTTCGGTCACGGCGCTTCGAGGTCTGGCCGTACCTCTCCGGGGTGTTGAAGGAGGCCAATCTGGCGTCCTCGCAGCGCGGGCCGATCTCCGGCTCCGGCCATCACACCCGTACGGACGTACATCTCCACCTGGACGTCTCGCCGCCCGAGCTGACCGCGCACGCGGACGCGGAGCGGCTGCACCAGGTCGTCGCCAACCTCATCGACAACGCGGTCAAGCACAGCCCGCCGCACGGCCGGGTCACCGTACGGGCCCGGCGCGGCACCGGCCCCGAGTCGCTGGACCTGGAGGTGCAGGACGAGGGGCCCGGGATCCCGGAGCAGGAGCGGCACCGCGTCTTCGAGCGGTTCAACCGGGGCACCGCGCAGTACCCGCACGGGCCCGGCAGCGACGGCGGCACGGGCCTGGGCCTGGCGATCGCCCGCTGGGCCGTGGATCTGCACGGCGGGCGCATAGGAGTGGCCGAATCGGCCCGCGGCTGCCTGATACGGGTCACTCTGCCGGGAGCACCGCAACCCCGCCATTGACGTAGAGTTCGAAGCGAAAGCGCACGATCTCCGGGCACGGAGTCGGGGACGGGCGAGCAACAGGCCGTGAACCGGCCGTTCCCGGAGCGTCACGCGTTCCTGGTACAACGGAACCTGGCTTGTTTCCCGCCATTTATTACGCTGAAACTCGCCGTCCGATGTGACTTGCACGACGATGGCACGCCCGGCCTGCACCTCCTGGCCTGGTAGGCGTAGCCTTGATTCCCGCTGTCCATCACCTTGTGAAGCGGAAGAGGGCGGTTCACGCCGTGTCGTCTCAGTCCCCCAGTAACGCGAGCATCTCGACCGACGAAGACGGGCCGGGCAAGAACCCCGCCGCGGCCTTCGGTGCCAATGAGTGGCTTGTCGACGAGATCTACCAGCAGTACCTCCAGGATCCGAATTCGGTTGACCGTGCCTGGTGGGACTTCTTCGCCGACTACAAGCCGGGCACTCCCGGTACGGCGGACAGGTCCGATGAGGCCGCGGCGACCGCAGCCGCGGGGGCTGCGGTGCCCACGACCCAGGCGACCGCCCCAGTGACCCCGGCGCCCGCCGCCCCGGCGCGGCCCGCGGCTCCGGCGCAGACACAGGCTCCGGCGCAGCCGGCGGCCCCGGCCCCGGCCCCGGCTCCCGCGGCGCCGGCGAAGCCCGCCGCCACCGCCCCGGCGCCCACGAAGCCCGCGGCTCCCGCGCAGCCCCCGGCCGCCGCCCCGGTGAAGGCCAAGCCCGCCGCGACCGGCGGCGAGGCCACCGCGGCTCCCGAGGGCCCGGAGTACGTGACGCTGCGTGGCCCGTCCGCCGCCGTCGCGAAGAACATGAACGCCTCGCTGGAGCTGCCCACGGCCACGTCCGTGCGCGCGGTCCCGGTGAAGCTCCTCTTCGACAACCGCATCGTCATCAACAACCACCTGAAGCGCGCGCGTGGCGGCAAGATCTCCTTCACGCACCTCATCGGGTACGCGATGGTGCAGGCCATCAAGGCCATGCCGTCGATGAACTACTCCTTCGCGGAGCGCGACGGCAAGCCGACCCTGGTCAAGCCGGAGCACATCAACTTCGGTCTGGCCATCGACCTGGTGAAGCCGAACGGCGACCGCCAGCTGGTCGTCGCCGGCATCAAGAAGGCCGAGACGCTCAACTTCTTCGAGTTCTGGCAGGCGTACGAGGACATCGTCCGCCGCGCCCGCAACAACAAGCTGACGATGGACGACTTCACGGGCGTCACCGTCTCGCTGACCAACCCCGGCGGCCTCGGCACGGTCCACTCCGTACCGCGGCTGATGCCCGGTCAGTCGGTCATCATGGGCGTCGGATCCATGGACTACCCGGCCGAGTTCCAGGGCACGTCGCAGGACACCCTGAACAAGCTGGGCATCTCCAAGGTCATGACGCTGACCTCGACATACGACCACCGCGTCATCCAGGGCGCCGCGTCCGGCGAGTTCCTGCGGATCGTCAGCCAACTGCTGCTCGGCGAGAACGAGTTCTACGACGAGATCTTCCAGGCGCTGCGCATCCCGTACGAGCCGGTGCGCTGGCTCAAGGACATCGACGCCTCGCACGACGAGGACGTCACCAAGCCCGCCCGGGTCTTCGAGCTGATCCACTCCTACCGGGTCCGCGGCCATGTCATGGCCGACACCGACCCGTTGGACTACCTCCAGCGCAAGCACCCCGACCTGGACATCACCGAGCACGGGCTCACGCTGTGGGACCTGGAGCGGGAGTTCGCGGTCGGCGGCTTCGCCGGCAAGTCCATGATGAAGCTGCGCGACATCCTGGGCGTGCTGCGCGAGTCGTACTGCCGCACCACCGGCATCGAGTTCATGCACATCCAGGACCCGAAGCAGCGCAAGTGGCTCCAGGACCGGGTGGAGCGCCCGCGCGCCAAGCCCGAGCGCGAGGAGCAGCTGCGGATCCTGCGCAGGCTCAACGCGGCCGAGGCGTTCGAGACCTTCCTCCAGACGAAGTACGTCGGCCAGAAGCGCTTCTCGCTGGAGGGCGGCGAGTCCGTCATCCCGCTGCTCGACGCGGTCATCGACTCCGCCGCCGAGTCGCGGCTGGACGAGGTCGTCATCGGCATGGCCCACCGCGGCCGGCTGAACGTCCTCGCCAACATCGTGGGCAAGTCGTACGCGCAGATCTTCCGGGAGTTCGAGGGCAACCTCGACCCGAAGTCGATGCACGGCTCCGGCGATGTGAAGTACCACCTGGGCGCCGAGGGCACCTTCACCGGTCTGGACGGCGAGCAGATCAAGGTCTCGCTGACCGCCAACCCCTCGCACCTGGAGGCGGTGGACCCGGTCCTGGAGGGCGTCGTCCGCGCCAAGCAGGACATCATCAACAAGGGCGGTACGGACTTCACGGTCCTGCCGCTCGCGCTGCACGGCGACGCGGCCTTCGCGGGCCAGGGTGTGGTCGCCGAGACGCTCAACATGTCGCAGCTGCGCGGCTACCGCACCGGCGGCACGGTCCACATCGTGATCAACAACCAGGTCGGCTTCACCGCCGCCCCCGAGGCGTCGCGCTCCTCCATGTACGCCACCGACGTGGCCCGCATGATCGAGGCGCCGATCATCCATGTGAACGGTGACGACCCGGAGGCCGTGGTCCGCGTCGGACGGCTCGCCTTCGAGTTCCGCCAGACGTTCAACAAGGACGTCGTGATCGACCTCATCTGCTACCGCCGCCGCGGTCACAACGAGGGCGACAACCCGCAGTTCACCAACCCGCAGATGGTCCGGCTGATCGACAAGAAGCGCTCGGTGCGCAAGCTCTACACCGAGTCGCTGATCGGCCGCGGCGACATCACGCTGGAAGAGGCGGAGCAGGCGCTCCAGGACTTCCAGGGCCAGCTGGAGAAGGTCTTCGCGGAGGTCCGCGAGGCCACCTCGCACCCGGGCACGGCCCAGGTGCCGGACGCCCAGGCGGAGTTCCCGGTGGCCGTCACTACCGCGGTCTCCCAGGAGGTCGTCAAGCGGATCGCCGAGTCGCAGGTCAACATCCCCGACACGGTCACCGTCCACCCGCGCCTGATGCCGCAGATGCAGCGCCGGGCGGCCTCGGTGGAGGACGGCACGATCGACTGGGGCATGGGCGAGACCCTCGCCATCGGCTCGCTGCTGATGGAGGGCACGCCGGTGCGGCTCTCCGGCCAGGACACCCGCCGCGGTACGTTCGGCCAGCGCCACGCGGTCCTGGTCGACCAGGGCACGGGCGAGGACTACACCCCGCTCCAGTACCTCACCGACGAGCAGGCCCGCTACAACGTCTACGACTCGCTGCTCAGCGAGTACGCGGCGATGGGCTTCGAGTACGGCTACTCCCTGGCCAGGCCGGACGCGCTGGTCATGTGGGAGGCCCAGTTCGGTGACTTCGTCAACGGCGCGCAGACGGTCGTGGACGAGTTCATCTCGTCGGCCGAGCAGAAGTGGGGCCAGACCTCCGGCGTCACGCTGCTGCTGCCGCACGGCTACGAGGGCCAGGGCCCGGACCACTCGTCCGCGCGCCCGGAGCGCTTCCTCCAGATGTGCGCGCAGAACAACATGACGGTCGCCATGCCGACCCTGCCGTCGAACTACTTCCACCTGCTGCGCTGGCAGGTCCACAACCCGCACCACAAGCCGCTCGTCGTCTTCACCCCGAAGTCGATGCTGCGTCTGAAGGCCGCGGCGTCCAAGGCGGAGGAGTTCACCACCGGCGGCTTCCGCCCGGTGATCGGCGACGCGAGCGTGGACCCGAACGCCGTGCGCAAGGTCGTCTTCACCGCGGGCAAGGTCTACTACGACCTCGACGCCGAGCGGCAGAAGCGCGGCGTGACGGACACCGCGATCCTGCGCCTGGAGCGCCTGTACCCGCTGCCGGGTGCGGAACTGCAAGCCGAGATCGCCAAGTTCCCGAACGCCGAGAAGTACCTGTGGGCCCAGGAGGAGCCGGCGAACCAGGGTGCCTGGCCGTTCATCGCGCTCAACCTGATCGACCACCTCGACCTGGCGGTCGGCGCGGATGTGCCGCACGGCGAGCGGCTGCGCCGTATCTCGCGTCCGCACTCCTCGTCCCCGGCGGTCGGCTCGGCCAAGCGCCACCAGGCCGAGCAGCAGCAGCTGGTCAACGAGGTCTTCGACGCCTGACGGACCCGCCGTACGTACGGAGGGCCCGGCCCCGCGATCTCCGCGGGGCCGGGCCCTCCGGCTTTCCCGGCCCTTCCGGACGCCGGGTTCCGGACGCCGGGTTCCTGGCGCCGGATTCCTGGCGCCGGGTTCCGGGCGCCGGATTCCGGGCGTCAGACGATCGGCGGCTCGAAGTCCCAGTAGGGGCGGTTACGGGACCGGGCCGCGACGGTGTGGACATGCTGCGCGCCCAGTGTCGCCGCCAGGTCGTCCAGCGCCTCCCCCTCGACCTTCTCCGCGCGCCGCCCCTCGCGCAGGGCCCGCAGGTCCGCGGCGTGCGCGATCCGGGCCGAGAGCGTCAGCGGATGGGTCCTGCCGAGCGTCTCGGTGGCGCGGGTGATGGTGTCGGCGGTCAGCGTGGCCGCGCCCTCCTGGTCGCCCACGAGATTGCGCAGCGCCGAGGCGTTGATGGCGGACCCCAGCGTCCAGGGATGCCGCTCTCCGACGGCCCGGGTCATATCGGCGAGGGAGTCCTCGATCATCGCGTGCGCCTGCTCCCGCTCCCCCACACCGCGCAGGACCAGCGCGTGGTTGGCGCGGGCGCCCGCGACGAACGGATGGCCTTCCCCGAGCATCGCCAGATAGCCGTGGACGACCTTGTCGCTTATGCCCATGGCCTGGTCGATGTCGCCGTGCTCGCGGGCGAAGCAGCTCTGGCCGGCGGCGAACATCATGGTGAGCGGGTCGTGTTCGCCGAGGACCCGCTCGCAGTTCTCCAGGACCTGGGTGAACAGCACGGCCGCCTTGCCGCGTTCGCCCGAGCGGTACAGACACAGCGCGAGGTTGTGCTCGGCGCGCAGCGTCTGGGGGTTGTCCCGGCCCAGCACCATCCGGTGGACGCGCACGCTCTGCGACTGGAGCGATTCGGCCTCGTTGTACCGGCCGAGCAGCCGCAGGTCGGTGGCGTAGTTGATCTCGGAGAAGAGCGTCCAGTTGTGCCGCAGGCGCAGTGTCTGGCGTCGGGCCTCCAGCGTGCGCCGGTTGAGGTCGAGGGACTCCTCGTACCGGCCGAGCAGCCGTAGCGAGACGGCCAGGTTGTTCTGGGCGTTGAGGGTGCGGGAGTCCTGTTCGCCGAGCAGCTCGCGGTAGCAGACCAGGATCCAGGAGGAGACCTCCAGGGCCTCCTCGTACCGGCCGAGGCCGCGCAGATCGGCGGCGAGCCCTCCGGAGGCGCGCAGATGCTCCAGGTCCTTCGGGCCGCGCTCGGCGCGCAGATGGTCGACGGCGGCGCGCTCGATGGCTTCGGTGCCCGCGTAGTCGCCGATCGCGCGCATCAGGTTGGCGTAGTGGTAGCTGACGTCCCAGATCCTCGGGTGCGTCTCGCCGAGGAGCCGCCGCCAGGCCGCCAGCGCGCGCCGGCCGAGGTTGATGCCCGCGCGGTACTCCCCGGAGAGATACATGTAGCGCAGGCAGTTGAGGACCAGGGTGTGCATCGCCGGGTCGGTGCTCTTCAGGACATCGGCCCACTTGAGATGCGGGGTGATCTCCGCGTAGCGGGGCCACAGCCGGGTGTCGGTCGGCCTGCCCGGGTCGGCGGCCACCAGCGCCCGGCGCACCACCTCGATGAAGTCCTTGTGGTCCTGCTCGGGCATGTCCTGGTGGACGATCTGGTGGACCATACGGTGCATGTAGAGGGTGTCGCCCGCCACGCCGGAGAGACCGGCGTCGTGCACGGAGTCGTGGACCTCGCGCTCGCCAACCCCGGCGGCCCGTACGACGGCGTACTGCCGCAGCTTGTTGATCGCCCGCGCCCAGCGCACCGGATCGTCGACCAGTCCGCGCAGCTTCTCCGGGAGTGTGTCCACGGGCAGGTCGCGCACCAGCCGTACGGGGATGGCGCCCGGCGCGAAGAAGGTGCACAGCCGGAGCAGGTCGACGGATTCGGGGACCGTCTCGCGGAGTTTGTTGAGCAGTATCGACCAGCCGGTCTGGAAGGCGAGCGGGAAGTCGGCGGAGACCCGGACGACATCCTGGTCGATGCCGTCCTCCAGCAGCTCGATGTACTCGTCGACCGACATGTCCGAGTCGTTGAGCCAGCCGGCGGTCTGGTCGAGCAGCAGCGGCAGGTCCTCGAGGACCTCCGCGAGCTGCCCGGCCTCCACGGGGGTGAGGCGCGGGGCGCGGCGGCGGATGAACGCGACCGACTCGTCGCGCTCGTAGACGGGCACCTCCATCAGGGCGCTGTTGTGCTCGTCCCACTCCGGGTTGCGCGCCGTGATCAGCACATGGCCGGGGCCGGTGGGCACCAGGTCCCAGATCTGGTCGGGTTCGTCGGCCCCGTCCAGGACCAGCAGCCAGCGGCGGTACGGATCGCCGCGGCGCAGCGCGTCCCGGGCGGCGCGCAGCCGCTCGCCGTACTCCACACCGGTGGACAGGCCGAGCGCCGGGGCGAGTTCGGCGAGCCGCTGCCGGCAGGTGACCCGCTTGTCCGCGGCGACCCACCACACCACGTCGTACTCGGCGCCGAAGCGGTACACGTACTCGGCGGCCAGCTGGGTCTTGCCGACGCCGGACATGCCGTGCAGGGTCACCACACCGGCGCCGCCGTCGGCCTCCTGGAGCGCCTGGTACGCGTTGTTGAGCAGCGTCTCGCGGCCGGTGAAGCGGGTGTTGCGGCGGGGCACCCCGCCCCACACGTCGGGGGTGTCGGCGGGATAGCGCGGGCCGGACAGCGCCTCGCCGAGATCGGGCAGCGGGTCGGTGGGCAGTCCGAGGCGGGCGAGGACGCGCCGCTCGGCCTCCGACGCACCGACGGTGGTCAGATCGGCGGCGGCGAAGACGGCGGTGGCGCCGGGCAGCGCCGAGGTGGTGACCGTGACGGCGGCGAACCGGTCGGGCTGGGCCGCGACCACCTGGCGCAGGGCGCGGTTCCACTCGTCGTGGCTGCGCGGGCCGAGCTGGAAGTACCAGTCGCTGAGGACCACGAGAATGGGGCCCGGCGCCAGCAGCAGATCCTCCAGCCCCTCCTCAAGCGACGTCTCCACCGGCGGGTCCCACCGCTGATAGACGACCGAGAGCCCGCGACGCTGGAGCCGGTCCCCGATCCAGGCCGCCCAGGCCCGGTTGAAACCGGCGAAACTGATGGTGACAGCCTGCGTCCCGGTTGCTCCAACTGGCTTACGCGCTCCGGGCATTCGACCGTCTCCCTGCTTCGTCATACGCCCTTTTAACATACCCCCGGCGCCCGGGAATCCATCCGGGTGCGCGCCGTATCAACGTGCGTTCCTTTGGCGCCAGATCATGCGCGCGGTGCGTACGTACGCCACCGCTCGGGCGAGATGTCCGGGCGGCGGCGGTGTGTCGGCGAGCCGGTGGTACATGGAGATCATCTCGTTGACGAGAACGCGGCCCTCCGGCGTCAGCGCGCCGGAGGCCGCCAGCACCGGCAGGACCGCGCCGACCTGCTCCTGGCAGCGGGCGTGTTCGGCCCAGGCCACATCGCGGGCGGAGGGCCGGTCCGTACCGAGCGCGCAGCGCTGCCAGTAGTCGGCGAGCGCGATGTGCGAGTAGGCGCCCTGGAGGAGGCCGTCGAAGGGCCTGGCGTCGGGGCGCCAGGGCGCGAAGTGCCTGGGTGTCGCGTCCTCGTGGTGCAGCGGGGTGAGGGCCGCGAGCGCGGCGAGCTTGGTGTGCTGGAGTTCGTGGACGAGGGTCGAGGCGAAGTGGGCGGCGGTGGCGGGCCTGCTGCTGAGGATCGCGCCGAACGCCTCGCGCCGGGTCCCGCTGCACTGCGCGGCGCCCTCGCGGATGGACGACGGGCCGGTGGCGGCGCCCGCGGAGGTGGAGCCGGGCGGCGGGGAGAGCGGGACCAGACAGCGCAGCAGGGCGGCCGTCTCGGCGGTGCGGTGGGCGCCGCCGGTCCGGAGCATGGGCGCCACCCCGGCCCACAGCTCCCGCCAGGCCGCGCGTTCGCTCCCGTCGAGGCCCGCGACGGAGGAGAGCCCGAACCGCTGGAGACCGCTGCCCGCGGTGCGGTACGGGTCGAGGTCGTCCAGCGGTACGGGCGCGGCGCCCGGCAGGACGGCGGGGAGGGTGAGCACGGGCAGCCAGCGCGGGTCGCCGGAGGTCACACCGCTCTCCGTCGGCCGTATGGTCACTCTCGTGTGTTCCTGACGCAACGTCACCTCTCCGTCGGACTGGGCGACATGGACCGTGGACGGTCCCGGGCCGCCGGTGCGCAGCGCGCCCAGCGTGGGCAGGACGAGCAGCCCGTCGGGGGCGGTGAGGCGTGTCTCGAAGGGCAGCCCCGCGCGGATCGCCGCCGCCGCGGCGAGTGCGCTGAAGTGGGCGAGATCGGCGGCGAGTTCGGGGGTCGGCGCGACGGCGGTGAGGCCGCGCAGACAGCGCTGCGCCCAGGGTCCCGCGAGCGGATGGAGGAGGACGGAGCGCGCGGCGGCCCTGTCCGCGCGCTCGGCGGCCTCCAGCAGCGCCCAGTCCTGGCGCAGCCGGTCGAGCCGGCCGGGCGGGCAGACGGCGGCGGGGGCGGCGGACGCCGCGTCGAGCAGGGCCCGCAGCAGCACGAGGCGGCGCGTGTGCTGGTCGCGCACGAGCAGCCCGAGCGCCTCGGATCCGCCCTCGGTCCGGCCGAGTTCCCGCAGCAGCGGCTCCGGTACGACGGGGCTCACCCGGGGCCTCCGTGGCCGGGGAGCGGTGCCGTCGCTTCGGTGAGCGCGGCGGCCACATGGCGGATCAGCCGCTGGAGGTCCGCGCAGTAGACGGAGGGGTTGGTGAAGCCGTGCCCCGCGCGGTAGCGGTGGGCGTAGTGGCCGCCGCCGCAGACGGTGAGCAGCGGACAGGCGCGGCAGCCGGCCGCGAGCGACGCGGCGCCCGCCTGGCGGGCGGCGACGGCGGGATGGCGGGTGGCGTCGTCGAGGGTGTGCCGGAAGATGTCGAGGCCGGTGGCGGCGGCCGTGTCGTAGGCGGACTTCAGGGAGTCGACCTGCTCGATGGCGCCGTCCGTCTCGATCACGATCGCGTTGACGGGGTCGAGTCCCAGGGACTCGGTGGCGCCGGGCAGGCCGAGCAGCAGGGCGAGACACTCCTCGAAGAGCCGGATCCGGGTCTCCCTGCGCCCGGCCGACCACCAGCGGTCGAAGACCGCGCTCAGCCAGTCGCCGTACGGGGTGGGACGGCCGGGACCACCGGGACGGTCAGGGCCGCCGGGGCCGTCAGGGCCGCCGGGACCGTCAGGGCCACCGGGGCGGTCACGGTCGCCGGGGTGGTCGCGGTCGCCGGGTCCGGCGGCGGGCAGGCCCGGCGGCGGTGCGGACCAGTTGCCGTGCGGGAGCAGGAGATCGAGCGCGGGCGGGCGCAGCGCGAGCAGTGACGCGTACACCTCGGCGGGGTCGGTGCGCGGGTCGACGACGGTGAGGATGCCCGCGTACGCCCCGGGGTGGTGCGCGGCGAGCAGCCGGGCGCCGCGCGAGGCCGCGGGCCAGGAGGGGCGGCCCGCGTGGTCGACACGCAGGGTGTTGTGGGCGGCCCGACCGCCGTCGAGGCTGATGCCGACGCGTATCCCGTGCCGGGCGAGGGTGGCGATCCGGTCCTCGGTGAGCAGGGTGGCGTTGGTCTGCACGGTGGCGTGGACGGTGCAGCCGGGTGGTACCCGTTCCCGTACGAGTGCGGCGAAGGCGCCCAGCCGGTCCGCGCCCGCGAGCAGCGGCTCACCGCCGTGCAGGACGAGCGAGAGGTCCCGTAGCGCGTGGGTGGCGGCGTGCTCGGCGATCCGGGACGCCGCGCGGTCCAGGACGGCGGGCGTCGCGGCGGCGGGGCGCTCGCGCCAGGTGCGGTCGGGGCCCTCGTACAGATAGCAGTAGCGGCAGGCGAGGTTGCAGCGGCCGTGCACCTTGACGATGAACTGCCCGAAGGGAACGGGCGGTTGAGGGGGGACGGGGGCCGGAACGGGGGCGGATACGGGGGCGGATACGGGGGCGGATACGGGGGCTGGAACGGGGGCGGCGGCGCGTACGGGGGCGGCGGCGGACGCCCCTCGGACCACCGGTGCCGCCACGGGTGTCGGCCCGCGCGGCATCGCCTGTCGAGACACTCCACACCCCCGATGCTGAACGGCGTCCGGGACGCCCGGGGATCGCCCGGACAGGTCCCAGGGACACCGGGCCTGGTTCCCTGGACGACGGGGCGGGCAAACGCGTGGCGCGACAGGTTGTCCTGTTCAAAAGGGGCCCGGGCCGAAAACACCCGCGCGTCCGGGCCCGGGGACGGGAACGGGAAACGGGGGCGGGAACGGGAAAGGGGGGCGCGGACGGAGCCGGGATCCGTCCGGTCAGAACGCGTTGGTGAAACCCCACAGCATCTCGCGGGGCTGTTCGGCCCGGTCCCGCAGATCCGCCACCACCTCGGCGAGGACCGGGTGGTCGAGGGTGCGCAGTGCCTCCAGGTCCAGCGCCAGCAGATCCGGCAGCCCGCCGGGGCCGTCCGGTGCGCCCACGCCCGTCGTACGCGTCGCGTCCGCCATGCCGGCGTCCGCGTGGGCGTCCGTCGTGTGCGCCGTGTGCGCGGCGTCCGTCGTGTGCGCCGTCCGTGCCAACTCGTCCATCACGCCTCCCCGTTGCCGTGCCCGTGCCGTCGTACCGGTCGTACCCCTTCCGTACCCCGTACGCGCCCGGTCCTCACCGCTCCAGCTCGGCCAGCCGTTCCATCGTCGAACGCCCCCGCTCGCCGCCGCCGTCCGGCAGCTTGCCCCACTCCGTACGCGCCGCGCGGTACGCCTCGCGCGCGGCCCGGGGCCTTCCGGCCTCCTCGTAGGTCATGCCCCGCCAGTGGTTGGCCTCGGCGCGCAGCCCCACGGCCTCCAGCCGCCGTCGCGGACTGTCCTGCTCCGTCTCCGCGGTCCTGGCCGAGTCCGCCGCGTCCCTGAACGCCTCGGCCGCCTCGTCGAGCCGGGTCGGCCGGTGCAGGATCCGGTGCGCGTCGAAGTGGGAGCGGCCCAGTTCCAGCCAGCAACGGGCGGCGGTCAGCGGATCGCGCGCCTCCTGGGCCGCGAGTCCGAAGAGATGCTCGGCCTCCCGCAGATCCACCCGGTCGCCGCCCAGCCGGTGGCGCAGCATGAGGGCCTTCCCCAGCATCAGCAGCCGGTCGGCCTGCCGGGCGCCGGGCACCGTTTCCGTACGGCAGTCGCGCAGCACCCGTACCGCCGCGCCGATGTACCGGCTGCCGTCCGGCCGTTCCGCGCGCCTCAGCAGGGTGCTGCCCCACTCGGCGAGCAGATCCGCGTGGGCCCGGGAGTCACGGGGCACTCCGCGCGAGGCACGGGCGAAGTACTCGGCGGCCTCCTCCAGATCGCCCGGATCGCCGGAGCGTTCGTACCGGGCGACCCGCACCCGGCCCGCCCTCGTCCTGAGCGAGGCGAGCAGCCGTTCGTCCCGTACGGTCACCAGCGACTGCTCGACGAGCGTCCCCGCCTCGTCCAGCCCGTCGCCCGACCGCAGCAGCGCGTCCACCAGATCGAGCAGGATCCGGGCCTGTGTGCCGACGGTGTGGCCGCCGGGGGCGAGCGCCCTGCGCAGCGAGCGCGCCGCCTGGCCCGCGTACACCTGGGACTGCTCGGGGTCGCCGGTCGCGCCGGACAGCCGCAGCAGCGTACGTCCATGGGCCAGCGGCAGGCCGGGCGGCCGGTTCTCCTGGTCGGGCCAGACGTCGGCGAACGCCTCCAGCATGCCGATCGCGCCGTGCAGCAGCGCGCTGTCGCCGCCCAGCCGCCACTGCTCCTCCAGGGCGCGCACCCGCTCCAGGGTCAGCCGCAGCGCCTCGCCGGGCTCCAGGCCCGGCGCCGCGCAGGCGACGGTGTACTCACGGTCGGCGCGGCGCAGCAGCTCCAGCGCGGCGCGCCGGTCGCCGCGCCGCCGCCGGTCGTCGGCCGCGGCGTGCAGCACCTTGGCGAGCACGGCCCGTTCCCGTACGGCCCGGGGGTGCGCGGCGGCCTTCTGGGCGGCGCGTTCGGCCTCGCGCAGCAGTCCGCCGCCGCCCTGGACCTCCCACAGCCGCAGCAGACAGCGGGCGAACTCAGCCCACAGCTCGGGGTCGGAGCCGGACGCCGGTTCCTCGCGCTCGGTGGCGCCGCGCAGCAGTTGTACGGCGTCGATCAGATACTGCACCATGCTGTCCGAGTCGAACTGGCGCAGCAGCCCGCGGGCGCTCTCCACCGCGTCGTTGGTGGGCGGGGCGAGGACCTGGCCGCCGTACGGCGCGAACGGCGGGGGCAGCGGCATGAACCGTTCGAGCACCCGGGCCGCGACCTCGGCGAAGGGGTCGGGGGCGCGCCGCGCGCCGCCCTCCGGCCCGCCGTTCTCCGCGGCGTCGCCGTTCTCGCCGTCCGGCTCGATGTCCGTCTCGCCCTCGCCGCGAAACGCGCCGTCGTCGTCGGGACCGCCGCGCGGGAGGTACGGGCCGCGACCGCCGTCGCCCAGCTGGGCCAGGGCCAGGGCCGGGAAGTTGGGACCGCCCCTGCCGAATCTCTGCTCGATGTACTCCGAGCAGTGCTTGAGCACGAGCAGCGCCTCGTCCCGTCCCAGCGGTCCGAGCAGCGCGTCCTGGACGCCCGGCGCGAACTCGTACCACTGGCCGTCGTCCGCGCCGTCGCCCTTGCTGCGCGAGAGCAGCCCGCTGAGCAGCACCTCGGCCAGTTCCGACGGGCCCGAGTCGGGCAGCATCGTGCGCTGCACCAGCTGCATCACGGGCAGATAGAGCGGGGCGGCGGCGAGATAGACGGCCAGCTGCCCGGCGGCCGGCGAGGCGGCCGAGCGGAACCGGCTGACCAGCTGGAGCGAGGACATCCGGTCGCCGCGGCGCGGCACGGGCGCCGCGGGCTGGTCGGCGCGCACCCAGGCGACCGCGCCGGAGATCTGGCCCGCGCCGGTGCCCGACAGCAGTCGCGCCCAGGCGTCGAGCGCGCCGGCGACCGGGGGCAGTACGGGGATCGCGAGGGCGCCCGGCCGCGCGGCGGGCGCCGTGGCGGCGTCGCCGCCGACCTTCAGCACGGCCGCGCCGCCCGGCCCCTCGCCCCGGGACAGCACGCCGTAGGAGACGGGCAGCCGGGTGCGGTTCCACATGCGCTGCGGCAGCGGTTGCAGTACGGCGGTGGGCGCCTGGCGGCCGAGCTGGTGCAGCAGCCGCTGGGCGCGTCCGCTGTGCCAGAGCGGGCCCGCGCAGTCGCTGACGACGACGGTGACGCGGCGGCCGGTCGGGTCGCTGAGCCGGTCGGCGGAGCTGAGCGGCGCGGCGGCCGGGTCGGGGCTTCTGCTGACGGCGGGCGCGCCGTCGGGCCCTTGGTGCAGATAGCGCACCTGTACATCGCGGAAGGCGCCCAACTGGCCGAATATCTGCTGGAGTTCCGCGAAGAGGCGCTCCCAGACGCGCATCGACGACGAGGCGTCCATGACGAACTGGAGCAGCGCGTCCGCCCGCGACACCCCGCGGAATACCGGGATGATCAGCCCGCCGGCCCGAGCGCTGAGTTCCACTGTCGCCACCTCGTCAAGGGTACGGCGCAACGGCGGCGCGGCGGGCCGGTAGCGCTGAAGTGGCCGTAACGCGCGCTGGAGTTCGAGGGGGGCGGGCAGCGCGGGGGCGGCGGGCACCCCGAGGGTGAGCGCGGTGGCGCCGCGCCCGTACCGCGTGCGCCGCACGCCGTGGCTCGGCACGGGGTAGAGCGAGATCCGGCGGTCGTCCTCCTCGCCGGGGTCCGGCCCCGGCGCGGGCTCGTCCTCCGGCTCGGCCGCCTGGGCGGGGTCGGTGAGGATCGCCGGTGCCACGGCCGTCGCGCCGGCCGGGGGCGCCCACTCGGCGCTGTCCGTACCGTCCGTACCGTCCGCGCCGGGGCCCTGCCCCGTCCGGCCGCGTCCGGTCTGCTCGGCCAGCCAGAGGGCGTCGCAGATCTGTTCGGCGTCGGGGTCGAGACCGGCCTCGCGCAGCCGGGCGACGAGCGCGGTCAGCAGAGCGCCGCCGTACGGCGCCCGCCCGCCCGCCGGGCCGTCGTCCGTCGTACGGTCCGCCGCACCGCCCGCCATCAGCGCATCACCTCGGCCGGTCGAGTCGCTGGATGAGCAGGTCGGCGAGACGGTCGCGACCCGCCGGGGCGGCGGCGTCGGTGAGATAGATGGCGTTCAGCAGCTGGTCGGTGGAGATCAGTTCGCTGCGCGAGCGCTCCAGGAAGTGGATGATCAGATCGTCGCCGGCGCGCGCGGCCTCGTCGCCGAGGTGGGCCCGTACGAACGTGGCGAGCCGCTGGTGGTCGGGGCGGCCCAGCTCCAGGTGGATACAGCGGCGCATCAGGGGCGCCGGGAAGTCGCGCTCGCCGTTGCTGGTGAGGACGACGAACGGGAAGGCACGGCACTGCACCCGGCCGCCCTTGATCTTCACCTTCTTGCCGTCGTCGGTGAGGACCTCCGCCTCGCCGCCGGGCAGCCGGTCGGCGATCCGCTCCAGCTCCGGAATGCCGAACTCCCCTTCCTCCAGCACATTGAGGAGGTCGTTCGGCAGATCGATGTCGCTCTTGTCCAGCTCGTCGATGAGCAGCACGCGGGGCTGCTCCGAGGGCAGCAGCGCGGTGCCCAGCGGGCCGAGCCGGATATAGCTGCCGATGTCCGCCGACGGGTCATGGCGGTCCGTGCCCGCACCGTCCGCGCCGTTCGTGCCCGCGGCGCTGTGCGCGGCCAGTTGCACGTCCTGGAGCCGGGCGATCGCGTCGTAGTGGTACAGCCCGTCCTGGAGGGCCGACCTGCTGACGATGGGCCAGCGCAGCACTCTGCCGAGCCCCAGTTCGTGCGCGACGGAGTGGGCCAGCGTGCTCTTGCCCGCGCCGGGGCTTCCGGTGACCAGCAGCGGGCGCCTCAAGTAGAGGGCCGCGTTGATCATTTCGAGCTCCTCGGCGCCCGGCCGGTGCAGCTCCGCCTCGTGCCGGTAGCCGCCGAGCCGCCGGTCGGCGGAGCCGTCGCCGCCGTCCCTGCCGTCGTCCGTACCGCCCTCGCCGTGCGGGGAGTTGTCGCCGCGGCCCGCGAAGTCCCGCCAGGGAGGCGGCGGAGGCAGCTGCGTGATGCCTCCGTGCGGCTCGCCGGCCCCTCGGTAGATGAGCCACTCGCTGGGTTCACTCATTGCGTGTTCCTCGTCATCACTCGTCCGCCAGGGGCAGCAACCGCCGAACGTGCCACACGGTAGCGATCCGCCGCCGACCCCGTAAGAGGCCGATGGCCGGGGCGGTTCACGGCGCTTCCAGCAACTGGCCGGAACCGGGAAGCGGGTGGTGCGGATCGTCGTAGAAGAGCGCGACTCCGTCCGACCAGAACATCTCCGTACGGCCCGCGCGCACTCCCTGTCTCAGTTCCTGGATCTTCCACGGCAGCTGATCGGCGGTGCCCGCCTCCGCGACGGTGGCCACCGCGCCCCGGTGGAAGTCCGCGCAGACCACGTCGGGACGGTCCATGCCGCGTCGCAGCAGGGCGACATGGAAGCCGCCGCGTACCACCCGCGCCAGACCGGCGGAGGTCTCCCCGTCGGGCCGGTCGCCGTAGCGGCAGAGCACGGGCACGGTCTCGTACGCCAGAGAGCGCAGGCCCTCCTCCGTAGGAACGGGTACCCGCAATCCGTCCTCGCAGTCGATGACCTCGGCCTGCATCGCCGCACTCCACGTACGGCTCCAGCGCGCCCTGCGCTCCCGCGCCTCGTCCTCCGAGAGCGGTGGCTCCTGGTCCGAACAGCGCACGACCACCGGACGCGTGACCCCGAGCGGTGGCTCGTCGGGCGACAGCTGCCAGCCGTCCACCTCAAGACCGAGCAGCGCCTGGACGACGGCCACCTGGAGCATGGCGGGGCTGTCCGGCTCGTCGCAGCGGCGGAACGCCTCGGTCAGCGCGGCGGTGAGACGCGTGCGCAGCGAGTGGCCGGGGGTGCCGCGGCTGTCCTCGGCGACCGGCACCACCTCTCCGCTGTGCCGGGCGACGCCCACCCGCCAGTCGTAGCTGTCCCGCTCCCAGCCGCGCGGCTCCAGCTCCAGCAGGACGAAGGGGCGCTCCCCTTCCCGTGGCCGCTCCCCGTAGGCCGGGGCCGCCCGCCGCTGCTCGCGGTCCGTACGGTGGCGTCCGGCCGACCACAGCCGGGTGATCTCGTTGCGGAACTCCCGCGAGAGCCGCTCGTCGGCGATCAGCTTCACCCAGCCCCACAGCGCCTCCTCGGCCGCCGTGGTGGTGTGTGTGACATAGGGGCGCTCGGCGGAGATGACGCTCATGCAGTAGCGCAGGACGAGTTCGAGCGCGGCCTCCCCGCCGCGGGTCTCGTAGAGCGCCCCGAGCCCGTCCCGCCAGCTGCGCGGCGCCGGATAGCGGTCCACGGAGTGCACATTGGGCAGCCGGAAGAGCAGATCGAGCAGGCTGTGGGTGGAGACCGGCGGCGGCAGCTCGGCGAGCCTGCCGAGCAGCATGACGCGCTGCTGCGGGGTCAGCGCGCGGTCGGCGCCGGTGGTGAGGGCGCTCTGTACATCGGTCCACGTACGGTCGGTGCCCACCCGGCTGATGTGCCGGTCGGCGTGGTAGCGGTCATGGGCGTGGAACACCGCCTGGTAGTCGTCGTCCGACTCCGCCCCGGCCATGGCGGCGGGGACCGGCAGCGAACGCAGCCGGTCGATGGCGATGGAGGTCCCGCCCATGGCGCCGAGGAGCTGTGACTTCAGCACCCCGACCACTTCGCCGCGGTGCAGATCGACGGCGGGCCCGCCGGAGACCCCCGGCGGCAGCACATCCCCGCCGAGCCGCATCTGCTCGTCGGAGTCGGCCCAGCCGCCGACCGTGCCCTGGACGGCGCACTGCCCGCTGAGCCGCTTCAGCCGGCCGCCCACCTCGGTCCAGCCCGAGTAGAGCACCTGCTCGCCGCCGAAGAACTTCGCGGGACGCTCGCTCACGTACACACAGGCGTGGTCGACGGGCCTGCTGAGCCGGACGAGCGCGAGATCGGGCGCCGGCCAGCCCGCGCCGGGACCGGCACCTCCGGGGGACGCCTCGGGAAGCGCCGCCACGACGGCCCCCGCGACCGCCGTCTCGCCGCTTCGGGGACCGGTTTCGAAGACCACGGTCACGTCCCGCCCCTCCCCCTGCAACGCCACATGCGCACATGTGAGAACCCAGCTCGGGGCGATGAAGAAGCCGCTCCCCAGGAAGCTTCCGCTTGGCCCATCAGGGTCATACCCGCCGTCCGGGCCATGGATGCGCACGGTGGCGGCCATGACGAGGTCGCGGAGGGCGAGTCCGCCGTCGCCGAAGGCCCCGGGCACACCCCGGCCGAGCCCGTCGATCATGCTCCGCTCCCGGCCGGGGGCGTGGGCCCGTCGGGATGCGCCGGTGCGCCGGGTTGTGCGCCGGGCGTGCCACCGGCGGTCGGCGCGACGGGCGGGACGGCCGGTGGCGCGGCGGACGGGACAGCGGGCGGGACGGCCGGCGGCGTCGACGGCACCGCCGGTGGCGCGGCGGGCGGTGGCGGTGGCGCGGTCTGGGACGGCACCAGCGGCCGTGGCCCGGCGAGATCGGCGGGCGGACCGCCGTCGTTCCACGTCAGGGTGACTTTGATGCCCCCCTTGGCCTCACCGTCCGCGAGCAGTCCGACGATCTTGCCGGACTTGGCGGTGAGTTCGATGCCGAACTCGACACTCACCTCGTCGGGACGCACCGCGCGTAGAGGCCCGGCCAGAGACCGCGCGACGCTGGTCACGACGGATTGCAGACTCTCGACCCGGGCCTGCACCTGGTCGGCGAACCCGGTGTCCGCGTAGCTCAGGCCCCCGGAAGGTCGGCGCAGTTCCGCGGCCCCCGAGATCCGGGCCCATACGGGCGTGCCGTCCGGCATTTCGATACGCGTGACATTGGCCTCGTCATCACCCATGACTTCCCCCGTTTCCCCCAATTCCCCGCAGATTAACGGCAGTAGAGGGCCGGCGCGAGGGTCATGGGAAAGGACGGCGGCGGGCACCCGAACGGTTCTGCGCGGCGGCGGGGACCTCGTTCCCTGTCCTCGCACCCCGCTCACCAGGCATTAGGCTGATTCCATGTACTTCACCGACCGTGGGATCGAGGAACTGGAGAAACGGCGCGGCGAGGAGGAGGTCACTTTCGAGTGGCTGGCCGAACAGCTGCGTACGTTCGTCGACCTCAATCCCGATTTCGAGGTCCCGGTCGAACGTCTCGCGACCTGGCTGGCGCGGCTGGACGACGAGGACGAGGACGAATAGCCGCTCATCCGGTCGGCCGTCCGGTCGGCCGTCCGGTACGCCGTCGGTATGCCGTCCCGTCGCTCATTCCTGGGCGCGGAACCGGTCGTACGCGAGTCCCAGCACGCCGTGCGTGACGAGCAGTGCGCCCGCGAAGGCCCATCCGGCGCTCCGGCGGCGGGCCGCCCAGAGGACCAGCGGTACGCCCGTCGCGAGCTGGGCGGCGGCGAGCAGCCGCGCCTTGGGGCCGCGGAGCCAGGGGCCCAGCGGCCCGTCCTCCACCACGTCCAGCTCGGCCCGTACGGTGTCGCGCCAGCCGGCCCATTCGAGAGGCTCGGCGTCCGGCTGGATCCGTGCGACCTCACGCAGCCGGTCGGCCGGTTCGCCCGGGGTGAGACCCGCCGGAAGCATGAGGCCGGTACGGGTGAGGAACGCGGCCAGCGCGCGCAGCCTGGCCCGGGAGTCCGCCGCCGGGTCCTGACGGGTCAGCGGCTCCAGCGCCTGGAGATCCAGGACGGGATCGAGGCCGAGGCGGGCCGCGAACGTACGCATCGCCTCGTCCTCCCCGGCGGGCGTGCCGTCCGCGAGCCAGACATAGCCGACGGTGCGCCGGAAGCCGGCCGCCAGGGTGTAGCCGGCCCGGCCCGCGTCCCACCACAGCGCGAGAACCGGCCAGTTGGAGCCGACGGCGAGCGCGGTGGCCCAGCTCACGACCACCCGGTCGACCGGATCGCCGCCGTGCAGCCAGGGCTTGCCCTCGGGCACCAGCACGGTCCAGCCCTCGCCCGCCGGGGCGAGCAGCAGCCGTTCGCGGAGCAGATGGGCGGCGGGCCGTACCACCGCCGGCTCGGCCCGGCAGAGCAGGAGAGCCCCCACGGAAGTCGCGTTCATAGCTTTACGCTAGGGCACTTTGCCGGGATATGGGCGTTGTGACCGCCGGGCGGCCGTCGTCGCGCCCCACGGGTTCGGCCACCCGGCCTTGACTTCCGATAACCGCGATATATCGTGTTCACCAAGAGACGCGATATGTTGCGTTCCGCCGGGCCTCAGGAGGTCAGCACCATGGCAGAGTCGACGTGGGAAGTCGCCGAGCCGAGAAAGCTCACCTTCGACGACCCGGTGACCTCGCTCAACGTGCGGGTGGTCAACGGGACCGTGAACGTCGTCGGCACGGACGAGGCCGTACTGAACGAACAGGGCGGCGCCCATCTGGAGATCTCCCAGGTCGAGGGCCCGCCGCTGATCGTGACCAGAGACGGTTCCACGCTCACGGTCGCCTACGAGGACCTGCCCTGGAAGGGCTTCCTCAACTGGCTGGACCGCAAGGGCAGGCACCGCAGCGCGGTCGTCTCCGTCGCGGTCCCCGCGGGCACGGAGGTCGAGGTCGGGGTGGTCGGCGCGGGGGCCGTGGTCTCGGGGGTACGGGGGCGTACGGACGTCCGGGGCGTCAGCGGCGACACCACGCTCGTGGGGCTGTCCGGCGCGGTGCGCGCCGACACGGTCTCCGGCAACGTGGAGGCCCAGGCGGTCACCGGCGAGCTGCGCTTCCACTCCGTCTCGGGCGATCTGACGGTCGTCGAGGGCGCGGGATCGTCCGTACGGGCCGACTCGGTCAGCGGCGACATGGTCGTGGACGTCGACCCGACGGGCGAGCCCACCGACATCAAGCTGACGACGGTCTCGGGCGGGATCGCGATCCGGCTGCCGCACCCCACGGACGCGCGGGTCGAGGTGAACACGGCGAGCGGCGCCGTCTCCAACGCGTTCGAGGATCTGCGGGTCAGCGGCCAGTGGGGCGCGCACAAGATCACCGGCACACTGGGGGCGGGCACCGGCACGCTCAAGGCGACCACGGTGTCCGGCTCGATCGCGCTGCTGAGAAGGCCACCGGCGGAGGACGGCCCGTACGACTCTCCCGCCCCCTCCCGGGCCGGCACCGCGCCGTCCGACACGAAGGAGCTCTGACCATGCCTCCGGTCTTCGCCCACGGCCGACTCCGCCTCTACCTGCTCAAGCTCCTCGACGAGGCGCCGCGCCACGGCTACGAGGTGATCCGCCTCCTGGAGGAACGCTTCCAGGGCCTGTACGCACCGTCCGCCGGCACGGTCTACCCCCGGCTGGCCAAGCTGGAGGCCGAGGGCCTCGTCACGCACGCCACCGAAGGCGGCCGCAAGGTCTACTCGATCACCGACGCGGGCCGCGCCGAACTGGCGGGCCGCGGGGGCGAGCTGGCCGACCTGGAGCTGGAGATCCGCGAGTCCGTGGCCGAGCTGGCCGCGGAGATCCGTGACGACGTACGGGGCGCGGCGGGCCAGCTGCGCAGCGAGATGCGCGCGGCGGCCTCCGAGACCCGCAAGGGCGGTACGCGGACGGACTGGGAGTCGGCCTTCGGGGACAACGACTCCTGGCGCGCGGCCAAGGAGGAACTCAAGCGCGCGAAGCAGGAGTGGAAGGAGCAGGCCCGCCGCGCGAAGGACGAGTCCCGCCGGGCCCGCGAGGACGCGCAGCAGACCCGCGAGACGGTGGAGCGCATCGCGAAGCAGGTCCAGGACCAGGTCCAGGACCACTTCGTGCGGGGCGACTGGCCGAGCGCCGTACGCGAGGGCATGTCGGAACTGGCCGACCAGCTGAGCGGCCTGGCCGGCACGGCCTGGTCCACCCGTAAACCGCAGCCCGCCCAGCAGGCGGAGCCCGACCCGGGCTGGGCGGCGGACACCCCGCGGACGGGCGACCCGGCACGCGACCTGGACCGGCTGCTGGACCGCTTCCGCGACGACATCCGGGACGCGGCGCGGGACAACGGGGTGACGGAGGCGCAACTGACGGAGGCGAGGGGGCACTTGTCGGCGGCGGCGACGCGCATCGATGCGGTGTTGCGCATGCGCAACGGGTGACGGGGGGCGGGGGCGTTTCGGCGGGGGCGTTGTCCGCGGTGCGTTTCGGCGGGGGCGTTTCGGCGGGGGCCGGTGGTTGTGTGCGGGTTGTCGCCGGGGTGCGCTCCGGGGCTCGCGTCCGGGACTGCATGATTTACGGCGCGTAGCAGCCCCGACGATGGTTCGGGCGTTCGCGCGCCACAAATCACGCTCTACGTCCCGGACGCGACCCCTGCGCGCCCCCCTTCACCGCCCGCCACCGACCAGGTCCCGCCCGGTCGATGCCGTGGCGGGCGTTCCGGGCCCGGCCCGGACTCAGCTCGCCTTCGACAGGCCGCCGAACATCGCGCGTTCCACCGCCGCGTACGTCGCCCCGTGGTCCGCCAGGACCTCCGACACCACCCCCGGCCGCGCCGTCAGCGCGAGCAGGAGGTGTTCGTCGCCGATGTGGCGGTCGCCGCGGCCCAGCGCGATCCGGAGTGACTTCTCCAGCGTGGCCTTCGCCGCCGGGGTGAACCCCCCGTGCCCCGACCACCATCGTCTCGGCTTCCTGCCGACCCGCATCGCGCCCTCGCCGTGGGCCTCCTCGACCTTCGCGACGATCTCCCCCACGTCGATCCCGATCCCGGCCAGCGCGTCCGCGTCCGCCTGCGTCAGCCCGCCCCGCCTGCGCGCCTGGGCGAACGCGTCCTCCAGGGAGTCACGCCGGTCGGTGATGCCGAGCGCGGCCAGCGCGAAGGACGCGCGGGTGCCCCGCTGGTCGAGCAGCGCCAGCAGGAGGTGTTCATCGGTGACGGTGTCCGCTCCCGTGCGCTCGGCGTGTCCGACAGCCCCGGTGACCACACCGCGGGCGCCCTCGGTGAACCGTTCGAACATCACTGCCTCCCGTGCTTCTTGTGCGCGGCCTGCCGGCTGACGCCCAGCTCGTCCGCGATCTCCTGCCACGACCAGCCCTGGTTGCGGGCGCTGCGTACCTGTACGGCTTCGAGCTGCTCCAGCAGCCGCCGCAGCGCGGCGACCGCTCTCAGCCCGACCCGGGGGTCGCGGTCACCCGCCCGCTCGGCGAGATCCGTTGCTTCGGTCATGACGTCAACGTACGTTGACAGGGAGGCGTTGTCAACACACGTTGACATCTCAGGGGGTCAGTACGACCTTGCCGAACAGATCGCCCGCCGCCATCCGCTCGAAGCCCTCCCGCGCCCGCTCCAGCGGCAGCACCTCGTCGATCACCGGGCGTACGCCCTTCACCGCGCAGAAGGCGAGCAGGTCCTCCAGCTCGTCCCTCGACCCCATCGTCGAGCCGACGACCCTCAGCTCCAGGAAGAAGATCCGGGTCAGCTCGGCGTGCGCCGGACGGTCACCGCTCGTGGCGCCCGAGATCACCAGCGTGCCGCCGCGCCGGAGGCACTTGATGGAGTGTGACCACGTCGCGGCGCCGACCGTCTCGATGACGGCGTCCACCCGGTGCGGCAGCCGCGCGCCCGGCTCGTACGCCTCCAGCGCGCCCAGTTCGACCGCGCGCGCCCGTTTGGCCTCGTCGCGGCTGGTCGCGTACACCCGTAGCCCCGCGGCGCTGCCGAGGACGATGGCCGCCGTGGCGACCCCGCCGCCGGCGCCCTGGACGAGGACCGAATCCCCGGGCCGCACACCGGCGTTGGTGAACAGCATCCGGTACGCGGTCAGCCAGGCGGTCGGCAGACAGGCGGCCTGTTCGAAGGTGAGCTCCGGTGGCTTGGGCAGCACGTTCCCGGCGGGCACGGTGACCTGCTCGGCGAACGTGCCCTGGTAGTGCTCGGTGAGGATCGAACGGGGCTCGGCGCCGTGGTCACCTCCGCCGATCACCGAGTGCACGACGACCTCGTTGCCGTCCGGGTCGAGACCGGCGGCGTCACAGCCGAGGATCATCGGCAGCTTGCCCTCGGGCAGGCCGACCCCGCGCAGCGACCACAGATCGTGGTGGTTGAGCGAGGCGGCCTTCACCGTGACGGTGGTCCAGCCGGGGCGTACCTCGGGCGCGGGGCGTTCGCCCAGCTCAAGGCCGTTGAGGGGGTGGTCGCGGTCAATACGGGCTGCGTAGGCGGCGAACATGACCTTGACGATAGAGCGGACGCGGGACGCGGTGGAACCGTACGCGCGGTGTGACACGCGTCCCGCGCCCCGGATCAGTCCCTGCGGTACTGCGCGGGCGAGTTCCTCGTCGCCGGGTCCTCGTACGCGCCCGCCGTTCCCCGGTCCACGTGGAAGGTGGTCAGCGTGGACACGGGCGAGGCCGGATCCCGGCGGTCCTCGATCACCCGCATATGGGTGGTGAAGCGCTCCGGTGTCACCTCGTACACGTCGTAGCCGTAGCGGTTTCCCTCGAAGTACTGGAGGTGCGGATTGGCCCGGCCCATGAGCGGGCCGTTGGTCGCGTTCCACTCCGGGTCGTACGCGCTGGACGTCACCGAGTGCGCCGTGAACTCCGTACCGATGACGGGCGATTCCGTGTCGTCGTAGTCCGGCCTGATGTCATCGACGAACGCCGAGTGCCAGTCCCCCGTGAGGACGACGAGGTCCTCCAGACCGCTCGTACGGACATGGCCGAGCACCTCCTTGCGCTCGGCGAGGAAGCCGTCCCACTGGTCGGTGAACATGTACGAGCCGCCGGGCGAGCCGCGCAGCTGGCTGAGCATGATCGAGTTGGCCCAGATGTGCCAGGAGTCGGGGGCGCGGTCGACGGTCCGCTTGAGCCACGCCTTCTGGTCGGCGCCGAGGATCGTGCCGTCGGGGAGGTTCTGCGCGGAGCGGTACTGCCGCAGATCCAGCACGGCCAGCTCCAGCAGATCGCCCCAGCGGCGTACCCGGTGGATGTCCGGGTCGGGCAGGGCGGAGTCACCGGCGTCGCGGTGCGGCAGATGCTCGTACCACGCCTGGTAGGCGGCGGCCCTGCGCTGGAGGAACGGCGCCCCGCCGCCCGTGCCGCTGTAGTCGTTGGCGACTTCGTGGTCGTCCCAGGTCAGGAACCAGGGATGGGCCGCGTGCGCCTCGCGCAGCGACGGATCGCCCTTGTAGAGCGCGTGGCGCTTGCGGTAGTCGGCGAGCGTGTAGATCATCGGGCCGTTGTTGTCGCGGACGACATCGCCGCCCTCGGGCCCGTACTCGTAGATGTAGTCGCCGAGATGGACGACGAAGTCCAGCCGCTCACGCGCGATCCCGCGCAGCGCCGCGTAGTAACCCTGCGGGTAGTTCTGGCAGTTGGCCGTGGCGAAGCGGACGCTCCCCACGCGTCCCGAGGGCGCGGTCCTGGTCCTGCCGAGCCTGCTGGTACGGCCCAGCGCGGTGAACGCGTACCAGTACGCGCGGCCCGGACGCAGGCCGTGGACCGGTACGTGCACGCTGTGCCCGAGCGTCGCGGACGCGGGGGCCGTGCCCTGGGCGACGACCCGGCGCAGCGCCCGGTCCTCGGCCACGACCCAGCGCACCTCGACGACCTCCGGCAGCGGCTGTTCACCGGGCTCGGCGAACGGCTCGGGCGCGAGGCGCGTCCACAGCACCACGCTCGTGGGCTGCGGATCGCCCGAGGCGACGCCGAGCGTGAAAGGAGCGGCGTCGTACGTCGAGCCGAGCGCCTCGGCGGCCTCGCGGGCCCGCGCGGGCGAGAGCCCGGCGCTCAGCGGCCAGACCACATTGAGCGCTCCGGCGGCTCCGGCCGCCTTGAGCAGATCGCGTCGGTTCAGTTTCATGCCCGTCCCCCCGAGGCCGTCAGAGTCAGCGCTATCGCGTCGGCGTAACCGTCGTTGGAGACCCCGGAGCCGGACCGGGTGAAGACGAGCAGCACCCGCGCGGACCGGGCGCCGGGCGGCACGGCGGCCTGCGCGCTCCGCTCGACCAGCGCGGTGCGGCCGCCGCGTTCGGCCGCGGTGACCGGGCCGAGCACGGACAGGGCGACGGGTGTGCCCCTGCCGTCGCGGAACTCGACCGACAGCCTGGCGCCGTCCTCCTGCGTGGCGTACCCGCCGAGCCACCCGGAAACGGCGTACCGCACCCGCCCGGCGTCCACGGCGGCGCGGCCGACCGGCCCGCCGACGGGCAGCGGGACGTCCTGGACGAGCGCGGTGCGCGGGCTGTTCCCGCCGGAGAAGAACCGGCTGCCACGGTGTGCGGGGCCGGGGTCGGCGAGGGTGGGATAGCCGTTCCCGACGTCGTACCCGACGAGCGCGGGCGCGCCTTCCCGTACGACCCATCCGTGAACGGCGGACACGGGCTCGGCGCTCCCTCCGGGCCCACGCTCGGCGTCACCATTGACGAGCAGGTTCACAAGCGCCTCCTGAGTCGACAGTCGTCACAGGGCATCACAACAGGCGGTCATGAACCAGGGGCGGCGTATGGGTTGCGCGCGCAGTGCGCCTCCGGCGGGGGCGGGTGGGGGTCCGTCGTGATGCCGACAGGCCCACTCGCCCCCGCGCACGGCCGTGTCGGGCCTGGTGCCGCCGCCTCCCCCGCCCGCCCTCGCGCACGGCCGGGCCGCTTGTGCGGGCGGTGAAGGGGGGCGCGCAGGGGTCGTGTCCGGGACGTAGAGCGTGATGTGTGGCGCGCGAACGCCCGAACCATCGTCAGGGCAGCTGCGCGCCGTACGGGGGTCCGGGGGTGTCCCCCGGAAAAGCACAGCATGCAGTCCCGGACGCGAGCCCCGGAGCGCACCCCGGCGGCAACCCGCACCGCACCACCGGCCCCGGCCAAAGACGACCGCACCCCGGACCACAACCCACACCGAGCAGCCCGCACGCGGAAACCGGCCCCAGCCGAAACGCGCCCCGGACCACAACCGGCCCCCGCCGGACGGCGCGCCGCCGGACGGCTACCGCCGCGCCACGCCCTCCGCTCGCGCCGCCGCCGCCACCGCCGCCGTCACCGCCGGGGCCACCCGCTCGTCGAACGGCGACGGAATGACGTAGTCCGCCGCCAGCTCCTCGCCGACCACGTCGGCCAACGCGTTCGCCGCCGCGATCTTCATGCCCTCCGTGATCCGGGACGCCCGGACCTGGAGCGCGCCCGCGAAGATCCCCGGGAAGGCGAGCACGTTGTTGATCTGGTTCGGGTAGTCCGAACGCCCGGTGGCCACGACGGACGCGTACTGGTGCGCGATGTCCGGGTGGACCTCCGGGTTCGGGTTGGCCATCGCGAAGACGAACGCGCCCGGCGCCATCGACGCGACCGCCGGCTCCGGGACCGTGCCGCCGGAGACGCCGATGAAGACGTCCGCGCCGGAGAGCGCGGATTCCAGCGAGCCGGAGAGCCCGGCGCGGTTGGTGATCTCGGCCAGTTCGCGCTTGACGTCGGTGAGGTCGTCGCGGTCGCGGCTGACGACGCCCCTGCGGTCGGCGACCGCGACATCGCCGATGCCCGCCTCCAGCAGGAACTTGGCGATGGCGACCCCGGCCGCCCCCGCGCCCGAGATCACGGCGCGCAACTCGCCGAGCTCGCGCTTCGTCAGTTTCGCGGCGTTGCGCAGGGCCGCGAGCGTCACGACGGCCGTGCCGTGCTGGTCGTCGTGGAAGACGGGGATGTCCAGCCGTTCCTGGAGCCTGCGCTCGATCTCGAAGCAGCGCGGCGCCGAGATGTCTTCGAGGTTGACGCCGCCGAAGGACGGCGCGAGCCGCACGACGGTGTCGATGATCTCGTCCGTGTCGGTGGTCGCGAGCGCCAGCGGCACCGCGTCGACCCCGCCGAACTGCTTGAACAGGATCGCCTTGCCCTCCATCACGGGGAGCGAGGCCTCCGGCCCGATGTCGCCGAGTCCGAGCACCGCCGTACCGTCCGTCACGACGGCGACGACCTGCGACTTCCAGGTGTAGTCGTGCACCAGCTCGGGCCGCTCGGCGATCGCGCTGCACACCTTCGCGACGCCGGGGGTGTACGCGAGGGACAGATCGTCCTTGTCACGCACCGGCACGGTGGCCTGGATGGCCATCTTGCCGCCGCGGTGCAGCGCGAAGGCCGGATCGAAGGGCTCGTCCGGAGCACTCCCCGTACCGCCCTGGTTGTCGGTGGCGCTGTCGCTGCGAGGATTGACAATCTCCGCTGCCATGTGGATGACCCCTTAAGTCTTCATCAGTTGAGGGTTGCCGCTCCTGGTTGAGGAGGGGTGGGTGGGCACCGCGTGCGCGATCCGCGCCGGGTTGGTCCGCTCGGCGCTGAAAGGTGACAACTACGCGCGGGCGCGCCGCACACGCGCCCTGAGCCCCGGATGAGGGGTGTAATCATCCTTCTTACCGGACGGACCGCGTCGTCCACGAGTCCGTATCTCCCCGGCATCTCCCCGGTGAGATGACTCATAGCCGAATATTCGGACACTTCCGATAAGCGGCATGAACCACGCCCCAGAAAAGAGACGGGCCGGAGATTATCCGGCCGGAAGAAGGTATTCCAGCAGATGGTCCGGTCTTGATGTACCGCCACGCCGGGGGCAGGGGGTCTCCCGTTACCCGATTTTGACATGCCCGGTCCCCTGAATGGGCCAGTCCGAATGGCAAGATGCCCTAATCACACTCGGTCGCGACACTCGAAGACGCGTGCTCGGCCATTTGGCAGCTCCCTCATCCGCCGGAGGATCCTGATCATGACCGCACGCACCACTCGCCGGACGACCGCCGCGAAGTCCAGGATCGCCGCGGTCGGCGCGCTCGCGGTCGCGGGCACCCTGCTGCTGACCGCTTGCGGCGACCAGACCGAAGGCGCCAAGAAGAAGGACAGCGGTGCCTCCGCCGGGGCCAAGGCCCCGCTCTTCGACCAGCTGCCGAAGGCGATCCAGGACAAGGGCGTCGTCAAGGTCGGCTCGGACATCGCGTACCCGCCGGTGGAATTCAAGGACAAGTCCGGCAAGACCGTCGGCATCGACCCGGATCTCGCCGATGCGCTCGGCAAGCAGCTCGGCGTGAAGTTCGAGTTCGAGAACGGCACCTTCGACACCCTGCTGACCGGTCTGCGGTCCAAGCGGTACGACATCGCCATGTCGGCCATGACGGACACGAAGGACCGGCAGAACGGTGTGGACGGCGACACCGGCAAGAAGGTCGGCGAGGGCGTCGACTTCGTGGACTACTTCACGGCCGGTGTCTCGATCTACACCAAGAAGGGCGACGACAAGGGCATCACCACCTGGTCCGACCTCTGCGGCAAGAAGATGGTCGTCCAGCGCGGCACCGTCTCCCACGATCTGGCCAAGGCCGAGAGCGGGAAGTGCACGCAGGCCGGCAAGGGCAAGATCACGCTGGAGGCCTTCGACAACGACCTGGAGGCGCAGACCCGGCTGCGCGGCGGCGGCGCGGACGCCGGTTCCAGTGACTTCCCGGTCGCGGCGTACGCGGTGAAGACCTCGGGCGGCGGCAATGACTTCCAGCTGGTCGGTGAGCAGGTCGAGGCGGCTCCGTACGGTATCGCCGTCGCCAAGAACAACCCGCTGACGAAGGCCCTCCAGTCGGCGCTGGACGCGATCATCAAGAACGGCGAGTACGACAAGGTCATCGCCAAGTGGGGCGTCGCGGACGGCGCGGTCAAGGAAGCCAAGCTCAACGGCGGTTCCTGATTCCGCGCCCACTCGAAGGCTCTGAAAGGCAGAGGCAACATCCGTGACGGTTGACATCGACAAGTCGGACGACCCCAAGGAAGGCCCGCGGGACGTGTCGTCCACCGCACCGGAATCCATCAAGGCGATTCCGGTGCGGCACTACGGGCGGTACGTGTCCGCGGTCGTCGCGCTCGGCGTGCTGGTCGCGCTCGTGTACGCGTTCGCCCAGGCGGATGTGAACTGGGGCGCCATCCCCGACTACTTCTTCGACGGCCAGATCCTGACCGGCGTCAAGAACACCGTGATCATCACGGTGCTCGCGATGCTCCTCGGGGTGGTGCTCGGCATCGTGCTGGCGGTGATGCGGCTCTCCAAGAACCCGGTGACGTCCGCCATCGCCTGGTTCTACATCTGGTTCTTCCGCGGCACGCCGGTCTACGTCCAGCTGCTGGTCTGGTTCAACCTGGGCATCGTCTTCGAGTACATCAACCTCGGGCCCGTCTACAAGGACGAGTGGTCCTCGTTCATGACCCCGTTCCTGTGCGCGCTGCTGGGCCTCGGGCTCAATGAGGCGGCGTACATGGCGGAGATCTGCCGGGCCGGCCTCCAGGCGGTCGACGAGGGCCAGACCGAGGCGGCGCACGCGCTGGGCATGAGCCACGCCAAGACGCTGCGCCGGGTCGTCGTGCCCCAGGCGATGCGCGTGATCGTGCCGCCCACGGGCAACGAGGTCATCAACATGCTGAAGACCTCGTCGCTGGCGGTGGCGGTGCAGTACACCGAGCTGCTGCGCTCGACCCAGAACGTGGCGCAGACCTCGGGCGCCACGGTGGAGATGCTGTTCCTGGCGGCGGCCTGGTACATGATCCTGACGTCGGTGCTCAGCATCGGCCAGTACTACCTGGAGCGGCACTACGCGCGCGGGTCGAGCCGCAGCCTGTCGATGACCCCGTTCCAGCGCGTCCGCGTCAACCTGCTGTCCCTCGGCCGGCCCAAGGGAGGCATGGCATGACCCAGATGGTGAAGGCCGAGGGCGTACACAAGTCCTTCGGCGCCGCCCACATCCTCAAGGGCATCGATCTGGAGGTCGCCCCGCGCGAGGTCTTCTGTCTGATCGGCCCGTCCGGCTCCGGCAAGTCGACCTTCCTGCGGTGCATCAACCACCTGGAGAAGATCAACGCGGGCCGGCTGTCGGTCGACGGCGAGCTGGTCGGCTACCGGCAGAAGGGCGACAAGCTGTACGAGCTGAAGGACAGCGAGGTCGCCAGGAAGCGCCGGGACATCGGCATGGTCTTCCAGCGCTTCAATCTCTTTCCGCATATGACGGCGGTCGAGAACATCATGGAGGCGCCGGTCCAGGTGCGCGGCGAGGCGAAGGCCGTGGCCCGCGCCCGTGCCGAGCGGCTGCTGGACCGGGTCGGGCTCTCCGACAAGGCCGGCAGCTATCCGTCGCAGCTCTCCGGCGGCCAGCAGCAGCGGGTGGCGATCGCCCGCGCGCTGGCGATGGAGCCCAAGCTGATGCTCTTCGACGAGCCCACGTCGGCGCTCGACCCGGAGCTGGTGGGCGATGTGCTCGATGTGATGCGCGATCTGGCGCAGGACGGCATGACGATGATCGTGGTCACCCATGAGATGGGCTTCGCGCGGGAGGTCGGTGACGCGCTGGTCTTCATGGACGACGGTGTGGTCGTCGAATCGGGCCATCCGCGCGAGGTGCTGACGAACCCTCAGCACGACCGGACGAAGTCGTTCCTGTCGAAGGTGCTGTAGAAGGTGGTGCGGCACGCGTGAGGGGCGGCACGGACCCGTCCGTACCGCCCCTCACGCGTGTACCGGCCCCGGTCCGGCTCAGCTCCGCCCCGCCCGGTCCGCCGCCTACTTGAGCGCGAGGAGGAGGGAGTCGGACGGTGAGGACCAGACCGTCCGTACCTCGTCGAAGCCCGCGTCGCGCAGCGTCCGCGCGTGCCAGTCCACGGATGGAGTATCGCCTTCCGCGTGTTCGCCGTAGATCCTGAAACGCTCGGCGGTCGGTCCCGCGAGGACCGGGTCCCGGCCGGCCAGCTCCCACCAGTCCGCCCAGTCGAGGGCGCCCGCGGCCTTGGCTCGGTCCATTCCGGCATGCCGGTGGGCGCGCTCGATCGCGTTGATCCTGGGGGTGGAGCCGTCCGTCATATGGTCGGCGTTCATGACCACGCCGCCGTCCCTGACCAGGCCCGCGAGCTGCCCGTACAGCACCGCGAGCGGCTCGGCGCGCAGCCAGTGGAGGGCGGTCGCGGTGAGTACGGCGTCGTACGTGCCGCCCGGCAGGAGCGCCGTCCAGCCCGGGTCCTTGAGGTCGGCGGTCACGAAGCTCACGCGCTCGTCCCCGGCGAAGTAGCCGCGGGCGATGGCGAGGAGCGCGGGGTCGAGGTCGACGCCGGTGCTGGTCGCTCCGGGGAACCGGCGGAGCAGCCTGTCCGTGATACTTCCCGTGCCGCAGGCGAGATCGAGCACTCTCGGCTCGGGGCCCACCGCGGCCTCGACCATGTCCAGCATGACCCGGAAGCGCTCCTCGCGGTCGGGCATGTACCACTCCTGCTGGCGGTCCCAGCTCTCCTGCCAGCCGCGCCAGTCGGCCCCCGCAGCCGTGGTCCCCGCAGCCGTGGTTCCCGCACTCGCGGTTCCCGTCTCCGTCATGGAAACCCTCCTCCGTAATACCCTAGAAGCACAACCAGCCATTACACCGCTTTTCCTCCAGACCCTAGACCGCTTCCGTAAGGACTACAAGTGGAACTGGCCTCTTACTCGGACTCCGCCGTACGACTGGTCAACACCGAGGAACCGGCCCGCGGTACGGACACCCTGACCTCGGTCGAGGCCGTCCGCGCCCTCTTCGGCCCCAGCTCGCAGGCGGCCCGCCGCGCCACCGACGCGGACGTCACCCGCTTCCGGTCGGTACGGGCCCGGCTGCGCGCGGTCTTCACCGCCGCCGACGCGGGCGAGGCCACCCAGGCGGTGGACCTGCTCAACTCACTGCTGCTCGAATTCCCGGTCAGCCCGCAGATCTCCGGCCATGACTTCCTCGACGACGAGGGCCATCCGCGCTGGCACATGCACCTCGCGGACCACCCCTCCAACGCGACGGCCGGATTCGCGGCGACGGCGGCGATGGGGCTCGCGTTCCATCTGACGGAATACGGCGTCGACCGGCTCGGCCTGTGCCAGGCGGCGCCCTGCCGCAACGCCTATCTGGACACGTCCACCAACCGGTCGCGCCGCTACTGCTCGGACCGCTGCGCGACCCGCGCCAACGTCGCCGCCTACCGGGCCCGCAAACGCCTGGAGACCGAGCGCTCGGCCAGCACCGGCCGCAGCGCCGACACCAGCCAGGACACCACCGCGCGCGCCGACCGCTGATCCCCCAGCGGCCGGTACCGCGCCCGGACCCGCCCCAGCAGCAGCTCCTCGGGCACCGCGCCGAACACCCGGCTGTCCCCCTCGGCCCCCGGATTGTCCCCGAGCACCCACCAGCCGCCGTCGCGGCGCTCGACCAGCCGCTTCACGATGAGCAGGTCCTGTTGCAGCGGATGTTTGAGCACCGCCACATCGCCCGGCTTGAGGGGGGCGCGATACTGCACGAGGAGCTGATCGCCGTGTCTGAGCGTCGGATACATGGACGGCCCCATCACCTCGGCGATCCCCAACGACACCTTCGGCTCCCGCCCGTGCTCCGCCATTCGGCACCTCCCGGTCCCACGGTACGTTCCGCCACCGGTCCCATCCTGACCCCGGACTTTTGTCCTAAGCCCCAGGGGGCACCCGCGAAAACACGCTTCTCACGGAGTAATGTCCCACCTGAGAAGACGATCACGAGGAAGGACAGCTCCATGCTTTCCCGCCTGTTTGCCCCCAAGGTGAAGGTCAGCGCCCACTGCGACCTCCCCTGCGGCGTGTACGACCCGGCCCAGGCCCGCATCGAGGCCGAGTCGGTCAAGGCCGTCCAGGAGAAGATGCAGGGCAACGACGACGCCCACTTCCAGGCGCGCGCGACGGTCATCAAGGAGCAGCGCGCCGAGCTCGCGAAGCACCACGTCTCGGTGCTCTGGAGCGACTACTTCAAGCCCCCGCACTTCGAGAAGTACCCGGAGCTGCACCAGCTGGTCAACGACACCCTCAAGGCGCTGTCGACCGCGAAGGGCTCGAAGGACCCGGCCACGGGCCAGAAGGCCCTGGACTACATCGCCCAGATCGACAAGATCTTCTGGGAGACGAAGAAGGCCTGATCGCCGATCATGCCGCTTGACCTGCGGTTACACCACACGCAGCGCTTTCCGGCCGCACCCGGCCCGCAGGACTCCATACCGGAGCCCCTGCCGGACCGGGTGCGGTCGCTTTTTCGGGCACCGTGAGACGGGAAGAGCACCGCGTTCAGGCGTCGGGGAACGGGGTGTCGCTCCAGCGGAACCAGGCTTGGTCGTTCCGGATGTGGAGGAGGAACTCCGGCACCGGGCCGTCCGGGGACACCAGGGCGACCGCGCGTACCACGTCGTCGTACGCCGCCTCCCAGGCGTCGGGCTCTTCGTTCACGCTGTCCAGGAGGGCCAGTTCGCGGTCGAACAGGGGCTTCAGGGCGGGGAACGCGGGGCCCGGGGTGAAGTGGCCGCTGAGCCAGGGGAAGTCCGCTTCCCCGATGGCGATGTCGCCCACCGGCTGTTCGTCGTGGCGTGAGACGACGTGCCAGATCTCGTCCGTGAAGCCCATCGGCTCCTCCTGTCTCCGTGCGTCTCCGCGCGCCGATGGGGGCAGCATCTCAGGGGGCACTGACATCGGCCGCCGTACGGCCGTCGCGGGGGCCGAAGACGGTGAGTGCGTCGGCGTCGCTCGCGCGGGCGTGGAGGTAGTAGTCCGCCCATTCCTCGATGTCCGGGTAGCCGGATTCCGCCGTCAGCCGGGCGATCGCGGCGGCGATGTCGAAGGGGGTGACGCGTAGTTCGACGCCCGGTCCGAGCAGGGCCCAATGCGCGCCGGGGCGTCCGTAGGGCATGCCGATACTGCCCGGGTTGATGACCTGGCGGCCGTGGGCGAGGCGTACGAAGGGCATGTGGGTGTGGCCGCACACGACCGTACGGATGTGCTCGCCGAGTCCTTCGAAGACGTCCGTCCAGCGGGCGAGCCGGGAGTCGACGAGGACGACCTCTTCGTCGTCGCGCGGGGTGGCGTGGCAGAACAGGACATCGCCCAGGCCGGCCACGGGCAGGCATCGGGTACGCGGCAGACCTGCCAGCAGCGCGAGGTGGTCGTCGCGCAGCCGGCCGGCCGCCCACGCGGTGATGGCGTCGGTGGTCACCGGGCGCTTTCCGCCACGCAGTTCGACCAGTTCGCGGTCGGCGTTGCCGCCGATCAGTACGGCCCGGTCGCCCAGGCCCGTCAGCAGGTCCAGTACCTCGGCCGGCTGCGGGCCGGCGGCGATGTCGCCGGTGATCACGACGCGTTCGGCGGCGGCGACCTCCGGTTCGGCGAGCACCGCTTCCAGTGCCGGAAGGACCCCGTGGATGTCGGAGAGGACGGCTACGCGGCCGGGCGGGGCTGTCGGTGGCATGCCCTCACTGTCGCGCCGGCCGACGCCGGATGACGGTGCGTTCGCTCCGCGCGGAAGTGGAGCGTCGGGGGGCTCGGCCACGGCCGTGCTCTCCGCCGGTTGTCCCGTGCGATCGCCGTGTGCGCGTGGCCCTGCGGCGGGAACAGGCCGGGCACGGCCGCGCGGTGAGCCGTCGTCACTCCTCGGGAGCCGCCCGCGGGACACCGGCACGGGTTCCTGCCCGCTCAGCCGGGGCCGGTTCCGCCACCCTGTCCTCCGGCCGCCCCGCGCCCCTCGTCCCGCGCCGTACGACCGTCACCGCGACCAGGCCGGCCGCGAGGCCGGCGGCTGTCTGTACGCCGAAGGGTTCGTCGAACATCGCCGCGCCCCACACCGCCGTGACCGGCGCCATGAGGAACATGAGCGTGTTGACCTCGGTCACCCCGGAGCGCCGCAGGACCAGCCAGTACAGGCCGTAGCCGCCGAAGGTCGCCAGGACGACCAGCCACGCGATGGCCGTCCAGAAGGACGCCTCGGCGGGCGGGGCCGCCGCTCCGGAGGCCGCGGCGAGCACGGTGAAGACGACGGCGCTGGTGGCGCAGTGGATCGTCATGGCGACCGAGGGGGCGGTACGGGTCGGTGAGCGGCCCTCCAGAAAGGTCGCCGCGACCAGTGAGAACATCCCGAGGAACGGCACCGCGTACGCCCAGGACTCCACGGTCCCGGTGGCCGCGGCCGTCGCATCGGCCACGGTGACGAGGGCGACGCCCGCCACCCCGAGGCCGAGTCCGAGCCACTGCCGTCGCGAGACGTACTGGCCCAGCAACGGGCCGGCCAGGGCCCCGGCGACCAGGGGCTGGGTGCCGTCGATCAGCGCGGTCGTACCGCTGGAGACACCGAGCTGGATCGCGTAGTACACGGTGAGGAGATAGCCGCTCTGCGACAGCGCGCCGATCGCCGCCTGCCGCAGCACGGCGCGCGCGGTCAGTCCGCGCCAGGCGTTACGGGTGAGGGTGACCGCGACCAGCCCCAGGACGGCGGCGAGCGGCAGGAACCGCCACATCAGGATCGTCACCGCGTCGGCACTGCCCGCCCCGAGCTTCGCCCCGATGAAGCCGGAGCTCCAACAGAGCACGAACGCGGCCGAGAGGAGGAGGTTCATCCCGGGGCACCGCCCGGAGGGAGGAGGGGCCAGCTGGGTATACAGATCGGTTTACTCATCAGGCCCACTATACAGATCGGTATACTCGCCCTCATGAGCCCAACGCGTGAACCCCGCCGGATCACCCTGACCCCCGGCGCCCGCCGCGCCCTGGAGGCCGCCTCACGGTTGTTCTACGAGCGCGGGATCCACGCGGTCGGGGTGGATCTGATCGCCGCCGAGGCGGGGGTGACGAAGAAGACGCTCTACGACCGGTTCGGCTCCAAGGACCAACTCGTCGTGGAGTACCTCGCCGCCCGCGACGAACGCTGGCGCGCCTTCCTCGCCGAACGCCTCGAAGCGGTGTCGCCGGGACCGGACGACGTGCGGCCTCCCGGGGTCGAGCGCGTGCTCGCGGTGTTCGACGCCTCACGGGCCTGGATGGAGGCGAACAGCCCCCGGGGGTGCAGCATGGTCAACGCCCACGCCGAGATCGACGACCGGGGCCATCCCGCGTACTCCGTCATCGCCGGTCAGAAGACCTGGATGCTGGAGTTGTTCACCCGCCTCGCCCGCGAGGCCGAAGCCCAAACCGAGGCCGAGGCCCAAACCGAGGCCCAAGCCGAGGACGAGGCCAAGGCCCAAGCCGAGGACAAGGCCGAGGACGAAGGCGGGACCGGGAAGGCCGAGCAGCTCGGCCGTACGCTCATGCTGCTCCACGAAGGCGCCCTCGTCGCCCACGGCCTCCGCATCTTCCCCGACGCGCTCGGCGAGGCCCGGGAACAGGCGCGCGCCCTGCTGACCTGACGTCCGCGCGGCGCTCCGGCTCTCAGGCCGCCGGCGCGTGCAGCAGCGGGCTCTTGTGGGCGGTCAGCCATCTGCGGTAGTCGACCGCGCGCAGCGCCGCCTCCCGGTACGACGCCTCCAGGTCCGCGAACACCTCGTCGCGGCCACCCGCCCCCGCCACGCCCAACCCCGCCGCGCCCGCGCCATCCGCGCCCGCGCCTTCCGCACCCGCGCCTTCCGTGCCCGGCGCCTCCGTACCCGCCTCCTCCGCGCCCGGCCGCGAGAACAGCAGCAGCCGCACCGCCAGCGGATCGTCCCGCAGCGGCCGGATCGCCATGTCGTCGCGCGGGCCCGACGTGGGCTGGCAGGGCGCGACCGCCTCGCCGACCGCGATCAGTGAGGCCGCCGTGAGGTAATCCCCGTGCAGCACCGGCGGGTTGAGCCCGGCCGCGCCCAATACCCGGCGCAGCCCGTCCCATTCACCGTCCACCGTCGGGTCGACCATCCAGCGGTCCTCGGCGAGATCGGCCAGTTCCACCACCGGGCTGCCCGCCGCCGGATGGTCCCTGGCCATGGAGATGAACTGCGGTTCCCGTTCGACCAGTACGCGCCGCTCCAGCCCCTCGGGAACGAGCAGCGGGCAGCCCTCCACCTCATGGACGAAGGCCACGTCGAGCTGGCCCGCGGCGAGCATCCGCAGCAACGCGTTGGCGGAGACGTCCATGTGGAGCGAGATGTCCGTACCGGGCAGCCGGTTTCTGAGCCGGCGCAGCCATCCCACCAGCGCGCGGCTCGCGGTGGAGCCGATCCGGAGCCTCGGTCCGTCGGCCAGCCCGGCCGCCACCCGTGCCTCGGCGACCAGCGAGGCCATCCCGGAGACGAGCGGGCGGGCCCTGCTCAGTACCGAGCGGCCCAGCGGGGTGGGCCGGCAGCCGGTGCGTTCCCGGGAGAACAGCTCCGCGCCCAACGCGTTCTCGATACGCCGCAATTGCGTGGTCAGGGAGGGCTGGCTCATCCCCAGCTGTCGCGCCGCCTTGTGCAGACTGCCGGCATCGGCAATGGCACACAGGGCACGCAGATGTCTCACCTCCAGCTCCATGCCCAGAGAGTAGAGCGGCCTCCCGCACCACACCAGATGTCCAAATGCCTGTAATTGGACGCGCATTCGAAGATATGCGGCCAGGGTGATGCGCTCGTGTTATCGGACTTTGACATCATCCGCACAAGGGCGGACTCCCCGAGACTCTGCGGTACCCAACTCGTTCAACGGACCAGTAGGAGCCCCCCACATGAGACACCCCAAGACTGCCATCTCCGCCATCGCCGGTATCGGCCTGGCCTTCGCAACGCTCGGTGTCGCCCCCACCGCCACCGCCGCCCCGGCCCCCGCCGCCGACGCCGCCACCTCCTCGTACGCCGCCTACGAGGGCTCGAAGGCGGAGGCCGCGGGCAACAAGGCCTTCTTCGACGCCGTCCTGAAGTCGGTCGCCGAGAAGCGGGCCGCGAACCCCGGCGCCCAGGCCGTCACGGTGGTCTACAACGCCTCGAACGCGCCCTCCTTCGCGAGCCAGATAGCCAGCTCCACCTCGATCTGGAACAGCGCCGTCTCCAATGTGAAGCTCCAGGCGGGCAGCAACGCGGACTTCACGTACTACGAGGGCAACGACTCGCGCGGCTCGTACGCGAGCACCGACGGTCACGGCTCCGGCTACATCTTCCTGGACTACCGGCAGAACCAGCAGTACAACTCCACCCGCGTCACCGCGCACGAGACCGGGCACGTCCTCGGCCTCCCCGACCACTACTCCGGCCCGTGCAGCGAGCTGATGTCCGGTGGCGGCCCCGGCACTTCCTGCCAGAACGCCCAGCCGAACGCGGCCGAGCGCTCCCGGGTCAACGCCCTGTGGGCGAACGGCCTCGCCGCCGCGCTGGCCAAGGTCTCCTGACCTCCCCCACGGAGACCCACACCTGACCTCCCTCGCATGACAGGGGCGCCCCGAACCCGAGCACCAAGGGGCGCCCCTTCCCGTGTCCCCCTTGGTAACGTCTCTCGGTGGACTTCAGTACGGAGACCGGTGCGTCGCCCCACCGAGAGCCTCAGCGCGATCCCGTACGCGCTCTCGGCCGGACCCTCAAGGGCGACTTCGAGACACTCCTGACCGTACGGGCCGACCGCCCGGACCGGGTCGCGTGTCTCCATGACTGGGCCGCCGCCCATGGCCTCGCGGTCAGCCTCGTCGTCCTGGACCGCGGCCGTACCCCGTCCCGGCCGACGCTCACCCTGCCCGGCACGGGCACACTCGACGAGCAGCACCGGGCCGCCGAGCGGTGCGCGGAGCGCCTCGCGGAGGCCGGGTTCCCCGTCGTACGGACGAAGCTGGTGGCGGCGCCCTGGAACGAGGGCGTGCCGCAGACCGATGCCGAGGCCGCGACGCTGCCCCCGTACTGCCACTTCGAGCACCACGTCACGCTGCGGCTGCCGATCCCGTACGACACCCAGCGCCTGGCCGCGGTCGCCGAACGGCACAGCGCGCATGTCTCGCGCGCCGCGCGCCGGGTGCTGTCCCGCGGGGTCCAGGAGCGCTTACTGACACAGCGCGCCCGCGGGGTCGGCAGACCGACGGCGCGCGCCCGGCTGGACGCGCTGCTCGACGGTCTGAGGGTGGCCGGATTCCAACCGGCCGACCTCACCGAGGAGTTCGTCCTCCACGACGACGCCCCCGCCCCGGACTAGACACTGTCCGGACACGTCAGCCCGTCAGGACGCTCCCACCAGCGGCCGGCCGCCCAGCTCCGTACCGCTCGGCAGCTGGCGCCGGATCCTGCCGAGCGCCTCCTCGAAACCGCCCCCGGCGATCCCCGACGCGTAGGCCGCCCCGCCGCAGTGCAGCGTCAGGCTCAGCTCGGCCCGGCCGACCGGGCCCTCGGCCGCTCGCTCACCGAGCGTCAGCAGACAGCTGAGCGTGGCCTGCTGGACTGTGCCGGCCGAGCTGACGGGCATCGGTATGTCCCATTCCATGACGCAGGACGACAGCAGCCCGCCCGCCCCCACCGCTTCCAGGACGGCGAAATCCGCCCCTTCGTACTCAACTCCCCTGATGTGAGTACGTACATGCTGTCCACCCGCGCTCAGGGTGATCGCTTCCGCGCCCAGGCGGTCCCGGTACCAACCCGCCCATGAATCCGTCGACTCCGCTGTCATGGCGCGGACTGTAGCGGTACCGGATCTTCCGTCGCAGCACGGGTCACGGCTTCCGGTCATACTTCCTCACGAGCACACCGTTCCCGAACGTCCTCACCGACTCCAGGGTGAACTCGTCGAGGGCGAAATCCGCCGCGAACATCGGCATCCCCGAGCCGAGGACCAGCGGATACGTCTTGATGACCAGTTCGTCGATCTCACCGACCAACTGCCCGGCGAGATGGGCGCCGCCACAGAGGTAGATCCCGAACTCGCCGTCCTCCGCCTTCAGTTCCCGGACCTTCGCGACGACGTCCCCGGAGACGATCTCGACCGCCGGGTCCGGGCTCTCCTTGATGCTGCGCGACACCACGTACTGGCGCAGGTGCGCGTACGGGCTCGTATCACCGGACTTCAGGGCGACGTCGTAGCTGCCCCTCCCCTGGATGATGGTGTCGAAGTGCCGGTTCTCCAGATCGTCGATACCGAGGGGCCGGCGCCCCTGGGTGGACATGGTCTCCGGGTACTCCGCCTTCAGGAACGCGAAGAGCTCCTCGTCCACGAAGGGCAGGAAGGCCGTCGCGTCACCCGAGGGGTCACCGATGAAGCCGTCGATCGATACCGCGATGTAGTACGTGAGCTTGCGCAAGCCGGATCCTCCGGATCACTCGACGACAGGAAAGGGCCGGCGTCCCGAAGGACCGCTTGACCACTGCACCCATAGTGATTTGAATGCAGTGGTTACGCAAGCGGAATTCCCCATCGCCTCCTCAGACGCCGCGCGGTTCCCGCCACATGGGCCACATGGGCGGCCCGTCCGGCAGATCGACCGTGGTGCCCGTGAAGGTGAACCCGAGCCGTTCGTAGAGCCGCCGGCTCCGCTCGCTGCTCGCCTCCAGATAGGCCGGCAGACCCTCGCGGTCGCAGCGCGCCAGCACGGGTTCGATCAGCGCGCGGCCCAGTCCCCGGCCCTGGTGGACCGGGGACACCGCGATCATCAGCAGATACGCGTGCGCGCGGTCGTGCGGATGGATCGCGCCCGTCAGCCGGCCGACCAGTTCCGTACGCTCGTTGTCCGGGTCGGCGGTCGCCCGCATCCGGGCCGGGGTGTCGTCCTCCCCCTCCGGCGGACCCGCCGGCACCGGGAGCCACAGCGCCATCCCCGTCCCGTCCTCCAGGATGTCCACCCACCCCTCGGCGAGCGCGACATCGGCGAACACTCCGAGGAAAAGACCGTGCACCCGTCGGCGGTGGTCCTTCTCCGGGAAGACCCAGCAGCTCACCGGGTCGTCGTCGAAGGCCTCTTCGAGGAGCCGTACCAGCGTCGCCCGGTCGCTCTCCCCCGCCCGTCGTATCCCCGCACCCATCCTCTGGACCTCCTCGACCCGACCGTCACGTCCATACGACGAGGCGATCCTAGAGTCGGGCCGATCCGGGCCGTACGCCCCGCCCGCCTCAGCGGGTACGGCGCGTCACGAACTCCGCCAAGGCGAGCAGATCGTCCGCGGCCGAGAGGTCGGGGACCGCCCGGGACAGTTCGTGCACGGCACGGGACATCCGCTCGGCCGCCTGGAACTGCGCCCAGTCGCGCCCGCCCGCCCGTTCGACGGCGGCGGCGGCGCGCGCCACGGCTCCGGCGTCCATCGGCCCCCGGTACAGCTCGGCCAGTTCCCCGGCCGCCGGGGTGCCCGAGGCCAGGGCCGCGACCACCGGCAGGGACTTCTTGTGGGCGGCCAGATCGGCTCCGGCCGGTTTGCCCGTACGGTCGGGGTCGCCCCAGATCCCGATCAGGTCGTCGATCAGCTGGAAGGCGAGCCCCGCCTCCCTGCCGAAGGCGTCGAGCGCGGCGACCTGCTCCTCGCCCGCGCCCGCGTACAGCGCGCCGAGCGCACAGGACGTACCCAGCAGGGCACCGGTCTTGGCCGTCGCCATGGCCACGCACTCGTCCAGCGAGACCTCGTGCGGATCGCGCTGCTCGAAGGCGCAGTCCGCCTGCTGGCCCGCGCACAGTTCGATGACGCAGGCCGCGAGCCTGGCCGAGGCGGCGGCCGACGCCGGATGCGGGTCCTCGGCGAGCAGCCGCAGCGCGAGGGCCATCATGGCGTCGCCCGCGATGATGGCGTCGGCGGTGCCGAAGACCGTCCAGGCGGTGGCGCGATGCCGCCGGGTCGGGTCCTCGTCGATCACATCGTCGTGGAGCAGCGTGAAGTTGTGGGCCAGCTCGACGGCGACGGCGGCCCGTACGGCGTGGTGCGGATCCCCGCCGAGCGACCGTGCCGCGGCGAGGACGAGCGCGGGTCTGATCGCCTTGCCCTCCCGGCCCGAGGCCGGGGTGCCGTCGGCGTGTTCCCAGCCGAAGTGGTACATCGCGACCCGGCGCAGGGAGGCGGGCAACGACTCGACGGTGGAGCGGAGTTCGGGATGGACAGCGGTGCGGGTGCGCTCCAGGAGTGCCATGGCCTCGTGGCCTTCGGTGGCGGCATCCGTGCTGGTCATGGTCACGGTCACTTCCTCTGCGGGATGCGGTGGGAACCTGGGCCGGGACACCGCGCGCCGGTGTCGCGCGCCGGCGCCCGAATGCCCCGGGTGCCCCGGGCGGGCCAGGCCGTGCGTACGCGACGGCACGGCCGGGCCCGCCCGGGGCGGTCACCTCATCCCCAGCGGCCCACTTCCACGTTCTCCAGCACACCGACGGCGTCCGGCACCAGGATGGCGGCCGAGTAGTAGGCCGTGACCAGGTACGAGATGATCGCCTGCTCGTCGATGCCCATGAAGCGGACCGACAGGCTCGGCTCGATCTCGTCCGGGATCCCGCTCTGCTGAAGGCCGATGACACCCTGCTCGGCCTCGCCCGTACGCATACAGATGATCGAGGTCGTCCGGGCGTCCGAGATCGGGATCTTGTTGGACGGGAAGATCGGCACCCCGCGCCAGGCGGGCACATGATGACCCGCCACCTCCACACTGGCCGGAACGAGCCCCCGCTTGTTGCACTCGCGCCCGAACGCGGCGATGGCCCGCGGGTGCGCGAGGAACATCTTCGAGCCGCGGCGGCGGGAGAGCAGCTCGTCCATGTCGTCCGGGCTCGGTCCGCCGTCGTGCGGCTGGAGCCGCTGCCCGTAGTCGCAGTTGGTGAGGAGGCCGAACTCGCGGTTGTTGATCAGCTCGTGCTCCTGGCGCTCGCGCAGCGCCTCGACCGTCAGCCGCAACTGCTGCTCGGTCTGGTTCATGGGCTGGTTGTAGAGGTCGGCGACCCGGCTGTGCACCTTCAGCACGGTCTGCGCGACGCTCAGTTCGTACTCGCGCGGCGCCGCGTCGTAGTCCACGAACGTATGGGGCACGACGCTCTCGCCGACATGGCCGGCGGAGAGATCGATCGCGGCCTCACCGTACTTGTTGGTGCGCTGGTGCGGTACGGACACCACGGCCGCCAGATGGGCGCGCAGCGACTCCTCCCGCTCCGCGAGGTTGCGTACGTCCCGCCGGCTCAGCACCAGTACGGTGCAGGCGGTCGCCGCGCGTGCGGTGTACTCCCAGGTGGCCTCCCCGTCCACCAGGGCCTGTTCGCCGAAGTACGCCCCGTCCGCCAGTACTTCGAGCACCGCGTCGTCCCCGTAGGGTCCCGAGCCCACCTTCTCGACCCGGCCGTGCGCCAGCAGAAAGACCTCGTCCGCCGCGTCGCCGTAGGCCACCATCACCTGGCCCGCCGCGAACTCCCGCTGCTCGCAGCGGCGCGCCAGCTCGGAGAGCACGCCCTCGTCGCCGTACGCGCGCAGCGCCGGCAGCTCGCCGAGCTCGCCGGGGACGACCGCCACCCGGTCCCCCGTCTGTACGAACGTCACGCGTCCGTCGCCGACCGCGTAGCTGAGCCTGCGGTTCACCCGGTACGTACCGCCCTGGACCTGCACCCAGGGCAGCATCCGCAGCAGCCAGCGCGAGCTGATCTCCTGCATCTGCGGTACCGATTTGGTGGTGGTCGCCAGGTTCCGGGCGGCTGCCGTTCCCAGACTCTGCTGGGTCGGCTGCTGCCCTGCGAGAACCTCGTTACCAACCGACATGAAGTCTCCCCTTCGATCATGTGCTGACCTGCGTGAAGAATGGTTCCATCACGTGGCGTGCATTCGCCATTACACATATGAGTGGGACTGGTTCACCCGGAACGGGGAATTACACGCGCAAGCTCGTCATGTCCGGACACCGAACCCCGGACACCGGACATCGAACTCCTGAGCCCACACACCGAACCGCCGCGCGCACATCGAACCGCCGCGCACACCGAATCGCCGCGCAGACCGAACCGCGAGGAGTCGACCATGGCCCCACCCATGTCCGCCGCCCAGTTCCTCAACGCCCTGAGGAGTGAAGGGCTGACCGTCGTCGAGGTCGGCGACTGGCGCACCCACAATCGCGACCGGCAGGGCCCCTGGGGGCCCGTTCACGGCGTACTGATCCATCACACCGTCACCCGCGGCACGGACGCCACGGTGCGGCTCTGCCGGGACGGTCACGACGCGCTGCCGGGGCCGCTGTGCCACGGCGTGATCGCGAAGGACGGCACGGTCCATCTGGTCGGCTACGGGCGCGCCAATCACGCCGGGGCGGGCGACGGCGATGTCCTGAAGGCCGTGATCGCCGAGAAGCGCCCGCCGCGGGACAACGAGGCGGACACCGACGGGAACCGGCACTTCTACGGCTTCGAGTGCGAGAACCTGGGAGACGGTGAGGACCCATGGCCCGAGGCCCAGTTGGCCGCCATCGAGAAGGCGGCGGCGGCGGTCTGCCGGCACCACGGCTGGGGCGCCCTGTCGGTGCTCGGGCATCTGGAGTGGCAGCCGGGCAAGGTCGATCCCCGCGGCTTCACGATGGACTCCCTGCGGGACCGTGTCCACGACCGTCTGAAGTGACGGGGCTCCCGCCCCGCCGACGACCCCTCCGCGCCGGGACCGGCGGCGCCGCCCGCGCCGGACACCACCCCGGACGGGACGCCACAATGAAGGGGTGCACCGCCCCGAGACGCCCGACCTCGCCGCCCTGCGGCCCCGGCTGCCCTCGCCGCTGGAGCCCGCCGACGACGAGCGCTTCGCGCGCCACGGCGTACGGCTGCTGCTCAAACGCGACGATCTGATCCACCCCGAACTGCCAGGCAACAAGTGGCGCAAACTGGCCCCGAATCTGCGGGCCGCCGCCGCGAGCGGCCGGCGGACGCTGCTGACCTTCGGCGGCGCGTACTCCAACCATCTGCGGGCGACCGCCGCCGCCGGGCGGCTCCTCGGCTTCGCCACCGTCGGTGTCGTACGGGGCGAGGAGCTGGCGGACCGGCCGCTCAATCCGTCACTCGCGCGGTGCGCGGCCGACGGGATGCGGCTGTGTTTCATGGACCGCGCGGCCTACCGGCGCAAGTCGGAGGCCGGGGCGGTGGCCGCGTTCCTCGGCCGGGCGGGGCTGGACCCCGACGCCGTGTACGTCGTACCGGAAGGCGGCAGCAACGCGCTCGCGGCCCGGGGATGCGCCGAGCTGGGCCGGGAGCTGCGCCGGGACCCGCGCGGCACGGCCGGGACCGTCGCCGTGGCCTGCGGCACCGGCGGGACGCTCGCGGGGCTCGCCGCGGGGCTCGGGAGCGGCCGGCGGGCCGTGGGATTCCCGGTGCTCAAGGGCGACTTCCTGGAGCGGGAGATACGGCGGCTCCAACAGGCGGCGTTCGGCGGCCCGGTGGGCGACTGGCGGCTCGACGGACGCTTCCACTTCGGCGGCTTCGCCCGCACCACCCCCGCGCTCGACGCGTTCGCCGAGGAGTTCGGGGAGCGGCACGGGCTGCGGGTGGAACGTCTCTATGTCGCCAAAATGCTGTACGGGCTGACCACGCTGGCCGAGGAGGGCGCCTTCCCGCCGGGCACGACCGTCACCGCCGTCATCACGGGCGGCCCGGAACCGTCCGGGCCGGAACCGTCCGAGCCGCAGCCGTCCGAGCCGGGGCCGTCTCCCACCGGGTGACTCCGAGCGGGGGCCGTCCGGGCCCCGCCCGCCGCCGTCCGAGCCCGGCCCGCCCGTCCGAGCCCGGCCCGCCGCCGTCCGGGCCCCGCCCGCCGCCGTCCGGGCCCGGCCCGCCGCTGCCGGAGCCGTCTCAGGTCTCCTCCCGGTAGGCCGCCGCCTCCTCCAGGTCCAGTCTGCGCAGCAGCGTCCGCATCATCTCGTCGTCGATCCGCCGCCGGTCCCGCAGTTCCACGAACACCTTGCGCTCCGCCTCGATCATCTCCCGCGACAGCCGCCGGTAGGTCTCGTCCGCCGACTCCCCCGTCACCTCGTTGACCGCCCCGAGCCGCTCCCAGACCGCGTTGCGGCGGCGCGCCAGGACGTGCCGGAGCCGTTCGGCCAGCGGCGGCGGCAGCGCGTTGCGTTCATCGGCCAGCAGGGCGTCCAGCCGCCGTTCCGCCGCCCCCGACGCCTCGCTCTGCGCCTGCGCCTCGGCGAGGGTCTCGGCCTGCCGGTCGCGGCCCGGGATCTTCAGCAGCCGGATCAGCGGAGGCAGCGTGAGGCCCTGCACCACCAGCGTGCCGATCACGGTCGTGAAGGTCAGGAACAGCACGAGATTGCGCCCCGGGAACGGACGGCCGTCCGCCAGTGCCAGCGGGATGGAGAACGCGATCGCCAGCGACACCACCCCGCGCATCCCGGCCCAGCCGACGATCAGCGGCGCGGTCCAGTTGGTGTCCGGTTCGCGCTCCCTGATCCGCGCGGACACCGCGCGGGGCAGGAAGGTCGCCGGATAGACCCAGACGAATCTGACCGCCACGACCACCACGAAGACACCCACCGCGTACAGCAGGGCCTCCCCGACCCCGTACTCCCCGAGTCCCTTGAGCACATGGGGCAGTTGGAGTCCGATCAGCGCGAACACCGCCGACTCCAGGATGAACGCGATCATCTTCCACACCGCCGCTTCCTGGAGCCGGGTCTCGAAGTCGACCTGCCAGGAACGGTGTCCGAGGTAGAGCGCGACCACGACGACGGCCAGCACCCCGGACGCGCCCACGTGTTCGGCCAGCGCGTAGGCGAGGAACGGGATGAGCAGCGAGAGGGTGTTCTGGAGGAGCGCCTCGGTCAGATGGGTACGGAGCCAGTGCAGCGGCACCATCAGTACGAGCCCCACCCCGATGCCGCCGAGCGAGGCGAGCGCGAACTCCCCGATCCCGCCGGCCCAGCTCGCGCCCGCGCCGACCGCCGCGGCCAGCGCCACCTTGAACGCGGTGATCGCGGTCGCGTCGTTCACCAGGGACTCGCCCTGGAGGATGGTGGTGATCCGGTTCGGCAGCCCCAGTTTCCGCGCGATGGCCGTGGCCGCGACGGCGTCCGGGGGTGCGACCACCGCGCCCAGCACCAGCGCCGCGGTCAGCGGCAGATCGGGCACCAGCAGATACACCAGCCAGCCGACCGCGACCGTCGCGAAGAGGACATAGCCCACCGACAGCAGCGCGACCGGTCTGAAGTTCGCGCGCAGATCGAGATACGAACTGTCCGCCGCGGCCGTGTACAACAGCGGCGGCAGCACCAGCGGCAGCACGATGTGCGGATCCAGTGTGTAGTCCGGTACCCCCGGCACGTATGAGGCGCCCAGCCCCACGGCGACCAGCAGCAACGGCGCGGCCACCGGCGTCCTGCGGGCCGCGCCGGCGATAGCCGCGCTCCCCGCCACCAGCGCGATCAGCGGCAATACGTCCATTCCACGTCCTCTGCACCCGTCGTAACCTGGTCATCATGAGTGAGTGCCCCCACATCGTGGAACTGCCGCGCCCCGAGCCCGCGCCGCACAGTGACACCTGCCGCGAGTGCCTCACGTCCGGCAGCAACCCCGTGCAGCTGCGGATGTGTCTGGTCTGCGGGGAGATCGGCTGCTGTGACTCCTCGCCGTACCAACACGCGACACAACACTTCAAGGACACGGGACATGCCGTGATGCGGAGTTTCGAGCCCGGGGAGAGCTGGCGGTGGTGCTATGTCGACGGTTCGATCGTCTGACGACTGGGTACGTCAACCCTCCGCCGGTTCTTCGTAATTGGACGCCACAGACCCCTAGCCACTTTCTGTGTTCATATGCTTACCATGAGTGACAGTCGCTGGGTGGGGGTCCCGGCGACACAGCACCATGGATCGCGATAGCGTCGCCACTCCAGACCGGCTACGTACCGACTACGTACCGCAAGGCTCCTGGACATCCCCTGTCCCTGAGCCCAGAAGAGCTTGTGCCACCTTGGAGGTGAGGGTGTCCCAGATCGCAGGCGAGCCCGGGACCCAGGACTTCGTGGAAGTCCGGCTGCCCGCTGCGGGTGCCTACCTGTCCGTGCTGCGTACGGCCACGGCCGGCCTCGCGGCGCGCTTGGACTTCACCCTCGACGAGATCGAGGACCTCCGCATCGCGGTGGACGAGGCCTGCGCGATCCTGCTCCAGCAGGCCGTACCGGGCTCCGTACTCAGCTGCGTCTTCCGGCTCATCGAGGACGCGCTCGAAGTGACCGTGTCGGCGCCCACCACCGACGGGCGCGCGCCGGAGCGCGACACCTTCGCCTGGACAGTGCTCTCCGCGCTGGCCGGCAAGGTCGACTCGACGGTCGCGGAGGACCGTACGGTCACCATCAGCCTCTACAAACAGCGCGGCGCGGGACCCGGGCCGGCGTGAGGAACGGGGACGGTCCGGTGCGTGACGAGGGGCGCATCCCACGGGAGCCGCGGGAAGGGCACGAAGCTCCGTCGGAGCCGGCGCCCGCCCCCGCGGGCATCCCGGAGCAGCAGGCCCGTCCCCACCCGGAGGACGGACTTGACGGCCAGACGGCCGCGGCGGAGCAGGCGCAGGCAGAGCGGGCGGCCACTATGAGCGAGCAGCACAACGACAAACACCACGATCCACACGACCGCAGCGGGGCGCGGGCGATGTTCATCGAGCTGCGCAAGCTGCCGGACGGCTCGCCCGAGAAGGCGGACCTCCGCAATCAGCTGGTGCGGATGCATCTGCCGCTGGTCGAGCATCTGGCGAGACGGTTCCGCAACCGCGGCGAGCCGCTCGACGATCTGACGCAGGTCGCCACCATCGGTCTGATCAAGTCCGTGGACCGCTTCGATCCGGAGCGTGGTGTCGAGTTCTCGACCTATGCGACGCCGACGGTCGTCGGGGAGATCAAGCGGCATTTCCGGGACAAGGGCTGGGCGGTCCGGGTGCCGCGCCGCCTTCAGGAACTGCGGCTCGCCCTGACGACGGCCACCGCCGAACTCTCCCAGCAGCACGGCCGTTCGCCCACGGTCCATGAGCTGGCGGAGCGGCTCGGCATCTCGGAGGAAGAGGTCCTGGAGGGGCTGGAGTCCGCCAACGCGTACTCCACACTGTCGCTGGACGTCCCGGACACGGACGACGAGTCGCCCGCCGTCGCGGACACACTGGGCGCGGAGGACGAGGCGCTGGAAGGCGTCGAGTACCGCGAGTCGCTCAAGCCGCTGCTGGAGGATCTGCCGCCGCGGGAGAAGCGGATTCTTCTGCTGCGGTTCTTCGGCAACATGACGCAGTCGCAGATCGCGCAGGAGGTCGGCATCTCGCAGATGCATGTCTCGCGGCTGCTGGCCCGCACGCTCGCGCAGCTGCGCGAACGGCTGCTGGTGGAGGAGTAGGAGTCCGGCGCCGGGGGCCGTGCCGCCGAAGCCGCCGCTGGACCCGGTGCCCCTCCCGGGAGCGTGCCCCGTCGCGGCGTCAGCTCTGGGACTCGTCGGCGTCAGCTCCGGGACTCGTCGGCGTTGGCGCTGGGGCTCGTCGGGGCTAGCTCCGGGACTCGTCGGCCGGGCCCCGGATGCCGAGGGCTTCCGTGGTGGTCGGGTTGACCAGCAGGACCAGCCCCGTCACCGCGACCACCGCGAGCGCGATCCCGGCCGGGATCATGCCGCCCGTGGAGGTGAGCAGCGTATAGGCGACGGGCAGCGCCAGGATCTGGGTGATCAGCGCGGGCCCCCGGCTCCAGGCGCGCCGCAGCAGCAGCCCGCGCGCGGCGATCAGCGGGATGGCACCGAGCACGATCAGGGTGATCCCGCCCGTCTCCGCCTGCTGCGGGCTGTCGGGCTTCCCGAGCAGCCCCATCACCAGCAGATACACACCGCCGGCGACCAGTGCCAGGGCTTCGAGCCCACAGGCGCCGGCCGCCGCGGTCAGGCGCGGGGGGCGCGGGGAGGATGCGGGGGCCGTCTGCTCACTGCTGCTGCTCACCCCAGCAGGGTAACCACAGGGCCGCCGCGCACCGCTCGGCAGACCCCGCCGGACCCCGGCGTTCCGGTCCGCCGGGCCTCGGTGCCCCCGCCCGGCGGGCCCCCCGGCGGGCCCGGCGTTCCCGGTCCGGCAAATCCGGCGTCCCGGACTCCCGGGGACGACCCTCCGGTGCCCGGCCGGTAATCTGCTCGGCATGCGCGCACTTCTCGTGGTCAATCCGGCAGCAACCACCACCAGTGCCCGCACACGTGACGTACTGATCCACGCGCTCGCCAGCGAGATGAAGCTGGAAGCGGTGACCACGGAGTACCGCGGACACGCCCGTGACCTGGGCAGACGGGCCGCCGACTCGGATGACATCGAGCTGGTCGTCGCCCTCGGCGGTGACGGCACCGTCAACGAGGTCGTCAACGGACTGCTGCACAACGGCCCCGATCCCGACCGGCTGCCGCGCCTCGCGGTGGTGCCCGGCGGTTCGACCAATGTCTTCGCCCGCGCGCTCGGGCTGCCGAACGACGCGGTCGAGGCGACCGGCGCGATCCTGGACGCGCTCGCCCTGCGGAGCGAACGTACGGTCGGTCTGGGACTGGCGGCCGGGACGCCGGGCACCGAGGACGAGTCCGTGCCGTCCCGCTGGTTCACCTTCTGCGCCGGGTTCGGTTTCGACGCCGGGGTGATCGGGCGGGTCGAACAGCAGCGGGAGCGCGGGAAACGGTCGACGCACGCGCTCTATGTGCGCCAGGTGGTACGCCAGTTCTTCGAGGAGCCGCACCGGCGGGGCGGGCTGATCACACTGGAACGCCCCGGTGAGGATCCGGTGAAAGATCTTGTCCTCTCCATAATCTGCAACACCGCTCCCTGGACCTACCTGGGCAATCGTCCGGTGTACGCGTCGCCCTCGGCCTCTTTCGATCTGGCCCTCGACGTTCTCGGACTGAGCAGAATGTCGACTCCCGCGGTCGCCAGATATGCGGCCCAATTGCTCACTTCGACCCCCGATCGGGGCCCTCGCGGACGCCATGCGGTGTCCCTTCACGACCTCACCGACTTCACCTTGCATTCCAAGGCGCCCCTCCCCTTCCAGATGGACGGCGACCACCTTGGACTGCGCACGAGCGTGACGTTCACAGGCGTACGCCGTGCACTGCGTGTGATTGTGTGAGTGGAAGGGGCCAAAGTCCTTTCACTCGAACGTTTAGGCTGGCATCCACCCCATGGAAGTACGGCTGTGACCTAGTCGACACCGAGGAATCAAAAAAAACTTTCCAGAAGGGGTTGTATCCGCCGCCGAGGTTTGCGAATCTCTACATGGCGCTCGGGACGGCCCGCAACATCGGCCTCCCTGAGAGCCAGAACCCCTCCTCAAACCAAGGACCCCACCAGTTTCCGCTGGCGGTCGGCCCTTCCCTTGTCGGGGGATTCGTGAAAGCGTTCACATTCACAAGCAATCTGCATGTAATACCAAGAGAGGTAGCAGCCATGGACTGGCGTCACAACGCCGTTTGCCGCGAGGAAGACCCCGAGCTGTTCTTCCCCATCGGCAACACCGGTCCTGCGCTGCTGCAGATCGAGGAAGCCAAGGCCGTCTGCCGTCGCTGCCCCGTCATGGAGCAGTGCCTGCAGTGGGCGCTCGAGTCCGGTCAGGACTCGGGTGTCTGGGGTGGCCTCAGCGAGGACGAGCGCCGCGCCATGAAGCGTCGCGCCGCTCGTAACCGGGCGCGTAACGCGACCGCCTGAAGCACCCCGCCACGAGCCCTGGCCGGCGGAGCGTACAGCGTGTACGCATAGACCCGCCCCCGAAACGCAGCGCGCAGTACCCCCCGATGCGCATCGCAAAGTGAGCTTCGAGCCGAGCCCCGGACCGTCACCACGGTCCGGGGCTCGCTGCTGTGCGGGGCACGCCGCCTCGCCGGGCGCCACGGAACCCGCTTCCGGGCTCCCCGCGAACGCTACTTCTGGGGCTCCACCGGAATGTCCAGCAGCACGCGCGTACCGCGCACCGGCGCCGGCACCATGTCGAAGCCGCCGCCCAACTCCCCTTCCACCAGGGTCCGTACGATCTGGAGCCCCAGGTTTCCGGCCCGCCGCGGATCGAACCCCTCGGGCAGCCCGCGCCCGTCGTCCTGCACGGTGATCATGAGCCGGGCGTCCGAGCGGGCCCCCTCGCGGCGCTTGGACCCGGGCGTCTCTCCGCTGCGGACGGCCGAGACGTCGACCCGGCCCTCCTCCCCCGGCGCGAAGGCGTGCTCCAGCGCGTTCTGGAGAATTTCGGTGAGCACCATCGAGAGGGGCGTGGCCACTTCGGCGTCGAGCACGCCGAACTTCCCGGTACGGCGGCAGACGATCTTGCCGGGTGAGATCTCGGCGACCATCGCCAGCACCCGGTCGGCGATCTCGTCGAACTCGACTCGCTCATCCAGATTCTGAGACAGCGTCTCGTGCACGATGGCGATCGAACCGACACGCCGTACGGCCTCGTTGAGCGCCTCCCTGCCCTGCGCGGAGTCCATCCGCCTGGACTGGAGCCTGAGGAGCGCGGCGACCGTCTGGAGGTTGTTCTTCACCCGGTGGTGGATCTCCCGGATGGTGGCGTCCTTGGTGATCAACTCGCGTTCGCGGCGCCGCAGTTCCGTCACGTCGCGGAGCAGCACCAGCGAGCCGATCCGGACGCCCTTGGGCTTGAGGGGGATGGCGCGCAGCTGGATGACCCCGCCGCTGCCCTCCACCTCGGTCTCGCGGGGCGCGTAGCCGCTGGCCAGTTTGACCATGGCCTCGTCCACCGGGCCGCGCGCGGGGGCCAGTTCGTCGGTGGTGCGGCCGAGGTGGTGTCCCACCAGGTCGGACGCGAGTCCCAATCGGTGATACGCGGACAGGGCGTTGGGGCTCGCGTACTGGACGACTCCGTCCGCGTCCAGCCGGATCAGCCCGTCACCGACGCGCGGGGAGGCGTCCATGTCGACCTGCTGGCCGGGGAAGGGGAAGGACCCGGCGGCGATCATCTGGGCCAGGTCGGAGGCGGACTGGAGGTAGGTCAGCTCCAGCCGGCTGGGTGTGCGGACCGTGAGCAGATTGGTGTTGCGCGCGATGACCCCGAGGACCCGGCCGTCACGCCGTACGGGGATGGACTCGACCCGTACGGGCACCTCCTCACGCCACTCGGGGTCGCCCTCCCGGACGATCCGCCCCTCGTCGAGCGCCGCGTCGAGCAGCGGCCGGCGGCCTCGCGGGACGAGATGGCCGACCATGTCGTCCTGGTAGGAGGTGGGTCCGGTGTTGGGGCGCATCTGGGCGACGGACACATAGCGCGTGCCGTCGCGGGTGGGGACCCAGAGCACGAGATCCGCGAAGGAGAGGTCGGAGAGCAGCTGCCACTCCGAGACCAGCAGATGGAGCCACTCGAGGTCCGACTCACTGAGGGCCGAGTGCTGGCGTACGAGGTCGTTCATGGAGGGCACACAGGCGAGCGTACCCGCGGCGGGAACCCGCACGGGCCGTGGTCTGTACTGGAGGGTATGAAGGGAAATAGGCTCGGTACACGCATGGACAGGCCAGAATGGTCTAGTCCACAATGCTGTAAGAGCCTCCGCCCTCCCCGCACAGGAGGGTGGACCGAGGTGCCGGCGCTCTCTGCCCTGACTGCGACGGGACCTCTCCCAACGGCCGTGCGGGACCGCACACCCGCCGGCCGTAGCAACTCCGGGCTGCGGTGCCGGACGGGTTGAGGGTCCCGTCGCGGCGCCGCGGCCCGCGGGTACGCAGCGCGTCCGCGGATCGCGGAGTACGTCCGCGGGTACGGAACCCGCCCCTCCCCCGAGCGCGGTCAGTCGGTCTCCGGGGTCTTCGCCATCGTGCGCGGCGCGTCCGGATCCTGGCCCCTGGCGAGGGCGATCTCATGGGCCAGCAGCTGGAGCGGCAGGATCTGGAGGATCGTCTGAAGCTCCTCGGGAACCCCGTCCGCCGGCAGGACGAACCCCGCCGACGCGGCATCGGTCTCCCTCCGGGACCCCACCGCGCACAGGTCGGCGCCCCGGGCCCGCAGCCGCGCGAGCACCGGCTGAAGGGCTTCGCCGCCCCGGCCCTCGGGGACGACCGCGATCACCGGCGAGACGTTGTCGACCATCGCGAGCGGGCCGTGCAGCAGATCCGCGCCGGAGAAGGCGAGCGCGGGGATGTAGCAGGTCTCCATGAGCTTGAGCGCCGCTTCCTTCGCCGTCGGATAGCCGTACCCCCGGGAGATGACGACCGCCCGCTCGGCGAAGCGGTAGCGCGAGGCGAGCGTCCGTACCTCCCCCGCGCGCGCCAGCACCTGTTCCGCGAGATCCGGCAGAGCGCCCGCCGCCGCGCCGTCACGGCCGCCGAGCGCCTCGGCGAAGAGGTACAGCGCGAGCAGCGAGGCGGTGTACGACTTGGTGGCGGGCAGCGCCTTCTCCGGGCCCGCCAGGACGTCGATATGGAACTCCGCGACGGCGGTCAGCGCCGAGTCGGGGTTGTTGGTCACCGCGAGCGTGATCGCGCCGGCCTCGCGCGCGGCCCAGGTGGACGCGACCAGATCGGGCGAGCCGCCCCACTGGCTGACGCCGATGACCAGGACGCCGGCGAGGTCCGGCTTCGCGCCGTACGCCGTCGTCGTGGACATGGAGGCGAGTCCGCAGGGCAGTCCGCACCGGATCTCCAGCAGATACTTCGCGTAGAGCGCGGCGTGGTCGGACGTGCCGCGTGCGGTGAGCAGGACGAAGCGCGGCGCGCGCGCCGCGATGGCCGCCGCCACCTCGCGGACGCCGGGAGCGCCGTCCCTGAGGGTCCGCCGCAGCACGGCCGGCTGCTCCGCGATCTCGGCGGACATGAGGCCGCCGGCCGCCTCGCACGACGCGCCCGACAGGTCGGCAGACATGCTGGGTCGCCTCCAAGTGCGGTCATGCCCCCGCCGGTCGTGCCCGGTCCTCCCAGTCGACCATGGGCCGCCTGACCCCCGCCACCGGGCCGCGCGCGCGCCCGTCGTCCGCCCGCCCCTGGGCCCTTCGCCGGCTCGGAGCAGCTCGGAGCAGCTCAGAGCCGGACGATGACCAGGGCCGTGTCGTCGGTGGCCCCGCGGGGAGGGAGGAGGTCGAGCAGGAGCACATCGGCGAGGTCTTCGGGGCCGGCGCCCCGGTGGCGGGCGAGGGAGCCGGCGAGGCGGGCCAGGCCGGTGTCGATGTCCTCGTCGCGCCGTTCGATCAGTCCGTCGGTGTAGAGGACGAGGGTGTCGCCCTCGTCGAAGGCGGTGGCGGCCTGGGGGCGGGAGGCATGGTCGGGGCGGGCACCGAGCGGCGGGTCGGTGGCCCGGTCCAGGAACTCGACGCCGCCGTCGGTGTGCAGCAGGGCCGGCGGCGGGTGGCCGGCGCTGCTGTAGGCGAGGGTGTGGCTGTCCCAGTCGATGGAGATCTCCACGGCGGTGGTGGACTCGGCGCCGTCGACGGAGCGGGCGTACAGGCCGAGGACGTCCAGGGCCTCGGCCGGGCCGTCGGCGACACGGGAGGCGGCACTGAGCGCGCTGCGCAGCAGACCCATGACGCCGGCGGCGTGCAGGCCGTGGCCGACGACATCGCCCACGGCGACGCCCATGCGGTCCCCGGGCAGGTCGATGAGGTCGTACCAGTCGCCGCAGACGTTCAGGGTGCCGACGGCGGGCCGGTACCGTACGGCGGCCCGGTGGTGGCCCACGTCCGCGGGGTCGGGCAGCATCGCCTTCTGGAGGGCGAGGGCGACCTCGCGTTCGCGGGCGTGCGCCAGGCGCAGGCGTTCGTTGACCTCCTGGAGTTCGCGGGCGCGGGTGTACAGCTCGGCTTCGAGCACGCGGGTGGTCGAGGAGTCGGAGGCGTCGCGGGCCTTGATGAGCTGGGTGACCTCCTCGACCCGGTGCACCACCAGGACGACGCGGCCGTCGGGTCCGAACAGCGGGACGTTGACCGGGCTCCAGTAGCGCTCTTCCCACTCGCCGGGCCGCTCCTCGCAGTGGACGTCGTAGCGTTGCAGGGCCATGGCGTCGCGCTCGCCGGTGGCCACCACGCGCCGCAGCGAGGCGCCCAGGTTGCGCACGCCGCTGGCGGCGGGGTCGTCCGGGTTGTCGGGGAACACGTCGAACAGATACCGGCCCATCACCTGCTCGCGGGTGCGCCCGGCGGAGAGCAGGTACGCCTCGTTCGCGTCCGCGTAGACCAGCTCGGGCGTCAGCAGCGCGACCATGCCGGGCAGCGCCTGGAACACCGCCGCGTAGTCGATCACCGCGTCCGTCATGCTGTGCCCGCCTTCAGCGCCCTTGACCACCAGGCCGCTCATCCACGATAGGAGCACCTGGGCGAGCGTGCCGGACAACCCGGTCGGCACCCGGTCGGCGGCAGGCGCCCTCTGCTAGAATTGGTCTATACCACAAACGTCTCATTCCAGATTGGCAGGGTCCAGCGTGGAAGTTGTCATCGTCCCGAACGCCGCGGCAGGTGGCGAGCTGATCGCGGACAGCATCGCCGGCCTGCTGCGCCGCAAGCCCGGCGCTCTGCTCGGCGTGGCCACCGGCTCGACGCCCCTGCCCATCTACCAGGCACTGACGGCCAAGGTGCGCGCCGGTGAGGTGGACGCCTCGCGTGCGCGGATAGCCCAGCTGGACGAGTACGTGGGGCTGCCCGCGGGCCACCCCGAGTCGTACCGCTCCGTGGTCCTGCGCCAGGTCGTCGAGCCGCTGGGACTGAGCGAGAGTTCCTTCCTCGGCCCGGACGGCGCCGCCGAGGACGTCCAGGCCGCGTGCGAGGCGTACGACCGCGCGCTGAGCGAGGCCGGCGGTGTGGATCTCCAGCTGCTCGGCATCGGTACGGACGGGCACATCGGCTTCAACGAGCCCTGCTCCTCGCTCGCCTCGCGTACCCGCATCAAGACGCTGACGCGGCAGACCCGTGAGGACAACGCGCGCTTCTTCGACAGCCCCGAGGAGGTGCCGCACCATGTGATCACGCAGGGCATCGGCACCATCCTGGAGGCCCGCCATCTGGTGCTGCTCGCCACCGGCGAGGGCAAGGCGGAGGCGGTCGCGCAGGCCGTCGAGGGCCCGGTCGCCGCGCTCGTACCGGCCTCCGCGCTCCAGCTCCACCCGCACGCCACGGTCGTCGTGGACGAGGCGGCGGCGTCCCGGCTGAAGCTCGCCGACTACTTCCGCGCCACGTTCGCGTCCAAGCCGGACTGGCAGGGCATCTGAGACCCCGGGGCTTCCGAGACCGCCGGGACCTCTCGGCATATGACGGTGCCGGGCCACCCCGCGAAGGGGCGGCCCGGCACCGTCGTCTCAGCAGCGGGACCGGTCGCGTACGGTCACTCCCGGCGGCCCGTGATGACCTCCGCGGCGGCCTGTCCGCAGACCCGCGCGGCGCCATGGGTCGCAATGTGCAGCGCGCCCCTGGGCTCCGCCTCGTTCACGCCCATCTCGACCACGATCGTCCCCGGGCGGGCGGCCAGCACGGCGTCCAGCGCGTCGGACATCCAGCGGTGGCGGTGCGCGTCGCGGACGACGGCGACGATCGTACGGTCACCGGCGGCGGCGAGCACCTCGCCGGCCAGCGCGGCCGGGTCCTCGCCGGCCGCTCCCGCGCCGCTGTACGAGCCCGTCTCCGTACCGGGGAGCAGCCGCCCCAGCTCCGCCGCGACGCCCCACGGGGTCTCCTCGCCGACGGCGATGTTCGCGACGGGGGTGAACGCGGCGACGTACGGCGCTTCCGTGAGCGGCTCCGCGCCGCCCGTCACCCGTACGGCGCGGCGGGCCGCGACGAGGCCGATCCCGGTGTCCGTCGCGAGGGCGGACGCGGTGCCGGGCGCGGTCCCCTCCTGCGAATCCGCGCCCGGCTCCGAAGCCCCCCTGACCCGACGCGTCCAGTCGGCGAGGCCGCGCACCCGCGCGGCCGCGTCGGCCAGTCGCTCCTCGGGCAGTTCGCCGTTCCGTACCGCCGCCACCAGCGCGTCGCGCAGCCGCAGCACGGTCTCCTCGTCCGCCAGGCCGCCGCCGACGCAGATGGCGTCGGCGCCCGCGGCGATCGCGAGGACGGAGCCGCGCTCGATCCCGTACGCCGAGGCGATGGCCTGCATCTCCATGCCGTCGGTGATGATCGGGCCCTGGAAGCCCAGCTCCTCGCGGAGCAGACCGGTGAGGATCCGTCGGCTGAGGGTCGCCGGGCGGTCCGGGTCGAGCGCGGGAAGCAGGATATGCGCACTCATGACCGATTTGGAACCCGCCGCGATGGCCGCGCGGAAAGGCAGCAGGTCGCGGGCGTTCACCGTGTCGAGGTCCACGTCGATCCGGGGCATCGCGTGGTGCGAGTCGACGGAGGTGTCGCCGTGTCCGGGGAAGTGCTTGGTGCAGGCGGCGACCCCGGCGCTCTGGAGCCCCTCCACGTACGCGGCGGTGTGCCGGGCCACCAGCGGCGTGTCGGCGCCGAAGGACCGTACGCCGATGACGGGGTTGTCCTGGTTGGAGTTCACATCGGCCGAGGGGGCCCAGTTGAGGTTGACCCCGCACGCGGCGAGGCGCCGGCCCAGCTCGCGGGCGACGGCCCGGGTGAGATCCACGTCGTCGACGGTGCCCAGGGCGTAGTTGCCGGGGAAGGAGGAACCCTGCCCGACCTCCAGACGGGTGACGTCGCCGCCTTCCTCGTCGATCGCGACGAGGACGTCGTCCCGCTCGGCCCGCAGCCGCTCGGTGAGCGCGGCGAGCTGCTCGGGCGAGGCGATGTTGCGGCCGAAGAGCCCGACGGAGGAGAGGCCCTCGCCGAGACGGCGCAGCAGCCAGTCGGGGGCGGTGGTGCCGAGGAAGCCGGGCTGGAGCACGGCGAGCGCGTCGCGGGTGAGGGTGTCCGTACTGCTCACAAGTGTGGTCATCGGCGGTTCTAGCCCTTCACTGCGCCGGAGGTGAGACCGGTTGCCATGTACTTCTGCACCAGGAGGAAGAAGGCCACGACCGGGATGGCGATCAGGGTCGAGGCGGCCATCAGGGCTCCGTAGTCGATTCCGCGCGAGGTGGTGAAGTTCATCAGCCACACGTTCAGCGTGTACTTGTCGTTGTCCTGGAGGACGACATAGGCGAGGAGGTACTCGTTCCACGCCGTGATCAGGGAGAAGATCGCCGCCGCGGCGAGACCGGGGGCGAGCAGCGGGAAGGTCACCCGCCAGAAGGCGCCCATCCGGCTGCACCCGTCCACCATCGCGGACTCCTCCAGCTCCGGCGGGATGTTGACGATGAAGCCGCGGATCATCCAGGTCGCGAAGGGCAGCGTCGAGACCAGGTAGATGACGATGACGCCCCAGTACTCGTTCAGCCCGCCCAGGTCGTTGAGCTGGATGTAGATGGGGATCAGCATCGCGGTCGGCGGCAGCAGCTGCACGACGAGCAGCACGATCATGAAGAACTTGCGGCCGCGGAAGTGGAAGCGGCCGATGGCGAAGGCGGCGATGGTGGCGAGCAGCATGCCGCCGATGACCGCGACGCCGCAGACGATCAGGCTGGACTGGATGGCCGTGCCGAAGTTCGGCTGGTCGATGGCCCGCTGGAAGTTGTCGAGGGTGAGCGACGAGGGCCAGAGGGTCTGGTCGTAGCTGCGGATCTCGTGGTTCGGCCGCAGGGCGCTGATGATCAGCCAGTACACCGGGAAGGCCATGAGGACGAACACGGCCAGGCCCAGGATGTTGTAGACGAGCCGGTTCTTCTTGCGGTCCTGGCGCAGGACCTGCCGGGCGTCCGGCGCGGTGCCCCGCTCGGTGTCCGGGCGGAGGGCCTGGGAGGTGGAGGCGCTCATTCGACCTCTCCGATCTTGAGCAGCTGACGCAGGTAGTACACGGCGACACCGGAGAGCAGCAGGACCGTGATGAGGGAGATGGCCGCACCCTGGCTGAACGAGTTGGACTCGAAGGCCTTCTCGAACGAGTAGATCCCGAGGACCGAGTACTCCGGCTCCGGCTTGTTGCCGCGGATCAGGAAGATCTGGCCGAAGATATTGAAGTCCCAGAGGACGGACAGCGTGGCCACCATCTGGAACACCGGTTTGATGACCGGCCAGGTGACATAGCGGAAGACCCCGGCCACGCCCGCGCCGTCGAGGGCCGCGGCCTCCTCCAGCTCCCGGGGGACCTGGGTGAGCGCCGCGTAGAGCGTGACGGCGACGAAGGGGATGGCGCCCCAGACGACGACAGCTCCGATGATGAGGAAGCCCTGCTTGGGGTCGAGGAACCAGTTGTGGCCCTGGGCGTCGATCCCGAGGTACTTGGTCAGCACCATGTTCAGGACGCCGTAGTCGGAGTCGGCGAACCAGCGGAAGATGGAGGTCGCCACCAGCAGCGGCATCGACCAGGCGGCCACCAGCGCCGCGGTGAGCAGCAGTCGCACCCAGGTGTCCATGCGCTGCATCAGCATGGAGATGCCGAGCCCGATACCCATCGTGGCCACCACACAGGCGACCATGAAGATGATGGTCCGCCAGACGACGGCCCAGAACTCGCCGTCCCCGAGGATGTTGGTGAACTGCTCGAAGCCCACCCAGGGGGCGGCCTCCCCGGTCCACAGCTCACGGCGGCCGACGTCCTGGAAGGACATGAGGATCGTCTTGATGAGCGGCCAGACGAAGACGGCGGCGATCGCGACGAACGCGGGAGCTATCAGGAGATACGGCAGCAGCGCGCCGGCCTTGCGCCGCTTGCGCTGCCCGCCCGCGGGCGGCTGGGAGCCGGATCTCTCGGCGACGCGTGCGACGGCTACCGGAGGGTCGGCTGCTTTCATGTCGGCGGCACTCACTGTGCTGGCCTTCCGTTCGGACCTGGTACCGGAGGACGGGGGGCGGCGGAGCCCTCGCGGGCCTGCCACCCCCCGTAGGCGATCAACAGAGTCGGAGACAAAGGAGTCGGGGACTCAGAGCCTCGTCGGACTCAGGACTCTTCGTTGATCAGCTGGTTGATCTCCGCGTCGGCCGCCTTCGTGGCGTCGGCCACCGACTTGCCCTTGATGATGTCGAGCAGCATCACCTCAAGGGTTTCCTTCTTCTCGATGGCCGTCCAGCCCGGGGCGATCGGCGTGAACCAGGCGTCGGGGACGGCGTTGGCGATCGGCGCGGTCTCCGGCTTCGCCTTCAGCGGCTCCAGCTGCTTGGTGTTGTTCGGCAGGATGTTCTTGGAGGCGAGGACCTCCTGCGACTTGCCGCTGGTGAAGGCCGCGATCCACTCCTCGCCGAGGTCCTGGACCTTGGACTTGGAGATGGTGGCGAGGTCGGAGCCGCCGATGAAGGACGGCAGGGCCTTGCCGTCGGGGCCGGGCATACCGGCCGTGCCGATCTTGTCCTTCAGCTTCGGGTTGCCGTTGGTGGCGGAGTCGACGACGCTGCCCGCCTCCCAGCCGTTGCCGTAGAGAAGCGCGGTCTTCTCGTTGGCCATGACGTTGGCGTGGTCCTGCTCGTCCTTGGTCTTGTCGCCGTGGTTGTACTTCTTCACCAGGTCGACGAAGTGCTGGATGCCCTTCTGGGCCTCCGGGGTGGAGAGGGTGGCCTTCCACTCCTTCGCGCCCTCGTCGTACTCGGCTATCCGGCCGCCGTACGCCGCGACGTAGGACATGGCGGCGTACCAGTAACGGCCCGGCAGGTAGAGCGGCGAGAACGCCTTGTCCTTGCCGTACTTGGCGCCGACCTTGTCGAGCGCCGTGGCCAGCTCGGCCTCGGTGGTGGGCAGCTGGTCCGAGCCGGTGCCGGCCTTGAACATGTCCTTGTTGTAAATGGCCACGCGCGCACCGGCGTAGTAGGGCACGCAGTACTGCTTGCCCTCGAAGGCGCAGGTGTCCTTCAGACCCTTGATCCAGGTGTCCGAGTTCTCGTACTTCTTCGGGTCGATCTCGCCGAGCGCACCGTTGAGGATGTACGTCATGGTTTCGGTGTTGCCGAGCTCGACGACGTCGGGGTACTTGTCACCGGCCAGCGCCGCGTCGAGCTTCTTGGCCTTGTCCGCCCACTGCTGGTACTGGACCTTGACCGTCACATTCGGATACTTCGCCTTGAACTGCGCGTTGACATCCTTGACCAGCTCCGGCCAGGTGCTCTGCGCGTCCGACATGAGCCAGACGGTCAGCGTCTCCTTACGGTCCTTGGGATCCTTGGACGCCGTGCCCTCATCCGAACCACACGCGGCAAGTCCGACCATCATGCCCGCGACGCCGACCGCCGCGATGAGCTTGCGCTTCACGCCACCCTCCTCAGGGATGCTGCAACCCCTGCCCACCGCGAAGACCGCGAAGACTTACGACGAGTACTGCTGGGGCTGGGACCTGGTCTTTAATGGTTTAGACCAGTACGGGGAGCTTGGCCTAGACCTTTAGGGGTGTCAAGGGTGTATAAGAAGGGCAGTCGTGTCCGTTATCGGACCGACACCTGAGGCAGGGCGACTACCCGTGGCCGGACCGTGCCACCATGTGAGCCGCGACAGACGGAGGAGCCGGTGACGGCAGCAGCACAGGAGTCGGGAAGGCAGGCCATGGCCACGGACGGGGGCGGTACGGAGACCGAGGGCGGACCCGCCACCCGCACGGCACGCGTGCCCAAGTACTACCGGTTGAAGCGGCACTTGCTCGACATGACGGAGACGCTGCCGCCGGGTACGCCGGTGCCTCCGGAGCGTACGCTCGCCGCCGAGTTCGACACCTCGCGCACCACCGTGCGCCAGGCGCTCCAGGAGCTGGTGGTCGAAGGCCGGCTCGAACGCATCCAGGGCAAGGGCACGTTCGTCGCCAAGCCCAAGGTCTCGCAGGCGCTCCAGCTCACCTCGTACACCGAGGACATGCGGGCCCAGGGCCTGGAGCCGACCTCGCAGTTGCTGGACATCGGCTATGTCACCGCCGACGACACCCTGGCCGGGCTGTTGGACATCACCACCGGCGGGCGCGTGCTGCGGATCGAGCGGCTGCGGCTGGCCAGCGGCGAGCCGATGGCCATCGAGACCACCCACCTTTCGGCCAAGCGCTTCCCCGCGCTGCGCCGCTCGCTCGTCAAGTACACCTCCCTCTATACGGCGTTGGCGGAGGTGTACGACGTCCATCTGGCCGAGGCCGAGGAGACCATCGAGACCTCGCTGGCCACCCCCCGCGAGGCCGGGCTGCTCGGTACGGATGTCGGGCTGCCGATGCTGATGCTCTCGCGGCACTCCCTGGACGCGGCCGGCGAGCCGGTGGAGTGGGTGCGGTCCGTCTACCGGGGCGACCGCTACAAGTTCGTGGCCAGGCTGAAGCGCCCGGCCCACTGACAGCGCGCGCCGCCCCGGCGCGCCAAGGCGGCGCGGCCCCCGGCACACACCCCTGCCCGCATACCGTTGCCGTAACGAGATGCGGTCAAGGGGTGACGCTGACCAGCGCCTTCGCTTAGATTTCCTGCTCATTACCACAGGCGATCATCGAGGGAACGGAGCCACGGTGTCAGAAGTTCCGGAGGAGAAACGACCCCCCACGGTCACCCCTGCGCGGGTGATCATCGCCCTCTGTCTCCTGGCGCCCTTCGTGGCGATGCTGTGGGTCGGGTCCTACGCGAAGATCGAGCCGACCTTCATCGGCATCCCCTTCTTCTACTGGTACCAGATGCTCTGGGTCCCGGTCTCGGCGGTGCTCACGATGACCGCCTACCAGCTGTGGAAGCGTGACCAGCGCTCCCGCAAGGGAGGTGCGTCGGCATGAAGGACGGCGTGAACGGCGTGGCACTCGCCGTTTTCATCTTCTTCTTCGTGGCCGTCACGGTCATGGGGTTCCTGGCGGCCCGCTGGCGCAAGGCCGCCAACGAGAACAGCCTCGACGAATGGGGCCTGGGCGGCCGGTCATTCGGCACCTGGGTCACCTGGTTCCTGCTCGGCGGCGACCTCTACACGGCGTACACCTTCGTGGCCGTACCGGCGGCGATCTACGCGGCGGGCGCGGCCGGCTTCTTCGCCGTGCCGTACACGATCCTGGTCTACCCGCTGATCTTCACCTTCCTGCCCCGGCTCTGGTCGGTGTCGCACAAGCACGGCTACGTCACCACCTCGGACTTCGTACGGGGCCGGTTCGGCTCGAAGGGCCTGTCGCTGGCGGTCGCCCTCACCGGCATCCTCGCCACGATGCCGTACATCGCGCTCCAGCTCGTCGGCATCCAGGCGGTACTGGACGTGATGGGCGTCGGCGGCGGCGAGAACACCCACTGGTTCATCAAGGACCTGCCGCTGCTGATCGCCTTCGGTGTGCTCGCCGCGTACACCTACTCGTCGGGGCTGCGGGCGCCCGCGCTGATCGCCTTCGTCAAGGACACGCTGATCTACATCGTGATCGTCGTGGCGATCATCTACATCCCCATCAAACTGGGCGGGTTCGACGACATCTTCGCCAAGGCGGGCGACGCCTTCGCGCAGACCAACCCGGCGACCGGCCAGCCACGCGGCTCGCTCGCGCCGGGCGAGGCCGGGCAGTGGGGCTACGCCACGCTGGCGCTCGGTTCCGCGCTCGCGCTCTTCATGTATCCGCACTCCATCACGGCGACGCTCTCCAGCCGCAGCCGTGAGGTGATCCGGCGCAACACCACGATCCTGCCGCTGTACTCCCTGATGCTGGGTCTGCTGGCGCTGCTCGGCTTCATGGCGATCGCCGCCGGGATCAAGGTGGACAACGGACAGCTGGCGATCCCGCAGCTCTTCGAGACGATGTTCCCCGACTGGTTCGCGGGGGTGGCCTTCGCGGCCATCGGCATCGGCGCGCTGGTGCCTGCCGCCATCATGTCGATCGCCGCGGCGAACCTCTTCACCCGCAACATCTACAAGGACTTCCTCAAGCCGGACGCCACGCCCGAGCAGGAGACCAAGGTCTCGAAGCTGGTCTCCCTGCTGGTGAAGGTGGGCGCGCTGGCCTTCGTCCTGACCATGGACAAGACGGTCGCGATCAACTTCCAGCTGCTGGGCGGGATCTGGATCCTCCAGACGATGCCGGCGCTGGTCGGCGGCCTGTTCACCCGCTGGTTCCACCGCTGGGCGCTGCTCGCGGGCTGGGCGGTCGGCATGATCTACGGCACGGCGGCGGCGTACGGCGTGGCCAGCCCGACCCAGGCGCACTTCGGCGGCTCCTCCAAGGAGATCCCCGGCCTGGGCGAGATCGGCTACATCGGCCTCACCGCGTTCGTCCTCAACCTGGTGGTGACGGTGGTGCTCACCTTCGCCCTGCGCGCGGCCAAGGCGCCGGAGGGCACGGACGAGACGAGCCCCGCCGACTACACCGCGGACGCGGGCGATCCGGGCGTGAAGGCCGAACTGCCGGCCGCGACCGCGGGCGGCCCCGGAGGCCACTGACGGGTTGTCGTACGGCTCGACGGGCCGCCGGATCCCTTGCTACGAGGGGGATCCGGCGGCCTTTCGCTTGTCCGCGCGGGCCCGAACGGAATGACGCACGACACAACATCTGGGGGGTGGCACCCGAGCCAGCCCCCACATGTATGCTCGACCTCGCTGTCACGCAGGGGAATCCGGTGCGAATCCGGAACTGTCCCGCAACGGTGTGATGTGGTGTGCTTTGCCGTACCCACGAGTCCGAACACCTGCCGACAGTGCGTCCGATTCGACCGAATCGGACGCCGAGACGTCCGGGCCTCGTGGATGGGCCGGTGGGCGCCGTACGCCGTGCTGCCCGCATCCGGGCCGTGCGCTCCGTACCGCGAGAACAAGCCCGCTCCCCTTCCCGACGGCCCAGAGCCGAGCGAGGGAGAGCACCACGTGACCATCGCGCCAGCCGATCCGGCTTCAGGCATCTCCGAGGCCGCCGCGCGGGCGGCCGACGGACCCGGGACCGCACTGCTGCGGACCCTGACGGACCTGACCGCCGATCTGCCCGACACCGACCCCGGAAGAGTCGCCGCCGCCGCGCTGCGCGGCCGCAACGCCCGGTCGGACGAGGCCGAGCTGCGCGCGCTCGCCACCGAGGCCGCCGCGGGGCTCATCTCGGAGGACCCCGCCTACTCCCGGCTCGCGGCGAGGCTGCTGACCCGCACCATCGCCGACGAGGCCGCGGACCAGGGCGCCGTGGCGTTCTCCGCGTCCGTCGCCGTCGGCCACCGCGAGGGCCTGATCGCGGACCGTACGGCCGCCTTCGTCACGCTCCACGCCGACGTCCTCGACGCGCTCATCGACCAGGATGCCGACGACCGCTTCGGCTACTTCGGGCTGCGGACCCTCTACAGCCGCTATCTGCTCCGCCACCCGATCACCCGCCAGGTCATCGAGACCCCGCAGCACTTCATGCTGCGCGTGGCCGCAGGACTGGCCGAGGACGAGAACGCCCGCGCGCTCGACGAGGTCGCCGCGCTCTACCGGCTGATGAGCCGGCTGGACTACCTCCCCTCCTCCCCCACCCTCTTCAACTCCGGTACGCGCCACCCGCAGATGTCCTCCTGCTACCTGCTGGACTCCCCGCTGGACGAGCTGGACTCGATCTACGACCGGTACCACCAGGTGGCGCGGCTTTCGAAGCACGCGGGCGGCATCGGGCTCTCGTACTCCCGTATCCGCTCGCGCGGTTCGCTGATCCGGGGCACCAACGGGCACTCCAACGGCATCGTCCCGTTCCTGCGCACCCTCGACTCCTCGGTCGCGGCCGTCAACCAGGGCGGCCGGCGCAAGGGCGCCGCCTGCGTCTACCTGGAGACCTGGCACGCGGACCTGGAGGAGTTCCTGGAGCTGCGCGACAACACCGGCGAGGACGCCCGCCGTACACACAACCTGAACCTCGCGCACTGGATCCCGGACGAGTTCATGCGCCGGGTCGAGTCCGACGGCGACTGGTCCCTCTTCTCCCCCGCCGACGTGCCGGAACTGGTCGACCTGTGGGGCGACGCGTTCGACACGCGCTACCGCGAGGCGGAGGCCGCGGGACTGGCGCGCAGGACCATCCCGGCCCGGGAGCTGTACGGCCGGATGATGCGCACCCTCGCCCAGACCGGCAACGGCTGGATGACCTTCAAGGACGCCTCGAACCGTACGGCCAACCAGACCGCCGAGCCCGGCCGCGTCGTCCACTCGTCCAATCTCTGCACGGAGATCCTGGAGGTGACGGACGACGGCGAGACCGCCGTCTGCAACCTCGGCTCCATCAACCTCGGTGCGTTCGTGCTGGCGTCGGGGGACATCGACTGGGAGCGGCTGGACGAGACCGTCCGTACGGCCGTGACCTTCCTCGACCGGGTCGTGGACATCAACTTCTACCCGACCGAGCAGGCCGGCAACTCCAACGCGAAGTGGCGCCCGGTGGGCCTGGGCGCGATGGGCCTCCAGGACGTCTTCTTCAAGAAGCGGCTGCCCTTCGACTCCGCCGAGGCCGCCGCCCTCTCCACGAAGATCGCCGAACGGATCATGCTCGCCGCGTACGAGGCGTCCTGCGCGCTCGCCGAGCGCAACGGCCCGCTCCCCGCCTGGTCCGAGACGCGCACGGCGCGCGGGGTGCTGCACCCCGACCACTACGACGTGGAGCTGAACTGGCCGGAGCGCTGGGACGCGCTGCGCGCCCGGATCGCCACGACCGGCATGCGGAACTCGCTGCTCCTCGCCATCGCCCCGACGGCGACGATCGCCTCGATCGCGGGCGTGTACGAGTGCATCGAGCCGCAGGTCTCCAACCTCTTCAAGCGCGAGACGCTCTCCGGGGAGTTCCTCCAGGTCAACTCGTACCTGGTGGACGAACTGAAACGGCTCGGCGTCTGGGACGCGCAGACGCGCGAGGCGCTGCGCGAGTCGAGCGGCTCGGTGGCGGGTTTCACCTGGATCCCGGCGGAGGTGCGCGAGCTGTTCCGCACGGCCTGGGAGATCCCGCAGCGCGGCCTGATCGACATGGCGGCGGCCCGTACGCCGTTCCTCGACCAGAGCCAGTCGCTGAACCTGTTCCTGGAGACGCCGACCATCGGGAAGCTCAGCTCGATGTACGCGTACGCCTGGAAGAAGGGCCTGAAGACCACGTACTACCTGCGCTCGCGCCCGGCGACGCGTATCGCGCGGGCGGCAGGGGGGGCGTCGGCGGCCCGGCCGGCGCCCGTACCCGTACCCGTACCCGCGCAGATGACGCCCGACCAGGACGCCATCGCCTGTTCCCTGGAAAACCCCGAGTCCTGCGAGGCCTGCCAGTAATGACCACTTCGGACAAGAACCTCCTGGACCCGGGCTTCGAGCTGACGCTCCGGCCCATGCGCTACCCGGACTTCTACGAGCGCTACCGCGACGCGATCAAGAACACCTGGACGGTGGAGGAGGTCGACCTGCACTCCGACGTCGCCGACCTCGCCAAACTCTCCCCCGGCGAGCAGCACATGATCGGGCGGCTGGTCGCGTTCTTCGCGACGGGCGACTCGATCGTGTCGAACAACCTGGTGCTGACGCTCTACAAGCACATCAACTCCCCCGAGGCGCGGCTCTATCTCTCCCGCCAGCTCTTCGAGGAGGCCGTGCACGTCCAGTTCTATCTGACGCTGCTGGACACGTATCTGCCCGATCCGGCGGACCGCGCGGCGGCCTTCGACGCGGTGGAGGAGATCCCGTCGATCCGCGAGAAGGCGCGGTTCTGCTTCAAGTGGATGGACTCGGTCGAGACGATCGACCGCCTGGAGTCGAAGGCGGACCGCCGACGCTTCCTGCTGAACCTGATCTGCTTCGCGGCCTGTATCGAGGGGCTGTTCTTCTACGGCGCGTTCGCGTACGTCTACTGGTTCCGCTCGCGCGGCCTGCTGCACGGCCTGGCCACCGGCACCAACTGGGTGTTCCGTGACGAGACGATGCACATGAACTTCGCGTTCGAGGTCGTGGACACGGTCCGCAAGGAGGAGCCCGACCTCTTCGACGACGCGCTGGAGCGGCAGGTCACGGACATGCTGAAGGAGGCGGTCGACGCGGAGCTGCAATTCGGCCGGGACCTGTGCGGCGACGGTCTGCCGGGCATGAACACCGAGTCGATGCGCGAGTACCTGGAGTGCGTCGCGGACCAGCGCCTCCAGCGCCTGGGCTTCCCGACGGTCTACGGCTCGCGGAATCCGTTCTCCTTCATGGAGCTCCAGGGCGTCCAGGAACTGACGAACTTCTTCGAGCGCCGCCCGTCGGCGTACCAGGTCGCGGTCGAGGGCACGGTCGGCTTCGACGACGACTTCTAGTCCTGGTCGGCTAGATCCTGCGGTAGTCCACCTCGGCCCAGACGGTCTTGGTGGTGTACGCATCACGCACGCTCCACCCCCACCGGTCGGCGTACGCGGCGACGAGCAGCAGCCCGCGCCCGTTGGTCACGTCCGGTGGGGGCGGCGGCGTCAGCCCCGGAACCCGGGGAAGCCGGTCGGGCCGGGTATCGAGGACCTCGACCCGCACGACGACCGCCGAGAGCGCCAGCCGCACCTCGAAGTCCCGCCCGGGGGTACGGCCATGGGTGACGGCGTTCGCGGCCAGCTCCGCGACGACGGCGACGACCACGGCGCCAGTGACCGTCGCTCGCGGAATCCCCCACTCCTCCAACTGCTGCGCGGCGAGCAACCGCGCGAGCCGCGCGCCGCGATGGCTGGAACTGAGCCTGATCCGAGACGGCGGATACAGGGGCGAAAGCGGCGGAGGGGCGGCGAGTTGGGCGGGGGCGGTCGGCTCCGTCGGGGCGACAAGGGAGGCAATTTCCGACTTCATAGGGTAACCGTCCCGTCACGCGGCTAGCGTGACCAGGGCGGACGGGCGTACCGGTACGGCATGTACGACCAGGGTGCGTTTCTGTACGGGTCACGGGCAGTGACCGGTGCCCCGCCGCGCGTGTTTACACGTGAACCACATTCGCACATCGGCGCATTGGGGTGTGAGGCATGGGAACCAGCCGTCAGAAGAAGCAGCGGGCACAGGACGACGACCGGCCGGGCGTCTGGGTGGCGTACGGAAAGCTGGTCAAGCTCTGGCGTAACAAGTCCGGCCTGACACAGCAGGAACTCGCGGAGGCTGTGGGTTACTCATGCGACCAGCTCGCCTCGATCGAGCAGGGCCGGAGGCCGGCGAAGTCCGCGTTCACGGACGCGGCGGAGGTGGTCCTGAAGGCGGGCGGAACGCTGGCGGTGTTGCAGGACGACGTGGATCTGGCGAAACTTCCGGCGTTCTTCCAGGACTTCGCGCTGATCGAGACGGAGGCGGTCAGTCGGTTCTCCTGTGATCCCATGCTGATCCCCGGACTGCTCCAGACCGAGGATTACGCAAGGGCGTTGGTCTCCGCGCACAGCCCGCCGCTCAGCGAGGAGGTCATTGAGCAGCGTGTCGAGGCCAGGCTCAGTCGACAGAAGCTCCTGACACGCACCCCCATGGTGGATACGTGCTTCGTCATCGGCGAATTGGCCCTGACGAGCATGGTGGGCGACGCAGAGGTGATGCAGGCGCAGCTTCAACACCTGCTGCATCAGGGAACGATGCGCAATGTCGAGATCCAGATCATGCCTCTGGACCGTGGCTTCCACCCAGGGCTGGACGGATCTATGGTCGTTATGGAGACCCTGGAGCATCGCCGGGTCGGCTACATCGAATCCCAGGAAGTCGGGTTGGTGATCACCAACCCCACAACTGTCAGCGCTTTCGGCCTGCGCCATGGCAAGCTGCGCACGCAGGCCCTGAACGTAGAAGAGTCTGCGCATCTGATCGAACGCATGGCAGGAGGATCATGAGTACTGAGCAGGTTGCGCCCTCACCAACCCAACTGACGTGGTTCAAGAGCAGCTACAGCGGATCAGCTGGCGGGGACTGCGTAGAAGTGGCCTGGTTCAAGAGCAGCTACAGCGGTTCGGACGGCGGGGACTGCGTAGAGGTAGCCGTCGCCCCCACCACCGTCCACATCCGCGACTCGAAGAACACCCAGGGCCCCATACTCCACATCCCCGCCGCCCCCTGGACCGCCTTCCTCTCCTTCGCGACCACCGAGCCCCCCGTACCCGCCTGAGTCAGACGAGGAACTCGGCGAGCGGGAAGGAGCGATGGCGACGCGGCGGAACAAGGTAGTTCTGCCGGTGGGTCGTCTGGAGGACCGAGTTGATGCCGGCGTGGGGGCTGCGCGGTGCGACGGGCAGTGTCCTGTCGGGGTAGTGGCCGTCCATCGAGAGCCGAACGAGATTGAAGATCGCAATCGTCGGCTGGAACTGAATGAAGTGCAACCCGGCCGCCGGTGTCTTGCTGTAGTGGTCCGCCGTCGGATCGGATGTGTAGTGGAAGGGATTGTCCAGCGTGTCGAAATCGCCGCGCACGGGGATGGTCGTCCCCGTGGGGTATGCCTTCCCGTAATGACTGGTCGTCGGCGCTGTGGTGCTGTCCACCTCCGACATGCTTCCCGTGTGGCCGTAGGAGTGGTACCGCCGGACCCCTTGCGCCACTTCGGCCTCGCTCTGGCCTGGCGGTTGGAGGGCAAGCGTGCCCGGCGCGGGCGCGGGCGAGAGGCCGGGGTGGAGCATCGCCCCGACGCGGTCCTCGTACTGGGGGAAGTTCCGTTCGTACCAGGTCACCAGATCTTGAAACAGGTGCGAGAGATGCATGGTGGTCCCCTGTTTGAAGTAACCATTGGGCCACTGATCGGTGAGGCCGGGCAGGGTTTCCAGATTGGCGATGACGCCGGGCCCCATATTCGAATCCAGGGTGGTGGCGAAGCCGAGGAAGCCCTGCGCCTGTCGGGGAATCGACTGCGCACCGGGGATATCGGCTGCCAGTGCCAGCTTGCTCGGCAGACCCTGTTGGCCGTAGAAACCGCCCCCGGAAAAGCCCCGGCGGATACTCGTCACCTTGAACAGGCCGCCCGCCCGGTTGCCTCCGTGCCCGAAGAGGACGTCCATGGCTGCCGCGATATTGGCGAGCGAGTCACTGCGGAGTAGCACGGCCACATCATTCTGTTCCAAGCGGACCGGCCCGAAGCCAGGCGGGGGCTCGTCGCTGGGAAACGTCCTGGCCTCCTGCAACGCGTATACGGTCTGCCCCTCCTTCTTGGAGGTCTTCGCGTCAACCGGCAGATACTCCGGGTAGCGTGTTCCCGCTTTGAAGTAGCCCGACGTCTTGCCCAGCGTCGGGATGTAGTGGTGGAAGTAGGGAAGACCCCAGGCCACCGTGGTGCCCACTCCTGTGGGAGTGGACGGAAATCGGCGTTCCACCTCCACGAGTGCGGACTCCAGGTGATGCCGCGCCTCCTGCAACGCCTTGGCATTCGCCGGAACATTCAGCCTCGCGGTAATGACGTGATCGTGCAGGGCCGGCACCCGGACCGCGATCTTGCCCTTGCTGCTCTGCACACCCGAGCCATCGACCATGACCACCTGCTCGTTCTGGAGGATGTACTGCTCCTCGATGGGCCGACTGTCGGCGACAGCGGGCCGGTCCGGTGGTTCGACCATGGTGTCGATCGCCTTGTAGATGCCGGCTGACGCCAGAGCGGCACCGAGAGTGCCCGCCGTCCCTTGGAGAAGGCGTCGCCTGTTCACGTTCCCGCGTGGCCGTCCCGCACGATCGTTTTCGTTGCCATCTGTCATGGAAACGTATTCCTTCACTGTGGAGTGGATGTCCGCCATCACTCGACGTCGAAGGGCTGGCCTGCGCGAATGACCGCGATTGAGGCAGGGGTTGAAAGAGAAGGTGAAGACCAGTGAGGGCGCCGTCGTTGAGGAACGTCACCCGATTTCTGCTCGTGATGCGGGCTGGCTGCCATCGTCATCACCTTCGGTGTCGCGATATAACCACACGCGGTATGACCCATTGAAGCCAACACGCGGCCTGCGACATCGAAGCCGCCATCATTCTGGTGCGGTGATTTACCAGCTGCCTGATGCGCCGGCTCACGCGCACATCAGCTATTGCCGACCAGATCGAGTCGTAGCGATACGGCGTCACTCATCGCATATGCAGTGGATTTGACAGCGCCACCCGCAGTGGGAGGGTTGAAGAGACGTGTGGTTCCGCGGCCTCCCCCGCGGAGCGTCCTGGGCCGTGCGTTGTCAACAGGCCGGCGCCGGGGGCGCGCCGCGAGTGAGCTTCAGAAGGTCGCGGTTTCTGCGCGGGCCCGTGAGCAGAAGACGAGAAAGGACGGTCTCGACATGCGGGCAGCAGTGTACGAAGGACCGCGTACGGTCACGGTGAAGGACGTGCCGGACCCGAAGATCGAGCACCCCTGCGACATTGTCGTGAAGATCACCAGCACCAACATCTGTGGTTCCGACCTGCACATGTATGAGGGGCGGACCTCTTTCGAGACAGGGCGCACGCTGGGACACGAGAATCTGGGGCAGGTCGTGGAGGTGGGGCCGGGGGTCAGCAAGATCAAGGTCGGCGAGTATGTCGTCCTCCCGTTCAACATCGCCTGCGGTTTCTGCAAGCAGTGCGAGAAGGGGCTGACGAACTACTGCCTGACCATGCAGCCGGAGCCCGCCCTGGCGGGGGCCGCGTACGGGTTCGCGGAGATGGGCCCCTATCAAGGCGGTCAGGCCGAGCTGCTGCGCGTCCCGTACGGCGACTTCAATGCCCTGCGGCTGGGCGAGGACGCGGCTGAGCGCCAGGTGGACTACGTGATGCTCGCCGATATCTTCCCCACCGGCTATCACGCCACCGAGATGGCGGACGTCAAACCCGGGGACCAGACCATCGTCTACGGGGCCGGACCGGTCGGCTTGATGGCCGCCTACTCGGCGCTCCTCAAGGGCGCGGGGCGCGTGTGGGTCGCCGACTACCAGCCCGACCGGCTGCGTATCGCCGAGGAGATCGGGGCCATCCCGATCGACACGAGCCGGGAGGATCCGGCCGAGGTCGTCAAGGAAGCGACACTCGGGCTGGGTGCCGACAACGGCTGCGAGTGCGTCGGCTACCAGGCGCACGATCCCCGGGGCAAGGAGGACGCGGCCCTCACCCTCAACGGCCTGATCGACACTGTGCGGTTCACCGGATCGCTGGGAGTGGTCGGTGTGTTCCTGCCCGAGGACCCCGGCGGCGCCGAAGCCCAGGGAGAACTCGAAGCGCAGGGCAAGGTCGCCCTCGACTACGGACTGATGTGGTTCAAGGGCCAGAAGATGGGGACCGGGCAGGCGCCGGTCAAGCGTTACAACCGCGCCCTGCGCGACCTCATCGCCGGAGGGAAGGCCGAGCCGAGCTTCCTGGTCTCCCACGAACTCGACCTCAGCGAGGCGTCCACCGCGTACGAGAAGTTCGACGCGCGTGAGGACGGTTGGACCAAGGTCGTACTCCACGCGAACGGCGCTTGATGTGCGACGCGTGTGACGACGACACCCGCCTCGGGAACCGCGCCTGATCGGGCGCGTGCGAGCGCATAGGGTCTCTCCTCATGGGAACTCTCGTGCGTACGCGCCTGGTCGCGGGTGGTGCGGCGCTGCTGACCGTGGGGGCCGGGCTCGGGATCCGGGGTGTCGGGGGCGGTGACGTCGTCAAGTACGGCGGGGACGCGCTCTACACCGTGCTCGTGTACACGCTGGTCGTGCTGGTCGCTCCCCGGGTGCGGCCCCTCGTCGCCGGGGGTGCCGCGCTCGGGTTCAGCTGGGCGGTCGAGCTGCTTCAGCTCACCGGTCTCCCGGCCGAGCTGGCCGCGCGGAGTGTGCTCGCGCGGCTCGTGCTCGGTTCGACCTTCAACGCCCCTGACCTGCTGTGGTACGCGGTCGGTGCAGTGGTCGCGGGGCTCGGGCACGCGGGGGTGACACGGTGGCGGCGCGGCCCGGGATCCCCGCGGGGCGTTCCGGGCGCAGGGGGCGTTCCGGGTGTTCGGCGCGGCGCAGCTGGCGGTCGATCGCCCGGTCCTTGAGGTGCCAGATCAGCGGCGGCAGACCCAGCAGAACAAACAGGGCGATAAGGGCGAGAACTGTCAGGAAAGTGTCCATGCCCCCACTGTCGTCGGTTCCCGGCACGGAAAGCAGTGGCAGGACTGTCATCAACCATCGAATTACTGCCACACTGGATCCATGCTGAACAATGTGGCCGCCGTCCTGCTGGACGGAGTACATCCCTTCGAGCTGGGCGTCCTCTGCGAGGTGTTCGGCCTCGACCGGAGCGACGAGGGCCTCCCCGTGCACGATTTCGCGGTGGTGTCGGCCGAGGGGCCCGAACTGCGGACCCACGCGGGGTTCACGATCGGCTCGCTGCACGGACTGGACCGGCTCGAAGAGGCCGATCTGATCGCCGTACCGGCCGGTGACTCGTACATCGGCCGCGCGTACCCGCCCGAGCTGCTCGCCGCGCTGCGCCGCGCCGTGGACCGGGGCTCGCGGGTGCTGAGCGTGTGTTCCGGGGTCTTCGTGCTCGGCGCCGCCGGACTGCTGGACGGGCGCCGGTGCGCCGGGCACTGGCGGCACGCGGCGGAGCTGGCCCGCACCTATCCGCGCGCCGTCGTCGAGCCGGATGTGCTGTACGTGGACGAGGGGCCGGTGATCACCTCGGCCGGCACCGCCGCCGGGATCGACGCCTGCCTGCATCTCGTACGGAAGGAGCACGGCCCCGAGATCGCCAACGCGATCGCGCGCCGCATGGTCGTACCGCCGCACCGCGACGGCGGCCAGGCCCAGTTCATCGAGCGCCCGCTGCCCCGCAGCCGCTGTGACACGGTCGGTGACGTCCTCGGCTGGATGGAGCGGCATCTGGACCGCGAGATGACCGTCGAGCAGCTGGCCGAACGTGCCCATATGTCGCCGCGCACGTTCGCCCGCCGCTTCCAGCAGGAGACGGGGACCACCCCGTACCGCTGGCTGCTGCGCCAACGGGTGCTGCTGGCGCAGGAGTTGCTAGAGGCGACGGACGAGACGGTGGACAGCGTCGCCGGCCGGGCCGGGTTCGGGACCGCGGCCGGGCTGCGCCATCACTTCCTGCGGACGCTGGGGACGACCCCGAACACGTACCGCCGTACGTTCCGGGGCCCCTCGCACGCCGCGTGAGGCCCCGGTCCGTGCCGTACGTACCGCCGTACCGTACGTACGGACGTCTTCGGACGACGTACCGACGCCGTACGACCTCAGATGCCGCAGCTCGGTGCCGACCAGAAGCGGCTCGGCCGGTGGTCGACATGGGTGTGGTCGTTGTGGTCCGGGTAGCCGGGGCCGAGGATCCCGTTGAAGCCGTGGTTACGGGCCGTCTGCGCCAGCGTGCAGAGCGAGTGCGGTCCCGAGCCGAGGTCGGCGGAGTCCCCGTAGAGATGGCGGCTGCCCGCCGCGCCGCCGACCGCGGCGTTGCACGCCTGTGAGCGGAAGCCGCTGGTGACCCGGAGGGGCTGGTCGCCCAGCGCGTGGCGCAGCGCCTCCAGCTTCCACATCGTGCGCAGGGCGTTGGACTTGGCGGTGGCCGCGTCCACCGCGCCGCCCGCCCACGTGCTGTTGCAGGTGTTCAGCTCGGCGTAGCTGAAGTGGACCGGGGTGCAGTCGTCGTCCTGGAGCGCGTAGAGCTTGCTGAAGGTCGCGGGGCCCGCGACCCCGTCGGCCGCCAGCCCGTACGCGGACTGGAAGCGCTTCACCGCGGCGGTGGTGGCCGGTCCGTACGCGCCGTCGATGGCGAGTACGGCGCCGGTCCCCGGATAGCCGGCCACCCGGATCTGGAGCTGGGTGACATCGGCGCCCGAGGCGCCCTGGGAGAGGGTGCGGGACCACGTGTAGCAGCCGTCGGCGTGTGCCGTACCGGCCGTGGCGAGCGCTCCCGCCCAGGCGAAGGACATGGCCATGACAAGACTGAGGAACAGTCGGGCGGTGCGTCTGAGCATCGGATCTCCTTGTGCCGGGGCCGAGTTGTACGCAGAGATTGGCGTACGGGTCGACGCGCGTCAACCGGTCCCCCACAAGGCGGAACAGAACTGGAAGAACCCCGATCCGGATGTAGAGATTCCGCGAACGAACCAACCGGGATCACGGCCCAGCGGGTGTACGTGTCGAGCTCGCCGTATCCCCCCTGCTGGCGGCTCATGATCGAGGAGGTCCGCACCCCCCATGAGGCTGCCCCGCATACGTCGCGCGAACCGCACGGAACCCCCGCCCGACGGCGACGACACCCCGGCCGGCCACCGGAAACGGCGCCGTCGGCTCGTCGACTTCCCCCGGAGCGGCCGGCGCGGGTGGCGGCGCTGGGTGCCCTCCTGGAAGCTCGTCTCCTGTCTGTTCCTGCTCCCCGCCGGCGCGCTCACCGGACTGTTCGTCGCCGTCTACCTGAACGTCGAGATCCCGGACGAGCACGACTCCGCGCGTCGGCAGGCCACCGTCTACTACTGGGCGGACGGCAGCCGGATGGTGAGTGTGGGCGATGTGAACCGGCAGGACATCACGCTCGCGCAGGTGCCCGAGTCCGTCCGGAACGCCGTCATCGCGGCGGAGAACGCGGACTTCTACAGCGACTCGGGCGTCTCGGTGACGGGCATCGCCCGCGCCGCCGTGAACATCGTCACGGGCGGGGAGACCCAGGGCGGTTCCACGATCACCCAGCAGTATGTGAAGAACACCTACCTGAGCCAGGACCAGACCCTCACGCGCAAGGTCAAGGAACTCTTCCTCTCCCTCAAGGTCAGCAACCGGAAGCCCAAGTCCGAGATCCTCCAGGGCTATCTGAACACCTCGTGGTTCGGCCGCGACTCGTACGGCGTCCAGGCCGCCTCGTACGCGTATTACGGCGTCCCCGCCAAGGATCTGAACCCCGGTCAGGCCGCGCTGCTCGCCACGCTGCTCAAGGGCGCGGACAGTTTCGACCCGGCCCTCAGCCGCGCGAACCACGAGCGGGCCGTGGACCGGTGGAGCTGGATCCTGGACCGTCAGGTCGAGACCGGCTCGATGAGCGCCGCGGAACGCGCGAAGTACACGTCCTTCCCCGAGCCGAAGCCGCCCGTCAAGCCGACCAGCCAGGCGGGGCAGATCGGCTATCTCGTCGACATCACCAACAAGTACATCAAGAGCCGCTCGGGGATCACGGACAAGGACCTCGCCGGTGGCGGCTACCGCGTCCACACCACCTTCGAGAAGGACAAGGTGCGCGCGCTGGCCGAGGCCGTCGAGAAGGTGCGCGCGGACCGGCTGGACCCGAAGAAGCGCGTGGCCGACCGGCATGTGCAGGTCGGCGCGGCCTCCGTACGGCCCAAGGACGGGGCGATCGTCGCGGTGTACGGCGGCTCCGACGCCATCGAGCACTTCAGCAACAACGCGGACACCTCGGGCGTGCCCGCGGGCTCGGCGTTCAAGCCCTTCGTGTACGCCGCCGCGCTGGAGGACTCCTTCTCCCGGAAGCGGCAGGCCGCGCGGGCCGCCGACCGCGAGAAGAGGCGGCCCGTACCCATGGAGACGTCGGCGCCGATGCCGTCGATGGACCTCACCCTGCCGCTGGTGGACTCGGACAACACCCCGTTCGTGCAGACCGGCAAGGCCATCGGACTGAAGAAGGTCAAGGAGCTGGCGGTCGCGTCGGGGCTGCGCGAGGAGAGCATGGCGAAGCTGGAGCCGACGTTCTCGATCGGCACCTCGACCCCCAGCGCCGTCCGGCTGGCCAGCGCCTATACGACCTTCCTCAACGGGGGCCGGGCGACCGAGCCGTACTCGGTGACCAGGATCGAGCGGAACGGCGTCGCGGTCGACGGCTTCGAGAAGCCCGTGGCACGGCGCGCGATGGAGCAGCACGTGGCCGCCACCGTCGGCTCGGCGCTCCAGCAGGTGGGCTGGAACGCCCTCGGTTCGCCGAAGGACCGGAAGATCTATCTTCCGGTCCTGGCCGGCAAGACCGGTCCCAACGACCGCATGAAATCAGCCTGGTTCATCGGTGCCACCCAGGAACTGAGCACCTCGGTCACGATGTTCCGTACGAAGCCGGATGTCCCGAACCTGCTTCCCATGCAGGGCGTGGGCGGCCCCGACTCCGAGCGGGGCAGCGCGTTCCCGCCGCTGATCTGGAGCGAGTACCACCACGCGGTGGTACCCCCGCCGTCGCTCTCGGAGTCGGCGCTCTCGAAGTCGCCGCCCTCGGAGCCGACGTCCCCTCAGGGGTTGGGGACGGTCTCGTAGCGCGGGGTGTTCTCCGCCATCTGCCGGAGCGCGTCCTTGCGGTCGCGCTTCGACAGACGGTCGATGTACAGATACCCGTAGAGGTGGTCCGTCTCGTGCTGGAGGCAGCGGGCGAAGTAGCCCGTGCCGCGCACCTTGACGGGGTTGCCCTGAGCGTCCTGGCCGCGCACCACCGCGTAGTCGGGGCGCGCGAGCGCCGCGTACGCCGTCGGTACGGAGAGGCAGCCCTCGTTGGAGTCGTCGAGATGGCGCTCGGCGGGCGGCAGCTCCTCCAGCACCGGGTTGCAGATGGCGCCGACGTGCCGTACGCCGTCGTCGTCCGGGCAGTCGTAGACGAAGACCTTCAGGTCCACACCGATCTGGTTGGCGGCCAGGCCCACGCCCTCGGCGGTGTGCTGGCTGGCGAACATGTCGTCGATCAGCGCGGCGAGCTCGTCACCGAACTCCGTGACGTCCCGGCACTCCTTGTGGAGCACCGGATTCCCGACGACGGTGATCGGGCGGGACGTGCCGCGCTCGCGGTGCGCCAGCTCGCGCGCCTCGGCGTCCTCCGTGTCCACGACGAACCCGTCCCCCGGCTCCGCCACCGAGGTCCCACTGTCGATCCGCTGGTCCGTCTCCTGCTGCGCCATGTCCGCAGTACGCCTTCCTCGGTACCCGATGCTGCCTGCACGATCCGTGCGATGTGCCCATACAGCCTAAGGGCAGCTCTCGGGGAGTCTCAGCATGTTCTCGGCACCGGCGGACCTCGTGGCCCTCAGCAGACCTCTTCGAGATCGCGCCACTCGCGGGTGTCCGGGCTGTCGGCGACCCAGCCGTCCAGCAGGCCCCGTACCAGCGCGGCCGGGGCGGCGATCCCGCACTCGCGCTCGGGGGCCCACAGCTCGCCGGCCGTGCGGTGGCCCAGCGGCCCCGGATGGCCCGGCTCGCTGTGGTCGTGCGGGTCGAGATGTTCGCCGTCGCCCTCGGCGCTCGGCATCGTGGACTCCGAGCAGGCCCGGCAGAGGAGCCGTACGGACGACGACCAGTCCTCGGCGGCGAATCCGGCGTCGGCGGCCAGCCGCTCCAGGGCGTCCCTGTCCTCCTCGGTCGCCGCTTCCAGCAGCACCACCCACGTGGGCACGGGAGAAGGGGCCCACAGCTCGATCTCGTCGAAGACCGGATAGGCACGGGTGGTGCCGTCCGGGCTCGACGCGGTCGTGCGCTCACCGTTCGGTACACCGTCGTGCAGGACGACCTCGCCCCAGCGCCTGCCCGACGACGGCAGCGGGATCGAGAGCACTTCTATTCTGGCCGGATCGAGACGGCGGCCCCAGACGACCTCGGCCTCGCCCTCCGGCGAGAGCCTGACGGCCGCGCTGCCCAGCTCCATGCCCTCGGGCTCGCCGTTCGCCTCGACGGTGTGCGGATTGCCCGGCACCCGCAGTCCGTACGCCTGCCAGGCGCGGCGGGCCAGCGGCCAGTCCTGGAGCGCGGTGGCGGCGATCCCGACGTTCCACCAGTCCGGCGCGCCGGTCTCCTTGTCCAGCAGGGCCACGGCGCGCAGCCCGGCGGCGCGCGCCTGCTCCCAGTCGTGCCGGAACTTGTGCAGCAGCGCCAGATTGAACCAGGACTCGGAGAGCCAGGGTTCCAGATCCGCCGCGCGCGTCAGCAGCGCTCCCGCGTCCTCGTACCGGCCGTCACCGATCAGCGTGAACGCGCGGTCGGTGGCCTGCCGCCACGAGGCGGAGGGCCGATGCCGTACCTTCCCGAAGATCCTCACGATTCCCGCCTGCCGGTCGTTCGGGTCAGTGCCCCCGGACACCACAACTTGCTCTTCTTCGCATCCAACCATGCTCGGTCGGACGCCCGCTCATTACCCATGGGTTACCCCATTCGACCAGGGTCCCGGCCGCCCCCGGGAGAGCACGCGTGCCAGGGATTCCACCACCTCGGGCTGGTAGTCGTGCGCCGTCCCGAGCCGGAGCCGCTCCAGCGCGCCGAGCGGTCCGCTCGCAGTGGCACATTCCCCGGCCAGATCGTCGTACGCATTGACGGCCCGGACGATCCGGGCGGACATCGGCTGTTCCCGGTACGGGTCCGCCTGCCGTTCCACCACCACCGCGACGGCGGCGGGCACCCCGGTCTGGCGGACGACCGCGCCGCCGAGCAGGGCGATCCGCCGCTGTTCCGCGACGGGCAGCAGGGCGGTGGCACCGTCGGGCACCGGATCGACGAGGGACAGCTGGCCGATGTCGTGCATCAGGGCGGCGTACTCCAGGACGGTCAGTTCGGGGCCGGAGAGCCCCAGCTCGCGGCCGACGGCCAGGCTCAGTTCCGCGACCCTGCGGGCATGGCCCTGGGGGGTGTACCCGGCGATCTCGGTGGCGCGGGCGAGGGAGGCGATCGTCTGCCGGTAGGTCGTGCGCACGGCCGCGTACCGCCGCATGGACAGCTGGGTCAGCAGCAGCGGCACACAGAACACGGGCAGCGCCCACAGCCCGGCGACGGCGACCCCGAGCGCGATCACCGCTCCGGTGGCACAGACGGCGGAGCCGATGTGCAGCAGCGCGCGCAACTCGTCGCGGAGCAGGGGCCCGAAGGGGTGGCGGGTGCGGGCCCACAGGACGAGCGCGGCCAGTACGGCGTCGCAGAGCGCGGTGAGCCCCAGCAGCAGGAGCAGGAGCAGGGCGTAGCCGGGGCCGACGCCGAGGCGTTCCCGCAGTTCGGCCGAGTCGTAGAGCGGCTGGAAGCAGAAGGCGGCGAAGCCGACGGTGAGAACGCGTCTCACGATGTGGTCGAGCGCGGGCCCGCGCCCCCGGGCGACATGCGGTACGGCCCCGGCGAGCGCGGCGATGAGGACGACGGTGACGGTCTGGAGCACACCGTGGCCGACCGGCTGTCCGGCGTTCTCGCCGAGCAGTGCGTACGCGAGGGCCCCGGCGGCGGCGATCGGCGCGGGCTCCCGCTCACCGGGCAGCGCGCCCCAGCGCGCCAGCTCACCGACGGCGATGAGCACGCCGAAGGCCAGCGCGATGCGGGGGTCGGCGAGGCCGTGCCAGAGCGTGGAGCCGAGCCCGGCGGCGGTCAGCAGCGCCGCCGCGCCGTACACCACGACGACGGTGCGGGAGACGGGGCGGCGTCCGGCGGCCGGCGCCCCGACCGCGGCCGAGGTCATCTCCCGCCACTCCCGCCGCTCCGGCCGGTCCCACCGCTCCGGCCGGTGCTGGTGGTACGGCCGGTGCTGGTGGTACGGCCGCCGGGGGGACCGGCAGGCGGGCCGGCGGCGGGCGTCCGGCCAACACCGCTGGTCCGGGCAGGAGGGACGTTTCCGCGCCCGGCGACGGCAGGGACCGGAAGGGCGGTGGGGACAGGGGGCGGGACCTCGTCCGCCGTGACCGTCGTCTGCCAGCCGTGCCGGTCCAGCGCCCGTGCCAGCGCCCGCACCATCCGCGGATCGAACTGCGTCCCCGCGCACCGCTCCAGCTCCGCCAGCGCGGTGGGCACCGGCCGCCCCCGCCGGTAGGAACGGGTGGAGGTCATCGCGTCGAAGGCATCGGCCACGGCCACGACCCGGGCGAACTCGGGGATGCGCGTCCCGGCGAGACCGTACGGATAGCCCGTGCCGTCGAGCCGTTCGTGGTGGTGCAGGATCGCGGACCGCGCCTCGCCCAGGAATCCGATGCCGCGCACCATCTCGTGCCCGTACTCGGGGTGCAGTTCGATCACCCTGCGCTCCTCGGGTGTCAGCGGGCCGTCCTTGCGCAGCACCCGGGTCGGGACGCCGAGTTTGCCGACATCGTGCAGGATCCCGGCGAACCGGAGTACTTCGATCCGCTCCTGCTCCATGCCCAGCTCATGGGCGATCAGCACGGAGGCGTGCCCCACCCGCTCACTGTGTCCGCGGGTGTACCGGTCCTTGATGTCGACGGCCTGCACGAGCGCCCGGATGGTGGCCTGGTGGGCGGCGCGCTCGCGGTGGTACTGGGCGAAGACCCAGCAGGAGATGTACATCGGCAGCAGCACGAAGAGCGCGGAGAGCGGCCCGAAGGGGCTGCGCCACAGGACGGCCATCATCAGCCCGGCGAGCCCGTGCGCGCCGAGCGGCGCCAGCGAGCGCGGCAGCAGCCCGCGCCAGGCGGTGCGCAGCGGCAGCCGCTCGGCGGTGACCAGGATGCCACCGTCCAGCGCGGAGAGCACCAGGCAGAAGGCGAGGGCCGCGGCTCCGGCGGGCAGCAGCACGTACGGGAAGTCGGGCGTCGTCAGCCCGTACCCGCCGCCGCCGAGCGCGACGGGACCGCCGAAGAACACCTGCGCCCACGCCGCCGCCCAGGTCGCGACGGTGAGCTGGGCCGCGCGCCAGATCCGCCGCGGGCTCCGCGGGCGCCGCTCGATCCGGCCGAGCAGCGCGCCCGGTACGGCGACCAGCGCGGCGGCGGCGGGCGGGAGCAGGAGGGCGGCGGCGAGCAGCACGGGGAAGAACGATCCGGCGACGACCGGTGCCGAACCGTTCACCGAGTGTCCCGGGCGGCGGCAGCGGGCGGGCAGCTCGCAGAAGGCGTACACCGCCGCCAGCAGCGCCATCGCTCTCCAGGGCATGTCCGGGCGCAGCGCGGCATGGACGCAGAGGGCCGCGCAGAGCGCGATACCCAGGATGTAGACGCGCGCCGCCACCGGAATGGCCCTCACGGCGTAGTCCCCTCTTCTCGGCCCGGCCCAAACAGAGGGTCAGGTTAGCGAGTTGGGGGGCGATCATCCGGCGTTTGCCGCGGATTAGCACCTTCGGGTGACAGCAGTGCTATACACGGACAAACGGTGGGTACGCGCGCGCGAGAGTCATGCGCGGGGTGCGCGAGGGCACGCGGGGTGCGCGAAGGCACGCGAGCTGCGCGGGGCGGGAAACGCGCGCGGATGGGCTCGAACACGCGTGAAGGCGCACCGCGCCGTGCGCGATACGCCCTCTCGTCGGTCCGCCTGTTCTCTTCCTTGGATTCTTGGATCCTTGGATCTATTCCTTGGCGACGCCCGGAAGATCCGCTCCGGCCGTCGACACGTCGTGCTCGGGCACGGCCTGGCCCGACCTGATCAGATCGATCCGCCCCATCACCTTGGAGCGCAGATCGGCCGGTACGTCGTCCTGCCCGCAGCACCGCTTGACCAGCTTCTTCACGGCCTGTTCGAGCCCGTACTTCTCCAGGCACGGAGAGCACTCCTCGAAGTGCACCTCGAACTTGGTGCAGTCGCTGTCGGGCATCTCGCGGTCGAGGAACTCGTAGAGATGATCGAGGACCTCGGCGCAATCCGTCTCATGCGGCTCTCCGCAGCTCATGAGTCCGAACCTTTCCGATCGTCCAACGACTCTCCGACACCCGCCGGGACGAGCCCACGGTCACGGGCGTAGTCCTCCAGCATGCCGCGCAGCTGGCGGCGGCCCCGGTGCAGTCGTGACATGACCGTACCGATGGGGGTTCCCATGATGTCCGCGATCTCCTTGTACGCAAAGCCCTCTACGTCCGCGAGATACACGGCGATGCGGAACTCCTCGGGAATCGCCTGGAGCGCGGCTTTCACGTCGGAGTCCGGAAGATGGTCGAGCGCCTGCGACTCCGCGGAGCGCAGTCCGGTCGACATGTGCGACTCCGCGCGCGCCAGCTGCCAGTCCTCGATCTCCTCGGCGGCACTGCGCTGGGGCTCGCGCTGCTTCTTCCGGTACGAGTTGATGAATGTGTTCGTGAGGATGCGGTACATCCACGCCTTGAGGTTGGTTCCCTCACGGAACTGGTGGAAGGAGCCGTACGCCTTGGCATAGGTCTCCTGCACCAGGTCCTCGGCATCGGCCGGATTGCGCGTCATACGCAGGGCGGCCGAGTACATCTGGTCCAGGTAGCCCAGAGCATCCCGCTCGAAACGGGCATTGCGCTCGGCGGTGGTCTCTTCGATGTGGCCGTCGTCGGTCGCTCCGTCGGTCCCAGTGACCGGACCCACCTCCTCCAACGATGTGGCGGGACCGAATGCGGACCCACTCGAATCGGAGAATAGTCGACCTTGATGTGCCGGGGCCTGCCGGTCCGTCCCACCGGCCGCCCGAACGGAAGCGGTCTTGGCCGCGGAAAGCACCGTCCACTCCAGGTCAGTGGCGTCTGAGCGGCGCGGGCAGATGGTCGAACCCATACGACGGACTCCCTTTCGTGCTCTGTCTACCGATGCTCTTGACAACAGCGACCTCGCGCCGGGCATTCCCCGGAGGTTTCAACGGGCCGCGGCCGGGACAGCGAGCCAGGCGGCGACGCCCTCGGTGAGGATGTCCAGGGCCTCGTCCTGGGAGAGGGGCGCCCGCTTGGGCACGGCGAACCCATGGTCGCCGTACGGCACCTCCAGCAGCTCGTACGCGCTCCCCGGGGCGCCCCCCGGCAGTCCGGCGTACTCGTCGGGCCTGCCGAAGGGGTCGTTCCCGCCCTGGACGACCAGGGTGGGCACGCCCGCTTCCAGCAGCTCGGCGGCGCGGGACTTCTCCGGCCTGCCCGGCGGGTGCAGCGGGAAGCTCAGCGCCAGTACGGCGTGCGCGCCCAGCTCACGCGCCGTGCGGCAGGCCACGCGCGCCCCGGCGCTGCGCCCGCCCGCGACGACCGGCAGGCCCGGCTTCTCCAGCGCGGGCCAGAGCGCGCGCCAGCCGGTGTCGAGGGTCTTCGGCGCGGGCGCCAGCTTCTTGCCCGCCACCCGCCAGGGCTGCTCCACCAGGGCGACGGTGATCCCGAGCGGGGGCAGCGCGGCGGCCAGGGCCCGGAGATCGCGCGCCTCGATCCCGCCGCCCGCGCCATGTCCGAGGGCGAGGACGCGGCGGGGCCGCTTCGCGGGATGCCAGGTGATACGGGCGTCCCCGGCGGGGGTCTCGACGGTCTGCTGGTCCGGCTCGGCTGCCGTGTCGCTTGTCACACAGCCATCCTCCGTCACCCGGCCACCCCGGCGCGCGGAGGCTTGTGCGCCTGCCGCCACGAAGGCGGTCGCGTCAGCGCGTCAGAGGCCGGACGTCAGGAGCCGGGAGGCAGCAGAAGTCAGAAGAGCGTGCTCTCCTCCGGCGCGGGAAGCTCCTCCAGCAGCTCGGGACCGTTGTTGCGGACGTTGCTGACGGCCGTCGTGACCGGGTACGCCCGCATCAGCCCGGCCGGCGGCGGGGCGAGCAGCCCCCGCAGCTCCTCGGGGTCCGTACGGGCCGGGTCGAGCCAGGCGTCCCAGCGGTCCGGCGTCAGCATCAGCGGCATCCGGGGGTGGATCTCCGCCAGCGATCCGGGGCCCTCGGCCGGGGCCACCGCCAGCGGGGTCGTCTCCGCCTCGGTGGTGATCACCGAGCAGGTCACCCACCAGGCCGAGGGATGGTCGTCCGGCAGTGTGCGGTCCCGCCAGAACTCGTACAGTCCGGCCATCGCCATGACCGAGCCGTCGGCCGGGGTGACGAAGTACGGCTGCTTGCGGGGCCGCTTCTTCCTGCCCTGCTCCTCCAGCTGCCGCTCATCGGATCCGGTGACCCACTCGTAGTAGCCGTCGGCCGGGAGGATGCAGCGCCGTGAGACGAAGGGCCGCCGGAACGACGGCTTCTCGTGGACGGTCTCGGCACGCGCGTTGATCATCCGAGCCCCGCCCTCGGGCGTCTTGGCCCAGGACGGTACGAGCCCCCACTTGAGTTTCCGCAGCTGACGGACAGGACCGGGGTCCGCCGCCTCCTTCACGGGGCGTTCCAGGACCGCGTAGACCTCTTTGGTCGGGGCCACGTTCCAGTCGGGGGCGAGGGTTTCCTCGGGCTCCCACTTCTCGATGCCGAAGACTCCCTGAAGGTCCTCGGGCCGACGGCTCGCCGCGTACCTGCCGCACATCCTCAACCGCTCCTCTGGCCTGCGATGGCGCCAGGTTACGCCGAACAGGTGGGGCTTCGCGGGCGCCTCGGCGGACCCGTGGCCCCGGGGACGACTCACCGTTTCCGGCTCACGGCTTCCCGGTTCACAGCTTTCCGGCGGAACCGGTGTGAGGCACGGCGGCGTTTTCCTCCGTAGGACACCTCGGTGCCACACTGCCACGACCACCACCGCACCGCCCCGCCCCGCGCACGACGCCACCGAGCTGAGGAGCCGCCCGAGCAATGGCCAGCATCGACTCCGCCTCCATCGGCGATCTGTGGGATCGCGTCTTCGGTACCCAACCCGCCCCGGAGGAGTGGCTGGTGATCGTGACGGCGGTCGTCGCGCTCGCCGCCGTCGTACCGCGTCCGCTCTGGCGGCTCTCCCGTAACGCGATAACCATCGCGCACGAGGGCGGCCACGGACTGATAGCCCTGGTCACCGGACGCCGGCTCGACGGCATCCGGCTGCACTCGGACACCTCGGGCCTGACCGTCAGCCGGGGCAGGCCGACCGGCCCCGGCATGATCCTCACCGCGGCCGCCGGCTACACCGCCCCGCCGCTGCTCGGTCTCGGCGGCGCCTGGCTGCTCTCCGCGCACCACATCACGCTGCTGCTGTGGCTGGCGACGGCCCTTCTGCTCGCGATGCTGGTGATGATCCGCAACGCGTACGGCGCGCTCACGGTGATCGTCACCGGGGCGGCCTTCCTGCTCATCTCCTGGCTGACCGAACCGGACGTCCAGGCGGCGTTCGCGTACACCGCGGTCTGGTTCCTGCTCCTCGGGGGCGTACGCCCCGCCTTCGAGCTCCAGTCGAAGCGCCGGTACGGCGGCGCCGGGGACTCCGACGCGGACCAGCTGGGCCGGCTGACGCACACCGCGCCCGCGATGTGGCTGTTCCTCTTCCACGCCGTCTCGCTCTGCTCCCTGATCGGCGGCGGGCGCTGGCTGTTGGGCCTGTGAGACCGACAATTCGGCCTCTCATCCTCCAGCCCTCTTATCACCCGCTGATTACGCCCTGGTTTCTCCGTATTTGATCAGGATCGAGGTCCCTCAAGAACCACTAAAGTATTGGCCATGACCGAAAGCTCCGTGCAGCCCGCCCTCTGGCCCGCCCCCTACGCAAACGGGGCCGTCGAAGCGACGGTCACCGTGCCCGGATCCAAATCGGTCACCAACCGCGGTCTGGTCCTCGCCGCGCTGGCCGCCGAGCCCGGCTGGCTGCGCCGCCCGCTGCGCTCCCGCGACACCCTCCTGATGGCCGACGCGCTGCGGGCCATGGGCGTCGGCATCGAGGAGACCGTGTCGTCGTCCAGTTCCGCCGCCGCTGCCGTGCCTGGTCCGAGCGGCGAGGCGTGGCGGGTGATCCCCTCGGGGCTGCACGGCCCGGCCACCGTCGACGTCGGCAACGCCGGTACGGTGATGCGCTTCCTGCCGCCCGTCGCGACGCTCGCCGACGGCGCCGTCCGCTTCGACGGCGACCCCCGCTCCTACCAGCGTCCGCTGCACAGCGTCATCAACGCCCTGCGCGCGCTGGGCGCCCGTATCGACGACGACGGACGCGGCTCGCTCCCGCTCACCGTGCACGGCGGCGGCGCCCTGGAGGGCGGCGCGGTGGAGATCGACGCCTCCGCGTCCTCCCAGTTCGTCTCGGCGCTGCTGCTCTCGGGAGCGCGCTTCAACCAGGGCGTGGAGGTACGGCACGTCGGCTCCGTACTGCCCTCGCTGCCGCACATCAGGATGACGGTCGACATGCTGCGCGGGGTCGGCGCCCAGGTCGACGAGCCCGAGACCGGCGGTGAGCCGAATGTCTGGCGGGTCTCGGCGGGCGCGCTGCTCGGCCGCGATCTGACCGTGGAGCCCGATCTCTCCAACGCCCAGCCGTTCCTGGCCGCCGCGCTGGTCACCGGCGGCCGGGTGACCGTCCCCGACTGGCCCGAGCGGACCACCCAGCCGGGTGACGCGCTGCGCGAGATCTTCACCGGGATGGGCGGTTCCTGCGAGTTCGCCGAGACGGCCGAGGGCACCAGCCTCACCTTCACGGGCACCGGCCGGATCCATGGAGTCGATCTCGATCTGAGCGAGGTCGGGGAGCTGACCCCCGGCATCGCGGCGGTCGCCGCGCTCGCCGACTCGCCCTCCACCCTGCGCGGCGTGGCCCATCTGCGGCTCCATGAGACGGACCGGCTGGCCGCGCTCACCAAGGAGATCAACGAACTGGGCGGTGACGTCACGGAGACCGCGGACGGGCTGCACATCCGCCCGCGCCCGCTGCACGGCGGGGTGTTCCACACGTACGACGACCACCGCATGGCCACGGCGGGTTCGATCATCGGCCTCGCCGTCCGCGGCGTGGAGATCGAGAACGTCGCGACGACCGCCAAGACCCTGCCGGACTTCCCTCGGATGTGGACGGACATGCTCGCGGGAGCGGGAGCCTGACGCGATGCGCCGCTACGGCAAGAACCCCGACGAGGACGACATCCGCCACCGCCCCAACCCCAAGGGCAACCGGCCGCGTACGAACATCCGGCCCAAGCACGAGGACGCGTCGGAGGGCATGGTCCTGACCGTCGACCGGGGCCGGCTGACCTGTCTCGTCGAGGACCGTGTCGTCCTGGCGATGAAGGCGCGCGAACTGGGCCGCAAGGCCGCCGTGGTGGGCGACCAGGTCTTCCTGGTGGGCGATCTGTCGGGCAGGAAGGACACGCTGGCGCGCATCGTACGGATCGAGAAGCGCCGCTCGGTGCTCCGGCGGACGGCGGACGACGACGATCCGTACGAGCGCGTGGTCGTCGCCAACGCCGACCAGCTGGCCGTGGTCACCGCGCTCGCCGACCCCGAGCCGCGCCCCCGGCTGATCGACCGCTGTCTGGTCGCCGCGTACGACGGCGGGCTCGAACCGCTGCTCGTGCTGACGAAGTCCGATCTGGCCTCACCGGACGAACTCCTGGAGACCTACCGGGCGCTGGGCATCCGTCATGTCGTCACACGACGGGACGAACTGGCGAGCGGCCACGCGGCGGACCTCGTACGCGAATATCTCGACGGCCGGGTCACCGCCTTCGTGGGCCACTCGGGCGTCGGCAAGACGACGCTGGTCAACGCGCTGGTCCCGGACGACCGTCACCGGATCACCGGAGACGTCAACGCGGTCACCGGGCGCGGCCGACACACCACCACCTCGGCGCTGGCGCTGCCGCTGGCGAAGGGGGACGGCTGGGTGATCGACACCCCCGGTATCCGGTCCTTCGGACTCCATCATGTTGATCCGTCCCGGGTCATCCTCGCCTTCCCCGATCTGGTGCCGGGGACGGAGGGCTGCCCGCGCGCGTGCAGCCACGACGAACCGGACTGCGCGCTGGACGCCTGGGTGGCCGAGGGCCACGCCGACCCGTCCCGGCTCTACTCGCTCCGCCGTCTTCTCGCCACGCGGGAGCGGCGCGAAGGTGACTGACGCGCACACGTTTGCCGCCCGTCGACCCCGGTAAGGGGCATAATCACGCCAGACACCAGGCGGTACCGGGCGGTCACCGACGCGGGGAGGCTCTTACACCATGGCGTGGCTGCTGGTTGTGGTCGCCGGGATTCTGGAAACCGGCTTTGCCGTCTGTCTGAAGCTCTCCCACGGATTCACCAGGCTCTGGCCGACCATCGCGTTCGCGGCCTTCGCGCTCGGCAGCTTCGGTCTGCTGACGCTCTCTCTGAAGAAGCTCGACGTCGGACCGGCGTACGCGGTGTGGACGGGCATCGGCGCGGCGGGCACCGCGATCTACGGGATGGTCTTCCTCGGCGATGTGGTGTCCGTACTGAAGCTTGTCTCGATCTCGCTGGTGGTCATCGGGGTCATCGGGCTCCAGCTCTCGGGCTCGGCGCACTGAGCGGTGCGCGCGGGGGGACGCGGAGCGGTGCGGTGACGGCCGTGCGGACCAGCGGGCCCACGGACTCGGCGCCGGGCGCGATGAGATGGGCGAGCGCGAGGCGTACGGCCAGCTCACAGCGGTAGAGCAACTCGTCGCGGTCGTAAGCGCGTTGCCCGTGATCGCGCTGATCCGGATCGCGTCGGCCCTGATCATGGCGGGCCTGATCACGCCGGCCAGGATCGCTTCGGCTCGGGCCGCCTCGGCTCGGATCGCGCTGTGCCGGATCGCGCTGTCCCTGATCACGCTGTCCCTGATCACGCTGGTCCTGGCGCAGCGCCGCCGCCGATCTGTCCCGTACCAGCGCCACCAGATCCGCGGTCCCCGGCGGCCCGGCGTCCGCGCGGCGCTGTGCCGGAACGCCGGACGCGGCGGTGGTCTCGCGCACGGCCGGCGGAGCGGGGAACCACTCCCCCCAGCAGCCGGTGAGCAGCGCGCGCAGCAGCGGTCTGGCGCGCGCCTCGACGACCGTCCACTCGGCGACGGCCACCAGCCGGTCCGCGGCGGCGGCGCGCTCGCCCAACAGCCGCTCCACGCCGCGCAGATAGCGATCGGTCTCCCGCCGCATCAGCGCGCGGGCGAGACCGTCCTTGCCGCCGAACTCGTTGTAGAGGGTCTGCCGGGACACCCCGGCACCCGACGCCACATCGACCATTCTGATCGCGGACCAGGGCCGCTCGGCGAGCGCCGCGAGAGCGGAGCGGAGCAGGGCTTCACGCGCTGTAGGCATCGTCGCCTCCGGGGCCGTGCGGCTCTGTGCACAGAGTTGACGGGCCCTCGCCCACTGTCAAGGCCGCTCGCGGCCTTCTCGCCGACCGGGCCCCGTGGCCGGCCGTCCCGCACGATGGATACTGTGACGACCATGCCCGATTACCACGATGACCTGCGTCTCGCCCATGTACTCGCGGACGCCGCCGACGCCGCGACGATGGACCGGTTCAAGGCTCTGGACCTCAAGGTCGAGACCAAACCGGACATGACTCCGGTGAGTGAGGCCGACAAGGCGGCCGAGGAGCTGATCCGTGGCAATCTCCAGCGGGCGAGGCCGCGTGACGCGATCCTGGGCGAGGAGTACGGCGTCGAGGGCACGGGCCCGCGCCGCTGGGTCATCGACCCCATCGACGGCACCAAGAACTATGTCCGCGGGGTGCCCGTCTGGGCCACGCTGATCTCCCTGATGGTGGCCGCCGAGGGCGGTTACGAACCGGTCGTCGGCGTGGTGTCCGCGCCCGCGCTCGCCCGGCGCTGGTGGGCGGCGAAGGGCGGCGGCGCGTATACGGGCCGGAGCCTCTCGTCCGCGACGCGGCTGCGGGTCTCGGACGTCTCCCGCGTCCAGGACGCGTCGTTCGCGTACTCGTCACTGACCGGCTGGGAGGAGCAGGGGCGGCTGGACGGCTTCCTCGACCTGACCCGGGCGTGCTGGCGCACCCGCGGTTATGGCGACTTCTGGCCGTACATGATGGTCGCCGAGGGCTCGGTGGACATCTGCGCGGAGCCCGAGCTGTCCCTCTGGGACATGGCGGCGCCGGCGATCGTCGTGCAGGAGGCGGGCGGCCACTTCACCGGCCTCGACGGCAGCCCCGGCCCCCACAGCGGCAACGCGGCGGCGTCGAACGGAATCCTCCACGAAGAACTCCTGGGCTATCTCAACCAGCGCTATTGATTTTTTCGCGCGCCCCGGGCTCCGCGCCGGGCGCCCCCTTGTTCACTCCGCGCAACAGTGTCACTCTAAGAGTTCCCCCACTTGTGAACTTGTGAATCGTTTCTCCAGGGTCTTCCCGGTCCGCTCAGCCCCCAGGGGACCTGGGAAAACGGTTCACCGAGGAGGTGACTCCATCCCATGCTTGTCCGTGACGCCATGAGTTCGGTGGTCCTGACCATCGGGCCCACACATACGCTCCGCCAGGCGGCCCGGCTGATGTCGGCACGCCGCGTCGGCGCCGCAGTCGTCCTCGATCCCGACCACTGCGGCATCGGCATCCTCACCGAGCGTGACATCCTCAACTCGCTCGGTGCGGGCGAGAGCCCCGATTCCGAGACCGCCTGCACCCACACCACGACGTCCGTCGTCTTCGCGTCGCCCGCCTGGACGCTGGAGGAAGCGGCTGCCGCCATGTCCAGCGGCGGGTTCCGCCATCTGATCGTGCTCGATGAGCACGAACCGGTCGGCATCGTCTCCGTACGCGACATCATCCGCTGCTGGGCCCCGGCCCGGCGGGACGCGGCGGTACTGGCCGGGGCCTGAGGTCCTGGGACGGCGTCAGGGGCCGGATCCCGCGGGACCCGGCCCCTGACGTCTCGGCGCGAGAGGCTGTCAGCCGCGAAGGGCCTGGACCGCGGCCTCCAGTCGCTTGCCGAAGTCACCGTCCGCCTGGCGGAAGTTGTTCACCGCGCGCTCGGCGATGTCGTCGCGCGAGACCTGGGAGATGAAGCCGGCGAGGTTGTCGATCAGCCGGCCCTTCTCGTCCTCGGACATCAGCCGGTACAGGTTGCCCGCCTGCACGAAGTCGGTGTCCTCGGCGTGGCTCGGGGCCTCGTGGTTACCGGTGCCACCGGCGACCGGGACGGACTGCCACAGCGGCTTGTCCGTCTGGAAGGGGCCGCCGAAGCTGTTCGGCTCGTAGTTCTTGGCGCCCTTGTGACGGCCGTCGTACAGGAAGCCGTCACGGCTGTTCGTCCGCGCCTCGGTGGCGTGCGGACGGTTCACCGGCAGGTGGTCGGCGTTGATGCCGACGCGGTAGCGGTGGGCGTCGCCGTACGCGAACAGACGGCCCTGGAGCATCTTGTCCGGGGAGGGACCGATGCCCGGCACGAAGTGGGCCGGCGAGAAGATGGACTGCTCGACCTCCGCGAAGATGTTCTCCGGGTTGCGGTTGAGCTCCAGCTTGCCGATCTCGATCGGCGGGTAGTCCTCGTGCGGCCAGACCTTGGTCAGGTCGAACGGGTTGAAGCGGTACGCGGCGGCCTCGGCGGCCGGCATGACCTGGATCTGCACCGTCCAGGACGGGAAGTCACCGCGCTCGATGGCCTCGCGCAGGTCGCGCTGGTGGCTGTCCGGGTCCTGGCCCGCGAGCACCGCGGCCTCTTCCGAGGTGAGGTTCTTGATGCCCTGGTCGGTCTTGAAGTGGTACTTGACCCAGAAGACCTCGCCGGCCTCGTTGTTCCACTGGTACGTGTGCGAGCCGTACCCGTTCATGTGACGGAGCGTGGCCGGGATACCGCGGTCACCGAACAGCCAGGTCACCTGGTGGGTGGACTCGGGCGACAGACCCCAGAAGTCCCAGACGTTGTCCGCCTCCTGCGAACCGGTGTACGGGTCGCGCTTCTGGGTGTGGATGAAGTCGGGGAACTTGATGGCGTCCTTGATGAAGAACACCGGGGTGTTGTTGCCGACGAGGTCGTAATTGCCCTCTTCGGTGTAGAACTTGAGCGCGAAGCCGCGCGGGTCGCGCACCGCGTCCGCCGAGCCCAGGTTGCCGGCGACGGTGGAGAAGCGCAGGAACGTCTCCGTCTGCTTGCCGACCTCGGAGAGGAACTTCGCCCGCGTCCACTGCGAGACGTCGCGGGTCAGCGTGAACGTGCCGTACGCGCCGGCGCCGCGCGCGTGCACGATGCGCTCCGGGATGCGCTCGCGGTTGAAGTGCGCGAGCTTCTCCAGCAGAGCCTGGTCCTGGACCAGAACGGGACCACCGACGCCCGCGGTCTCGCTGTTCTGGTTGTCGGCGACCGGAGCCCCGGCCTCCGTGGTGAGCGGTCCCTGCGTCACGTGCGCCTCCTGCGTCATTACTGCGTGTTCCTGTCCCTTGGCGGGTGCCGATTCCGATCCTACGATGGACTTTGTCTAAGTCAAGCAGCTATCCAAAGTCACACACGTTCGGGACCTGGGTCCCTTCACTGTTAGGCTGGTCCCATGAGTGACCTGTTGGAACGACTTCGCGAACGCGGCTGGCGCATGACGGCCCAGCGGCGCGTGGTGGCCGAGGTCCTCGACGGGGACCATGTGCATCTGACCGCCGACGAGGTGCACGCGCGCGCCGTCGCCAGACTTCCGGAGATCTCCCGGGCCACCGTCTACAACACCTTGGGTGAGATGGTGACGCTCGGTGAAGTGATCGAGGTGTCCACGGACCGCCGGGCCAAGCGGTACGACCCGAACGCGCACCGGCCGCACCACCACCTGGTCTGCGCGCACTGCGGCGCCATACGCGATGTCCATCCGTCGGGCGATCCGCTGGCCGATCTGCCGGACGGGGAGCGCTTCGGGTTCACGATCTCGGGTGTCGAAGTGACGTACCGGGGCACCTGCCCGAACTGCGCGTCCGCGTAACCCCCGGACGCCTTTCCTTACGTCGTCTTTCCTTACGCCCGTCGCTCTTTCGCCCTTTCGCCGTCTTTCCTCACGTCGTCGCTTCACGAAGGGCCCGGCGGCTGACCGCCGCCGGGCCCTTCGTCGTATCGCCCGCCGCCGTATCTTCTGTCGCGGCCGAAGCACAAACGCCGGAGGCCCGGATCTCTTTCGAGATCCGGGCCTCCGGTTTCAGTAGCGGGGACAGGATTTGAACCTGCGACCTCTGGGTTATGAGCCCAGCGAGCTACCGAGCTGCTCCACCCCGCGGCGATGAACGCAACATTACGTCACGCCACCGACCAGAGCAAATCCCTTCCGCGCGCCCCGCGTCCTCACGCGGTGAGTTCCTGGTGGAGCGCCTCGCGCAGCCGGGCCGCGCGCTCCGCGACCTCGGCGGGGCCCAGTTCGACGGCGCGCGCGCACCACCGCTGGCCCTCGGTCAGCTCGCCCCGGCGCGCGGCGAGCAGCGCCAGGCGCAGGGCGGCCCGGCCGTGCCCGGCCTGCGCGGCCCTGGTCCACCACAGCGCCGCCTCCCGCTCGCCGCCCTCGCGGGCGAGCAGCAGCCCGAGGTTGAAGGCGCCGTTGCGGCTGCCCGCCTCCGCCGCCTCCCGGTACCAGCGGGCCGCGTCGGCGATGTCCCCGCGGCCGGCGGCGAGCATGCCGACCCGCACCTGGGCCCGTCGGTGCCCCTGCTCGGCGGCGCGCTCGTACCACTGCTCGCACTCGGTCTTCACGCCGTGCGGCTCACCGAGCGCGGGCGGCCCCGGCGGCGGCCGGCGCGAGTCGAGGACCGTGGCCAGCCGGAAGGCCGCCTCGGCGCTGCCGCCGCCGGCGGCGCAGCGCAGATGGCGCTCGGCCGACCGCTCGTCGCCGTCCCTGAGGCAGGCGATACCGACCTGGAGAGCCGCTTCCGTATGACCGGCCGCCGCCGCGCGCTCGTACCAGCGCAGGGCCGCGCCGTCCTCGTCGCGTCCCGCGTGGAGGATGCCGAGGTTGAACGCGGCGTCCACGCTGCCCGCCTCGGCGGCCTTGGAGAACCAGGGTTCGGCGCCGGTCGGGTCGTCGGCCTGGAGCAGCAGGACGGCGAGGGCGTTGGCGGCCTCGCGATGGCCCGCGTAGGCGGCGCGGCGGTACCACTGCTCGGCCTGGACGGTACGGTCCTGGGCGGCGCAGAGCAGCCCCAGGTTGTATGCCCCGTTGACATCGCCCGCGTCCATGGCGGCGCGGTACCAGCGCTCGGCGGTCTGCTGTTCGCCGCGCGCGGCGTGCAGCGCGCCGAGGGCGTTGGCCGCGTTCCCGTCGCCCTCCTGCGCGGCGCGCAGCCACCAGATGGCGGCGCTCTCCTCGTCGCCCGCGTCGCGCAGCAGGAAGCCGAGGGCGCAGGCGGCCCGCGCCTCGCCGTCCTTGGCGGAGGTCAGATACCAGCGGCCGGCCTCTTTCAGCTCGCCCCGCTTCTCCAGGATCGCGCCGAGGTACAGCGCGGCGCGGCGGTGGCCGCGGGCGGCGGCCTGCCGGTACCACTGCGCGGCCTCGGTGATGAGCGACGGCCCGTCGACAGCTCCCCCGCCGGTGCGGGTGGCTCCCCCGCCGGTGCGGGTGTCCTCGCGCGGGCCCGCGTCGGTGTCCGGGCGGCGTCGGCCGCCCGCGGTCGGGGGGCCTGTACCGCTGCGGTAGACCGCGTCGGCGCCCGGGTGACCCGCTTCGCCCGCCCGCACCTCCAGGGCGCGGGCGAGACGGTACGCCGCCTCGCGGTGCCCCTGCTCGGCGGCGGCGCGCAGCCAGCGCTCGGCCCCGACGTCGCTGCGGTGCTCCAGCAGATCGGCGAGGGCGTACGCGCCCAGCGCGTGGCCCTGCTCGGCGGACTGGCGCAGCCAGTACTCGGCGGCGGGCTCGTCGCCCAGCTCGCGGTAGTGCCGTCCCAGCGCGTGGGCGGCGGCGGCGGATCCGGCGACGGCGGCGACCCGCCACCAGCCGGCCGCCTCGTCGACATAGCCCCGCTGGTGGAGCAGGACGCCCAGGTTGTTGGCGGCGGCGCGTTCGCCCTCGGCGGTCGCGGCACGCAGATAGGGCTCGGCGGCGTCGAGTTCACCGCGGCGCAGCAGCATGGCGCCGAGGACGCTCATCGACGCGGTGTCCCCCGCGTCGGCGGCGCGCCGGTGGCGCTGCTCGGTCTCGGCGTCGACAGCGGACTCGGCGGATCCCGCCGCGCCGCTCCCGGCCCGGACGTCATCCTCTACGTGTCGCTGCACATACCGCCCTGTCTCCAACAGAGTTGTCCTATCCCCCATATTTTCCATCGTCGCACCACTGACCACCCGCGTACAGCCGGTATACGGCGGCCGGTGGTCACTTCAGCGTTTTGTCGACATGCCCACAGAGAGACAAGTCAAACACGCTCACGGTCAACTCGCGGGACCTGAGACACAGTTGGCACTCGTGGCGCGGCGCGCATGGCGAGGGCCCGGATCCTTGTAAGGATCCGGGCCCTCGACTTCGCGTAGCGGGGACAGGATTTGAACCTGCGACCTCTGGGTTATGAGCCCAGCGAGCTACCGAGCTGCTCCACCCCGCGTCGTTGTGTTCCAACCGTACCACGGGGTGGAGTGCCTTCCGCTCAGCCGCCGTTGTCACCGCCGCTGCCGCTGTCGCCGCCGTTTCCGCTGGTCGAGCCGGACCCGGCGTCGGCGTCGGCAGCCCGTTGCAGAGCGTCCTGGAGCGCCTCCTGGGCCTTGCCGTACGCCGTCCAGTCCTGCTTCGCCAGCGCCGCCTCACCGTCCTCGTACGCCTTCTGGGCGTCCGCGATGGCCTGTTGCAGCGCCTTGTCACCGGTGGCCGGCGGCTTGGTGGGCTCGCCCGGTGGCGGCGGGGTCGTGGACGGAGGTGAACTCTCCGCCCCGAACACCGCGTTGAGCGCCTCGGGCAGGCTGTCCTTGAAGACGGGCTTGCCGCCGTAGGAGACCGCCACCTTCTTCAGCAGCGGATAGTTCGCGCTGCCACCGCGCGCGTACACCGGCTCGATGTACAGGAAGCCTCCGTCGAGCGGGACCGTCAGGAGGTTGCCGTACTCGATGTCCGAGTCGGTGCCTCTCAGGTTCCTGACGAACTCGGCGACTTCCGGCACACCGTTCAGCTCGCTCTGTACCTGCTGCGGGCCCTGCACGGTGGACGTCACTCTCAGGACTCTGATCTTGCCGAAGTCCGCGCTGGTCGCATCCGCGTCCACCGCCATGAACGCCCCCAGGTTGGGACGTCCGTTGGGCGTGAAGGTGGTGGTCAGCGAGAACTTCTGCTGGTTCTCGCCGGGCATCTTCAGGCTCAGGTAGTACGGCGGGACGGAGTTGCTGTCCTTGTTGGTCGGATCGTCCGGCACCTGCCACGCGTCACTGCCGCTGTAGAACTGCGCGGGGTCCGTGACGTGGTAGCGGGTGAGCAGCTCGCGCTGCACCTTGAACATGTCCTGCGGGTAGCGCAGATGGGACAGCAGGTCGGGCTTGATGTCGGCCTTCGGCTGCACCGTGCCGGGGAAGGCCTTCATCCAGGTCTTGAGCACCGGGTCCTTGGTGTCCCACTCGTACAGCTTGACCGTGCCGTCGTAGGCGTCGACGGTGGCCTTCACCGAGTTCCGGATGTAGTTGACCTGGTTCTGCTGCGCGACCACCGCGCGCTGGCTGTCGGTCAGCGAGTCGGCCGTGGTGTCGCCGAGCGTCGTACGGGACGCGTACGGATAGCCGTTCGTCGTGGTGTACGCGTCGACGATCCACTGGATACGGCCGCCGACCACGGCGGGATAGGCGTCCCCGTCAATGGTCAGCCAGGGCGCGACGGCCTCGACGCGCTCCTTGGGCGTGCGGTTGTAGAGAATCCGCGAGCCGTCGCCGATGGCACCGGAGTAGAGCATCTGGGGCTCGCTGAAGGCCACGGCGTACGCCGCGCGGTTCAGCGGGTTGGAGAGATCAACTCCGCTCTTGCCCTTGTAGCTCGTCGTCCGCTCGCCGTTCTTCTCGTAGTCCAGCTCCTTCTGGGGGCCGCCCACGATCGAGTACTGCTCGGTCTTCTCGCCGTAGTAGACGCGCTGCTCGTACGTGCCGAGCTGGCCGGTCGTCGGCAGGCCGGACTCGGTGAAGTCCGGGGCACCGATGGTGCCGTCGTTCTCGTCCGTCACCGTGTTCGTGCCCTTGGACGCGATCACGCCGTACCCATGGGTGTACGTGAAGTGATCGTTGATCCAGTTGCGCTTGGGGATACCGGTGATGTTCAGCTCGCGCAGACCGACGACCGTGTCCTGCGGCTTTCCGTCGGGGCCGGTGTACCGGTCGACGTCCAGCGTGGCGGGGAACTGGTAGTACTTACGCTCCTGCTGGAGCTGCTGGAACGCGGGCGAGACCACATTGGGGTCGACCAGCCGGTAACTGGCGGCGGTGTCCGCCGCCTTGCGCTGCTCGGCCTTCTTGTCCGGGTCGCCCTTGCCTCCGTAGTCCTGCACATCGGCGCTGTCGATGCCGTACGCCTGACGCGTGGCGTCGATGTTCTTCTTGATGTACGGCGATTCCTTGGCCTGCTCGTTCGGCTGGACCTGGAACTTCTGCACGATCGCCGGGTAGAGGCCGCCGATGAGGATCGCCGACAGCACCATCAGACCGAAACCGATCACCGGCAGCTGCCACGTACGGCGCCAGAGCGTCGCGAAGAACAGCAGGGCGCAGATGACGGCGATGCAGAAGAGGATCGTCTTCGCCGGCAGGTAGGCGTTGGCGTCGACGAACCGCAGGCCCGTCCAGTTGCCCGCCGCCTTGAAGTCGCTGGACTTCACGGCGAGCCCGTACCGGTCGAGCCAGTACGCCACGGCCTTCAGCGAGACGAAGACACCGAGCAGCACCGACAGATGGCCGGTGGCGGCGGCGGTGGCCCGCGCGCCGGGGCTGGTGATCCGCAGCCCGCCGTACAGGTAGTGGGTCAGCGCGGCGGCGATCAGCGACAGCACCGTGGCCGCGAAGCCGAACGCCAGCATGAAGCGGTACCAGGGAAGATCGAACGCGTAGAACGACACGTCCATCTTGAACTGGGGATCCTTCTGGCCGAAGGCCACCCCGTTCACCCACATCAGCCACGTACGCCACTGTCCCGCGGCGGAGGCCCCGGAGATCAGCCCGACGAGCGCGGTGATCGCGAGGAGCACCCACTTCTTGTACGGGGCGATCCCCATCCGGTACCGGTCGAGGTTCTGCTGCTCCATCGACATCGCGCTGAGCGGCGGCCGCAGCCGGTGCGCCAGCCAGATATTGAGGCCGACGGCGCCGGCCATCAGCAGCCCGAAGACCGCGAACAGGCCGATCTTGGTCCAGAGCGTGGTGGTGAACACCGAGGAGTACTTCACCGAGCGGTACCAGAGCCAGTCGGTCCAGAACCCGGCGAACATGACGAAGAGCATGGCCAGTACGGCCAGCACGCCCAAGGTCATGAGCAGGGTCCGGACCCGCCGAGAGGGCCGGCCCACTCTCATCCGTGGCCCGGCTGGGCCTCCGCCGCGGTCCGGCATCTGGAAAGCCAACGTGCGCACCTCTAAGTTCGCGGTCGTGTGATTCAGCGTGTGAAAAAGCGGGCCCCGCGATCGTAGAGCCCACTCATGCAACTTACTGAGGCTTTACCTAGTTCCCGTACCCGGGTCCGAAGGAGGCAGGATGTTGGTCATGTCCAACGTCTCTCCCTCAGGTACACCCATGGCCGCGAGCCCGCTGACCCGCGCGGTGCTCGAAATCGACGAGTACGCCTCCGGGCTCGGCTGGGACCAGCCGGCCCGGCTCTTCGCGCTCGTCGACACCGCGCGGCTGCGCACCGACGAACCGGAGCTCGCGGCTCAGCTGGGTCTCGACGACGCCGGGTCCGTCGCGCCCCTCACCCCTGTCGAGCAGGACGAGATCCCGTCCGGCACCCCGCTGGACGAGTTCCTCGGCACCATCGCGTGGCCCGGGGCGGTGGCGGGCTGCGCGATGACGGTCGAGCGGCTGATGCTGCCGCCGTCCGCGGAGGCGTCCGTCCCGGAGGGCCTCGACGAGGCGGGACTCGCCTCGTGGGTCGCGGCCCACCCGGAGCGCCAGGAGGTACGGATGACCGTCGCCGTGCTGCGTGACGGTGCCAGGGAGTCGGCGCTGCGGCTGCGCGAGAAGGACTCTCCGAACGAGGTCCTCACCGGCTCGGGGCTGGTCCCGGGGCTGGCCGAGGCCCTCGCCGCCACGTTCGAGTCGTAACCGACTCTTGTCGTAACCGAGTCCTTGTCCGGGACTCCCGCCTTCTCATCCGGACTCTCTTCTTCTCATCCGGACTCTCGCCCTTTCATCCGGGCTCTCGCCTTTTCGGCTCTCGTCCCCGGGGCGCGGCCGGTCAGCTCGCCGAACAGCTCGGCAGGCCGGCCGTGTCCCCGGCGCGGATCTTGTCCAGGGACTTCGTGGCGTCCGCGATGGTCTTCACCCTGACCAGCGTCAGGCCGCTGGGGATGTCGGAGACCGCCGCCGCGCAGTTCTGGTCCGGTGTGAGGAAGTACTCGGCGCCCGCGGCGCGCGCGCCGACGAGCTTCATCTCGATACCACCGATCGGGCCGACCGCGCCCTTGTCGTCGATCGTGCCCGTACCGGCGACGAACTTGCCGCCCGTCAGTGAGCCGGGGGTGAGCTTGTCGACGAGGCCGAGGGAGAACATCAGCCCGGCGCTCGGTCCACCCACGTCGGCCAGCTTGATGTCCATCGTGAACGGGAACGTGTGGTCGGTCCCGGCCTGGATGCCGACGATCGCCCGGCCGCCGTCCGGGGACTTCGCCGTGGTGATCGTGACCTTCTCGCCGCCCTCGGGCTCCTTGCGCGCCTTCTCGGCCGCCTTCGCCTCGTCGGCGGGGACGATGGTGAAGGAGACGTCCTCGCCCGGCTGGTGCTTGGTGACGAGCTTCGCGACGTCCTGCGGCTCCTTGACCGCCGTACCGTCCACGGCCTTGATCACATCACCGGCGTGCAGTGTGCCCTCGGAGGGGCTGCCCTTGACCACGGAGGAGACGATGATCCGCGACGACACCGGGATGTTCAGCTGACGCAGGGCGGCGACCTTGGCGCTCTCCTGGGACTGGCTGAACTCTTCGGCGTTCTCCTGTGTGGACTGCTCTTCCGTCTTGCCGTCCGGATACAGGGTGTCGTGCGGCACCACCACGTTGTCGTGGGCCAGCCAGCCGTAGACCGCTTCGACGATGTTCATGTTGTAATCCGCGCCGGTGACCCTGACCGTCGTCATATTGAGATGACCCGAGGTCGGATACGTCTTGCGGCCGGGGATCTGGAGTACGGGCTCACCGCCCGCGTCGCCGAGTGTGTTCACCGTCGGCCCGGGGCTCATCTCCGAATACGGGACTTTGATCAGCACGCCTGCGCAGAGCAGCGCGATGAGGACGAGGGTGGAGGCGAGCATCGTCGCGGTGCGGCGTGGCATGGAACGACAGTACGGGAAGGGTCTGTCAGTGCACCCCTGGGGCCGGTCCGTCCGGGGCGGGGCCCTGGGGCCGGTCCGTACGGGGCGGCGGGCGGCGGGGCCGCGCGACGACGACGTACGGACCGCGACGACGTCAGACAGCGTCGGACCCGGCGGAAACCGAGCCGGAGGGTGCCTTCTCCATCGCGTCACGGAACCGGGCGTAGCCGTTGAGCTCGGCTATGTCCCCGATCGTGCGGTCCCTGGAGACCCAGCTTCCCCATATACCCGCGCCTATGGCGGCGAAGAGTGGAATCAAGAGCCAGGCAAGTGCGGCCATTTCGTTCTCCCGACCTCAAGTGAGCGTCTGTGACTGACCGATCAGCAGATAACCATCTGCTGATTCAACGCTGCTGGTCGGGGTGCGGTTACGCAAATCGGGCCCTAGGGGTACTGACCGGGTTTCAGACGACGCCGGTCGAGCAAAGCGCGCGTGCGGTCCTGCCTCAGGCGCCGACCCACTCCTCCGTGCCGTCCGAGAATTTCTGGTGCTTCCAGATCGGGACCTCGTGTTTCAGGTCGTCGATCAGCTTCCGGCAGGCCTCGAACGCCTCCCCCCGGTGCGGGCAGGAGACCGCCACGACGACCGCCAGATCTCCGACCGCCAGATCACCCACACGGTGGACAGCGGCCAGCGCGCGCACGGGATATTCGGCGACGACCTTCTCCGCGACGCGTCGCAGCTCCGCCTCGGCCGTGGGATGGCTGGAATAGCCGAGGCTGTCCACGTCGGCGCCGCCGTCGTGGTCGCGGACCGTGCCGACGAAGAGCGCGGTGCCGCCGGCCGCGTCGTCGCCGACCGCGCGGAAGACCTCGTCGACGGTCAGCGGGGTGTCGCGTATCGCCAGCAGCCGGATCGGGTGCCGCGCCGCCTGCTCGCCCGGGTGGGAATGCGTGCTCGCCATGAACCCATCGTGCCGTACGGCACCGACATCGCGGAACGGACGGCGTGGAAACGACGGCGCGGAACGGACGGCGTGGAAACGCGGCGCGGCAGGGACGGCGCGGAACGGTGCTAGAGCCTGCGCCGCGCCTTGCGGGCCCGTCGTACCAGCGCGGCCGTACCGAGCAGCGCCACCGTCGCGCCCGCCGCGCCCGCCGCGGTGGCGTCCTTGCGGCCGAGCCGGCGGCCCGCCACCGTGTGGCGGCCCTCCACCTCCTCCAGGAGCGCGGCGAGGACCTCCTCGTTGGTCCAGCGGGGCCGCCAGCCCGCGTCGTGCAGCCTGCTGACGCTGACCACCCAGGGATGCATGGTGTAGGCGAGGTCGCCGGCGGGCGAGGGGGTCAGGCCGATCCTGTGCAGCCGGGCCGCGGCCCCCAGGGCGACCGCCGACGGCAGTTCCATCCGGCGGATACCGCTGAGTTCCTCGACCTCCTCCTGCTCCAGCCAGCCGTCACAGCCGACCGCGAACTCGCCGTCGGCCTTCTCCAGCGCGGCGTACTCCAGCGCGCTGACCAGATCGTCGACATGGCAGAACTGCCAGGTGGGACGGGATCCCGCGACGACGAGCAGCCGCGGCGACTCGAAGTAGCGGGTGAGGGCCGTGTCCGTACCGCCGACCAGGACGGCGGGGCGTACGACCGTCACGTTGAGGCCGGGGTGCGCGCGGGGCGCGCGGCGGCCGAGACGCTCGATCTCCAGCAGATCCCCGACGCCGGTCGCCTCGGCGGTCGCGCGCAGCTCCGCGTCCTCGGAGAGCGGGATGTCGTTGTCGGGCAGCGCGCCGTAGACCATGGCCGAGGTGCAGAGCACGACCCGGTGCACCCCCGCGGCGGCGGCGGCCGTGAGCACGGTCTGCGTGCCGCGCACGTTGTACGCCGTACGGGCGGTCGCGTCGGTCTCCAGGTCGAGATCGAGCGCCAGATGCACCACCACATCCGCCCCGCGCAACTTCTCCGCGATGGCCGGGTCACGGACGTCGAGGACGTGCCACTGCGCCTCGGAGACCTCACCTCTGCGCTCGTCGATGGCGATGACCTGCTTGATCTCGTCCGACGCGGCCAGGCGGCGGGTGAGCAGGTCACCCACCCCGGAGGCGGCGCCCGTGACCGCGACCACGGGGCCTCGGGACGGGGGCGTGGTTGAGCGGTTTCGCGCTGCGCGAACCTGCGGATCTGGGGAACTCACCGGGCGTCTCCAGCGGTTGTCTTCAATACGTACGTGAATGACGCGTACGTACCAGGTGATGTCCATCCTGCCGCAGGCCCTGGTCCGGCGGAGCACCGAGCCCGGAAGCCGCCCGGGTGTCGAAATGGTATGGGGCTCTCGGAGGCGGGAGACACAGCAGGTCGAAGGCAGGGTCCGGGGCGGTACGGCCGGGCGCGGCCCGCGGCCCGCCGAGCCAGCCTCACTCGCCCGCTGCCGCTTAGGCTGGGTGGTGTAGCCGGGCAGCCGCCGCCGGCAGCAAGCCGGTGGCCCTACGAGCCGAGGAACCCCGTGAGTGACACCCCATTCGGATTCGGCCTTCCGCCGGAGGAGCCGGAGGACGGCGACGGCAAGAAGAAGGACCCCGCCGGAGGTGGTCAGGGTGCCGGTGGCGGTCCCGTGAACCCCTTCGCGGGGTTCGGTCTGCCGGGCGGCGCGGGCGGTGCGGACAATCCGTTCGCCGCGATGTTCGGCTCGCTCAACCCCAACGACCTGGGCGCGGCCTTCCAGCAGCTCGGCCAGATGCTGAGCTACGAGGGCGGTCCCGTGAACTGGGACATGGCCAAGCAGATCGCCCGCCAGACGGTCGCCCAGGGCACGCCGGACGGCACGAAGGACGCGAGCGTCGGGCCCTCCGAGCGCGCCGCGGTCGAGGAGGCCGTACGGCTCGCCGACATCTGGCTGGACGGCGTGACGTCCCTGCCCTCCGGGTCGAACACGGCGGTGGCGTGGAGCCGCGCCGAGTGGGTCGAGGCGACGCTGCCCGCGTGGCAGCAGCTCGTCGATCCGGTGGCGGAGCGGGTCGGTACGGCCATGGGTGAGGTGCTGCCCGAGGAGATGCAGTCGGTGGCGGGTCCGCTGATCGGCATGATGCGCTCCATGGGCGGCGCCATGTTCGGCCAGCAGATCGGACAGGCCGTGGGCGTGCTGGCGGGAGAGGTGGTCGGTTCCACCGACATCGGGCTCCCGCTCGGCCCGGCGAACAGGGCCGCGCTGCTGCCGCTGAACATCGCGGCGTTCAGCGAGGACCTCGGGGTCCCCAAGGACGAGATCCGTCTGTATCTGGCGCTGCGCGAGGCCGCCCACCAGCGGCTCTTCGCCCATGTGCCCTGGCTGCGTTCGCACATGTTCGGCGCGGTCGAGGGCTATGCCCGCGGGATCAAGGTGGACACGACCAAGCTGGAGGACGTGGTCGGCCAGTTCGACCCGACCCATCCCGAGGAGCTTCAGGAAGCGCTCCAGCAGGGCATGTTCCAGCCCGAGGACACTCCCGAGCAGAAGGCCGCGCTGGCCCGTCTCGAAACGGCGCTCGCGCTGGTCGAGGGCTGGGTGGACGCGGTGGTGCACGAGGCCGCGAAGTCCAGGCTCACGGGCGCCGACGCGCTGCGCGAGACGCTGCGCAGGCGGCGCGCCTCCGGTGGTCCGGCGGAGCAGACCTTCGCCACCCTCATCGGTCTCCAGCTGCGCCCGCGCCGGCTGCGGGACGCCTCGCGGCTGTGGGCCTCGCTCACGGACGCGCGGGGCGTCGACGGCCGCGACCGTCTGTGGGAGCACCCGGACATGCTGCCGACGGCCTCCGATCTCGATGACCCGGACGGCTTCGTCCACCACGAGCAGCTGGACTTCTCCGAGCTGGACAAGATGCTCGGCGAGGCGGCGGACGGCAAGCCGAACCTCCGCAAGGACGACGGCGATAAGGCCGGGCCGGACGACGGCAAGGGCGACGACGGCAAGGGTGACGGCGACAGGTGAGCCTGCACGACGACGCGGTCCTCGTACTGAAGGGTTACGAGGACCAGCCTGAGCTGGGCGGGCTCTATCTGGACCATCTGGCCGCTCATCCCGACGCGATGTGGAAGTCCTGCGGGGCCGGGCATCTGACCGCCAGCGCGCTGGTGATCGATCCGGAGCGCGGCCGGGTGCTGCTGACCCTGCACAAGAAGCTCGGCATGTGGCTCCAGATGGGCGGCCACTGCGAACCGGGTGACACCTCGCTGGAGCGGGCGGCGCTGCGGGAGGCCACGGAGGAGTCCGGGATCGAGGGGCTGACGCTGCTGGCGGGCGGCCCCGTACAGCTGGACCGGCACGCGATCCCGGCCCCGTGCCACTGGCATCTCGATGTCCAGTACGCGGCGCTGGCGCCTTCCGGCGCGGTCGAGGCGATCAGCGAGGAGTCGCTGGATCTGCGGTGGTTCTCCTACGAGGAGGCCGCGACGGTCGCCGACGGCTCGGTCGTACGACTGGTGGAGCGCGGCCGTGCCGCGCTGCGCCGACGAGAGCGGGCCGGCGGCTGAGAAGGGGCGGCCGGGTGCGGCCCGTCCCTCTTCCGCCGGGCCGGGCCGGGTCAGGACCGCTCAGGTCCCGGCCCGGCCCCGGGCCCGCTGCCACCCGCTCCGGCGGGGCAACGGGGCCACGGGGCAACGGGTCAACGGCTCCAGACGTTGTTCTGGTTCTGGCCGTGGGCGCCCTGCTGGCCGACCCCGAACTGAGCCCCGAGTCCCTGCCCGATCGCCGCGTGCTGCGGCGGCATGACCTCGCTGGGCTGGACCAGCGCGTAGCCCTGGCCGAGGAAGCTCAGCTCCCAGCCCTCGCCGGTGTTGCCGCGCCGCCGCAGGACCCCCGAGGAGTGCGTCTGCGCCTGCATCTGCACCCGCAGCCCGGAGGACCAGGCGACGACCGCGTCGGCGTCCGCGTTCACGTACTTCTCGGGCGTGACCTGCATCATCAGCGGCTGGCCCGAGGTCATCAGCGCGACCTTGCCCCGGCCGGAGATGTTCAGCTGGTACTTGCCGGAGCCGGAGATCCCGTACTGGCTGTCCACCGCGATGACTTCGGTGTGCAGCGTGGAGTCGAGTGCCAGCACATAGGCGCTGTCCACCGTCATCCCCTCGTGGTCGATGTCCACGACATGGATGTACTGGGCGAGATTGGCCAGATAGACCGTGCCCTGCCCGGAGCAGCGCATCAGTTCCAGTCCCTCACCGGTGCGCGCGCGGGACCGGCGCTGGCTCTGCGACTGGTACTCCCCGTCGAAGTCGATCAGCCCCTGGTAGGCGACCATCGCGCCCTTGCGGGCGAGGACGTCGTCCTGGCCGGTGAGCGCGACCCGCAGCAGCTGCGGGTTCTGTACCGCGTAGCGGTCCTGGGACTGCTGCTCGGTGTAGGCGAAAAGCGGACTCTGCATGGTGTGTTCTCCCCCCTCAGCCCTGGACCCGCAGGCGGTCGGTGCTGTCCTCGCTGGGCTGTACGACCACGATTCCCGTGCCGGAGAAGGCCATCTGGTAGGCCTCCCCGCTGCCGCGCCCGATCAGCGCTGATGCCTTGAAGCTGCGCTTGCCCTTCACCTTCAGGGCCGGTGACCAGGCGACGAGGGCGTCCGGGTCCACATAGGTCTCGTCCTCGCCACGGCCGCAGTCGACGACGATCGGGGTGCCGCGCGAGGTCAGGGCGACCCAGCCGGTCCCGGAGATCTGTACGTTCCACAGCCCCTGGCCTGCGAACTTGGCCAGTCCCTTCACGCGCTCGACGCCCCACGTGAGGTGCGCGTCGAAGGCGAGCAGATTGGTGCCGTTGACCGAGAGCGCGTCGTTGTCGAGGTTGATGACGACGACATCCGCGCCGTAGTCGGCGAGATAGAGCAGACCGTCACCCGAGCACTTCATCAGGGGCGTGCCCTCACCGGTCGCCCACTGGGAGGCGATCTGGCGGATGGCGGGAGAGTTCGGCTCGTACTGGATGAAACCTTCGTAGGCGATCATCGAGCCGGTGCGTGCGAACAGGTCCTGGCCCGAGGCCATCGCGACCTTGAGCATGGCGCGGCCGTGGTTCTCCATCCGGGCCGCGACGGGGGTGGGGGCATAGCCCGCGAGCTGCTGGTTCATTGTCCGGGCTCCCTCAGACCTCGTACGGCTGGACGACGATGAAGTTGCCGGGCGCTCCCCGGAACTGGAGGTTCACGGTCTCCCCGCTGTGGCCGGGATACGCGTTGCGGCGCAGCCTGACCTGGCTGGAGATGATCACCTGGGACGCGGCCGACCAGGCGACGACGGCGTTGCAGTCGGCGAAGGTGGTGGGCGTGACGGGCAGGACCACCGGGGTGCCATGGGTCTTCACGACCACGGTGCCCGTGCCCTGGAACAGCATGGTGAACAGCGCGCCGCCGGGAATGCCGTGGCCCTCGATACGGCGGACCTCGTACTGGAGGCTCTCGTCGAAGGCGAGGACGTTCTCGGCGGAGACGCAGATGCCGTCGCCCTGGAGCTCGACGGGGTGCAGATGCGCGCCCTCTTCGGCGAGGAAGACCTGTCCCTTGCCGGTGCAGCGCATCAGCTGCATCTCCTGGCCGGTGGCGTTGCCGACGATACGGCCGGCGAAACCGGCGCCCTTGTAGCCGAAGTCGACCTTGCCCTGGTACATCACCATGCTGCCCTGGCGGGCGAGGACCGGACTGCCTCCCTCGCCGAGGTCGACGCGCATGAGCTGGCCGTTCTGCGGGGTCCAGCGCTGGCCCGTGGGCAGCTCCCGGTACGGCTGAAGGGCCGCCTGGAGACCGGCGCCGCCGGGTGGCACGCCCTGCGGGACGCCTTGCGGGACACCCTGGGGCGGTCCCGGCGGCTGCTGGCCGTAGGGCGCGGGAGCGGCCTGGCCAAAGGGCGCCGGGGCCGGCTGGCCGTACGGGGCGGGCGCGGGAGCCGGCTGGCCGTAGGGGGCCGGCGCGGACGCGGGCTGGCCATAGGGGGCAGGCGCGGGTGCGGGCGGAGGGACCGTGCCGCCCGGCGGGTTCACCGGCGCCACGATGGTCGGCGCCGTATGCACGGGCTGCGGCGCCGGAGCGGGTGCGGGCGCCGGAGCGGGCGGTCCTGCCGGAGCGCCGAAGGCGGGAGGCGGGGTGCTCTGCGCGGGCGGGGCGAAGGCGGGCGGCGCGCCGCCGGTGACCGGCTCGGGCGCGGCCGGCTCCTCCTCGGCGACCTCTCCGCCGAAGTTCTTCAGCAGCGCGTCGAGACCGCCGTCGAAGCCCTGGCCGACGGCGGCGAACCGCCATACGTCCTTGAGATAGAAGTCGCCGAGCATCACGGCGCGCTCGGTGGTGAACTCCGAGCCGGTGAAGGCGTATCGGACGACTTCCTCACCGCCCGCGACGATACGGATGTATCCCGGGCCGACCTGGGACATCTGTCCGGCACCGTCGAGGGTGGCGGTGAACGAGAGCTTGTGGATATTCGCCGGAATGCGGTCCAGGGTCACCCGGAACGACTCCGTGTCGCCCGCCTGCGCGCCCAGCAACTGAAGGGATTCTTCCGGGGACTTCGGCTGATTGAAGAAGATGAAGTAACGGTCGTCCGAAAGCTGCTCATTGGCGTCGAGGCCGAAGCAGCTGATGTCGAAGCTCAGCCCGGGGCCGGCGATCTGCACACCTACGTACAGATCCGTCCCCGCCGTGAGATCACTGATCTTGGCCTTGTGGCCGCGCTGGAATTCCCTGGCCATACGTAACGACCGTCCCCCATCCGGAAGGTGATTGCGTCGCGTCAGGCTAACGGCTGGGGGTGACAATCGGCCAAGCCGGTACACACTCGGTACAGGATCGCCGAATGGGACAGAAGTCCCGGCGGCCTCCGGCCGTCATTCCCCGCGCGCGACGGGCAGATAGGGCAGCCGCTCCGCCGCGACCACGCCTTCGAGATAGCCCCTGGCCCGCTCGGTACGGGGGTAGGCCTCCAGCAGACGCCAGAAACGCGGGCCGTGTCCCGGCACGAGCAGATGCGCCAGCTCGTGGACGAGTACGTAGTCGACGACGTACTCCGGCATGCCCTTCAGCCGGTGCGACAGCCGGATGCTGCCCTCGGCGGGGGTGCAGGAACCCCAGCGGGTGTTCTGGTTGGTGACCCATCGGACCGAAGCGGGCCTGGCCCGTCCGCCGAGGTACTGGTCCGACAGCCGCTCGGCCCGCTCCGTCAGCTCGCTGTCGCCGAGGACACGCTTGCTCTCCTGGGCGGCGAGCTTGTCGAGCATCACCGACACCCAGCGCCGCTCCTCCGCCTCCGACATCCGGGCGGGGATGAGCACGATGGTCCGGTCGCCCTCGCGGTAGGCCGAGACCGTTCTGCTCCGGCGGGTGCTCCTGCGCACCTCGACAGGGCTGGTCCCCGGGGCGCGGAGCGGGCGACCCGGCGCGCGCCGCTCGTCACTTCCGGCGCTGTTCGATGGGGTCTCCCCCGCGAGGCGAGGGGAGGGATCGGCGGACACCCCATGACGTTACCCGCTGTGTGCGGAGGAAGTCCCGCCTCCGCGAGCGTTCTCCCTTGATCCACTTCCGGTGCGGCGGGATTTGAACGACTAATGCCGGCCGCTGTGGATAACTTTCCGCACCGTCGGGCGGCGTCTTGCATTCTGAGAACACGAAATCCGGGGGTCCGGGACATTCCGGAGTGATCACAGCCGGAGTGATCACAGAAGTGATCACAGAGCAGAGCAGAGCACGAGAGAAGACCGGGGCAGGACCGAGGGAAGCAAGACCGAGGGAAGACGAACGGGGAGGCCGATATGCATCCGACGGTGAAGCCCGCGCTGCGTCGCGCGTGGCGGGAGCGGCAGACCGTGCAGTTCGGGATCACCCCCGCGCACGCGGTGCTGGTGGGGCCGGTCGATACGGCCACGGGCAGCTTTCTGGAGTTGCTGGACGGGACACGCGGGCTGCCGCTGCTGCGGGAGGAGGCCCGCGCCATGGGGCTGCCGGACGGCCTGGCCGATTCGCTGGTGAAGCGGCTGACCAGGGCGGGGCTGATCGACGATGCGGACGCGGGCGGCGGCGCGGCCGACGCGCTGCGGAAGCGGACAGCGGTGCTGGACCGGATGCGGCCCGATCTGGCCTCGCTCTCCGTCATCCATCCGGAGCCGGGGGCAGGTGCGAAACGACTGGCGGCGCGCCGCAGGATGCGGGTCCAGGTCCGCGGCGCCGGGCGGGTGGGCGCGGCCGTCGCGGCGGTGCTCGCGGGCTCCGGGATCGGGCGGGTCGATGTGCTGGACGGCGGGTGCGCCCAGGCGTGGGATGTGTCACCCGGCGGGCTGCCCCCGAGGTCGGTGGGTGAGCGCAGGGACACGGCGGCCCGGCAGTTGGTACGGAGGTCCGCGCCCGGACCCGCGCCGCGGGCGGCGGAGTTCGCGGAGTCGGGCGGCGAGGGCGAGCCGGGGCTCTCGCTGGTGATCGTCGCTCCGCGGGACGGGCTCGCGGCCTACGCCCCCGATCCGGCGCCGGCCGAGCCCTGGATCTCCACCGGAACTCCCCATCTCTATGCGGGAGTGATCGAGGCCACGGGGGTGGTCGGACCGCTGGTGCTGCCGGGCGGCACAGCCTGCGCGGGCTGTGTCGCCGGGGAGCGCGCGGACCGCGATCCGGGATGGCCGAGGATGCTGGCCCAGTGGCGCTCCGGACGCGGCGCCGGTGCCGTTCCGGCCTGTGATCTGGGGCTGGCCACCGCGGTGGCGGGTCTGGCGGCGGCCCATGCCCTGTCGTTCCTGGACGGGGAGCTGCCGGCCAGTACGGGTGCGCGGTGGGAGGCGTCACTGCCGCTGCTCGACTGGCGGTCGGAGCGGATCACGCCGCATCCGGAGTGCCCCTGCGGGGCGGCGGGCCGAAGAGAGGAAGAGCACATGGCCGGGACGGGGTCCTCGCACGACACAATGGCGGGGTAACCGCCGTACGCGGCATGGCTGTCTGGGACTAGGCCCTGTCCGGCCGATCTTCGTGGGCCCGGAACGCCTGGCACGGCGCCTCGCCGCGTTGTCGGAGTCGGCCAAGTACGTCCAGTACGAGGCCGATCCTCCGCCTTGCGATCCACCGCGCCAGACGTCCCGGGTTGATCCACGAAGATCGACCGGACAGGACCTAGGAGGGGCTCAATGTCTGATCTTCCCCGGAAGGCGGTCACCCGTACCGCGAAGCTGGCCACGCTGCCGCTGGGCTTCGCGGGCCGGGCCACATGGGGGCTCGGCAAACGGATCGGCGGGAAGTCCGCGGAGATCGTCGCGCGGGAGTTGCAGCAGCGCACGGCCGACCAGCTCTTCAAGGTGCTCGGGGAGCTGAAGGGCGGGGCGATGAAGTTCGGGCAGGCGCTGTCCGTCTTCGAGTCCGCGCTGCCGGAGGAGATCGCGGGGCCCTACCGGGCGGCGCTCACCAAGCTCCAGGAAGCGGCGCCGCCCATGCCCACCCGTACGGTGCACGCGGTGCTGGCGGAGCGGCTGGGCGAGGAGTGGCGTGAGCTGTTCCTGGAGTTCGAGGACAAGCCGTCGGCCGCCGCCTCGATCGGACAGGTGCACCGGGCGGTGTGGCACGACGGACGCGAGGTCGCGGTCAAGGTGCAGTACCCGGGGGCGGGTGAGGCGCTGCTGTCGGATCTGACGCAGCTGAGCCGGTTCGCCAGGCTGCTGGGGCCGCTCGTCCCGGGGATGGACATCAAGCCGTTGATCACCGAGTTGCGCGACCGGGTGTCCGAGGAGCTGGACTACGCCCTGGAGGCCGAGGCACAGCGGGAGCACGCCGCGGAGTTCGCGGACGATCCGGATGTGGTGGTGCCCGATGTGGTGCACCAGGGCGATCAGGTGCTGGTCACGGAGTGGATCGACGGGACACCGCTGGCGGAGGTGATCTCCGACGGCACGCCCGAGGAGCGCGACCGGGCGGGGCAGTTGCTGGCGCGGTTCCTCTTCTCGGGCCCCGCGCGTACGGGCCTGCTGCACGCGGATCCGCATCCGGGGAACTTCCGGCTGCTGCCCGCGGCGGACGCCGGGGAGGGCGACGACGGCTCGGGCGGTGAACCGCGGCTCGGGGTGCTGGACTTCGGCACGGTGGACCGGCTGCCCGGCGGACTGCCCGACACGATCGGTGAGGCGCTGTGGATGGCGCTGGAGGGCGATGCCCAGGGGGTGTACGACCTGCTGCGGGGCGAGGGGTTCGTCAAGGAGTCCATCGATCTCGACCCGGACGGGGTGCTGGAGTATCTGCTGCCGATCATCGAGCCCGCGGTGGTGGAGGAGTTCACCTTCACCCGCGGCTGGATGCGCACCCAGGCGGCGCGGATCGCCGACCCGCGTTCGCCCGCCCATCAGTTGGGCAAGCAGCTGAATCTGCCGCCGTCGTATCTGCTGATCCACCGCGTGACGCTGAGCACCATCGGCGTGCTCTGCCAGCTGGGTGCGACGGTGCGGCTCCGGGACGAGCTGGAGGCGTGGCTGTCCGGGTTCCTGCCGGAGCCGGAGGACGGGGAAGAGGTGCTGTCACCTGTCGGCGTCGAGCCTGCCCTCGATCACTCTGATGTGGACGCGTGAGCGGTCGGACATGTGAGCGGTCGCCGCGGAAGGAGCGGCGGCCGTCGTGCCGGACGGTGGCCCCGCCCGGTTCCGGGTGGCGAACAACGCACCGCGGGGGCCGGTCCGTCGGGACCGGCCCCCGCGCAGTGACAGCTACTGCCGCCGACTGAGGGTGTTGCCTACTGCATGACGGCCATGGCGAGCGCGCGGCGCGCGCGCATCGATACGCGCTCGGCGCGGCGCTGCATCCGCCGAGCGGCGACCAGGCGCACGGCCCGGCGTTCCGCGTCGGCTTCCCGCATGCGCTCGTTCATATGCGCGCGTGCCAGGGCTTCTGGAATGAGTTGCATCTCGCGGGTCCTGTTCTGACGCGAGTCGTTCGCGCCCATGGTGGTGACGACTGGGGTGGCGGAGCCGCATGGCTCGCTCGGGGAAGAGGTCATCGGAGCCTGCTTCTGGGGATCGTGCGTGAGGGGGCGGTCGATGGTTCCGGTGACGTTCATGCCGAGACCGGGTTCTTGCGCGGACGGCCACGAGGCCGCTTGCGGGCAACCACGACGCCCTGGACGAAGAGCTCCCCACCCCAGACACCCCACGGCTCGCGCCGCTCCTTGGCGCCGGCGAGGCAGGCCTCGATCAGCGGGCAGGTGCGGCAGAGCGCCTTGGCGTACTCGACATCGGCCGGGGACTCGGCGAAGAAGACCTCCGGGTCGTAGGCACGGCAGGGAACGGGTACGCCGAGGTTCTCGATGGCGTCGTCGAGCGCGGTGAGCGCGGTGAGCGGGGTCAAGGCGGAGTCCTCCGTGGAGCGGGGCGGGGCGATCGATTCGGAAGGCGGTACGGACGGGGCGTGCGCTTCGAGTTGCACGGGAGTCGTTCCTCGTCTGGTCGGTCCGGCCTGTTGGCCGGGTGTCGGCTGGTACCGGGTGTTGCGTGTCCCGAGGCCCCTTCGCTCTGTCTCTCCCGTTCGGGACAAACAGAAGGGCCGCGGATCCCGGGTGGGGTTCCGCGGCCCTGAAGGCGCCGGCCTGATGGTGGATCAGGCTGGATCACTCCAGGGTTCGAGCCCACGGAAGGCCCACATCGTGTGGTGCTGCGTCTGCTTCTTCGTTTCGGCACCGGTCGCCGCAAAGGCATAGGCCTTGGCCTCTGCCGCTGCTACTCCTGCTTCCAGTGCCTCGCTCGGTCGCTCATTGCGCTCCAGGACATTGCCGACGCGCTCCCGGACGGGAAGGGCCGACAGACCTGCGGGACGAACGGCGGAGGCGCCGGACAGACCACTGGCGATGAGTTCCGAACGGGAGAAGCCGAGCGGGCAGACGGAGACGACCGAGGGATCGGTCATTTTGGCCGTGCTGATGAAGCTTGCGTAGATGCTGATCACTGGAATCGCCTCCTCTCGGCGTCTCAAGGACCGGCCCGAAGGCCCGTCACACGTATGCGGACAAGTAGAGCACGGTAACAGGGCTTCGGAGAAGCCGTTGTTTCCGTGGTTAAGAACCTATGGGGATTCCCGGGGCGGGCGCAAACTATTTTTGGGTCGAGTTTGCCTCAGCTGTCCCGATCGGCTTCCGCGCACTCTTCACCTGCGCAGATGGCCAGTACATCGGCTCCGAACCGGTCCAGCTTGCGGCTGCCCACACCCGCGATCCCGGCCAGTTCACCCGCGCTCCCGGGCACGGCCTCGGCGATGGCCATCAGCGTCTTGTCGGTGAACACGCAGTAGGCGGGCTGGCTCAGCCGCTGTGCCTGGCCGGCACGCCAGTCGCGGAGCCGCTCGTAGAGCGCCTCGTCCATGTCCGAGGGGCAGTCCTCACAGCGCATCAGCTTCATCTCGCCGGCGTCCGTCAGCGTCTTGCCGCACACCCGGCACAGCACCGGTCCGCGCCGCTTGCGCCGGGCCGCGCCCGCACGCTCCACGGGACCGCCCGCCTCCGCTCCCGCGCCCCGGGCACCGGGGGCCACGGAGCCCGGACGAAGCCCGTTGAGGAAGCGGGTGGGCCGCCGGGAGGCCCGGCCGCCGGGAGAGCGGGAGAGGGCCCAGGAGAGGGAGAGATGCGACCGCGCCCGGGTGACACCGACATAGAGGAGCCTGCGCTCCTCCTCGACCTGCTCGTCGGTCTTGGCGTAGGTGATCGGCATCATGCCCTCGGTCAGACCGACCAGGAACACGGCGTCCCACTCCAGGCCCTTCGCCGCGTGCAGCGAGGCGAGCGTGACGCCCTGCACCGTCGGCGCGTGCTGCGCGGCGGCGCGCTCGTCCAGCTCGGCCACCAGATCGGCGAGCGTCGCCGACGGCTTGGCGCGTACGAAGTCCTCGGCGAGCCGGACGAGGGCGGCCAGCGACTCCCAGCGGTCACGGACGGCGCCCGAGCCCGCCGGGGGTTCGGTGGTCCAGCCCTTCGTGGAGAGCACCGCCCGCACCTGCGACGGCAGCTCGACCACGTCGTCGAGCAGGGAGTCGTTGCCCCCGAAGCGGGCCGCGCCACGCAGCGCGGCGCCCGCTTCGCGTACTTCCTGGCGCTCGAAGAACCGCTCGGCGCCGCGGAGTTGGTAGGGCACGCCCGCGTCGGCGAGGGCCTGTTCGTAGACCTCCGACTGGGCGTTGATCCGGTACAGCACGGCGATCTCACCGGCCGGCACGCCCGCGGCGATCAGATCGCGGATCCGGCGGGCGGTGCCCTCGGCCTCGGCGGGTTCGTCCGCGTACTCCGTGCGGACCGGCTCGGGGCCCGGCTCGCGCTGCGAGATCAGTTCGAGCCGGTGCTCGGCGGCCCGGCCGCGCGCCTGGTTGAGCAGACCGTTGGCGAGATGGACCACCTGCGGGGTGGAGCGGTAGTCACGGACGAGCTTCACGACGGTGGCACCCGGATGCCGGGTGCGGAAGTTCAGCAGATGGTCGGGGGTGGCGCCGGTGAAGGAGTAGATGGTCTGGCTGGCGTCACCGACCACGCAGAGGCTCTCCCGGTCCCCCAGCCACAGATCGAGCAAGCGCTGCTGGAGCGGGCTGACGTCCTGGTACTCGTCCACCACGAAGTGCTGGTACTGACGGCGGATCTGGTCGGCGATGTCGTGGCGGTCCTGGAGGATGCCGACCGTGAGCAGCAGGACGTCCTCGAAGTCGATCACCGAGCGGTCGCGCTTCAGCTGCTCGTACATCCCGTAGATCTGGCCGATCTCCGCCGCGTCGCGCGGGGCTTCGCGGGAGGACTTGGCCACGGCGGCCGGATAGTCGGCCGGCACGGTCTGGGTGACCTTCGCCCACTCGATCTCGGCCGTGACATCGCGCAGTTCATTGCGGTCGAGCCGGATCCGGCAGCGGGCCGAGGACTCGGCGACCAGCTGCACCTTGCGGTCGAGCAGCCGGGGCAGCTCGCCGCCGACCGCTTTGGGCCAGAAGAACTGGAGCTGGCGCAGCGCGGCCGAGTGGAACGTACGCGCCTGCACCCCGCCCGCGCCGAGCTGGCGCAGCCGGCCCCGCATCTCGCCCGCGGCGCGGTTGGTGAACGTGACGGCCAGCACGCTGCCGGGCTGGAGGATGCCCGCGCGCACGCCGTACGCGATCCGGTGGGTGATCGCGCGCGTCTTGCCCGTGCCGGCCCCGGCCAGCACGCACACCGGACCGTGCAGGGCCGTGGCCACCTCGCGCTGCTCGGGGTCGAGCCCGTCGAGCACCGCGTCGGCGTCGCGCGGCGGGGTCACGATCTGGCCGGCGTCGGATTCCCGCGGGAACAGTGGGGAGTGCGTTGCTGCTGTCACCCCGCCATGCTGCCAGGTCTCCCGGGACGGGTGCGGCGGTTGTCCACAGGGGTGCCGCACCGGTCGTACCGATCCGTTCGTAGGACCGGACCGGTGGACGGCCGTGCGCCATGCCCAACGATCGGGGAGCCGAGGGAGCCGAGAGAGCCAGGGGAGCCGAGGGAGCCGGGGAGTCGGGAAGTGGGGAATGGTGGCCGGGTTGCGCGCGTTCGAGAGAATGCGGGCGACGCAATCAGCGAGATGTCCGAGATATCGAGACAGAGGAGCCGAGAGACATGCCGGGCACTGTGACGATGTACAGCACCACGTGGTGCGGATACTGCCGTCGGCTCAAGGGCCAGATGGACCGCGAGGGCATCGCGTACACCGAGATCAACATCGAGCAGGACCCGGAGTCGGCGGCCTTCGTCGAGAAGGCGAACGGCGGCAACCAGACGGTGCCGACCGTGCTGTTCCCCGACGGCTCCACGCTGACGAACCCCTCGCTGGCCCAGGTCAAGCAGAAGGTCGGCGTCTGACGACACGGCCCCGCACGACGCGAGATGAGCCCCCGCCGGACCGCCGTCCGCGGGGGCTCCGCCGTACGCCGCACGGACGGCCGTTCAGGTCAGGGACGGGGCAGCGGCTTCGGCAGGGGCTTGCCGTACCAGAGCTCCACCAGGCGCGCGGCGATCGAGATGCCCGCCGGGGGAAGGATCTCGCCCGTCTCGATCGCCGTCCGCAGGTCCTCCCGGGAGAACCAGCGCGCCTCCTCGATCTCCTCGCCGTCCACCGTGATCTCGGAGGACGTGGCACGGGCCATGAAGCCCAGCATCAGGCTCGACGGGAACGGCCACGGCTGGCTGGCGATGTACTCGACCTCGCCGACGGTGACGCCCGCCTCCTCGAAGACCTCGCGGGCCACGGACGTCTCGATCGACTCGCCGGGCTCCACGAAGCCGGCCAGCGTGGAGAAGCGGCCCTCGGGCCAGTGGACCTGGCGGCCCAGCAGCGCGCGGTCCTCCTCGTCGGTGACGAGCATGATCACCGCGGGGTCGGTACGCGGGTAGTGCTCGGCGCCGCAGGCCTGGCAGCGGCGGATATGGCCGGCCGCCGCGATCACGGTGCGCTCGCCGCAGCGGGAGCAGAAGCGGTGCAGCCGCTGCCAGTTCTCCAGTGCCACGGCGTGCACCATCAGACCCGCGTCGCGCGCGGAGAGCAGCATCCCGGCCTCGCGCAGCCCCGCGGGCCGCGCCGACTGGTCCATGCGTCCCGGGAGCGAGTCCTTCTGGAGCGCGAAATAGCGGACGCCGTCCTCGTCCGTACCGAGGAAGTAGCGGTGGGTCTCGGTGAGGGGCGCCTCGAAGGTCGGGGTCATGACCAGTTCGGTACGCCCGTCAGGGGTGTCGTCGATCAGCACCTGGCCGCCCGACACCACGAAGACGCGGGTCGTCGGATGGCTCCAGGCCGCCGCCAGCCATGCCTCGTCGAGACGGTGGTGTGCCGCGCGGTCGATACCGCTGGGGGCGGTGAGGCCGATGGGTCGGTGTGCGATGGCGTCACCGTTGATGGTGCTCACAGGTACTTCCAACTCCCCCGGATGGATTGGGTTTCTGGTCAGCGGAGTATGTGGCGGGGCCGACGGGACCGGGCGGGGCGCTCAACGCGCGGGTCCTGTCCCGGACCCCGGGGCGGCAAACTCGGGCGCGGAGACGGCAGGCTCGGGCCCGCGGCCGGCAAGCTCCGGCCCCGTGCCGGCGGACTCCGGCCCGGGGCCCGCGAGCTCGCTCCAGAGGTGGGCGGTCGTCTCCGCACCTTTGAGGAGCAGGTCGAGCTCGACCTTCTCGTTCGGCGCGTGCCAGCCGTCCGACGGTACGGAGATGCCCAGGAACAGCACCGGGGCACCGAGCACGTCCTGGAGGTCGGCGGCCGGTCCTGATCCGCCCTCCCTGGTGAAGCGGATCTTCTGCCCGAAGGCGCGGCCCATGGCCCGTACGACCGACTGGAGCGCGGGGTGGTCCAGCGGGGTCAGACAGGGGCGCGTGGCCGCGCCGAAGCTGATCCTGTGCCGGATGCCGGCCGGGATCCTGGCCTCGGCCCAGTCGCGTACGGACCGCTCGATACGGTCCGGGTCCTGGCCCGCGACCAGCCGGAACGAGAGCTTCAGCTGGGCGGAGGACGGGATGATCGTCTTGCCGCCCGGCCCCTGGTAGCCCCCGCCGATGCCGTTGACCTCGGCGGTCGGGCGGGCCCAGACCCGCTCCAGGGTGGAGAAGCCCGCCTCGCCGAGGGTGCCGTGCGACATCGCCGTACGCAGCCACTCCTCCTCGTCGAAGGGCAGCTCCGCGATCAGGGCGCGCTCGGCCTCGGTGAGTTCGGCCACACCGTCGTAGAAGCCGGGGACCGTGACCCGCTCGTGCTCGTCGTGCAGGGCTGCGACGAGCCGGGCGGCGACGGTGGCCGGGTTCGGGACCGCTCCGCCGAAGGAACCGGAGTGGACGTCCTGGTCCGGGCCGTACAGCTCGATCTCGCAGTCGGCGAGCCCGCGCATGCCGGTGCAGACGGTCGGGGCGTCCGCCGACCACATGCCCGTGTCCGAGACGATCACGACGTCGGCGGCGAGGCGGCCGGCCCGCTCCTCGGCCAGCGCGCGGAAGTGCGGGGAGCCCGATTCCTCCTCGCCCTCGACGAGGAGCTTGAGGTGGACGGCGGGGGTGGTGCGGCCGGTGGCGGCGAGATGCGCTCGTACGCCCAGTGTGTGGAAGAACACCTGCCCCTTGTCGTCGGCGGCTCCGCGCGCGTACATACGGCCGTCCCGTACGACCGGCTCGAAGGGGTCGGTGTGCCAGCCGTCCTCGGGGGCGGCGGGCTGGACGTCGTGGTGGCCGTAGACCAGCACGGTCGGGGCGTCCGGGTCCTCGGAGGGCCACTCCGCGAAGACGGCGGGGGCGCCCGGGGTGTCCCAGATCTCGGTGACCGGAAACCCGGTCTCCTTGAGCTTCGCGGCGAGCCAGTCGGCACTGCGCCGCACGTCAGCGTCGTGGTCGGGGTCGGCGGACACGGAGGGGATGCGCAGCCAGTCGGCGAGGTCGGCGAGGAAGGCGGCGCGGTGGGTCTGGATGTACGTACGGACGACGCTGTCCGGGGTGTCGCTCATGATGTCGAGCCTAACGGGCTCAGACTGCCCTCCCGTCTGCCGGTTGTGAGGATCGCTCGTCCGTGGGTGTGTCCCGGGTCTCGCGCGTGCGCCCCGGGTCGGGCCCGCTCGGGCCGCTTGAGACCTCTGCCCCGGTTTCGGCCTCGGTTTCGGCCTCGGCTTCGGTGAGGAGCCGCTCCAGCTCCGGGCGGCCGGGGAGACGGCCGGGACGGACGACCTCCCCGGTCCTCACGTACAGGAACGTCGCCATGACCGCGGCGGTCGGGAGGCCGTGCCGCTCGGCCCAGGCCAGCCGGTAGACGGCGAGCTGGAGGGGGTCCGCCGTCCCCGCACGGCCGGTCTTCCAGTCGACGATCTCGTATGTGAAGGTCTCCGCGCCGGTCGCGGGGTCGGTGTGGGCATAGCGGTAGACGGCGTCGATACGGCCCCTGATCACCCGGCCCGCGAGGGTGAACTGGAACGGTTCCTCCACGCGGTACGGCGTGCGCCGGGCGTACGGCGTGAGCTCGAACGCCTCCTTGAGCGTGGCCAGATCACGTTCGTCCACGATCTCCGGCTCGTCGTCCTCGCCGCCGGGCAGCTCGTCGGGGCCGAGCATCGGGAGCGGCAGTTCCTCGAACCGCGACTCCACCCAGGCGTGGAACCGCGTGCCCCTGCGGGCGGCGGGCCGTGGCGGACGCGGCATGGGCCGGGCCAGCTCCTGGGCGAAGCCGTCGGGGTCGGCGGCGAGCCGCAGCAGCTGGGAGGCGGAGAGCGACGGCGGTACGGGGACGTCGCGGACGGTCGCGCGGGCACGGCTCAGCTCACCGGCGAGGGCGTCGAGATCGCGGTCCCAGGAAGCGAGGGTGCGGCTCTCTTCCGGGGTGAGGCGCGGGTGGCCGGAGGGGGTCCGCCCGGCCTGCCGGGGACCGGGAACGGCGGCCGTGGAGTCGGCGCCGGGGGCGCCGGAAGCGGGGGCGGGAGCGGAGGCGGGAGCGGAGGCGGGGGCAGTCGTCCAGGCGTCCCAGTCGGACAGATCGGCGGCGGACAGGTCGGCATCGGACAGATCCCCGTCGGACAGATCCCCGCCCGACGGGTCGGCATCGGCGTTAGCGCGGAAGGGGTCCTCGTCCGGCGACTCACCATCGAACGGCTCGGCGAGATCCGGTTCGTCCGGCTCCGGTTCGTATGCGTACAGCTCCGCGTCGTCGGGCTCATTGTCGGGCTCATTCAGGTCGGCCGGCTCATCGCGCTCGGCCGCCCCCACCGCACCCGCCGACTCGGCCCGCCCGCCTCCGTCGCTCCCCAGATCCTCCAGCTCCTCCAGATACGACAGCACCGTGTCCGCCGCCGCGCGCCTGCGGGTCAGCGACGGCCCGTCCAGCGGCAGCGGCCAGGCGTGGGAGACGCCCTCCGTCCGCAGGGCCGGGTTGTCCTCCGACTCCTCCGGTTCGTCCGCCCACGCCTCGATCTCGCCGAAGCCCGCCACGCAGTGGTCGTACAGGGCGTGCAGGAAATCGGACGGGCCCCTCGGCCGCTTCTGCGTGGGCCCCCACCAGTGGCCCGAGCCGAGCAGCAGCGAGCGCGGGCGGGTGAAGGTGACATAGCCGAGGCGCAGCTCCTCGGTGTGCTGGTGCGCCTTCATGGCCTCTTTGAAGGACTTGAGGCCCTTCGCGTCCCAGGACGTGATCTCCGGCAGGGTCGGCGCGTCCCCGCGCAGCGCGTGCGGGAGGACCTTGGGCTGGGACGTCCAGGACTCGCGCGCCTTGCCGTTGGGGAACTGTCCGGCGACCAGCCCCGGCACGGCGACGACATCCCACTCCAGCCCCTTGGACTTGTGGGCGGTGAGGACCTTCACCGTGTTCTCGCCGCCGGGCAGCGCGTTGTCCAGGCCCTTCTCGTACTGCGCGGCCGTACGCAGGAACGCCAGGAAGGCCAGCAGCCCGGCCTCGCCGTCGAGCGCCGCGAACGACGCGGCGATGTCGAGGAAGTTGCCCAGCGTCTCGCGGCGGCGGGCGGCCAGCGCGTGCGGGGAGGCGGAGAGCTCGACCTCCAGTCCGGTCGTGGCCAGGACGCGGTGCAGGACGTCCATCAGGGGGTCCGCGAGCGACCGGCGCAGCTCGCGCAGTTCTGTGGCGAGCCGGGCGAACCGGACCCGGGCGGCGGCGGAGAAGGGCAGTCCGTCCTCCGGCGCGCCCGCCTGCTCCAGGAAGGTGTCCAGGGCGTCGGCGAGCGAGATCACCTCCGCGGGGTCGGTGCCCTCGACCGCCGCGGCGAGCCGCGCGTCGGGGTCGTCGTCCCCGTCGGCGCCCGTACCCCGGTGGACCAGCAGCCGGGCCCGGCGGCCGAGCAGCGCCAGATCGCGCGGGCCGATGCGCCAGCGCGGGCCGGTGAGCAGCCGTACGAGGGAGGCGTTGGCGCCGGGATCCTGGAGGACCTCGCACATCGCCACGAGGTCGGCCACCTCGGGGAGATGGAGCAGCCCCGAGAGGCCGACGACCTCGACGGGCACATCCCGGGCCACCAGGGCGCCCTGGATCTCCGGGAAGTCTCCGGCCGTTCGGCACAGCACGGCGATCTCGGCGGGTTCCTTGCCCGTGCGCACCAGATGGGCGATCGAGTCCGCGAGCCAGTCGATCTCCTCCGCGTGCGTACGGAGCAGCGCGCAGCGCACCCCGCCGTCGCGCTCGGCGCCGGGCGCGGGGCGCAGCGCCTCCACGCCCTCGTGCATCGCGCGCAGCGGCCGTGCGAGGCCGTTGGCGAGGTCCAGCAGACGGCCGCCGCTGCGGCGGTTCTCACTGAGGGAGAAGCGGGCGGCCGGGCGGCCGTCGGCGTACGGGAAGTGGGCCGGGAAGTCGTCCAGGTTGGCGACGGAGGCGCCGCGCCAGCCGTAGATCGCCTGGCAGGGGTCGCCGACGGCGGTGACCGCGTGTCCCGTGCCGCCGCCGAAGAGCCCGGAGAGCAGGAGCCGCTGCGCGACCGACGTGTCCTGGTACTCGTCGAGCAGGACGACCCGGAACTCGTCCCGGAGCAGGGCCCCGACCTCGGGTCTGGTGGTGGCGAGCTGGGCGGAGAGGGCGATCTGGTCGCCGAAGTCGAGGAGATCGCGGGTGCTCTTGGCGGCGCGGTAGCGCCCGACCAGTTCGAGGAGTTCGCCACGGGCGACGGCGGTCTCCGGGACCTTGCGCAGCTCGGCGTTGCTGAGGCGCGCGCCCTCCAGGGTGCGCAGCAGGTCGGTGTCGTACGCGCCGAGCCGCGCGGGCCCGACCAGGTGTTCGGCCAGCTCGGCGTCGAGCGCGAGCAGATCGCTGACCAGCGCGGGAAGTGTCTTGGTCAGCGCCGGATACGGTCCCGGCGCGTCCCGCAGCACCCGTGCGGCGAGCTGGAAGCGGGTGGCGTCCGCGAGCAGCCGGGCGGTCGGCTCCAGACCGATGCGCAGGCCGTGGTCGGTGAGCAGCCGCCCCGCGAAGGCGTGGTACGTGGAGATGCTGGGCTCGCCGGGAGGGTTCTCGGGGTCGATGGCGTCGGGGTCGGTGACTCCGGCCCGTACGAGCGCCGTGCGCACCCGCTCGGCCAGCTCGCCCGCCGCCTTGTTCGTGAACGTCAGCCCGAGGACCTGTTCGGGGGCGACCTGTCCGCTGCCCACCAGCCACACCACCCGGGCGGCCATCACCGTCGTCTTGCCGGAACCGGCTCCGGCCACGATGACCTGCGGAGCGGGCGGCGCCGTGATGCAGGCCGTCTGCTCCGGGGTGAAGGGAATCCCGAGAAGCTCCTTGAGCTGCTCGGGATCGGTGAGATGTACGGACACCTCAGGGAGGCTATCCGGCACCACTGACAGCGGGATGGGGTGGCCTCGCGGGCACGGGCCTCAGGTGACGCGGCCTCGCGGGCACGGGCCTCAGGCGACGCGACGTCGCGGGCACGGGCCTCAGCGCGACGCGGCCTCGCAGGCACGGGCCTCAGCGCGACGCGGCCTCGCGGGCACGGGCCTCAGGCGACGCGACGTCGCGGGCACGGGCCTCAGCGCGACGCGGCCTCGCAGGCACGGGCCTCAGCGCGACGCGGCCTCGCAGGCACGGGCCTCAGGCGACGCGGCCTCGCGGGCACGGGCCTCAGGCGACGCGGCCTCGCGGGCACGGGCCTCAGGCGACGCGACGTCGCGGGCACGGCCTCAGGTGACGCGACGTCGCGGGCAGGGCCCCAGGCGACGCGGCCGGCCTTGATGACGACGACGCCGATGGTCTCGCCGTCCACCTCGTACTCGTCGAGCACGCGCCGGGCACCGGCCGGCAGTCACCGGCGGCCCGAGGAGTCCGGAGTCCAACTGCCGGGCCCCTTCAGGACACGGGTCGATCCTCATTCCACGACCTGCTGCCCCTCCGGCTGCGCGCTGCACGACGCGCGGAACGCGCAGTGGGCGCAGTGCTGGCCGGTCGTGGGGGTGAAGCGTTCGTCGAGTACGCGGCCCGCCGCCGTGGTCAGGAGCTCACCGACCCACTCCCCTCCCAGCGGCTCCTGGGCCTGGACCTTGGGGAGATCCTCGCCGCCCTCCTTCTTGGGCGCGGCCTGGCGCAGCTGGACGAGTTCCGCGCCGCCCGGCTCCGGGCGGCGGCCGTCGAAGACCTCGTCCAGCGCGCCTTCGCGTACCGCCAGCTGGTAGACGGCGAGCTGGGGGTGGTGGGCGACCTCGTCCTTGGTCGGGGCCTGCTTGCCGGTCTTGAAGTCGACGACATAGGCGCGGCCTTCCGCGTCCTTCTCGACGCGGTCCATGGAGCCCCGGATACGTACCTCGTACGCGCCCGCTTCCAGGGTGACGTCGAATCCGTGCTCCGTGGCGGCGGGCGTACGGCCGCGGTCCATGACGTGCCAGCGCAGGAAGCGTTCGAGCGCGACCCGCGCCTGTGTCTTCTCCTGCTGGGACTTCCAGGGGGCGTCGAAGGCGAGCGCGTCCCATACGGAGTCCAGCCGCTCCATCAGGACGTCGAGATCGGCGGGGGTACGGCCGGAGGCCACCTCGTCGGCCAGGACATGGACGACGTTGCCGAACCCCTGGGCGGCCGTGGCGGGCGCGTCGGCCTTCACCTCGCGCCCCAGGAACCACTGGAGTGCGCAGGTGTTCGCCAGTTGGTCGAGGGCGCTGCCGGAGAGCGCGACGGGCTGGTCGCGGTCGCGGAGCGGGACCGTGCTGTGGGTCGGCTCGTACAGGCCCCACCAGCGGTGCGGATGCGCGGCCGGCACGAGCGCCTGGCCGTCCTCGTCGCTGAGCGCCGCGAGCCTGGCGAGCCGGCGGGCGGCGGCGTCACGGAGCGCCGGGGACGCCTCCGGGTCGACGGTGGTGGCGCGCAGTTCGGCGACGAGCGGGGCGACGGCGAGCGGGCGGCGGGGGCGGCCGGTGATGTCCCTGGGCTCCACGCCGAGTTCGGTGAGGAAGCGCGAGGGCTGGTCGCCGTCGTCGGCCGGGGCCTTGACGGCGGTCACGACCAGCCGGTCGCGGGCGCGGGTCGCGGCCACGTAGAACAGCCTGCGCTCCTCCGTGAGAAGCGCGCCGGGGGACAGCGGCTCGGCCAGTCCGTCGCGGCCGATCCTGTCCGCCTCCAGGAGGGAACCGCGCCGCCGCAGGTCGGGCCAGAGCCCCTCCTGCACGCCGGCGACGACAACGAGGCGCCATTCGAGCCCCTTCGAGCGGTGCGCCGTCATCAGCCGTACGGCGTCGGGGCGCACGGCCCGGCGGCTGAGGGTGTCGGCGGCGATGTCCTGGGCGTCGAGCTCCTCCAGGAAGTTCAGCGCGCCCCTGCCGCCGGTGCGCTCCTCCGCGCGCGCGGCGGTGTCGAAGAGGGCGCATACGGCGTCGAGATCGCGGTCGGCGTTACGGCCGCCCGCGCCGCCGCGCAACGCGGAGCGTTCGAGCCTGCCCGGCCAAGGGGTGCCGTCCCACAGCTCCCAGAGGGCTTCCTCGGCGGTGCCGCCGCCTTCGAGCAGCTCGCGCGCCTTGCGCAGCAGCGCGCCGAGCCGCTGTGCGCCCCGGGCGTACGCGGGGTCGTGCGCCACCAGCCGCTCGGGCTCGGCGAGCGCCCGCGCGAGCAGCGCGTCCGACGCGGCGGGGAGCCGGTTGCCGCCGGCCCGCTCCTCGTCGCGCAGCGCCCGCCCGAGCCGGCGCAGATCGGCGGCGTCCATGCCGCCGAGGGGAGAGGTGAGGAGCACGAGAGCGGTCTCGACGTCGAGCCAGGAGGTGACGGGAGCGGCGGGCTCGGCAGACGCGGGCTCGGCAGACGCGGACTCGGCAGAAGCGGGATCGGCAGACGCGGGATCGGCATCGGCGGAATCACCGGCGGAGTCAGCGCCGGACTCGCCGGAGACGGGCCCGGCAGAGGCGGAATCCGCCCCGGTGTCGCCTCGTGGCTCGGGCGCGGCCTCCTCCTCCGCCGCGCCCTCCCCCTGTACCTCCTCGCCCTGTACGTCCTCGCCGCGTACCTCCGCGCCGCGTACCTCCTCCCCCCGTATCTCCGCGCCGCGTACGTCCTCCCCGCGTACCTCCTCGCCCTCCTCGTCCCGCGACGGTCGGCGGATCGCCGCCTCCGCCACCGCCCGCAGCGCCGTCAGCAGCGGCGCCACCGCCGGTTCATGGCGCAGGGGAAGGTCGTCGCCGTCGATCTCCAGAGGCACGCCCGCCGAGGTCAGAGCGCGCCTGATCGACGGGATCGTACGGCCGCCCGCACGTACCAGCACCGCCATGTCACGCCACGGAACGCCGTCCTCCAGATGCGCGCGGCGCAGGATGTCCGCGATGTTGTCCAGCTCCGTCGACGGCGTGGGGAACGTGTACGCCTCGACGGAACCGCCCGTACGCACCGCCGCCGGCTCGCGGTGCGTCCGTACCTTCTCTGCGGGCAGCCGGGGTAGCGGCATACGGCGGGTCAGCAACCGGGTCGCCGTCAGCAGGTGATCACCGGAGCGCCGGGAGGTGGTGAGGACCTCCACCGGCGCCGGCCGTCCGTCCCGCCGGGGGAAGGCGTACGGGAAGTCGAGGATGCCGTTCACATCGGCGCCCCGGAAGGCGTAGATCGACTGGTCCGGATCGCCGAACGCGACCAGCGTGCGCCCCCGGCCCGCGAGCGCGCGCAACAGCCGGACCTGCGCCGGGTCGGTGTCCTGGTACTCGTCGACGAACACCGCGTCGTACCGCTCCGTCAACCGCGCCCCGACGTCCGGGCGGCCCGCGAGCAGCACCGCGCGGTGGACCAGCTCCGCGTAGTCGAGCACCCCCTGCATGTCCAGGTTGTCCAGATACTCGGCGAGGAAGGCCGCCGCCGCCGACCAGTCGGGACGGCCCGTGCGCCGCGCGAACGCGGCCAGCGCGTCGGGGCCGAGGCCCAGTTCCCGGCTGCGGGCGAGCACGGCCCGTACCTCGTCGGCGAAGCCGCGCGTGGTGAGGCACGCCCGCAGCTCGTCCGGCCACCGGACGCGCCCGCGCCCCGCCCGCTCCAGATCGAGCTGGCCCGCGAGGAGATCGCGTACGGCGACGTCCTGCTCGGGACCGGAGAGCAGCCGTAGAGGTTCGGTGAAGAGTTCGGCCTCCTGGTGGGCGCGGATCAGGGCGTAACAGAAGGAGTGGAAGGTGGTCGCCTGCGGGCCTCGCCTGCCGCCGAGCCGGACCGCCATCCGGTCGCGCAGTTCCACGGCGGCTTTGCGGCTGAAGGTCAGCACCAGGATCCGTTCGGGATCGGCGCCCCGGCCGACCCGTGCGGCGACCGACTCCACGAGCGTGGTGGTCTTGCCCGTACCGGGGCCGGCCAGCACAAGCAACGGTCCGGTCTCGTGGTCAACCACCCCGCGCTGCGCTGCGTCCAGCCAAGGAGGATCCACCGGGACCGGCGGGGTACGCACCAGCCGGTACGCGCCCGGGGTCCGCTGCCGTACCCGACGGTGCGGGGTACGTCCGGTGGAAGAGGAGGAGCTCACGTGGTTCGCCGGTCCTGGAGAAGGTGCTGGTGGTGACGGTGCCGGAGGCGCTGACGGTGACCCGTGCCCCGGCCGGGGCGCGGGTGGCGCGTGCCGGTGACGCTACGCCGCCGGGCGACCGGGACGCATGCGCTCCGTTCCGCCCGCGGCGGCCGGTCCTGCGACGCGCTCCGCTCCGTCGCCCTCACGGGCAGCCGCGGGGGCGGCGCACCACCCGTCGCCCGCCCGAATGGCGGAAGCTGTCATATGTGAGTCCCCTCGCCCTCGTCCGCGCCGTCCGCGCCGTCCCACCGCGCCCGCTTCATATCCAGGCGCGGCATATGCCCTTCCGCGCTCCGCGCGGCCTCGCGCAGGGGCGTGCCCTCCTCGCGGTAGTGGTCCAGCGCCCTCAGCTCGTGTCCCGGCAGCAGCACTCCGTCGGACCTGACCACACGCCACCACGGCACGGCGCTGCCGTAGAGCGCCATCGCCCGGCCGACCTGGCGCGGTCCGCCCTCGCCGAGCCACTCCGCGACATCGCCGTAGGTCATGACCCGGCCGGGCGGGATCAGCTCGGCCACGTCCAGCACGCGCTCGGCGTAATCGGGCAGCCGCGCCATCTCGTCGGCCGTCCCACCCGCCGCCTCGCCTTCGCTCCTCATCCCGTCCATCCTGCCGCACCCCACCGACAGCCCCACCCGCCCCGGCGGTCCGGCCGCGACCGCTCATCGGAGCGTGTACGCGCGGTCACCGTATGTACGTACGCACACAAAGAGACGCATCTCGCGCGCCCGAGGTCCCCGCAATGCACCCTGATGCCCCCGTCTGTCGGCGGCTCGTGCCACCATCATCCCGGCGGTGACTGGTGATACGAGATCAAGAAGAGACGGATTCGGCAGAGGAGCGGGACGTGCGGCCTCCGGCGGCGACGCCCACCTCTGGCGCCGAGTCGCGCCCGGACGTGGACCACACCGGCTCCACCCCGGGCACCGGCCCCGCCGGCGAGCCCCATGACGGCGGCACGGGCGCCGTCCGCGCCGACCGTGTCTCAGGCGACGAGCCGCTGCTCTCGGCCCGTGTCCACCGCCCCTCCGACCTGCTGCGTCTGCTCATCGGCGTCCTCGCCATCGCGCTCGTCCTCGGGCTCTCCGCCTTCGCCCACGGCACGACCTCCGGTCTGGAACAGGACATCAGCAAGGGCACGGGCCAGGCCCCCGACCTGATGGTCAAGGTGGCCGGTCTGGTGTCGAGCATCGCCGTGCTGCTCGTCCCGGTCGCCTTCGCGATCGAACGGCTGATCAAACGCGACGGACTGCGGATCGCCGACGGGGTGCTCGCCGCCGTCCTGGCACACGGCGTCACCCTCGCCATCGACCTGTGGGTCGCCAGAGCCGCCCCGGAGTCGATCCAGGACGCGCTGACCCGTCCCCAGGCGGGCACCGGGCTCACCGACCCCGTCCACGGCTATCTGGCGCCCGTCATCGCGTATATGACGGCCGTCGGGATGGCACGCAGACCCCGGTGGCGGGTCGTGCTGTGGGTGGTGCTGCTGCTCGACGCCTTCGCGATGCTGGTCGCGGGCTACACCACACCGTTCTCGATCATCCTGACCGTACTGATCGGCTGGAGCGTGGCGTACGGCACGCTCTACACGGTCGGCTCGCCCAACGTACGCCCCACCGGGCAGACCCTGATGGCGGGTCTGCGCCATGTCGGCTTCCGTCCGGTCAGCGCGATGCGCGCCGAGGACGCCGCCGACTCCGCCGAGCAGGGCGACCGGGGCCGTCGCTATCTGGTCTCCCTGGAGGACGGCCCGCCGCTCGATGTCACCGTCGTCGACCGCGAACAGCAGGCCCAGGGCTTCTTCTACCGGGTCTGGCGCCAGCTGACGCTGCGCTCCATCACCACCCGCAGATCCATCCCCTCCCTGCGCCAGGCGCTCGAACAGGAAGCGCTGCTCGCCTACGCGGCCATCGCCGCCGGGGCCAACGCCCCCAAGCTGATCGCCACCTCGGAGCTGGGCCCCGACGCGGTCATGCTCGTGTACGAGCACCTGGGCGGCCGGTCCCTGGACTCGCTGCCGGACGAGGAGATCACCGACGAGCTGGTACGGGGCGCCTGGCGGCAGGTCAAGGCGCTCCAGTCGCGCCGGATCGCGCACCGCAGGCTCACCGGCGACGCGCTGCTGGTGGACCGCTCCGGCAAGGTGATCCTCACCGAGCTGCGCGGCGGCGAGATCGCCGCGGGCGATCTGGTGCTGCGGATGGACACCGCCCAGCTGCTCACCACGATGGGTCTGCGGGTGGGCGCGGAGCGCTCGGTGGCCGCGGCGGTCGAGGTCCTCGGCCCCGACGCCATCGCCGACTGTCTGCCGCTGCTCCAGCCGATCGCGCTCAGCCGCTCCACGCGCGCGACGCTGCGCCGGCTCGCCCGCGAGCGGTCGCAGCGCGAGCGCGAGGCGGTGCTGGAGGCGTCCGAGGCGAACAAGCGCGCCAAGGTGGCGGAGGCCGCCGCCGTGGACGGTGACCGCAAGGCCGTACGAAGATCCCTGCGCGCGGAGAAGCAGGCGGAGAAGCGGGCCATAGACGAGGCTCTCGACGAGGCGCGCGAGGAGGATCTGCTCTCCCAGATGCGCAAGCAGGTGCTGCGGATCAGGCCGCAGGCGCCGGTCGAGCCGGTCCGGCTGGAGCGGATCAAGCCCCGTACGCTGCTCAGTTTCATCGCCGGGGCCGTCGCCGCGTACTTCCTGCTCACCACCATCACGCAGGTGGACTTCGGCTCGGTGATCAGCCAGGCGCACTGGGGCTGGGTGGCCGCGGCCGTGGCGTTCTCGGCGCTCAGCTACGTCGCGGCGGCGATGAGCCTGCTGGGCTTCGTACCGGAACGGGTGCCCTTCCGGCGTACGGTCGTCGCGCAGGTCGCCGGTTCCTTCGTCAAGATCGTCACGCCCGCCGCGGTCGGCGGTGTGGCGCTGAACACGCGCTTCCTCCAGCGCGCGGGGGTGCGCCCGGGGCTCGCCGTCGCCAGTGTCGGCGCGTCGCAGCTCTTCGGGCTCGGGGCGCACATCCTGCTGCTGCTGTCCTTCGGCTATCTCACCGGTACGGAGAAGTCGGCGTCGCTCACCCCGTCCAGGACGGTGATCGCGGGTCTGCTGACGGTCGCCGTGCTGGTGCTGGTCGTGACGGCGATCCCGTTCCTGCGGAAGTTCCTCGTCACGCGGCTGCGCTCGCTGTTCGCCGGGGTGGTGCCCCGCATGCTCGACGTACTCCAGCGGCCGATGAAGCTGCTCACCGGCATCGGCGGGATGCTGCTGCTGACGGGTGTGTTCGTGATGTGCCTGGACGCCTCGATCCGGGCGTTCGACAACGGCAACCAGCAGCTCAGCTACGCGAGCATCGCGGTGGTCTTCCTGGCGGGCAACGCGCTGGGCTCGGCGGCGCCGACGCCGGGCGGTGTGGGCGCGGTCGAGGGCGCGCTGACGCTGGGTCTGCTGGCGGTCGGACTGCCGAAGGAGGTCGCCGCGCCCGCCGTGCTGCTCTACCGGCTGCTGACACTGTGGCTGCCGGTGCTGCCCGGCTGGCTGAGCTTCAGTCACCTCACGCGCAAGGGAGCGCTCTAGACAGACGAGCGGGCGAGCGGGCCGGCTGGCTGGCTGGCTGGCTGGCCAGAGCGGAGCGGGCGGTCCGTCACCGCGGGGACGCCGTCGGCCGCCCGGCCGCCCACCCGGCCCGCCGCGCCACCCGCATGGACCGCGGCCCCGAGCGGCCCATGCCGCCGGGGCGCACGATGGGTCCATGTCACACTCCCCCGCCCCCGCCGCCTCCCTCCCGTCCGCCCTGTCCGCTTTCTCCACGCGGCGCGCCCCGGCCCTGGCCGCCGTCACCGCCGCCGCCCTGCTGGCCGCCACGGGATGCTCGGGCACCGGCGGGACCTCCGCGCCGGGCAGCTCGCACGGCGGGAACACCCGGAGTACGGACAGACCCAAGGACCTGGCGACGCAGCGGCTGGAGTGGAAGGCGTGCAAGGCCCCGTCGGTCGCGGAGGGCGGCGGTACGGCCCCCTCCCCGCTGCCCGGCGGCGCCCGGTGGGAGTGCTCCTTCATGAAGGCGCCGCTCGACTACGCCAAGCCGGACGGCGACACGATCGATCTGGCACTGATCCGGGCCAAGGCCCGCGACACGAAGCAGCGCATCGGCTCGCTGATCTTCAACTTCGGCGGCCCCGGGGGGTCCGGCATCACCGGACTGCCGTCCTTCGCGCAGGACTACGAGAAGCTCCGCGCCCGTTACGACCTGGTCAGCTTCGACCCGCGCGGGGTCGGTGACAGCGACGGCGTGAAGTGCGAGAACGACAGACAGCTCGACGCGTACTTCGCCCAGGACTCCACCCCCGACACCCCGGCCGAGGTGAAGACCTTCACCAACGGGCTCGCCACCTTCGCCGCCGCCTGCGAGAAGCACTCCGGCAGCTCGCTTCCGTATGTCGGTACGACCAACGCGGCCCGCGACATGGAGCTGATGCGCAAGGTCCTCGGCGACAGCAAGCTGTACTACTTCGGCATCTCCTACGGCACCGAACTGGGCGGTGTCTACGCCCATCTCTATCCGAAGTCCGTCGGCCGGGCCGTCTTCGACGCCGTCGTCGACCCCACCCAGAACTCCGAACAGGGCTCGCTCGGCCAGGCGAAGGGCTTCCAGCTCGCCCTGGACAACTTCGCGAAGGACTGCATCGCGCGGGGCGACGCCTGCGTACTGCCCGGCTCCACGCCGAAGGAGATCGAGGGGTTCATCACCAAGCTGCTCGCGCGGCTGGACAAGCGGCCGATCGCCGGTATCGGCGACCGCAAGCTGACACAGACCCAGGCCACCAACGGCATCGCCCAGGCGCTCTACTCGAAGGACTTCTGGCCGTATCTGGAGCAGGGTCTCGACGAGGCCGACGGCGGCAGCGGCGCCCTGCTGCTCGCACTCTCCGACTCGATGAACGGCCGTGACCAGTACGGCAGATACAGCAACCTCCAGGCCGCCAACGTGGCCATCAACTGCGCCGACTCCAAGGAGCGTTACACGGTGGCGCAGACCGAGGCGAAACTGCCGGAGTTCCGCAAGGCGTCGCCGGTCTTCGGGGAGTTCCTGGGCTGGGGGATGATGAGCTGCACCAAGTGGCCGGTGCCGGGGCAGTGGTCCACGCCCGACGTCAGCGCGAAGGGCTCGGCGCCGATCCTGATCGTCGGCAACACCGGTGACCCGGCGACCCCGTACGCGGGTGCGCGGGCGATGGCCGACGCGCTGGGCAAGGGCGTCGGCACGGAGATCACGTACCACGGGCAGGGGCACGGCTCGTACGACAGCGGAAACCCCTGCGTCCAGGGGGCGGTGAACGGCTATCTGCTGGACGGAAAGGTGCCGGCCGCGGGTACGGTCTGCCGCTGACACGCCGGCCGGCGGCCACGCCCCAACGGCTCTCCCCACAACGGCCATTCCCGCCCCGTCCGGGCGCGAGCCGCCCTCGGTTGTCCTCGCACGCCGGACCGGATTGAATTGCGCCATGTCTCGCCGTACTCGGATATCCGCCCTGCTCACGGTGTCACTCCTGCTGACCGTCACCGGGTGCGGGAGCGGTACGGAGGACCCCCCGCCCGACGCCAAGGCGACCGCTGCTTCCTCGGCCCCGGCGTCCGCCCCGGCCGCCGGCTTCGCGCCGGATTCCGCCCCCGTGCCCGCGCTGCCCGCCTCCCTCACCGGACAACGGCTGGACTGGAAGCGCTGCGAGGCACCGCGCGCCGCGCGCGGCAGCGCGGCGAAGGCGCCCGGTTCCGGCTGGAAGTGCGCCACGATGCGGGCGCCGCTCGACTACACCGCGCCCTCCGGCGACACGATCGGGATCGCCCTGATCCGCTCCGAGGCCGAGGACAAGGCCAGCCGGATCGGCTCGCTCCTCTTCAACTTCGGCGGCCCCGGCGGCTCGGGCGTGGCCGCGCTCCCCACCGCCGCCGACTCGTTCACCACGCTCGGGACCCGGTACGACCTGGTCGGCTTCGACCCGCGCGGGGTGGCGGAGAGCGCCGGTGTGGTGTGCCGGAACGACCGGCAGACGGAGAAGTCCCTCCGTATCGACGCGACCCCCGACACCCCGGCCGAGGAGAGGTCCTTCCTCGCGGACTCCGCGGCGTTCGGCGCGGACTGCGCGCGCCGCTCCGGACCGCTGCTGCCCCATGTCGGCACCACCAGCGCGGCCCGTGACATGGATCTGATGCGCCAGGTGCTCGGCGACGACACGCTCAACTATCTGGGCTTCTCGTACGGCACCGAACTGGGCGGTGTCTACGCCCACTTGTTCCCGGCGAAGGTCGGACGGTTCACCCTGGACGCGGTCGTCGATCCGACGGCCGACTATGTGGGGCACTCCCGCAACCAGGCGGTCGGCTTCCAGCGCGCCCTGGAGAACTACTACAAGAGTCGGGGTGTCAGCGCGCAGGTGGGCACCGCGCGGGTGGTGCGGCTGCTTGACCGGCTCGACCGCGAGCCCCTGCGGACCGGTACGGGACGCAGGCTCACCGAGAGCCTCGCGCTCACCGGCATCATCAGCCCGCTGTACAGCGAGAGCAGCTGGCCGTCTCTGACCGACGCGCTGGACGCGGCCGAGGGCGGTGACGGAAGCGGGCTGCTGCGGCTGGCCGACGCGTACAACGACCGCGACGCACAGGGCCGCTACGGCACGGCCCAGCACGCGCAGCGCGCCATCTCCTGCGCGGACGTCAAGGGACGCGTCACCGCGGCGGAGGTCACGTCCCGGCTGCTGTCGGACTTCCGGAGGGTGTCGCCGGTGTTCGGCCCGTATCTGGCCTGGGATCTGGCCGGCTGGTGTGCCGACTGGCCGGTGGCCGGGGAGCACGAGACTCCGGAGGTGTCGGCGCCGGGCGCGGCGCCGATCCTGGTGGTCGGCGGCAAGGGCGATCCGGCGACGCCGTACGAGGGTGCGCGGCGGATGGTGGAGGAGCTGGGCAAGGGGGTCGGGGTCCTGCTCACCTTCGAGGGCGAGGGCCATGGCGCGTACATCACGGGCAATCGCTGTATCACCGGCGCGGTGGACGAGTACTTCCTGCACGGCACGGTCCCGGCCACCGGGAAGAGCTGCTCGTAAAGCAGGACCCGCTGCTCGTCGCGGGACCGGCCACGCGCAGCGAGACCCGGACCGGCCGCGCGTGGCGGGACCGGCCGCGCGTGGCGGGACCGGCCGCGCGTGGCGGGACCGGCCGCGCGTGGCGGGACCGGCCGCGCGTGGCGGGACCCGGGACCGGCCGCCCGTCGCGGGATCCGGGGCCGGCCGCTCGATTCGGGACCCGGCCGCGTACGACGAAGGGGCCGACGTAGGAACGTCGGCCCCTTCACCCGTATCGGTGTTCCGGTCGGTGCGCCGGGTCTCAGTAGACCGGCTTCTCCGGCTCGATCTGGTTGACCCAGCCGATGACTCCGCCGCCGACGTGCACCGCGTCCGAGAAGCCCGCGGACTTCAGCACCGCGAGGACTTCCGCACTGCGGACACCCGTCTTGCAGTGCAGGACGATCTTCTTGTCCTGCGGCAGGGTCTCCAGGGCGCTGCCCATCAGGAACTCGTTCTTCGGGATCAGCTTGGCGCCGGGGATCGAGACGATCTCGTACTCGTTCGGCTCGCGCACGTCGATGATCTCGATGTTCTCCTTCTCGTCGATCCACTCCTTGAGCTGCTTCGGAGTGATCGTCGAGCCGGCCGCCGCCTCCTGGGCCTCCTCGGACACGACGCCGCAGAAGGCCTCGTAGTCGATCAGCTCGGTGACGGTGGGGTTCTCGCCGCAGACCGCGCAGTCGGGGTCCTTGCGGACCTTGACCTGGCGGTACTGCATCTCCAGGGCGTCATAGATCATCAGCCGGCCGACCAGCGGCTCGCCGATGCCCGTGAGCACCTTGATCGCTTCGGTGACCTGGATGGAGCCGATGGACGCGCAGAGAACGCCCAGCACGCCGCCCTCGGCGCAGGAGGGAACCATGCCGGGGGGCGGCGGCTCCGGGTAGAGGCAGCGGTAGCAGGGGCCGTGCTCGGACCAGAACACGCTGGCCTGGCCGTCGAAGCGGTAGATCGAACCCCAGACGTACGGCTTGTTCAGCAGCACGCAGGCGTCGTTGACCAGATAGCGGGTGGCGAAGTTGTCCGTGCCGTCCACGATCAGGTCGTACTGCGAGAAGATGTCCATCACGTTCTCGGCCTCGAGCCGCTCTTCGTGAAGGATCACATTCACATAGGGGTTGATTCCGAGGACGGAGTCACGCGCGGACGCGGCCTTGGACCGGCCGATGTCGGCCTGGCTGTGGATGATCTGACGCTGCAGGTTCGACTCGTCGACCTCGTCGAACTCCACGATGCCGAGCGTGCCGACACCGGCCGCGGCCAGGTACATCAGAGCCGGGGAGCCGAGGCCACCGGCCCCCACACACAGCACCTTCGCGTTCTTCAGCCGCTTCTGCCCGTCCATCCCGACGTCCGGGATGATCAGGTGACGGGAGTACCTGCGGACCTCGTCGACGGTGAGCTCGGCAGCGGGCTCGACCAGGGGTGGCAGCGACACAGGGACCTCAACAAGGGGGTTGGTCGGTCAATCAGTACGGTTGTTCTGCCTGTAACACTGCCACGGCCCTTCTCATTCCGAGACACCTGGTCCGACTCGCGAGACGATTTCGTCCCAGAAGCCGGGCAGTGTCTCGAATGACCCGTTACGTGATCCACCGCGTGCCCCGTTGCGCGGGCTCGGGCCGACGCCATCACCCGTGTCGACGCGGTCGGTGCGGTCGGTGCGGTCGGTGCCGTCCGTAAGGTCCGTGCGGTCGGTGAAGAAGATCGTGCCGGCGCCCTGCCAGCGCGCGATCCGTATCGCCTCCTCCAGATGACCGCGCGGCACCCCGTGGACGAGATGGGCGAAGCGCTCCGGCGGGTGGTCGGCCGTCCACGCCGCCGCCTGCGACCAGCGGTAATCCGCCCACCGGCCGCGGAAGGTCACCAACTGGTCGGCGACCTCCGCGTATCCGGGGTACGGATGGACCCCCTGGCCCAGCACGACGAACCCGCCGTCGAGCACCGCCCCGAGGTCCGCCGTCGTCCGGCGTAGCGCCGGCAGGTCGGCGCGGCCCGCCGGGCACCGGTCGAGAAAGAAGCCGTCCACGCGGTACCAGTCGAGAAACCGCCGGGCGTCGGAGACCAGTTCCCCGGCGGGGCGGGTGCCGTACGCCAGGTCGAGATGGCCGAGCACCCTGGACCCCGCGTTGGTGAGCCGGCCCGCCGCCGCCAGACAGTGCGGGTCGGGCCGGTCGCCGGGGCCGTCCGCGACATTGAGGACGGCCCAGTGCAGCGGGGTTCCCGGGCGGGTCAGTTCGGCCCACTCGACCGGCGCGAGCAGCGGGTGCGCGTACCCGGGAACGCCGATGCCGAGCCGGCCCTCCTCGGTGGCGGAGAGCCGGCCGCCGGGTCTGGTCAGATACGGCACGCCGCCTCCATCCAGATATCGGCGAGTGACTCCTCCAGATTGATCCGGGGCCGCCAGCCGAGCCGGTCACGTGCGGTCCGTACGTCGGCCTGCTGCCAGCTGCCGCAGCCGTCGGGGTACGGGAACGGGCCCGCGCCCAGCTGTTCCGGCGCGGTCTCGCCCCGGGGGGCGCCGACGGTGGCGTGGCCGGCCCGCATCGGCCCGGGGGGCAGGTCCAGTTCGTGCAGGGCGCCCGCGTACCCCGCGACCCTCGCCAGTACGGCGGCGGCGTCCCGCAGCCTGACCGCGCGTCCGGTGCCGATGTTGACGACGCCCTGGGCGGCGGAGAGCGAGGCGGCGTGCACGGCGCGCGCCACGTCGCGTACGTCGACGAAGTCGCGCTGCACCCCCAGGCCGCCGAGCTTCAGCTCACCGTCGCCCGACTGCATGGCGCGGCGCATCGCCTCGGCGAGCCGGCCGAGCGGCGAGCCCGCGGGGGTGCCGGGGCCCACGGGCGAGAAGACCCGGAGCACGATCGCGTCGAGCCCGGACCCGAGCACCAGCTCGGACGCGGCGAGCTTGCTCACGCCGTACGGGCCGCCGGGGCGCGGTACGGCGTCCTCGGCGGTGGACGAACCGTGCTGGGACGGGCCGTACTCGGAGGCGCAGCCGAGCTGGACGAGCCGGGCACCGCAGCGGCTGCGGCGCAGGGCCTCGCAGACGGTGGCGACGGCGACCGTGTTGTGCCGGGTCAGCTCGCGCGCGCCGCCCCGGGTGGCTCCGGCGCAGTTGATGATGACCCCGGGGTGGACGGCGTCCAGGAAGCGGGTGAGCGCTCCCGGGCTGCCGCCCGCGAGATCGAACCGTACGTCGGCGTCGTCGCCCCGGCCGAGCGCGGTGAGGTGGACGGCGGGGTCGGCGAGCAGCCGGTCGGCCACGAAGCGGCCGAGGAAACCGTTGGCACCGAGCAGCAGGACCCTCATCGCGCGGCTCCTCTGTGCCGGCGGGCCGGTGCGGGGGCCGCCGCTGCGGCCCGTGGTGCGGATTGCGGAGTCATCTCTGGCTTCTCCTTCACGAGGTGGTGCTGAGGGCTCAAGGGGTGCGCCGGCACCCGCGAGGGGGCGACGGTGGCAGGGGCGAGGGGTCCGGGCGCGGCGTCTCCGCGAGCGGAGACGAGGGCGGGGACGGCGAGGGCGGGGACGGCGAGGGCGTCACGGCCGGGCAGGCGGCCCGCCGGTACGGACGTGCGGGACAGGGCCTCCGGGGCGCGGGCGGTGGTGCGCCCGGTGGCGGCTCCGCCGACGGCGGCCCCGGGGGATCTGCGGGCTTCTCCGCGCCGGGCCGGTACGGAGAGGAGGTGGGCGCACCGGGCGGCGGTACGTACGGCGAAGGCCGGTGCGGCGAGCGGCGCGCGCAGCGGTCCCCGGCGCGGGCACGCGCAGGGCGGGCCGTCGAGTGCGGGGGCCACCGCCATGCCTATCGCCCGTGGGCCGCCTCGCTCGGACATGACGCTCCCCCGCTCCGGCGTACGCCCCCACGGAGACGGGGTGGTCACCGATGGCGTGGACGCCGACCGGCTCGTCCGGGAAGAGCGGGGCGGCCGGCCGGCCGGGGAAGGCCCCGGGCGGGGCGCGTACCGGCGCATCGTGCGCGCCCCCTGGTCCGTGCGCCCGCGGCGCGCCCGGGTTCGTGGGGCAGGGCGCGCGCCGTCGTGCGCCGTCCGCCGCGACCAGCGGCGATCCGCCGAAGAAGCGTTTGGCCAACAGTCCGGGCAGCAGGTCCGGGCCCCCGGACGCGGCACGGCCGGGATCAGGCACGGCCACGGTGCGCACACTCCGGCGTGCGCCGGGGGTACGGCAGGCGGCTTCCGCGTGCGGGACAGCCGGCGGTCCGCCGAGGCCGGTTCCGTGAAGCGCGCCGCGAACCGGCGCCGGTCGCACCAGCGCCCGGACTCACCTGTCGCGCACGAACAGCCACCGTACGTAAGCGGTACGAGCCGCACGAGCACACCCCCGATCTCCCCTGTGAGCGGCCGCCGTTGATCCGGCGACTCGCAGCGGGACGACCGTAAGCGGATAAGCCGGTGGTGGGGGGGGGGGGGGGGGGGGGGGGGGGGGGGGGGGGGGGGGGGGGGGTGGGGTGTCTGGGGTGTGTGTCTGGGTGTGGGTCGGGTTGTGGTGGTGTGGTTGGGGTGTGGTGGTGTGTGTGTTCTGTTGGGTGGGGTGGTT
>NZ_JBIUSY010000013.1:0-148432 GCF_044741565.1 Streptomyces sp. NPDC088147 | reverse complement strand
ACACCACCCGAACCACCCACCACCACACCAGCCAACTCAACCCAATGACGACACAACCGCTCCACCGACACCGCATCAAACAAATCCGTGCTGTACTCCATCTCGCCGGAGAGGCCCCCGTCATGACCCCAGAACTCGAAGGTGAGGTCGAACCGGGCGGACTCGCGCGGCACATACACCCGTTCGGCGGGCATTCCGCCGAACTCGGTCAGCCCGCCGAAGGCGTTCTGGAGGACGACGGCCGCCTGCACCAGCGGGGTCCTGCTGGTGTCGCGCTCGGGGGCGAACTCGTCCACCAGCCGGTCGAACGGCACGTCCTGGTGGGCGTACGCCTCCAGCGCGGTGTCCCGGACGGAGGCGAGCAGGTCCCTGAACGAGCCCGACTCGTCGATCCGTGTGCGCAGGACGAGGGTGTTGACGAAGAACCCGATCAGGTTCTCGGTCTCCTCGCGGTCGCGCCCCGAGGTGACCGTGCCGACGGCGATGTCCTGACGGCCGCTGTACCGCGCCAGCAGCAACTGCGTCACCGCCGTGAGCACCATGAACAGGCTTGCGCGTTCACTGCGGCCCAGCGCGGCCAGGCCGTCGGCCAGTTCCTTGGGCACCTCGAAGGTGTGTACCGCGCCGGCCGCGCTACGGACGGCGGGACGCGGCCGGTCGGTCGGCAGGTCGAGGGCGGGAAGGTCCCGCAACTTACCCCGCCAGTAGTCGAGTTGCCTCTCCACCGACGTGTCGGCGAGCGCGTTCCGCTGCCAGAGCGCGTAGTCCGCGTACTGCACCGGGAGTTCGGGCAGGCCGGTCAGCGCGGCGGGCGTCGAGCCGAGGAGGACGGAGGCGGGCACGGCAGTGGAGACGAGCCGCGCGGCGTAGAGGGCGCCCAGGTCACGTACGAGCACCCCGACCGACCAGCCGTCCGTGACAATGTGGTGCAGCGTCGCGACCAGCACGTGTTCGGCGGGTGCGAGCCGGATCGTCAGGATGCGCAGCAGTGGGCCGGTGCGCAGGTCGAAGGGGGTGGCCTGCTCGGCCCGGAGCACCGCGTCGAGTTCGGCGACGCGCGCGTTCTCCGTGAGGGCCGAGAGATCGAGAGCGCGTACGGGTACGACGGCGCCGGGATGCACCACCTGGACCGGGCGGCCCTCCTCGGTCTCGAAGGTCGTCCGCAGGGTCTCGTGCCGCGCCACCAGATCCGTGACGGCCTCCCGCAGCGCGGATCCGTCCAGTTCGCCCGAGAGGCGCAGCGCGGCGGCGGTGTTGTACTCGACGCTTCCGGGGGTGAACTCGTGCAGGAACCAGAGGCGTTGCTGTCCGGGGGCGAGCGGCAGCGGCGCGGTCCGGTCCGCGACGGGGATGCCGACGGCGACCTGGCCGGCATCGGCGTGCGCCGTGTCCCGCCGCTCGGCGAGGCCGACGAGGCCGGCGAGGCCCGCCACCGTGGGATGGTCGAAGAGCGTGCGCCAGGGGAGCGTGACGGAGAGGGCGCCCCGCACCCGGGACACGACCTGGAGGGCGAGGATGGAGTCACCGCCGAGGTCGAAGAAGTCGTCCTCGGCGCCCACCCGTTCGACGCCCAGTACCTCGGTCCAGATGCCGCACAGCGTCCGCTCGGTCGCGGTGCGCGGGGCGACGTACTCGGTTCCGTACGCCCCGTGCGCGCCGTGTGCCCCGTACGCGGGCGCGGGCAGAGCACGGCGGTCGAGTTTTCCGTTGGCGGTCAGTGGGAGCGCGTCGAGGACGACGAAGGCGGCGGGGACCATGGAGTCGGGCAGTTCGGCGGCCACATGCGCACGCACGTCACCCAGGTCCGGTCCGTTCTCCGCGCTCACCTCTCCCTGCTGTCCGGGCTCTCCGTCGGCGCCCGGCTCGGCCACGAGATAGGCGACGAGCCGTTTGACGCCCGGCAGGTCTTCACGTGCGACGACGACCGCGGTACGTACCGCCGGGTGGCGTGCCAGCACCGCCTCGATCTCGCCGGGTTCGATGCGCAGGCCGCGTACCTTCACCTGGTCGTCGCTGCGCCCGCCGTACTCCAGCGCGCCGTCCGGCCGCCAGCGCACCACGTCCCCGGTCCGGTAGAGCCGGCCTCCCGAGGCGTACGGGTCGGCGACGAACCGCCCGGCGCTCAGCCCGGCCCGCCCGTGATAGCCACGGGCCAGGGGGCCGCCGAGGTACAGCTCGCCCCAGGCACCGACCGGTACCGCGCGCAGTGTGTCGTCCAGTACGTGGGCCCGGGTGTTGGCGATGGGCGCGCCGATCGGGTACGGGCCGGGTGCGTCGGTGGACAGCGGGGCGCTGAGGGTGGCGCATACGGTGGCCTCGGTCGGACCGTACGCGTTGATCACCCGGCGTCCGCCGGCCGACCAGCGGGCGACGACATCCTCCGGGCAGGTCTCGCCGCCGATCACCACGGTCCGCAGGTCGGGCAGTTCGGCCTCGGGTACGGTGCCGAGGACGACCGGCGGGACCATGAGATGCGTGACGCGGCGTTCGGAGAGCAGCCGCAGCAGCTCGTCCCCCATGGGCTGTCCCGGCGCCAGTACGAGGGTGGCCCCCGCGGCGAGGGTCATCATGATGTCGGCCATGGAGACGTCGAAGCTCGGCGAGACATACTGGAGCACCCGGCTGTCCGCTCGGAGCCCGAGCGCCTCGACATGGGCGACGGCGAGCCCGAGCAGACCGCCGTGCGGCACCATCACGCCCTTGGGCCGTCCGGTCGAACCGGAGGTGTAGATCATGTACGCGGCGGTGTCCGCCCCGATGGCGGATGCGGGCGCCGTCGCGTGGAGGTCGGCCGGCTCGGTGTCGAGAGGGTCCGGTTCCAGGACGGGGGGCGTCGCTCCACCGGCCCGGAGGGGGAGTGTGCCGTGCCGGGCGATCAGTACTTGTGGGGTGCTGTCCGCGAGCATGTAGTCGATGCGGTCGGCCGGGTAGCCGGGGTCGATCGGCACATACGTACCGCCTGCCTTCAGTACGGCGAGCAGCGCCACGATCAGCTCGGCCGACCGGTCGAGACAGACGCCGACGCGGGCTTCGCCGCCGACGCCGCGCGCACGCAGCTGATGGGCCAATCGCGTTGCCCGTTCGTTGAGTTGACGGTACGTCAGGGCGAAGAGGTCCCCGGTTCCCTCGTCCTCGACCGCGATGGCGTCCGGGGTGTCCCTGGCCCAGCGCTCCACCGTCCCGAGCACGGTGGTGCCGAGCAGGTCCCGCCGTACGGTGTCGTTCCAGCTCTCCGGTACGGGGCGCCCCTCCGCCACGGATACGGACTTCCAGTTCGGCGAGGACGCCGTGTTCATGAATCCCCCTCCAGTTACCGCTTGTTGCTCAGTTCTCTTGCTGCTCTTGCTACTCGGGCCGCTCATGCTGCTCGGGCCGCTGGTGCTGCTCGGGCTGCTCTTGCCGTATCGAGTCTTCGAGTTCCTGGAGGATGTGCTCCTCCACCGCGACCGCGAGACCGGCCACCGTCGGGGAGTCGTAGAAGGCGCGGACGGAGAACCCCACCCCGAACGCGGTTCTGATCCGGGAGTTGATCTGCAGGATCTGAATCGAATTGCCGCCGAGGTCGAAGAAGTCGTCCTCGACGCCGACGCGGTCCACGCCCAGCACCTCCTGCCAGATACCGGCGAGCACGTCCTCTCCCGGCGTGCGCGGTGCGAGGTACGCGGTGTCGGCCTGGGCGGCGGGATCCGGGGCGGGCAGAGCCCTCCGGTCGACCTTGCCGTTGGCGTTCAGCGGCAGGCTGGTCAGCTCCATGAACACCGACGGCACCATGTAGCCGGGCAGCAGTCCCTTGAGATGGGCGCGCAGCTCGCCCGGGGCGAAGGTGTGACCGTCCCGTACCACCGCGTAGCCGACCAGCCGCGCCGCGCCGCCGTCGTCCTGCCGCGCCGCTACCACCGCGCGGGCCACGGAGGGATGCTGTCGCAGCGCCGACTCGATCTCACCCGGCTCGATACGGAAGCCGCGGATCTTCATCTGCTCGTCGGCGCGACCGGCGAACTCGATGGCGCCGTCCGGCAGATAGCGGGCGCGGTCGCCGGTCCGGTACAGCCGCTCGGCCGGATCCGCGCCGAAAGGATCGGCGACGAACCGCTGCGCGGTGAGTTCCGGCCGGTTCAGATATCCCCGGGCCACACTGGGACCGCCCAGGTAGAGATCTCCGGTCACACCGACCGGCACGGGCCGCAGCGCGCTGTCGAGGAGATACATCAGGATGCCCGGGTTCGGCCTGCCGATCGGCACACCGGCGGTGTCGGGCAGCGCTCCTCGTACCGCCGGATAGAGCGAGGATTCGACCGTGGCCTCGGTCACCCCGTAGGTGTTGAGCACGGTGGTGCCCTCGGCGGCCTCGTCCAGGAGCCGTCGGCAGTCGTCGGTACGCCAGAGATCCGCGCCGGCCGCCAGCACGCGCAGCGGGGGAAGGCCCTCGCCGTGGCGCGCCGCCTCGTCGGCGAGCGCGGTGGCCAGCGCCGGAACAGTGTCGAGATGGGTGACGCGCGCGGTCCGCATGAGGGTGAGCAGTCGCGCGGGGTCGGCGATGGCCTCGGACGGTGCGATGACCAGGGCGCCGCCGTGGCAGAGGGCATGCACCAGGTCGGAGACGAACACGTCGAAGGACATGCTGGCCACGTTGAGCTGCCGTACGGGCCCGTCGGTCTTCCGCTCTCCGCCGGCGGTCTTCCCCCCGCCGCCTCCGGTCCTCCCCTCGCCGCCGCCTCCGGTCCTCCCCTCTCCGCCGCCGGTGAACCCGTACGCCGCGTTCCAGGACGCCGCGCCATGGCTGATGCTGCGGTGCTCGACCATCACGCCCTTGGGCCGTCCGGTGGACCCCGAGGTGTAGATGACATACGCGATGTCGCGCGGGGTGACCCCGGTCTCGGGCGTCCGGTCCGGCAGCCCGGCGATCAGGTCCCACCGCTCGTCCAGAGGAAGCAGCGGCGCGGGCCCGGCCGGGAGTCCGCCGACGAGGGACCGTTGCGTGATCACCAGCCGGGCCGCGCTGTCGGTGAGGACGTACGCCAGCCGCTCGGCGGGGTGGGCGGGATCGAGCGGAACGTACGCGCCGCCCGCCTTGAGCACGGCCAGCAGGGCCACCACCATGTCCGGGCCGCGTTCCAGACAGATGGCGGTGACCGTCTCCGGGCCCACGCCCCGCGTGACCAGGTACTGGGCGAGCCGGTTGGCACGCGAGTCGAGTTCGGCGTACGTGAGCGCGGACGTGCCGAACACCACCGCCTCCGCGTCGGGCGTGCTGCGCGCCTGCGCGGCGATGAGTTCATGCAGACAGCTGGAGTGTTCGTAGGGGATCCGGCGACCGCTCCAGCCCTCACCCGTACCTTTACCTTTACCTTCGCCGTTGCCGTTGCCGTTGCCGTTGCCACGCAACAGCCGGTCGCGCCCGTCCTCCGAGAGCAGGGGCAGTTCGGCGGGCGGCCGGTGCGTGCTGCCCGGCATGCCGCGCAGCAGCACGGCCAGGTGCTCGGCCATGTGCTCGATGCGGTCGTGGTCGAACAGCGCGGGATCGTACGCGAGCACCAGCGCCAGCTTGTCCGCGTCCACGTAGGCGGTCAGATCCAGCGGGTAGCCCGCGGTGTCGACCGCGTGCACATCGGTGACCCGCAGTCCGTGCGCGGCGGCGGCCTCCTCGTTGCCGGGGTAGTTCTCGAAGACGACGATGCTCTCGAAGAGTTCGGTGCCGCGCGGCAGTTCTGCGCAGTCGCGCACCTCCCGCAGCGCGAGATGCTCATGGCTTCTCGCCTCGGCCTGCTCGGTCTGGAGCCGGCCGAGCCAGTCGAGAAGGCTCCCGGTCTCCAGGACCCGGGTCCGTACGGGCAGTGTGTTGAGGAAGTTGCCGACGGTGGACTCCATGCCGGGGAGGTCGGCGGGGCGCCCGGACACGGTGGCGCCGAAGCACACATCGGCCTCGCCCGCGTAGCGGGACAGCAGCAGCGCCCAGGCGCCCTGCACCACCGAGTTGAGGGTGAGCCGGTGACGTCCGGCCATCTCCGTCAGCGCCCCGGCATCGTCGGTGGACAGCTCGATCCGTACCCGCTCGGCGGCGTGGGGCCGGTGGCCGGGGGCGGGACGGCGGTCGACGGGCAAGGGGGTCGGCGAGCCGAATCCCGCCAGCGCCCCGCGCCAGTACTCCCGCGCCGCCGCCGTGTCCTGCCTGCTCAGCCACTCCACGTAGTCCCGGAACGGCGGCCGGGCGGCCAGGGGCGCGGCACCGCCCGTACCCGTACCCGTACCGAGCGCACGGTACTGGGCGAAGACGTCCTCGAAGATCTGTGAGGTGCTCCAGCCGTCGAGCACCACATGGTGGAAGGTCCACACGACACGGACGGCGCCCTCCCGCACGCGTATCAGCACGAGCCGCATCAGCGGGGCGGCGGTCAGGTCGATGCCCGCCGCGTGTTCCTCGTCCATCAGCTCGCGCAGCCGCGAGGTGTGTTCGTCGACGCCGGGGGCAGCGCCGGGACCGGCCACGGGATCAGTGTCGGCGTCGGCACCGGAATCGGCGTTGGGATCGGCCTCAGCGTCGACACCGGGATCGGCCGCGCCTTCGAGGCCGGTCCAGTCCAGTTGCCGGATCGCCACGGTCGCGTGCCGCAGGACCACCTGAAGGGGCTCGGGCACGCCGTCCCACACGAGTCGCGTACGGAGCGCGGGCGTCGCGTCCACGAGCCGCTGCCAGGCGGTGGCGAGCAGCGCGGGATCATCGGCGCCCTCCAGCAGAAACGACACCTGGTCGAGATAGACACCCGGCTCGGTGAGGGTGTGCAGCAGCATGCCGCTCTGCATGGGCGTCAGCGGATAGATGTCCTCCACCGCCGAGTCCCGCACCGCGGGGCCCACCCCCACGAGCGCGTCCACGGTGGCCTGGTCGAGCCGGACGAGCGGGAAGTCCGAGGGGGTACGGCCGCCCGCGTCGGGCCGCGCGCAGTGCCGTACGAAACCGCTGATCTCCGAGGCGAAGTCCCGGGCCAGCCGCTCGATGGTCGCGGGGCGGTGCACCTCGGCCGAGTACGTCCAGGTGAAGGTCAGCCGGCCCGCGGTGACCACACCGATCACATCGATCAGATGCGCGCGTTCCTCGGCCGGATGGTGATCCTGCCCGACGTCGGGCAGGGGCGCGCGCAACGGCCCGGTCGTGTCGGGTGATCCGTCAAATCTGCCGTGGTAGTTGAAGCTGATGCGCGGCTCGGCGGCGTCGGCGAGCACACGGCCAGGGGATCCGTCGGCGGAGAGATGGCGCAGCGCGCCGTACCCGAGACCTCGGTCGGGCACCGCTCTCAACTGTTCCTTCACCGACATGAGCGCCGCTGCCCGGTCGTCGCCGTCGGGAAGCGCGAGGGCAACGGGATGGATCGAGGTGAACCAGCCGACCGTCCGGGTCAGATCGAGGTCGCCGAACAGCTCCTCGCGGCCGTGTCCTTCGACGGCGACGGCGGTGCGCTCCCGGCCGGTCCAGGTCCGCAGTGTGCGGGCGAGCGCTGCCAGTAGTACGTCATCGGTGCGTGTCCGGTACACATCGGGCACGCGGTGCAGCAGGGCCTCGGTCTCCTCCGCGTCCAGGGTGACTTCTACGGTGGCCTGCGCGGCCATCGTGTTGCCGCCGCCCGGGAGGTCGACCGGCAGCTCCGTGGCCTCCGTGTCCGTCACCGTCCGCCAGTAGCCGGCCTGGTCGTCGAAGCCGCCCGCGGCGACATGCTCGGCCAGCCGCTCCGACCACTGCTGTACGGACGCGCTCTTCTCCCCGAGGCGGACGGGGCCGCCGGCCGCGGCTTGCGCGTACGCGGTGGTCAGGTCCTCCAGCAGGATGCGCCACGACACACCGTCGACGAGCAGGTGGTGCGCGGCGATGAACAACCGTGCGGGGCGCGCCGGCCCCAGGTCCCCGACGAGCACACGGAACAGGGGCCCGCGGGACAGGTCCATCCCGGACTGTGCGGCGAGTACCTTCTCCTGCCACACGTTCTCGGCATCGTCGGCGCCGGTGAGGTCATGGACGGAGAACACCGCGTCGACGTCCACGGCAGGAGCGATACGGCCCGCCCAGCCACGCGTGTGCGCGGCGCGTTCCGCCCCGGTGGAGGGCGTGAAGGTCGACCGCAGGGCGTCGTGCTGCGCCAGCAGGGCGGCGACCGCCGACCGCAGATGAGCGGGATCGGTACCGATGGCCAGCTCGAAGCCCATCGACATGGCGAAGTGGTGCGGCGCGACGGGGTGGTGGGCGAAGAACCAGTCACGGATGGGCGTCGGCCCCACCGGTCCGCTCACCGCCCCCTGCGGCGCGAGCGAGGCGCTCCGTGGGGCGGCGGTCGTCGCCGAGGCCGCGAGGTCGGCGATGTTCTGGCGAAGGAACACATCCCGGGAGGTGAGATCCAGCCCGGCGCGACGGGCCCGGGAGACCACCTGGAGGCTGGAGATGGAATCCCCGCCGAGGGAGAAGAAGTTGTCGTGGACGCCCACCCGTTCCCTGCCGAGGACGTCGGCCCAGACCTCGCACAGTGCCCGTTCCGCATCCGTGCGGGGGGCGACGTACTCCCCTTCCATGGAGAGATCGGGGGCCGGAAGCGCCCGCTGATCGACCTTGCCGTTCGTGGTCAGGGGCAACGCGTCCAGGACGACGAACGCGGACGGCACCATGTACTCGGGCAGAAGCCCGGCAGCGTGCTCACGTACGTCAGTCACGTCCAGGTCCCCGGACGGTACGAGGTAGGCGACCAGGCGCTTCGCCCCCGGCCGGTCCTCCCGCACGACCACCGAGACCCGCCCCACCGACACGTGACGCGACAGCACGGACTCGATCTCACCAAGCTCGATACGGAACCCACGGATCTTGACCTGACCATCGCTCCGGCCCAGGAACGCCAGCCGCCCATCCGGCCCCCACCGCACCACATCACCCGTGCGATACAGCCGCTCACCGGAACCGAACGGATCCGCCACAAACCGCTCAGCCGTCAACCCCGAACGACCGTCATACCCACGCGCCAGACCCCCACCACCCAGATACAACTCACCCGGCACACCCACACCCACCAGCCGCAACGCACCATCGAGAACGTACGCCGACGTGTTGTCCATCGGCCCCCCGAGGGGCACCGCCGCACCCTCGGTATCGGTGCCAGTGACCGGCCCGCACACCGCGAACGTCGTCGACTCCGTCGGACCATACACATGCACCAACTCAACACCCGGGCAGGCTTCCAGCACCCGCCCCATCGCCACACCCGACGCCGCCTCACCCCCCGTCCACACCTCAGCCAAACCCGCGAAGCATCCCGCATCCTCCTCCGCCAGCACATCAAACAACGCCTTCGTCAGGAAGAGCCCCGACACCCCACGCGCCACCGCTTCCCGCACCACCGACACACTCAGCTCGGCCCCGGCCACATCCACCGTGCCACCGTTCAACAACGGCACCCACACCTCATACGTCGCCGCATCAAAGGAATGCGGAGAGTGGAACAACACCCGCCCATGCGCACCCGACGACCACCGGGAATCAGCAGCCAACGCCACCACATCCCCATGCGTCACCGCCACACCCTTCGGCACACCCGACGACCCCGACGTAAACATCACATACGCCAACGCACCAGCAGGAACCACAACCGGAAGCCGCACATCCCCCACCGGCTCCGCATCCACCCGTACAACCGGCACCCCACCGACCTCGTCCACCGCACGGTCCGTCACCACCACCACCGCACCACTACGCCCCAGCACCTCCCGCACCCGCTCCCCCGGATACGACCCATGCAACGGCACATACGCACCACCCGCCCTCACCACCGCAACCATCGCCACCACCACATCCACCGACCGCTCCAACAACAACCCCACCCGCGACTCCACACCCACACCACACCCCACCAGCACCCGAGCCAGCCGACCGGCCCGAGCATCCAACTCCCCATACGTCAACGACACATCGCCACACACCACGGCCACCGACCCCGGCGACTCCGCCACCCGACCCGCGAACCCCTCCACCACCGAACCACCCGACACCACACCCACCACACCACGCCCCGCACCCACCACCCACTCCCGCTCAGCCACCCCCACCATCGACACCTCACCCAACACCCCACCCGACCCCGCAACCACCAACCCACCCGCCAAACCCAGCCAATGCCCCACCATCCGCCCAACCGTCCCCGCATCGAACAGATCCGTGCTGTACGAGACCACGGCGAACAGGCCGCCTCCCGGGACCGGTTCGAACTCGATGTTCAGGTCGAACTGCGCCGTCTCCACAGGGGGAAGCGTCTCCTCGACCCGCAGTCCGGGCAGCGCGAAGGTCTCTCTGGGCGCGTTCTGGAGCGTGACCGCCGCCTGCACGAGTGGGGTACGGCTGGGATCGCGCTCGGGGTCCAGTTCCTCGACCAGCCGGCTGAACGGCACGTCCTGATGGGCGAACGCGGCGAGCGTGGTCTCCCGTACCTGTGTGAGCAGAGCGTCGAAGTCGGCGGAGGCATCGATGCGCGACCGTAGAACCAGCGTGTTGACGAAGAAGCCGACGAGCCCTTCGAGTTCGGTACGTTCCCGGCCCGAGACGGCCGTGGCGACAGCGAGGTCGTTCTGTCCGCTGTAGCGCGCAAGCAGGAGCTGAGTGACCGCCGTCAGCGCCATCGACAGGGTGGCGCCCCGCCTCCCCGCCGCCTCCGTGAGCGCGGTCGTCAGCTCCTCCGGAACGCGGAACGTATGCAGCGCCCCGCGCCCGGTCCGTACGGCGGGGCGGGGCCGGTCGGTGGGCAGTTCGAGTACGGGAAGTTCCCTGAGGTGCTCGCGCCAGTACTCCAGATGCGTGTCGAGGGCGGCGCCCGTGAGCCGCTCGCGCTGCCAGACCGCGTAGTCGGGGTACTGCACCGGCAGCGCCGGCAAGTCCGCGGCCCCACCGCGCAGTGCCGCCGCGTACAGCTCGCTCAGCTCACGCGTGATCACACCCATCGACCAGCCGTCCGTGACGATGTGATGCATCGTCAGCATCAGCAGGCAGGACGACGAGGGGGCGGGGGTCTCCTCCGGCACCAGGAGCGCGCGCAGCAGCGGACCGGTGCGCAGGTCGAAGGGGGCCGCCGCCTCGGCGCGGAGCAGGGCGTCAAGCTCGGCCGCCCCGTGCGCCTGTGCGATACGTACCGTGACGTCGAGCTCCGGGTGCACCTTCTGCACACCGCGCCCGTCGGCTGAGTCGAAGGTGGTGCGCAGCGCCTCGTGCCTGGCCACCAGCCCCGAGACGGCCGACCGCAGCGCAGGCAGATCGAGTGTGCCGGTCAGCCGGAGGGTGGTGACGACGTTGTACTCGGCGCCTCCGGGGGTGAACTCGTCCAGGAACCACAGCCGTTCCTGTGCGTACGACAGGGGAAGGGGCCGACCGTCCCGTGGGGCCGGGGTGATGCCGCTGCCGTCCGGTGCGGAGCCGGCGGCGGACAGCTGTTCCCCGGACGTCACCGCGGCAGCAAGGCGCGCGACGGTCGGATGGTCGAACAGCGCCCTCGGTGAGAGCCCGGCTCCCAGGGCGGCACGGAGACGGGAGACGACCTTGAGGGCGCTGATGGAGTCGCCGCCGAGCGCGAAGAAGTCGTCGTGCGCGCCCACCTGTTCGGTGCCGAGCACCGCGCGCCAGATCCCGGCGAGCAGCTCTTCCGCTCCGGGGCGCGGAGCCACGTACGGATCCTCGTCGCCGCTCTCGCCCCCGTTTCCGCTCCAACTCCCTTGTCCGGGAGCGGGCAAGGCCCGCCGGTCGACCTTGCCGTTCACGGTGAGGGGGAGCGCTTCCAACTCGACGAACGCGGACGGCACCATATACGCGGGGAGCGCCGCCGCCAGCTGCTCACGTACGGAGGTCATGTCCAGCGCCGAGCCGCCCGCCGGGACCAGGTAGGCCACGAGCCGCTTCATGCCCGGACGGTCCTCGCGGGCCACGACCGCCACCGCACCAACGTCCTGGCGCCCCGTCAGAAGTGCTTCGATCTCGCCGAGTTCGATACGGAAGCCGCGTATCTTCACCTGGCCGTCGTTCCGGCCGAGGAACTCCACTCGGCCGTCGGTCCTTCGGCGTACGACATCGCCGGTCCGGTACAGCCGTCCGCCCGCCGCGAACGGGCTGGCCACGAACCGCTCCGCCGTCAGCCCGGCCCGGCCGTCGTACCCGCGTGCCAGCCCCGAACCGCCCAGATACAGTTCGCCCGGCACACCGGCGCCGACCGGGCGCAGGGCACCGTCCAGTACGTAGGCCAGAGTGTCGTCCATCGGACCGCCCAGCGGAACCGGCCCGCCCGAGACGTCCCCGGCCGCGACCGGTCCGCACAGCGCGAAGGTCGTGGTCTCCGTCGGCCCGTACACATGCACCAGCTCGGTGTCCGGGCAGTGTGCGCGCATCCGCGTCATCGCGGGCGCCGATGCCGCCTCGCCGCCGGTCCACACTTCGCGCAGTCCCGCAAAGCATCCGGGGTCCTCGTCCGCGAGCGCCCCGAAGAGCGCGGTCGTGACGAACACCGCCGTGACACCACGCTCCGCGGCGCGCCGTACGGCCGGGGCGGTCAGCTCTTCGTCGGCGACGACGACACATCCGCCGTTCAGCAGGGGCCCCCACACCTCGTACGTCGCCGCGTCGAAGGAGTGCGGGGAGTGGAAGAGCACCTGCCGGTGTGCCGCCGAGTCGAATCGCCGGTCGGCCGCGAGGGCGGCCACACCGCCGTGGGTGACGACCACGCCCTTCGGTGTCCCGGTCGACCCGGACGTGAACATCACATACGCCGGCGCCTCCGGCGAGACATCGGCAGACGCGCATACGGACTCGGGCTCGGACTCGGGCGCGGGCGCGGGCGCGGACACTGGCACGGACACAGGCGCGGGAGGAGCTTCGGCACCCACCCCCGCATCGTTCATATCGAGCACGGCCACGCCCTCCGGTGCCCGCACCGACCCGTCGGTCAGCAGCAGTTCCGCACCGCTGCGCTCCAGCACGTCCCGCATCCGCCGGGCCGGGTGCGCCGCGTGCAGCGGTACGTACGCGGCGCCCGCCTTCAGCACCGCGAGCATCGCCACCACGACCTCGGGCGACCGTGCCAGCAGCAGCCCGACCCGCGAGCCCGCGCCCACGCCGCGCTCCAGGAGCGCGTGAGCGAGCCGGTCCGCCCGCCGGTCCAGCTGACGGTAACTCAGCGTCGCGTCACGGAACTTCACCGCGGGGGCGTCCGGCGACGCGGCCACCCGCGCGCGGAACACATCCGTCACCGACGCGGGACGCCCGGTCGACGGCACCGGTGCGGCATCCGCAGCAGTGGCGGGAGCGCCGCTCCACTCCCCGAGCACCCGGGCGCGCTCGTCCTCGCCGAGCAGTGTCAGTGTGCCGACGGCACGTTCCCCGTCCTCGGCCAGCTCGTCGAGCGCCCGCGCACAGCGCGCCGCCAGTCGCCGTACCGTGTCGGCGTCGAACAGCTCCGGGTCGTACCCGAAGGTGAGGACGAATCCCTCCCCCGTCTCCTCCGCCGTCTCCTGCGCCGTCTCCTGCGCCGTTCCCTCGCCGGCGCGAGCGGTGAGTGTCAGCGGATAGTTCGTCGACTCGACCGCGTCGAGACCGGACAGGACGATGCCGTGGCGTGCGGCGGCGTCCGTGTCCACGGGGTAGTTCTCGACGACGACCAGGCTGTCGAAGAGCGCGGCGCCGGAGGGCACATCGGTGGTGATCTCGTGGAGCGCGACGTACTCGTACTGCCGCGCCTCCGCCTGCTCGTCACCGATCCGCCGCAGCCAGCGCGTCACCGGCTCGGCGGGCGTGGCGGCGATCCGTACGGGCAGGGTGTTGATGAACAGCCCCACCGTGCTCTCGGCGCCCGGCTGGTCGGCCGGGCGTCCTGACACCGTCGTACCGAACACGACATCGAACGACCCGGCGTACTGCGAGAGCGTGAGCGCCCAGGCGCCGTGCACCATCGTGCCGACGGTCACCCTGCTGCGGCGCGCGAAGTCCACCACGGCGCGCGCGGTCGCCGCGGGCAGGCGCAGGGTCACCCGGTCCGTCGAGCGGGCGCGGTGCGCGCTGTCCGGCGTGCGGTCGAAGGGCAGCGCGGACGGCTCCTCGAAGCCGGCGAGCCGGCTCCGCCAGAACGCGCGCCCCTCCTCCTGGTCCCGTCCGGCCAGCCACCTGAGGTGTTCCCGGAACGCCCCGCGCACGGGCCGGACCGCGCGGTCCACCGGTCGGTCCACCGAGCCGTTCAGCGGTCGGTCCACCGAGCCGTCCACCGCGCGGTCCACCGAGCCGTCGACCGGGCCGGGAGCACCCCCCTCCGAGACGAGCGCCGCGTACTCCACCGCGACGTCCGACAGCACCGCGGCGCTGCTCCATCCGTCCAGCAGGATGTGGTGGAACGACCAGAGCACCTGTACCCGCTCCCCCGGCAGCCGGGCCAGGGTGACACGGGTGAGCGGGGCACTGCCCGGATCCAGTCCTGCGGCGGCGCGGTCCTCGGCGACGAGCGCGGCCCACAGTGCGGAGCGCTCGGCCTCCGAGCGGCCGGTCCAGTCGACGCGGGCGACGGGCATCTCGGCACGTCGGTGCACGATCTGGACCGGCTCGGACAGCCCTTCCCAGGCGATCGACACCCGCAGCGCGTCCGAGGCGTCGACCACACGCTGCCAGGCACGCGCCAGGGCGTCCAGGTCCGCGACTCCGTCCATGACGAACGTGAACTGTTCGAGATACGCGGCCGAGCCGGGCGAGTTCAGCGAGTGGAACAACATCCCCGCCTGAAGGGGCGTCAGCGGATAGACGTCCTCGATGTCCCGGCCGTCGCCGGCGATCCGATCGATCTCGGCCCGGGTGAGCCGTACGAGTGGGAAGTCCGACGGGGAGCAGCCACCCGAATCCGGCTCCGCGCAGTGGGCGATGAGCGACCGCAGCTCGGCGGTGAACCGCTCGGCGAGGCTCCGCACCGTCTCCCGGTCGTGCAGATTCGCCGAGTACGACCAGGTGAAGGCCAGCACGCCGTCCTGGACCGCGCCCACCACCTCCAGCACATGGCTCCGCTGCTCGGCGGTGTGGTGCTCGCCGCCCGGGTTCAGGACGAGCGAGCGGTACCAGCCGTCGCCGGTGTCGTCCGCTCCGCCGAAGTGCCCGAGGTAGTTGAAGGCCAGCTCGGGAACGGGGGCGGTGCTGAGACCGGCTCCCCCGCCCGTGCTCATCTCACCTTCCGGCCACCGGAGATGGCGCAGCGCGCCGTAGCCGACGCCCTGGTCCGGTACCGCCCTGAGCCGCTCCTTGACCGCCCGGATGGTGCCGCGCCAGTCCGCTCCCTCGTCCCCCGGCACGTCCAGGACGACCGGGTGGATGGAGGTGAACCAGCCGACGGTACGGGTCAGATCGGTGTCGTCGAAGATCTCCTCGCGGCCGTGTGCCTCGATGTCGACGGCCCATCGCGCGCCACCGGCCCACGGTCCCGCGGCGCGTACCAGCGCAGAGAGCAGTACGTCGTTGGGCCGCGTCCGGTACACCGCCGGGACGCGCTGCAACAGCTCCCGGGTCTCCTCGGCGGACAGCCGCACGGACACCGAACGCTCGGACTTCACCGTGTTGTCGCCACCGGGACGGTCCACGGGCAGTTGGGTGGTGGCGCGGGCCGTCGTCTCCAGCCAGTACGGCAGTTGAGCGTCGAAGCCACCCGCGGCGGTGTGCTCGGCCAGCCGCGCGGCCCACTGCCGTACGGAGGTGCCCTTGGGCCCCAGATCGGGCTCTCGGCCGGTCACGATCCGCTCGTAGGCGGACTCCAGGTCCTCCAGCAGGATGCGCCAGGACACGCCGTCGACCACCAGATGGTGCGCGGCGAGAACGACCCGGACCGGCGCCTCCGGATCCGTCACTCCCACGAGGACGCGGACCAACGGCCCACGTTCCAGGTCGAGTCCGGCATGGGCCGCCGCGACGAGCGCGGGCCACTCCTCAGGGCCGCACGCATGGACGGCGAAGACCGCGTCGAGGTCGACGGCAGGCATGATGTGCCCGGTCCAGGCTCCTTCGGCGGTCCGGGTGAACGTGCTGCGCAACGCGTCGTGCTGGGCGAGCAGCGCGGCGACGGCCGCCCGCAGAGCATCGAGGTCCGTGGCGGGAGACAGGGTGAAGCCGGCTCCCATGTTGAAGTGCTCCGGAGACACCGGGTGCGTGTCGAAGAACCACTCCCGTACGGGAGTTGTCCCCACGGCTCCGGTGACGAGGCCGCTCTCCGTGAGCAGGGCGGGACCCGTGTCGACCTGGCCGGCCTTGGTGGCGAGGGTGGAAATGGTGGGGTGGAGGAAGACATCGCGGGAGGACAGGGCCAGTCCGGCACGGCGGGCGCGCGAGACGACCTGGAGACTGATGATCGAGTCGCCGCCGAGGTCGAAGAAGTTGTCCTCGATCCCCACCCGCTCCAGCCCGAGCACCTCCGCCCACACCCCGCACAAGAGCCGCTCGGACTCGGTACGGGGCGCCACGTAAGCCGCGTCGGCCGAGGCGAACTCGGGCGCGGGCAGAGCGCGGCGGTCAAGCTTGCCATTGGCATTCAAGGGCAGCGCGTCCAGGACAACGAAGGCCGCCGGAACCATGTACTCCGGCAGAGCCGACGCCACATGCTCACGCACGACCGCCACGTCGAGGGGCGAATCCCCCACGCCGACCAGGTAGGCGGCCAGGCGCTTCACACCCGGACGGTCCTCCCGCGCCACCACCACGGACTGGGCCACGGACGGATGGGAGGACAAGACGCTCTCGATCTCACCCAGCTCGATACGGAACCCGCGCATCTTGACCTGATCGTCGCCACGACCCGCGTACTCCAGAGTCCCGTCCGCACGCCACCGCACCACATCCCCGGTCCTGTACAACCGGCCACCGGACCGGAACGGATCCGCCACGAACCGCTCCGACGTCAACCCCGAACGCCCGTGGTAGCCACGCGCGAGGCCGCCGCCGAGATAGAGCTCACCCCACACACCCACCGGCGCCGGAGACAAACCGCCATCCAGTACGTACGTGGCCTTACCCGCCACCGGGCGCCCGATCGGCACCATCGGCCCCTCAGGCACTCGGTCAGCATCCGAGAACCAGCCCGTCGCGTACACCGTCGCCTCGGTCGGACCGTAGATGTTGGCCACGACCGCACCCGGCATCGCCCGCCGCGTCTGCTCCAGCAGACCAGCCGGAAACGCCTCACCCGCCAACACCACCATCTCCGCCGAAACAGCGGACTCCTGACCCAGCACCCCCGCAAACGCCGACGGCACCGCGGAAATGAGGGAACCACTCCACGCGTCGCGCTCCGTCAACGCCAGAACATCCCGGACCACCTCCACCGTCCCGCCAGCAGCCAACGTCCCGAACAGCTCAAACACCGACACATCGAAGTTCAGCGACGTCGAGAACAGAGTCCGCCTGAAACGATCCTCACCCAGATCCACCGCCCACCGCACCAGACCCGCCATCGCCGCATGCGGAACAACGACACCCTTCGGCCGACCCGTCGAACCCGACGTATAAATCACATACGCCGCCGACGACAACGGCACAGAGCCGGACGCCGACAGAGCCTCCCGCGCGTCCGCGCCCGCGCCCGCATCCGCGCCCGCCGACAGCGGCCCGGCCAACATCGCCTCGTCCACCACCACCCGGACGCCGCTGTCCGCCTTCATGAACTCCAGCCGGTCCGCCGGATACTCCGGATCCAGCGGCACGTACGCACCACCGGCCCGCAGCACCGCGAGCGCCGCCACCACCAGGTCCACCGACCTCGGCAGCGACACGCCCACGCGCGACTCCACACCCACGCCCAACGCCACCAAGTGCCCCGCCAGACGATCCACCCGGGCACCCAATTCGCCATATGACAGCGAGACACCACGATCCCCGAGCACCGCGACCGCCCCGGGAGCCGCGGCGATACGGTCCTGGATCAGCTCCACAACCGACCGCTCGCCGACCCCGACTCCCGGGCCGGCCCACCCCATCAGCAACCGCTCCAGCTCAGCCCCACCCAACATCCCCACCCGCACCACAGGCACCGACGGCTCAGCCACCACCCGCTCCGCCAACACCAGCCAATGACCGCACAACCGCTCAACCGTCTCCGCGTCGAACAGATCCGTGTTGAATTCCAGTTCCGCGGTGAGGCCGCTCGGGGATTCCCAGAACTCCAGCGTGAGGTCGAAACGTGACGACTCCCGCGGCACGGGCTCACGCCGCGCGGCCAGGCCCGCGAAGTCGCCTTCCATGTCCACCGAGTTCTGGAGGACGATCAGCGCCTGCACCAGCGGGGTCCGGCTCGGATCGCGTTCCGGTGCGAGCGCGTCCACCACCCGGTCGAAGGGCACCTCCTGGTGCGCGAAGGCGTCAAGAGCCGTCGTACGAACGTGGTCAAGGAGGTCATCGAAGGAGTGCCGGTCCTGATCGATGCGCGCCCGCAGGACGAGGGTGTTGACGAAGAACCCGACCAGGCCCTCCAACTCCGCACGCTCACGCCCCGAGACGACCGTGCCCACCGCCACATCCCGCTGACCGCTGTACCGCGACAACAGCAACTGCGTCACCGCCGTCAGCACCATGAACAGACTCGCCCCACGCCGCTGGCCCGAACGCGTGAGGCGCCGGGCCAACTCCCCCGGCACCTGGAAGGTGTGGAGTGCTCCGGCCGAGGTGCGCACCGCCGGGCGCGGCCGGTCCGTCGGCAGCTCCAGGGGCTGTAGACCGTCCAACTGTGCGCGCCAGTAGTCGAGTTGCCGTGCGTGCGCGTCACCGGTGAGCCGTTCACGCTGCCATACGGCGAAGTCGGGATACTGCACCGGCAGCTCGGGCAGGTCCGCGTCCTCACCCCGTACGGCAGCGGCGTAGAGGGCCGCCAGCTCGCGCGTGATGACGCCCATCGACCAGCCGTCGGTGACGATGTGGTGCATCGACAGGACGAGGACGTGTTCCCGCGCCCCGAGGCGTACCGCCAGCACACGGAACAGGGGCCCGGTCGCGAGGTCGAACGGCGTCGACTGCTCGGTCCTCAGCGCCTTGTCCAGTGCGTGCGGGCGGTCGGCGTCGTTCTTCGCACCGAGGTCGACGACACGCAAGGGCACGGCCACCGTGGATTCCACGGTCTGCACTCGACCGCCGAACGTCGTACGCAGCGCCTCATGCCGCGCGGTCAGGCCGTCGAGCGCGGTCCGCAGCGCGCCCAAGTCCAAGTGGCCGGCGAGACGCAGCGCCAGCCCGGTGTTGTACTCGACGCCTCCGGGCGCGAAGTCGTCAAGGAACCAAAGACGTTCCTGGCCGTAGGAGAGCGGAAGCTCACGGTCGCGGGACGCGGGCGCGATCGCGGTGGCCCGGGACGAAGCGTGAGCGCGCTCCGGTGTCTGTGCCCGTGCGACGGCCTCAGCCATCGCGGAGACGGTGGGGTGATCGAATACCGTCCTCGTCGACAGCTCGCACCCGACCGCCTTCTGGACACGAAGCATCACCTTCAGGCCGGTGATGGAGTCCCCGCCGAGGGAGAAGAAATCGTCCTGCACGCCGACGCGGTCGACCCCGAGAACCTCGGCCCAGATCCGGCACAGCAGCTGTTCCTTGTCGGAACGGGGCGCCACGTACTCCGCGCCCCCCTCTGCGTCGGGCGCGGGAAGTGCTCGTCGGTCGACCTTTCCGTTCACCGTCAGCGGCAGCTCGTCCAGGACGACGAACGCGGACGGCACCATGTACTCGGGCAGAACCCCGGCAGCGTGCTCACGTACGAGCGAAACATCCAGCTCACCCGACGGTACGAGGTAGGCGACCAGGCTCTTGACCCCCGGCCGGTCCTCCCGCACGACCACCGAAACCCGCCCCACCGACGCATGACGCGACAGCACGGACTCGATCTCACCAAGCTCGATACGGAAGCCCCGCACCTTCACCTGACCATCGTCCCGGCCCAGGAACTCCAGCCGGCCGTCCGACCGCCACCGCACCACATCACCCGTGCGATACAGCCGCTCACCGGAACCGAACGGATCCGCCACAAACCGCTCAGCCGTCAGTCCCGCACGACCGTCATACCCACGCGCCAGACCCCCACCACCGAGATACAACTCACCGGAATCCCCCACGCCGACCGGCCGCAACCCACCGTCAAGCACATACGCCGACGTGTTGTCCATCGGCCCCCCGAGAGGCACCGCCGCACCTTCGGTATCGGTGCCAGTGACCGGTCCGCAGACAGCGAACGTCGTCGACTCCGTCGGACCATACACATGCACCAACTCAACACCCGGGCAGGCTTCCAGCACCCGTCCCATCGCCATACCCGACGCCGCCTCACCACCCGTCCACACCTCACCCAAACCCGCGAAACAGCCCGCATCCTCCTCCGCCAGCACATCAAACAACGCCTTCGTCAGGAAGAGCCCCGACACCCCACGCGCCACCGCATCCCGCACCACCGACACACTCAACCCAGCCCCCGCCACATCCACCGTCCCACCATTCAACAACGGCACCCACACCTCATACGTCGCCGCATCGAAGGAATGCGGAGAGTGAAACAGGACCCTGTCATGCGCACCCGACGACCACCGCGAATCAGCGGCCAACGCCACAATGTCCCCATGCGTCACCGCCACCCCCTTCGGCACACCCGACGACCCCGACGTAAACATCACATACGCCAACGCACCAGCAGGAACCACAGCCGGAAGCCGCACATCCGCGAACGGCTCCGCATCCACCCGTACAACCGGCACCCCGCCGACCTCGTCCACCGCACGGTCCGTCACCACCACCAGCGCACCGCTGCGCCCCAGCACCTCCCGCACCCGCTCCCCCGGATACGACCCGTGCAACGGCACATACGCACCACCCGCCCTCACCACCGCCAGCATCGCCACCACCACATCCACCGACCGCTCCAACAACAACCCCACCCGCGACTCCACACCCACACCACACCCCACCAACACCCGAGCCAACCGACCAGCCCGAACATCCAACTCCCCATACGTCAACGACACACCACCACACACCACAGCCACCGAACCCGGCGACTCCGCCACCCTGTCCCCGAACACACTCACGATCGATACGTGCTGGACTGACGGCATCGACTGCCCACCCTCGAACATCGTTGTTTTCCCCGTATATCTCGTGAATGTGTCGCCGTGGGCGCCTGGCGCCGGCTCTCAGCCCTGGCGTCGCAGGGCCCGGCCGCCGTACTGGAGGCCGGCGACCGGTCCGCCCGCCCGCTCCCTGACGAACCGTCCGATGATCGGCAGGGCGTCGTGGACGCGGTCCCGGGCGACGAAGAGGTCGTCCTCGTGGATGGTGAGCAGGTAGTCCGAGTAGTCCTCGCGGGTGAGGAAGAGTTCGCCCGCGCCGTCGGCGACAACCATCAGCAGCAGGTCACCGTTCGTGTAGCTGCCGAGATAGTCGGCGAGGTCGCCGACCTGCGGCGCCTCGGGGTGCGGCAGGCTGTAGTGCCCGAGGTCGAGCCCGTTCGCGCGCAGCTCCCCCACCAGGTCCTCCCACAGCTTGGGCCCCGCCGTGGAGTTGGTGGTCACGGCGAGTGCCGTACTGCTGCCGGGATGGATCCGGAGGTTGCAGGTGGCGCCGCCCACCGCTCCGTCGTGGCCGAACCACGCGTCGTCCCCGTTCCTGTGGCACATCAGGCCCAGGCCCCAGGCGTCCGCGAGGCCGAACGGTTCGGCGTCCGGCACACTCTCCCGCATCTGGAGGATCGCGTCCTCCGGCAGCAGTTGGCGGTGGGCGAAGGTGCCACGGTCGTCGAGGTGCAGCCGGGCGGTGGTGACCAGGTCCCGGGCGCTCCCGGCGAGGCCGCCGGCCGCCGCCAGGGAGAGCGCCGTCATATGGTCGACCGGCTCGGCTTCGTCGCTGCCCGCGCGTATCGCGTGCCCCTCGGCCCTGGTTCTGACCGGCTGGTCCGCCCCGGGCCTGGGGTCGTGCAGGAACGCGGGCTCGATGCCCAGCGGGCGCAGCAGACAACTGTCCATCGCCGTCCACCAGTCCATTCCGGACACGGCTTCGATGACGGAGCCGAGCAGGCAGTACCCGGTGTTGGAGTACGAGAACGCGAGGCCGGGCGGGAAGAGGTTCGGCTCTTCCCCGCAGACGGTCGCGAAGCGCCGGTACGAGGGGCCGCGCATGTCGGCGTACTCGATGCTGTCCGCCAGACCGGCGGTGTGGCTGAGGAGTTGACGGACCGTGCCGGTTCCGATGAGCGGATTGGTCGCGTTCTTCAGCTCGGGCACGAGTCCGGAGAGCGGTTCGTCGAGGTCGAGGTCGCCGTCGGAGACGAACTGCATGGTGAGACCGGCTGTGAAGAACTTCGTCACGGAGCCGAAGGGGAAGGCGGTGTCGGCTGTCACCGGGTTCTTCGTCCGGACGGATTCGACTCCGACCGTGTGCTCCGTCAGGGCGCCGTCGCGGTAGAGGGCCAACTGCGCGCCCGTAACACGATGTTCGCGCGCGAGCTCGTCGAATATCTCCGCGACGCGGCCCGGTGATCCGCTCGTACCCACTGAAGGCTTCCCCCCGCTGTCCGGTGTCTCATTGTCCCCAGGCTCTCCCTCCGGCCCCGCTTCCGCAATCATCTTCGACGGCAGTGGAAACCCCCTGGTCAGAGGGTTTTTACTCCTTCAGTGCCAGCCGAAAGGGCCGCCCCGGGCACTCCGGGACGGCCCTCCTCGCCACGTACGTTTCCGAGCTGTCCGAGCCATGCCGACCCTTCCGGGTCCCCCGGCCCTTCCAGGTCCCTCAACTCTCCCGGCTCTCCCGGCACTTCCAGCTCTTACGGCTCTCCCCGCTATCGCACGGTGACGGACACGACCGTCGCTCCCGCCGCGATCGCGAGCACCGCCGCGGAGATGATCAGGAACCGCGGATTGCCGACGTTGACGGTCCAGCCGATGCCCACGCGCCGGGGCACGAGGACGGCGGGATCATCGGCGTTGACGTAGACGGTGCCGGCTCCGTACCAGTGGCGGTCGTCGTCGCGCGGCACCAGCCCGGTTCCCTCGTCCGAGCCGCCGGAGCCGCCGGAGCCGCCCGTACCGCCCGAGCCGTCCCCGCTCTCCAGCGCCAGTCGGCTGCCTCCTGGGCCCATGCGCACGAGCGGAACGGACACGGCGAGGGCCGCGAGCGTCGGTACGCCGATGACCAGCGTCAGCACGGCGCCGGAGCGGCTGTCGCTCCACATCATCCCGGACAGCCCGAGCAGCATGAGGTTGAGCAGGGCGGCGACGCCCAGCAGGCTGCGTGCCGTCAGGCTGAGGTAGCGGCGGTGCCGGACGGCGCTGCTCCGGGGCCGTGAGACATCCAGGTCCGCGCGGGCGCGCAGTACGGCGGCGACTGTCCCGATGACCGCGGCGGTCAGCAGGATCTGGGCGAAGACGAGGCTGTACGCGGTCCAGAAGGTGGTCGTGATCTCGCGGTACACGGTTCCGCTCGAGGAGCGTTCCGGGAGTGCCAGCATCTCGGGCAGCCGCGGGTAGACGATCGCACCAGCGACGGCGGTCACGACGATCACCACGAACGAGGGAATCGTCCAGGCCCAGGGGAGCCGTACGGGGTCGGTGCGCAGGGAGGTGTCCATGACCACGCCCTGCCGTACGTTCTCGTACCAGTTGCCGCGCTCCTTCGCGCGGGCGAGGGCGCGGTGCGCGCTCAGCCACAGCGTGGCGGCGATGGCGCAGAGAACGACCGCCGCCACGCCGCCGACCGCGACGCTGTCCAGTACGGCGCCGATGGCGAGGGCGGCCACGGTGACGATGAGGGTGGCCGGCAGTAACAGGGCGCGGTAGCGGCGGCGTTGTTCGCTCACTTCGGGGGCGTCCGCCTTGTCGGGCGGGACCCGTACGCCGAAGGGAACCGCGTGGGGGTTGAGCAGCGGGCTCGGCGCGGCGTAGAGGGCGGCCCCCAGAGCCAGCAGGATCCCGGAATTGACGAGCAGGCTGACAAGCACGGTGTTCACCTAATCCAATTTCTCGCATCGGCCGCCTGTCTTGCAAGCGCCTTTGGCCAGGACTGAAACCCGCAGGTCGAGCGGGCTTCCCCGGGAATTGTCCCGGAATTATTACCGATCGGTATTCGATGCACGGCCATGTGCCCGTCGTGCATCATGGCCATGTGTCACGGTGCACGACTGACCTGGAGTTCCAGGAAAGAGCGAACGGGGGTTCACCCGGGCATGAGGAGAGGCGAACGCAGAAATGACGGGCCGGCGGGTCACACACAGAGAATTCATTTCACCTTCAAGGACGTAATGAATTTTCGACTGCGGAGACCTCTCGGGCCCGTCCCCGAGTCGCTTTTCGCGCTGGGGGTTCTCCACCGGAATACCGACGACGCGTTCTCCGAATGGCGCAGAGCCGTCAAGGTCAGGCAGGGCCGGCGCCTCCATCAGCTGCTGGGTCTGGCCGAGAGCCTTGCCGCCGCCCCCGGTCTGCTGTCGATCACTCTGTCGGCGTCGGGAAAGGTGAGAGTCGACGTCAGCGGCCTTCCGTCCGGCCAGGCGTCCTCCGGTCAGGCGCCCGCGACCGCGGCGCCCACCGCCCAGGCTCCGTCCGCGCAGCCGTCCTCCGGCCAGGGATCCTCCATCCATCTTCCGGCCTTTCTCCGCGAGTTCGCGGACGAGGCGATCCAGCCGTACTGGCCCCGGATCCACAGTTTTCTGGAGAGCGAGCGCGAGGCGAGCGGCCGGCTCATGTTCACCGGCGGTATGCACGAGCTGTTCCGGGCCGTGGACGGAAGGATCCAGTGGCAGCCGCCCGTCCTGACGATCCCGAGCGACCGGGCGCTGCCGGGCGACGTGCGGCTGCGAGGTGCCGGCCTGCTGCTGGTGCCCTCGCTCTTCCTGTCCGGCCCTCCGCGTCTCTTCCTCGACGAGGCCGCGCCGGAGAGAGCGCCGATCCTGGTCTACCCGGTACATCCCGACCCCATGATGGCCTCCGCCCTGTGGAACCTCACCCAGCCGAAAGAGTCACTGTCCGCCCTTGTCGGGAGCACGCGCTCCGCGGTGCTCCAAGCGCTCACCGAGAGCCGTACGACGACCGAACTCGCCCAGTATGTGGGGGTGTCCGCCGGTTCGGCGAGCCAGCACGCGAGCGTGCTGCGCAACGCCGGGCTGGTGTCGACGACACGGACGCGCAACTACGCCATCCACACGCTCACACCGCTGGGTGAGGCGCTGCTGAAGGGTCCGGCGCTCGGGCCGCCCCCGCGCCCCTCCTGTTCCCCCGCGCCTCTGCCGACCCGCCGGAGTCTTCCCGGCCCGCCGGAGCCCACCTGACCGGCGGACCCGCCGATCCCACAGGCCCCGCTCCGCCCGCCGGCCCCACTCGACCCACAGGCCCCACTCCGCCTGCCGGACCCGCTCGGCCCGGCGGACCCACTCCGCCTGGCGGACCCGCCGGACCCGCTGGACTCGCCGGCCCCGATAGGGCGTCCTCATCCCCCGCCACCCCCCTCTCCCTGCTTCGCGAACCCCTCCAGGGTCGTCCGTACGTACGTCAAGACCTCCTCCTCGGGAACGCCCCGCACCATCGCTTCGGCCAGGAGGGTGCGCAGCCGCTGCTCCCAGTCGACCCCCACCCGCAGTTCCGCCGTCGCCTTCCACACGTCCGGGTGGACCACCGCCCCGCTCTTGCGGTTGATGCGGATGATGCCCTCGCGGCGCAGCAGGTCGTACGCCTTGTTCACGGTGTGGAAGTTGATCGCCAGATCGACGGCGAACTGCCTGGTGGAGGGCAGGGACGCGCCGGGCTCCAGCATGCCGTCGGCGATGGCTTCCACCACCCGGTCCCGGATCTGCTGGTAGATCGGGACCTCACTGTCGAGATCGAGTACTAGATGCACAAGCTCACTCTATCTGATATACAACTACTAGAACAGATGGCCACGGCAGGACCGCACACCGGATCCCGGAGCGGGCCCCAGAGGGAGGGATGGATCTCATGGCAGAGCTGAAAATTTCCGGCGCGGAGCTGACGGTCGAGTTCAGCCGGCGGGAGCAGACCTGGCTCCACCGCAGCTCACTGACCGTTCCGCTGGCGAGTGTGCGCCAGGTGACCCGGGTCGACCGTCCGCTGAGCGTCGCCCACGGCACCCGCAACGGCCTGGTCGTCTCGGGGTTCGCCAAGATCGGCTTCTGGGGCGTCATGGTCGGGCCGCGTCAGCTCGTGGCCGCCTATCGCGGCAGGCCCGGTCTGCATATCCTGCTCGACCGCGCCCCCGACGGTGAGAAGGTCGACGAGCTGGTCCTCTCGCTCGACGACGCGGACCAGCTCGCCGAGCACCTCGGACAGCGTATGGGGAAGAGCTGATGAACCAACCGAACTACCGGATCGAAGTGACCGGCCTGACCAAGCGGTTCGGGCCGGTCACGGCGGTGGACAGCCTCGGCTTCTCCGTGGAGCCGGGCGTCATCACCGGATTCCTCGGCCCCAACGGGGCCGGCAAGACCACGACCATGCGCATGATCCTCGGTCTGGTCACCCCGACCGCGGGCACCGCCACCATCGGCGGCAAGGCGTACGGGGAGCTGCACCGGCCCTCCGAGATCGTCGGGGCGGTCCTCGACGCCTCCGCGTTCCACCCCAATCACTCGGCACGCGACCATCTGCGGATCTATCACACCATGGGCGGCCACCCGGCGGGCCGTGTCGAGGAGTTACTCGACCGGCTCGGCCTCGCGCACGCCGCGCACCGCAAGACCCGTACCTTCTCCACGGGCATGAAGCAGCGGCTCAGCCTCGCGACCGCGCTGCTGGGCGATCCTCAGGTGCTGCTGCTCGACGAGCCGAGCAACGGCCTCGATCCCGAGGGCATCGCGTGGCTGCGCCGCTTCCTGCGTGAACTCGCCGACGAGGGCCGCACCGTACTGGTGTCGAGCCATGTGCTCAGCGAGGTCCAGCAGATCGTGGACGACATCGTGATGATCCGGCGCGGCAAGCTGGTCGCGGCCGGCCCGCTGCGGGAGATGGAGCGGTTCAGGCCGTCGACCGTACTGGTCCGCTCCCCCGACGCCGAGGCGCTCAAGAAGGTGCTGCTGCGGGGTACACCGGACGGGGTGGCCGCGCAGAGCGTCGAGACGGGGCACGACGGCGCCCTGCGGGTGCATGGGCTCGCGACCGCGCAGATCGCCGATCTGGCGTCCGCCGCGGGGCTGCGGGTGCATGAGCTGCTCACCGAGGACACGAGTCTGGAGCAGCTGTTCTTCGAACTGACCGCGGACAGCGAGGGGGAGGCCCGATGAACGCGTTGATCAAGGCGGAGTTCCGCCGGCTGCTGGCCACGCGCATGTGGCTGTGGGCGCTGCTGACCGCCGTCGTCCTGGGCGGTGGCATGGTCGGACTGCTGACCGCCGTCGGACCCGAGAATTTCTCGCCGCCCATGCCGGGGCTGGAGACGAAGGACGGCGTCCTGTCCGTCTTCGGGATGCTGGGCTTCACGGTCTTCGTCCCCGCCGCGCTGGGCACCCTGGCCATGACGTCGGAGTACCGGCACCGTACGGCCACCTTCACCTTCCTCTTCGCCCCGCAGCGCTGGCAGGTGCTCACCGCCAAGCTGGTCACCTTCGGAGTGGCCGGCCTGGTGTACGGGCTGGTGCAGACCGGCAGTGCGGGCGTGGGGTTCTTCGGGGCGCTCGCGGCGCGCGGGGTCACTCCCGGGCTGGGTACCGGCACGGTGATCGAGCTGCTGCTCAGACTGGCGCTGACGATGGCGGTCTACACCCTGCTCGGGGTGGCGATGGGCGCGCTGATCCGCAATCAGATCGTGGCTCTCGCGGTGGTGATCGGCTATCTCTACATGGGTGAGCTGATCCTGATGATGATCCCCGGGGTCAATCTGCTCTACCCGCTGCTGCCCGGTGGGGCGACGGCCTCGCTCACCAGCTTCACCTATCTCGCCGATGTTCTGGCGGACGAACTGTCCACGAGTCCGGTGTCGTTGCTGTCACCGGTGGGCGGCGGACTGCTGCTGGCGGGTTACGCTCTCGTCGCGGCGGCCGTGGCCGTACTGGTACCCATGCGACGGGACGTGGTCTGACGGCCGGACCGCGGGTACGGACGATTGCCGGTCTCCCTTCCCCCGGCGATCGCCTGTACACGCAAAGGGCGGGTGCCCCGGACCGCATTCCGGGGCACCCGCGTTGCTCCTGCCGCACTTGTGTGGCCGATGGTGGCCGGGCGCGGCTGTGGCGCCCGACGGGTCAGGCGGGGACGCCGGCCTTTCCGGCCGGTACCGTCTCGCCCTCCATCTCACGTATGAGGCTGGCGGGCCGCATGTCCGTCCAGTTCTTCTCCACGTAGTCGAGGCAGGCCTGCCGGCCGTCCTCGCCGAAGACGACCGTCCAGCCGTCCGGGACGTTCGCGAAGGTGGGCCACAGCGAGTGCTGGTTCTCGTGATTGACCAGTACGTAGAAGGAGCCGTTGTCGTTGTCGAACGGGTTTTCCATGAGTTTTCCCTTCCCCAAGTCCGGGTTCCGGACTTCCCCCGGCCCCCCGCGGCATGATCTCCCAGCCGCTTCAGCCGGTTCAACTGTTTTGCCTGGGCCCAAAGGGTCCCGGCCGGAACCTGATATTCGATGTGTGTCGATGGACGGATGGACGGTGCGTGAATGGTGCGTGGACGGTGCGGTGTCGCGATGTGCCTGACCTCGGCGGATCAGCCGTTCCGCGCGAAGAATTCGAGCAGTGCGGCGTTGACTCCGTCGGGGCGTTCCAGATAGCCGTAGTGACCCGCGTCACGGATCTCCGTATAACGGGATCCCGGTATCGCGTCGGCTACTTCACGGCTGAAGTGCGGGGGCAGTATCAGGTCGTCCGAGAAACCGATGACGAGGCAGGGCCTGTCGATTCCCCGGTAGGCGGCGAGCCGGTTGGTGGTGATGTCGATATCGAGCTGGGCACGGTACCCCGGCAGCTGCGACACGGGCGCGAGTTCGAAGATATCCAGCCAGTCCTGGACCTCCTTGTCCTCGCTCAGGGTCGCGGGCGACAGATTCTGGAGGGCGCGGAGGGTGGCCCCGTACAGCGGTGTCATCGTGCCACCGTTGTCGTGGAACTCCCGTTCCGCCCGCGCGTGCGCCCGGCGCATGAAGTCCGTGCGCCCCCGCGTCGCCATCAGTACGAGCTGACTGACCAACTCCGGGCGGGCCAGGCAGAGTTCCTGAGCGACATGGGCGCCCAGGGAGGTGCCCACGAGCCGGCAGGGACCGATGCCGAGCCGCTCGATGAGCCCCGCCGTGTCGGCGACCAGGTCCTCGATGGTGAAGCCCTCGGCGCAGGCGTCGGTCGGCGGGATCCCCCGGTTGTTGAAGGTGATCACCCGGTAGCCGGCCGAGGTGAGGGCGGGCACCTGGTGGAGGTGCCAGGAACGGCCGCCCGCACCCGAGCCCATCACCATCACCACCGGTTCCCCCTGGCCGGTGTCCTCGAAGCTGAGGTTGATTCCGTTGATGCGGCTGATCGCCACGTACGCTCTCCGTTCTGCCGTGGTTCCGGATCAGGCGTCGGCCACCGACAGGGCGACCCGTGCCGCTGGGACCCGCGCAGCCGCATCCCGGGCACCCGCCTCACCGGCATCCGCGCCCCGCGCACCCGCCCCACGGTCATCCGTGACACGCGCGCCCTCCCAGTAGGCGCCGAAGAGCGCCGCCTCGTCGGGGACGCGTGCGGGGATGGGCCTGGAGACGGTGGTGTGGTTGAGGAAGTGCCGCCAGGTGACGTTGCCCGCGACACTCGACCCTCCCCAACTCCCGCTGGAGAGCGTGGTGGTGAAGGGTACGCCGCTGGCCAGGCTGCCGGTGTTGGTCATGGTCGACTGGTTCACCACGACACGGCAGTGTGAGACGGCGTCGGCCAGCCGCATGACCCTGTCCGCCCTGGCCGTGTGCACGGCGCAGCTGTGCCCGAGGCCGCAGCGCTCCGAGATGTTCTGCACCAGCCGCACGGCCTCGTCGAATTCGGTGTAGACGGAGACGGTCAGCAGGGGGGAGAGCTTCTCCCGCAGCACCGCGGAGTCCTGCCAGGGGTCGGCGCAGCGGACGACGAGGACGGTCACCTTCTCCGAGGCGTCGAGAACGACCCCGGCGGCCCGTGCGATGTCCGCGGCCGGGCGGCCGATCATCTCGCGGTTGAGTGTGCTGCCGTCCGGCCACAGCAGCCGGACGACCCGGACGGCCTCCTCGTCGGTGCAGAGATGGGCGCCGGCGCGTGCCAGTGTCTCCTCGAACGCGGCGGCGATGGAGTGGTGCACGAGCACATTGCTCTCGGACGAGCAGGACGTGCCGTGGTTGAACCCGGCCCCGTGCTGGATCTTGCCGACGGCGTCCTCGAGATCCGCGGTCTCGTCCACGATCACGGTCGGGTTCCCGACTCCGGCGCCGATCGCCGGCGTACCACTGCGGTAGGCGCGCCGTACCGTTCCCGCACCGCCTATGGCGACGACGGAGTCGGCGGCGGCCATGAGCTGTTCGCCGGGCTCACGGCCGGTCACGGGCAGACACTGCATCAGGTCGGGAGGCGCCCCGATCTCCGCGAGCGCGGCGCGCATGACGTCCACTGTGGCGAGTGCGCTGCGGTGTGCGCGCGGGTTGGGGCTGAAGACCGCCGCGTTCCGGGTCTTCAGCATCGGCAGCGCGTTGCAGATGATGCCCGGGGCCGGAGCCGTCGCGGGGCTGGCGACGGCGATCACCCCGAGCGGTTTCGCGATCTTGACAAGCCCCAGATCCGGCTGTTCCTCGACGACACCGACGGTCCGCGCGCCGTGCAGATCGTTGAGGATCCCCAGCACGCGTCTGCGTTGCAGGGTGTACAGGTCTTCGATGTCCCCGAGCCCGGTCTCCTCGTGGCTCAGGCGGGCGAGTCCGCGCGCGGTCTCCTCCCGATAGCAGTGCCAGCCGACGGCCATGACGGCCCTGTCGGTGTCGGCCTGCGACCATGACGCCACTTCCGCAACGGCCGCTCGGGCTCGGCGTACGGATTCCTCCACGGATTCGCTGATCACAGCTACTCCCCTACGGCGGTCGCTGAGGCGCGGCCCCTGGAGCACAGTGACGCGCCTTCATCCCGGCAGGTCGTCCAGCAACTCCCGACCTCCCGCAGAGAACTTCACGTTCCTGCCCGGACAACGTAACCACAGAGAAACCGGAGCGGCCACAGTTTCTGTTGACGGCAAATGCCCTGTATTCACGGGCCCGACGGGACTCCGCCGAACTGTTCATTTTGGGCTCGGCCAAAACTCCCTATGCGGAAGTCAATTCTGTGCGATGCGGAATTCCGCGGAATTCCGGCCGCCGGGGCGGCGCGAGCGGGAGAAGCACCGGCCCGCCGGCCGACGGGGGCGGACGACGCACCGGGCGGCCGAGGGGGGACGGACGCACCGGGCGGCCGACGCTCACCCGTCGGTGAGGACCGGTGCGCGTCGGCCGCTCCGGCGGTCAGTGACCGATCCACCCGTGCGCGCGGGCCAGTTCGACGATCCGTGCGCGGATCCGCTTGATCTGATCGGCCGTCAGAGTGCCGTCGGCGTCGAGGAGTACGTCGGTCAGCTCGCTCCGGAACCCGGCGGCGCCCGACCGGCCCTCCGCCTCCCCGCCGTCCGCTCCCAGCTGCTCCGGCCTGCGGCCCGAGGGCTGATGGATCAGGCGGATCTCCGACGCCTTCGGGCCCTTCTCGCCCATCTCGACGAAGAACTCGACGTCCCTGCCCGCCTGGTAGAGGTACTTCTCGTCCAGCAGATCGTTCGCGTGCATGAACACGTCCTCACCCCCCTCGTCCGGGTTGATGAATCCGTACCCACGCGTCTCGTCGAACCGCTGGATCTTCCCCGTCTTCAACACAACCGCACCTCCACGACCGCCACAACCAACCATGATTCAGCCCGATCAGGATGCTACGTCGCACGCCGCGGCGCCACCCCTGAAGAATTCATGATCCGGGCAGTGAATCGGCCATGACGGTTCGAGGACGCGCACACTGTCTGCACAGCTCAGGCCGTGGCACCGTCGGCGGTGAGTCCCGGTTCCTCCCCCTTGGTGCACGCCACACCGGTGTGACCTCCGGAGAACCGGGCCAGCGATCCGCGCCCGCCGTGCCCACCGCGCACCGGCGAGCGTATTGTCGGCCGCACTGCCGACGCCACGGATTCACCACTTGCTTACGGGGGCGTTACATGCAAAGGATCCATTTCACCGCGGCAGATCTTGCCCGAACCCGGCTTCAGAGCACACTCGGACCCGTCGCCGAAGGGGTCTTCGCACTCGGTGTGCTCACGCAGTCCCGCAACGCCGACTACGCGCGATGGCGAGGCGACGTACTCGGCCGGCTCCGCGAGACCTCCTCCCTCAACAGACCGCTCGTCCCGCTGCTCCGGGCCCTCAAGGCGCCGGACGACCTGCTGTTCCTGCTCGACTCCTCACCGGACGCGGACACGTCGGCGCTCGCCGCGCTCTCCCTGACGCGTACGGACGCGACCCGGCTGGCCGTGGACATGTGGCGGGCCGGTGTCGCCCCGTACTGGGACAGCATCCTGGAGCGGCTCGACAGTGAGTGCGACGCGCACGGACGTATCGCCATGACGGGCGGGGTCGAGCAGTTACTCGCCACGCTGCACCCCCGGATCGTATGGAATCCGCCGGTGCTGGAGATACACGACGGGCTGGAGCTGGACGTCCGTCTCAAGGGCCAGGGCCTGCTGCTCAACCCGTCGGCGTTCCTGCCCGGCCTGGTCGGCCGCGTCATCGCCTCCGAACGGGACAGCGACCAGCCCGCGTTGGTCTTCTCCGTACCGCCGGATGTCGCCGGTCTGTTCGCGATCCCGGACGACCCGGAGATCACCGGCGGACAGGCGCTCAGCGCACTCGTCGGACAGACGCGCGCCGCCGCCCTGCGCGCGCTGACCAACACCTGCACCACCAGCCAGCTCGCCGCACGGCTCGGCGTCTCCCCCGGCAGCGCGAGCCAACACGCCTCCGTGCTCAGGGAGTCCGGGCTGATCACCACCCGACGGGTACGGAACTGCGCCCTCCATTCGGTGACACCGCTCGGAATGGCGCTCCTGGGCGGCCGGCTGCGGAAAGTCCCTTCCACGGGTCGTCTCGGTACGCGCCGGGCCTCGGTGAACTGAGCCGCCGCACCGGAAGATCGTAGGGTCGATCCGCATTTCATCTCCATATGCTTTGGCTGTCGGTAAACAACCCCGCACTGAACGTGAGAACTTCATATGCTGGCAGTGAATGCGGGACTGTTTGCGGGTCACATCGCTGTGCGCAGAATCAATCCGGCATGCCGCACGACAGCCGCACGACAACTGACAGCAATGAAAAGGGGAACAATCGCCATGAGCAACGCCATCACCTCCCTCCTCGGTTCCGACGGACCGGCGGCCGGGGGGCGTCATCTCGTCATCGAGGACCTCGACTCGATGCCCGAGCAGGGCGTCGCGCTGCTGAGTATCTGCATCAACGCCTCTCCCGTCGCCCCGGCGTTCCACGGGCACGAGCAGCACCAGGGATGACAGAGGCGGGGGGGAACGGCTGGTGGCCGACGGCCGGCGACGGCGCGCGGCTCGGCTTCAAGAGCCATCTGCGCGCCACGGTGGTCCCGGGAGAGGCGGCCTATCTGGTGTCCCAGCGCGGTGTCACCGCGCTGTACGGGGATCACAGCGAAGTGCTGGTACCACTGCTCGACGGCAGCCGCAGCCCTGACGGGGTACTGCGCGACGCGGCTCCCGCGCTGACCGCGGAGGAGGCCGCCGCCTCGCTGCGGGCCCTCGACGCGGCGGGACTGCTGCGGCTCCGCCCGGCCACGGCGGAGGGCTCGGCGACGGTGCCGGGCTCGGCGACGGTGCCGGACTCGGCGGCGGCGCACAGCTCGACGGCGGCGCACGGCTCGACGGTGGCGCACGGCTCGACGGTGGCCCGGGACTCGGCAGCGGTACGGGACCGGGCCGCACCGGAAAACCCCACCGCACCCCCCCGCACCGATCCGGCCGCCGAGGCCTACTGGGATCTGGCCGGGCTGGACGGCGCACGTACGCTGGACACGCTCGCCCGGACCTCGGTGCGCCCGGTGGCCCTCACCGACATCGATCTGCGGCAGGTCGGCGCCGCGTGCCGCGCCTCGGGACTGACGCTCGCGCCTCCGGACACGGAGGCGGACCTCTCACTCGTCCTGTGCGACGACTATCTCTCCCCCCGGCTGCGCGAGGTCGATGCCCGGCATCGCGCGGCCGGGACGCCCTGGCTGCTGGTGGGGGTGGGCTCCGCGGCTCCCTGGATCGGGCCGGTCTTCCGCCCCGGCCAGGGCCCGTGCTGGCACTGTCTGGCGACCCGGCTGCGCGGTCACCGCTCCTCCGAACGCCCCCTCCAGCGCGCCCTGGGCCTGGAGGGACCGCCTCAGCGTCCACACGCCACACTGGCGGCGGGCAGGGCCATCGCCGTCCAGCTCGCCGTGCTGGAGGCCGCCAAGTGGCTGGCGGGCGCACGGACGGCCTCCCACGACTCCGTGAACACACTGGACACACTGGGGCTGCACACCACGGCCCATCCCGTGGCGCGGCTGCCGCAGTGCGCGGCCTGCGGGGATCCCGGTCTGGTGGCCCGGCGGGTCACCGCTCCGTTCACACCGGTGTCGCGGCCCAAGGCCGTACAGGACCTCAACGGCCATCGGGCACTGACGCCCCATCAGATGCTGGAACGCTACGGGTCGTTGGTCGATCCCGTGACCGGGATCATCAAGGAGATCCGGCGCGCGCCGGGGAGCCCGGAGTTCGTCAACGCCTTTCTCTCCGGCCAGAATCTGGCCATGCGCAGTGGGACGCTGGCGGGACTGCGGGCCGGGCTGCGCTCCCTCAGCGGGGGCAAAGGGCTCACGGACACGGAGGCCCGTACGAGCGCGCTGGGCGAGGCGGTGGAGCGCTACAGCGGGACCCGGCAGGGCGACGAGCCGGTGGTCCACGACTCCCTGCACGCCCTGGGCGAGGCGGCGATCCACCCCAACTCCTGCCAGCTGTTCGACGAGCGGCAGTTGCGGGACAGGGGGCGGTGGAACGCGAGCGGCAACCGGCTGTACCACGTACCACCGCGCTTCGACACGCGCCGCCCCACCGACTGGACCCCGGTGTGGTCGCTGACCGGACGGACCCAACGCCTGCTGCCGACCTCCATGCTGTACTTCGGCGAGGAGGAGTCACCGGACGGCCTGAGCGCCGACTCCAACGGCAACGCGGCCGGCAGCAGCCCCGAAGACGCCCTGATCCAGGGGTTCCTGGAGCTGGTGGAGCGGGACGCCGTGGCGTTGTGGTGGTACAACCGGACCCGTCAGCCCGGTGTCGATCTCGACGCGTTCGGCGAGCCGTACATCGAGCGGCTGCGCGAGGGCTACCGTACGGTGCGCCGCGAGGTGTGGGCGCTGGACGTGACCTCGGACCTCGGCATTCCGGTGATCGCGGCCCTGTCCCGGCGTACGGACAAGCCCGCCGAGGACATCGTCTTCGGCTTCGGCGCGCACTTCGACCCGCGACTGGCGCTGCGCCGGGCCCTGACCGAGATGGGCCAACTCCTGCCCCTCGTCAGCGAGGTGACGGCCGGGGGCGACGGCTACCGCATCACCGATCCCGAGCCGCAGGACTGGTGGCGCCACTCCACGGCCGCCAACCGCCCCTATCTGCGGGCGGATCTGGGCGTACCGGCCCGGGGGCCGCGCGACTGGGTCTACGCCCCGACCGACGATCTGTGGCAAGACGTCACCGCCATCACGGAGTTGACGCGCGCGCACGGAATGGAACTGCTCGTACTCGACCAGAGCCGACCCGATCTGGAACTCCCCGTTGTGAAGGTGATCGTCCCGGGGCTGCGGCACTTCTGGCCCCGGTACGCGCCCGGCCGTCTGTTCAACACGCCTGTGGAGCTGGGGAGATGCGCCGAACCCACGCCATACGGCCGACTGAACCCCATACCACTGTTCGTATGACCTCTACTAGCGGACGCGTAAAGTCCGCGTAACGGAACGACGATTTCGTCCCGGCACCGCCCGATCTCAGCACATCCTTCACGCCGATCACTTAGGCTCTTCACGTAGTACGGAGGTTCGACGGGGAAGGCTGCGAAGACACACGATCATGCGAAGTCGCGATGACGGATCCACTGAGAATGTCCGGCCGGGGGAGAAGGACGAGGTGACGCGCGGCCCCACGACGCCACCGGATCTGCCGGCTCCTCAACTGGCCCGCGTCATCCTGACGATCGCTCTTCTCGGCTATCTGAGCGTCACCATCATCAATCTCATGGGAGTGAACCACAGCACGTTCTCTCTCACCGCCTCCCTCACCGGCATGCTGCTCATTTTCCTCTTGCAGCTGAGACACTCCAGCCCCGCGGCCCGCCGGGCGCCCACCTGGCAGAAGTCGCTCACCCTCGGCACACAGGCACTGCTCACCTATCTGCCGATCGTGGCCTTCCACTCGCAGTGGGGGGCGATGGCCGGTTTCCTCGCGGGCTCCCTGCTGCTCCTGCTGCCCGGCCGACGGGCGTGGTTCGCCTACGGCGCCGTGGGGATCAGCATGGTCATCCCCCCGGTCGTGGACCGTCTCCCGCTGCGGGAGGCGTTCTATCTGTGCCAGTCGACGCTGCTGACCGGACTGGTCGTGTACGGACTCTCCCGGATGGCCGAGCTGGTAAAGGCGTTGCACGACACCAGGATCGAACTGACCCGGATGGCGGTCACCCAGGAACGCCTGCGTTTCGCACGGGATTTACACGATCTGCTGGGCTACAGCCTCTCCGCGATCACTCTCAAGAGCGAGCTGATCCACCGGCTGGTCCCGACGCATCCGCGCCGCGCGATGGACGAGATCAGTGAAGTCCTGGCGATCTCACGGCAGTCGCTCGCCGATGTGCGTACGGTCGCCAGCGGGCTGCGGGGGCTCTCGCTGGAACAGGAGCTGGGTTCGGCGCAGTCCCTGCTCGCCGCCGCCGATGTGCGGGTGGGGGCCACCATCCGGCTCGGGAAGATCAGCCAGCAGGTCGACACCGTGCTCGCCGCCGTGCTGCGGGAGGCGATCACCAATCTGCTGCGGCACTCACGCGCGGGGATCTGTGACATCGAGGCCATTCAAGAAGGCGGGTGGGTACGGCTGTCCGTGCTCAACGACGGTGTCGACCCGGCGTACCGCGACTCCTCACCGCACAGCGGCAGCGGTCTGGGAAACCTGGAGACACGGCTCCGCGCCGTGTCGGGCCGCCTCTCCGTCGCACGCGGCGCCGACGGCACCTTCCATCTGATGGCCGAGGCGCCCGCCCATCTGATCAGAGGAGTGCCCGATGTGGACGACGTCTACGCCCAGGACTCCGCGGCCTGAGCGGCCCCACTGGATCCGAGGAGGAGACCCGACGCATGGCGATCCGCATTCTGCTGGCCGAAGACATGAACATGGTCCGCGGAGCGCTGGTGGCTCTGCTGAACCTGGAGAGCGACCTCAAGGTCGTCTGTGAACTGGAGCGCGGCGACCACATTCTGCCCGCCGCGCTGGAACACCGCCCCGATATCGCGATCATCGACATCGATCTGCCGGGGATCGACGGACTGACGGCGGCCGCCCGGCTGCGGGAGTCGCTGCCCGAGTGCCGGACACTGATCCTCACCAGCCTGGGCCGGCCGGGAACGCTCCGGCGCGCGCTGTCGGCGCATGTCTCCGGCTATCTGCTCAAGGACGCGCCGCCCCAGGAACTGGCCACGGCGGTACGGCGGGTGGTCGCCGGTCACCGGGTGATCGACGCACAGCTCGCGCTCTCGGCATGGGACGGCGCCGAGTCGCCGCTGACCGAGCGGGAGACGGAGGTGCTGCGGATGGCGGCGGAGGGGTCGGAGGCCAATGAGATCGCCCGGTATCTGCATCTGTCACCGGGGACCGTACGGAACTATCTGACGACGATCGTGGCCAAGCTCAACGCGCGCAACCGCGTGGACGCGATCAGGATCGCGCAGGAGGCGGACTGGCTGCTGTGAGAGCGTGCCGCTGTGAGAGCGGCACGCCCCCGCGCCGCCGCCCACGCGCCGCCCCCGCGCTCAGACGAGGTGGCCGTCGAAGTCATCCACCGGTACGGCCATACCGGCCGCGGCCAGATACTCGATGATTCCCCGCGTCACCGCCCTCGGCAGCGGCAGCGCGTCCGACGCCTGGTCCGGGGTGATGGGCCAGGCCAGCATGCCTGCCACCCAGGCCGCCTCGGGGCGGTGCAGCAGCACCCGGTGCGGCGAGCCGACCGACTCCAGCGCGAACCCCGCCGCTTCCAGGGTGAACGACACCCCGCGCGGCATCCGGACGGGGCGCTTCGGCGGCAGCGGTATGGGGGTGAAGGGGGCGGGCCGGGCGACGGGCAGCACCGAGAGCAGCGGCCCCTTCAGATCGTCCAGGCCGAGCGTACGGACCACCAGGTGGGAGAGCCGCTTCAGCACCGGCAGCAGCACCAGATACGTATGGGCCCGGGGCACGATACTGCCCGGCCGGGGTTCGAGATTCGCGAGGAGTACGGGCCCGAGCTGCATCCGGCGCAGCGCCTCGTGGACGACCGGGTGCGCGTCTCCGATGCGCTCGGTCCCCCACCGCCCGGTCAGGACGAGCGTCTGGCCGCCGGCCTCCGTGGCGACGGCGACATCCTCGCTCAGCGACCAGAGGTTCACTGTTCGATGCTCATCCGCCGTTCCCATGCTGCCCCTCGATTTGAAACGGCCAGGTACCGATCAGTATGTGGGGGCCGGCGAGGCCGGGGGGAGCGAGGATGTCACGAATCCGATGTGGAGATTTCACGCGGGGGGCGCGAGAGCGGCGCCTTGCGGAATGACCTGGCGTGGTGGTCCGTTGTCCAGGACATGTACGCAGACACGGAGACGATCCGGAAGATCCTCACGCGGAGCGGCGACACCTGGGCCGTGGTCGGGCTGTCCGACAACCGGTCCCGCGCGGCCTACGGCGTCGCGGCGGTGCTCCAGCGCTTCGGCAAACGCGTCGTACCGGTCCACCCGAAGGCCGAGCGGGTCCACGGCGAGCAGGGCTACGCCTCGCTGGCCGACATTCCGTTCCCGGTCGATGTCGTGGACGTCTTCGTCAACAGCGACCTGGCGGGCGCGGTCGCGGACGAGGCGGCGGCGATCGGGGCGAAGGCCGTCTGGTTCCAGCTCGGGGTGATCGACGAACAGGCGTACGACCGCACCCGCGCGGCCGGTCTCGACATGGTCATGGACCGATGCCCGGCGATCGAGATCAACTCTCTACGTGATTGATTCTCTGCGTGCGTGATGAGGTTGTCGCCGTCCGGGGTCGTACACGAGCGGTTTCATGACAGCCCTCCTTCGCACGTTCGTTTGAATCATACGTTCGTTTCATCCGCCATGGGTAGAGTCCTTCGTGTGGCGACCCCAGACACCCGCACCCAGATCCTCGACGCGGCCGAGCACCTCTTCGCCGAGCACGGCTACCGCGGCACCTCGGTCCGCGCGATTACCAAACTCGCCGGAGCGAACCTGGCCGCCGTCGGCTACCACTTCGGCTCGAAGGCGGAGCTGATGGCCGCGGTCGCCCGCCGCGTGAGCGAGCCCGTCAACGCCGCCCAGTGCGCCCGGCTCGACACCTTGCTCGCCCGGACCCCCGACCCACCGGTCGGCGAACTGGTGGAGGCATTCGCGGGGCCCCTGTTCGACGAGATGCCGGCCGGCGACGAGGGCGGCGCCCGGACGTCCCGGCTGATCGTGACGATCCTCAGCGACCCGGCCGAGGAGGCACGCAGCTGGACCGGCCCGGCCGAGGACTCGGTCCGCGAGCGCTACCTCGCGGCCTTCGCGCGCGTACTGCCCGGCCTCTCCCCGGAGGAGCTGTGGTTCCGGATGCGGGGGATCCTCGCCGTGACGGTCGTCGACCGCCTTGAAGCCCACCAGCAGCCCTCCCCTGGCTGCGCGTCCCCGGTGGCGGGCGAGGCGGCCCGGCGATGGGCGATCACGTTCCTGACGGCGGCGATGAGCGCGCCACCGACCCGAACCTGACGAACTCGTGCATGCGGACGATGACTTCGGGCTCGCCGCGCAGGTCTTACCGGCCCGCGTTCCTCACAGGGCCCAACGCTTGCGCTCTCCGGGTCCCGCCGTCGGACGGCCGCGTGCCACTTCTGCCACGCGCTACCAGTGAACGGCCGGGGCGGCCGCCAGGGATCACACCCGGCCGCCCCGGTTGTCCGGTGCGCGAACGGGCCACGTCGGAGCAGGAGTTGGAGCGCGTCCCACTGGCTGTGGTCCAACGTCCTCGATCCGAAGGCGGCGTCGGTCCGTCTCGCCCTCGGTTCCGGCGTGGAATGAAAGGTCAGACGCCCAGGCCCTCCAGAACCACCGCGCCCGGCAGGCCGCCGAAGATCTTGCCCGGGACGATCAGCTTGCCGCGGCGCCGGCCGCTGCCGATCAGGACCCATTCCGTGTCGAGCACCGCGGAGTCCACCAGCAGCGGCCAGGACGCGGGCAGTCCGATCGGCGTGATGCCTCCGTACTCCATGCCGGTCTCGCCGACGGCGGTGTCCATCGCGGCGAAGGAGGCTTTGCGCGCGCCCAGTTGCCGGCGGACCACGCCGTTGACGTCGACGCGGGTACGGGAGAGCACGACACACGCCGCGAGAGTCGACTCGCCGCCCCGCTTGCCCGCCACGACCACGCAGTTCGCGGACTGGTCGAGCAGTCCGGGGCCGTGGTGCTCGGCGAAGACCGCCGTGTCGGCGATCGCCGGGTCGGTGTCGACGTACACCAGCTGCTCGACGGGGACGTCACCACTCCAGGCGCGCACGGCGTCGGCGACGGGCGGCGTCAGTTCTTCGAGGCGGTCAAGGGCCCGTCCGGCGTTGTCGAAGTTTCCCAGGGGAGCGCGCATGGACCGTACGCTAACAGCCGCCTCACCAGCGCGGACCGGGTGTCTCAGCGTGCGGGCGGGATCGACACGGACATGAACATCTCGACGGTCTCGGCGCCTTCGTTGCGGTAGATGTGCGGCACGTTCGCCTCGAAGACCGCCGAGGCGCCCGCCGGTACGGTGTGTGCCTCGGCGTCGACGACGAGGGTCAGTGCGCCGGTGGTCACATGCAGCAGCTCGGTGGTTCCCGACGGATGCGGGTCGGAGGAGCTGGAGTCCCCCGGCCGCAGGATCCACTCCCACAGTTCCAGCGGTCCGCGTGCCTCGGTGCCGACGAGCAGCGTGGTCCGGCTGCCCGCGGGCGTGGACCACATCCGGACGGCCTGGCTCTCCGGCACGATCCTGACCTGCGGGCCCTGCTCGTAGTCGAGGAGCGTGGTGATCGAGACACCGAGCGCGTCGGCGAGCTTGACCGTGGTGCCGACGCTGGGGTTGGTACGGGCCTGCTCGATCTGGATGATCATCCCGCGGCTGACCCCCGCCCTGGCCGCCAAGGCGTCGAGGGTGAAGCCCCGTTCACCGCGCCAGCGCTTGAGATTGCGGGCGAGCGACTGCGTGAGCTGGTCGAGGTCCGACACGTTCCGTCCAATAAATTCAATGAGGCAGTTCAATGAGCTGCACTAGGGTGTGATGCACCCCTCGTTCATCGCACTGTACTGCGAGGCCCCGCGCGTCCGCATCGCCGCCCTGACCACGCGGTGGCATCCCCGGGCGACGTACGGTGAGGCTCACCCCAAAGGTGGATGCTCCCGAGGCCCCCGGGGCGGGCTCAGGGCAGCCGATATGACCGTACGGTTGGCTGAAAGCAGTTGACCACACCGAGCCTCAACGGGCCGCCGACGGGCGTCCGGAGCCCCGAACGGGCGTCGGCATCCCGGCTTCGGGCACGGCAGACGCGGATTTCGCGCATATGACAGGGGCTACACCGGTTCACCGTATCTACCATGCCCCTCCTGGCCGGTGGGTGACTTCGGGACGAACTCCCCCGTTGAGTGGGCTCCAGCCGATCTGTGTGTTCCATGAGCTCGCGGCGTGGTTAGCATGAGCGCCACATGTGGTGCGGAAGATCGCCGTCCCCATCGGTGTCAGATCCCGCCCGTGCGGCCGAAGCGCGCTGGTCGGCCGTCTATATCCCCCGCACTCAAGCACCCGAGGGACCGCGGAATGTCAGTGCCTGTCGCCCCCCGCCCGCGCCGCATACGCAAGGCACGGTCTCTGCCGCTCGCCGTACCCCTGGGTCTGCTGGTGGTGGCCGCCGCGGCGGGAGGCGCCGTGGCCGCGACGGCGCCCGCGGCGGCCCGTACCTGGGTGGCCGCCACCGTCGCCACCGCCTGGGCGCTCCTGGCGGTCACGACCGTCACCTCCGCGCTGCTGCTGCGCCGCGGCCGGCGCGGAACGGCCACCGCCGAGCACGAGACGCGGGCGGCGCAGACGCGGCTGACCCAGCTGGGCGCGGAATCGGCGCATCTGCTGAACGTGACGCTGCCCTCGGTGGTCAAGCGGGTCGGGGACGGCGTGGGCGCCGACGAGACGCTGGAGTCCGTCCCGGGTCCGTCCGATCCCCAACTGCGGCGCCTGCTGGAGATGTTCACCACCGAGATCGCCGACTCCGCACGGCGTTCGGCCGACGCGTCGGCCGAACGTGACAGAGCTGTCGCCCAGCTGACGCGGGCCGCCGACGAGCTGGATCTGCTCACCACCAAGACGCTTCCCGACGCTCTCGGCGGCCTGCGCTCCGGCGGTTCCGCGGACACCGTGCTCGGCACCGTCGAACAGCCCTCCGACCCGCGGCTGCGGGTCCTGCTGGACACGGCGGTCAGGGACTTCGCCATCAGTGAGCGACGGGCCGCGGCGGCACAGGCCGCCAGCGCCAAGGCGCTGAGCCGGGTCCAGGCGAAGGCCGTGAGCATGCTCGCGGATCTGCGCGAGATGCAGGACCGGTACGGCGAAGAGGTCTTCGGGGACCTGCTCAAGCTCGACCACAACACCTCGCAGCTCGGACTGCTCACCGACCGGCTCGCCCTGCTGATGGGGGGCCGCGCGAGCCGCGCCTGGAACAAGCCGATCGGCATGGAGAGCATCCTGCGCGGCGCGGTGGGCCGGATCTCCGCGTACCAGCGGGTCAGGCTGCACTGTTCGAGCCGCGCCGCGATCGCCGGATTCGCCGCCGAGCCCGTGATGCACCTCCTCGCCGAACTCATGGACAACGCGGCGAACTTCTCCCCGCCGATCGACGAGGTCCATGTCTATGTCGAGGAGCGCACCGCCGGGATCGTGGTGACCATCGAGGACAGCGGGCTGAAGATGGCCGCCGCCGCGATGCGGCGCGCCGAGGAGTCCGTCTCGGGACGGGTCACCGACCTGGCGATGCTCCAGGGCACCCGGCTCGGTCTCGCCGTGGTCGGCCGGCTGGCCGCCAAGTACCACATCAGCGTCAACTACCGGCCGTCGTCCCGTGGCGGTACGGGCGTCGTGGTCCTCTTCCCGCCGCAGCTCATGGCCCAGCAGCGCGGTGTGGCCCCGGAGCAGTCCCTGCGGCGCCCGGCCCCGGCCCCCGCCCCGGAGGCGACGGCTCCCGCCGCCCCGCCGGTCACTCCGGCCTCCCGGACCACGGCGGCCCCGCCCCGCTCGTCCGCCCCGTCCGCCCCGGCGGTCTCCCCCGTACTGCCCACACCGTCCGCCCCGGTGGACGGCCCCCGCGTGGCGACGCCCAACGGTCTGCCGGTCCGTCCGCCCGGCCGCACCATGGCCGCCGCCGACCGAGGCCGGCCGCAGCCGGAGTCGGAGCGCGAGGCAGTACAGCCGGGCCGTGACGCGGGCTCGCAGTTCGGCGCCTTCCACCGTGCGCGCCGCGCCTCGGAGGACCGGCCGGGCTCCGGCGACGCCACCGGCGCGGCCGACACCGCCGGCACGTCCGGCGCCGACGACGTGTCCGGAACCGGCGGTACGCGGGGACCTGACGGCACATCCGGGACTCCGGCCGAATAACGGCCGCCCTCTCCCCGTACGGCGCCCGGGGTCTTGGCGCCCTTCCCCACCCGGAACGCGAGATTGGAGGCACGGGCAGGTGACCGGTCCGCCCGGTACCACCCGCCCCACGCACACCATGCAGACCACTGACAACAGCCTGACCTGGCTCCTCGAGAGCCTGTTGGAACGCACCCCCGGCACCCGGCACGCCCTGGTGCTCTCCCGTGACGGGCTGAAGCTCTGCTGGAGCCGTCATCTCACCCTGGACCAGGCCGACCAGCTGGCGGCCATCTGTTCCGGCATCCAGGCGCTCGCCCAGGGCGCCTCGGTGGAGTTCGGCAACGGCACCGGCGGTGTACGGCACTCGATGACCGAATTCCACGGCGGGCTGCTGTTCATCGTGGAGGCCGGTGACGGAGCGCATCTCGCGGTCGTGGCCGAGGACGGTGCCGACCCGGGTGTGGTGGGCCATCAGATGACCGAGCTGGTCGAGCAGATCGGTGAGCATCTGCGGGCCGAGCCACGCGGGACGGTCCAGGAGAGTTCCCCCTCATGACCCCCCGCCGGCCCGTCGACACCGGGGATCCCGACCGGCTGTACACCGTCACCGGTGGCCGCAGCCGGGTCGACGACGACTCGTTCGATCTGGTCACCCTGATCGTCAGCGAGTGCGAACCGACGTCGGGGATGCAGTCGGAGCACGTCCGGATCCTGGAACTGTGCCGTCATCCCACGGCGGTCGTCGAGATCTCCGCGGAGCTGAAGCTGCCGGTGACGGTGGTACGGATCCTCCTCGGTGATCTCGTCGCGACGGGCCGGATCACCGCCCGGCATCCCCGTGCGGCACGCTCCGCCGAGCTGCCCGACTCCGCCCTTCTGAAGGAGGTGCTCCATGGACTCCGTAACCTCTGAGCTTCCGGCCCGTACCCCGCTGGCCGACGCCGCCGAGACCGGTCTGAAGATCGTCATCGTGGGCGGCTTCGGGGTGGGCAAGACCACCCTCGTACGGTCGGTGAGCGAGATCCGGCCGCTCAACACCGAGGAGGTCATGACGCAGGCCGGGATCGGTGTCGACGAGACCGCCGGGCTGACCACCAAGACCACCACGACCGTCGCCTTCGACTTCGGCCGGATCAGCCTCAACGACCGCATGGTGCTCTATCTGTTCGGGGCGCCAGGACAGGAGAGATTCTGGTTCCTCTGGGACCGGCTCTTCTCGGGCACGCTGGGCGCGGTCGTCCTCGTCGACACCCGGCGGATGAGCGAGTCCTGGTACGCGATCGACCGGCTGGAGCACCACAGGACACCGTTCGTGGTCGCGGTCAACCGGTTCGACGACGATGTCTCGGCATTCTCACTGGCGGAGATCAGGCAGGCGCTCTCGCTGCCGGATCATGTCCCGCTGATCGACTGCGACGCACGGGTGCGTTCGTCCGGCAAGAGCGTACTGATCACCCTCGTGGACCACCTCTACGAACTGGCCATGGCCCGGGAGATGACCCCATGACCGATTCCGCGGACCCCTCCCCCGACCACGCCGTCCCGCCGCCCGGCTGCCCCGCGCACGCCGGCGCGCAGGAGGACGCCGTGGCGCTGAGCGGCCTGGAGTACCAGCAGACCCCGTCCCAGCTGTACCGCACCCTGCGCAGGGAGCACGGCGCGATCGCGCCCGTCGTGCTCGACGGGGGCATCCCCGCCTGGCTGGTGCTCGGCTATACCGAGGTCTCGTATGTGACCAGCCATGACGAGCTGTTCGCCCGTGACTCGCGGCGCTGGAACCAGTGGCCGTCGATCCCGCCCGACTGGCCGCTGATGCCGTTCGTCGGCTACCAGCCGTCGGTCATGTTCGCGGAGGGCCCGGAGCACCAGCGCAGGGCCGGCGTGATCACCGACGCGCTGGAGGCCATCGACCAGTTCGAACTGGCCCATACCTGCCGCGGGATCGCCGAGGGGCTCATCGACGACTTCGCCGGCAGCGGTCACGCCGAACTGATGACCGCGTTCGCGCACGCGCTGCCGATGCGGGCCGTGGTCCAGCTCTGCGGGATGCCGGCCGACGGCGTCGACACCGACGACCTCGTCCGCGATCTGCGGATCTCGCTGGACGCCGCCGAGGGCGATGACCCCGTCGCCGCCTATGTGCGCGTGATGGAGCGGATGCAGCGACTGGTCAAGGACAAGCGGGACCAGCCGGGTTCCGACCTCACCTCCCGGATGCTCGGCCATCCGGCCGGGCTGACGGACGAGGAGATGGTCGTCGACCTGATCACCGTCATCGCCGCCGCGCAGCAGCCGACCGCCAACTGGATCTGCAACACCCTGCGACTGCTGCTCACCGACGACCGGTTCGCGCTGAACGTGTCCGGCGGCCGGCTCAGTGTGGGGCAGGCGCTGAACGAGGTGCTGTGGCTGGACACCCCGACACAGAACTTCATCGGCCGGTGGGCGGTGCGCGACACACAGCTCGCCGGCCGGCACATCAAGGCGGGCGACTGTCTGGTCCTGGGGCTGGCCGCGGCCAACACCGATCCGCAGCTCTGGCCGGAGGGCCATATCGGCCAGGAGAACTCCGCGCATCTGTCGTTCAGCAACGGTGAGCACCGCTGCCCCTACCCGGCCCCGCTGCTGGCCGATGTCATCGCGCGCACCGCGGTCGAGACGCTGCTGGAGCGGCTGCCCGACGTGGTGCTCGCGGTCGAGCCGTACGAGCTGACGTGGCGGCCGTCCATCTGGATGCGGGGGCTGACCGCGCTGCCGGTGAGCTTCACCCCGGTCGTGCAGTAACGGAGCCGTACCGGCCGCTCGCCCGCGCGGGCGTACGGCCGCCGGGCCCGGTCGTTCCGGGCCCGGCGGAGGCCGTCAGCTCTTGACCGGGGTGAACCGCACGGGCAGTGTCCGCGGGCCACGGGTGAACACGCCGTGCTCGACCGGGTCGAACCCGTCGGCGAGACGGATGTCCGGCATGGCGTCCAGCAGTTGGTTGACGCCGGTCTCGACCTCCGCCTTGGCCAGCAGGGCGCCGACGCAGAAGTGCCGTCCGAGCGCGAAGGCCAGGTGGTCGGCCGCCGCGGAGAACGCGGTCGTCGTGGTCAGATCGTCCCGGAAGATATTGAAGCGGTCCGGCTCCTGGTAGCGCGAGCCGTCACGGTTGGCCGCGCCGATCAGACAGGTGACCGTGGCTCCCGCCGGTATGGTCCCCCCGCTCACCTCCACGTCCTCTGCGGTCTGCCGCATGATCATGTGCACCGGCGGGGTGAACCGGAGCGTCTCCGCGAAGGCCCGGTCGATCAGCGTACGGTCCCGCTGTACGGCCGCCAGCTGGTCGGGGTGGAGCAGCAGATTCGCGAAGACGCTGGCGATCGCCTTGTCGGTGGTCTCACCGCCGGCCGCCAGCAGCAGGCTGCAGAACGCCTTGATGTCCTCGTCGCTCATCCGTACGCCGTCGACCTCGGCGGCGCAGAGCGTGGAGAGCAGATCGTCCCCGAGGTTGTCGCGCCGCTCGCGGATGATCGGCAGCATGTAGGCGGCGAACTCGGCGCGGGTGCGGTCACCGGCCGCCGCGACCTCCGCGTCGCCGGAGAGGTTGCCCAGGAAGGCGATGACCGCAGTGTACCAGCCGTGGAACCGGGCGTGGTCGGCCTTGTCGAGGCCCAGCATGTCCGCGATGACGTTGACGGGGAAGCGGGTGGCGTAGTCCGTCACCAGGTCGGCGCATCCGGTGTGCCGGAAGGCGTCGATGAGTTCACGGGAGTTGCGCTCGATGACCGGCAGGAACTTCTCGCGCAGATCGCTGCCGCGGAAGGCCGGGGCGACCAGCGCCCGGCGCACGGCGTGTTCCCGGCCGCTCAGCTGGAGGATCGTCTTGCCGTGCACGGGCTCGATCTGCCAGTCGTAGTTGTCGGTGGTGAACTCCGACTCCTTGTCCTTGAAGGCGTGTTCGACATCCTCGTAGCGCGAGACGATGTAGCTCTTGGTGGCCTCGTGCCAGATGAGCGGCGCGCTCTCGCGCATCACCCGGTAGGCCGGATACGGATTCTCGGCGAACTCGGGCGACAGGATGTCGGGGACCTGCTGTGCGGTGGCCATGGAGCTCCTCGGTCAGTACCTGGCCCGATCGTTAACGGGCGACTCCACCAAGGTTATTGATCAACCGTCATCAGATACAGCCATCGGCGTGCCGGACCTGAGGTCTATGTGCCTGGAGTGGTCGCTTACGGTGTAACTCCGATCAGCACGGAGGAGACGTCATGACGGAACGGGCACTGATCACCGGAGTGGGCGGGAAGGTCCCCGGCGTCGACCCCGCCGCGTTCACCGCGCCGACGTCCGTGGTGGTCGGCGATGTCACCGTGGCGGCGGGTGCGAGCGTCTGGTACCACACCGTGCTCAGGGCCGACTGCGGGCCGATCGTGGTGGGCGCGGACAGCAACATCCAGGACAACTGCACCCTGCACTGCGATCCCGGTTTCCCGCTCACGGTCGGCGAACGCGTCTCGGTCGGTCACAACGCGGTGCTGCACGGCTGCACGGTCGAGGACGACGTACTGATCGGCATGGGCGCCACGGTTCTCAACGGCGCGCACATCGGAGCGGGGTCGCTGGTCGCGGCGCAGTCGCTCGTACCGCAGGGCATGCGGGTGCCGCCGGGCTCGCTGGTCGCGGGGGTGCCCGCCAAGGTCAAACGCGAGCTGACCGAGGAGGAGCGGGCGGGGATCAGGCTGAACGCGGCGGGCTATCTGGAGCTGGCGAAGGCACACCGCGAGACGCACGCGGACTGACGGGAACGGCAGCTGCTGCCGGAGAAAGCTCGGCGAGACAGCTCGGCCGGAAAACCCGGCCGGAAAACCCGGCGGAAATCTCGGTCCGAGAGCTGAGCCGGGGAACTCAGTCCGCGGCGGGTACGGGATCGGGCTCGGCCGCCGAGGGCTCCCGCTCCGCGGCCTTCTTGGCACGGTTCCTGAGAATGAGCATGGACGCGATCCCGATCAGCACCGCGAGCAGCAGACCGAGCCAGGAGAAGCGCTTGAGCCATGCCTCGGCGACCACGCCCACCGAGTAGACGACGGCGGTCGTACCGCCCGCCCAGACGATGCCGCCCAGCACGTTGGCGATCAGGAACTTCCAGTACGGCATGCGCAGCACGCCGGCGAGCGGCCCGGCGAAGATCCGCAGCAGGGCGACGAAGCGGCCGAAGAAGACGGCCCACATGCCCCACTTCTGGAACGACCGCTCCGCCATGGCGATCTGAGCCTCGCCGAAGTGCTTGGGGAACTTCGCGCCGAGCCGGGCGAGCAGCGGCCTGCCGCCCTTGCGGCCGATGGCATAGCCGATCGAGTCACCGATGATCGCGCCGGCGGTGGCGCAGGCGCCGAGGATGTACGGGTTGATGTCGCCGTGCTGGGAGGCGAGCAGCGCCGAGCTGACGAGGACGATCTCACCCGGCAGCGGGATACCGAGGCTTTCGAGCCCGATGACCACCCCCACCAGGAGATAGACGCTGACCGCGGGGACGGTCTCCAGCCACTCCTGGACGTGCACCGCCGGTTCCTCTCGTTGTTTCCGCTGCCCGGCGTGCGCCTGGCCAGGCGCACGCCGGGCAGCCTACCCGGTGGGCGGGTGCGGTGAGGAATCCGGCGGAGGCCGGGAATCGGGCGGAGGTCAGGAATCGGGCGGAGGTCAGGAATCGGGCGGAGGTCAGGAATCGGGCGGAGGTCAGGTATTCGGGCGGAGGGTCCAGACCACGGTCATCTCTCCGGTGACCGCTCCGTCCTCACGGGTGAGGGTGACGGACACCGGGAATTCGGGCCGCTCACCGGCGTCCAGCTCCGCGACGACCTCCGCCGCGGGCCGGCCCAGCGTGGCGGTGGCCGTGACGATCCCCTTGGCGAGTTTCCTGTAGCCGATGTCCGCCCTGACGGCGAGCGGAACGGCGCGCTGGAGCTGGTCGCCGAAGGCGGCGAGCACGATGGCGCCGCTCGCCGATTCGGCGAGGGTGAACATCGCCCCGGCGTGCGGTCCGCCGACGTGGTTGTGGTAGTCGGGCCGGTCGGGCAGCCGGAGGACGGCCCGTTCCCCCGTGGTCTCCAGAAACTCCAGTCCCAGGGTCCTGACCATGGGAACGGTGGCGGCGAGCATCGCGCCGACGGACATCTGATCTGCGGTCATGGAGGGCGATGTTACCTGCGAGTAGGAGAGCTTCACCATCCCCTGACAGGGCGGACGTGGCAGCCGCTGCGGGGCCCCTCTATCGTTACTCGCCATGTGGCCAGGACAGCAGCCGCCCGGGGGCGAGCAAAACCCGCAGGACCAGAATCCCAATCCGTACCAGCAGCCGGGGTACCACCAGCCGAATCCCTACCAGCAGCCGGGATATCAGCAGCCGGGCTACCCGCCGCAGCAGCCCGGACAGGAGCAGCCGGGGCACCAGCAGCAGCCCGGCTATCCGCAGCAGGGATACCAGCAGCCCAACCCGTATCAGCAGCCGACCGTGCCGCAGTACCCCGTAGCGGGTCAGCCCGGTCCGCCCGGTACGGGGCCGGGCGGGAAGAAGAACACGACGGTCATCGCCGTCGTGGCCGCCGCGGTGGTCGTGATCGCCGCCGCGGGCACCGCCTTCTTCGTGATGGGCGGGGACGACGAGAAGAGCGACAAGGCCGACGCCAAGGCGTCCTCCTCCGCGTCACCGTCCGGTGGGCCGTCCGCCGACCCGTCCGTCGACAACCCCCGGGACGGCGCCGCCGCCAAGCCGACCATCGAGGGCTGGAAGGTGGTGACCAACCCGAAGCACGGGACGCAGTTCGATGTTCCGGCCGACTGGGAGGTCGACAAGCCGGGCGTGATATCCGGCTTCGAGGACGCCAAGAAGGGCGACGGCTCACCCGTCGTCACGTTCTCCGCGCCCGCCTTCTACAAGTCCAAGTGGTGCTCCCAGGACACCAACAGGGACGGCAAGCTGGAGGACAGCAGCCTCGGCGGCACCGGCACCAAGGGCGGCAGGGGCGCCAAGGACACGGCGTCGGGCGCGCGGAGCGAGGCGGGCAGCTGGGTCTGGGCCGCGTTCGCCCAGGAGGAGTCCGAGGCGTCGCTCAAGAAGAACGTGACGGTCAGCGAGTCCGAGGCGTACACCACGACGTCAGGACTCAAGGGCCACTTCGCGACCGCGGCGGCCACGGGCCTCGCCAAGAAGAACAAGTGCGACACCGACGGCAAGTCGATCGCCTTCACGTTCGCCAACGCCAAGGGCGACTTCGCGACCTGGGTGCTCATCGCCAACAAGAACGTGCCGGACGAGATCCCGGACGCGACGATCAAGAAGATCATGAGCACCGTCCGGCTGGCCGGGGCCTCCTGACCGGAGGTCGGCCCCGGCTGGGTGCTGACGCGCCGTGCCGCCGCACCCGCCGCACCGGCGGGGACGCCGAAGGCCCCGGAGATCTCCGCCGTGTCAGCCGACGCTGAAGGCGCCGTCGGGCGGGCTGGGTGACGGCACGGCGCCGCTGTCCCGTACGGGGCTCGCGTCACCGATGAACCGCCTGAGTGACGCGCCGTGTTCGACCCGGGCGGGGAAGGCGTCGGCGGCGGTACGGCGCGCGAGGGCCGCCGTGTCGATCTCGGTGTGCGAGGCGACCAGGACGGCGTTGCCGAAGCGGCGGCCGCGGAGCACCGAGGGCTCCGCGATCAGCGCGAGTTCCCCGAAGGCCGTGGCGAAGGTGGCCAGTTGGGAGCGGAGGAAGCCGAAGGGCGCCCCGTCGGCGAGATTCGCGGCGTAGACCCCGTCCGTACGCAGCACCCGCGCGCACTCGCGCGCGTACTCGACGGAGGTGAGATGGGCGGGCACCCGCGAGCCGCCGAAGACATCGCCGACGAGCACGTCCACGGAGCGGTCCTGGGCGGCTTCGAGCCAGTGGCGCGCGTCCGCGCCGTGCACGGTGATGCCGGTGCCGTCCGGTATCGGCAGCAGTTCCGTGACCAGCGCCAGCAGTCCCGTGTCCGCCTCCACCACGCTCTGCGTGGAGCCGGGCCGGGTGGCCGCCACATAGCGGGGCAGGGTGCAGGCCCCGCCGCCGAGGTGGAGCACGGTGAGCGGAGCGCCCTCGTCGCCGACGCGGTCGACGACATGGGCAAGGCGCCGTACGTACTCGAACTCCAGATGGGTCGGCTCGTCGAGGTCGACGTAGGACTGGGGCGCGCCGTCGACCGTCAGCAGCCAGGCACGCTCCCGGTCCACATCGGGCAGCAGTTTGGCGGTGCCGCTGTCCACGGCGCGCAGGACGGGGATCGCTTCGTTCACGCTCCCATTGTGCGCTCGTACGACGGCCGCGCGCCCGCCTCCCCGGGGTACGGGGAGACGGGCGCCGCCGGAGCGGGTCCGGCCGGGTCGGCGCGGGTCAGAGCAGGGACGTGACCGTACCGGCGCCGACCGTACGGCCGCCCTCGCGGATCGCGAAGCCGAGACCCGGCTCCAGCGGGACGTCACGGCCCAGCTCCACGGTCAGGGTGACCGTGTCCCCGGGGCGCGCGACGGCCGTCTCGCCCAGGTCGATGTCACCGACCACATCCGCCGTGCGGATGTAGAACTGCGGCCGGTAGCCACTGGTGACCGGGGTCGTCCGCCCGCCCTCGCGGGCGGAGAGGACGTACACCTGCGCGGTGAAGCGCCTGCTCGGTACGACACTGTCCGGCGCCGCCACCACATGGCCGCGGCGGACCGCGTCGCGCTGGGTACCGCGCAGGAGCAGCGCGACGTTGTCCCCCGCCTCGGCGGACTCCATCGGCTTCCCGAAGGTCTCCAGTCCGGTGACGACCGTCTCGATGCCCGCGCCGAGCACCTCCACCCGGTCACCGACGCGCACCGTGCCGCGCTCGACGGCGCCGGTGACGACCGTGCCGCGCCCGGTGATGGTGAGGACGTTCTCCACCGGGAGCAGGAACGGCGCGTCCGTGTATCTGACGGGCATCGGCACATACGTGTCGATCGCGTCGAGCAGCGCCTCCACGGCCGCCGTCCAGCGCGGGTCGCCCTCCAGCGCGCGCAGCCCGGAGACCCGGACGACGGGCGCCGCGTCGCCGCCGTACCCGTGCTCGGTGAGCAGTTCGCGCACCTCCAGCTCGACCAGGTCGGTCAGTTCGTCGTCGCCCGCGTCGGCCTTGTTGAGGGCGACGACGATGTGGTTGACGCCGACCTGGCGGGCGAGCAGGACGTGCTCGGCGGTCTGCGGCATGATCCCGTCGAGCGCGGAGACGACGAGGATCGCCCCGTCGAGCTGGGCGGCGCCGGTCACCATGTTCTTGATGTAGTCGGCGTGGCCCGGCATGTCGACATGCGCGTAGTGCCGGGTGTCGGTCTCGTACTCGACGTGCGAGATGTTGATGGTGATCCCGCGGGCGGCCTCCTCCGGGGCCCGGTCGATCCGGTCGAACGGCACGAACGTGCCGGTCCCCCGGTCGCTGAGGACCTTGGTGATGGCGGCGGTCAGCGTGGTCTTGCCGTGGTCGACGTGGCCCATGGTGCCGATGTTCAGGTGCGGCTTGGTGCGCACGTATGCCGTCTTGGGCATGGTTCGCGTGGTTCCTTCCAGGAACTCGAAGCTGAGAGGGACCCCCGGGCCTTGCCGACCCTCCCCCTGCGGGGTCCGCCGGACGATCCGGGAAGGGTCAGCTTCGGGCGCCGCCGAGGGGCGCCACGGGTGCGGGCGCTGCCGCCGCTGCGACTGCCGCGTACGCGAGGGGGAAACCGGCAGCCTCCGGCGCGTCCGCGACTGCGGACGGCGCTGCGGGGAAGGCGTACCGGAACATGTCGCCGATCCTGGCCCATGCCCGCCGTTCACGTCGAATGGTTTTCCCCGCCACGGGAGTTCACGTGGGTCGGTTAGCATCCCCGAATGCTCGACACCGCCCCCAGGCCGGTCCCCAGGCCGGCCCCCGAGCCTTCGCCGGGCCTCGCTGTCCGCTGCTTCCGGGTGCTGCTCTCGCCCTGGTCGCGGTTCGCCCTGCTCATCGCCGTGCTGGCCGCGGCGGGTGCGGCGGTGCTGCTGTACGAGCCGCAGAAGCTGCTGGCCGACGGCTGGCCTCCGCAGTTCGGCGGCGCGACGGCGGTGGTGCTGTTCGCCGTGGCGTACGGGCTGTGCGCCGTCGCGTTCGTACCCCGTCCGCTGCTCAGTCTCGCCGCGGGCGCGCTCTTCGGCTCGGCGTTCGGTCTGCTCGCCGCGGTCGCGGGGAGCGTGCTGGCCGGGGCGATCTCCTTCGGGCTCGTCCGCTTCCTCGGGCAGGGGGCGCTGCGGCCACTGCTGCGGGGCCGCTGGCTGCTGGCGGCCGACGGTCAGCTGAGCGAGCACGGCTTCCGGTCGATGATGGCGCTCCGGCTCTTTCCCGGGGTGCCGTTCGCCGCGGCCAACTACTGCGCCGCCGTCTCCCGTATGGGCTGGGCGCCGTTCCTGCTGGCGACCGGGATCGGAACGGTGCCCAACACCGCGGCGTATGTGATCGCGGGCAGCGAGGCGTCGTCCCCGACCTCGCCGATGTTCCTGATCTCGACGGGCTTCATCGTGCTCACGGGAGTGGCCGCGGCGGTCGTCGCCTGGCGCCAGCGCCACCGGCTCCGCCGCCGCTGATCCTCTCCCCCATGATCCTCTTCCCCCACCTGATCACGGCGTGGCGAGCTTCAGGTCGCCGCCTGGCGGCGGTGCGGAGAAACGCGCCACGTCGGCGTCCGTGACCTCCGCCAGCTCCGCCGGCGACCAGCGGGGTCTGCGGTCCTTGTCGATGACCTGGGCCCGGATGCCCTCCTGGAGATCGGGAAAGGTCAGCGCGGCACACGACGCCCGGTACTCCTGGACGATCACCTGTTCGAGCGTGGCCGTCCGCCGGGCGCGGCGCATCGCGACGAGCGTGGCCTTCAGGGCGGTGGGCGACCGGGTGAGGAGCGTCTCGGCGGCGTCCTTGGCCGCCGGATCCCCGTTGCCACGCAGTCGCTCGATGATCTCCTCCACCGAGCCGGCCGTGTAGCAGGCGTCGATCCACTCGCGGTCCGCGTCGAACCGCCCCTCCGGCGGGGTCGTCCCGTACCGGCGCACGGCCTCCCGTACGTCCTCCGCCTCCCGCACCTCGGGCCCGGCGAGCGCGGCGCGCAGTCCGGCCAGCCGGCCGGAGGGGACGAAGTGATCCGCGAGGCCGCACAGCAGGGCGTCGGCCGCGCCGATCGTCTGCCCGGTGAGGGCGAGATGCGTGCCCAGCTCGCCGGGCGCCCGGGAGAGCAGATAGGTCCCGCCGACATCGGGGACCAGTCCGATCGCGGTCTCGGGCATGGCGACGGCGGACCGTTCGGTGACGACGCGTACGCCGCCGTGCGCCGAGACCCCGACGCCGCCGCCCATCACGATGCCGTCCATCAGGGCGACATACGGCTTGGGGTAGCGGGCGATCCGGACGTTGAGCCGGTATTCGTCGCGCCAGAACGCGTGCGAGGCACCCGCGCCGGTGCGCGCGTCCTCGTGGATCACACGGATGTCGCCACCGGCGCAGAGCCCGCGGTCACCGGCGCCCGAGATGATCACGGCCGTGACGTCGTCGTCGCTCTCCCACGCGGCCAGCGCCTCGTCGATCGTCCGCACCATGGGGTGGGTGAGGGCGTTGAGGGCGCGGGGCCGGTTGAGGGTGAGGTGGGCGGTGCGGCCCGCGCGGGTGGTCAGCACCGGTTCGTCGTGGGCCATGCGCTCGCTGGTTCCTTCCCTGGGCGGACGCGTCCGTGAGGCCGCGCCCGTCCAGTATGGACACGCCGTCCCGGCGGCTTCCCACCGGTTCCCCCGCGGGGATCAGGTACCGGTGGGGCCCGCCAGCGCCTCGATGATCCGCTCCGCGGCGAGCGTCGCGGTCAGTGTTCCGTTCCGCACCTCACGCTCCAGCGCGGGCGCCAGCTCCCGTACGCCCGGGTGCTCGCGCAGCCGGTCCAGGAGGTGGTCGCGGACCATCGCCCACGTCCAGTCGATCTGCTGGTCACGGCGCTTGCGGTCCAGCCGGCCGTCGGCGCCGAGCACCGCGCGGTGCTGTTCGAGCCGTTCCCACACGGTGTCGAGACCGCTGCCCTCCCGGGCGCTGCAACTGAGCACCGGCGGCGTCCAGGCCGCGTCCGCCGGGTGCATCAGCCGTAGCGCGCCCGCGAGTTCCCGCGCGGCGGAGCGCGCGTCACGTTCGTGCGGGCCGTCGGCCTTGTTGACGGCGATGACGTCGGCCAGTTCGAGGACACCCTTCTTGATGCCCTGGAGCTGGTCCCCGGTGCGCGCCAGGGAGAGCAGCAGGAAGGAGTCGACCATGTTGGCGACGGTGGTCTCGGACTGGCCGACCCCCACCGTCTCGACGAGCACCACGTCGTAGCCGGCGGCCTCCATGACGATGATGGTCTCGCGGGTCGCCTTGGCCACCCCGCCCAGCGTGCCCGCGGTCGGCGAGGGCCGTACGAACGCGGCCGGGTCCACGGCGAGCCGTTCCATCCGGGTCTTGTCGCCCAGGATGGAGCCGCCCGTCCTGCTGGAGGACGGGTCGACGGCGAGCACCGCGACCCGGTGGCCGAGACCGGTGAGCAGCGTTCCCATCGCGTCGATGAAGGTGGACTTGCCGACGCCGGGGACGCCGCTGATGCCGATCCTGCGGGCTTTCCCGGAGTACGGCAGCAGCTCGGTCAGCAGCTCCTGCGCGAGCCTGCGGTGATCGGACCTGGTGGACTCCACGAGGGTGACGGCGCGGGCGATGTACGAACGGGAGCCGTCCAGAACGCCCTTGGCGTAGCTGTCGATGTCGATCCGTGGGGGCACGCGCTCACCGCTCTGCGCCGGAGGCGGCGTTCCCGGAAGCGGCCTCGTCGGCAGGAGCGTTCCCGGCAGGAGTCTCGTGCCCCAGCGAGGCCGCGAGCGCGGTCAGCAGATCGCGTGCGGCGTCCGGGATCACCGTGCCGGGCGGGAAGACCGCGGCGGCCCCCGCCCGGTGCAGCTCCTCGATGTCCTGGGGCGGGATCACTCCCCCCACCACGATCATGATGTCCTCGCGGCCCTCCTCGGCGAGCTGTTCGCGCAGCGCCGGTACGAGCGTGAGGTGCCCGGCGGCGAGCGAGGAGACCCCGACGATATGCGCGTCGGCCTCGACGGCCTGCCGCGCCACCTCGGCGGGCGTCTGGAACAGCGGGCCGACGTCCACGTCGAAGCCCAGGTCGGCGAAGGCCGTGGCGATCACCTTCTGGCCGCGGTCATGGCCGTCCTGGCCCATCTTGGCCACCAGGATGCGCGGCCGGCGTCCTTCGGCCCGTTCGAAGTCCTCGACGGCCGCGCGGGTGTGCTCGACGGCCGGGGAACTGCCTGCCTCGTTCCGGTACACACCGGCGATGGTACGGATCTGGCCGGAGTGGCGCCCGTACACCTTCTCCAGTGCGTCGGAGATCTCACCGACGGTGGCCTTGGCGCGGGCCGCGTTCACCGCGAGGCCGAGCAGGTTGCCGTCGAGGCCGGGGCGCGAGCCGGCCTCGGCGGCGGCGGTGAGCGCGCGCAGCGCGTCCTGGCAGACGTCCTCGTCGCGTTCGGCGCGCAGCCGCCGCAGCTTCTCGATCTGCTGGGTGCGTACGGAGGAGTTGTCGACCTTGAGCACGTCGATCTTCTCGTCGGTCTCCACCCGGTACTTGTTGACGCCGATGACGGGCTGGCGTCCCGAGTCGATCCGGGCCTGGGTACGGGCCGCGGCCTCCTCGACCCGGAGCTTGGGGATTCCCGCGTCGATGGCCTGTGCCATCCCGCCGGCCGCCTCGACCTCCTCGATGTGCTGCCAGGCGCGCCTGGCGAGGTCGTAGGTCAGCTTCTCGACATACGCGCTGCCGCCCCAGGGGTCGGTCACCCGGCAGGTCCCCGACTCCTGCTGGAGCAGCAGCTGGGTGTTGCGGGCGATACGGGCCGAGAAGTCGGTGGGCAGGGCGAGGGCCTCGTCCAGCGCGTTGGTGTGCAGCGACTGGGTGTGGCCCTGTGTGGCGGCCATCGCCTCGACGCAGGTGCGGGTGACGTTGTTGAAGACGTCCTGTGCGGTGAGCGACCAGCCGGAAGTCTGCGAATGGGTGCGCAGGGAGAGCGACTTGGCGTTCTTGGGGTCGAACTTCTTGACCAGCCGGGCCCAGAGGAGCCGGGCCGCGCGGAGTTTGGCGATCTCCATGAAGAAGTTCATGCCGATGGCCCAGAAGAAGGAGAGCCGGGGCGCGAACGCGTCCACGTCGAGTCCGGCGCCGAGTCCGGCGCGCAGATACTCCACCCCGTCGGCGAGGGTGTACGCCAGCTCCAGATCGGCCGTCGCGCCCGCTTCCTGGATGTGGTAGCCGGAGATGGAGATGGAGTTGTAGCGCGGCATCTTCTGCGAGCTGTACGCGAAGATGTCGGAGATGATCCGCATCGAGGGTTTCGGCGGATAGATATAGGTGTTGCGGACCATGAACTCCTTGAGGATGTCGTTCTGGATGGTCCCGGCCAGCTTCTCGGGCGGTACGCCCTGTTCCTCGGCGGCCACGATGTAGAGCGCGAGGACCGGCAGCACCGCGCCGTTCATCGTCATCGACACACTCATCTTGTCGAGCGGGATGCCGTCGAACAGCTGGCGCATGTCGTAGATCGAGTCGATGGCCACGCCCGCCATGCCGACGTCGCCGGTCACCCGGGGGTGGTCGCTGTCGTAGCCGCGGTGGGTCGGCAGATCGAAGGCGACCGAGAGGCCCTTCTGCCCGGCGGCGAGGTTGCGCCGGTAGAAGGCGTTGGACTCCTCGGCGGTGGAGAACCCGGCGTACTGCCGGATGGTCCAGGGCTGGTTGACGTACATCGTCGGGTACGGGCCGCGCAGATACGGCGCGATGCCGGGGTAGGTGCCGAGGAAGTCGAGCCCCGCCACGTCCCGTGCGGTGTAGAGCGGTTTGACGGCGATGCCCTCGGGGGTCTCCCAGAACAGGTCGTGATCCGCCCTGCCGGTGTGTTCCTTGACGGCCGTACGCCACTGGTCCTCGGTGACCCCGGCGCTGTCGCCGGGGCCCAGCTCGATCTCGGAGAAGTCCGGGATCCCCATCACGCCACTCCCATCCGGTCGAGGACGGAGGTCAGGACGGCGATCGCGTCGCCGCCCGCGACGACGAAATCGTCGACTCCGGCCCGTACATAGGTCTCACGCTGTTCGCCGGGGCGGCCGGCGAGGAACACCTGGAGCGCGCCCGCCGCCTTGAGGGCCCGCGCGACGGGCGCGGCGCCTTCGGCGTAGAGCGTGTCGCTGGAGCAGATACAGGCGACGGCGGCCCCGCTGCGGGTGAAGGCGTCGGCGGCGGTCGCCGCGTCGACCGTCACCGGGTCGTGGACCGGTTCGATGCCGCCCGCCTGGAAGAGGCTGGCGGTGAAGGTGGCGCGCGCGGTGTGCGCGGCGGCCGGTCCGAGGGCGGCCAGGAAGACGCGGGGCCGGGCGCCGGTGGCGGCGAGATGCGCGTCGGAGCGGGCGCGGAGTGCCTCGTACGCCTCGTCGCGGCGTACCACCGGCAGTCCGCCGCCGGGCGGCGCGGGCGCCGGGTCGCGTTCCACCGGGGGCTGCGAGAGCTGCGGGAACTCGCTGACGCCGGTGATGGGTTCGCGCCGCCTGGCCAGCCTGCCCGAGCGCTCCTGCCAGGTGGCCGCGAGCCGCTCGGCGATCAGTCCGTCGTGGAGCGCGGCGCGCTGGCCGCCGGCGCGTTCGATCTCCTGGAACCACTCCCAGGCGGCGTGTGCGAGCTCGTCGGTGAGCCGCTCCACGTACCAGGAGCCGCCCGCGGGGTCGATGACCCGGCCGAGGTGGGACTCCTCCAGAAGGATCGTGGAGGTGTTGCGGGCGATTCTGCGGGCGAAGGCGTCGGGCAGTCCGAGGGCGTGGTCGAAGGGCAGTACGGTCACGGCGTCCGCGCCGCCGAGGCCGGCCGCCAGCGAGGCGACCGTGGTGCGCAGCATGTTCACCCAGGGGTCGCGCCGGGTCATCATCACCGGCGAGGTCACGGCGTGCTGGCGCTGCGCCCCGGTGCCGGGTCCCGCGTCGGCGCCGCAGACCTCGGCCACGCGGGCCCAGAGCCTGCGCGCGGCCCGGAGTTTGGCGATGGTCAGGAACTGGTCGGCGGTCGCGGCGTACCGGAACTCGATCTGTGTGCAGGCGGCTTCGACGGTGAGTCCGGCCGCGGTGAGGTCACGCAGCCAGCCGACGCCGGTGGCGAGGGAACAGCCCAGTTCCTGCGCGTCGGAGGCGCCGCCCTCGTGGTAGGGCAGCGCGTCGACGGTGATCGCGCGCAGGCCCGGGTACTCCCGGGCGCAGAGCGTGGCGAGTTCGGCGGCCTCTTCCGTAAGGCCCGTCACTTCCCGTCCGGTACGGGCGAGTTCACCCACCGGGTCGGCGCCGAGGGTGCCGCGCGCCGCGTCGCGGGCCACCCCGCGCTCCTCGTACAGCTTGAGCAACTCCCGTGCGGCGGGCCCGAATTCGGTGCCCGCGTCGAGGGCGACCGGCGCGAGGTCGAGATAGACACCGTCGAGCGCCGTGGCCAGTCCGGACACCGGGATTCCGGCGGAACCCACCGACAGCCAGAGGGAGGTGACCCCGTTCTCCAGGTCGGAGAGCACCGCCTCGTTGGTGCGTACGGGATCGGGAAGCGTATGGCGCTGCCGTACGTCCCAGCCGGAGACCGCGCCCCCTTCGGGACGGCCGCCTCTGGTGAACGGTGCGAAGCCGGGATAACCGGAGTCCCCGGGCGCGTCGTCGGCGGTGTACAGGGGACGGGTGGTGAACCCGTCCTGGAGCGCGGTGGACAGCGCGTCCTCGGCGGCCGGCCCCGAGAGATCCCGACCCGACTTGCGCAGCACGCCTGCCACCAGGCTCTGCCACTGCTCGCGGGTCGCATCGGGGAACTCGGCGGCCAGGGAAAGCCCGTCGTCAGGGAGGACCGTCATGCCCAGATATTAGGGCAGCCCGGCGAACCAGCAGCAGAGCACAACGCTGTGACCTTGCCCTCGCCCAAAAGACTTGAGTGTAGGTCATTCATGGCGCGAGTTATGCGCGAGGGGGACCCGAACCGGACGCGACCGGGACCCGGTACGAGCACCCGGGACAAGCAGGGGCCACCCACGTCCCGCAACCCTCAAGACGCTACGCTGCCCACCACCACATCAGCGAAGAGCCGGCATGAGTAGGACTACTCACCCCTCCATATGATCGAACCCGCGTTTCGACCGTCACCCCTCAGTCCGTCACTGCCCCGCCGTTCCGCAGGCCAGTGCTTGATCATCTCTTGGATGGCGTAGTTCCCCATGTCTTGGTTCGAATCTTTCATCCTCGGGCTCGTCCAGGGGCTGACCGAGTTTCTCCCCATCTCCTCCAGCGCGCATCTGCGGCTGACGGCGGCCTTCGCCGGCTGGCACGACCCGGGCGCGGCGTTCACCGCGATCACCCAGATCGGTACGGAGGCGGCGGTCCTCATCTACTTCCGCAAGGACATCGCCCGAATCGTTTCCGCGTGGTGCCGCTCGCTGGTGGACAAGTCGATGCGCGGTGACCACGACGCCCAGATGGGCTGGCTGGTCATCGTCGGCTCGATCCCGATCGGTGTCCTCGGTGTGACGCTGAAGGACCAGATCGACGGGCCGTTCCGTGATCTGCGGCTGATCGCGGTCACGCTGATCGTGATGGGCATCGTGCTCGGTGTCGCCGACCGGCTCGCGGCCCGTGACGAGACCGGCGGCAAGCACCGCGCGATCAGGGAGCGCAAGTCACTGCGGGACCTGAGTGTCAAGGACGGTCTGATCTTCGGCCTCTGCCAGGCGATGGCCCTGGTGCCCGGCGTCTCGCGCTCGGGCGCCACGATCAGCGGTGGCCTGCTGATGGGGTACACCCGTGAGGCGGCGGCGCGGTACTCGTTCCTGCTCGCGATCCCGGCGGTGCTCGCCTCGGGCGCGTTCGAGCTGAAGGACGCGGGCGAGGGGCACGTCGCCTGGCCGCCGACCATCTTCGCGACGGTCATCGCCTTTGTTGTTGGATATGCCGTTATCGCCTGGTTTATGAAATTCATCACCACGAAGAGCTTCATGCCGTTCGTGATCTACCGGATCCTGCTCGGCATCGCGCTCTTTGTTCTGGTCGGCACGGACACGCTGAGCCCGCACGCGGGCGAGTCGGCCGGCTGACCCGGGCCGCCGGGGGCCGTGCGGGGGTGGCCGTGCGGGGAGTGTGTGAGCGAAGTGTGAGCAAGGACGCTCCCCGATCGGCACCGGGAGGTACCCGCCGCCCCCTACGCTTGCCACATGTCCTCTTCCTCCGCTTCCGCATCCCCGGCATCCGACGCCGTCGCGGCCAATGAGCGCATCCGCGCGCTCGTCGACGCGGCCGAGACGTCCGACGGGACATGGCCCGCGGAGGCGTACGAGGTCCTGCTGCTGGAGTGGGCCGCGGCCCTCCACGACAGTGTGGACGAGGCCGCCTAGAAGGCGGTCCGCCCGCCCGACGTGTCACGCACCACCCTCACGGCAGCATCCCCGGCGCGATCGCCGCACACAACTCGCCGCGCGGTGAACCCAGTTGAGACGGATCCCGGGTGGTCCCGCGCCCGGCGCCCCCGCCGGTTCCCCGTCGCGGACCCGACCGTCGGTTCGGTCAGGTCGCGGCGGTGGGGGCCGCCGGGGTCCTGGAGGCCGCCGGCGGGATCGTCGGCCGCTCGGGCCGGGGCTCCGGGCTGACCAGGCAGTCGAGTGCCTCCTCCACCCCGGACGCGACCTGGATGACGAAGCGTTCCTCCTGACTGATGAAGCCGTCGGAGACCATGTTGTCCAGGAGCGTGAGCAGCGGATCGAAGAATCCGCCCTGGTTGACCAGGACAAGTGGCTTGTGATGGATGCCCAGTTGGTTCCAGGTCGCCACTTCGAGCAGCTCGTCGAGCGTGCCGAGGCCGCCCGGAAGCACCGCGAAGCCGACCGCGAGGCGGTACATCAGCGCCTTGCGTTCATGCATCGTCTCCACGACGATCACTTCGGTGCGTGACTCGTCCGGCTGTTCGCGTTCGTACAGCTGACGGGGGATCACTCCGGTCACCGGCGCCCCGGCGTCCAGCACGGCATCGGCGACGGCGCCCATGATGCCGACACCGCCCGCGCCGTAGACGAGGCCCGTCCCGCGCTGCGCCAGCGCCTCACCGAACTCGGTGGCGAGCCTCAGATGCTGGGGGCGGGCGCCCGGCCGGGCGCCGCAGAACACACCGACTCGCTCCACCCGCGACGCTGGCATGGTCATATCCGTCTCCGTCTCTCCGGCCCGGCCTGATCGACACATCCCGATCGGCACTTAACGTATCCGAACGGCTACGTTAAGCGAAGAGGGCCTTTTCCGCCCCCGCTCACCGACCCCCCACCCCAGGGCCGATTAATAGCACTAAACCCCCAAAGGGATTACTTACCGGGTCATGTGGCGCAGGCAGGGGCATACCGGTGGGGCGAGACGATTGCTGCGGAGTACGGCGGAAGCGGTACGACCCGCCCGCGGCGTGGCGGCCGGACGTCCCGGCCGCGGTGAGCCCGGCTCCGCTGCTCTCCCTCTTTACTGCCGGGGCCCATGGCGGTCCACCGGCCCGGAGCGAGATGTGGAGGCTGTCGATGGTGCCTGCCATGCGGAGTGACGCACGCGAACGGTTCCTGGCCGACACCCATGTGGGTGTCCTGGGAGTCACCGACCCCCGAGGAGTCAGAGCCCCGCTGCTCGTACCGGTCTGGTACCGGTACGAGCCGGGCCAGGACGTCGTGGTGCAGACCGGCCGGGCGTCGCTCAAGGCGCGGCTGATGAGGGAGGCCGGGCGGTTCAGTCTGTGCGTACAGGACGAGACCGCCCCCTATCGCTATGTCAGCGTGGAAGGTCCGGTCACCTCCGTCGCCGATCCGATGGACCCGGCGGAGCGCGAGGCCATGGCGCATCGCTATCTGGGGGCCGCCGAGGCACGGGACTACCTCGCGGGGACGCGGGACCAGCTCGTCGACGACATCACGTTCCGGATGCGTCCGGAGCACTGGCGGAGCGCCGACTTCGCCGCCTTCGCCGCCGAGTTCGCCGGTGCCGACGGCCCACGCTGATCCGCCCCCGACAGCGCTGGAAGGCAGGACCGCATGACCGACACCGATCCCCGCACGGACGGTATCGACAGCCACCCCGACCCCACGACCGGCCGCGACGGACCGGCCGTCACGCCTCTCCCCCAGGGCTTCGCGCGTCCGCCGAGCCCCGGCCGTCCGCCGGACCTCGACCGTCCGCCGGCCCCCGACCGTCCGCCGGGCCCCGACCGGGCACGGGACTCCGACCGGGCACGGGACTCCGGCCGGACACGGGACCCCGCGTCTCCGGACCCCGGCTATCCGCGGAACAGCAGCCTCCCGGAGCTGTTCGAAGCGCGCGCCGGGGCCGCCCCCCAGGCGCCGGCGGCCCGCTACCGGGACCGCGTCATGACGTACGGCCTGCTCAGCACCGCCTCCGACCGGCTCGCGGCCCGGCTGGTCGCCGCCGGTGTGGAACCGGGCTCGGCGGTGGGGGTGTGCGGCAGCCGCTCGCTTGAGGCGCTGGTCGCGTTCCTGGGCATCCTCAAGGCCGGTTGCGCGTACGTGCCCCTCGACGAGGACCACCCACCGGCCCGGCTGCGGGCGATGGCCGAGGACGCGGGCGTCCATGTCGCCGTCGTCCTGCCGGGCAGCACCCGCCGTATCCGCGGTCTGCACACCCGCGTCGAGCTCGGCCGGGTCACCGGCGACGCTCCCCCGGACGCGTCCGGCGCAGCTGACGCGGCTGATGTCCCGGACACCCCGGACATCCCCCCGCCGCCGTCCCCGGCGGCGACCGACCGCGCCTACGTGATGTTCACCTCCGGCTCCACGGGCAGGCCGAAGCCTGTCGCGATCGCGCACCGCGGGGTGGCCCAGTTGGTGCTGTCGGATCCGCGGCTGCCCCCGCCGGGACCCGGCGACGGAGTGCTGCACGGCTACGGCCTCTCCTCCGACGCCTCCACGATCGAGATCTGGAGCGGACTGCTCGGCGGCGCCTGTCTCGTCCTGGTGGACCGCGAGGAACTGCTCGCTCCCGCCGTCCTGGAGGAGCGTTTCCGTACGCACGGCGTGACCGTCGCCTACCTCACCACCAGCGTCTTCCACCATCTGGCCAGGACCCGGCCCGGCGCCCTGCGCGGACTGCGGTTCGCCTCCGCGGGCGGGGAGGCGATGGATCCCGGACTCGCCCACGCCGTACAGACCGCCTGCCCCGGCACGACCCTCGTCAACTTCTACGGGCCCACCGAGAACAGCGTGGTGTCCACCGCCTACTTCCTGCCGAAGCTGACCGGCGACGAGACCCGCGTCCCCATCGGCCGTCCGTTCGCCACCTCCACCTGCCGGGTACTGCGCCCGGACGGCACACCCGCCGCGCCGGGCGAGGAGGGCGAACTGTACGTCGGCGGGGACGGCCTGGCGCTGGAGTACATCGGCGACGCCGAGCTGACGGCGGAACGGTTCGTCAGCTCGCCGGACGGACCGGGTGGCCGGCTGTACCGGACCGGTGACCGCGTCGTATCGGGAACCGACGGCCTGCTGGAGTACCGGGGGCGGCTGGACCGGCAGGTCAAGGTGCGCGGCCAGCGCATCGAACTCGACGAGGTCGAGGCGCGGCTCCGCTGCCACTCCGAGGTCGGCGAGGCCGTCGTGGAACTCCGCGACGGGGTCCTGGCCGCCTATCTCACCCCCGCGCGGCCCGGCGGCACCGTTCCGGTGGACGCGCTGCGGACGTACTGCGGACTGTGGCTGCCCGCCCAGGCGGTGCCGACCCTCATCGCGCGGGACCGGTTCCCGGTGACCAGCGGCGGAAAGGTCGACCGCACACGCCTGCTGGCCGAGTCAGGGCACGGCGAGGTGGGCGCGCCGCGCGGGGAGCCATGGGCGGACACCGCGCACGGACCGGGCCGGCGCCGGGAGCCCCGGTCCGGCCCGTCCGGCCCCGGCACGGAGGCGGAGGAGGGTCCGCTGGAGGCGCTGGCCGAGGTGTGGCGGCTGGTGCTGCGCGTACGGCCCGCACCCACGGACAGCTTCTTCGTCATCGGGGGCGATTCCCTGCTGGCGGCCGAAGTCGTCGCCCGTACGCTCGCGTTGCTGGATCTCGACGCGGCGCTCGGCAGCAGCCTCATCCGGGCCCTGCTCACCGACCCGACGCTGGAGGGTTTCGCTGCCGCCGTCGGCGCCCACCTCGCCCCGCCGGCCGGCACACCACGACCGGACGCCCCGTCACGAACGCCACGCACGCCGGCGACCCGGCAGGCGCCGGACGCGGAGGTCGACTTCGTACGCGAGACCGCGCTCGGTTTCTCGCTGCCGCCCGCCGGGACGCCGGTTCCTCGGCCCGGCGACCCCTCGGACGTCCTGCTCACCGGCGCCAGCGGTTTCGTCGGCGCGTTCCTCCTGGACCGGCTGCTGCTCGACACGACGGCCCGTATCCACTGCCCGGTACGTGCCTCGGGCGCGGCGCACGCGGAGCGACGCGTCCTGGCCGCGCTCGCCCGCTACGGCCTCAGCGTGGACGACTCCGCACGGCGGCGGCTGGTCTGCTTCCCCGCGGACCTCGCCGCTCCCGGACTCGGCCTGTCCCCGGAGCACGCCGCCGATCTGGCCGCGTGCCTGGATCTGATCGTGCACAACGGCGCGCGGGTCAACTTCCTCTATCCCTACAGCGCTCTGCGGGCCGCCAATGTCGAGGGCACCCGCGAGATCATCGGCCTGGCGGCCCGCCGCCGTGTGCCGGTGCACTTCCTGTCCACGGTGGCGGTCCTCGCCGGCTTCGGCACGGCCGGAGCGCGGGAGGTCGACGAGGACGTACGGCTGGACCACGCGGACCGGCTCACCATGGGGTACGCCGAGAGCAAGTGGGTCGCCGAGAGCCTGCTGCGCAACGCGGCGGAGCAGGGGCTTCCGGTCGCCGTCTACCGTCCGTACGAAGTGACCGGGGACCGGCTGCACGGCGCCTGCAACACGGAGACCGCGATCTGTTCGCTGTTCAAGACCATCGCGGAGACGGGGCTCGCCCCCGACATCGCGCTGCCGATGGACTTCGTACCGGTCGATCATGTGGCGGAGACCGTGGTGTACATCGCCACCCGGCAGCAGGCGAAGGACCGGGTCTACCACCTCACCAATCCCCGCCCGGCCGTGCTGCGCGACGTACTGGACCGGATGCGCGCGGCGGGATGCGAGATGCGCATGCTGCCGTACGGGGAGTGGGTGGGCGAGCTGGTACGTCATGTGGCGCTCCATCCCACCAGCCCCACCGCGCCCTTCGTGTCCCTCTGTGTGGACCGGGCGAACCAGGGCGACATCTCGGTCAAGGAGATGTATCTGGAGGGCGTCTTCCCCCGGCTGAGCCGTCGTCATACCGAAGCGGCCCTGGCCGGGAGCGGGCTGCACTGTCCGCCGGTGGACGCGGCGATGCTCGACCGCTATCTGGAGTACTTCTTCACCTCGGGCTATATGACGCGTCCCACGGTCGCACCGGCCGGCGCGGCGGCGGTGGTGACGTAGGCGGGGGCAGGGGGCGGGGCGGGGGCGGGGCGGGGGCGGTCGCGCGCACTCCCCCGCCCCACCCGCGCCACCGCCCACCGCGCCGGGGTACGACCCGTCACCAGCGCACCGGAATCGCCTCCGGGAGCAGTACGGCGTGATCCTGCCGCCAGCGGATCCGATCCGGGGCGACGGCGAGCCGCAGCCCGGGGACGGTGTCGAGCAGGGCACGCAACGCCACTTCGGTCTGCGCCCGGTTCAGCGCGGCGGCCGGACAGAAATGCCGGCCCTGCCCGAACCGGAGATGCGGCGTCGACGGCCGCCTGTCGATGTCCAGCCGCTCCGGGGAGTCGAAGACGGCGGGGTCGCGGTTGGCGGCGTCGATGGAGATCAGCACCAGCTCACCGGCGCGAACCGGGACCCCGCCGATCTCGGCGTCCTCCCGTGCGATACGCGCGATGGAGTCGCCCAGCATGACGGACCACCGGTACAGCTCCTCCAGAGCGCCGGGCAGCGCCCGCGGCTCCCGCCTCAGCCGGGCGGCCAGCTCCGGTTCGCGTGCCAGCACCAGTCCGCAGAGGGCCAGGAAGCCGGCCGGATTCCCGAGGCCCGACACGAAGAGGAACAGCGCGATCTCCACCAGCTCCTGATGGCTCAGCGGATGGCAGGAGGAGCGGTTCAGCAGGGCGAGGCGGCCGAGGAGCCCTTCCGTGCCGATGCCCGTCATCCAGTCGTCGAAGCGGCTCAGCGCCTTGGTCCAGTCGGCGAAGAGGTTCTCCTCGGCCATGCCTCCCGTACTGAGCAGACGGAACCAGCCGGCCAGTTCGGGGGCCGCCTCGATGGGCAGCCCGAGCAGTTCGCAGGTCACGTGGGAGGCCCACGGGAGGGCGAAGTCGGCCACCAGATCGCCCGGTTCGGCGCTCTCGTCCGCGTTCCCGTTCCCGTTCTCGTTCCTGTTCTCGTTCTCGTCCGTCTTCGCCTTCGCCTTCGCCTTCGCCTTCATCGTGGTGAGCAGGGTGTCGGCGATGTCGCGTACCCGCTCCAGGGAGACATGCGTCTGCCGGGGCCCCATGCCCTTCACGGCCTCGTCCCGCAGCCCCGCCCGCCGCAGCATGGTCATCGTGCCGACGACGCTGAGCGGCGGCGCCGAGCTGTCCTCCTGCGGCATATCGGGGTCGGCGATCAGGCTGCGGCTGAGCCGGGGGTCCTTCAGCGCCTCCCGCGCGGCGGCGTAACCGGTCACGAGCCAGCCGCGCGCTCCGGCGTTGGTCACCACACGGGTGACGGGCTCCTCCACCACGAATCTGCCCAGCTCGCTCGCCAGGGCGTCGCCGCGAAAGCTGAAGGGATAGTGCGGGATGTCACCGACACGGCTCATGACCACCGTCTCCTGTTCGCTGGGCGGGCCGGCCGGAGGACGACAGCCCGAGGAATCCGAAAGGGGCTTTCCTCCATACATTCCCGCGATGGCGGCATACACCCGATAACGGAACAGGAGCGGCGGAAGACCACTCTCAGGGGGAGTGCTCGTGCGGTCAGAGTTCGAAGCCTTCGGGGAACGGGTCGTCCGGGTCGTAGTGGTACTGGGCGGTGCCGGTGATCCAGGCGCGGCCCTCGACGGTGGGGATCACGGTGGTCAGGCCGCGAGTCGCGGCCGGCCCCCCGAGGACGCCCTCTTCGACGAGGCGGCCGGTGAAGTGCGTACCGATGAAGGACTCGTTGTCGAAGTCGGTGTCGAGGGCGAGTTCGCCGCGGGCGTGCAGCTGGGCCATACGAGCGCTGGTGCCGGTGCCGCAGGGCGAGCGGTCGAACATGCCCGGGTGGATGACCATCGCGTGCCGGGAGTGCCCGGCGTCCGACCCGGGGGCGGCCAGATACACATGGTGGCAGCCGTTGATCTCGGGGCTGAGGGGGTGGACGGGGCCGTCGACGGGCCGTGCCTTGTCGGCGGGCCGTGCCGACGGGCCGTATGAGCAGACGGTGTCGGTGGGCTCGTCGTCCGGCCGGATCCAGGGGCCCGTTCCCCGGGCGGCGCCGAATGGGCCACGTGGGTGTCCGGAAGTCGATCTGACCACTCATGGCCCTTGGCCTGGGGCTCCCTCTGCCGGAGACTGAACCGATGACACAGCGTGTGGATCTCGCGACCGTGATGGACCGTCTGGCGATCGAAGACGTGATCACCGGCTACGCCGTGGCCGTGGACGACGCCGACTGGCCTGGGTTCCGTGCCCTGTTCACCCCGGACGGCCGCGCCGACTACACCGCGGCGGGCGGTATCGAGGGGACGGCCGCCGAGGTCGCCGACTGGCTGGCCGGCACGCTGCGGCCCTTCACCGTCCGTCAGCATCTGATCGTCAACCGGCGGCTGCGCATCCAGGACCTCGGGGGCTATCCGGGCGACCGCGCCGAGCTGCGGGCCGACTATCTCAGCCCCCTGCGGCACGAGTCGGGCGAGGACCTGATGAGTGGCGGCGGATTCACGTTCGGGCTGCTGCGCGGTGAGGACGGCTGGCAGCTGCGCACCGTGGTCGTCCACGAGAAGTGGCGGCGCTCCTCCGTACCGGCCGGCCTCGGCTGACCTGCGGGAGCCGCGCCGGACGCGCTTGCTCGGTCTCCGCTTCGGTTCCCCCGATCGGGGGAAGGGTCTGCTACGCGGACGGGAGTTCGGGGTGATCGTCGAGGAGGCGCTGTATGCGAACGGCTTCGCCGTGGTGGCGCGGCGCGTCCGCAGTGGCCGCCGGCGCGCTCCCGGCCCTCGCCTTTCCCTCCCCCTCCCTCTGGTGGCTGGCCTATGCCGCGCTGGTGCCCTGGATGCTGCTCATACGGTCCGCGCCCACGGGCCGCCGCGCGGCGCTGGACGGCTGGCTGGGCGGTCTCGGATTCATCATCGCCGTGCACCACTGGCTGATACCGAGCCTGCATGTGTTCATCGTGGTGCTGGCGGCGCTGCTGGGGCTGCTGTGGGCGCCGTGGGGGTGGCTGGTGCGCGCCGTGCTCGGCGGGGCGCCGTCCGCGGGCCGCGCCGCCGTCGCGCTCGCCGTGCTCCCGTCGGGCTGGCTGATGGTCGAACTGGTCAGGTCCTGGGAGGGACTTGGCGGGCCGTGGGGGCTGCTCGGCGCCAGCCAGTGGGAGGTCTCCCCCGCGCTGCGGCTCGCCTCGGTGGGCGGGGTGTGGCTGGTGAGTTTGCTGGTGGTCGCGGTGAACACCGCGCTGACCCTGCTGGTCTCGGTGCCCCGGGCCCGCGCCGCGGCGGCCCTCGGCATGGTGCTGTGTGCCGTCACCGTGGCGGCGGCGGTGTGGTGGGCCCCGGAGCCGGGGCGGTCGGGGCTGGCGCGGATCGCGGTGGTCCAGCCGGGCGTGGTCGCCGGCGCGGGCTCCGTGGAACGCCGGTTCGCACGCGGCGAGGAGCTGACCCGCACGCTGGCAGGACAGGATCTCGATCTGGTGGTGTGGGGAGAGAGCAGCGTCGGCGCGGATCTGGCGACACGGCCCGATCTGGCGGCACGGATCGCCGTACTGTCCCGCACGGTCGGCGCCGAGATCCTGGTCAATGTCGACGCGCGCAGTACCGATCCGGCGGGCCGGGCGGGGATATTCAAGCGCGGTGTGCTGGTGGGGCCGAACGGTCCGACGGGCGATGTGTACGACAAGATGCGGCTGGTGCCCTTCGGCGAGTACATCCCGGCCCGTGCCGCGCTCGGCTGGGTGACCTCGGTGGGCAAAGCGGCCGGTGAGGACCGTATCCGCGGCACCCGCCCGTCCGTGATGGTGCTGCCGGGCGAGGGCCGGGGCGGACTGCGTTTCGGTCCGCTGATCTGCTTCGAGTCGGCGTTCCCCGATATGAGCAGGCGGTTGGTGAGGGACGGCGCGCAGGTGCTGGTGGCGCAGTCCTCGACCTCGTCGTTCCAGGGCAGTTGGGCGCCGGAGCAGCATGCCTCGCTGGCGGCGCTGCGGGCGGCCGAGACCGGCAGGGGGATGGTGCACGCCACGCTCACGGGCGTCAGCGCGGTGTTCGGCCCCGAGGGTGAACGGGTCTCCGGCGTGATCGGTACGGACCGTTCGGCCGCCGCCGTCTTCGATCTCCCGCTGGCCCGGGGGACGACCCTCTACACGCGCTTCGGCGACTGGGCGGTCCATGGCGCGCTGGTCGTCCTGGCGGCGTTCTTCGCGGTCGAGGGCGCGCGATCGCTCAGGCGGCGGACTGGTCCAGCGCCTCTCGTACCACCCGCTCGCACAGCTCGTGAGTCAGCAGCGCATCCCTCGCGCTGAGCGTCTTCCCGGCCCGTACGGCGTCGAGGAACGCCAGGACGCACTGTTCGACACCGCGCTGGCGGGCCACCGGAACCCAGTCGCCGCGCCGCCGGACGCTCGGCTGCCCCTTGTGGTCGATGATCGTCGCGAGATCGTGGACGGCACGCTTGGTGTCCTGTCCCGACACTTCGAGGATCTCCTCGGTGGAGCCGCTCAGCCGGTTCATCACGCCGATCGCGGTGAAGCCGTCGCCGGAGAGCTGGAGCACGACATGGTGCAGCAGTCCGTTCCTGACCCGCGCCCGTACGTCGGTGTGTTCGACCGGTCCTGGAAGCAGGAAGCGCAGCGTGTCCACGACATGGATGAAGTCGTCGAGGACGAAGGTGCGCGGCTCCTCGGGGAGGCCCACCCGGTTCTTCTGAAGGAGGATCAACTCGCGCGGATGCTCCAGACACTGCGCGTACCCGGGCGCGAAGCGGCGGTTGAAGCCGACCGAGAGGCTTACGCCCCGCTCCTCCGCGAGGCGTACGATCCGCTCGGAGTCGGCGAGGTCGTACGCGATCGGTTTGTCGACATAGGTCGGTACGCCCGCCTCCAGGAGCCGGGTGACGATCTCGGCGTGCACGGCGGTCGGGGCGTGCACGAACGCGGCGTCGAGGCCCTGGGCGAGCAGCGAGTCGAGATCGGTGTGGCACCGCTCCGCCGGGATGTGGTGGACCTCGGCGGTACGCGTCAGGGTGGCGGGGGTACGGGTCTGCAGATGCAGCTCGACCCCGGGCAGTGTGGTGAGCACCGGCAGATACGCCTTCCGCGCGATGTCGCCGAGCCCGATGCAGCCGACCTTCACAAGGGCCTCCCCAGCCTGTCCTCACACGTAGCGCGCCGATGTCCGTCATACGCCGCCGACGGCCGTTGAGAGCCGTCGGCAGTCGTTGACATGCGGGTTCGCGTGTCCGTCCGCGTTACTGACGCGGTGTCCCGGAAGCATACGTGTGCCCAGGAGGCCGCCAGTCGGCGATCCCGGCGAAGCCGCGCAGGATGAGTCCGGGCCCGAAGCGGGAGACGGCGACGATCAGCGCGTCCCGTACGGCGACGGCGACCGGATTGCCGACGGCCGTCATCCGGCCCGTTCTGGTGGCCTGGCGGACGATCGCGGTGGTACGCGGCAGCCGGTCGGCGGAGTAGGAGGCGAGTCCGGCGGCGAGCCCCGCAGCGGATGCGGCGGCCGTCCCGAAGGCGCCGACCGGTCGGCCATAGTGCGCTGATTCGGCATGGTCCGCCGGTCCGGCCTGATGCGCTGATCCGGCCTGATGCGCCGGTCCACCATGGTGCGCCGACCCGGCATGGCGCGCTGATCCGGTATGGCGCGCCGGTCCGGCGTGGTGCGCGAGGACGATGGCGTCCTCGATGGCCTGGTTGCCGCCCTGGCCGAGCGTGGGCTGCATCGCGTGCGCGGCGTCACCGAGCAGGGCGACCCGGCCGCGGTGGTACGCGGGGAGGGGCACGGCCATCTCATGGACGTCGTTCCGCAGCACCTGGGCAGGGTCGGCGGCCTCGATGATCCCCGGCACGGGGTCGTGCCAGCCGCCGAAGAGCCGGCGCAGCTCGGCCCGTTCGTCGTCGGGTGCGTGAGCGCCCTCGGGCGCCGTGGCCATGGCGTACGCGTACACCCGCCCGTCCTTGAGCGGCTGGGTGCCCCACAACCGTCCCCGGCCCCAGGTCTCGTGCGGCGCGAACGGCCGCCCGAAGGCCGGGACGACCATGCGCCAGGTGGTCAACCCGGTGTAGCGCGGGCCGGGATGGTCCGGGAAGAGCACCCGGCGGGCGGCGGAGCGGATGCCGTCGGCGGCCACGACGAGCTCGGCCTCCCACGCGCCGTCAGGCGTGCTGACGACGGCCGGACGGCCGTCCCCGCCCACGTCGGTCAGCTCGGCGGCCGTACCGGTGCGCACCACTCCTTCGGGCAGGGCGGAGGCCAGGAGGGAAACGAGAGTGGCGCGATGGACCAGGACGACGGGGCCGCCGAAACGGCCGGCCGCGGCCTCGCTGCTCGTACGGGAGAGCCAGCGGCCACTGGGGGCGCGCAGCCCGCCGTCCCCCTGCCAGGCGGAGAGGGCACGGACCTGGTCCCCGAGCCCGATGACATCGAGCGCGCGCTGCGCGTTGGGCGCGAGGGCGAGGCCGGCGCCGACCGGGGCGAGTTCCGGCGCTCGTTCCAGCACGGTGACCGCCCACCCCCGCTGACGCAGGGCCACGGCCGCGGTCAGTCCGCCGATCCCACCACCGATGACGAGGACGCGGGGCTGATCCATGACGCGGGGCTGATCCATGACGTCTCACTCTCCTCTCGCTCTCCTTGGATGACTTCTCGCACCGAAGCCGGGACGGACTACAGCTGTAGTACCCCCCTCGTCACCGTACTACAGCTGTAGTGACCGGGATAGATTGGCTCCATGGCCACACGCTCCACCGGGTCCTCCCGTGCCGAACTGATCGCCGACACCGCCCTCGCCCTGCTCGCCGAACGCGGTATGCGCGGGCTGACCCACCGGGCCGTGGACGAGCTGGCCGGGCTCCCCCAGGGCTCCACCTCCAATTACGCGCGGACCCGGCAGGCGCTGCTGGAGGCGGCGGTACGACGGCAGGCGGAGCGCGAGGCACGGGTGCTCACCCCGGACGAGATGCCGGCCGGCACGGGCGGCCGGGGCGCGCCCGTCGACGCGCTGGCCCTCGCGCTGCACCGCTATCTGACCGGCCACCCCGAACTGCTCGTCTCCCGTTACGAACTGGCGCTCGAGGCCACCCGCCGACCGGAGCTGCGGGCCTCCTACGACGCGATGGGGCGGCGCTTCCGCGAGCCGCTGGTCGCGATGATGACGGCGGCGGGCTCCGCCGAGCCCGAGCGGCACGCGCTGTCGCTGGTGGCCTGGTGCGAGGGGCTGATGTTCTCCTGCGCGGCGGGCTCGTACCACGACTCCGTACCGTCCCTGGAGGCGCTGCGCCTCGGATTCGGCGAGCTGCTGCGCGGCATGCTCGGGACCCCGGACAGGGGCCGAGCCGCCCCGGACGGGACCCGATCCGCCCCGGAGGAATAAGCCCTCGCCACATCGGAGGCTCGTCCATGAGGATGTCCGCCATGACACTCACCGAGGCCACACCCGAACGCACCGAGCCCTCTCCCCTCGCCGGCGAACGCGAGATGCTGGAGGGCTGGCTCGACTACCACCGCGAGACCCTCGCCCTGAAATGTTCGGGACTGGACGGGAAACAGCTCAAGGAGGCGTCCGTTCCGCCCTCCGGGCTGACCCTGCTCGGTCTCGTACGGCACATGGCCGAGGTGGAGCGCGGCTGGTTCCGCAACCGGCTGGCCGACGAGCGTGCCGCGCCGATCTACTTCACCGACGCCGACCCGGACGGCGACTTCCACCCCGAGGAGACCGACACCTGGGAGGAGGCGCACACCACCTGGCGCGCCGAGATCGCCCACGCCCGCGAACTGGCCGCGCCGCTCTCGCTCGACGCTCTCGGCGCCGGACCTCCCAGCCGGGACACCGGCGACCCGTTCACCCTCCGCTGGATCTACACCCACATGATCGAGGAGTACGCCCGGCACAACGGCCACGCCGATCTTCTCCGCGAGCGGATCGACGGCGCGACGGGCGACTGACGGGCCGACCGGTCGCTCGGCCGGTCAGCCGACTGACGGGCCGCTCGGCCGGCTGACGGGCCGACCTGCCGACCGACCCGGCCGAGCGAGCGGCGCGCGGGCCCGGCGTCACCCGTCCGGGCCAATCCGCGCTCTTCCGCTCCCCAACAGCGCCCCCAGCCAGCAGAGTTGCCCGGGTGCACCGAACCAACCGAACGAGAAGCGCGGCGATGATCCTGATGGGGGTGGCGGTCACCGCCGTCTCCGGATGCGTGGCCGTGGAGCCGCATCCCGCGCCCGGTCCCTCGCCGCGCCCGGAGACGAGCAGCGGCATCCAGGGCCCGGGAGCGCCTGAGCCGCTGATCATCGAGGCCCCGGCCAAGGAAGCGCTGGAGGCGGCCGTCCCCCCGCCGGCCCCGGGAGCGGCTCCACGCTCCTCCGCCGGTCCCCGCCCGCCGGTCCAGGACGGGCCGACGGGCGGGGACCGGACGGCGGGCCAGGACCGGACGAAGGGCTCCGAGCGGCCCCCGGCCACGTCCCGGCCGGAGCGGCGGGCCCAGGACCACCCCGAGGAACGGCGTCATTCGGCGCCGTCGTCCGCACCGTCCATCGCCGATGTCTGCGCCCTCGGCGAGAGGTACGGCAAGTGGCCGAAGGACAGCCCCCAGGCCCGCATCTGCCGTGACACGTACGGCGATTGACGCCCCCCATACGCCACGTCCCACACGCCACCTTCCATACGCCACCCCGCATACGCGACCCCGACACCGACGCCCACCCCGCGCACCCGCTGTCAGCGTCCGCGCAACAGCCGCTCCAACCGGTCGATCCCCGCCCGGACCCCGTTCACATCCCCCTCGGCCCCCAGGGCGTCCGCCGCGTCACGCGCCCGGTCCAGATGGAGCCGCGCCGCCTCCGGCCGCTGGAGCTTCAGATAGTCGGCGGCGAGATTGAGGTGGAGCGACGGATAGAAGGCCCGTACGACCGATGAGGCCCCGGGCACCCCCTCCCGGGCCTCAGCCAACCGGTCGCCGCCGGTCCCGCCGCCGTCTCCCCGGTCACCGTCCGCCGTGCCGTCGTCCCCCCGGTCACCGCCCGCCGTATCGCCGTCCCCCCGGCCGCCATCCGCCCGGCCGCCGGTCCGGTCACCGGTCGTCGGCTCCTCCGCCAGCCCGGCAGCGGCCGTCAGCGCCCTCAGATCCCAGGCCAGTTCATCGCCCGGGTCGTCCTGCGTATCCGCCATGTAGTGCGCGAGGGCGCAGCGGTGGAACGCGTCGCCCGCCTCCCCCAGCTCCGTCCAGAGCTCCCCGAACCGGTTGCGTGCCTCCTCGCGGTCGCCGCCGTGGAGAAGCATGACCGCCTGCCCGATCCTGGTCATGACGGCGTCCTCCGACGCCTCCTGCCGCTCCCTCACCACCGCCGCCTCCGTATGCCGTCCATGAGCCGTCCACACGCCGTCCAGTACATCCGACGAACACGACGCTATCCGGCATGACGGACAATGGCCTTCAGGCTCGGGCGGACGACCCGAGCCTGTCGGCCGGTCCGGCGGATCAGGCGAGGCCGCCGAGGTCAGGGATGCGCCAGTCGATCGGCTCGTGCCCCTGCGCGGCGACGGCCTCATTGATCTGTGTGAACGGCCGCGACCCGAAGAACTTCTTCGCGGACAGCGGCGAGGGGTGCGCGCCCTTCACCACCACATGGCGCTCCGTGTCGATCAGCGGCAGCTTCTTCTGCGCGTAGGCGCCCCACAGGACGAAGACCGCCGGGTCGGGCCGCTCGGCCACGGCGCGGATCACCGCGTCCGTCACCTTTTCCCAGCCCTTGCCCTTGTGGGAGTTGGCCTCACCCGCGCGGACCGTCAGCACCGCGTTGAGCAGCAGCACACCCTGCTCGGCCCACGGCATCAGATAGCCGTTGTCCGGCACCGGGTGGCCCAGCTCCTCCTTCATCTCCTTGTAGATGTTCCGCAGGGAGGGAGGTGTCCTGACACCCGGCCGCACCGAGAAGCACAGGCCGTGCCCCTGCCCCTCGCCGTGGTACGGGTCCTGGCCCAGGATCAGGACCTTCACCTTGTCGTACGGAGTGGCGTCGAGCGCCGCGAAGACCTCATCGCGGGGCGGGTAGACCGGCCCCTTCGACCGCTCCTCCTCGACGAAATCGGTGAGCTCCTTGAAGTAGGGCTTCTGCAGCTCATCGCCGAGGACGCCGCGCCAGGACTCGGGCAGCATGTCGGTGTCGGTCACGTCAACAACCTCCGGTAAGCGATCACTTGTGCAGCACTGAACCTACCGGGGACCACTGACAACGGTCTCCGGCCGCCCGCGATCGGCAGCCGGTGACACCACTCCGAATATCCTGAACACTCCGAACGTCCCGAGTGCCCCGAATGCCCTGGACGCCCCGAACACCCTGAACACCCTGAAAGCCCGCTACCAGCTGGCCTTGCGGTTCAGCTCCCACATCTGCATGACCGTCTGCGGATCGAGGGCCCGCTCACCGCCGCCGATGTCATCGGTCGACGCCACGTACAGCCTGCCCTGCCACAGCGGGAGGAGCCGTACGTCATCGACGAAGATCTCCTGGGCGCGCTCGAACTCCGCGTTCACCGCCGCGCGGTCGCTCACCCGCCGCGACCGGGGCAGCAGCTTCTGGGTGATCTCCGGGCTCTCGTACGGCGTGCTCAGCGCGTTGTTCGTGCCGACGAAAGGCGCGATGAAGTTGTCCGGGTCCGGGAAGTCGGGGAACCAGCCGCGGCCGAAGACGGGGTACTCCCCCTTCTGGTAGCCGGCCTGGAACTGCTTCCACGGCTTGCTCCGGAGGGTGATCCTGAACAGCCCCGACGCTTCGAGCTGGCGCTTGAGCTCGGCGAACTCCGCGGCCGTCCCCGACCCGTAGCGGTCGGTGGTGTACCAGAAGGTGAGGGGCACGGGCCCGGTGATGCCCGCGCGCTCGAGGATCGCCCTCGCCTCGTTCACATCGGGGTCGCCGTACCGGTCGAAGAAGCCGGTGGTGTGCGCGAAGATGCCCTTGGGGACCATCGAGTACAGCGGCTCGGCCGTACCCCGGTAGACCTTGGCCACCAGCGCGTCGCGGTCCACGATCTGGGCCACCGCCTGACGTACCGCGAGCTTGCCGGCCGCCGGATCCGCGGGGTTGAACACGAGATAGCGAATATCGGCACCAACGGTCTCGACCAGTTGCAGATCCCTGGTCTCCGGCCCCTTGTGTTCGAGTGCGACGACCTGCTCCGAGGTGAGCCCCCGGTAGATGGCGTCGATCTCCTTCTTCCGCAGGGCGCGGAAGACCGTGTCGGAGTTCTCGAAGTACTGGATCGTGACGGCGTCGTTCCGGTGTTCCGCGAATCCGCGGTAGTCCTTGTTCCGGGTCAGCTCCGCCCTGTCCCCGCTGGTGTACGAGTCCAGCACGTACGGCCCCGAGCCGGTGATCCCACCGTCCCGCCGCAGCCTGTCCGGCGGATACGAGGCCGGCGGGACGAGGGACATCGCGGGCGTGGCGAGGATGAACGGGAAGGTCGCGTCCGGCTTCCGCAGCCGGAAGACGACGGTGTCGTCCCCGCTCGTCTCGACCGTCCGGAGGGATTCCAGCAGACCGGCGGGGCCGCCCGGCACATTGATCTTCCGGATCCGGTCGAAGGAGTGCTTGACGGCCGCCGCGTCGAGCGGATCGCCGTCGGAGAATGTCAGGCCGTCGCGCAGCACGCACCGGAAGACCTGGTTGGCGGCGTCGGTGAACTGGCATTTCCGCGCCGCGTCGGGCTGTGGATACGAACTGCCGGTCGGAAAGCTCACCAAGGTCTGGAAGACATTGCGGAACATCTCCCAGGAGTTGTCCCAGGACGCCGCCGGGTCGAGCGTGCTCGGCTCACTCGTCGTGCCGACGGTTATCCTTTGTCCGGCTTCCGCGTCATCGTCCGAGAACAGGCCGCATCCCGCGAGCAGGGACGTGGCCGCCACGGCCGCGGCGGCCCGCCGAATTGTCCGGTCGAACACGTGCACGCTCCTTTTCAGCCATGGATCGGCAGACCATACCGCAGCGCCCACCGGATCAATACGCCGATCCGGTGGGGCTTTTGGGGAAATCGACGCCGGGAATCGTCACCCCACTCCGGCGTTGAGGAAGATGCCCCCGTCGACGACCAGCGTCTGTCCGGTGATCCAGTCGGACTGGTCGGAGGTGAGGAACGCGGCGGCGCCGCCGATGTCCTCCGGCACCCCGAGCCGTCCCATCGGGTAGGCCGCCGCGGCCTCCGCCTCCCTGCCCTCGTAGAGCGCCTGCGCGAACTTGGTCTTGACCACGGCGGGCGCGATGGCGTTGACCCGTACCGCCGGCGCGAACTCGTGCGCCAGCTGAAGGGTCAGATTGACCATCGCCGCCTTGCTCATGCCGTACGCGCCGATGAAGGGGGACGCCGAGATCCCGGCGACCGACGCGATGTTCACGATCGCGCCGCCGTTCTCCTTCTGCCAGGCCCGCCAGGTCTGCTGGGCGAAGCCGAGCGCGGAGATGACGTTCGTCTCGTACACCTTGCGGGCCACGTTCAGGTCCATCTCGGCCATCGGGCCGAAGACCGGGTTCGTCCCCGCGTTGTTGACCAGGAAGTCGACCCGGCCGAACGCCTCCATGACACGCGCGACGGCCGCCGCCTGGTGCTGCTCGTCGTGCGCCTTGCCCGCCACTCCGATCACCCGGTCGGAACCGAGCCTCTCCACGGCCTCCTTGAGCGCGTCCTCGCCCCGGCCGGTGATGCACACCCGGTCGCCGCGGGCGACGAACGCCTCGGCCACTCCATACCCGATGCCCCGGCTCGCGCCCGTGATCAGGGCGACCTTCCCGCTGTCCGGCACCTGCCGCTCGGACTCCGGCTGCCGCGTCCGCTCCGTCATGTCCGTTGCCCCCGGCCTCAGTTGAGCGGTCCGCCGGCGACGTACATGACCTGGCCGGAGACGAACCCGGCCTCCTCGCCCGCGAAGAAGGCGATGGCGTTCGCGATGTCCTCCGGCCTGCCGACGCGCTGCACCGGGATCTGGCTCGCCGCCGCGGCCTGGAACTCCTCGAAGCCCATGCCGATACGGGCGGCGGTCTGGGCGGTCATCTCGGTGACGACGAAGCCGGGCGCCACCGCGTTCGCCGTGATGCCGAACTTGCCGAGTTCCTTCGCCAGGGTCTTGGTGAAGCCCTGGAGACCGGCCTTGACCGCCGCGTAGTTGGCCTGACCGCGGTTGCCCAGCGCGGAGCTGGAGGAGAGGCTGACGATACGGCCGAACCCGGCGTCCACCATGTGCTTCTGACACGCCTTGGCCATCAGGAACGCGCCCTTGAGGTGCACGTTCACCACGGTGTCCCAGTCGGACTCGGTCATCTTGAAGAGCAGATTGTCCCGCAGCACACCCGCGTTGTTGACCAGGATCGTCGGCGCCCCCAGCTCGGCCGCGACCCGTGCGACGGCGGCCTCCACCTGCGCGCCGTCGGAGACGTCGCAGCCCACGGCGAGTGCCGTGCCGCCGGCCGAGGTGATCTTCTCGACGGTGTCCTTGCACGCCGCCTCGTCGAGGTCGAGTACGGCGACGGCGCGGCCCTCCGCCGCCAGCCGTACCGCGGTGGCGGCGCCAATGCCACGCGCCGCCCCGGTCACGATGGCTACGCGCTGCTCGGTGGTGGACATCCCTGTTCTCCTCGCCCTAGGCTCCTGCGGCTCCCGATCACCAAGACCTCTGAGCAACCGCTTAGTAGGTCCAGCAGAGAGACGCTAGAAGCCACGGCACGTGGTGTCAACGGCCGACCGCGCCGATGGCGGGATCCGGAGCCGACATCACACCGGCACCACACCACCGGCGTCACGCCGCCCGCCGCCCCACCCGCGTCGCCCCACCCACGTCACGCCGTCCGCCGCCCCGCCCGCGTCACGCCGACCGTCACGCCACCCGCGTCACGCCGACCGCGCGAGTGTTCGTCAGCGCACCAGCAGATCGAGCAGCCGCTCGGCCTCCGCCCCCGGGTCGTCCGTCAGTCCGGTGTGTACGGGACCGGGCTGTACGACGGTCGAGCGTGGCGCGATCAGCCACCGGAACCGCCTGCCCGCGTCGTCGTCCGCCGCCTGCCCGGCCGCGTCGCCGCCGCGGCATACGCTCTCGACGGCGTGCAGCGCCGCCCGCACCCCCACGACATCCGCGTCCGGGTCGAGGATCATCAGCTTGGCCTCGTCCAGATGGGTCCTGGCCGAAACGTAGGACCGGGCGCGGCAGTAGACCAGTACGCCCGCGTTGAAACACTCGCCGCGCTCGACGCGCGGCACGACCCGCAGCAGCGCGTACTCATAGACGTCCTTCACGCTCACCGGCCGCCGTCCTTGGGGCTCTTCTCGTCTGCCGTCCGCCGTGTGGTCCGCTCTCCGGGCGTCAGCCGGGCGGCCAGCCAACCGGGCGCCCGCGACGGGCCGTTCGTGGTGGGCGCGTCGAGAACGAGGCGCTCGTGGATCGTGCCGGCCCGCGCGAGCAGAGGCTCCACATACGCGCGGCGCAGCGCGTCGGTGGAGTCGAAGCCGGGCTCGTCGACCAGCCACTCGTCCGGTACGTCGGCGGCGACCTCCGTCAGCAACTCCTCGGTGACCAGCGGCGCCAGCTCGGCGGCGGCCGAGGCGATATCGGGGCCGAAGGAGGCGAGCACGTGGTCGGAGGCGTTGTACGGCTTCGCCGCGGAAGCCGGCGCACCGGGCCAGTTGTGGTGCCAGATCATGGTCGCGCCATGGTCGATGAGCCACACGTCACCGTGCCAGACGAGCATGTTGGGGTTGCGCCAGGAGCGGTCGACGTTGTTGATGACCGCGTCGAACCAGACGATCCGCCCGGCCTCCTCCGGCCCCACCTGGTAGGCCAGCGGATCGAAACCGATCGATCCCGGCAGATAGTCCATGCCGAGGTTGGTTCCACCGCTCGCCTTCAGCAACTCCTGCACTTCCTGGTCCGGCTCGGAGAGTCCGATGACGGGGTCGAGTTGCATACGCACCAGTTCGGGGATCCTCAGCCCCAGCCTGCGGGCCAGCTGCCCGCAGATCACCTCCGCGACCAGGGTCTTGCGGCCCTGTCCCGCGCCGGTGAATTTCATGACGTACGTACCGAGATCGTCGGCCTCGACAATCCCCGGAAGCGAGCCGCCCTCACGCAAGGGCGTGACATAGCGAGTCGCGGTGACTTCGGTGAGCATTTCCCCAGGTTATACGGCTGGGGTGGCTTGTGATCCACGGAATATCGCACAAGGTCCCCACCGCGGCCAAGCTCCGCCGTGGCGCGACAACCAGCCCACTGGCCCTCGTCCTGCTCCCGGCCGTCGGCCGGGACACCCGGATCGGCCCGCGCGCCCTTCACCAGCACAACCGCCCTTCGGTGCCAGGCAGCCGACAGCGTCACCATGTCGGCCGGCATGGGCTGGGCCTTCGCCGTTTCGGTTCTGGCAGTCGCACCGTGGCGTACGTGGGTCGGCCGAGCGGTCCGCTGATGCGACAACCACGGCGTCGACCGTCCGGGTCGCCCGAACCTTCATCCTCAACCGCACCATCCGGGGAACCGCTAGCCCCTGTCACGTGCATCGTCGCGGTGCCGTGTCGTGCTGATCCGTAGCGGCGGGCCCACCTTCGCGAAGGGGCCAGGCGACGGGATTTGCCTTACGCAAGGCAACTCCCCATAGTGATCACTTGATTGCAAACAGTTATTCGCGGGTCGAGGTCGAGACGAACCGGAGGTCGGTCGTGTCCGCGTCGCCAGCCTCCAGCCCGCTCCTCTCTCCTTGATTCGAAGGGTGGCATCACATGACCGAGAAGCGGCTGAAGGCATGGGGCAACAACCGTGCCGGGCAGCTCGGTGACGGGACCTGGACCGACTTCCGTACTACCGCCACGACGGTGCTCGGCCTGACCAGTGCCGAGGTCGTGAAGATCGCCGCAGGCGGCAAGAGCTCGGCGAACGGTCACGGACTGGCGCTGCTGACCGACCGCACGGTGCAGTCCTGGGGCGCCAACAACTCGGGCCAGCTCGGCGACGGCTCCGTTTTCAGCCACAACGCGCCCGGCCAGGTCGTCAACCTCTCCAACGCCACCGACATCGCCGCGGGCGGAACGCACAGTCTGGCCCTGCTGGCCGATCAGACCCTGGTTGCCTGGGGGCAGAACAACTACGGGCAGCTCGGCAACGGCACCAACATGGACAGCAGCGTCCCGGTCCGCGTCGAAGGGCTCAACAAGGTGATCGCGATCGCCGCCGGCCTGAGCCACAGCCTGGCGCTCCGCGAGGACGGCACCGTCTGGGCCTGGGGGCACAACACCAACGGCCAGCTCGGTGACGGCACCTCCGCCAGCAGGAATGTCGCCTCCCGGGTGAGCGAGCTGACCGGCGTGACGCTGATCGCGGCCGGAGCGAACCACAACCTCGCCCTGGTCGGTGGCCCCGGCAGCGGCGGCATCGTGATGGCCTGGGGCCACAACGCCACAGGCCAGCTCGGCGACGACAGCACCACCAACCGCTACACCCCGGTCAAGACACAGGACGCCTGGTCCGGCGACGTCTCACGCATCGCGGCCGGCTGCCACCACAGCCTTGCCGTGACCGGCCCCGACAGCACCCTCCACGCCTGGGGAAAGAACACCTCCGGCCAGCTCGGCGACGGCACCACCGACCAGCGCAACACCCCTGTATCCGTGCCCGGCCTGACCGGCGTTCAGCTGGTGACCGGGGGCCGGGAACACACCACCGCCCTGCTCGGCGACAACACGGTCCGCTCCTGGGGCGCCAACAGCTCCGGCCAGCTCGGCAACGGCACCACCACCGACAGCAGCACCCCTGTCACCACGCTCACCGGCCTGACAGGAGTCGACAAGATCGCAACCGCGATCGGCGGCGACTTCAGCCTGGCGAACTGACACACAACACATCACCCGCCTGGTCCACCCTTGCGTAGATCCCGGTCCAGATCCCGCCCGCCGAATCGCGGGGATGCCGTTCCTCACCATGTGGTCGTCCCGCTGCCAGAGTCAGTCGCCCCTCAGGTCGCCGGGCGGATCGAGGGCATGCCGAGTGGGACGTGGCTCGTGCGGACTTCCGTAGGGACGCCCGCACAGGCCGAGCTCGGCCTTTCTGGTGCCGAAGTGCCCCTCGAAGGCGTGCCACTCGTCGGCCGTCGGGTCGCGGTACTCCGAGTCGGGGCGTGCCCAGCGCCGGTTGGCGAGGAACTGCTGGTAGTGCTGCACGACGTCTTCCTCGAAGACGGCCGGGCTCGGGCCCGGAGACGCGTCAACGAGTACCGAGAGTGCTCCCTCTCCTGAGTGATTGTGTTGTGCATGGCCCATGGGGATCATCGGGAACCGTGGCTACCGGTACAGAAGGAGGCGTTGCGCTTGCTTGCTGGAATTGCGCGCCGTGCGGCGATGGTGCTTACCGCCGCGATCACCCTGGCTCCCCTGACAACCACTGACGGCGTCGCCGTCGACAGATCCCTCGCCGTGTCCTGTCCTGCCAACAACTTCTGCGTGTGGGAGGACCGACCGTCGAACTCGCCGATGGCCCGGTTCGTGAACGGTACCGATGACACGGGCCGTGCGGGGCTGCCATACGGCGGCAAGACGGTGCGGAACCGGACTCAGAATGACTGGTGTGTGTGGTCGAAGCGGGATTACGGGGGGAGAAAACATGTGATCCATCCCGGCGAGTTCGTCAGCCCCGGCGGTTCCGTGTTCTCTCTGCTGCCCGAGACCACGTGGCGCTGCGTCAGCTGACCGTCAGGTCCGTGAGCAGCGGCATCGCTACCATCGCCACCTGGGATCGTTTCGCGCCCTGATATCGCGCGGTCGATGGCGGAGGCTCGGCCGTCGGGTCGAGCCTCCCATCCGCCGACGATCGCGGCTTCGCGGACCAGGCCGAGGAAACGGCCGGCCGTCCGCTTCCCGCTGCACCGGTGGCAGCACCTGCACCTCGGAGTACCGCATCCCGAGTGGGCAGACCATCGGACACGCGGCCGGGCCGCTGAAGAAGGCGCCCTCCGTCCCGTCTGCGAACACGCCCCTCCGCAGGCGAAATCAGGCAACCATCCCTCGACGAAGACCTTCGAGTCCGTGTGCGGCGGCCTCGCGCAGGTCGGGGAGTTGGCGGTCCGCTGTGCGCGTCATGCGTTGGCATTCCGGAGCCCGCGTTACGCCCGGCAACCGAACCGGTATCCGGACCACGGACGGTCAGCCGACCACAGCCGTGCGCGCCGCCCTTTGCGTGCTGTCGCGGACGAGGACGGCCGGATCCCGGTGGACGTACCAGACCACCGCACCGAAGTGACCGGCCCGGGACCGGGCTCCGGGCGGATCGGGCTTCCCTGTCTGTCAATGCGAGATGCCCCATCAGCTCAGACCACCTCACCGAGGCTCAGGCCACCCTGATCCAACCGCCGGCCACCGTCCTCTCTGTCGTGGCGCAACTCAGCGACGCCGCTGGAGTCCACAGCGGGCGCCGCGACGAGATCACCAGCGCCTTCGGTAGCGGCCGCTGTCGCAAACCCGTCCCTGCCTGCAAGGACGATGATCGCCGGCGTGGGCGGTCAGTAGTTCTCCCACTCGTCCAGCACGTACGTCAACACGGCCGGGTCCATCAGCGTGCTCGGCCGTACGTCCTGGCGGCGGCGGTCCACGGGGAAGACCGCCGCGGCCCTCAGGACCGCCTCGTCCAGGTAGCGCAGTTGCGGGGCGTCCGATGCCAGCCGCAGCGGTGGGGATGTGCCGCCGCCCGGGGTGGCGAGAACGAAGCCCCAGTTGCCGAAGCTCGGTACGTCGACCTGGAATTCGGTCGCCGAGTAGCCTGCCGTCTCGATCGTCTTCGCGATCGACCAGTACGTCTTCGGGGCGAAGAACGGCGACCCGCTCTGCACCATCACCCTGCTCTGCGGCTTCAGGGCCTGGCCGAGCAGGTGGTAGAACTCCACCGAGTACAGCTTGGCCAGCGCCGCCGTGTCCGGGTCGGGGAAGTCGATGATGACCGCGTCGTAACGCTGCCCGGCGCCGCGCAGCCAGTTGAAGGCGTCGGCGTTGATCACCGTGACTCTCGGGTCGTCCAACGCCGCGTCGTTGAGGTCGCGCAGGGGCTCGAAGTCGCGCGCGAGCCGGGTCACCGCCGGGTCCAGTTCCACGAGAGTCACGTGCTGTACGTCGTCGTAGCGCAGCACCTCGCGCAGCGCGAGCCCGTCGCCACCGCCCATGATCAGCACGTTGGCGCGGGAGCCCGCGAGTGCGGGGTGGACGAGGGACTCGTGGTAGCGGTACTCGTCGACGGAGCTGAACTGCAGATCGCCGTTGAGGAAGAGCCGGATGTCCGGTTCGCTGGTGAAGGACGTGGAGCGGGTGACGACGATTTCCTGGTACGACGTCGTCTCCGCGTGGACGATCGGGTCCCGGTACATCTGCTGGCGCGCGGTCACTTCGAGGTCGTCCGCGAGCGTGTACACCGTACCGAGCACGGCCAGGACCACCGTGACCCCGGCCAGCAGGGCGTTGCGTACCCAGCGTCGCAGCTGCCGGCGGAAGATGAACACCACCACGATGACACCGGCCACCGCATTCACCGCACCGACCACCAGTACGCCCCGCAATTGGCCGAACGTCGGCAGGAGCCACAGGGGGAAGCACAGGCCGCCGACCAGCGCGCCGATATAGTCGACGGCGAACATGTCGGCGACCGCACTGCCCGCCTCCTGTCGCCGGATCCGCTGAAGCATGGTCATCAGCAGGGGGATCTCGGCGCCGATCAGCAGGCCGACGGCCATCGCGACCACGATCATCGCCGGGGTATACAGCTGGAGCCAGGCGAACGCCGAGTACAGCACCAGCACCGACAGTCCGCCGACCAGCGCCAGGATGCCCTCCACGAGCGCGAACGCGCCCACCGCGCGGCGGCGCAGCGGCTTGGCGGCGAGGGAGCCGAGCCCCATGGCGAACACCATCACGGAGATCACCACGGAGGTCTGGAGCACCGAGTTGCCAATGAGGTAGCTGCCCAGCGCGGTCAGGGCCAGCTCGTACACGAGGCCGCAGGCCGCGCAGAGGAAGACGGACAACAGCAGCAGGAATCGGGCCCCCCGGGTGTGCTGGACGACCGGAGGGCGGGAGGGTGCCGCGGTGGTTTCACGGCTTCGCACGGTCGTGGCGCTCATCGTGGGGCGCCGCTACGAGATCGCCGCGCCGACCATGAACCCGGTGCCCAGGTACATGCCGGCCTGGACCCAGGCTGCGGGGTGCGGACGGCCGTCCTGGTCGTCGAGGACGACCGCGCCCATCTGGCCCGGCGTGAACACGCCGATCACGATGCCGACGACGGTCATCACCAACACCCCGGCCAACCCGTACAGCAGTGTGCTGATCAGGCCGTAGCCGAGGCCCTGCTCCGACTCGCTCGCTTCGATGGCCTTCATGATGACAAAGCCCACGGCGACGGACTGGCTGCCCAGCAGGACGGCCGCGCCGCGGTTCCGGTCCGTCCACACCACGTGGTACAGCTTGCCCGGTGTGACGAGGTCGAGGGCGATGAAGCCGACGGCCATGACGAAGAGGCCCACAACTCCGTAGATCAGGGCCTGGCCGGTCGACTCGAGGATTTCGGTCACTGCGTTGCCTTTCTTGAGGGGCGGGATCGGGACGTGATCAGGTGCTGTGCGAGAGGAACGTGGGATGCGTCGGCGTATCCGGCCGTCACCGGACGTTACTTGCCCTCGCCGGGGCCGCCGCCGCGGAAGCTCGCGCTGTCCGGGTCCGGCCAATAGGTGAGGTGGCGCTGATGGCGGTGGTAGCCGTTGCGGTAGTCCTCGATCTCGATCAGGCTGCCGCTCCGATGCGGCGAGACGGTGACCATGTCGTCGCCGTAGCGCAGGAACTCCATGCGGTCGCCGGAGGCACGGTCCAGTTCCTCCCGCTCACGGTGGATCGCCTGGGCGACCTCACTCGGGGTGCTGTCCGGGTCGAGCCAGTCCGCTCCGGTCGCGCTGTACGTCTTCCTGATCCACTCGCGCGGGACCGCGTTGTTGTCCCCGTCGCTGGAGCAGGCGGTGAGCAGGGGCGCGGCCAGCACGGCCGCCACCGCTGCGGGGACGAATCGGGCGCTGTTCATCGGGCCTCCAACTGGCTGTACGTCGATACGATCTGGCCGTTCTGCGGATATGTGTGCCAGGTGCGCCAGATGAGCCCGGCGCCGTGCAGCCCTCTGGCCGTTTCGACGACCACCGCCGTGACCGCCTCCGGCGAACCGGGGAAGACCCCGCACAGGCTGTGCTCGGCGTCGGCGGCCTTGCCGAGGACCTGCGCCACCTCGGCACTGAACTCCTCGGAAGTCAGTCGGCGGGTGGTGGCGCCGAAGTTGTAGACCCAGCCGGGCAGATGACGGACGCAGGTCTCGGGCAGCCCCTTCACCGCTCCCCGCAGACAGGCCACCGTCTCCAGCACGGGCCCGGCGATCACCTGGTGCGAGGCCCCGAGCAGCCGCAGCCGCACCTCCAGCCCGCCGAGTGACACCACCCGTTCCGCCAGCGCCGGACGCTCCGTCAGGTCCAGCGAGAAGCAGAGTTGATCCGCATCCGTGTCCAGATAAGGGGCGTCCAGAGTAAAGGCATGCACACGGCCCCCCGGTCGTTACTTGCCATGATCGGCGCCCGATTATGACACATGTGTTCGTGGGACTAGAGGGGTTGAGGGGTTGAGGGGTTGAGGGGTTGAGGGGTTGAGGGGTTGAGGGGTTGAGGGGTTGAGGGGTTGAGGGGATGGAGGCAAAGAGCCTCGCACCCGGCAAGCGCGACCCCGCGCTGACCGACCGCACACTCCCGGTGTCGGCGCGGACACTCTCGTCCACGGGGCCAACGGCGTGTCCATGGCCGGCTTCGCGCACGCGTCCTCGTAGGGCTGAGGCGCGACAACTGAGTCGGGCGCGGTCGGGAACAGAGACCCGCGTTCACGGGTCAACCAGCGTGCCGGGGGCCGACTCGCCGACTGGCGGATCATGTCGCTCGCCCCCCTGAACCTCGAACCGCGCGAGGGCAAGGCCTCAGCGAGGACTACCGGAAGCTGATGAGCACGGCTTGGGGGCGGTGCGGGTCTGTGCCGCCGCCGCCCGAGATGGGCCGCCCGAGATGGGCCGCTCGAGATGGGCCGCCCGAGATGGGCCGCTCGAAGGCGGCCACCAAGCACGTGCACAGTCAGCTCCACAAGGGTCGTGGCGTACCGGAAGCCCCCGCACTCCACAAGTCCGCCGGGCCCCATACGCACCAACGCGCCCACTGGCGTACGGCGCTTGGGAACCTCGGCGATTCGGCCAACCACCCTTGATGGCAGTGCCGTTGCGGGAACTGGGCTCGTGCGGTTTCGCGGTCCCCCGAACGCTCTGCCCCGGGACTTCGGAAGCGACCGAAAAACGTGTGTTCGATATCAGGGCTGTGTCGTTGAGCCTCGCGAACCAGCCGTGACCGACCGACAGGGGGACCGACTTGACCTCGGGCAGCACAGCCGCACAGCCGAGCACGGACGAAGCGGACGGGACTCCACCGGACAGCGGGGGCGCGGCGCAGGAGGAGGAATTCCAGTACCGGGACGAGTCCCGGCTCCAAGCCGGCGCGCAGATGACGACGACCACGATGGCGCGGCGCCTGCCCGTGCTGGTGCGCCGGTCGCTGCGGATGGCGTGGCAGGTGGACCGTGGCGCGACGGCCGGGCTGCTCGCGTGCCAGATCGGCACCGGCGTCCTGGCCGCGCTGGGCCTGTTCGCCGTCACCGGCACCCTCACCGCGCTGATCTCCTCCGGCGACATCACCGAGCGGCTGCGGGAGGCGGCTCCGCAACTGGCCGTCATCGCCGTAGCCGCCGGGCTGCGTGCCCTGCTGGGGGTCACGGTGACCTGGCTGACCGGGCGGCTGCGGCCGGTGCTCGCCCGCGCCGCGGAAGTCAGCATGGTCGAGGCGGCTCTCGGCGCCGAGGCCGCGGCGAACAACAAGCCGGGGTACAACGACCAGTACGACATCGCCGACCGCGGCGCCCAGGTCACCCCCGACCTCGTGGAGGAGGCCCAGGACGTACTGGCCGCCACGGCGACCCTCGCCGCCGGCGCGACCGTCCTCACCGTGATCCATCCCCTTCTTCTGCCTCTGCTTCTCCTGGCGTGCCTGCCACAGGCCGCCGCGTACGTGCGCGCGGCCCGCGTGGTGTACCTCGCGGGCCTGGAGACGTCGGGGCGTCGGCGGATGCTGCACAAGCTGCGCTGGCACATGTCCTACATGGAATCCAGCGAGGAGATGCGGGCCTGCCTGGCCGGGCCGTTCCTCCTCGGCCGCTACCGGCGCCTCGCCGCCTCCGTCAACATCTCCGAGCGCAAGGCCGCGAACACCGGGGCCTGGATGGGCCTGGCCGGTGCGGCGGCCGGCGGAGTCGCCTCGGCGGCGGTCTGGGCCACCCTGCTGTGGCTGCTGGCCTCCGGCCGGATGGACCTGGCGGCCGGCGGCGGCGCGGTCTTCGCCCTGCAAACGGCCACCGGCTCCGTGCGGGGCATCATCAACGGCGGGGCCCGGCTGGTGCGCACCGGCTGGTACGTGCAGGACTGGCAGAACTTCCTCGACAACGCGCACGGGCAGGCGATGGTGGCCTCGCGTGGCTCCGAGGTACTCTCGGCGCCGCCGGAGCGGTTCGAGGTCCGCGACGTCACCTACCGGTACGACGGCGCGGAGAAGGACAGCCTGGCCGGGGTGTCGCTGACGGTACGGCGCGGGGAGATCGTGGCGCTGGTCGGGGAGAACGGGTCGGGGAAGACGACGCTGTCCCGGCTGATCTGCGGTCTGCTGCTGCCGACCTCCGGGGAAGTGGCCTGGAACCACACGACCACCGCGCGGCTGGAGCCGTGGGAGGCGTGGAAGCACGTGGCGGTGGCACCGCAGCGGTTCACCTACCTGCCGCTGACCCTCCGCGACAACGTCACCCTGGGGCAGGGCGACACCAGCGATGCCGCGCTCATGGCGGCCTGCGAGGCGTCCGGAGCCGCGGACATGCTGCCCGCCCTCCGTTCGGGCCTGGACACCCTCCTGACCTCCGAATGGTTCGGCGGCCACCAGCTGTCCGGCGGGCAGTGGCAACGCGTCATCCTGACCAGGGCATTTCACCGGAAGGCCAGCCTTCTGGTGATGGATGAGCCCACGGCCGCCCTCGATGCCCGAGCTGAGCACCATGTGTTCACCGGCCTGCGGGACCTGGCCAAGGACAGGGCCATCCTTCTGATCACGCACCGGCTCGCCAATGTCGCCGTGGCCGACCGGATCGTCGTCCTCGACCAAGGCCGCCTGGTCCAGGAGGGAACGTACGCGCAGCTCACCCGCGCCCCCGGGCTCTTTCGGACCCTGTGGGAACTGGAGCAGCGCACCGGCGGTGCGCCCGGTCCCACCTGAGGCCCGCCGCGGTTCCGAGTCGCCCCCGACCGTCCGGCAACGGCCGGGGTCCGTCGGTCCGCCGACCTGGCCGGCAGATCCGGCACCCCGGTGACCAACTCGACCGACCCCCCGGGAGGAGCCGTATTCCCCGACCGCACCGAACCTGATGGCGGTGTGCCCTGCCGCTCCGCCATCCCGCACCCGGGCGCGAGGGCTGCGGATGAGCCGGACGAAGCCGCTGCCCGCGGCGCTACAACGCTGGGCGGAACAGCGGATCGGCCCCGTCGTGTCCGTCCGCGACGCCTCGCGGGACTGGGACCGCTCCCGGGTGTGGGCCCTGGAGGGCGGACGCGGGGTGCACCACTACGGGGCCGGGCGGACACTGCGATGACCCAGCGCCGACAAGTGATGCGTTCGTAGCCGGGGGAGCTCAGGCATGGACGGGAAGAGACCAATCGTTTCGTCTTCACACTGAAGGCGGTCTTCAGAGGTTCGATGCACTGGAGTGGTGACCACTCGCGATAGAGCTATAGCCGTCCGAGAGGCGCGGCTCCGGGTCCGGGGTCATGAAGAAGGGCGCTCACATGCCTGTCATGGGAGACAACGGTGGTGTGGCCGCACGATCCGGCGAAGACGGTGCCACGGAAGGCACGAGAGCCATACGCACCTGTCCCCGCTGAAGACCGCTCAACCGGCGTGTGACGCCTGCTCGAGCGCCACGCCATTCAGCGATGTCGCCGCGCGATCGATTCGGACAGGACACCGGGGAGAGGTGCGTCCGCTCCCAAGTGCTTCGTCCGCCGACGCCGGTCACGGCATCACAGGCCGTCCATCACGAAGCCGTGGCGACGGACTCCGGCCCCGTGCGGGCCGGGTGTTCGGATCACGGCGTCCAGCGAAAGTTGAGGAGTTCTCCATGACCGTCGTCCAACAGGAGCTTCACGCGCGGGAAATGACCGATGACCAGTACCCCCGGCACGCGTGGGACTGGCCGAGCGCGCTGACCTACGAGATCACCGTGGACACCCGCTCCGGTGAGGCGCCGAAGGACGGGGCGCCGCGGACACTGACACTCCTGCGTCCGACTCCGAACAACCGGGCCGAGGACCTGCTGTTCCTCGACCGCGTGCCGCTGGCGCGCGACGCCTGGTCGGTTGACGAGTTCGAGCGGGTGGTGACCTGGCACGGCGCGTACGGCGGCGGGCGCATGCGGCTCGCCCCCGGCCACCGGTCCGGCGCCGGGCTGATGGGCGAGGTGGGCGCCGAGGTCGGCTTCTACGCACAGTACCGGACCGCCTTCGTGTGCGAGGTGGCCAAGGACGCGGGCGCGCGGACGATCCCGGCAAGGTCCACGACGCGCCGTCGAACTGGATCAAGCAGTACGCCCTGGCCAACTACAACGAGTACGCGCCCAGAATGCGGCAGGCCATCACGCCGACGTATGCGTGGGTGCTGGGGAACAAGTACGACCCCGTCACATCGGCCCTGCGAGTGGTTCTCGCCGAGGACGGTGGCGCCGCCGCCCGCGCGGCGCTGAAGGAAGCGATCAAGTCCGGCCGCTTCACGGCGGTGGTCGGCGCGGTGATGCCCGACGACCCGGACCATCACGTCCTGTGGTTCCTGTACAACCTCTGGCTCTTCCTCACCCTGCTCAACGAGCCGAGCGTGGACAAGGCGATCAACGAGTGCAAGCAAGCCGGTCTGCCCGTCCCCGCCCAGGTCGGTCCGATGAACTGGAACCACTACGTGGACTGGGCCGTCTTCGGTCCGCCGTTCATCTTCCAGGCGGCCAAGGAGGCGTTGTCGGCGCCGAGCATGAACGTGCGTTGCTTCACTCCGGGGAGCGGAGTGGGCGGCCCCGTTCGCCAGTCGACGTACAGCCACTGCTACGTGTTCGGCTACGAGCTGCAAGGCTGGCCCGCCCACTCCATCCCGCCAGCCGATCATGATCAGAGCACGTTCGACTGCAACGGGTGACCCGGGCTCGTCCGGTGCCGCTTCCCCGGTCCGTGCCCAGAGGACCTCGACAGTCGGAAACGCTCGCTGTCACCGAGCGACTGGCACGCTCGGCCCGGCCGGTTCTCTGTGCGCGCGTAAGGACGCGTCGACGATGGAGGGATTGAACAGTTCCCGGATGCAGAGGAGTGGCCGCCCGTTGCTGTCGAGGGTGTAGGTCTTGACCGCGCAGGGAGTGCCGTCCGGCCATGTGGCCCGGCCGACGTGCACGATACGTCGGCGCAGGGCCACCCCTGCTTCGGCGAGCGCGAATCCCACCGGTTGTGAGGGGTCGGCGACGGCTCTGTCGACTCGCGGATCCATTCCGGAGCGGGCCGCGACCGTGTTGTCCGACACGGGCCGCCCTGTCACCGTCAGCAAGCGGGCCCGGCGGAGCAGGCAGTCGTCGGTGCTGTCGGGGCGGAGTGCCTCCCGGATGCCGGGCGGGAGGGCGGCCGGGCCGACCGTCCGCACGTCGCTGGCCCGAGCCCGCAGGGGGCTGTGCACGAGCGCCTGGAGGAGAGGGGTGGTCAGGCCATCGCTGGTCAGGAGTATGCGTGTCGCCGCGGAGGAGAAGGCCATCACGGCAGGGTCCAGGCCATGCGGCACGGGCTCAGGGCCAGGCTGGAGAGTATGGGGGGCCACGAGCGTCCTCGGTCTGGTCGACGGCTGGATATCGGCAGCCCAAAGGAGGGAGCAGCGGCGATCCTGCGAGCCACCTGTTGTGGCGTGTGCGTCAGGTTAGTCGTTGTGCGACGGCTGGGGTGGTGAGTCATGTGCGGCTTCGAGACACCCGTCCTGGGCCGGTGGATTGGATCGTTGCTGGTCGGAGGCTTGTCCCTGCCGGGGGGCGTGGCTCTGGGAGCGCCGGCGGTGTCCGGGGCCCGGCTTGTGCCCACTCGAAAGTGCCCTGCGTCAGAAGGGTGTTCGGGGCTGTTGCTGCCGGCGGGTTTGCCAGGGCCTCAGCCGTCGGGATACCACTTCCGGTGACACGAAGGTCACCATCCGTTGCTTACGGTGGTGGTAGGTACGAGGCGAATCGAGGACACGTGAGCAAGGCACCGGTCCCTGTGCGGGACATGGGTTCTCCGGCGGACGCCGAGTATCTGCTCGGGTCCTCGTGTGCCGAGCGGGAGCGTCTCCTCGCCCAGTGCGAGTTCCTGCGGCCGGCCTCCGTCGCCCTCCTGGACACGATCCCCCTGCCGCGGAACGCGGATGTGCTCGACCTGGGCTGCGGTCCGCTGGGCATCCTCGACCTTCTCAGCGAACGAGTCGGCCCCGCCGGATCGGTCACCGGTCTCGACACCGATCACCGGATGATCGGCTGGGCCCGGGAGTCCGTCACCGAACTCGCCCTCGGCAACGTCGAAGTCCGCCACGAAGCCCTGCCGCCCGCCACCGCCGCCGAGGCCCTGTACGACCTGACCCACTGCCGGCTGCTGCTCATCAACACAACCCGTCCGCGCCGGATCCTGGACTCGATGGCAGCCGCCGTCAGGCCCGGCGGCTGGGTCGCGGTCCAGGAATTCGACTGGGCGACCTGGCAGTGCGACCCGCCCCACCCCGCGTGGAGCCGTCTCAGAGACCTGCTCGCCACGGTCTTCGGAGGCGACGTCCACATCGGCGCCCGGCTGCCCGGCCTCCTGCGCGAAGCAGGCCTCACGGACGTCCGGACCACCGCACACGCCTACTTCTGGCAGCCGGGCGACCGCTATCAGACCCTGCTCCTCTCCTTCGCACACCTCTTCCGCGACCGCCTCCTACGCCACACCCCGCTCACATCCGAGGAACTCGACTCCCTCACCACCACGCTCCACGACCACCTCGCCCGGCCCCACACCACCGTCCGCGAAAGCCTCCTCGTCCAGGCACGGGCCCGCAAACCCTGACCGCGACGGCCACCAGGCCCGGCTGGAGGCCGCGTTCCCCGTGCCCGCCGTTGGGGCGGACGATGAGGTCGGACGGCTTGATGTCCCGATGGGTCAGGCCCGACTCGTGCGCTGCGTCCAGGCCCTCGCTTCGGCCGCGTGCGGCGATCTCCTGAGCCGCTCACACCACTTCGCCGACCGGTTTCCGTTGCCGAAGTGGCACAGCACCCGACGCCGGAGCACCGCGGGACCGCTCGGCACGGGACCCGGCGCACGGCGGCGCCCCGGTAGCTGCGGCCTGGCGGCGGCGTCCGACGCTCCACCGGCACGGCGGGCGCGGGCGGCTTCGGGCCGGGGGCGGCGGCCGCCGGGGCGGGGCCGGGCTTTATGGGTACGGGCGCCAGGTTCGCGCCGGACTTCGCGTTGGCCGCGGCGATCAGCTTCGGCGTGCTCCGGCGCAGCTTCGTCCCACGGGCCTGGGCGTCGGGGACGACGTCCAAGCGGCCGGTGTCCGCGTCGAATCGCCACGGCGCGGCCGCGGCCTGCTCGGTCCGGTACGCCCGGCGGGCCTCCTCCTCGGCTTCCTCGGTCCGCCCCAGCCGCCCCAACGCGCTACGGAACGTTTAGTCGGGTAGCCGACTCAGTCTCCGCTGGGCCGCCACGTCTGTGCCTGTCGGATGGCGACGTGGGACGCCCAGCCCCACAGGAGCGTACTGATCACGAGTACGACGCCGGTTGTTGACAGAAGCAGCCATCCGGTGATGTAGGACTCGCCGCTGACGGTGACCGGCGCAGCGAGTGCGGCTCCGACCGCGCTGCCCGCCGCTCCGGCGAGGACCAGCGGGCCGAGAACCGACCATGCCGCGCTGGTGCGGAAGACACGCAGCCCACCGGTGAGTACGGACAGTGGTGCGAGCGCGCGGCCTTGACGCAGGAACTCTGCCATGGTGCTGATGCCCGCGGTGGTGGCGAGTACCGCGATGCCGGCTATTCCGAAGAGGACACTCCAGCGGCCCTGGTCGCGGTTGGGGACGCCTGCGGTGAGCTGGTCCTCGCCAGGGGCGCTGACGGTTGCGCCGCGCGGGAACGTCTCGTACGACAACCGCTTGAGGGCAGGCACGGACAGCGGCTTCCCGTCCGGCCGCAGAACGGCGACAGTCGCACTGTCACTGGAGGAAGCGGCGCGTTCCGTCAGTGTCCGGGCATCGACCCGGCGGATCAGCAGCGTCGGATCCATGTGGGGGGTCCACCGGATCAGTTCACGCAGCCTCGGGTCCTCCGGGAACCTGTCGACGCGTGTCTCGCGTGCCGGGCAGGGCAGATGCAACGCGGCGAGAGCGGCACAGTCGCCGTACAGGGTCAGGGATGTGTCCTGGTTGCCGTCCGGAGGGGTCAGCAGGACAGCCTCCGCCGCCGGTACACCAGAGAAGAATTCGGCCATGGCGGATGCGGACACGTGGCCGCGGGTGCCCACGGTGACGACGCTGCGGCCGATGCGGTCGATGGTTTGTCGTGCTGCGGTGGTCTGTGCTCCGAACAGTCCTTGCCATGCGATGGCCTGCATGAGCACGATGAGGGCGATCGAGACGCCGGTGACGAGGCGGGCCGTCGCGCCGGGATGTGTGCTGGTACGTCGGCCCGCTACCAGCGTTCCGGGCAAACCGTGCGCTCGCCCCCGGCGGGTGAGCAGGTTTCCGGCCTTGGCGGTGAGGGTCGCGATGGCGGCCGGAAGGGTCAGGATCGTGCCGGCGATGCCTGCCCAACTGGCGAGCGTGCGCGATACGGAGTCCGGTGCGAAGAAGTCCGGGCCACGTACCGCCAGGATGATCGCGATGGGGCACAGTACGGCCAGCCGAGGCAGCCAGGTGTGGGGGGACGTGCTGCGTGGCCGAGTTCCGGACGCGCCCCGCCGGGGTGCGAAGTCCGCGACCACCGTGGTCATCAAAATGATCAGGAACGCTGTGAGCGGGGCGAGCGCGGCGGCCCAGCCGTAGTGGCGAAGGTGGGAGGAGGAGAGGATGTAGTCGGTGTAGGGGATGCGGATGTCGTGCAGTACGGCTGCGGCAACCGCCGCAGCCCCGACAACCGCGCCGAGGATGGCCGGGAACACGGCCTCACCGGTGGCCACCAGGGCACGGTCCAGACGTCGTCCGCCGAGCGCGGCGATGAGCGCGGTCCTGCGGTCACGGGAATGTGCACCGGTGCGCGCCGCTACGACCAGCAGAGCGACGGCCGGCACGACGAGCATCCCGATGACCGCGGTCTGGAACATTGACTCGGGTTTGTCGTCCAGCCGGCCCGAGCCCGGCTCCAGGGCAGCCGACACATGCCCGGCCGTCGGGCCGAACCCGGTAACGATATCGGTGGGCCGCTGAGCGCTCAGGCCGTCGCGCGGGCGAACATAGGCAAGCCATTCGGACGGCTCGTCCAGTCCTCGCTCACCGATGGTGCCGGCCAGTTTCCCATAGCGGCGATCGATGTCCTCGCCGACGCCCGCCTTCCGTAGCGCCGGCGACAGGGCCGCTTCACCCGGACCCGGCCAGCGGTCCAGTCCGGGAGGCAGTGGTGCGTCCCCCTTGTGAGGGGCCAAGTACACGACGCTGAATCGGCGTTCGCCGTCGAGCGAGTCGGACCCCACGAGCCATGCCGTCGCGTTGGCCACGTGTTCCCGGGCCCTGTCGGGGGCTACGGGAGTCCTGGCTGTTCGGCGCTCCTCCTTGCCCGCGTACACAGCGTGGACGGCGACGAGGCTGCCCAGACTGAGCGCGAGGACCAGTGTTGCGAGGAGCAGAGCGACGAAGCGAACGCCTCCCGCTTCGGCGCGGCGGCCCGCCACGCGCCCGATGGCGAGGAGCCGACGCGCAAGCTTCAGGGTGTCCCTGACGGGCGTCATGCGGATACACCGGAGGGGATCGGCTTCAGTGCGCCCGCCTCAAGGTGCAGTGTGCGGTCGGCTCGTGCGGCGATGCCTGGATCGTGGGTCACCACGAGTAGCCCGCATGCGTGGCGTCGGGGCAGGCCGAAGAGCAGCTCGGCCGTGCGGTCGCGCGTTTCCGCGTCCAGCGCGCCGGTCGGTTCGTCGGCGAGCAGTAGGGCAGGTTCGTTGATAAGGGCACGGGCCACCGCGGTACGCTGCCGCTCTCCGCCGGACAGCTCGTCGCTCGTCGTCGCCCGCGGTACGCCGAGGTCATCGAGGAGCGTCTGCGCCCTGTCTCTCACGCCGTGAAGGTTGGTGCGGGCCAGAAGTGCCGCGAGCATCACGTTGTCCAACGGACTGAGTTCCGGCAGAAGTTCGCCGAACTGGAAGACCATGCCGACTGCCCGAGCACGTAGTGGGGCCAGGCGTGCGGGTCGCAGCCCGACGATGTCGATGCCCGTCACCTTCACCGAGCCCGCTGTCGGTTTGATCAGTCCCAGTACGCAGGACAGCAGCGTGCTCTTGCCCGATCCGCTCGGGCCGGTCACGGCGACGGACTCACCGGCCCGCACCGTCAGGGAGAGATCGGTGAACAGTTTCCGCGCGCCGAGCGAGTGGGTCAGTTCCTCGATCTCCAGGACGGGTCGCATGGTCTCCGTGTCGTGTTCCGTGCCCACTTGCTGTCCTCACTGTGCCGGCGGTCGGGGATGACGCTGCGGTGGAGCGGTCCGGACCGCTCCACCGCGGAGGGCTCTAGCGCCCGTCGCCCGGGCGGTCGTCGGGCCCGCACCGGTCCGGGTTGAGCTGGACATTCAGGCACGCGGTGACCTTGCGCACGTAGTTCGTCTCGTTCATGCCGCTCTTCTTCGTCGAACCGTTGCCGCTGGAGTTGTCGAGCCGCAGGCCCGTGGTGTCCCTGCGGTCATACAGCGTGTAGACCGCATGGCTGTCCCCAGCGGTGTCGGCGACTGCCACTTGGCCGTTGGTGCCATGGCTGTAGGCATAGACGGCGTCCTGGTAGCGCGAGTCCAGACTCTCTCCCGCACCCGCGCCGAACGCCTGGCCGACGCCCATCATCGCCGTTATGGCCGTGGCCGCGACCATGGTCTTGACGACCGTTGCCCCGGAGGGAATAGCCCTCATGTTCTTCTCCGTTCTGTCACCAGGATTGCCCTGGTGGATGAAAACAGGAAACCCGATCCTGTTTCTGAGCACAGCTGTTTGCGCCTTCCGTAGGTGCATGGAACACCTGCATTTCGGCCGGTGCTCCAGACAGAGTATGAATTGCCACCGGAAGGCACTTCCATTGCGGGCCCCGAATATTGTCGATACCTCGGAAACCGCGTACTCTGCCGCACCTTTCATATCTTTCCGCTCGTGCCCCAGTCTCGTCGCTTGCTCTCAGTCCGTCTTTGGCGGAGAGTGCACAAAGCTTGATCCTGAGTCCACGGGGCCGGAAAAGTCCTAGCCGGCTACCGAGGTTGAACTCGTGGAATCGTCGGGCCGCACGCCAGGACAAAGAGGAACGGCGCGAACGCGAGCGAGCTCGGGACAACCGGTCCGGGATCGCGGGGCGCTGAATACGCGGCAGCCGGGGCCGACTGTGCCCACCGTGAACTGCGGAGCAGGAGGAAGTTCGACGGAATGGTCGCTGGAGCGAGGCTGGGACGGACCTTGGTATCGGGTTCGTGAAAAGGCTTTCGAGGCGTCGTTCCTGCCCAGCGAGGGCGAGGACTTGGACGCGTCTGCAACGTCGATGTCTTCGTGACTCTGAAAGTTGGATCTCGTTGGACCGCGACCGTGTTCACCGCTGCGGAAGTCGAGCGTCTGATGAAACTCTGGGCAGGGACCGACGAGGCCCTCGGGGCCGGTACTTCCGGGTCCCGGATGGTCTGATCGTCCGGGACCCCGGCATCGACAACATGACCGGCAGGCCGGCCATCTCTCCGTGCCCGCTTACTCGGCAGATGGCTGTTGGCTGTGGTCCCTGACCGACTTCTCGATGATGTGCGCGAACGTGATGAACGCCTGGATCTGGTCAGGTGTCAGGTCGTGCACGGAAATCTGCTCCAGAGTGCGCCACATGTCCGCGATGGGCTTCCTGAGGGCACGGCCGGCGTCGGTGAGGTGGACCACCATGACCCGCCGGTCGTGGGGGGCCGGCTCCCGGGTGAGCAGTCCCGCCTCCTGCATACGGCGCAGGGACTTGGAAACGGTGGAGTGGTCGAGACCGGCCCGCTCCAGCAGTTCCGCCTGGGTCCGGCCGTCGTGGTCGAAGAGCTGCATCAGCAGCAGTTCCTGCCCCGGGTGCAGGTTCATGGCGCGCAACATGGCGGCGGCATGGCCGCGGTGGGCGCGGGCGAGCTGGAAGATGGCGTAGCTCAGCGGCCCTTCTCCCGCCGTGCTCGGCAGCTCCGACGAGGTGGTGTCCGACATGGCTGTTCTCTCATCTCGAGGAGGGCGATTGGCGGGTCAGTTGACGGTGAGGACGATCTTGCCGCGGTTGTGGCCGGCGTCGCTGGCCTGCTGTGCCTTGGCGGCCTCGGCGAGGGGGTAGGTGGCACTGATCGTGGTGACCAGGGTGCCGTCGGCGGCCTGCTGGGCCAGCTCGGCGAGGCGGGTGGCGGAGCGGCGCTGGGGACCTTCGGCGAAGACGATACCGAGCTCCGCGGCGCGGAAGTCGGCCGTGGTGACGATCCGGTCGGTACCGCCGCGCAGGGTGACGGAGTCCTCCAGCGCACCCTTGCCCGCGGCGTCGAAGACGGCGTCCACTCCTTCGGGGGCGAGCGCGCGGACCCGCTCGACCAGGTCGTCCCCGTAGACCAGCGCGGTCGCTCCGAGGGAGGCGACATACTCCTGGTTGGCCGGGCCGGCGGTGCCGATGACGCGGGCGCCGCGGGCGACGGCCAGCTGGACGGCGATGGTGCCCAGCGCCCCGGACGCACCATGGATCAGCAGCGTCTCACCGGAGGTGACGCCCAGCAGGTCCAGTACGCGTTCCGCGCCGTCGCTCGCCACGGGCAGCGCCGCGGCGTGCGTCCAGTCCAGACCGGCGGGCTTGGGAGCGAGGACAGCCGCGGAGGCCAGGGCGTACTGGGCGTAAGAGCCTGTGTCGGACCACCCGAGCACCTCGTCGCCGGCCTTCAGGTGGTCGACGCCCTCGCCGACGGCGTCGACCACACCGGTGATCTCCCCGCCGGGCACGGCGGGGAGGGTGGTGGGGAAGATGGCCTCCATGCCGCCGGAGCGGATCTTGCCGTCCACCGGGTTGACGCCGACAGCCTGAACGCGCACGCGGACCTGGCCGGGGCCGGGCTGCGGGACGTCGATGTCCGCCTCGTGCAGGACCTCGGTGCCGCCGAACGTGTCGAAAGTGATGGCCTTCATGACTGCTCTCCTCACAGGGGGACGCTGCACCGACCACTTTATGTGGCTAGCCACATAAAAGTAACAGCGATTACGTGGCTAGCCAAGTAATTGCTTGAGGGGACCCCAGAGGCGGGCCGGCGGGCAGCCGACGTGTTCATGAACGGCCAGGCGACACCGTGCACATCACATCTCCGAGATGCTCCGCCTCGTACCCGGACGGGACACATCCTCGACGTGCTCGATGTCCTCCATGGCGCCCCTGTCATTACGGCTCAGCGGCCAGGGGTACCGGACTGCCGGGCCTGTGACCTCGGCTGTCCCGTCGCGGTCTAGGTGGCATGTAGCGATTCGTCGACCTGTATGAATGCCAGACGGTTGGAGGGTTGCGTTCCGATGGCCGACGTCCTCAAACGGCCCGGCCTTCGCGGAAGTCCCGCTCCACGCGGAGACAGAGGTGTCCGGCGAGCGTCAGCCTCGCGACGACATTTGTACAAGACTGACAGCCGGCGGCGCAGGCATCGTCTCGTACATGGCACACGACAACGTCACGCACGTGCACGGGATGCACGTGGTCCACTACGGCCCGCGGCAGGCGCCGCCGCTGGTGCTCATCCACGGATCGGGATCCTCGGGCGGCTCCTGGAACCCGGTGGTGCCGACCCTCGCCGACCAGTATCACGTCATCCGAGTCGACCTCCCGGGTCACGGCCAGTCCTCCCCCGCGCCGTCGTACGACGTGCCCGGGCAGGCGGGCCGCTTGGCCGCGGTACTCGACGGTCTGGGCCTTCGTCCGGTTACCGCGGTCGGGCACTCCAGCGGTGGATACATCGCCACCGCGCTTGCCGAACAACGCCCTGACCTGGTCGGTTCGCTCGCACTGATCAGCAGCGGCCCGAGTCCCGACGCACTTCTTCCGCAGCCCGTCCTCCTTCGGGTGCTGATTGCACCGCCGCTGGGCCCGCTCCTCTGGTCGATCCGTTCGGACGCGATGCTCCGCAGGGGAGTGACCGCGGTATGCGACCGCCCGGTGGACGTCCCGGAACGACCTGGTCGCCGAGGTCCGGAGCATCGGCTATCGCACGTTCAGGACGGTGCTGCGCCGAAACACCGCGTACATCGCCGAGCGGAGCGTGCCCGAGCGTCTCACCGCCCTTGACGTCCCGATCCTGGTGATCTTCGGCGCTGCCGACCGCCGCTGGGATCCGTCGTCGGCACACCGATACGACACGGTGCCGAACGCGCGCGTCGAGCAGTTGCCCGGTGTCGGTCACATCCCCATGCTCGAAGCGCCGGAGGAATCCGGCAAGTTGCTTCTGGCCTTCGCGAGGACAGGCCGCTGACACCGATCGCTACCCTGGTGCTGTGTAGGCCCCGGAGTCATCACCTGACTGGACGTCGGTGGAGGTCGCGGTCCCGCGGCAGCCACAGCGGCTGCCCGGGACCAGCATGGCCGGGTTCGGTCAACGTGTCCCGGCGCTCGCGGACATTGCCATGGTCGCGCACCCGTCGGTCACCGTGTTGGTGGACCTGAGCGAAGGAGACGGCCTCGTCTACGACGTCCACGGCCGGCGTCAACGCGGCAGCGTGGTCGTAGGACTGATCCCGGGCGACCTTCGGGTCAGCGGCCGGACGGCCGAGGGAGACCAGTGCCTCCAGCATTCGGTTGTCGCCGGTCGTCGCGGGCGCAATGCTCAGCGCATCGACCGAGCTTGTCGGGACGGTGGTCTCCCTGGAAGACGTCTGGGGTCACGACGCCGGGCGAACCGAGGGCAGGCTGCGCGCCGCCACGTCATGGGACGAACGGTTCACGATCGCGGCGGATGTCCTTGGCCGACGGCTGGACGCCCGGCCACCGCTCGATCCGGAGATCGCTGCCGCCTGGTGGCGGATGCTCACCAGCCGGGGACGAGTGCGGGTCGACGGCCTGGCGAACGAGGTGGGATGGAGCCGTAAGCGCCTGTGGTCCCGCTTCCGGTCCCAGATCGTCCTCACTCCCAAGCGCGCCGCCCAGTTGGGGCGCTTCGACCACGCCGCTCACCGTCTCGCGGCGGGCGAGGCCACCGCTCGGGTAGCGGCCGCAAGCGGCTACGTCGACCAGTCCCACTTGCACTGCGAGGTCAAGGCGTTTACCGGGGTGACGCCCACCGCCCTGGCCGCTGCGCCATGGCTGGCGATCGACGACGTCGCGTGGCCGACTTCGTTCGCCGACCTGCCGCCGTCGCCGTCGCCGTCTGCGTTTCGTCAGGTCCCGGCGAAGTGAGTACAGGTGCTACGAACGGAGCCGGATCGACCCCGAAGGCCTCAAACCCGGCACCTGCCCCAGAACCGGCTCCGCCATCAACCCCCGCGGCTGCACCGCCGTGTCCGAGATGCAGCTCAACCGCTTCGTTCTGGTGGACGAGCCCCTCAATTCCGTCCGCTCACCGTCTGACCAAGCCATGCCGGCCGTCACCTCCACGCGTACGTACGCCGAGAGCGTCGCCGACCAGAACATCACCCGCCCGTCATCCCCACCGCGCAGGGGCCGGCCCTTCCCGGCCCGCCGTGATCCCGTATACGCGTATGTTCACTGCTGAGTCGCGCGGACGGGGGATGCCCGGACCTTACGTTCCGGGGGTGCCCGACTGACCCCTGCCGGGTGGCTGGGTGCGGGCTTCTCGCTTCATCGGGGACCGCCCACCACGCCGGAGCGTGAGGGGACCTACGTTCCCTCTGCGATCGTTTTGAGGCTCCCCGCCACTCGGGGCGCCTGTGGCGTACTGTGCGGCGATCGCGGCCAGGACACGTGCGGTGTTGAGTCGCCGGTCGAGGCGGATGCCGCAGGCGGCGCAGCGGTACTCGTCCTGCGTGGGCCGGAGCGGTGTGGTTTTTACCGTTCCGCACGCGGAGCACTGCCGTCCGGTGGGTGCGTGCCGGTCGGTGGTCACGACGGTGCCTCCGTACCAGGCCGCCTTGCACTGGAGCTGCCACCGGGCAGCGCCGACTCCCGTGTCGGCGAGGGCGCGGTTGCGGGTGCTCCGGACCTTCGCCGGAAGCTGGGGGGATCCGTGCTGTGCGGTTTGCTGGACGTCCCAGCCTTCGACCGCGATGACGGAGTGGGCGTGGATCAGGCGTGTGGTGGCCTTGGCGATGAAGTCCGCGCGCAGGTTCCGGACGCGGGCGTGGAGGCGGCCGATACGGCGGGTGATTCCGTCCCGGCGGACTGATCCTTTCCGGGAGCGGGCGAGGGCCTGCTGCGCGCCCTTCAGACGCTTCAAGTGAGCTTCGAGGCTACGGGGGTTGGGGATGGTGGTGCCGGTGGAGAGGGTGGCGATGTCGCGGACACCGAAGTCGATGCCGAGCGGGCCGCCGGAGCGCTGCCGCACGGACGGGGCGGTACGGATCTCACGGACGCGTGCGACAGTCAGGGAGACGAACCAGCGGCCGGACGAGTCACGGGAGACGCTTCCGCGTACGATACGGGCCGCCGGGACCGCGCCGGTTGCTTTGCAGGCCGAGCACCTGTCGGACCTTCCCGCGGCGGCGGCCGGGACCCTGCCCATCGTGTCGCAGGCGGGGCAGGGCACCTCGTCCTTGCGCAGAAGGCGGCCGATCTTGCGGGTGGACTCGAACGTCTTCACCGTGCCGATCCTGGGAAGCCTGATGTGCTTGCCGTCGACGATCTGCAGTCCACCTCCGTGGAGCTGGAAGGAGTCGCGGACGCGGCCTTTCCGTTTGAAGCGGGGACGGCCGACACGGCGTGCTCCGCTCTTGCGGGCCTTGAAGAACCTCTTCCAGGCTTCGGCCGCGTCCCGCAGGGCGGCCTGGTACGTACCGGAGTAGTTGTCCGCGACCCAGGCGACGCCGACCGTGGTGGTGCCGGTTGCCCGGTCGGTCCACTCGGTGGTGTCCTTCCATACCGTCCACGCCTTGCACAGATCGAAGTGTCCGGGGATGCGGGTAGCTGGTTCTCCGACTCCCGCGGCCTTTTCGGCGGCGTAGGCGTCGAGCGCGTCAGCGGTGCGGGCGATGCCCCAGTTGTAGGCGAAGCGGGCGCCGCCCGCATGGGAGAGGAAGGCACGCTCCTGCCTGGGAGTCGGGTCCAGGGCGTATTTGTACGCTTGCTGGACAACGCAACGTTCGACCGGCATGAGAAACCTCCTTGTCCGTCCTGTCCTGCGGTTTTCCGCGCGAACCGCACGCTGCGGGATGCGGATGTGGTCAGTGCCCGGCCGGGAAGATGACCGGCTGTCGACAGGGAGCGTGTGGGGCCCGGACGGACCGGGCTGCTTCAGCCGCCCCGGTCCTCAGGTTCGTGCGCGGCGCCGAGGTGTCGGCGTAGATCGCGCACCGGAAACGGCCGGAGCGGTGATCACACACAACGGGGTGAGAGCCAGACCGAGGGCGGCCGTGGCCGCGAGAGTACGGCGGACAGATATCAGGTGCACGGAAGTGCCTTCCTGGTGTGGGACGTCTGCCGCCCAGACCGCACCCGACAGTCCGCCGCCACCGTCCATGCGCAAACCGCGCGGCGGGGCGCAGCAGACCGGAGCTGCGGGCTTCGCGCTGCAGACCATGACAGTGGGAAGCGGTGCACGTCACGCGCCGGGTGTTCCGACTCACGGCCCGGACGGGCCGCATACGGTTGCAGGTCAGCGCCGGATTCCCACCGGCTTCCCCCAGTCACGCACGCATTCAGTTGTCGCTCCGGATACCGAAGTCACCGCATGCTACGGCTGGTTGACGGATTACCACCAGACCCAATCGCGGGAGGGCAGGCCCCGGAGGGGGAAGAGGGCCTCGTACATCTTCGCGCGCCACTGGGCCGCGACGCTGTCCGGGTACCGTTCCGCCGCGACACTGTCCGGGTACCGTTCCAGAGTCGCTGGTCCCACCCCGGCGAGGGGCGGTCACCTCCACCGCGCCGGCAGCGCACTCCTTCGGGCCCGTCCTCACCGAGGGCCTGACGTGTCGTCCCGGCCGCTATCCCCGCATTCTGACTCCAGCCCGGCCGCGCAGCTCACGCCGGGCACGTCGCTTCGCTCGATTTGCCCCGGCGGTGAGCCCGTCATATCGTAAATTTCAATCAGGGGGAGATCGTGGTAGCCGGGCATTCCCGTGTCATTCCCGCAGGCTCCGCCGGCCGGTTACGTGGGCTGCCTTGAAGCATTGATCCCAAAATCAGGGAGCTATCGCATGGCCAGCCGACACAGCCACACCGTGACCCGGGTAGACGTTTCCACGGGAATTTCCTACGACGACTTCGTGAACGCATTCGAGAAAGCGGCGCCCGCGTTCGATCCGGGATCGATGGAACGCATTGCCGAAACCGGGGGCAGTTGGGACGACGTTCGCGCCGCGATGGCCGTGAGCGCGCCCAATGACCTGGTCCGCTACGCCCGGATCAATGGCACCTCACTGTTCAGTATCGCAGGACACAACACCAGGTCGATGGAGTACTTGACCGGCAATCACGTCATCGCCGAGACCATGTTCCGTCATGATCCGAAGGCGCTCCTCTATGCGCCCTTGCGGATGCTGGTGTACAGCGACGGCGACGGCAATGCGGTGTTCAGCATGCATCGACCAAGCGACGAATTCGGCAGTCTCGGAATTCCAGAGGTGACGAAAGTCGGGGAGGATCTGGATCGCATCGTGGTCAATCTGCTGCGGGTTTGCGGTGTCGATGCTTCGCAGGAATTCGCCCGGCACTCGGAGTAAGTTCAGAGAGCGGGCCACCTCCAGAGCGTCGTTCGAAGTCGAGGCCGATGGACGACAAACCCTTCTGTTTACGCCATTAGATCCAGCCCCGCCCTTCCATCCATAACAAGGACGCGGCCCGCAAGGAACAGAGCCACGCCCAGTCCACCGGCTGCCCCCGCGATCTGCCGCACCGTTCGCTCTCCACAACCGACCGGCGGGGTCAGTCAGTTGAGGCCGGCGAAGGAGCGGAAGAGGTGTTCGGCGAAGGCAGGGTCGTGTTGGTTGTCGACCAGGTGCTGGATGTACCCGCTGGGGTCCAGGCGCGCTGTGGTCAGGGTGCTTTCGTAGGCCGGTGTGAACTCCTCACGCAGTTGTTGGGCGTATTTCGACAAGGCGGCGTCCGCCTGCTGGGTGTCGTCGAGGGGGAAGTCCAGGCGCTCGGCGAGCATTTCGGCCTGGATGAAGGCGTCGCTGATCCCCCGCCCGGGTGTGGGGTCCTTGTTGTGTGCGGCGTCACCGACCAGCGCCCATCCGGGGCCGTGTGGCCGACGGAAGAAGTTGGGAAGGTCCGAACAGCAGTACAGACGGTCTTCCTGCTTTCCTTCGGTGAGTTGTCCGTCCAGCTCCGCCGACGATCGCCTGGCCATCTCCCGGTAGGTGTGCTGCCGGTCGTCGTGGGCGGGGATCGTACGGGAGACCTGCACGGATACGAGGGTCAGCCCGTCCTGCGTGGGAATGCAGCCGGCGCCCATGCCGTGTCCGGTGTAGATCTGGACACCGGGGTCGGGGATGCCGCTCCAGTAGGAGTAGTAGACACGGGTGCTGCGGGGATCCTGCCGCACGAAGGGCGCGTGGACCAGGCGGGCCACGGTGGAGTTCCGGCCGTCGGCGCCGATGACCAGGTGGGCGCGCGCCAGGGTTGTGGAGCCGCGCGGGGTGCCGTGGCGCACACCGGTCACCTTCCCGTCCTCCCACTGCAGATCCGCGACCGTGGTGCGGGGACGGAACTCGACGCCCGCGCGGATAGCCGCCTGCACCAGAAGGTGGTCCAGGGCGTAACGGCGGGGAGCGCAGCCCCCGGTGATTGGCCCGAGGGCGGGGGCGGGGCCCGTGAAGCGGGCGCCGGGAAAGCTGAGGGACAGGCGGGTCAGCAGCGGCGCGCCTGTGGCGAGTACCTCGCCCAGGAGGCCCCACCGTTGCAGGCGGGCCAGTCCGGGCTGGTGGATGTAGAGAGTGGACAGGGTGTCGCTGGGGAAGCGGGCGCGGTCCAGCAGCAGGACCCTGCGGCCGGCACGGGCCAGCAGCAGGGAGACGGCCGCTCCGGCGCAGCGCGCGCCCACCACGATCACGTCGTACATGTCGGGCCCATCCATGTCGGGCCCATCGGGACGTGGTGCCCCGTGACGGCGGTCGCGGGTCTCTCGTCGAGGTGCCGCCGGTCGAGGTCGGAGACGGTCTTCAGGGGACAGGTGCCGTTCACGTCGTTCCTCCTCGGGGCGGTCGCCCGGTTCAACGACGGCGGCCGACGGAAGTGCCGTACCGAGCCGAGACAGCCGCGCCGAGACGACCGGGCCGGGCGGCCAGTCGTCGCCACAGCGCTCGCGACGGCGCCCCCTGCCCGCCCCCTGCCCCGCCGGTGACCGCCTACGGCCCGGACGCGCCGGTCCGGTACGCGGGGCCGGGCCGGGCCTGGCCGGGCCCGGTCAGGATGCAAGCCGGGCCCGCCTCGAACTCCGCGGAGCACACGCCTGCCGGCAGACGATCCGCCCGGCAATTCGCGGCCCGACAAACCGCTGACACACCCCACGGAACAGCGCCTTCCTCCGCTGAGCCCGTATGTGCCTGGCGCTGCCCGGGGCGGCCAGGGGGGTCATTTTCTTCCCAGGAAGATCGTGACTCTCCCGTCCACGCGGCGGACCTGGCACCGTGGAGGACATGAAGGGTGCGAAGGAGGATAAAAGCCGCGAGCTTGCCGCGTTCCTGCGTGCTCGCCGCGGTGAGGTCTCCCCCCGGCAGGCCGGGCTGGCCGTGCGGGAACAGTCACGGAAGGTGGCCGGGCTGCGCCGGGAGGAGGTGGCGGGCCGGGCCGGGATCAGCGTGGACTACTACACCCGCCTGGAACAGGGCCGGCTGCCCACACCCTCCGGGAGCGTCCTGGACGCGCTCGCCCACGCTCTACTGCTCGACGACGACCAGCGCGACTACCTGCGCCGGCTGGCCGACCTGGCCCCTGCCGCGCGCCGTCGGCGCACCCGGCCGCAGGTGGTGCCGGAGCCGGTACGGGCCGTGCTCGCCGATCTGGGCACCACGCCCGCCATGGTCCTGGGCCGGTTCACGGACATCCTGGCCTGGAACCCGCTCGCGGCCGAGCTGCTGTGTGATTTCGACGCCGTCCCCGAAGCGCGGCGCAACTTCCTCTGGCTGACGTTCCTCGACCCGCGCATGCGCGAGCGGCTTCCGGACTGGCATCTGTCGGCGGGTGAATGCGTGGCCTATCTGCGGATGGACGCCGGCCGCCACCCGAGCGATCCCCGTCTCGACGAACTGGTGGAACAGCTCAGCACCGCGGACTCGGAGTTCCAGCACTGGTGGGCCACCCACCGGGTCTCCGGCAGGAGCTTCGGCAGCAAGCGGATCCTGCATCCGACGGCCGGCGAGATCCGGCTGGACTGGCAGGTCTTCCCCATCGCCCAGGAACGCGACCAGTCCCTCGTGGTCATGCCCGCCTCCGACGAGGACAGCAGACAACGGCTCAGGGCCCTGAACACACCGTAAGAACGCGCATGGCACGACCATGCGCCGCACCTCTGGAAGGAGGCCGAGGCGCGAGGCCCCCGGAACGCCTGGGGCCCGGCGCCTTCACCAGCCATGACCACCACACTGATCACCGGAGCCACCCGCGGGCTCGGCCTGGAGACCGCCCGCCGGCTGACCGCGGCCGGACACACCGTCTACCTCGGCGCACGCGACCTGAAACGCGGCCAGGAAGCCGCCCAGCAGACCGGCGCCCGCGCGATACAACTCGACGTCACCGACGACGAGTCGGTACAGGCCGCCGCCAAACTGGTCCGCGAGGAAGCCGGAACGCTCGACGTCCTCGTCAACAACGCCGGTATCTCGGGCGCTTGGAAGCTGGCCGGCGAGTACACCGCCCCCGACATGGAAACCGTCTACGCCACCAACGTCTTCGGCCTCGTGCGCGTCACCCACGCCTTCCTGCCCCTCCTGGGCACCAGCGGCCACCCCGTCATCGTCAACGTCAGCAGCACCGGCGGATCCCTCACACGCAACGCCGACCCCACCAGTGTCGAGTACAAGATGCCCGTGCTGACCTACGCCTCCTCCAAGAGCGCCGTCAACATGATCACCGTCCAGTACGCCAACGCCTTCCCCCACATGCGGATCAACGCCGTCAGTCCCGGGCTCACCGCCACCGATTTCAGCGATATCGCCAGCCCCGGGCCCACCCCCGTCGACTTCGGCGAACTGGGCATCCAGAGCGTCGAAGAGGGTGCCGAGATCATCATCCGTATGGCCACGACCGGGCCCGACGGCCCCACCGGAGGCTTCTTCGAAGCCGGCGGCCCCGCCCCCTGGTGAGAGCGGCCCACCGCTGAGCCCGGCGGGGAGAGATCCGGCCGGGGTACGGCAACGCCCGGCGGGGCCTCCCCCACGCATCGCAGAACAGCAGAAGCGCACGGCGAGACCATGCGCACACATCCGGAAAGGAGTCGGAGGCGACGGACCCCGGGACGGGAGCCCCGGCGCCTTCACCAGCCATGACCACCACACTGATCACCGGAGCCACCCGCGGGCTCGGCCTGGAGACCGCCCGCCGGCTGACCGCGGCCGGACACACCGTCTACCTCGGCGCACGCGACCTGAAACGCGGCCAGGAAGCCGCCCAGCAGACCGGCGCCCGCGCGATACAACTCGACGTCACCGACGACGAGTCGGTACAGGCCGCCGCCAAACTGGTCCGCGAGGAAGCCGGAACGCTCGACGTCCTCGTCAACAACGCCGCCATCTCGGGCACTTGGGATCCGCCCGCCGAGATCACCGCCGCCGACATGGAAACCGTCTACGCCACCAACGTCTTCGGCCTGGTCCGCGTCACCCACGCCTTCCTGCCCCTCCTGGGCACCAGCGGCCACCCCGTCATCGTCAACGTCAGCAGCACCGGCGGATCCCTCACACGCTGCGGCGACCCCGCCGGCCTCGAAGCGACCTTCCCGATGGTCGCCTACTGCTCCTCCAAGAGCGCCGTCAACATGATCACCGTCCAGTACGCCAACGCCTTCCCCCAGATGCGGATCAACGCGGTCCACCCGGGAAGCATCGCCACCGATTTCAACCCGCGCGGCGAGCGGAGCGCCGCGGAGTGCGCCGAGTTCATCGTCCGCATGGCCGCCATCGGCCCCGACGGCCCCACCGGCGCCTTCCTCGAAGCCGACGGCCCCATCCCCTGGTGACGCCCCCCCCTGACGCGAGGCTGCGACCGGGCACTCACAGGCGTTCGACCATTGCGATCAGTCCGGGGGGTTCCCTCGGCGTGCCCGCGCGAGATATCCGGTGACCATGAACACCACCGACTTTCCGCTGCGATTCGCCCGCACCCGTCGCTTCTCGCTGGGTGTCCCCCGGCAGTTCACCGTGTCACCGGACGGCGAGCGCGTCCTGTTCGTACGGTCCGTGTCCGGCGTGGATCCGCGCAGCCCGTTGTGGCTGTACGAGAACGGCGAGGAGCGGATCCTCGCCGGCCCCTCGGCCGCCGTCGGCGACGAGTCCGTCTCCGACGCGGAACGGATACGGCGCGAACGGGCCCGCGAGACCTCGGTGGGGGTGGTGGGGTACGCCACCGACCGGGAGGCGCGCGTCGTGGCGTACGCGCTGGGCGGCGCACTCTGGCTCGTACGGACGGACGGGGGCGCTCCGTGGCGGATCCGCACCGAGGGCCCGGTCGTCGATCCGCGCCCCTCGCCGGACGGCGCCCATGTCGCCTATGTCAGTGGCGGGGCGCTGCGCGTCGTACGGACCGACGGCACGGACGACCGGCCGCTCGCCGGGCCCGAGAGCCCCGACGTGACCTATGGGCTGGCCGATCACACCGCCGCGGAGTCCATCGGCAGGGCGCGCGGCTACTGGTGGTCGCCGGACGGGGACGCCCTGCTGGTGGCCCGGGTCGACACGTCGATGGTGCGCCGCTGGTACCTCGGCGACCCGTCCGATCCCGCGCGGGCGCCGCGCTCGGTGCCGTATCCGGCGGCGGGCACCGCCAACGCGCGGACCTCGCTGCGCGTTGTGACGCTCGACGGCCGGCACACCCCCGTACGGCTGCCGGAGCGCGCCCCCGAGGACGAAGCCCCGGCGGGTGTCTGGCGGGACCCGGCCTTCGAATACGTCGTCGGCGCCGGCTGGGAGAGTGCCGGTCCCGTGGTCGGCCTCCAGACCCGCGACCAGCGCACACTGTGGGTCCTGCGTGTCGACCCGGCCGACGGCGAGGTCGAGCGGCTCTTCCGGCGGACCGACGAGCACTGGGTGGAGTGGCTGCCGGGCGCTCCCGTGCACACCGCGTCGGGGACGGCGGTGCTGCCGTGTGTACGCGGCGACGCCTTTTCCCTGCGGATCGGTGACACCCTCGCTCCGGACGGGCTCCAGGTCCGCGAGGTGCTCGGCGCGGTGGGCGAGCGGGTCTTCTTCACCGCGAGCGAGGAGCCGACGGAGACCCATGTCTGGTCGTACGCCCCCGACACCGGGTTCGTCAGGCTGACGGACGAGCCGGGGGTGCACACCGCCTCGGCGGGCGGTGACACCGTCGTGCTCGACAGCAGGACCCCGGACGGGCACACGGTCACGGTGGTGCGCGGCGGCGCCCCGTCGGGCCGGATCGCGGTCCTCGCCGAACGGTCGCCCATCACCCCCAGGCCGGTCCATCTCGCCCTCGGCGAGCGGAAGTTGCGCAGCCGACTGCATCTGCCGTCCTGGTACACACCGGACGCGGGCAAGCTTCCCGTACTGCTCAGCCCGTACGCGGGCCCCGGTATGCAGGTGGTGACGAAGGGCGGCGGCTGGTACACCGCCGTGTGCCAGTGGTTCGCGGAGCACGGGTTCGCCGTACTGGCCACGGACGGGCGCGGCACCCCCGGGCGCGGCGTGGCGTGGCAGCGGGCCATCGTCGGGGACCGGCTGACGCCCGTCCTGACCGACCAGGTCGACGCGCTGCACGCGGCGGCCGAGCGGTACGACGCGCTGGACCTGGCGCGGGTGGGGATCCGGGGCTGGTCGTTCAGCGGATACCTGGCGGCGGCGGCCGTACTGCACCGTCCCGAGGTGTTCCACGCGGCGGTCGCCGGCGCGGCGGCGAGCGACCGGCGGCTGTACGACACGTACTGGGAGGAGCGCTATCTCGGCCATCCGGACATCCAGCCGGAGAACTACGACCGCTGTTCGCTGATCCCGTACGCGGACCGGCTGACCCGGCCGCTGATGCTCGTCCACGGGCTCGCCGACGACAATGTGTTCCCCGCCCATACGCTGCGGCTCTCCGCCGCGCTGCTCGCCGCGGGCCGGCCACATACCGTGCTGCCGCTGCCGGGGGCCGGGCATCTCGTCACCCGGGTGGGGCAGGCGGACACTCTTCTGGGCCACGAACTCGGCTTTCTCAGGAAGTCTCTCGGCATCTGAACATCGCGGCGGGTATAGCCGTACCTACCGCTGAGCGGCCGACCGGCCGACGCGGAGCCCATCAGGGATCGGAGCTCGGTATGACGGGAACGCAGGGGACCGCACGGATCGTCACACGCCGGACCGTGGTCGCGGCGGCGGGCGCGACGGGGCTGGCCGCGGCGCTGGTCGCGTGCGGCGGCTCGGACGCTCCGGCGGAGTCGGGGGCGGGGTCGGAGTCGGAGTCGGGGTCCGCTGCCGGGTCCACCACACCCGACGACAGCGCGGGCGGCGGCGCGGGCCCGGCCGACGCCCTCGCGAAGACCAGCGAGATCCCGGAGGGCGGCGGGATGGTCTTCGCCGACCAGGGCGTGGTGGTCACCCAGCCGACGGCGGGCGAGTTCAAGGCGTTCTCCTCGAAGTGCACCCACGCGGGCTGCGCCGTGAAGGACATCTCGGACGGGATCATCCACTGTCCCTGTCACGGCAGCCAGTTCAGCGCGGCGGACGGCAGTGTGAAGGCCGGACCCGCGACGCAGCCGCTGCCGGCGACACCGATCAAGGTCACCGGGGACTCGATCACGCTCGCATGACCTGACGCGTGTCCGGGCACCCGTGCCACACATGCCCGTGCCACACATGCCCGCGCACCGGATGCCCGCGCACCGGATGCCCGTGCCCCGGGCGTTCGTGCCCCGGGCGTCCGTGGCCCGGACGCTCGTATCCATGACCGGCGGTCGGCGGGCTTCACTTTTCGTCGGCAGAAGGTGAAGCCTCCGGCCGCCCCACCCCGCCCTGTTCCGTCCTCGGTCAGCCGCTGACCACCTGGTTCGCGGCCCCGGCCGCTTCCCGCAGCGCCTCGACCGCGGCCCGGATCGACGGACGGCGGTCCGCGTCCGTCCGCCACACGGCGTAGACATGCCGGCGCATCCGCTGCCGTACGGGCACGACCGCCACGCCCTCCGGCACGGCGCCGCGTCCCAGCCGGGGCGCGACACACACCCCGAGTCCCTCCGCGATCAGCGCGAGCTGGGTGTGGTACTCCCCCGCGAGATGCGCGATCCGCGGCTCGAACCCCTTCGAGCGCAGCGTGAACATCAGCCACTCGTAGCAGAATTCGCCTTCCGGCCAGGAGACCCAGGGGTCGTCCGCGAACTCCTCCAGGTCCACTTCCGACCGGTCCGCGAGCGGATGGTCCGCGGGCATGGCCACATCGGGGACGTCGTCGAGCAGATGCGCCGTCGCCAGGCCGCCCGGCACCGGCAGCCGCTTGTTGCTCCAGTCCAGCACCACGGCGAGATCGAGATCGCCCCTGACGACCCCGCGGATCCCGGCCTCCGGCTCCAGCTCCCGCGACCGGACCCGCAGCTCCGGATGGCCCTCGCGCAGCGCGCGGATCGCCAGCGGGAAGAGCCCGCGTGCGGCCGTCGGGAAGGCCGAGATCCGCACTTCCCCGACCACCCGGCCGCGCTGTGCCTCGATGTCCGACTGGGCGACCTCGACCTGGGAGAGGATCCGCGCGGCGTGGTCGGCGAGCAGCCGCCCGGCGTCGGTGAGCCGTACGCCGCGCCCGTTCCTGGCCAGCAGCTGCTGACCCACCTCACGCTCCAGTTTGGCCATCTGCTGGGAGACGGCGGAGGTGGTGACATGCAGTCCCTCGGCGGCGCCGCTCACCGAGCCGTGGCGGGCCAGGGCATCCAGCGTACGCAGGCGCTCCAGATTCAACATGTAAGCGATACTAATCAGAATGGTGGATATAATCTCGCTTGTTCTACGAGATGGTCCACGCCTGGCTGTCCGTATGAGCACCGCCACGCCGCCCCGTCCCGGGCCGGACCCCGCCTCCCCGTCCCCTCGATTCCGGCCACGTCCGCCGCCGTCGCTCCGGCGCTTCCGGGCACCGGCCGCACCTTTCCCGCCTTTCCCGCCGTGGACTGGCGCATCCGGTTCGCGGTGCTCGCGCTCATCTGGGGCTTCAGCTTTCTGCTCATCAAGGTGGGCACGCATGGCTTCGCCCCCTTCCAGGTCACCTTCGGCCGGCTGTTCTTCGGCACGGCGATCCGGCGTGACCACCGTGCCGGCATGAAAATGCGCGAGCTTGAGCGCAAGTACAACGTCTCGTGGAGGACGGTCAAGAAGGCCGTGGACTCCGTCTGGCCGGAGCCCCGGAAGAAACTGCCGCCCCGGCCAACTGCGCTGGATCCGTACAAGACGGTGATCGACGAGATGCTGCGGACGGACCTCGACGCGCCGCGCAAACAGCGGCACACGATCACACGGATCTTCCACCGGCTCGTCGAGGAGCACGGCGCCGATGTGTCCCACCAGATGGTCCGGCGCTACGTCTCCGACCGGAAGCCGGAGATTCTCGCGGCCTCGGGCAAAGCCCCCGTTGAAGCCTTCGTGCCGCAGACCCACCTGCCCGGTCACGAGGCGGAGGTCCACTTCGGTGACGTGACCGTGCGTCTGGCCGGGCTCGACGACGGTCAGCCGCAGCCGAGGCACCCCGTCCCTGCCCATGAGAGCACCGTACGACCGCCAACCCGGCACGCCCAGCCCACGTTTCGGGCCGACCGGCCCGAAACGTCAAGTCGCCGATCTGCGAAAAATGCCTTCGGGTCAGGTCCGCTTACGGCTCGCGATCTCGTCAGAGAGCTGCTGCACGTGGGCGGGGTCCGCGTCCCGGGCAAGGGCGACGTAGTGGTCCATGACGGCCGGTCGGTAGCGCACGGGCAACGTCTGTCCTGGGGCGAGTCGGGTGAGCTCGGTGATCGTGAGGCCTTCGTCTGCGATACCGCGGAACGAGCGGCCGCCAGCGGTCTCCACGTCGAACATCAGGACCACGCGTGGATTGCTGTTGACCTCTCGCCAGTCGACGAGAACGCCGAGCGCAAGCGCCCCCGTACGCAGTTCCGCATTGCGCTTCCGTGCATCACTGCTCATGAGCGGGTTCGGGGCGACGCCAGGGAAGTCGGGCCCGACGCCGAGCGATTCCCGACTCAGGTCGGGCCTGTGCTGCGCCGTCAGATCGTTGAACTGGCCCAAACCGAACAGACCGTTGAGCTTCTTCTTCCAACCGAACATCCTGGCCCCTCCCTCACACCGGTGCCGGAATCTCGGCCTGGCGCTTCGCCCTCACTACGATTGTAGGTCGCGGCCATTCCCGACCTCCGTCGCATCGCTCCGTCCCGATGGGGTCGCCGTCTGCGACATCCCCCACGGCAACCACCTGAGAACCCCTCACCTGCCGTTCGGTTCGGCGTCCACAGGACGCCGAACCGAACGGCAACCCCGATCACCCTCCACTCTCATACGTCATGACCTGCGGAAAGAGGATGTGACACAGGCTCTCACCGAGCGCGAGGAGAAGAACAGCGTCGCGATCGCCTCCAACGAGTCGTTCCGAGGGTGGACGAAGACCTTCACCGATCCCCGTCTCCGCGCCGCGATCGTCGACCGTCTCACCTTCAACGGCACGATCATCGAGACCGGCACCGACTCCTACCGCCTGGCCACCACCCGCGCGCGGGCCGAACAACCGGCCGTCGCAGGCTGACCTCCATAGTCAGCTCAGCGGCCCGTCGTCCGCAGGGACGACGGGCCCGGTCAGTCACCGAGGGCTCACACTCTTGGACCAGACTCGCTGAATCGTTCGATAATCGATCACGGCTATGTCCTCCTGTTGGAGAACCTCACGGGCCTGCGGCGATGTCAGGAACTCGTAGTCCGTCCGGCGCACGGGCCAGCCACCGTCGACGGCCTGCGACTCCTTGTCCCCCAGACTGGGATGCACCGCCCATTCATTGAGCCCGGCAGGCAGGTCGCACAGCATCTGAGCGTATCGGGCCGCCTTGCCTTCAATGTCGAGGGAGAAGCTGTCCAGAAAGTCGTTGTCAGTGACCGGCAGTCCGCGTCTCCGCATCGCCTGGCGCCCGGGTTCGAGCCAGACCCGGACCGCGAGGCCGTACTCCGCCGCCAGCACCACGGTCAGGTCGAGGATGTCGTCGCGGCCGCCATCAGCCAGGCAATGGAAGTCCAGATGGGTCGGCGTGAGCCCAGCGTCGGCGACGGCATCGATCTGGGCGCGGAACTCAAGTTCGATCTCATCGAGCCGAGCCTGGGCGAGCAAGGCCGCCCGGCCGACAGGCGTGGGCGAGAACAGTTCGCCTGCAGGGTCCAGCAGGGAGGGAACTCGTTCTTTGGCGATCAGCGGCCCCCACGGGATGTGGGGCATCTCGCATACCAGAGTGAGGTGGATGCCGAACGGGATCTGCGGCCGTCGGCCGAGCAGTTCCATGGCCTGCGGGGCTCCAGGACACGGGACCATCAGGCTGCACGAACTGGCGATGCCTTCTTCGACCGACTCGATCACCGCGGCGTTGATCGCTGGGTACATCCCGAAGTCATCGCAGTTGACGATCAGCAGCCGTGCATCAGGCGGATACCCCAGTAACTCACTCGACTGGTCTGACGATACGACGGCCGTGGGAACGCTGACTTCATCCATGCCCGCAGTGTGAGACTTGGCCCGGACCTCCGCACGGCAATGTGACGCCGCGGAGCGGCAGCGCCGTCATTTCTCGTGAACATCTACGAGCGTGCTGATCACCAACTGCTGCCGCAACCAGTGAACAAACGCTGGTGCTGAACGTGAACGAAGCCAGGTCTGGATGTCACGGGTACGGCGATGGCGCTGCTCGCCTCGCTCAGCTATCCGGTCGGCTGGATCTACGTACGCCGGACCCTGGCGGCGAGAGCAGCTCCCATCTCGCCCTGACCGGCGCGCAGCTCTTCCTCGCCACGCTGCAACTCGCACTGGTGACCCCGCTGTTCACCACCATGCCGACCTCGTTCCCGGCGGGTCCGCTGCTCGCCGTGCTCGTGCTCGGCGCGCTGGGCACCGGTCTGGCGATCCTGCTCCAGTGCGGAGTGGTCGCCGAGGTGGGCCCGACGACGGGCCAGATGGTCACGTACGTCATCCCGGTCATCGCCACGGCGGGCGGGGGCACGCTCCTCGGCCAACAGCTGAGCTGGAACACCCCCGTCGGCGCCCTGGTCGTCCTGGCCGGGGCCGCGCTCACGCAGAGCAGGCCCAGGAAGCGGCCCGCGCCTCAGCCGTAGCCGCACACGCCCCCACCGAGCCGCGGCCACGGACGGACTCGCCCCCGCGCCGCGTCCCAGCCGTGGCCGTATGCGTCCCGGTGCGCGCCTCAGCCGTAGCTGCGCGCGGGCGCCGGGCCGGCCGCCGATGCCACCGCGTCGGCGACCGGCCCGATGTCGTCACCGGTCATCTCCGACACCGTCAGCCGTACGCCGGGCGGTGTGGCCATCCGGAAGCGCGCTCCCGGCGCGACCGCCCAGCCCGCGTGCAGCAGCCGCGCCACCGCCCCGGTCTCGTCGGCCAACGGCACCCAGACATTCATGCCGCTGCGTCCGTACGCCTCGACGCCCCGCTCCGCCAGGGCCCGTACGAGCGCGTCGCGCCGCTCGCCGTACGACCGCGCCACGGCCGGCACGTCCACGGCGCCCGAGGACCACAGCTCCACGACGGTGCGCTGGAGCAGCCGGCTGACCCAGCCGGGGCCGAGCCGCTGACGCCCCGCCACCCGGTCCACGGTCAGGGCGTCCCCGGTGAGTACCGCGATCCGCAGATCCGGTCCGTACGCCTTCGCCGTGGAGCGTACGAACACCCAGCTGCTCGTGGCCCCGGCGAGCGGGTGCAGTGGCAGATCGACCATGCCATGGCCGTGGTCGTCCTCAATGAGCAGCACCTCGGGACGGTCGGCGAGCAGGGCGCGCAGTTCCCTGGCGCGGGCCGCGCCCACCGAGGCGCCGGTGGGATTCTGCGCGCGGTCGGTGACGACGACCGCGCGGACGCCGGCCCGCAGCGCCCGCGCCAGCCCGGCGGGGAGCGGCCCCTGGTCGTCGACGCCCATCGGTTCGGGCCGCAGCCCGAGCGCGGGCACCAGATCCAGCAGCCCGCCCCAGCCCGGGTCCTCGACGGCGACCGCGTCACCCGGGCGCAGATGGGCCGCCAGTACGCGTTCGATCGCGTCCAGCGCTCCGGAGGTCACGGCGAGCGGTCCGGCCGGCACCCCGTCGGCGTCGAAGCCCGCGCGGGCGAGCCGCGCGAACTCCGGGTCGACGGGCGCCTGTCCGTAGAGCCCCGGATGTTCCGCGTGGTGCCGCGCGGCGGCGGCGAGGGCGTCGTGCAGCGGGGGCAGCAGCGCCGGATCGGGGTTGCCCTCCGACACATCGCGTACGCCGGGGGGCGCGTCGACCCGGATCGAGCCGCGCGCCGTACTGGCGGGGCGGGCACGCACCCTGCTCCCCCGGCGTCCCGCCGTCTCGATCACCCCGCGCTCCCGCAGGCTGCGGTAGGCGGCGGCGACCGTGTTCGGATTGACGCCCAGCTCCGTCGCCAACTCCCGCATCGGCGGGAGGAGTTGGCCCGGGGCCAGCTCTCCGGAACCCACCGCGCGCTCCACGTCGGCGGAGATTTCCGCCGCGCGCCGACCCGAAATCCGATACTCTCCTAGCACAAAGAAGATTATGCACTAGTGCAACGGAGAACGCAATGCCGGAGAGCACCGCCGCCTACCAGCCCACACCACGCACCATCCCCACCCGTTCTCGGGAGCGGGCGGCCTACGACCGCGAGCTCGTGCACGGGATACTCGACGAGGCGTACGTCTGCCACCTCGGCTTCGTCCGCGACGGCGCTCCGGTCGTCCTGCCGACGCTCTACGCCCGGGTGGACGAGCGGCTGTACGTCCACGGCTCGACCGGTTCGCGTCCGCTGCGCATGACGGCGGCCGGCGGCGGTACGGAGCGTGCGGACGGCGAGAACGGGGCCGATCCCGGCCTCGCCGTCTGTCTGACCGTGACCCATGTCGACGGTCTGGTACTGGCGCGCTCCGCCTTCCACCACTCGATCAACTACCGCTCCGTCGTGGTCCACGGCGTCGCCCGTCAGGTCACCGACCCCGGGGAACGGCGCACCGCGCTCGACGCGATCGTCGACCATGTCGTACCGGGCCGCTCCCGCGACTCGCGCCCGGCCAACGCCCGTGAGCTGGCCGCGACCGCCGTGATCCGGCTCGATCTCGACGAGGTCTCCGCCAAGGTCCGCACGGGCGGCCCCAACGACGATCCCGAGGACCTGACGCTGCCGCACTGGGCCGGGGTCGTGCCGCTCGCACGCGGGTACGGCGCGCCCGTCCCGTCCGACGATCTCGACCCGGCCATCGCGCTCCCCGACTATCTCTCCGTGCCCTGAAACGCACGCACGGACGACACCACGGACGGCACCGCGCACCGGACCACGCGCCGGCCACGAACGCGGCGGCGCACGGGCACCACGCGGAGTGCGGGCGGCGGCGTCAGACGACCGCCGCCGCCCGGCGCCGTACCGCCGCGAGCCGGGCCTCGGCCACCGCGAGACCGGTCACCGCCGCGAGCAGCAGGACCGTACCCAGCAGGGTCGCGACGGTCAGCCGTTCGCCGAGCAGTGCGACCGCGATCACTGCCGCGCTCACCGGTTCGAGCAGCATGATCACCGAGACGGTCGCGGCCCGCACCACCGCCGCCCCGGCGAAGTAGAGGGCGTAGGCGAGCGCGGTCGGCACGGCCGCGACGTACACCAGCAGCCAGACCACCCGGGCCGGTTCCACGGTGTGCGGCAGCAGTCCCTCACCCCAGGCGACCGGCAGCAGCAGGACGGCACCGATGGCGAACGCCCAGGCGGTGGTGGCCATCGAGTCGCCACCGCCGCCCTCGCGCCCCAGCCACCGGGTGAGCAGGGTGATCCCCGCGTACCCGGCGGCGGACAGGATCGCGAGCGCCACACCGGCGGGGCGTACGGAGCCGCCCTCACCGCCGAGCACCAGCACTCCGAGCCCGGCGAGGGCGCCCGTCACCGCGACCAGACCGCCGGTGCCCAGCCGCTCGCCCATGGTGACGCGGGCGCCGAGCGCGATGAGGACGGGACCGGCGCCGAGCGTGACGACCGTACCGACCGCGAGACCGGTCGCCTCCACGGCCGCGAAGTAGGCGCTCTGGAAGACGGTGAGGCCGATACCGGTACCGAGGATCCGGAGCAGCCGCCGCCGACGCGGTTCCGCGGGCGCGGGCTCCCGGCGCCGCCGCAGCGCGAGCGCGCCGAGCAGCAGGACGAGACCTCCCAGGCAGCGCCAGAAGGAGAGCGCGAGGGGGCCGAGGTCGCTGACCCGGTAGACCAGCGAGGCGGCGGCGCCCGCGGTCCCCCAGGCGACCCCGGCGACGATCAGGAAGAACAGACTCCGTCCGACGGGCAGGCCGGAAGGAGCGGAGGAAACAGAAGAGGACACGTGACGTCTCCGTGTGAAGAGCGGGATGGTGTGGGTCGCTCAGCTCCGACACGCGGGCAGCGACGAACCGCTCGGGACAGGCCGCCGGTACGGCGTGCCCTGTCCGAGCCCGGTCTTCGTCAGCGGATGGCCGCCCGCGTTACGACGCGGGAGGCGGAAGAACGGTCAAGTGCATGATCGGCACCCTACGTCGTGGTGTGTCCGGTGGACAACCGCGCCGGGTCGCCCGTCCCCGTACCGCTCGCCATCGGCCCGGAAGGCGCCTTCGGCGTCGACGACTGGGCGATGAACGCGCCGATCAGCACCACGACGCCGCCGATGATCTGCGGCGCGGAGAGATGCTCCCGCAGCAGCACCCAGGCCAGTACGGTCGCGACGACCGCCTCCAGGCACGCCACCACGCCCGCCACCTGCGGCGAGAGCCGGCGTACGGAGATCACTCCGGTCACGTACGCGAGCACCGTGGCGATCAGCACGATCCAGCCGAGCAGCAGGGCCGCGGCCACGCTCGATCCGCCCATGTCCGCGCTCCCGCTGAGCAGCGACCAGTCCATGCCCCAGGGCCGGGCGACCACCGTCAGCACGACGGCCCCGACGAGCAGTCCGTACGCGATCACGCCCAGCGGATCGGCCGCGTTCTCCCCGTCGGCGCCCTGGTCGGAGAGGACGAAGTAGCCGACCTGACAGCAGGCGGCGGCGAGCGCGAGAAGTACGCCCACCGGGTCGAACCCCAGCCCGGCCCAGACCTCGACCACACAGGCGAGTCCGCCCACAGCGAGAACGACCCCGACCGCGGCGGCGCGGGTCACGGGCCGCCGCTGGACGAACCGCACCCAGAGGAGGACGAGCGCGGGGGCCAGATACTCGATGAGCAGCGCGACCCCGACGGGGATACGGGAGATCGCGGCGAAGTAGCAGGCCTGTACGCCCGCGACGGCCAGCAGGCCGAATCCGGCGAGCAGCACGGGCCGTTGCCGTACCAGCGCCCGATGGCGCCAGGCCACCGGAAGCATGACCAGGGCGGCGCCGGTGACCCGTAGCCACACGACATGGAGCGGGTCGAGCCCCGCCTCGATCAGCGGCTTGGCCGCCACGCCCGAACCGCCGAACGCGAACGCCGACGCCAGGGCAAGGCCCAGGCCGACGCTCCTCCCCTGAGACATGCGCATGACGTCATCATGACAGCCGACGTCAGGAGCGTCACCTTCATGACACCTGTCGAGACAGACGAGGTCCGCCGGGACGGCATGACGCGACGGGCCGAATCGCCCGTGGTCAGACCGACCGTGACGTACCGGACAGTCGGCCGGACAGCGACCGCGCGTCCACTCCGGCCCGTTCGAGGACGTCGACCGCGCGGCACTCCCGGTCGGCGGAGAGCGCGGCGAGCAGATCGAGTCCGCCGGCCCGTGGCTCACCACGCCGCTCGGCGCGTTCCAGCGCGCCCGCCATGGCGGTGACGGCCGGGGGCGACCAGCCCGTCACCGGACGGCCCGGTATCACGGGCACGGCCCCGGAGTCCTCCACGGTTCCCTGCCAGCGCAGCCCGTAGCCGATGCTCCGCTGGACGAGATAGCCCAGCACCCGCGCCAGTTGGCGGCCACCGCCGAACACAGCCCGTACCTCGGGGTCCGTCTCCAGCAGTGAGTGCAGCAGATGGGCGGTGTCGATCTGCCGGTCACCGTCGCGGTGCGCCCTTCTGCGCGCGCCCGAGACGACGGACGCCAGCTCCGGGGTCAGCCGGGCCTCGACATCGGCGCGTGCGGACGCGGTATCGGGTCGGTTCGGTGCGGACTGTTCCGGCACCCCCGGAGATGGGCTCTGCACCCTCTCACCCCATCAGTCCCAGGGTCCCGGAACATCCCCGCCGGGGAGCATTTCCGCGTCCCACCGGAGTTGGGCACCTCCGGACCGGTCGTCCTCCTTGCGAATGAGATCGCCCCCCTCATCTCCCCCGGGGAAGCGCGCCGCCTTGCTTCCGCGCGACGGACAGGGACACGGGCGCGCGACGGACAGGGGCACGGCGGGCGGGGAATCGCCGGGCGGAGACGCGACTGACGGAGACGCGGCGGGCGGAGACGCGACTGACGGAGACGCGGCGGGCGGGAACACGAAGAGGCCCCGCGGCGCCTCGGGTACAGGCATGGCCGCGGGGCCTCCGCTACGCACCGAAGCGCGCTCAGTCCTCATCGGCGAGGATCAGATAGAGCTTCTTGCGCGATTCGGTGATGACCGCCAGAGCCTTCTGGCGCTGCTCGGGCGTACCGGTCTTCCAGACCTGCCCGAACGCCTCCATCAGCCCGAAGCCGGCCTGACGGATCTCGTTCATCGTGTCCCAGTCGATGCCCCGGCCGGCCTCTTCCCACGGAGCCTCGGGCCCCGATTCGGCTTCCGCGCGCCCGGTCTCGGTGAGCGTGAACAGCTTCTTGCCGCCCTCGCTCTGGCTGGTGATCAGCCCCTCGTCCTCCAGCAGCTGGAGCGTCGGGTACACCGAGCCGGGGCTGGGGCGCCAGGCCCCGCCGCTGCGCTCGCCGATCTCCTGGATCATCTCGTAACCGTGCATGGGCCGGTCCTTCAGCAGGGCCAGGATCGACGCGCGCACATCACCGCGCCGCGCCCGCCCCCTGCCACCGCCGCGCCCGCGGCCACCGCCGAAGGGCCCCCCGAAGCCGGGCCCGAACGGCCCGAAGGCCCCGCGCCGCCCCTCGAAGTCACCGCGGCCCGGCTGGCCGGGTCCGCAGCCGCCGGGCCCCGGACCGTGTCCGCGCCCGTGCTCGTGTCCATGGTCATGTCCATGTGAACGCATCGCTCTCACTCCTTGCATCGTTGATCTGTCGCGATGCGTCAACGATATATCGGAACAGGTCGCTCGGCAAGCAGGAAGCTTCTCAGTTTCTTGTCCCGTCTCTGTCGATCTGGTCGCTGCCGATCCGGTCTCTGTCGATCCGGTCTGTGTCTCAGGTGACCTGGTTCGCCTGCGGCGGCCGCGCGGTGCGGGTCGGTGTGACAGGGCCGCGTCTCAGCCGGCGGTGGTCGGCGGTTCCGCGATGCCGATGAAGTTCCCGGCCATGGGCCGGATGCGGACCGACCACCCCTGAGCTGTGAGGTCGTCCGTGAGCGTCCGGCCATCGTGGAACACCTTCACGATGCGGTACTGGCTGCCGTCGTCGAGTCGGCGAAGCGCGGTCGGGGTCGGCTGGTCCGCGAGGACTTCCTCGTAGGCGGCTGCGGCGGGGCCGTCGTCGATGAAGATCGCTCTGCCGCCCGGCGCGAGCGCGGTGGCGACGGTGTTCCAGAAGCCGGCCAACCGTGTCGGCGGGACATGGGAGAGCCAGAAGGCGAAGAACACGGTGTCGTAGCGTCGTGGTGGCTGCCAGTCGAACAGGTCCGCCTCGACGAACTGGACGGTGGGGGATGCGGTGCGCGCACGGGCGAGGGCCAGCACTTCGGGTGACGCGTCGACAGCCGTCACGGACTGCGCCCGCGCGGCGAGCCTCGGCGTCCATTGGCCCGTTCCGCAGGCCAGTTCCAGCACATCGCCGGCAATCGGGAGGTCGTCGACGGCGGCCAGTAATTTCTGGAGGTCTTCGCACTCCGCGTAGGGCCGGTCGTACTCGGCCGCACCGGCCTTGTAGTAGGCCATTTGCTCTGCCAGGAGAGCGTCGTCGTTCATGCGGGTTCCTCTCGTCCGGGTTCGGTCGGAGCCACGTGCGCTCGGCTCGTCGGCTTGGTCGCCACTGACACTGTCGGCCTTCATCGCCGTCGCCCCGGAGTTCGCCCTCTCCGGAGGCCACTACCCCGACGATTCGCACGAGGTATCCAGGGCCGGCGACCCGTCAAGTGTCGGTGAGAACGGTCCAACGTCACTGAGACGAGCCAGTTTCCCTCCCGGCGATTCGGTTCCCACTAAGGTCATGGCTGCTCCACAGCCCGGCGCCACACGACCGTCGTGCGGCGCCTCGCCGACTCGTTGATTGGACTGGTGTGAAGTGAAGATCGTGTATCGCCATCCGCTCGGTCGTTCCTTAGTGGTGGCGCTCCGGAAGCGGCTCACCGCCGCGATGGGGGTGGTCGCGCTGCTGGCGGCCGTCCTCACCGGCACGGCCGCCGGCACGGCCAGTGCGGCTCCCCAGACGTCCAAGGCTCCCCAGGCGCCCCAGGCGGCGCCGGTCGCCGCCGCCGAGGCGGCCCCCGGGTGGGTCTGCCCCGGTACCCCCATACCGCCGGGTTACGTGATCACCAGCCGCGCGGCGAACGGGTGCAACGGCGCCGGCTCCTGGTACATGCAGCCCGCGCAGGACGGGATCTGGATCTGTGCCACCTCGCCGATCCCTCCCGGCTACGTGCTCACCCTGCACACCGCCAACGGCTGTAACAGCAACATCGACACCTGGTTCATGCAGCTGGCCCGGGACGGCCAGTGGGTCTGTGCGGGCTCGCCGATCCCCACCGGGTACGTGCTCACCGGCTACATCAGCACAGGCTGCGGCAACATCGGTATCTGGTTCCAGCAAGTGGCCCGTGTCGGCCAGTACATCTGTCCCGGCGTGCCCATACCGCCCGGCTTCCGTACCGACGCGTACAACGCGAGCATGTGCGGCGGTCGCGGGGGCTGGCTCCTGCTCAGCGCCTGATCCGGACGGATCCGCCGGAGGGCACCGCGCGGTACGCGACGCGGCGCCCTCCGGCGTGGCGTCGTACGCGCGGGTGGCACTCCGCCGGCCCCTGGCGACCTGGGTTCCGCGCCCCGGGTCCGGCGACCTGGGTTCTTCGAGAACACACCGCCGCCGGTCTTTCCGTACCTTCTACGCTCCGTCCATGCGTATTCGAATCGTCGACGCCTTCGCCGACCGCCCCTTCACGGGCAACCCCGCCGGGGTCCTGCTCCTGGACTCCGCCCGCTTCCCGGACGACGGCTGGCTCCAGCGGGTCGCCGCCGAGGTGAACCTGTCGGAGACCGCCTACGCCCATCCCCTGCCGCCGGGCGGCGACGCCGACTGGGCGCTGCGCTGGTTCACCCCGGCCACCGAGGTGGATCTGTGCGGCCACGCGACCCTGGCCACCGCGCACGTACTGCGCTCCACCGGACGCGCGAGCGGCGCCCTGCGCTTCGCCACCCGCTCCGGGGTCCTCGGCGCCGTCGCGCACGAGGACGGCTCGCTCACCCTCGACTTCCCGACGTCCGCGCTGACGCCCGTACCGGTCCCGGACGGGCTCGCGGACGCGCTGGGCGCCGAGCCGGTCGCGGTCCACAACACCTCGGAGCACATCGGCGATCTGCTGGTCGAGCTGGCCGACGAGCGGGCCGTACGTGCGCTCACCCCCGACCACGCCTCGCTCGCCGCGCTCTCCCGGCGCGGCGTCATCGCCACCGCCGCCGCCGAGGACCGGGGCCGGGGCTACGACTTCGTCTCTCGCGGCTTCTTCCCCGCTGTCGGGATCGACGAGGACCCGGTGACCGGCAGCGCCCATACGGCGCTCGCCCCGTTCTGGTCGGCGCGCCTGGGCCGTACCGAACTGACCGGCCTCCAGGCCTCCGCCCGTACCGGCCTCGTCCACACCGCACTGCGCGGAGAACGAACCCTGCTCACCGGGCGTGCCGTGACGGTCATCGACGGCGAGCTGCTCAGTTCCCCCTGACCACAGCTCCCCCCGACCACGGCGTACGGGGCATACGGGGCGTACGGGGGGGGACGGGGTGTACGGGGCCTACAGGGCGTACGGGCACGAGATGCCCGTACGCCCCATCCCTCACCACCTCGTCCGCCGGACACCGACGCCCGACGCGAACCACCGCCACGCGCGGCTACACCGTGGGCAGCCAGCCCACCTTCCCGGCCAGCAGCGCGTACCCGACGAACGCCCCGATGTCGAGCAGTGTGTGGGCCACCACCAGCGGCCCGACCCGCCCCCAGCGCCGGTACAGCAGGACGAACACGACGCCCATCACCATGTTGCCGATGAAGCCGCCGATCCCCTGGTACAGGTGGTACGAGCCGCGCAGCACGGAGCTGGCCACCAGCGCGGCCATCGGCGTCCACCCCAGCTGACCGAGTCTGCGCAGCAGATAGCCGACGACGATGACCTCCTCCAGCACGGAGTTCTGCGCCGCGGAGAGGATCAGCACCGGAAACTTCCACCACACATCGGGCAGCGATTCCGGCTCCACGGTCAGGTTGAAGCCCGCCTCCTGCATCGCCAGATAGAACGCGAGCCCGGCGCTCCCGATACCGGCCGCGATCAGTGTGCCGCGCCCCAGGTCGGGCCAGGGCCGCCAGCCGTCGAAGCCGATGGCGCGCAGCCCGCTGCCCTCCCGCGTCAGCAGATGCGCGACCAGCAGGACGGGCACCAGCGCCGTGCAGATCCCGAAGAGCTGCCAGGTGAGGTCGAGCCACGGCCGGCCGGGCGCCGCCGATGCGTTGAGCTTCGCCGCCTGGTCGCTCAGCGCCTCCGGTCTGGTCAGCGAGCCGATGAAGCTGATCAGCGCCGACACTCCGCTCGCGCCGAGCGAGAGCGCCAGTACGAGTACGGTCTCGGACCGCAATGTCCCGCGTGAGATGGCCTCCCGGGGATGGGAACCGTCCTCCAGGCCCGCCTCCGCCTGCACACCTGCCTCCAGTTGGGTAATCCCGCCTCATGCCCCACGCGGTGCCGCTAGGGTCTCGAATGCAGGTACGAAGATCGCGCGCGACAGGCCGGGGGAGCAATTCGCCGTTCGCGTGGCGAGGCTCGTTCTCGTCCACTCTGCCAGCCCTTGTACACCCTTCATGAAGGAGGGGCGCCACCGTCATGGGACGTCACAGCTTGCCCGATGCGAAGGCGACCGGCACGGGCAGGGCCCGTTCTCCGCGCCGTCGCACCGTCTCCATCGCCACCGGGCTGGTCCTGGCCGTGGCGGCGGGGACAGGGGTGGTGGCACAGAGCGGTCTCCTCTCCTTCGCGGACCCCTGCGCGGACGCCCCGGTACGGCTGGATCTGGCGGCCTCCCCCGATATCGCCCCCGCGCTGCGCGCCATCGCGGACCGCGCGCGGCAGGACCGGGTGACCACCGACGGCCACTGTCTCGACGTACGGGTCGAGGCACGCGAGAACTACCAGGTCGCCGCCGCGCTCGCCGACGGCTCCGGGCCGCCCGGCTACCAGGTATGGGTGCCCGACTCCGACGTCTGGGTGGAGCGGGCCAAGGGACTGGGCGACGGCATCTCGCTGACCCCGGCCGGGACGGTCGCCCTCTCTCCGGTGACACTGGCCACCGTACCCACGGCCGCGCGTGCCCTGGGCTGGCCCCGCGAGCGCTATACATGGGCCGAACTGGCCGCGACCGCGACCGGCGACGACGGGCTGCTGCTCGGCTCGGGCGACCCCGCCCGCAGTGCCACGGGGCTGCTCGCGCTCAGCAGCATCGCCGAGTCCTCGCGGCAGGAGGGCGCCGACGGCGACACCCGTACCGCCGCCACCGCCGAACTCCTCACGCAGCGCGTCTCCGACACCGACACGCGGGTGCTGGAGACGCTGGCGCGCGACGACTCGGGCGCGGAGAAGGGCAATCCCCGCCGCAACGAGGCGGTGCTGCTCTCCGAACAGGCCGCGTTCACCCACAACTCCGAAGGCAACGGCTCCGCGGGCCTCCATCTCTTCTACCCCACGGACGGCGCGCCCGTACTCGACTACCCGTACAGCATCGTCGACGAGACCGAGCTGACCACCGACCAGAGCCGCGCCGCCATGCGGTTCATGGCGCTGCTCGGCGACGAGGCCGCGTACCGCACGCTCCGGGAGCACGGCTTCCGGGGGGCGGACACGGCGCTGGACTCCGCCCTGGTGCGTACGGCGGGCGGCCTCGCGCCCCAGCCGTACGACGGGAAGGACGCGGGGCCGCCGTCCTCGGAGGCACTTCAGCGCGCGCTCGGCCTGTGGACGGTGACGGTGCAGAGCGCGCGGCTGACGACGGTCGTGGACACCTCGGGTTCCATGGCGGCGGCCGTGCCCGGCCGGGACGGCCAGAGCCGGATGGACGTCACGAAAGCCTCGCTGCTCCGGGCTCTCGCGGGGTTCACGCCCGAGGACGAGATCGGTCTGTGGGAGTTCTCCACCCGGCTGGACGGCGCCAAGGACTACCGCGAGCTGGAGCGAACGGCCCGGCTGGGCAAGCCGGTGAAGGACGGCGCCACCCACCGGGACCGGCTCTCGGACGCCTTCACCGCGCTCGAACCCGTGCCGGGCGGCGACACCGGTCTGTACGACACGACGCTGGCCGCCTACCGGGAAGCCGTGGCCACATACGTCGGCGGGAAGTTCAACGCGCTCGTCATCCTCACCGACGGCTCCAACAAGGACGACGACTCGATCTCACGGGCCGAGCTGATCAAACGGCTGAAGACCGTCGTGGACCCCCGCCGTCCGGTGCCGCTGATCGCGATCGCGGTGGGCCCCGACGCCGACCGGAACGAGGTCGACACGATCGCCAGGGCCACCGGGGGCGCGGGCTACGAGGTGAGCGATCCCGCCGAGATCCAGACCGTGATGCTCCGGGCGGTCATGCTGTCGGCCGGACTGACCGGGCCCGACGCGACGGCGGCCGACCGCCGCTGAGCACGGCCCGCGGGGGGCGTGCTCAGCGGCGTACGGCCCGCGCGCCGACGGACCGTACGCGGCACGGCTCAGCCGATCCCGCGCTCAGCCGATCCCGTCGCTCAGCCGATCCCGTCGCTCAGCCGATCCGTCTCCGGAGGACCCCGGGAACCCCAGCGGCCAGCTGTGCACCGGCTCGCCCTGGTGCATCAGCTCGCAGTAGCGGCGGGTCATGGCCGCCAGCGCGGCGTCCCGTTCGAGACCGGCCTCCAGCGCCCGGTGGAAGGTGTCCACCTGCCACGCGGCCCCGTTCATCCGCCGCTTGCAGCGCTCCTCGATCACCCCGAGATAGAAGTCGCGGTCGGCCGGCTCGATCTGCCACGCGTCCAGACCGGCGGCGGCGAGCGGCAGCAGCTCGTCACGTACGAGCTTCACCACCGGCACGGTCGTCAGACCGGTGGCCCGGCCGGGGCGCGGCCAGCGCAGCTCCGCGTCGATGCCATGGCGGCAGGCGAGGTCGAAGTTGGCCGCCGCGTCGGCGAAGGACAGCCGGCTCCACACCGGCCTGGCGTCCTCGGCGAGCGCACGCACCAGCCCGTAGTAGAAGGCGGTGTTGGCGATCACGTCGGTGACGGTGGGGCCCGCGGGCAGCACGCGGTTCTCCACCCGCAGATGCGGGACGCCGTCGGCGACCTCGTACACCGGCCGGTTCCAGCGGTAGACCGTGCCGTTGTGCAGCGCCAGTTCCTGGAGTTCCGGCACCCCACCGCCGTCGAGCACCCGCAGCGGGTCCTCGTCGTCGCAGATCGGCAGCAGCGGCGGGAAGTAGCGCAGATTCTCCTCGAAGAGGTCGTACGCGGATTCGATCCAGCGCTCCCCGAACCAGGTTCTGGGGCGCACCCCCTGGGCCTTCAGCTCCGGCGGCCGGGTGTCGGTGGCCTGTTCGAAGAGCGGCGGCCTGGACTCCCGCCACAGCTCCCGGCCGAACAGGAACGGCGCATTGGCACCGAGTGCCACCTGCACCGATGCCATCGCCTGGGCGGCGTTCCACACATCGGCGAACCGGTCGGGCGTCACCTGGAGATGGAGCTGTACGGAGGTGCAGGCGGCCTCGGGAGTGATCGACGACGAGGTGCACGTAAGCCGCTCGACCCCTTCGATGTCGAGGGTGAAATCCTCGCCCCTGGCCGCCAGCATCTGTTCGTTGAGCAGGGTGTAGCGGTCGACGTCGGAGAGATTCGCGGACACCACGTCATGCCGGGTGAGGGTCGGGAGAATTCCGATCATCACGATCCCCGCGTCCACCTCGCTCGCTTTGCGGTGGGCATATCCGAGGCCGGTACGGAGTTCTTCGGCCAGCTGGTCGAGAACCCGTCCGCCCAGCCGGTGCGGAGCCACGTTCACTTCCATGTTGAACATTCCGAGTTCGGTCTGGAAATCACCGCTCGCGATACGCTTCAGCACCTCGGCATTCATCATCCGGGGCATCCCGTCGGACCCCGCGAGATTCAGTTCGATCTCCAGACCCATCAGATTCTTGGGTCGATCGAACCCCTCCTCCGCCAGGAGCCGCCCCAGCACCGCCAGGCACTGCTGCAGCTTTCTGCGGTATTTCTGCCGATCGGACAGTCCGGAACCGCCCGCCTCGACCTTCTCACCCATCGAAGTGTCCCTCCTCGATCGAGTGGGCTGCCCGCGGCACCGGGCGCTCGCGTCACGATCGATAATGCCCACACGGAGTGATCCGTAACGTCCCACCGACGCCGTGTACCGGGTACAGTGTGGACATCGGTCGTGCGGCACATTCCTATGGCATGGCGTGGTGTTCTGTATCCACTGCCCGACCGGCCGCGAAAAACGCCGACGAGTTTCGGCCGTCCGCGGCGGATCAAACGCCCCAGGCCAGACGCCTGCGTTCCGCGCTTATCAGCAGAAACTACGCAGGAGATGGACTTAATAGTGCCTTGTCCGCAATATGCAGGACAGCTAGCAGAAACATGACACGAACACGTGTCGTATAAACTCCCGTATACGAGGCAGAGAGTCGGCATCGGCCGTACAGCCATGCGCCCACCTCTGACCCCGCATGCTGACAGCGACGTCCGCACCCGCCCATGCTCCACCTCACGCGTCACCCCTGTCTCCTGAGTGAGAGGCAACCCACCATGCCGCTGCATGTTCCCCCGGCCCCCGCGCCCGCCCTGCGCAGCGTTCTCGCGGCACTCGGTTCCCCTACCGCCGTGCGCGATGCCCGCACCCCCGCTCTGCAGTCCGTCAAGGGACCCCTGAGTCCAGAACTCCCGCTGCCCGTCCATGTGCTCGACCATGTCACCCCGGCAGCCCGGACGACCGCTCCGGCCGGACGTACGCCACGCACCAGGCTGGCCGGCTGGCGCTTCCTGATCCGCAGCGGTGACCACGCCGTCGCGGCGGCGGACACGATGCTCACCGCGGACGGCTGGGCCTTCTCGCGCTTCTTCGAGGGGCCGTACGTGACCGCGACGGAGCGGGCCGTACGGCAGGCGGAGTCCCTGGGAATCGCGTACCAGCCCCGGCTGCTCTCGGTGCCCGAGCTCTACATGCTGACGCTCTGGCTGCACGGGGACACGGAAGCGGACGCTTCCACGGGGACCCCCGCGCCGGCCGACATCCTGGTGCCTCTCGCGCCGGCCCCGCCGGGCATCGCGGCCCACCGTCCGCACCGCGTCGCCGAGTTGCTGCCCATGATCGGACTGCGGCTCGCGCCCGCGCCTCTCCTGCGTACGCCGGCCTGAAACCGGGGCGCGGGCAGCGCGCCCGCGTCGCGCACTCCTCCCGTACCCCGCGGCCGCTATGGTCGCGGGGTACCTTTCTGCTCATCCGGGCTAGCCCGGTCCGGCCACCCCGAACCACCCGAAAAGACAGCCAAGTTGAACTGAACCGTCCGGCTGGGTGACACGTCCTTAAGCAGAAGGAAGCGCTGTCGCGAAATCCCTGCGGATTGCCGTCCGTAGGGCAACACTAGGACTGGACCAGACGAAACCGGGGGGCGGCCTTGACCGAATCGAGCCGCAGGACACTCACTACGACACAGCGAAAGAACTCGCCCATGTGCCAGCACCAACCAGCCTGTCCCACAGCCGACTCCGCCGACCGCGACGCCGCCCGACTGATGGCTCACCATCCGGAGCAGGGCTGGAGTCTGCTGTGCAATGGCGTTCTCCTCTTCGAGGACACCGGCGAGCTGCTGCCCGACGGGAAGATCATCGCCCCGCACCGGCCGCTGCGGACCGAACAGGTGGTGACGGCGGCCTGATGCCGCCCGGTGGCGTCCGAACGCCGCCGGAATGACTGGGGCCGGCCCGGAGACCTTCCTCCGCACCGGCCCCGACGCATGTCCGGCCCCGCGAGCCGACCGCTCCGTGTCAGTCGGACAGGGCCCGGCCGTCAGTTGTCGTACGCGTCCAACGGCGGGCAGGAACAGACCAGATTGCGGTCCCCGAAGGCACCGTCGATACGGCGCACCGGCGGCCAGTACTTGTCCGCCGCCGAGACCCCGGCGGGGAAGACCGCCTCGTCGCGGCTGTACGCGTGCTCCCACGCACCGCCCAGCGCGGCGGCCGTGTGCGGGGCGTTGGACAGCGGGTTGTCGTCCGCGGACCACTCGCCCGACGCGACCTTCTCGATCTCCGCGCGAATCGCGATCATCGCCTCGCAGAAGCGGTCGATCTCGGTCAGGTCCTCGCTCTCGGTGGGCTCGATCATCAGCGTCCCCGCCACCGGGAACGACATCGTCGGCGCGTGGAAGCCGTAGTCGATCAGCCGCTTCGCGATGTCGTCGACGCTGACGCCGGTCGCCTTGGAGAGCGGCCGCAGATCCACGATGCACTCATGGGCCACCAGTCCGTTCGGACCGGTGTAGAGCACCGGGTAGTGCGGCTCCAGGCGCTTGGCGATGTAGTTGGCGGCGAGCACGGCCACCTGCGTCGCGCGCTTGAGGCCCTCGCCGCCCATCAGCCGCACATACGCCCAGGAGATCGGCAGAATGCCGGCCGAGCCCCACGGAGCCGCCGAGATCGGTCCGACGCCCGTCGCGGGCCCGGCCGCCGGCTGGAGCGGGTGGTTGGGCAGATACGGGGCGAGGTGGGCCCGTACCCCGACCGGGCCGACGCCGGGACCGCCGCCGCCGTGCGGGATGCAGAACGTCTTGTGCAGATTCAGATGCGACACGTCCGAACCGAACCTGCCCGGCTTCGCCAGACCCACCAGCGCGTTGAGGTTCGCGCCGTCGACGTACACCTGGCCGCCCGCGTCGTGCACGGCCGCGCAGATGTCACCGATGTGCTCCTCGAACACCCCGTGCGTGGACGGGTAGGTGACCATCAGGACGGCCAACTCGGCGCCGTGCTGGGCGATCTTGGCGTGCAGGTCCTCGACGTCGACATCGCCGTCCTCACGGGTCTTGACGACGACGACCTTCATGCCGGCCATCACCGCGCTCGCCGCGTTCGTGCCGTGCGCGGAGGACGGGATGAGACAGACGGTGCGTCCGGTGTCGCCGTTGGCCCGGTGGTACGCCCGTACCGCCAGCAGGCCCGCCAGCTCGCCCTGTGAACCGGCGTTGGGCTGGAGGGAGACCGCGTCGTAGCCGGTGACCTCGGCGAGCCGCTCCTCCAGCTCCCTGATCAGCGTCAGATAGCCCTGCGCCTGGTCGGCCGGCGCGAAGGGGTGCAGCGCGCCGAACTCGGGCCAGGTGACCGGCTCCATCTCGGTCGTCGCGTTCAGCTTCATCGTGCAGGAGCCGAGCGGGATCATGCCGCGGTCCAGCGCGTAGTCGCGGTCCGCGAGCCGGCGCAGGTAGCGCAGCATCGCGGTCTCGGAGCGGTACTGGTGGAAGACGGGGTGCGTCAGATAGTCGTCGGTCCGCAGCAGCCCGTCGGGCAGCGCCTCCCCGGTGGCCTCGTCCAGCGCCTCGATGTCCCCGCTCACGCCGAAGGCGGTCCACACGGCGGCCAGTTGCGTACGGCCGGTGGTCTCGTCGCAGGCGATGGAGACATGATCGGCGTCGGCCAGATGGAGGTTGACCCCGCCCTCACGGGCGGCGGCGACCATCTCGGCGGCGCGGCCCGGGACGCGTACGGTCAGCGTGTCGAAGTAGGCGCCGTGCACGATCTCGACGCCGCCGGCGCGCAGCCCCTCGGCGAGCAGCGTGGCGTAGCGGTGGGTGCGGCGCGCGATGGACCGCAGCCCCTCGGGGCCGTGGTACACCGCGTACATCCCGGCCATGACGGCGAGCAGCACCTGCGCGGTGCAGATGTTGCTGGTGGCCTTCTCGCGGCGGATGTGCTGCTCGCGGGTCTGGAGCGCCAGCCGGTACGCCTTGTTGCCGTCGGCGTCGACGGAAACCCCGACGAGCCGGCCCGGCAGGCTGCGCGCGAACTTCTCGCGTACGGCCATGAATCCGGCGTGCGGTCCGCCGAAGCCCATCGGGACCCCGAAGCGCTGGGTGGTGCCGACCGCGATGTCGGCGCCCAGCTCACCCGGTGAGGTGAGGAGCGTCAGCGCGAGCAGATCGGCGGCGACGGTGACGATCGCGCCGAGGCCGTGCGCCTGCTCGACCACGGGCCTGATGTCCCGTACGGCCCCCGAGGCGCCCGGGTACTGGAGCAGCACGCCGAAGACCCCGCGCTCGGCCACCTCGGCCGGGATGCCCTCGCTCAGGTCCGCGACGACGACCTCGACACCGGTCGGCTCGGCGCGGGTCTCGATCACGGCGATGGTCTGCGGCAGAGCGTCGGCGTCCACCAGGAAGACGCCGCCCTTGACCTTGCCGACCCGGCGGGCGAGCGCCATGGCCTCCGCCGCCGCGGTGCCCTCGTCCAGCAGCGAGGCGCCCGAGGTCGGCAGACCGGTCAGCTCGGCCACGACCGTCTGGAAGTTGAGCAGCGCCTCGAGCCGGCCCTGGGAGATCTCCGGCTGGTACGGCGTGTACGCGGTGTACCAGGCCGGGTTCTCCATGACATTGCGCAGGATCACCGACGGCGTGTACGTGCCGTAGTAGCCGAGCCCGATCATCGGCGCGAGCACCTGGTTGCGGTCCGCGAGGGAGCGCAGCTCGGCCAGCACCTCGGCCTCGGTGCGCGCTCCCGGAAGACGCAGCGCCTCCGTGCTCTTGATGACGTCCGGCACCGCGGCGGCGGTCAGCTCGTCGAGCGAGCCGTAGCCGACCTGCGCCAGCATCTTCGCCTGCGCCGGCGCGTCGGGTCCGATGTGGCGCTGCTCGAAGGGGGTGCCTCGCTCCAGCTGGGAGAGCGGAATGCGGTTGACGGTCATTGCGGAGGCCTCCTGGTCGACGCGACCTGTGAAGGGCACCGAGACACGGGTGCCCGAACGGCCTCCCCCTCTGTCATCTCGACCTGAGAGCTTCACCGGCCCGCCCTGAGGCGGCCCGGCTTTCACCGTCGGTGAGAGCGGGTGCCGTCCGACGCCCGCCCTGCTTTCCAGAGTGACCTCGTCCGTGCGGTACGGGGGCCTGAGAGATTCCGGGGAGGATTTGCTCCTTCGGCGCCTCCGGCCTTCTCTCCGGAGGACTCTCCCGCACGGGGTCAGCAGCCGCTTGCCAGCCTACCAGCGCGGCCTTCGGCACAACTTTCGAGTGGCCGACGTCCGAGTTCTGCACTTTTGTAGTATTCACAAGCAGTTGCGAGCAGTTGCGACCAGTTGGAGGGACCGTGGAGACCGACATTGATCCGCGCAGTCTGATAGGCCGCAAGGCGTTCGACCGCAACGGCCATAAGCTCGGGACTGTGGACGAGGTGTATCTCGACGACGCCACCGGAATCCCCGAGTGGGCCGCCGTCCGTACCGGACTCTTCAGCCGCGACGCCTTCGTTCCCCTCGCCCCCAGCACCCTGTCCCAGGACGGTCTGCGGATCCCGTTCGAGCGGGCGCTGATCCGGGACGCCCCCGATTTCGGTGTCGGCCGGCATCTCTCCCCCGACCAGGAACTCCAGCTGTACCACCACTACGGCCTGGCCCTCCCGGACCCCGAGTCACCCGAACGGCCCGCGTCGCTGTCCGACCGTGACTCCGAACGCGACTTCGGACGGCTGGCCGGCCAGGACGACTGACCCGCCACCGCCGGCACCAGGGGCAGCGGCTCGGACAGCTCCAGATCAGGGTCGTCGGCCCAGAAGGTCCGCACCCGTCCCGGCGCGGAACCCGGCTCCTCGAACCGTACGGTGACTCTCCGCAACCCGCTGCCCTGCACCCACCCCGCACCGAACTCCCGATGACGTACATCGTGTCCCGCCGGGAAACGCCGCTCGGCGGGCACTTCCGGTACCTCCACGGGCCCGCCGCCGCTCCCGGCCGCTCCGGGCACCGCCGTCCCGTCGCCGACCGCCCCTCCCCCAGCCGCGCCCGCGGTCCCCGCCGCGCCCGCGCCCACCGGCTCGTGCTCCCGCTCGTCCGCCGGCGCGTGCGGGGCGGCGGCGGACTCCTCGGCCGCCGCCTGGGCGAAGAGGTCCTCCTGCGTGAAGTCCGCGAGCCCGGTCACCCCCACTCCGAGCAGCCGCACCCCGCCCGTGGTGTCCACCGACTCCAGCAGCCGCCCCGCGGCCTCCCGCACCACCCCCGGGTCGTCCGTGGGCCCGCGCAGGGTCTCCGAGCGCGTCAGGGTCGAGAAGTCGTACCGCCGCACCTTGAGGACGACGGTCCGCCCCGAACGCCCGGCCGCCCGCAGCCGCTCGACGCACCGGTCGGCGAGCCTGTCCACTTCCGTACGCACCCGGACCCGGTCGTGCAGATCGACATCGAAGGTGTCCTCGACCGACACGGACTTGGCATCGCGCTCGGACACCACGGCCCGGTCGTCACGCCCCAGCGCCATCCGGTACAGCGAGGCGCCGTGCGCCTTCCCCAGCAGCCGTACGAGCTCGTCCTCACCCGCTTCGGCCAGCTCGGCGACCGTGGTCATGCCCGCCCGGCGCAGATGGTCCCCGGTCGCGGGCCCGACCCCGGGCAGCGTGCGCACCGGCATGGGGCCCAGCAGCGCGCGCTCCGTACCGGGCTCTATGAGCACGAGGCCGTCCGGCTTGGCCTGCTCGGAGCCGATCTTCGCCAGCATCTTGGACCCCGCGAGCCCCACCGAACCACTGAGCCCCGTCACCGCCCTGATGTCCCTGCGCAGCCGCTCACCCGCCGCCAGCGCCGAGGCCGTGTCATCGGCCGAGCCGCCCGCCTCCAGGTCCACGAACGCCTCGTCCAGGCTCAGCGGCTCCACCAGCGGCGAGAGCCTCCCCAGCAGCTCCATGACCTGCTCGCTGACCGCGCGGTAGAGCGCGAAGCGCGGCACGAGATAGGCGGCGTTCGGCGCCAGACGCCTCGCCTGGGCCATCGGCATCGCCGAGTGCACCCCGAAGCGTCTCGCCTCGTACGAGGCCGTGGAGACCACCCCACGCGGCCCCAGACCGCCGACCACCACCGGCTTTCCGCGCAGACTCGGCTTCGCCGCCTGCTCGGCGGCGGCGAAGAAGGCATCCATGTCCAGATGCAGGATCGTCGGCGCGGATCTCACACCACCGATGTTCCCTCACGCCACTGACAATCGGCCCGGGGACGCGGGTCAGACAGCCCGGTCCCGCCGCCGTCTGGCCAGTTCATCGGCGGGGTTGTTGCCGATCAGTGTCTCGCCGGTGTCGATCCGCTCCCCATGGAGCTGGGACAGCGCGGCCTCGACATCCCGCCACACCACACCGACCGCGATCCCGAAGACCCCCTGGCCCCCCTGGAGCAGGCTCACGACCTCGTCGGGCGAGGAGCACTCGTAGACGGTCGCGCCGTCGCTCATGAGCGTCACCCGGTCCAGATCCTGGAAGCCGCCCGCCCGCAGATGCTGGACGGCCGCCCTGATGTTCTGCAGAGCGACCCCGGTGTCCAGGAACCGCTTCACGATCTTGAGGACGACCACGTCCCGGAAGCTGTAGAGCCGCTGGGTGCCCGACCCGTACGCCGGGCGGACACTCGGCTCGACGAGCCCCGTGCGTGCCCAGTAGTCCAACTGGCGGTACGTGATCCCCGCCGCCGCGCACGCGGTCGGACCCCGGTATCCGACCGTCTCCGCACCGGGGTCGGGGGTACTGCCGTGAAGCGGATACGGACCGCCCGCCGCCGTACTGTCGCCGCTGCTTCTCACGCCGACCCTCCGTCCTTGACCTGCCCTGTCGAAGGTAGGCAGTCACCAGGGGTGCGTCAACGATCGCCACACTCGCCACGCCGAGTGATAATCACCCTGAGTGTGGTTTCGCGTGCCCCTTTTCGGGGAAAGACTGACCGAATGCGCTGACAGAGCCCGGCGCAGCGCTCACCGGCCGCTCACTGGCTGTTGGTCCCGAAGTCCTCCGGAGAGATCTGGTCGAGGAACTCGCGGAACTTCTCCACCTCGTCCTCCTGCTCGTCCGGGATGGCGATGCCGGCATCGTCCAGAACCCCGTCACTGCCATAGATCGGCGTGCCCGTGCGCAGCGCGAGCGCTATGGCATCGGACGGCCTGGCGCTCACCTCGACCCCGCTCGCGAAGACCAGCTCCGCATAGAAGACCCCTTCACGAAGGTCCGTGATCCGGACTTCGGTGAGCTCCTGGCCCACCGCTTCCAGCACGTCCTTGAAGAGGTCATGGGTCAGCGGCCGGGCCGGGGCCATGCCCTGCTGGGCGAAGGCAATGGCGGTCGCCTCCCCCGGTCCGATCCAAATGGGGAGGTACCGGTCGCCTCCCACTTCACGCAGGAGCACGATCGGTTGGTTGGAGGGCATTTCCACCCGGACACCCACAACGTCGAGCTCGTTCACACAGCAACCCTAGGACGTGCCCGGCAGGTTTGGGTAGTCGGACTCCCCCATGATCAGTCCGGCAGGACCCCGAGGGCGGTCCGGACCAGAGCCGCGTGAAGCCGTGTGGAGAGCGCGGCCAGCTCCTTGGTGGTCGCCTCGGCATGGGCCCTGGTCTGCGGATTACGGTGCCGGCGCAGCGGCGACACGACCTGTTCGACCAGTCCGGCCTCGCGTTCCGCGGCCGCCTTCATGACCCGCAGATGCCGGGGCTCCAGACCGAATCGTCCGAGATCCGAGACGAGCCGGGCCACGGTGACGGCCCCGGCGTCGTAGCCGCCGTCCGGCAACGGCGTGATGAGACCGTACGATTCCCACTCGTCGAGCAGACTCTCACCGACCCCGGCGGCGGCCAGCAGCTCGTCACGGCCGACTCGCGCGGCGGTCTGAACCCCGGGCTCCGCCTCCGGGACGGCGCTCAGCGGCCCGCGCTGCGGACTCGGCAGCTGGACGTGCTCGCCGCGCCCCAGGGCGTCCAGCTGCTCCCTGATGACCTTCAGGGGCAGATAGTGGTCGCGCTGCATCCGCAGCACCCGGGCCAGCCGCTCGACATCCCCGTCACTGAACTTCCGGTAACCGGAGGGGGTCCTGTCCGGCTCGACCAGGCCCTCCGCCTCCAGAAACCGGATCTTGGAGATGGAGATGCCGGGAAACTCGTCCCGCAGCCGGGCGAGCACCGCGCCGATGCTCAGCAGCGGCCCGCCCGTGGGGGCGGTACCGGATCCGGCACCGCCCTTCGGTGTGCGCAGCATGGACCTTCCCTGAGGGTCACACGCCCCGCTGGCTCGCGTAGAAGACCAGCCGGTACTTACCGATCTGGACCTCGTCGCCGTTCGCCAGCAGGACCGAATCGATCCGCTCACGATTGACGTACGTACCGTTCAGACTGCCCACGTCCGAGACGGTGAAGCGGCCATCGGCACCCCTGCGGAACTCCACATGGCGCCGCGACACGGTCACATCGTCCAGGAAGATGTCGCTCTCCGGATGACGGCCGGCCGTGGTCAGCTCGCCGTCCAGCAGGAAGCGGCTGCCCGAATTCGGACCGCGGCGCACCACCAGGAGCGCCGACCCCGTCGGCAGCGCGTCGACCGCCGCCTGCGCCTCCGGCGTGAGCGAGGGAAGCGACGTCTGACCGGTCACCTCGGAGTCATACGCCTCAAGACCCGAGATGGAGATCGTCGAGGTGGTCTCCGAAGCGCGCTCCGCGGGCGCTCCGCCCCGCAGTGGCGCGCCACAGTTGGAGCAGAACCGGCTGGCTTCGGCGTTCCGGTGTCCGCACCTCGTGCATACAGGCAAGGCCGACATAGAGGGATCCTCCTGCCGCGACTGCCCCCCGGGGACAGATGAGTCCTCGAAACCTATGCGGCCGGGACCAGCAGGGTCAACAGACGACGCGCCGGGCGCCTCGCCACCCACCTGGTCGCGGAAGAGCGGACGCTCGCCGCCCGACTCCTCGCTCTGGCCATGGCGCGACGCGCGATGGCGGGCGGTGCCGCTCTCCTCGCGTGCGCTCTTGCCGAACAACTTCGCAAACAACTTCACGGGCGATTCCCCTTGACCGAAACAGACCCGCCCGTGGGGCAGGACGAACCCTGAATGAACACACCTGCCGACCCGGACATCTTGACAACGTCCGTATCCACCGGACAGTTTCCACCACGCACCACGCTGATCGTGCGCCGACCCCCCGCAACCTCATGCCCGCGTACGGCGGCTGCCATGCACCCCTGCCTCACTGCGACGACGACCGAGCGTAGTCAGGACGCTTCGCCGGTCGCAAGGCGTCCACGATGATCTTCTCAGCACGCGTCACCGTGGCTGTGGCCTGCTCCTTCTCCAGCGTCTGGACCACTCCGCCCGGAATATTGAGGGCGGGCTCCAGATCCTGCGGCTTACCGATGACCTTGAAGACGTACGGGGCGGCGACTCGGTTGCCATCCACCTGAACGTCACCCCCCGTACCCGAGAAGTATGTATCGGCGACCACCCGCACGTCATTGACCTGGATGGCCTCGGCGCCCGCCGCCCGCAGCTCCTGGATCGCGTCGAGCAGCATGTCCGGCTCCACCGTGCCGCTGGGATCGTCGATGGCCAGCGTGATGCCGGGCCCCTGCGCCGCGACCGTGCCGGCCAGGATGCCCAGCTGCTGCTCCTTCTCCCGCGTCTGCTTGCGCGCCTCCTCCGCCTGGTCCGAGCTGGTCTCCAACTCGGTGCGCTGGGCGTCGAGACGCTGCTTCTCGTCCTCAAGGCGCTGCGTACGGTTGTCGAGTTCGTCGAGGATGCGCACCAGGTCCTCCTGACGGGCGCCCCGCAGCGCGCTGTCGTCGTTGTTCGAGGTGACCTGGATGGCGAGCCCGAGTCCGAGCACGAACAGCAGGACGGCGACGATCAGCTGGGCCCGGGTGACCCTCGGCGGCCACAGCCCCGCGGCCAACCTCTGACGCCCCGTGAGCTGTTGGCTCTCCGGCTCCGACGGGCCGCCCGTACCGTTCTCGTTCCTGGGGTTCTCTCCGCCGTTCATCGGCCTCACGCCCGGAACACATGCCGGCGGATCGCGGCAGCGTTGGAGAAGATACGGATACCGAACACGACGACCACGCCGGTGGACAACTGCGCGCCCACGCCCAGTTTGTCGCCCAGGAACACGATCAGCGCGGCCACGACCACGTTCGACAGGAACGAGACGACGAAGACCTTGTCGACGAAGATCCCGTCGAGCATGGCGCGCAGTCCCCCGAAGACCGCGTCGAGCGCGGCGACGACGGCAATCGGCAGATAGGGCTCGACCACCGCCGGCACCTCGGGCCGGACCAACAATCCGACCACGACTCCCACGACGAGGCCCAGTACGGCGATCACGATGTGCCCTTCCCGGTGTTGGCCGCGCCCTGTCCGTTGCCCTTCCCGGCGTCGGCGGCCTTCGGCTCTGCTGTACGTACGATCAGGCTCGGCGCGGCAGGCAGACGCACCTCTTCCTGATCCGAGATGCTGGTGCGAATACCGAAGTTCTCCTGGAGCGCGTGCAGATACTGACCGTCGGCGCTGTCCTGGAACGCGGTGCTCAGCTTCTTCCCGTCCCCCACCGCGAGCACCGTGTACGGCGGCACCAGCGGTCTGTTGTCGACCAGTATGGCGTCGCCCGCGGCCCGGATCGCGGACAGCGAGGTCAGCCGCTGTCCATTGATCGCGATCGCTTCCGCGCCCGACTCCCACAGCCCGTTGACGACGCGCTGCATATCGCGGTCGCGCACCCGGCCCGTGTCGGAGAAGCCGCTGCTCTCCCGCGGCCCGTCACCACCGGACTCGGCGTCCTTGGCGTCGTCCACCACGAGCTGCACACCAGGACCGTGCACCGGCGTCGCACCCGCGAGCAGAGCGACCAGCTCGCCCTGGTCGCCGCCGTGAGCCCGCAGGGCCGCGCGCTGGCGTTCACCCACCTCGGCGCGCAGCTTCTCGACCGCGCTCTCCAGCGTGTCCGCCGTGGCGGTCTCCGCGTCGATCCGGCTGATGAGTTCCTCGCGCTCCTTGGCCACCACGGGCGCCGAGATCCGCGCCTGGGCCGCGCCGACGGTGACCACGAAAGCCGCCAGCACCAGCCCCGCGGCGAGGCCGAGCTTCGCCTTGAGCGTGCGCGGCAGACCGCCTTCCTCCGCGTCTCTGCGCGCCGCCGCCTCCGCGTAGCCCTCGTCGAGGCTGTGGTCCATCACATTGTTCAGCAGCGACATCGACGCGTCGGGGCGCGGCGGCGGAGAGCCGGTGCTCCGAATGGGGGGCTGCTGCGACATGACGCACATCGTCGCACGTCGGGGCCGCTACCGCCGAATGGCCCCACCGGCGCGCCGTACGGCCGTCGATCACGCCGTACGGCACACCGGTGTCACACCCGCGTAGGGCCCTAGTGACCTGCGCTGTCCACGACCGACGACCACTCGTCGAGCAGCGCCTGCGCCGACGCGTCGTCGGGACCTTCCGCCCACAGATGAGTGACGGCCTCGGCCGGGTCGGGCAGCACCATCACCCAGCGGCCGTCGGCCTCCACCACACGCACCCCGTCCGTCGTGTCCACCTGCCGGTCTCCGGCCGCCTCGACGACGCTGCGCATGACCAGCCCCTTGACGGCCCAGGGCGTCGCCAGATCCCGGCGCAGCACATGGGCACGCGGGATACGGGCGTCGATCTGGCTCAGCGTGAGCTGCGTACGCGCCACCAGACCGATCAGCCGCACGAAGGCGGCCGTACCGTCCAGGACACTGCTGAACTCCGGCACGATGAAGGCTCCACGCCCGTCGCCGCCGAAGATCGTGGTCTCCTCACGGCCCACCCGGGTCAGATCGTCCGGCGAGGTGGTCGTCCACTCCACCTGCGTGCCGTGGTACGCGGCGACCTGCTCGGCGATCCTCGTGGTGGTCACGGGCAGCGCCACCCGGCCGCTGCGGCGCTCGGCCGCGACGAGATCGAGCAGGACCAGCAGGGCGCGGTCGTCCTCGATGATCCTGCCCCGCTCGTCGACCAGTGACAGCCGCTCGCCGACGGGGTCGAACCGCACCCCGAACGCGGCCCGCGCCGAGGCGACGATCTCACCGAGCCTGACGAGGCCCGAACGGCGCGACTCGGCCGTCTCGGTCGGCCGGGACTCGTCGAGGCCGGGGTTGATGGTCAGCGCGTCGACGCCGAGCCGGCCCAGAAGGCTGGGCAGCACGAGACCGGCGCTGCCGTTGGACGCGTCGACCACGACCTTCAGCCCGGCCTCCGCGATCCCGGTCGTATCGACATTGCGCAGCAGCGAGCCCGTGTACGAGTCGAAGACGCTGGCCGGGAAGTGCAGATCTCCGATCTCCCCGGGGAACGCGCGCCGGTACTCCTGTCGCGCGTACACCCGGTCCAGCTTGCGCTGACCGCCCTGCGACAGGTCGGCGCCGCGCTCGTCGAAGAACATGATGTCCACGGAGTCCGGGACCCCGGGCGTGGTACGGATCATGATGCCGCCGGCGCTGCCCCGGGCTGTCTGCTGCCGGGCCACCGGCAGCGGGACATTCTCCAGGTCCCGTACGTCGATGGCGCTGGACTGCAATGACGAGATGACGGCGCGCTTGAGCGCACGGGCACCACGTGAGTGGTCACGCGCCGTGGTGACGGTGGAGCCCTTCTTCAGGGTCGTGGCGTACGCCCCCGCGAGCCGTACCGCCACTTCTGGCGTGATCTCGACGTTCAGGATGCCGGAGACACCGCGCGCTCCGAAGAGATGCGCCTGCCCCCTGGACTCCCAGATCACCGATGTGTTGACGAAGGCGCCGGCTTCGATGGTCTTGAACGGGTAGACCCGCACATTGCCCTGGATGATCGATTCCTCGCCGACGAGACACTCGTCGCCGATGACCGCGCCGTCCTCGATCCGGGCGGCGCGCATGATGTCCGTGTTCTTGCCGATCACACAGCCGCGCAGATTGCTGTGCTGCCCGATGTAGACGTTGTCGTGGACGACGGCTTTATGGAGGAACGCGCCGGTCTTGACGACGACATTGGATCCGACGACGGTGTGCTCGCGAATCTCCGCGTCGGCCTCGACCTTGGCGTAGTCACCGATGTACAGCGGCCCGCGCAGAACGGCGTCGGGATGGACCTCGGCGCCTTCGGCGATCCACACGCCCGGTGAGATCTCGAAGCCGTCGATATCGACGTCGACCTTGCCTTCGAGCACATCGGCCTGGGCCTTGACGTAGCTCTCGTGCGTGCCGACGTCCTCCCAGTAGCCCTCGGCGATATAGCCGTAGACCTTCTTGCCCTCCTTCATCAGCTGAGGGAAGACATCACCGGACCAGTCCACCGACACGTCGGCCTCGACATAGTCGAAGACCTCGGGCTCCATCACGTAGATGCCCGTGTTCACGGTGTCCGAGAAGACCTGTCCCCAGGTGGGCTTCTCCAGGAAGCGCTCGACCTTTCCCTCTTCGTCCACGATCGTGATGCCGAATTCCAGAGGATTCGGCACCCGGGTCAGACACACCGTCACCAGTGCGCCCTTTTCCTTGTGGAAGGCGATGAGGTCGGTCAGATCGAAATCGGTGAGCGCGTCACCGGAAATAACGAGGAAGGCGTCGTCCTTCAGTGCCTCCTCCGCGTTCTTCACACTCCCCGCGGTGCCGAGCGGCTTCTCCTCGTTGGCATAGGTCAGTTCCATGCCCAGCTCTTCACCGTCACCGAAATAATTCTTGACGAGAGAGGCGAGGAATTGCACGGTTACGACGGTCTCACTGAGCCCATGGCGCTTGAGCAACCGCAGCACATGCTCCATGATCGGTCGATTGACGACCGGCAGGAGCGGCTTGGGCATGCTTGAGGTCATGGGGCGAAGTCGAGTACCTTCGCCACCGGCCATCACGACGGCCTTCATGTCGGAAGCGTCCTCCTTGAAGAGACGGTCTCGCCGACTTCACCCGTCTGGACAGAGGCCCCATTGACGTCGGGCGCGGGCCGGCGACACTGCGCGGCACCACATCGACGAGTTCAGTCGGCCACGTTGTCCGCCTTGACAAGCCGACGGACCTGGACCACATACAGGATCCCTGCCCACCAATAGAGACTTGTACCCCAAATAGCGAACGCCCATCCGAAAACTTCAGCGAGTGACGCAAGCCAGCCGCTTCCGTCACTGAGGAGCAGCAGCGGGAAGGCGTACATCAAGTTGAAGGTAGCCGCCTTGCCCAGGAAGTTCACCTGGGGAGGCGGATAGCCGTGCCTGCGAAGGATGGCCACCATGACCAGAAGCATCAGTTCCCGGGCCACGAGGGCCGCGGTGAGCCAGAGGGGAAGAATCTCCCGCCAGGTGAGGCCAACCAGGGTGGAAAGGATGTAGAGCCGGTCGGCCGCGGGGTCGAGAAGTCGCCCCAGGCTGCTGATCTGGTTCCAGCGGCGGGCGAGCTTGCCGTCGAGATAGTCGCTGACGCCGCTCAGCATGAGCACCAGCAAGGCCCATCCATCGCTCTTCGGCCCGCCGAACTCGGGGCGCAGGATCAGCCACAGGAAGAGCGGTACGCCGACGAGGCGGGCCATGCTGAGGATGTTGGGGATGGTGAGCACCCGGTCCGTCTGAACGCGAGTCTCCTGGACCTCCACCCGGGGGCCTCCTGTGTGGAACGTGCCAACGATGCCTCCTGACCCTACCCTCAGGGCCGGCACACCGACGCAGGGGGGTGAGGAAAAGGGCAAAAGTGAGTGTTCCCCCGAACGCAGAAATGCCCCGCACCAAAGGTGCGGGGCATTCCCATCAAAAATTGTTCGGCGGCGTCCTACTCTCCCACAGGGTCCCCCCTGCAGTACC
>NZ_JBIUSY010000012.1:0-161432 GCF_044741565.1 Streptomyces sp. NPDC088147 | reverse complement strand
CTCGAACACGGACAGCCCATCCGCTTCGGCATCGACGGCCAGAAAGGCGTGGTCCGCGACCCCGCCACCGGCGACCTCCACGTCGTCACCGTCACACCCGACAACGCATCCCAGATCCTCGTCCACGACGCCCACACCACCAGCCCCACCACCGCCTTCGCGCTCTCCCGCCTCGCCGACCCGGACACGCTGCACCACACCCCCATCGGGGTGCTGCGCAGCGTCGAGCGGCCCGTCTACGACACCCTGATGTCGGACCAGCTGGACGCGGCCGTCGAGCGGCAGGGCAAGGGCGATCTGGCCACGATGCTCGCCGGTGGCGACACGTGGACCGTCGTCGGTTAAGGCGTCTTCAGGAACGTTCCGGTTCTCCGGGGCCCGGATCTCCTACGAGGTCCGGGCCTCGTCGTATGCCTGCCGGGCCTTGAACACGTCGTCCAGCCGTCGTTCCGTCCAGCGCCCCAGATCGCTCACGTACTCGGCGGCCTCCCGGCCCAGCTCGGTCAGGGAGTAGTCCACGCGCGGCGGGATCACGGGCTTGGCATCGCGGTGGACGAAGCCATCGCGTTCCAGGGTCTGGAGCGTCTGGGCGAGCATCTTCTCGCTGACCCCGCCGATCCCGCGCCGCAGTTCGCTGAAGCGGTAGGAGCGCTCCAGCAGCGCGCCGAGCACCAGCACGCCCCAGCGGCTGGTGACGTGCTCCAGGACGATCCGGGACGGGCACATGGACGGGCTGACGTCCGGCTGCCCCGCCCTCATGTTCTCCGGCTTCCACCAGTCCGCCGGCTTCCCCGGGTTTTCCCTTACGGCCATGCCAGTACCTTACTTCAAGGTGGGTACTTACGCCTGGTTAGTGCTGCCCTTAGGGTGAGTGACAGAGAGTGCCGATCCCGGCAAATCCACTCGAACTGGAGCCCCCCATGAGCATCGTCGTCACCGGAGCCACCGGACATCTCGGCCGCCTGGTCGTCGAATCCCTGCTGACCGACGGCGTCGCGGCCGACGGGATCGCCGTCGTCGTGCGGAACAAGGAGAAGGCCGCGGGTCTGGTGGCGCGCGGTGTCGAACAGCGGGTCGCCGACTACAGCCACCCCGAGACGCTGACGGACGCGTTCCGGGCCGGGGACCGGGTCCTGCTGATCTCCGGCAGCGAGGTCGGGCAGCGCGTGCCGCAGCACGCCGCCGTCATCGACGCGGCGCGGGCGGCCGGCGTGGCCCAGCTCGCGTACACCGGCATCCTGGGCGGGCCCGACGCCGATCTCCGGCTGGCCGACGAGCACAAGGCGACCGAGCGGCTGATCCTCGATTCCGGGCTGCCGTACACCTTCCTGCGCAACGGCTGGTACACCGAGAACTACACCGGGAACCTCGCGCCCGTACTGGAGCACGACGCCGTCGTCGCCGCCGCGGGCGAGGGCCGGATCGCCTCCGCCGCCCGCGCGGACTACGCCGCCGCCGCGGCGGCCGTACTGACCGGCGAGGGCCACCTGAACACGGCGTACGAGCTGAGCGGCGACACGGCGTGGTCGCTGGGCGAGTACGCGGCGGAGCTGTCGCGGCAGACCGGCAGGACCATCGCGTACAACAACGTGCCGGCCGAGACGGTGCTCGGGATCCTCACCGGCGCCGGCGTGCCCGAGCCGATGGCCGCGCTCCTGGTGGACGTCGACCACGCGATCGAGCGCGGACTGCTGGCCGGGACGACGGGGGATCTGGCCCGGCTGACCGGCCGCCCCACCACCCCGCTCGCCGACACGATCGCCGAGGCGCTCAAGAGCTGACACCCGGGCGCCTACGCGTCATGACCGTATGACGATACGGACATGACATCGCGGCCCGCGCGGCGCTACCTTCTTGGGGGCGCCGCGCCGGGTCGGCGCATGTGCGGCGGGGAGGGCCAGTGAAGGCGAAGGGCGACCAGCGGGCGGGACTGCCTGCCCAGCGGGCGGGGCTGCTGTACGGGATCGGGGCCTACGGGATGTGGGGGCTGGTCCCGCTCTACTGGCCCCTGCTCGAACCGGCCGGGGCGATGGAGATCCTGGCCCACCGGATGGTCTGGTCGCTGGCGTTCGTCGCCATCGGGCTGCTGGTGCTGCGCCGCTGGGGCTGGATACCGGAGCTGATACGGCAGCCCCGCAAGCTGGGGCTCATCGCCGTGGCCGCCCTCACGATCTCCCTCAACTGGGGTTTCTACATCTGGGCGGTCAACACCGGCCATGTCGTCGAAGCGTCTCTGGGCTACTTCATCAACCCGCTGGTGACGATCGCCATGGGGGTCCTGCTGCTCAAGGAACGGCTGCGGCCCGCCCAGTGGACGGCGGTCTTCATCGCCCTGGCCGCCGTGCTGGTCCTCGCCATCGGGTACGGGCAGCCGCCCTGGATCTCGCTCGTCCTGGCCTTCTCGTTCGCGACCTACGGCCTGGTCAAGAAGAAGATCAACCTCGGCGGTCTGGAGTCGCTGGCAGCCGAGACCGCGGTCCTGTTCCTGCCCGCGTTCGGCTATCTGGTGTGGCTGGGCGCGTCCGGGTCGGCCACCTTCGGCTCGGAGGGCACGGGCCAGATGGCCCTGCTCGCCGCCACGGGCGTGGTCACCGCGCTGCCGCTGGTCTGCTTCGGCGCGGCGGCGATCCGGGTACCGCTGTCGACGCTGGGCCTGCTCCAGTATCTGGCCCCGGTCTTCCAGTTCGTCCTGGGGATCACGTACTTCCACGAGGCGATGCCGCCGGAGCGGTGGGCGGGCTTCTCACTGGTCTGGCTGGCCCTGGCGATCCTGACCTGGGACGCGCTGCGGAACGCACGCCGTACGCGGGCGGAGGCGCTGCGCCTCACGGCGGAGGCGGAGGCCGAGGCAGCGGCGGCGGCGGCGGCGGCGGTAGAGGCAACGGCCCCGGCACAGGCGGGCGCACCGATCCCGGTCGCGGAGGAGAAAACGGCCGGGCGGTGAATCCGGCCGCCGTCCGCCTTCCGGACGAGCCGGAGTGCGAGCATGACCAGCCGTACGCGCATGACCAGCCGTACGCGGAGGAGCGCCGGGACTCGGGCGGCCGGGTACCGCCCGAGTCCCGTCAGGCCCACGACATGCCCCGAAACCGCCAGGGAAACGGGACATGTCCGGTCAGCGAACACCACTGACCGGTTTCCGCTCTTGACGGCGAGTCAAGCTCTCCCCGAGCATTCAGCACGCACAGCGCACCAACAGCTTCAGCACCACGATCAGCTTCTCGATCGGCACCACCGGCGCCACCAGCTCCAACGCCCCGCGCCATCGTCGCCGTGGGGCGTCTCGCACGTTCCGTCCTGTCCCCGTACGGAATCCGGAGCCCCCACATGAAACTCTCCGTTCCCGGAGCGCACCGCATACCCGGTCGGCCCGTCCGAACCGGCCGGATACCGACCCGCGGCGCCACGGCCGCGGTCGCCGGACTCGCGGTCGCCGGACTGCTCGCCGCCGCCGCGCCCGCCGTGTCAGCGGCGCCCGCCGCGCCTCCGGTCGCCAAGAGACCGGCACAGTCCGCGCCCGCCGCGCTCGCGGCCCCCGACATACCGCTCGCCAATGTCAAGGCGCATCTCACCCAGTTCTCGTCCATCGCCGCCGCCAACGGCGGCAACCGCGCCCATGGCCGCGCCGGCTATCTGGCCTCCGTCAACTACGTCAAGGGCAAGCTGGACGCGGCCGGGTTCACCACCTCCGTCCAGCAGTTCACCTCCGGCGGCGCCACCGGCTACAACCTGATAGCCGACTGGCCGGGCGGCGATCCGAACCAGGTCGTGATGTCCGGTTCGCATCTCGACTCGGTCACCTCGGGCGCCGGGATCAACGACAACGGATCGGGCTCCGCGGCCATCCTGGAGACCGCGCTCGCCGTCTCCCGGGCGCAGCTCCAGCCGGCGAAGCACCTGCGGTTCGCCTGGTGGGGCGCGGAGGAGCTGGGGCTGGTCGGCTCGCGGTACTACGTCAACAACCTGCCGACCGCCGAGCGGTCGAAGATCAGCGGCTATCTGAACTTCGACATGATCGGCAGCCCGAACCCCGGTTACTTCGTCTATGACGACGACCCGGCCATCGAGCAGACCTTCAAGGACTACTACGCGGGTCTCGGCGTCGCGACGGAGATCGAGACCGAGGGCGACGGCCGCTCGGACCACGCTCCGTTCAAGAACGTGGGCGTCCCCGTCGGCGGGCTCTTCAGCGGCGCCGACTACATCAAGACCGCCGCGCAGGCGCAGAAGTGGGGCGGCACCTCGGGGCAGTCCTTCGACCGCTGCTACCACTCCTCCTGCGACACCACGGCGAACATCAACGACACCGCGCTCGACCGCAACAGCGACGCCGTCGCCTACGCGGTGTGGACGCTGTCGGCGAACTCCTCCGGTCCGTCGGGCGAGGTCTTCGAGACCCTCGACGACGTCACCATCCCGGACAACGGCCCCACCATCACCTCGGCGGTGACCGTCTCCGGCCGTACGGGCAACGCCCCCGCCGCGCTCAAGGTGGGTGTGGACATCAAGCACACCTGGCGGGGTGACGTGGTCATCGACCTGATCGGCCCGAGCGGGACGGCCTACCGGCTGAAGAACTCCAGCGGCAACGACTCGGCCGACAACGTGATCGCCACCTACACGGTGAACGCGTCGAGCGAGACCGCGAACGGCGTCTGGCGGCTCCGGGTCCAGGACGTGGCCGCCCAGGACACCGGCTACATCGACAGCTGGCGCCTCACCTTCTGAACCTCCCGGCCTCTCCCCGGCCCCTCCGGGAACGGGGCGCGGCGCCTTCCCTGACCGCGACTGCCCGCGTGCTGCAATCTGTGCGCACGCGGGCAGCCGCACCTCCTCGCCGGAGGGGGACGCCTCGTGGCTCAGACGGTGATGTCCTTCGCCGTGAACCGCGCCCAGGCCGCCGAGCCGAACACCGCCGCGTACAGCGCCTGGAGCCCCAGGTTCCTGCCGATGTCGTCCCAGTAGAACGGCTCGCGCAGCAGATCCGCGAAGGACAGCCAGTGGTGCGAGAAGAGATACGGCTGTATCGCGTGCAACTGCGGGATCGTGTCCAGGATCTGCACCGTGATCAGCAGCCCGACGGTCGCGGCCATCGCCGCGATCCCGCTGTTGGTCAAGGTCGAGATGAACAGACCGACCGCCGCCAGCCCCACCAGCGAAGCGGCGACGACCACCGCGATCAGCAGGGCCCGCAGCAGCCCGTCGCCGAAGGAGATACGGGTGCCCGAGATGGTGGTGACCTCACCCAGCGGGAAGAGCAGCGCGCCGACGGCGAGCGCCGAGACCGCCACGACGAGCGTCGCGACCAGGCAGAAGGCCAGCGTGGACGCGTACTTGGCGAGCAGCAGTCTCGTACGGCCGGCCGGCGCGACCAGCAGATAGCGCAGCGTCCCGCCGTTGGCCTCGCCCGCGATCGCGTCGCCCGCGATGACCCCCACCGCCATCGGCAGGAAGACGGGCAGCGTCGCGGCGAGCGCGGCGAAGACCAGGAACAGTCCGTTGTTGGTGATCTGTGTCAGGAACGCGGGGCCGTTCGGCCCGCCCCCCGGCCCCACTCCCCCGCCGTCGCTCGTCTCGATCTTCACGGCGATCCCGATGAGGACGGGTACGGCGGCGAGCACACCCAGCAGCGCGAGGGTCCGCCAGCGCCGGAAGGTGGTGGTCACCTCGGAGTACAGCAGCCCGAACGTCCACCGGAGCCGGCGCTCCCTGTCCCGGGTCCCGGGCTCCACCGGTCCCGCGCCCGCCACATCCGGCACGCCCGCCCCGGCGCCCGCCACACCCGGCGCGCCCGCCTCAGCCCGCGACATCGAAGCCCTCCCCCGTCAGCGCGACGAAGGCGTCCTCCAGCGAGGCGCGCTCCTGGCCGAAGGCCCGTACCCGTACCCCGGCCCGTACGAGCGCCGCGTTGAGGTCGGCGGGGTCCACCGGCTCCGCCCCGCCCGTGGGCAGTTCGCCGCTCACCCGGTCCTCCGCCACGACCACATCCGTGACCCCCAGCTCCTTCAGCACCCGGGCGGCCTCGCCGGGGTCGGGGGTGGTCACGGCCAGCCGCCCCCGGGTCCCGGCCGCCAGCTCGGCGACCGGCCCCTGGGTGATCAGCCGTCCCTGGGCCATCACGGCGACGTGCGTGCACACCTGCTCGATCTCGTCGAGGAGATGCGAGGACAGGAAGACGGTCGTGCCGTCCGCCGCCAGCTCCCGTATCAGGGTTCTGATCTCCCGCATGCCCTGCGGGTCCAGACCGTTCGTGGGCTCGTCGAGCACCAGCAGCCCGCGCGGTCGCAGCAGCGCCGACGCGAGCCCGAGCCGCTGCTTCATCCCGAGGGAGTACGCCTTCGCCCGCTTGCCCGCCGCGGCGGTCAGCCCGACCCGGTCCAGGGCGTCGGTCACCCGGGCACGGCGGGTACGGGGGTCGGCGGTCGGGTCGGCGGAGTCGTACCGTACGAGGTTGTCCCTGCCCGACAAGTACCCGTACAGCGCGGGCCCCTCGATGAGGGCACCGACCTCGGGGAGCACGGCGCGGGCCGCGCGGGGCATGGGACGGCCGAGGAGCGAGGCCGAGCCCGCGGTCGGCTCGATCAGTCCCATCAGCATCCGGATCGTGGTCGTCTTGCCCGAGCCGTTGGGGCCGAGGAAGCCGAAGACACTGCCGGCGGGGACGGAGAGGTCGAGCCGGTCCACGGCGAGCTGCCCGCCGCGGTACCGCTTGGTGAGTCCGCGCGTCTCGATCACCGCGCGCCCGTCACGCACCTCGTGCGCATGGTTCTCGTCGAGCACGGCTGTCATCTCGCTCCCGCTCCCCCGGTCCCGTCGTCCCGTCGTCGGCCGTACGCCGTCCGTCACCTCCCGGCAGTACGAGAACGGACCGGCCCCGGTCAGCGTTCCGCCCCGCCGTACGCAGCGCACGACGGGGCGGAACAAGCCGAACAGACCGAACAGACCGGTCGGGCCGGACCGGCCGGACCAGCCGGATCGTTACTTCGCCGCGTTGGCGGCCTTGACCAGCGCGTCCTGCGTCACCGCGCCGACGTACACCCTGCCGTCGTCCGTCATCAGGGCGTTGATCAGGCGGGTCTTGAAGACCGTGCCCGAGCCGAACTTCCCGGTGACCTTGCCACCCAGCGCGTCCAGGAACTGCTGCGCCTCGGCCGGGACATCGCCCGGCTTCGCCGCGCCCGTGACGCCCTCGCCGGCGCCGGTGTTCAGCTCGTAGACGGCGTTCCAGCCCTCGCCGATGACCTTCGGATCGCCCAGCTCCTTCGGCCCCTTGGCGCTGTCGTGGCCCTTGGGCAGCTCCGGGATCCCGCTCGCGTCGCCCGCGCCCTTGTCGTCGCCTCGCGTCACCTTCGCGCCCTTGGGCGGCGTGAAGTCGAACGTGGAGGCGGCGGGCTTGGCGAAGTCGACCTCGGTGAAGCCGACATCGACCACGGCCTTGCCACCGCTGCTCGGCGAGAGCGTGAACTTCAGCGGGGTACCGGTCTTCGCGTCGACCGCGACCTTGATCGAGCCGACCGTCGAACCGCTCTGCTTCGGCTTGATGAGCAGCTGGTACGCGTCGCGCCCGGCGACCTTCGCCGTACCGTCGACGGTCACGGACGTCGTGCCGCCCGCGGCCTTCAGCGCCTGCTCGGCGAACTCCTTGGGCGTCGCCGGGACATCCTTCAGCGCGTCCTTCGGGGCGTGCTTGCCGCCGTCCTCGGCCGCGCCGCCCTTGGCCGCGTCCTTCGGGGCCCGTACGTGGTACGCCTCGTTGGAGGCGCTGTCGTACGCCCAGACCTCGCCGCCGTTGTGGATCAGGCTGTACTCGGCGGCGGTGTCACGGATCGACAGCCGCTGCTTGTCGGGACCGTCCACCGCGACGCGCAGCGTGTGCGTGCCCGAGCTGAGCTCCATCAGCTTGGCGTTCGGGTCCGCGGTCGAGCCGTCGGTGGCGCCGGAACCGCCCGGCCCGCCCTTGCCTGCGAGCGCGCCGCCCGCCAGGTCGCCGAGGCCGGCCAGTGACGGGAGCCCCAGATCCGTGGTGATCTTCACGGAGCCCGAGAGCTGCTCGGTCTCCGACGCGGCGATCTTCTCGATGAGTTGCTGCGCGCTGATCCGCGGCAGTTCGGGGTCGCCGGTCGCGGCGAGTGCCGGGACGAGCCCGATGGTCGCCGCAGCCACCCCCGCCACCGCGACGGGGAGCGCGTAGCGCGCCGCCTTGCGGCGGCCCTCGCCGGGCTCCCTGTCCTCCTCGGTGATCCGTGCGCTGTCGTTCGGTGCCATGTGTGCTCTACCTCCGTGGTCGGCGGCCTTCGGTCTCGTGCACTCGTCCACTCCGCGCCGCCAGTCTCACCCGAATTGGTCAGGAGTGGTGTTAACCATCTGACCAAACGGCCTCGATATAAGCGTCAGACCCGGGGCGCAACTTCCCGTACTGCTCTGGGATGACATACCGATGAGATGCTTCCCGCATCCACTAGGGGAAGACAACGTTCCGCCCTGAGGCGGACGCCCCGTCAGCCCGCCCGGTGGACCACGGCATCGCACAGCTCGATCAGCGCGGACTTCGCGTACCCGTCGGGCAGGGGTGCGAGCGTCGCCCGCGCCTCCTGCGCGTACCGCACCGTGTCCCTGCGCGCCTGCTCCAGGGCCGGGTGCGCGCGCAGCAGCCGCAGCGCCTCCGAGAGCCGCTCGTCGTCCGCCAGATCGCCGTCCAGGAGCTCGACCAGCGCGAGGTCCTCGGGTGCGCCGTGCGCCTCGGCCTGGGCCCGCAGCAGCAGCACCGGCAGCGTGTGAATGCCCTCGCGCAGATCCGTGCCGGGCATCTTGCCCGACTCGTGCGAGTCGCTGGCGATGTCGAGTACGTCGTCCGCCAGCTGGAAGGCGACGCCGAGCCGCTCGCCGTACTGGGTGAGGATGTCGACGACCGAGTCGTCCGCGCCGGAGGTCATCGCGCCGAAGCGGCAGGAGACGGCGATCAGCGAACCGGTCTTGCCGCCGAGGACGTCGAGGTAGTGCGCGACCGGGTCGCGTCCGTCGCGCGGACCCGCCGTCTCCAGGATCTGGCCCGTCACCAGCCGTTCGAACGCCTCGGCTTGGACCCGTACCGCCTCGGGCCCCAGGTCGGCCAGGATGTGTGACGCGCGCGCGAAGAGGAAGTCGCCCGTGAGGACGGCGACCGAATTGCCCCAGCGGGCGTTGGGGCTGGCGACGCCCCGGCGGACCTCGGCCTCGTCCATCACGTCGTCGTGGTACAGCGTCGCGAGATGGGTCAGCTCGACGACCACCGCCGCGGGGACGACACCGGGCGCGTACGGATCACCGAATTGTGACGCGAGCATGACCAACAACGGCCTGAAACGTTTGCCGCCGGCTCGTACCAGGTGCTGCGCCGCCTCCGTGATGAAGGGCACGTCGCTCTTGGTGGCATCGAGCAGTCCCGCCTCGACGGCCGCCAACCCGGTCTGGACATCGGCCTCAAGAGCCTGGTCCCGCACGCTCAGCCCGAACAGCCCGACGACGGTCACGAGAGGTACTCCTGTCTGCTGACGATCACACGGATTGTCGATGTGTCGCTGCCTTCACTCAAGTCAGCGTATCCGGTCGCCTTTCGATCACCGTGGGCGCCTTCCCGGACCCGCCGGTATGTTCGGAACAGCCATACAACCAGGAGTAGCGCTTTTGTCCGGAACAACGACCGAACCCCGAGCGAACGCGGAGCAGCCACCGCCCGGCGATGATCACGCCTTTCTCGGCCATCCCCGCGGTCTGCTGACGCTGTCCGGTCTCGAGGTCTGGGAGCGCTTCTCATTCCTCGGGATGCAGGCCGTCCTCGTCCTCTACTTCGTCGCCACGGTCCAGGACGGCGGCCTGGGCATGGCCGACGGTACGGCGGCCTCCGTCGCGGCGGCCTACGGGACGCTCGTCTACCTGCTCTCGGTGGCCGGCGGCTGGCTCGCCGACCGGATCCTCGGCTCGTACCGCGCGGTGCTCTGGGGCGGCGTTCTGATCGCCCTCGGGCACTACGCCATGGCCGTCCCCACGGCGGGCATGACCTGGGCGGGCCTCGGTCTGATCAGCGCCGGTACGGGCCTGCTCAAGCCGAATGTGTCGGCCATGGTCGGCACGCTCTACCGCACCGAGGACGAGCGCAGGGACGCCGGTTTCGCCCTCTACTACATGGCGATCAACATCGGTGCCTTCCTCGGCCCGCTCGTCACCGGCTGGCTCGGCGACCACTCCGGCTGGCACGCCGCGTTCTCGGCCGCCGCCGTCGGGATGACCCTCGGTCTCGTCCAGTACGTGGTGGGCCGCCGTCACCTGGCCGGACGCAAGCAGGGCGCCGAGTTCGCGCTCGCGCCGGAGCCGATGCGCCGGGCCGTACGGCTGATGATCATGGGCGCGCTCGTGATCGCCGCCCTGGCGGTCGCGCTCTCGCCGGCGGGCTGGCTCACCATCGGCCGCTTCGCCGACGTCCTCACCGTGCTCTCGGTGATGGCGCCCGTCGTCTACTTCGTGGTGATGTTCCGCAGCCCGCGGGTGACCGCCGAGGAGCGCGGCCGGCTGCGCCCGTACCTGGTGCTGTTCATAGCCTCCGTCTTCTTCAACTTCATCCTGTTCCAGGCGTACTCGACGATGATCCTGCTCGCCTCGACCAACGCCGGCACGTCGATCCTCGGCTTCGGCTTCCCCGCCGGGTGGTACGCGTCCGCGCTCGGCGCCTTCGAGGTCGCGCTCGCGCCCGTCGTCGCCGCCGTCTGGGTCCGGATGGGCCGCCGCCAGCCGCACGCCTCCAACAAGATCGCGATCGGGGTGATCCTCGGCGGTCTGTCCTTCCTGCTGATGGTGCTGCCCACCTCCGGGCACGGCAGCGCCGACTACCGGATGGCCGCCTGGTGGATCGTCGGCTCGTATCTGCTGCTCGGCCTCGGCGACATCCTGGTGGAGACCTCCGGGCTCTCCGCCTCCACCAAGCTCGCGCCCAAGGCGTTCGCCGGCCAGACCCTGGCGCTCTGGTTCCTGTCGCTGGCCCTCGCCAACGGCATCCAGGCGCAGACCGTGAAGCTGTACGGGCAGGTCTCGCAGCCCGCGTACTTCGGCGTGAACGGCGCCATCGCGGTCGTGGCCGGTCTGGCGGTGGTCGCGGCGGCGCCCTGGCTGCGCCGGACCATGCACCCGGTCCACTGAGCCCGGTCCACTGAGCCCGTCCACTGAGCCCGTCCGCTGAGCCCGGTCCGCTGAGCCCGGTCCGCTGAGCCCGGTCCGCCGGCCCCGTCCACCGAGCCACTTCCACCAAGCCCTCCCGCCTCTCCCGCACCGTCCGCCGAGGTGACCGGTATGCCCCCCACCATCCGCACCGACTTCCCGTACGAGACGACCCACACGGACCTGCGCATCCCCCTCCCCGACGGCACCCGGCTGTACGCGCGCGTCTGGCGCCCGGTCACCGACGAGCCCGTCCCCGCGCTGCTCGAATATCTGCCGTACCGGCTGAGCGACTGGACGGCCCCGCGCGACTGGCAGCGCCACCCCTGGTACGCGGGCCACGGCTACGCGTCCGTACGGGTCGATGTGCGCGGGCACGGCAACAGCGAGGGGCTGCCGGGGGACGAGTACGACGCGACCGAGCTGGCCGACGGCGTCGAGGTGATCAACTGGCTCGCCGCGCAGCCCTGGTGCACCGGCCGCGTGGGCATGTTCGGGATCTCCTGGGGCGGCTTCAACGCGCTCCAGCTCGCCGCCCTCGCACCGGAGCCCCTGAAGGCGATCGTCACCGTCTGCTCGTCCGACGACCGCTACGACAACGACGTCCACTACATGGGCGGCTCGGTGCTCGCCGTGGACATGCACGCCTGGGCGGCGACGATGCTGGCCTTCGTCGCCCGCCCGCCGGACCCGGCGTTCGCCGGGGAGGGCTGGCGCGAGATGTGGCTGGACCGCCTCGAAGCCGTCGAGCCCCTCATCCACACCTGGCTGGCCCACCAGACCCGGGACGCGTACTGGCGGCACGGCAGCGTCTGCGAGGACTACGGCGCGATCGAGGCGGCGGTCCTGGCCGTCGGCGGCTGGCACGACCCGTACCGCGACACCGTGCTGCGGCTCGTCGAGCACCTGGACCCGGCGCGGGTACGGGGGCTGATCGGGCCCTGGTCGCATCAGTACCCGGACCGGGGGCTGCCGCCGGGCCCGGCGATCGGCTTCCTCCAGGAGACCCTGCGCTGGTGGGACCAGTGGCTGAAGGGCGCGGACACGGGGATCATGGCCGAGCCGCCGCTGCGCTCCTGGATCAGCGCCTCGCACCCGCCCGCGACCGTCTATCCCGAGCTGCCGGGCCGCTGGGCGGGCGAGCCCTCCTGGCCCTCGCCGAACGTCACCGTCGTCCCGTACGCCTTCCAGGGCGAGCCGGTGGCCGTCGATTCCCCGCAGCAGACGGGGCTGGACGCGGGCCGCTTCTTCCCGTTCGGCAATGACGCGGATCTGCCGCCCGACCAGCGCGACGAGGACGCGAAGTCCGCCTGCTTCGAGATCCCCGTCACCGGCGGGCTGACCGAGATCCTGGGCCGCCCGCGCGTCCGGCTGCGGCTGCGGCTGGACGTCCTCTCGGGACAGGCGATCGCCCGGCTCTGCGATGTCGCGCCGGACGGCTCGTCCACCCTCGTCACGCGCGGTGTCCTCAATCTGTCGGCCAGGAAGGGCCGCGACCGGATCGCGCCCTGGCCCGAGGGCGCGACCGAGGACGTCACCTTCGAGCTGAACGGCATCGGGCACACCTTCCCGCCGGGACACCGCATCAGGCTCGCGGTCTCGTCCGCGTACTGGCCGTGGATCTGGCCGCGCGCGGAGTCGGCGGGCTTCACCCTGGACCCGGCGGGCAGCTCGCTCGAACTCCCGGTCCGTACGGCCACCGCCGCCACCGCCGCCGCTGACCGGGCGATCTCGTTCGAACCGCCCGAGCAGGCCGAACCGATGGGCGTGGTCTCGCCGGTGACCCTGGACGAGGAGCGGCCCGAGCGGCTGGTGACCCGGGACGTGGCGCGGGGGCTGTGGCGGCTGGAGGTCGATCCGCGCTACGGCGGTACCCGCGTCTATCCGGACGGTCTCGAATTCACCGAGGACGCGCTGGAGACGTACATGATCCAGGAGAGCGACCCGCTGTCGGCCACCGCCCGCTCGGACTGGCGGATCCGGCTGCACCGGCCCGAGTCGGCCTGGGACGCGCGGGTCGAGACCCGCTCCGAGATCAGCTGCGACGTGGACGACTTCATCACGTCCAACGAGGTGATCTGCCGGGACGGCGCGGAGGTGGTCTTCCACCGGACCTGGGAGAAACGCGTTCCGCGCACGGCGGGGTGATCGCGCGCACGGCGACGCGGACGGGCCGGACCGCGCGCGGGCGGTGCGCGCGGCGCGAACGGCCCGAGCGGCGGCGATCTGACGAGGGAACAGGTCCGTCGCGGGGGCTACCGCGGGTACGCTCCGCGAACTACCCGTAACACTCCGCACTTTTGGGTCAAGACGGACTTTTCACCACTGCCGCGGCTGGGCAACAGCGACGTAACGTGTCCTGCATCGATCCGGAAAGCGAGGCAGCACCAATGCCCGAGCAGAGCCCGCTCGAACCGGCCGAGGGAGACCCCTTCGGTCCGCACAACCTCCCGTACGGAGTGTTCTCCACCGCCGACGAGCCCGACCGCCGCCGGCTCGGGGTCCGTATCGGCGACCACGTGCTCGACGCGGGAGCGGCGGCGCACGCCCTGGGCTCCCCGTACGCCGCACTGCTGGCCCGGCCGAGCCTCAACCCCCTGATGGCGGCGGGCCGTACGGCCTGGCGCGATGTCCGCCGGGCCCTCACCGCGTGGGTCACGGTGCCCGCGCACCGCGCGGACATAGAGCCCCTGCTCCATCCGCTCGGCTCGGTCACGCTGCATCTGCCGTACGAGATCGCGGACTATGTCGACTTCTACGCGAGCGAGCACCACGCCACCAATGTGGGCCGGATCTTCCGCCCCGACGGAGACGCGCTGCCCGCCAACTGGAAGCATCTGCCGATCGGTTACCACGGCAGGGCGGGCACGATCGTCGTGTCCGGTACGGATGTGACGCGCCCGTCGGGCCAGCGCAAGGCGCCCGCCGACCCGGCGCCGGTCTTCGGCCCCTCCGTCAAGCTCGACATCGAGGCGGAGGTCGGCTTCGTCGTCGGCACGCCCTCCCGGCAGGGCAGTCCGGTGGACCAGGCGTCCTTCCGTGACCATGTCTTCGGGCTGTCGCTCCTCAACGACTGGTCGGCGCGCGACATCCAGGCATGGGAGTACGTACCGCTCGGCCCGTTCCTCGGGAAGTCCTTCGCCACGTCCGTCTCGGCGTGGGTGACCCCGCTGGAGGCCCTGGACGCGGCCCGGGTGGCGCCCCCGGCCCGTACCGCCGAGCTGCTCCCCTATCTGGACGACTCCGACGACGAGGAGCCGGGCGGCTTCGACCTGCGGATCTCCGTCGCGCTCAACGGCCAGGTCGTCTCGGAGCCGCCGTTCTCCACCATGTACTGGACGGCGGCCCAGCAGCTGACCCATATGACGGTCAACGGCGCCTCGCTCCGTACGGGCGACCTCTTCGCGTCCGGCACGGTCAGCGGCGCCGCGCGCGAGCAGCGCGGCTCCCTGCTGGAACTCACCTGGAACGGCACCGAGCCCCTCGAACTGCCCGCCGGCAAGCGGACGTTCCTGGAGGACGGCGACGAGGTCACCCTGACCGCCTGGGCCCCGGGCCCCGACGGCACGCGAGTCGGCCTCGGCGAGGTCAGGGGCCGTATCGTGCCCGCCTGAACCGGCGTACGGCTCCGGACGAGACTGCCCGGCACCCGCGACGGGTGCCGGGCAGCCGGCTCTGTCCAGCGACGGCGCTCTACCGCACGAACCCGCCCGCCTGGCCCGCCAGGTCCAGGAAGTACTGCGGGGCCACGCCCAGGACCACCGTGACCGCGACGCCCACCGCGATCGCCGTCGTCGTCAGCACCGACGGCACCGCGACCGTCGGGCCCTCCGGCTTCGGCTCGCTGAAGAACATCAGCACGATGACCCGGATGTAGAAGAACGCGGCGATCGCCGAGGCGATCACACCGATCACGACCAGCACACCCGCGCCGCCGTCCGCCGCCGCCTTGAAGACCGCGAACTTCCCGGAGAAGCCCGAGGTCAGCGGGATACCGGCGAAGGCGAGCAGGAAGACCGCGAAGACCGCGGCCACCAGCGGTGAACGCCGCCCGAGCCCGGCCCACTTGGACAGATGGGTCGCCTCGCCGCCCGCGTCGCGCACCAGCGTGACGACCGCGAACGCGCCGATCGTGACGAAGGAGTACGCCGCCAGATAGAAGAGGACGGACGAGATGCCCTCGCTCGTCCCCGCGATCACACCGGCCAGGATGAAGCCCGCGTGCGCGATCGAGGAGTACGCCAGGAGGCGCTTGATGTCGGTCTGTGTGATGGCGACGATCGCGCCGCCCAGCATCGTGACGATGACGACGCCCCACATCACCGGGCGCCAGTCCCAGCGCAGCCCCGGCAGCACGACGTACAGCAGCCGCAGCAGCGCGCCGAAGGCGGCCACCTTGGTCGCCGCGGCCATGAAGCCGGTGACCGGTGTGGGCGCGCCCTGGTAGACGTCCGGGGTCCACATGTGGAACGGCACCGCGCCGACCTTGAAGAGCAGCCCCATCAGCACCATCGCGCCGCCGATCAGCAGCAGCGCGTCATTGCCCATGGTGTCGGCGAGGGCCGGGTTGACGTTCTGCGCGGTGCCGTTGACGACCTCCGCGATCCGCGCGTACGAGACGGAGCCCGCGTATCCGTACAGCAGGGCGATCCCGAAGAGCAGGAACGCCGACGAGAAGGCGCCCAGCAGGAAGTACTTGACCGCCGCCTCCTGCGACATCAGCCGCTTGCGGCGGGCGAGGGCGCAGAGGAGGTAGAGCGGGAGCGAGAAGACTTCCAGCGCGATGAAGAGCGTCAGCAGATCGTTGGCCGCGGGGAAGACCAGCATGCCCGCGACGGCGAACAGGGCCAGCGGGAACACCTCGGTGGTGGTGAACCCCGCCTTGACCGCCGCTTTCTCGCTGTCGCTGCCCGGTACGGCCGCGGCCTGCGCCACGAACGAGTCCACGCGGTTGCCGTGGGCCTCCGGGTCGAGCTTGCGCTCGGCGAAGGTGAACACGGCGACGATCGAGGCCAGCAGGATCGTGCCCTGGAGGAAGAGCGCCGGGCCGTCGACGGCGATGGCGCCCATGGCCGCGATGTGCTTCTTGGTCGTGCCGTAGCCGCCGGCCGCGAGCCCGACCACCGCGGCGAAGCCGGCGGCCAGGGCGACCACGGAGAGGAACAGCTGGGTGTGGTACCTGCCCCGGCGCGGGACGAACGCCTCGGCCAGAATGCCCAGGACCGCCGCGCCCAGCACGATCAGTACCGGTGACAGCTGCGCGTACTCGATGTTCGGGGCCGGGATCTTGGTGATCCCGTCGGCCGCCGTCGTTGTCCACAGGCTGTGGACGACAGTCGCACTCATGGAGCGGCCTCCACCTCGGGCTTGGGATCGGTCTGCTGTACGTCGGAGAGCGTGTGCTCCACCGCCGGGTTGACGATCTCGGTCAGCGGCTTCGGGTAGACGCCCAGGAAGAGGAGCAGCGCGATCAGCGGGGTGATGACCACCAGCTCCCGGACACGCAGATCCGGCATCGTCCTGACCTCGGCCTTCACCGGTCCTGTCATCGTGCGCTGGTAGAGCACGAGGACATAGAGCGCGGCGAGCACGATGCCCATGGTGGCGATGATGCCGATCACCGGGTACCGGCTGAACGTGCCGACCAGGACCAGGAATTCACTCACGAACGGGGAGAGCCCCGGCAGCGAGAGCGTCGCGAGCCCGCCGATCAGGAACGTCCCCGCGAGTACCGGCGCGACCTTCTGCACGCCGCCGTAGTCCGCGATGAGCCGCGAGCCGCGCCGGGTGATCAGGAAGCCGGCCACCAGCATCAGCGCGGCCGTCGAGATCCCGTGGTTGACCATGTAGAGCGTGGCGCCCGACTGGCCCTGGCTGGTCATCGCGAAGATGCCCATGATGATGAAACCGAAGTGGGAGATCGACGCGTACGCGATCAGCCGCTTCATGTCCCGCTGGCCGACGGCGAGCAGCGCCCCGTAGACGATGCTGATCAGCGCGAGCACCAGGATCACCGGGGTCGCCCACTTGGACGCCTCGGGGAAGAGCTGGAGGCAGAAGCGCAGCATCGCGAACGTGCCGACCTTGTCGACCACGGCGGTGATCAGTACGGCGACGGGCGCGGTGGCCTCGCCCATGGCGTTGGGCAGCCAGGTGTGCAGCGGCCACAGTGGCGCCTTCACCGCGAAGGCGAAGAAGAAGCCGAGGAAGAGCCACCGCTCGGTGTCGGTCGCGATGGACAGCGAGCCGTTGGCCCGCGCCTCGGCGATCTCGGAGAGCGAGAAGCTGCCCGCGACGACATAGAGCCCGATGACGGCGGCCAGCATGATCAGGCCGCCGACCAGGTTGTAGAGGAGGAACTTGACGGCCGCGTACGAGCGCTGGGTGGCCGCCGCCTCGTCCCCGCCACTGTGAGCGCGGTCGCCGAAGCCGCCGATGAGGAAGTACATCGGGATGAGCATGGCTTCGAAGAGGATGTAGAAGAGGAAGACGTCGGTGGCCTCGAAGGAGAGGATCACCATCGCCTCGACCATCAGGATCAGCGCGAAGAAGCCCTGGGTCGGCCGCCACCGGCGGTTCGGGTTCACCTCTTCCAGCGGGTCGGCGTCATGCCAGCCGGCCAGGATCACGAAGGGGATCAGCAGCGCGGTCAGCGCGAGGAGCGCCACCCCGATGCCGTCCACGCCCAGTTCGTAACGGACCCCGAAGTCCGAGATCCAGGCGTGCGACTCGGTGAGCTGATAGCGGGCACCGCCGGGCTCGAAGCGGACCACCACGAGGGCGGCCAGCACGAGCGTGGCGAGCGAGAAGAGCAGCGCCAGCCACTTGGCGGCGGTGCGCCGGGCGGCCGGGACGGCCGCCGTGACGATCGCGCCGACCGCGGGCAGCACGGCCGTCGCCGTCAGGAGCGGGAACGACATGTCCGTTACACCGCCCTCATCAGCAGGGTCGCGGCGATGAGCACTGCCGTACCTCCGAACATCGAGACCGCATAGGTGCGGGCGTAGCCGTTCTGCAACTTGCGCAGCCGGCCGGAGAGCCCGCCGAACGACGCGGCGGTGCCGTTGACCACGCCGTCGACCAGGGTGTGGTCGACATAGACCAGGGAGCGGGTGAGGTGCTCGCCGCCGCGGACCAGGACCACATGGTTGAAGTCGTCCTGGAGGAGATCGCGGCGGGCGGCGCGGGTGAGCAGCGAGCCGCGCGGGGCGGTCACCGGCACGGGCTTGCGTCCGTACATGAACCAGGCGAGGGCGACCCCGAGAACCATCACGACCACGGTGGCGGTGGTGACGGTGGCCGCGCTGACCGGCGGGTTCCCGTGCGAGTGTCCGGTGACGGGCTCCAGCCAGTGCAGGAAGCGGTCACCGATGGAGAAGAACCCGCCGGCGAAGACCGAGCCGAAGGCCAGGATGATCATGGGGATGGTCATGGACTTCGGGGACTCGTGCGGACGCGGCTCGTGTCCCTTCTCGTCGGGCTGCCAGCGCTTCTCGCCGAAGAACGTCATCACCATCACGCGCGTCATGTAGAACGCGGTGATCGCGGCGCCCAGCAGCGTGACGGCGCCGAGGATCCAGCCCTCCGTACCGCCCTTGGCGAAGGCGGCCTCGATGATCTTGTCCTTGGAGAAGAAGCCGGACAGGCCGGGGAAGCCGATGATCGCCAGATAGCCGAGACCGAACGTGACGAACGTGACCGGCATGTACTTCCGCAGGCCGCCGTACTTCCGCATGTCGACCTCGTCGTTCATGCCGTGCATGACCGAACCGGCGCCGAGGAAGAGCCCGGCCTTGAAGAAGCCGTGCGTCACCAGGTGCATGATCGCGAAGACATAGCCGATCGGGCCGAGGCCCGCCGCCAGGATCATGTAGCCGATCTGCGACATCGTCGAGCCCGCGAGGGCCTTCTTGATGTCGTCCTTCGCGCAACCGACGATCGCACCGAAGAGGAGCGTCACCGCGCCGACCACCACGACCACCAGCTGAGCGTCCGGCGCCGCGTTGAAGATCGCGCCGGAGCGGGTGATCAGATACACGCCCGCCGTCACCATCGTCGCCGCGTGGATCAGGGCCGAGACCGGGGTCGGGCCCTCCATCGCGTCACCGAGCCAGGACTGGAGCGGCACCTGCGCCGACTTGCCGCACGCGGCCAGCAGCAGCATCAGGCCGATCGCCGTCAGCTTGCCCTCCGTCGCGTCGCCCGTGGACGACAGGACGGGACCGAAGGCGAAGGTCCCGAAGGTGGTGAACATCAGCATGATCGCGATCGACAGACCCATGTCGCCGACGCGGTTGACCAGGAACGCCTTCTTGGCGGCCGTGGCCGCGCTGGGCTTGTGCTGCCAGAACCCGATGAGCAGGTACGAGGCGAGCCCGACGCCCTCCCAGCCCATGTACAGCAGCAGGTAGTTGTCGGCGAGGACCAGCAGCAGCATCGCCGCCAGGAACAGGTTCAGATAGCCGAAGAAGCGGCGGCGCCGCTCGTCGTGCTCCATGTACCCGATCGAATAGATATGGATGAGCGTGCCCACGCCGGTGATCAGCAGGACGAAGGTCATCGACAACTGGTCGAGCTGGAAGGCGATGTCCGCCTGGAACCCCTCGACGGGGATCCAGCTGAACAGATGCTGGTGCAGGGAGCGCCCTTCGCCGCTCTTGCCGAGCATGTCGCTGAAGAGCACGACACCGATCACGAAGGACGCGGCGGCCAGCAGTGTGCCGAGCCAGTGGCCCACGCGGTCGAGCCGACGCCCGCCGCACAGCAGGACCGCCGCTCCGAGCAGAGGCGCCGCGACGAGCAGCGCAATCAAGTTCTCCACGATTCAGCGACCCCTCAGAGCTTCATCAGGCTGGCGTCGTCGACCGAGGCCGAGTGGCGGGAACGGAACAGCGACACGATGATCGCGAGCCCGACCACGACCTCCGCGGCGGCGACGACCATCGTGAAGAACGCGATGATCTGGCCGTCGAGATTGCCGTGCATCCGGGAGAAGGCGACGAACGCGAGGTTGCAGGCGTTCAGCATCAGCTCGACGCACATGAACACCACGATCGCGTTCCGCCGGATCAGCACCCCGGCCGCGCCGATGGTGAACAGCAGCGAGGCGAGATAGAGGTAGTTGACCGGATTCATCGCTTGACCTCCTCATCCTCGCGGCCCAGCCGCTCCGACGACCGCTGCTCCAGCGCCTTGAGGTCCGCGATGGCCTCGTTCGACACATCGCGGATCTGTCCGCGGTCCTTGAGCGTCTTGTTGACCGTCAGCTCGGACGGGGTGCCGTCCGGCAGCAGACCGGCGATGTCCACCGCGTTGTGCCGGGCGTAGACACCTGGGGCGGGCAGCGGCGGCAGTTGCGTGCCCTTGCGTACGCGCTCCTCGGCCAGCTCCCGCTGGGTCCTGGCCCGTTCGGTGCGCTCGCGGTGCGTGAGCACCATCGCGCCGACCGACGCGGTGATCAGCAGCGCGCCGGTGATCTCGAAGGCGAAGACGTACCGCGTGAAGATCAGGGCGGCCAATCCCTCGACATTGCCGCCGGCGTTGGCCTGGCCGAGCCCGGTGAAGGAGTTCAGCGAGGCGTTGCCGATCCCGCCGATGAGCAGGACACCGAAGCCGAGCCCGCAGGCGGCGGCCCACCAGCGCTGGCCCTTCAGCGTCTCCTTGAGGGAGTCGGCGGCGGTGACACCGACCAGCATGACCACGAAGAGGAACAGCATCATGATCGCGCCGGTGTAGACGACGATCTGCACCACGCCCAGGAAATAGGCCCCGTTGGCGAGATAGAAGACCGCGAGGATGATCATCGTCGCGGCCAGGCACAGCGCGCTGTGCACGGCCTTCTTCATCAGGATCGTGCAGAGCGCGCCGATCACGGCGACGGTGCCGAGGATCCAGAACTGGACGGCCTCGCCGGTCGAGGTCGTCGTGGCGGCGGCGAAGGACGGAGCGGAGGTGAAGGAGGAAACGGACGTGACGGACGAGAGGGACGACGCGGCGAGCAGGCTCATGCACCGACCTCCTCGTCCGTCGGCTTCTCGCCCTTGCTCACCGCGACCTGCCGGACCGTGCCCGGCGCGGCCTCGGTGACCAGCCCCTGGTAGTAGTCCTGTTCGTCGGTGCCGGGGAAGATCGAGTGCGGCGTCTCGACCATGCCTTCCTGAAGGCCCGCGAGGAGCTGCTCCTTCGTATAGATCAGGTTCTCGCGGGAGCTGTCGGCCAGCTCGAAGTCATTGGTCATCGTGAGCGCCCTGGTCGGGCACGCCTCGATGCACAGACCGCACAGGATGCAGCGCGCGTAGTTGATCTGGTAGACGCGGCCGTAGCGCTCCCCCGGGGAGTAGCGCTCCTCGTCCGTGTTGTCCGCGCCCTCCACGTAGATCGCGTCCGCCGGGCACGCCCAGGCGCACAGCTCGCAGCCGATGCACTTCTCCAGCCCGTCCGGATGCCGGTTCAGCTGATGCCGGCCGTGGAAGCGCGGCGCCGTCACCTTCTGCTGTTCCGGGTACTGCTCGGTCAGCCGCTTCTTGAACATGGCCTTGAAGGTCACGCCGAAGCCGGCCACCGGATTCCGGGGGGGACGCGGGATGTCCCCCGGCGAAGAGTCAGACACTGTCAGCCTCCTTTCCGTCACTCTCGGTACCGTCACTCACAGTATTGCCCCCGCCACTGACAATCAGCTCGCGGTCACGTCGTGGCCGCCTGCGCGGTACGGGCGGCAACTCCTGTCCCGGCAGCGGCGGTACGGGGAATCCGCCCGCCATCGGGTCGAAGGCCGGGGGTTCCGGTTCGTTCGCCGCCGCGGCCTTCTCCTTCCTGTCGCGGAAGATGTCCGCGACGAAGGAGAGCAGCAGGATCGCGATGACCGCCCCGAGGACGTACAGCACGATCGACTGGAAGCCGTAGTTCTCGTTGCGCAGGGCCCGTACGGTCGCGACGACCATCAGCCAGACCACCGACGCCGGGATCAGGACCTTCCAGCCGAGCTTCATCAGCTGGTCGTAGCGCACGCGCGGCAGCGTGCCGCGCAGCCAGATGAAGAAGAACAGCAGCAGCTGGACCTTGACCACGAACCAGAGCAGCGGCCACCAGCCGTGGTTCGCGCCCTCCCAGAACGTGGAGATCGGCCACGGGGCGCGCCAGCCGCCGAGGAAGAGCGTGGTCGCGACGGCCGAGACGGTGACCATGTTGATGTACTCGGCGAGCATGAACATCGCGAACTTGATCGAGGAGTACTCGGTGTTGAAGCCGCCGACGAGGTCGCCCTCGGACTCCGGCATGTCGAAGGGGGCGCGGTTGGTCTCGCCCACCATCGTGACGATGTAGATGATGAAGGAGACCGGCAGCAGGATGATGTACCAGCGGTCGGCCTGGGCCTCGACGATCGCGGAGGTCGACATCGACCCCGAGTAGAGGAACACCGACGCGAACGCGGCGCCCATGGCGATCTCGTACGAGATCATCTGCGCGCACGAGCGCAACCCGCCGAGCAGCGGATACGTCGACCCCGAGGACCAGCCCGCGAGGACGATGCCGTAGATCCCGACCGAGGCGACCGCGAGGATGTAGAGCATCGCGATCGGCAGGTCGGTCAGCTGCATCGTGGTGCGGTGGCCGAAGATCGACACCTCGTTGCCGGCCGGGCCGAACGGGATCACGGCGATCGCCATGAACGCCGGCACCGCCGCGATGATCGGCGCGAGGACGTACACCACCTTGTCGGCGCGCTTGACGATGATGTCTTCCTTGAACATCAGCTTGGCGCCGTCGGCGAGCGACTGGAGCATGCCCCAGGGGCCGTGCCGGTTGGGGCCGATGCGCAGCTGCATCCAGGCGACGACCTTGCGCTCCCACACGATGGCGAAGAGCACGGTCAGCAGCAGGAACGCGAAGCAGAACACGGCCTTGACGACCACGAGCCACCACGGGTCGCGGCCGAACATCGACAGGTCCTCGGCGGCGAGGACGGTCCCCGGGGCCGCCGCGAGCTGGGCGAGGGCGGTCATGCGCGCACCTCCGGTGCTTCCGTGGCCGCGTCCCGTGCCTCGGCCGGGCCGATGCGGACGAGCGTGCCGGGGCGGGAGCCGGTGTCCGCGAGGACCCCGCCGCCCGTCGAGTTGAGCGGCAGCCAGACCACCCGGTCCGGCATCTCCGTGACCTGGAGCGGGAGCGTGACCGTGCCCGACGGGCCGGTGACGGACAGCTCGTCGCCGTTCTTGACGCCCGTCTCGGCGGCCGTCACGGCGGAGAGCCGGGCGACCGCCGCGTGCCGGGTGCCGGCCAGCGCGTCGTCGCCCTCCTGGAGACGGCCGAGGTCGAGCAGGAGCCGGTGGCCCGCGAGGACCGCCTCGCCGCCGCCGGGCCTGGGCACCGGACGGGACGGTTCCAGCGGCTCGTCGGCGCGCGGTCCCTCCCAGCGGCCGAGCCGGTCCAGCTCGGTGCGTACGGCCCTCAGGTCCGGCAGTCCGAAGTCACCGGACACGCCGGCGTCCTCGGTGGCGGCGACGGCGGCGAACGTGTCGGCCAGCATGTGCAGCACCCGCGCGTCGGCCGGGGCCAGCCGCCGGGTCATCTGCTCCGGCTTCAGCGCGGCCTCGAACAGCCGCGCCCTGCCTTCCCAGTTGAGGAACGTGCCGGACTTCTCCGCGACGGCCGCGACCGGGAAGACCACATCGGCCCGCTCGGTGACCTCGCTGGGCCGCAGCTCCAGCGAGACGAGGAAGCCGACGGCGTCCAGCGCGGCCCGCGCGCCCGCCGGGTCGGGCAGATCCGCGACCTCGACACCCGCGACGACCAGGGCGGCCAGCTCGCCGGTGGCGGCGGCCTCGATGATCTGGCCGGTGTCGCGGCCGTAGCGGTGCGGCAGTTCGCGTACGCCCCAGACCGCCGCGGTCTCCGCACGGGCCCCCGGGTCGGTGGCGGGACGGCCGCCGGGCAGCAGCGACGGAAGCGCGCCCGCCTCCACCGCGCCGCGCTCGCCGGCCCGCCGGGGGATCCACACCAGCTTCGCGCCGGTCGCGGTGGCGGCCCGCGCGGCGGCGGTGAGCCCGCCGGGCACGGCCGCGAGCCGCTCGCCGACGACGATCACGGCGCCCGGCTCGCGCAGCGCCTGGGAGGCCCGTGCGCCGTCCCCTTCGAGTCCGGCGCTGACCGGGTTGGCCGCCAGCGCGTCCAGCCACTCGGTCTCGGTGCCGGGCGCGGCCGGCAGCAGCGTGCCGCCGGCCTTCTCCAGACCGCGGGTGGCGTACGTGGCGAGGGAGAAGGTGCGCTGGCCGTGGTTGCGGTGCGCCTTGCGCAGCCGCAGGAAGACGCCGGGCGCCTCCTCCTCGGACTCGAAGCCCGCGAGGAGCACGGCCGGGGCCTTCTCCAGCGTGGTGTACGTGAGCCCCGTACCGTCCAGGTCACGGCCGTGGCCGGCGACATGGGCGGCCAGGAAGTCGGCTTCCTCGGTGCTGTGCACGCGTGCGCGGAAGTCGATGTCGTTGGTGCCGAGGACGACCCGGGCGAACTTGGCGTAGGCGTAGGCGTCCTCGACGGTGAGCCGGCCGCCCGCCAGGACGCCTGCCCGGCCGCGCGCGGCGCCCAGACCGCGGGCGGCGGCCTCCAGCGCCTCGGGCCAGCTCGCCGGTTCGAGGACGCCGTCCTCGTTACGGACGAGCGGGGTGGTGAGCCGGTCGGGCTTCTGCGCGTAGCGGAAGCCGAACCGCCCCTTGTCGCACAGCCATTCCTCGTTGACCTCGGGGTCGTTGGCGGCCAGCCGCCGCATGACCTTGCCGCGCCGGTGGTCGGTCCGGGTGGCGCAGCCGCCCGCGCAGTGCTCGCAGACGCTCGGCGAGGACACCAGGTCGAACGGGCGGGAGCGGAAGCGGTACGCGGCCGAGGTCAGCGCCCCGACCGGGCAGATCTGGATGGTGTTCCCGGAGAAGTACGACTCGAAGGGGTCGCCCTCGCCGGTGCCGACCTGCTGGAGCGCGCCCCGCTCGATCAGCTCGATCATCGGGTCGCCCGCGATCTGGTTGGAGAACCGCGTACAGCGCGCGCACAGCACGCACCGCTCGCGGTCCAGCAGCACCTGCGTGGAGATCGGGACGGGCTTCTGGAACGTCCGCTTCTTGCCCTCGAAGCGGGTGTCCGGGTCGCCGACCTGCATGGCCTGGTTCTGGAGCGGGCATTCGCCGCCCTTGTCGCAGACCGGGCAGTCCAGCGGGTGGTTGATGAGCAGCAGCTCCATCACCCCGCGCTGGGCCTTCTCGGCGACCGGGGAGGTCAGCTGCGACTTGACGACCATGCCGTCGGTGCACGTGATGGTGCAGGAGGCCATCGGCTTGCGCTGGCCCTCCACCTCGACGATGCACTGGCGGCAGGCGCCGGCCGGGTCGAGGAGCGGATGGTCGCAGAAGCGCGGGATCTCGATGCCGAGGAGTTCGGCGGCACGGATCACCAGGGTCCCCTTGGGGACGGAGATCTCGATGCCGTCGATGGTCAGCGAGACGAGATCCTCGGGCGGGACCGCCGCCTCGCCGCCGCCGGAGGGAGCGCTCGTCGTCACGGTCATGCGTTCACCTCCAGGTGCGGGTTCCGGTCTGCCCAGACGGTGGACTTCGCGGGGTCGAAGGGGCAGCCCTTGCCGGTGATGTGCTGCTCGTACTCCTCGCGGAAATACGTGAGTGAGGAGAAGATCGGGGACGCGGCACCGTCGCCGAGCGCGCAGAAGGACTTGCCGTTGATGTTGTCGGCGATGTCGTTGAGCTTGTCGAGGTCGGACAGCTGTCCCTTGCCGTCCTCGATGTCGCGGAGCAACTGCACCAGCCAGTACGTGCCTTCGCGGCACGGCGTGCACTTGCCGCAGGACTCATGGGCGTAGAACTCGGTCCAGCGGGTGACGGCCCGTACGACGCAGGTGGTCTCGTCGAAGCACTGGAGCGCCTTCGTGCCGAGCATGGATCCGGCGGCGCCCACGCCCTCGTAGTCCAGCGGGACGTCGAGGTGCTCGTCGGTGAACATCGGGGTGGAGGAGCCGCCCGGCGTCCAGAACTTGAGCCGGTGGCCCGCCCGCATGCCGCCGCTCATGTCGAGCAGCTGGCGCAGCGTGATCCCGAGCGGCGCCTCGTACTGGCCGGGGCTGGTGACATGCCCGCTGAGCGAGTAGAGCGTGAAGCCCGGGGACTTCTCGCTTCCCATCGACTTGAACCAGTCCTTGCCGCGGTTGAGGATCGCGGGAACGGACGCGATGGACTCGACGTTGTTCACCACAGTGGGGCAGGCGTAGAGGCCCGCCACCGCCGGGAACGGAGGACGCAGCCGGGGCTGTCCGCGACGGCCCTCCAGGGAGTCGAGGAGCGCGGTCTCCTCGCCGCAGATGTACGCGCCCGCGCCCGCGTGCACGATGACATCGAGATCGAGCCCGCTGCCCAGGATGTTCTTGCCGAGGTACCCCGCCGCGTACGCCTCGCGCACGGCTTCCTGCACCCTGCGCAGTACGGGGACGACCTCGCCGCGCAGATAGATGAACGCGTGCTGCGACCGGATCGCGTAACAGGCGATCACGATCCCCTCGATGAGGGAGTGCGGATTGGCGAAGAGGAGCGGGATGTCCTTGCAGGTGCCCGGCTCCGACTCGTCCGCGTTGACGACGAGGTAGTGCGGTTTGCCGTCACCCTGCGGGATGAACTGCCACTTCATTCCGGTGGGGAAGCCCGCGCCGCCACGGCCGCGCAGGCCCGAGTCCTTGACGTACGCGATGACGTCGTCGGGCGGCATGGCGAGGGCCTTCTTCAGCCCCTCGTACCCTTCGTGCCGCTCGTAGGTCTCCAGCGTCCAGGACTCCGGCTGGTCCCAGAAGGCGGACAGCACGGGCGCGAGGATCTTCTCGGGGCTGGTCCCGTTCTCGTTGAGCGCGGCGGCCATCGTCATCACTCCCCCTCCTCGGCTGCGGGTCCGGCCGGGTGGTCCGGGTCGGAGGCCGAGGTCTGCTGCGGCGATGTCTCCGGTGTCCCGGAGGGACTCGTTGTGGGGTGGTGGTCGGGCGACGGGCGGGCATGCGAGCTGAGATGCTCGGCGCCCGGCTGCGCCGCGTCGCGCGGCGCTCCGGAGTCGCGCGGGCGCACCACACGCGGCTCGGCCGTCTCGCCCTTGGCCAGCCGCAGCCCGATCAGCGACGCGGGCCCGGCGCCGCCGGTGGCCTCGACGGCGCCGGGGCGCTCGTCGGGGAAGCCGGCGAGGATGCGCGCGGTCTCCTTGTACGTGCACAGGGGCGCGCCCCGGGTCGGCTGGACGGTCTGCCCTTCGCGCAGGTCGTCGACGAGCCGCCTGGCGCTGTCCGGCGTCTGGTTGTCGAAGAACTCCCAGTTCACCATCACGACGGGCGCGAAGTCGCAGGCCGCGTTGCACTCGATGTGTTCGAGGGTGACCTTGCCGTCCTCGGTCGTCTCGTTGTTGCCGACGCCGAGGTGCTCCTTCAGCGCGTCGAAGATGGCGTCGCCGCCCATCACCGCGCAGAGCGTGTTGGTGCAGACGCCGACCTGGTAGTCGCCGCCCTGCTTGCGGCGGTACATGGAGTAGAAGGTCGCGACGGCCGTGACCTCGGCGGTGGTCAGGTCGAGCAGCTCGGCGCAGAAGGCCATCCCCGTACGGGAGACGAACCCCTCCTCGGACTGCACAAGGTGCAGCAGCGGCAGCAGCGCGGACCGGGAGCCGGGGTAGCGGCCGATGATCTCCTTGGCGTCCGCTGCCAGCCTGGCGCGCACATCGGCCGGGTAGTCGGGAGCGGGGAGCTGTGGCATCCCCAGGCTCACCCCCGCGTTGGGCGGTGTGGTGGTCACCGGTCGACGCCTCCCATCACGGGGTCGATGGACGCGACGGCGACGATGACGTCGGCGACCTGGCCGCCCTCGCACATCGCCGCCATGGCCTGGAGATTGGTGAAGGACGGGTCGCGGAAGTGGACCCGGTACGGGCGCGTGCCGCCGTCGGAGACGACATGCGCGCCCAGCTCGCCCTTGGGCGACTCCACGGCGGCGTACGCCTGCCCCGGCGGGACCCGGAAGCCCTCCGTCACCAGCTTGAAGTGATGGATCAGAGCCTCCATGGACGTGCCCATGATGTTCTTGATGTGGTCGAGCGAGTTGCCCAGGCCGTCGGGGCCGAGCGCGAGCTGCGCGGGCCAGGCGATCTTCTTGTCGGCGACCATCACCGGGCCCGGCTCCAGCCGGTCCAGGCACTGTTCGACGATCCGCAGCGACTGGCGCATCTCCTCCAGCCGGATGAGGAAGCGGCCGTACGCGTCGCAGGTGTCGGCGGTCGGGACCTCGAAGTCGAAGGTCTCGTAACCGCAGTACGGGTCGCTCCTGCGCAGGTCGTGCGGAAGCCCGGCGGAGCGCAGGATCGGTCCTGTGGCGCCCAGTGCCATGCAGCCGGTCAGATCGAGATAGCCGACGTCCTGCATACGGGCCTTGAAGATCGGGTTGCCGGTGGCGAGCTTGTCGTACTCCGGCAGGTTCTTCCGCAGCGTCTTCAGCAGCTCGCGCAGCTGGTCGACGGCGCCCGGGGGCAGGTCCTGGGCGAGGCCGCCGGGGCGGATGAACGCGTGGTTCATCCGCAGGCCGGTGATCAGCTCGTAGGCATCGAGAATCAGTTCACGATCACGGAAGCCGTAGATCATGATCGTCGTCGCGCCCAGCTCCATACCGCCGGTGGCGATGCAGACGAGGTGCGAGGAGAGCCGGTTCAGCTCCATCAGCAGGACGCGGATGAGCGTGGCCCGGTCCGGGACGTCGTCCTCGATGCCGAGCAGCTTCTCGACGCCCAGGCAGTACGCCGTCTCGTTGAAGAACGACGTCAGGTAGTCCATGCGCGTGACGAAGGTGGTGCCCTGCGTCCAGTTGCGGAATTCGAGGTTCTTCTCGATACCGGTGTGCAGATAGCCGATGCCGCAGCGGGCCTCGGTGACGGTCTCGCCCTCGATCTCCAGGATCAGCCGCAGCACTCCGTGGGTGGAGGGGTGCTGGGGACCCATGTTGACGACGATCCGCTCGTCGTCGGCCTTGGCGGCGGACTGGACGACCTCGTCCCAGTCGCCGCCGGTGACCGTATATACGGTGCCCTCGGTGGTCGCGCGGGGCGTGGCGTGGGGTGCGTGGGGAGCAGACATCAGGAGTACGACCTCCGCTGGTCCGGAGCCGGGATCTGGGCGCCCTTGTACTCGACGGCGATCCCGCCGAGCGGATAGTCCTTGCGCTGCGGGAAGCCCTGCCAGTCGTCCGGCATCATGATCCGGGTCAGGGCGGGGTGGCCGTCGAAGATCAGCCCGAAGAAGTCGTACGTCTCGCGCTCGTGCCAGTCGTTGGTCGGATAGATCTCGACCAGGGACGGCACGTGCGGGTCGGCGTCCGGCGCGGAGACCTCGACGCGGATCAGCCGGCTGTGGGTGAGCGAGCGCAGGTGGTAGACGGCGTGCAGCTCGCGGCCCTTGTCGCCCGGGTAGTGGACGCCTGACACCCCCGTACAGAGCTCGAAGCGCAGCGCCGGGTCGTCGCGCAGGGTGCGCACCACCTGGACGAGATGCTCGCGGGCGACGTGGAAGGTGAGTTCGCCGCGGTCGACGACCGTCTTCTCGATGGCGTTCTCCGGGACGAGTCCCTGCTCCTCCAGCGCGCCTTCCAGCTCGTCGGCGATCTCGTCGAAGGACCCGCCGGGGCCGCCGTACGGCCGGGCGGAGGCGCCCGGCAGCAGCACGGTCCTGACGAGCCCGCCGTATCCGGAGGTGTCGCCGCCGTTGTTGGCGCCGAACATGCCCTTCTGTACGCGGATGGGCTCGCCGGTGTCCTCGCGCGCGGACGGAACGTTGTTTCCGGAGGGCCGCTCTCCGGATCCCTGGTCGCCGGTCACCGCAGCAACCCCTTCATCTCGATCGTCGGGAGCGCCTTGAGGGCCGCCTCCTCCGCCTCGCGGGCCGCTTCCTCCGCGTTGACCCCGAGCTTGGAGCTCTGGATCTTCTGGTGGAGCTTGAGAATGGCGTCCATCAGCATCTCGGGCCGTGGCGGGCAGCCGGGCAAATAGATGTCGACAGGGACAATGTGATCCACGCCCTGGACAATCGCGTAGTTATTGAACATTCCGCCCGATGATGCACAAACCCCCATGGAAATCACCCACTTGGGGTTGGGCATCTGGTCATAGACCTGCCGCAGAACGGGCGCCATCTTCTGGCTCACCCGCCCGGCCACGATCATCAGATCGGCCTGCCGCGGCGAACCGCGGAAGACCTCCATGCCGAACCGCGCCAGGTCGTACCGCCCGGCGCCGGTCGTCATCATCTCGATGGCGCAGCACGCGAGGCCGAAGGTCGCGGGGAAGACGGAAGACTTCCGCACCCAGCCCGAGGCCTGTTCGACGGTGGTCAGCAGAAAACCGCTCGGCAGCTTCTCTTCGAGTCCCATTGGTGGCCCCTCAGCCCCTTTAGTCCCATTCCAGACCGCCGCGCCGCCACACATACGCGTAGGCGACGAAGACGGTGAGCACGAAGAGCAGCATCTCCACGAGCCCGAAAATCCCCAGGGCGTCGAAGGTGACGGCCCAGGGGTAAAGGAAGACGACCTCGATATCGAAGATGATGAAGAGCATCGCCGTCAGGTAGTACTTGATGGGAAAACGGCCGCCTCCGGCCGGCGTCGGTGTGGGTTCGATGCCACACTCGTACGCTTCAACTTTGGCCCGGTTGTAGCGCTTTGGCCCGATAAGCGTGGCCATGACCACGGAGAAGATCGCAAACCCAGCCCCGAGGGCGCCGAGCACGAGGATGGGTGCGTAGGAATTCACGCCCCTCAGCTCCTTCCAGTCGTCCTTGACCGTTGGATCGCACCGGGCGGTTCGCCTCACCGCCCCACCACGACCCCTGAAGATCGCGTACATGTGAGGCAGTTCACAAGCCCGACTGCCCCGCATCTTATGCCCGGTGGTCTGTGATCTGCGACACGGGGTACAGCAACGGCTTTGTGATCTCCACCACCCGACGAAGGATCATGAAGTCGGATGAGCGGTGATCTTTATACGTGAAGCGGCCGAGCGGTCACCAGATGTGACATCCGATCCTGTTTCCGCTGGTCGGGGGCGCATCGCTCTACCAAGGGATGCACCGTACAAGCAAATTTGCAATGAAACAGTCTACAGTGATAAGGGCCCGGCGGTCACCCGCACGAGGGGGAAGTGCGGACCGACGTGGACACGTGCACGCATTCACGAGCAACCGGGACAGCTTCACGAGCGTCCACAGAGATACGTGCGAGCACCCCCGAACGCCCCCAAGATCACTCCCAGATCACTCCCAGATCACTCCGAGGTCACTCCGGGATCGCCCCGGGCGGACTCCGTGATCACCCCGAGCGGGCTCCGCGGTCACGCCGAGCGGGCTCCGTGATCGTTCCGGCCGCCGGACGTTGGCCACTCTGTGACCTATACCACCTCACCGAACCGTCAAGACAAGAGGGCTTGGCCAAGTGTGTGAAGGGGTGGTAAGCGGCGGGCAATTCGGACGTTTATCCGAAAGTCCGTGATCACAGCCATGATCACCCATGCCCGGTTTGCCCGTTACGGCGTCAATAAGACCCGAGGCTAAGCGGATTCACAGATTCCGAACGTAACTGTGGCGCAACACACCTTGCTTGACGGGAACCAGGTTCCACCTGATAGCCGTAGTTCTCATGTCCCACACCGCTCACATACCCAGCCACCGGAAGCCCCGCCGCAGCGCGTCGAAAGTCGTCCTCCGTAGTGGAGTTGCCGGTGGCGTCCTCAGCACCATCGCGGTCGCCGGTGCCGCCGGACCGGCGAACGCCGAGCCGGTGACCACCCAGACCATCGAAATGCCCACGCTCACCTCCGGACTCGTCGGCGACTTCACGCGGTCCGCCGAGGCCACGCAGCGCGTCGCGAACTCCCTGGACCTGCGCGCCCAGCAGGACGCCGCCGCGTCCACCGCCGAGCGGACCGCCAAGAAGGCCAAGGCCGAGGCGGACCGCAAGGCCGAGGCGAAGAAGAAGGCCGCCGAGGCCCGCGCCAAGGCCGCCGCCGCCGAGCGCGCGTCCCGCACCGCGGAGCGCACGACGCTGTCGGCGCCCTCGTCCTCGAACTCCGGCTCGGGCTCCTCCTCCGGCTCGACCGCCTCCGCCTCAAACGTCTCCTCGCAGGCGACCGGTTCCGCGGCGGCCGTCCTCGCGTTCGCCCAGTCCCAGATCGGCGACGCGTACATCATGGGCTCGACGGGCCCGAACGCCTGGGACTGCTCCGCTCTCGTCCAGGCCGCCTACCGCCAGATCGGCGTCGACCTCCCGCGCGTCTCGCAGGACCAGTCGACGGCCGGCACCCAGGTCTCCCTGAGCAACCTCCAGCCGGGCGACATCCTCTACTGGGGCGGCGCGGGCAGCGCGTACCACACGGCGATCTACGCCGGCGGCGGTGAGTTCATCGGCGCGCAGAACCCCAGCTCCGGTGTGGTGAAGAAGTCCATGGACTGGGACCCGCCGAGCGGCGCGGTCCGCGTTCTCTGATCCACCCGTAGCCCCACTCGCCTACGGCGAACACCCGCACCCCGCTCGGGGGGATGCGGGTATTCGTCGTTCCCGTCCCCTCACCCGCTCACGGTGCGCGGAAGGGACCCCCTTCCCTGTCCACTTGTCCCGCCAGGTATCTTGCATCGCATGGAACCAGGTGATTCGACCAAGCAGGCTCGGGCAGCCGCTCAACTGCGCAAGGGCGTCCTGGAGTACTGCGTACTCGCCTTGATGCGGGACCGCCCCCGCTACGGCGTGGAACTCCTCCACGCCCTGGAGGACTCCGGCGCCCTGGCCACCAGCCAGGGCACGGTCTACCCGCTGCTCTCCCGGCTCCGCCGCGACGACCTGGTCACCACCACCTGGCAGGAGTCCACCTCCGGACCACCCCGTCGCTACTACGCGCTCACCGACAGCGGGCGGGACGCGCTCGACGAGTTCACCCGCGTCTGGCCCGGCTTCCGCAACGCCGTCGACGCCTTCCTGACCGCCCCCCACCCCTCCACCGGAGACCTCGCATGAAGACCTCTGCCGACCCCGTACGCGACTACCTCTCCGCCGTCGAACGCGAGACCTCCGCACTCCCCGCCGACCGTCGCCAGGAACTCCTCGCCGACCTCGCCGAACACATCGAGGTGACGCGCGCCGAACGCCCCGGCGCCGCGACCGGCGAGATCCTGGCGGAGCTGGGGGACCCCCGCACGATCGCGGCGACGGCACTGGCCGAGGCGGGGAACGGAACCACCGGCGCCCCGGCCCGGAGCGACGTGGACGCGCCCGCCCGGCGCGGCAAGGTGCACCCCCTGGTCCCGCTCCTGATGCTCACCCTCTCGCTGCCCTTCACGATGCTCTTCTCCATCGGCCCCGACGCGGCGTTCGACGCGGGCGCGGTGTTCGGCTTCCTGTTCCGCGTCACCGGCGCGGTACTTCTCTGCACCTCGGTGCACTGGACCGCCGTCCAGAAGACCACCGGCGTGCTGCTCACCGTCATCGTGCCGACCACCGCCATCGCGACCTGGAACCTCACCACCGGCTCGGCGGCGGGCGAAGTCCCGGCCCTCCTGGGCAATCTGGGAAGCCTCGCCCTGATGGTCGGCACGGCCGTATGGCTCTGGCGGGCCCGTCGCGCCTGAGCGCGGACGACGGCCGCGCCCGCCGTCGCGCTCCCGTCAGGCGGCGGGGGCGGGAAGCGTGACTCCCGTGAGGCGCTCGGACTCCGCCCACAGACGGGCGTTGGCGGCCGGGTCGAGGGCCCGGCGGGTCGTACGGGCCGTGGTGGTGGGGCCGACCAGCTCGAACCGCCGGCTCGGACCGTAGTAACCACCCGCGACGGCCCCGGGATCGGCCGCCGCGTACAGCAGGGGTTCCGTGCCCTGCTCGACCTCCTGCGAGGGCAGGAAGTTGAGGGACGTGAGGACGGAAACCCCGCGCGACGGCTTGCCGGTGCCGAGACTCGGCCCCGTCGTCTGGAGGTTCGTGCGCGTGTAGCCGGGGTGCGCGCCGGTGCTCAGCAGCCGCCAGCCGCGCTCGGCGGCGAGGTCCGCGAGATGCCGGGTCATCATCAGGTTGGCCAGCTTGGACTGCGCGTAGGAGAGGTTGGGGCTGTAGCGGCGGCGCTCCCACTGAAGATCCTCGAAGTGGATACGGCCGTAGTTGGCCACACCGCTGCTCATCGTGGTCACCCGCGGCGCGGTGGCGGAGAGCAGCAGCGGAAGCAGCCGGACGGTCAGCGCGAAGGGGCCGAGGTAGTTGCTGCCCATCTGGAGCTCGAAGCCGTCGGCCGTGGTGTGCCTGGACGGCGGGGCCATCACCCCGGCGTTGTTGACCAGCAGATCGAGTGGGGTGCCGTCGGCGATGAGCCCGTCGGCGAACTCCTGGACGGAGGCCAGATCGGCCAGATCGATCCTGCGCACCTCCAGCCGGGCGTCCGGGTGCTGGGCCAGGATCTCGGCACGGGCCCGCTCGCCCTTGGCGACCGTACGGACGGCCATCACGACGCGCGCCCCCGCGCCGGCGAGCCGCCGGGCCGCCTCCTTGCCGGTCCCGCTGTTGGCGCCGGTGACGACGGCGAGCTTCCCGCTCTGGTCGGGGACGACGTACATGGCGACTCCTTCTAGTAGACCGGCGGTCTGTTGTCATCGACGCTAGCAGACCGTCGGTCCGCTAACAACAGACCAGGGGTCTGTAGCCTGGGGCCATGACAAGGCCCTTCCAGCGCGCCCGCAGCGACGAGCAGCGCGCCGTACGCCGGCAGGCGATCCTGGACACCGCGGCGGCGATGCTGACCGAGATGCCCGTGGCACAGGTGAGCCTCAACGAGCTGAGCCGACGGGTCGGTCTGGCGAAGTCGAACGTGCTGCGCTACTTCGAGTCCCGCGAGGCCGTCCTGCTCGAGCTGCTGGACACCGCGCTGCGGGAGTGGCTGGACCTGCTGGAGGACACCCTCGCCACGTCGATCGACGCGTCGGCCGGACCGTACGAACGCGGCGACCAGCTCGCCGGCACGTTCGCGGAGACACTCGCGGCCCGTCCGGTGCTCTGCGATCTGGTCGGCGCGCAGGCCGCGGTGCTGGAACGGAACATCTCCCCGCGGATCGCCGCGGAGTACAAGCACGCCACCCTGGCCACCGTCGCCGTCGCGGTCCGGCTGATCCACGCATACGTACCCGAGTTGGACGAAAACGACGCGATGCGGTACGCCGCCGCGGCCTTCTTGCTGACCGGCGCGATCTGGACCCACGCGCAGCCCTCTGCCGCGATGCTGGCCGCGTACGAGGCCGATCCCACGCTGGCGGCCATGCGCATGGACTTCACCGCGACGCTCCGCGGGCAACTGGAAGTGACGGCCTCGGGACTGCTGGCCCGCGCATCGCGCTGAGGTGGGCGGGGGACCGAGGGGTAGTCGGGCTCACCCGGAAGGTTCGATGGCGGGTGGGGGCCGCCCCTGAGGCTTCAGTTTCGCGGCTCCGGGTTGGGTGTCAAGGGCGCTCCTGCGTCGCGTCGGCTGCGCCGATTCCGCTGCGCTCCACCCTGGACACCCACCCCTCCACCGCAAGTGCAGCTTCGAGGGGGGCCGGCCCCGGGGGGAGGGGTCCCCGGAGGGGATCCGTGCTTGGGGCCGGTCCGTTGCCGACCGCTGCTCGGTGGGTGGTCTGCGCGGCAGTGGAGTGGGGCAGCCCGGCACCGGCTCAGCGCCTTACCCCCGTGGAGGGCCAGGATTCATGCCCCGCTGGTGAGGGTGCGTGGATGGCGGGGCGGGTGTGACGGAAGAGGCGGCTAGGGGGCCGGTGGGGGGCCGTGGAACCGGTTTACCGGCCTCAGGACGCATGCGACCGTCTACCGGCGGATCGTGGCCGGTGCCCCTTCAGTGGTGGGGGCGTCGCGCAGACCGAGGCGCAGGTGCTCAACGTGGAAGAGGGCCTGCTCCAGGAGTTCGGCGACATGGTTGTCGTAGAGGGCGTAGACGATGGACCGACCCCGGCGTTCTCCGGTGACGAGTCCGAGGTTGCGCAGCAGACGGAGCTGGTGGGAGCAGGCGGATGCCTCCATGCCGACGGCTTCGGCGAGGTCGCCGACCGCGCAGGGGCCTTCCTGGAGGCGGGCGAGGATGTACAGGCGCGAGGGGGTGGCCAGGGCCTGGAGGGTGGCGGCGACATCGGTGGCTCCCGCCGCGTCCAGCCGTTCGCGGGGGGTGGCCTTGTCATCGGTTCCGTGACCCATGCCGCCCATCCTACTGGCGACACATGAAGACCTGTTCATATATTCCTGTACGGTGGATGTGTCGCGCCCCCCATGCCCGTGAAGGGTTATTTCGTCATGCCTTCTGATCTCGTCCAGCGCCTCGAAGAGGCGGTTCCAACCGCCTCGCGTACGGCTCCGAAGCGGCGCACCCAGGTGTTCGCCCTGGCCGAGGCGCGCTGGGCCGCCTCGGCGCTGGCACTGTTTCTGATCGCGCTGCCGCTCCAGCTGACCGGTGCTCCCGCCTGGGCGTGGGGCACGCTCTACGCCGCCGCCTACATCACAGGCGGCTGGGAGCCGGCCTGGGCCGGGCTGACGGCGCTGCGGGAGAAGACCTTGGACGTCGACCTGCTGATGATCGTCGCGGCGATCGGTGCAGCCTCGATCGGGCAGGTGATGGACGGCGCCCTGCTGATCGTCATCTTCGCGACCTCCGGCGCGCTGGAGGCATTGGCCACCGCGCGGACACAGGACGCGGTGCGCGGTCTGCTCGACCTCGCCCCCACCACGGCCACCCGGCTGGCCGATGACGGAAGCGAGGAGAGCGTCGCCACCGCCGATCTGGTGGTCGGGGACACCATCCTCGTCCGGCCCGGTGAACGGGTCGGCGCGGACGGCCGCGTGGTGGCCGGGGCCGGCGAGGTCGACCAGGCCACCATTACCGGCGAGCCGCTGCCGGTACCCAAGGAGACCGGTGACGAGGTCTTCGCCGGCACCCTGAACGGCACCGGTGCCCTGCGGGTCAAGGTCGAGCGGGACGCCTCGGACTCGGTGATCGCCCGGATCGTGGCCATGGTCGAGGAAGCCTCCGAGACCAAGGCGCCTACCCAGCTGTTCATCGAGAAGGTCGAGCAGCGGTACAGCCTCGGCATGGTCTTCGCGACCCTGGCCGTATTCCTCGTCCCCCTCGCGTTCGGCGCTGAACTCACCGGGTCGCTGCTGCGTGCGATGACCTTCATGATCGTCGCCTCACCGTGCGCCGTGGTCCTGGCGACGATGCCGCCGCTGCTCTCGGCCATCGCCAACGCCGGACGTCATGGCGTCCTGGTGAAGTCCGCCGTCGTCATGGAACGCCTGGGACAGGTCGACGCGGTCGCACTCGACAAGACCGGCACCCTCACCGAGGGCACGCCCCGCGTCACCGACATCCGCCCCTTGGACGGTTCCGGCCTTGACGAGGACACCCTGCTGGCGCTGGCGGCCACCGCCGAGCACCCCAGCGAACACCCCTTGGCCCGCGCAGTCGTCGACGCCGCCCGCACCCGCGGCCTGGCCATCGCGGACATGCGGGACTTCATCTCCACTCCCGGCATCGGCGTCACCGCCACCGTCGACGGCCACACCATCGCGGTCGGCGCCCCCGCCCGCCTCCTCGACGGCACCGAGAACACCGTCTCGGCCCACGCCGCCGAGTTGGAGAACGGCGGACGCACCGCGATCCTGGTCCTGCGCGACGGCGCCCCGGTCGGGGTGCTGGGCATCGCCGACCGGCTCCGTCCCGACGCCACCGCGACCGTTGCGGCCCTGACTACACTGACCGGCAGCACGCCGATGCTGGTGACCGGCGACAACCCGCGCGCCGCCGCACGCCTGGCCGCCGAGGTCGGCATCACCGGCGCCGACGTCCACGCCGGTCTGCTGCCCCAGGACAAGGTCGAAGCCGTACGGCGCCTGGAGACCCAAGGGCGCAAGGTGCTGGTCATCGGCGACGGCGTCAACGACGCCCCCGCCCTGGCCGCCGCCCACACCGGCGTCGCCATGGGCCGCGCGGGCTCCGACCTCGCCCTGGAGACCGCCGACGCGGTCATCGTCCGCGACGAACTCGCCACCATCCCCACCGTCCTGAGCCTCTCCCGCGCCGCCCGCCGCCTGGTGGTGCAGAACCTCGTCATCGCCGCAGTGTTCATCTCGGGCCTGGTCATCTGGGACCTGGCGGGCCATCTGCCACTGCCCCTCGGCGTTCTCGGCCACGAGGGCTCCACCGTCATCGTCGGCCTCAACGGCCTGCGCCTGCTGCGCGACGCCGCCTGGAACCGCGCCGCCCGCGCCGTACGGTGAGCCGGACCACACCAAGAAGCCCGCACAACTGGCCACAGGACACATGACCGGCCAGAAACCCCCCAAAGGCCCGGCCAAACAGCAACATAAGGGTTAGGCCGCGCCTCCCGTTCACCTCGGGCCACAGGCGCACCCAACAACGGACCCTCACCAGCGGGGCATGAATCCCGGCTCTCCACGGGGGTAAGTCGCCGAGCCGGGGCCGGGCCGCCCCACTCCACTGCCGCGCAGACCACCACCGAGCAGCGGTCGGCAACGGACCGGCCACCGTCCACGGATCCCCTCCGGGGACCCCTCCCCCGGGGCCGGCCCCCCTCAAAGCTGCACTTGCGGTGGAGGGGTGGGTGTCCAGGGTGGAGCGCAGCGGAATCGGCGCAGCCGACGCGACGCAGGAGCGCCCTTGACACCCACCCCGCAACCGCGAAACTCAAAGATCAGGGGCGGCCCCCACCCGCCACCGAGCGCACCGGGCCACCCCGGCTACCCCTCGGTCCTGACCGGCCGCCGACCACCAGGAACACGCCCCACCAAGTGCGCCTGCGGCGCACGAACCGTCACACGCACCGGATCGGGGCAGCAGTAGCAGGTGTACGTGTACCCCTCCTCCGCATCCACCGGCACCAGCGGAACAGCGGCACTGCCCACCGCCGGCATGACCGCACACAACACCCACACCCCCAGCACGACCGCACTCATCGCGATCGACACAACACCCCACAACGCCGGATCCGTTACCGGTTCCATCAGCCGGCCTCCCCGGCCTCGGCCAGCGTGAACCAGACCGCCTTCAACCTGGGCGAACGCCCCCCATAGATCGTGAATCCCCACGCACAGGCAAGGCTGTCCACGAGCATCAGCCCGCGCCCGCCTTCCTGCGTGCGTTCCACGCACAGCGCGGCGGGCTCGGTCGGCAGAGGGAAGGACCAGGGCCTGTCGTCCGCCACGGAGACCGTGGCCTGCTGGTGATCGACCGTCACCTGTACGCGGATCAGAGGCGTATGCGTGTGGCGGTGCGCGTTGGTGACCACCTCGGTCACACAGAGGCGCGCGTCATCAACGAGTGCGCGGTGCCGGTTCACCCCCAGCAGCGACGTGACGAAGTCACGCGCGACCTTGGCCGCGCTCGCGGTGTTAGGCAGGGCGAGCCGGTAGTTCTCGCCGCCCTGCGGTGGCGGGGGTTGAGGAGTTGCGGTGGCGGTCACGGTGGTCATGTCGTTCTCCCAACGCGGTGCGGTCTGAACTGGCGCGTGGCCCGCCATGCGTGGCGATGACCGCGCAAGCGCGCCCCAAGGCGCGCCAAAGCGGCTGCACTTCGGGCTTACTGACGTGCGACGCGATGCTGAGACGACCATAGCGTCACGTACGACATGTTGTACGCACTTGGAGCGTCTTGGTAACGAGTGGACTACCATCAGGACACTCGCAGAACTGAGTTCAACAGGAGGAGACGCCGATGCCACCGAGGAAGGCGCCCACGGCGCGCCAGCGTCGACTGGGTGCGGAGCTGCGCAAGATCCGGGAGCACACCGGCATGATGCTCGCCGAGGCAGCAGCCTTGCTCGGTACAGACCGCACCACCATCAGCAACACCGAATCCGGACGATTCGGCGTGAGCGCCGAACGAGTTCGCGCGTGGGCCGACAGCTACGGATGCCCCGACAAGGCCTACATCGACGCACTCGCCGACATGGCCGCAGAGCGCATAAACGGATGGTGGGAGGACTACCGCGGCGACCTCTCCAGTGGCCCACTCGATCTTGCCGAACTGGAGCATCACTCCACCGGCATTCGAGCGGTGCAGATCATGCATATGCCTGGCCTGCTACAGACCGAAGACTACGTGCGAGCAGTGTTCGCTCAAGCCGTGCCATCACCGAGTCCCGCGCGCCAGCGCCGCCTGCTCTCGCATCGGCTGAAACGGCGCGACGTACTCGACCGGGAAGACCCTCCCACCTGCACGTTCCTTATCCACGAGGCCGGACTGCGGATGACGTACGGCGGCTCCAAGGTCGCCCGCAGCCAGCTCGACTACCTTCTGAAGGAATCAGATCGCGACAACGTCACCATCCGTGCGATCCCGTTCGCGGCAGGCGGTTTCCCGAACGCCAGCAGTTCGACACACTATGTGTACGGGCCTGTTCCGCAGCTCGATACCGTACAGATGGAAACAGCGACCGGGCCGGAGTTCCTGGATGCTGATACGCGTCTCGCGAACTATCGAGCGGTGCTGGACCGGACCGAGGAGCGGTCGCTCGATCCGGAGAGTTCACGAGACTTCATTCGCAAGATCGCACAACAAGTATGAAGGCGTGAGAACAATGGATATTCAGTGGCGTAAGTCCTCGAAGTCTTCGGACGCCGAAGGCAACAACTGCCTCGAACTCGCCGAACACAACGGCGAGATCCTCATGCGCGAGAGCGACAACCCCGACGTCATCATCCACACCACCCGCACCAAGCTGCGCGCCTTCCTCGACGGCGCCAAGGAAGGCGAGTTCGACAACCTCGCCTGATCCAACGCGCTCCGCGAAACGGGCGGTCTCCACCGGCGCAGGTGGAGGCCGCCCGTTTTGTTGACGGGACGCCACGGCAAGCATGGAGGTATGGATATCCAGTGGCGCAAGTCCTCGAAGTCCTCAAATGCTGACGGCAGCAACTGCCTCGAACTTGCCGAGCACGGCGGCGAGATCCTCATGCGCGAGAGCGACAACCCCGACGTCATCATCCACACCACCCCCACCAGGCTCCGCGCCTTCCTCGACAGCGCCAAGCAGGGCACGTTCGACGACCTCGCCTGAGCCAGGCACCCTCACGCCCCGTCGGAGCTGGCGATGACCCATGCATCTGATCACGTACTACCTATCAATGCATGCCGTATCACTCGTTAGACGTAAACACTTGATACGCGCTCGCAGCAAACGCTAACGTCTCACCCGTGCCGCCGCCACGGGCAGAACTCCCGGCTCCGCCGTGCCCGTGGACGTCGCATAACTCCCCCTCCTTCTGCGCCAGTTGGGGGAGCGTCAGAAAGGTTGTCCCCTGCCCGCCGCTCGTCACGCCGGCCAAAGGCAGGGGGCAACCCCGCACCTCCTCCACACTCCGCCCACCCGCCAGGAGGCCCCACCATGCCCAACTCCGGCACAGAGCAAGCGGAGCGCGCGTTCTGGTGCGAGCGGGTCACCTACAGCTCGCTCGCCGTCGGCGGGGTCGCCGACGCGTCGCACCACGTGGCTCCCACCCCCGCAGAAGCGATCAGCGCCATCCGCAGGGCCGTTCGCGATCTCGCCGCCACCCTCCCGCTCATCGAGCGCAAGCGCGCCCTGAGTTGGGTGGACGGCGGTGGCTGCATCGGCGCGGTCGGGGCGCTGCACCGGGGCGAGCCGTGCGGGTTCTCGCTCAGCCATCGTGGCTTCTGGACGGAGTGGACCGTACGCCCCGTCCCGCTCCCCCTCAGCACCGGGCATGACGACGGCCCTGTGCGGTGACCGATCGGTCACCGCACAGGGCCGTACGTACGGCTCAGCCGTCAGTCTCGCTCGTTCGGCGGCTCGTACCACTTGTCGTTCGGTATGTACTTGCCCAAACTACCGTCCGGGTTGATCTCCCAGGCGCCCTTGATGTACCTCGAATCGATCCCGCCGGGGAAGGCGATCTCCTCTTCGCTGGCCCAGCGACTGTTGTCCCCGAGGGTCCCGTTGACGTCGATTCCACCCGGCGGATCGATGTCGTAGCGGTACTTCCTGTCCTCGTAGAGCAGATCCGGCTGCTCGTTCCTCGTTGTCCCGACGAACGCCGAGTCCGTGTTCTGCGTGACGTAGTCGTACAGATCCCCGTTGTCCGGATTCTTCGGATCGAAGCCGTTCAGGAAGATGTCCTCGGGGGGACGGTCATCGAAGCGGTACAGAGTCTCGTCCGTGTCGCGCCACTTGATGTCTTCCTCGTCGACACCCGTGATCTTGATGTCGTAGTCGTCCTCCATCACCTCTGGATGAGGGTTGGGGTTGGACTTGCCGACCGGGCAGTCCTCCGGCCCCGGCTCCGGCTCGGGCTCCGGCTCCGGCTCGGGCTCCGGCTCGGGGTCGTCCTTGATCGGCGGAGGCGGCGGGTCCGTGAGGCCGATCGCGATGGTCAGCCTGTCCTTCACGTCCTGGAACGTGTCAACACCGGCGATGGTGGACCCGGACACCGTGGAGATCAGGTTCAGAGGGGAAGGGATTCCGGAGCCGGCTGCGAACGTGGTGCCACTGACGACAACGGGCGTACGAATACCGGCCGAGGCGAGCGTGTAGCGCCCGCTGCCGGCTCCGCCCGTGGTCACACGGTTGTAGAAGGCGACATTTTTGTCCCGACAGTCGTCCTTGTCGTCGTCCTTGTCGTCGTCATCCGGCTCGTCCGGCTTGTCCTGCTCCGTGCAGTGCTGGGTGATCCCTGCCGGGCCCATGACCGGCGTGCAGACGGTTTCCTTGCCGTCGTCGTCCTTGTCCTTGTCGTCGTCCTTGTCATCGTCATCCGGCTTATCCGGCTTATCCGGTCCCGTGCAGTGCTGGGTGATCCCCGCAGGACCCATGACCGGCGTGCACACGGTTTCGTCATCCGAGCCACCACTGTCCGAGCCGCCGCTGCTCGACCCACCGCCGCTCGAACCACCACCGTTCGAACCACCACCGCTCGAACTGCCGCCATTCGAACCGCCACCGCTTGAGCGACCACCGGTGGAACCGCCACTGCTGGACCCGCCGCCGTTCGAACCGCCGCCGTTGGAGCCGCCACCGCTTGAGCGACCACCGGAAGAGCCACCACTGCTGGACCCACCGCCGTTGGAGCCACCACCGCTCGAACCACCGCCGTTCGAGCCGCCGCCGTTCGAGCCACCACCGCTCGAACTACCACCACCGTTGGAACCGCCGCCGCTCGAACGCCCACCGTCGGAACCACCGCTGTCGGACCCACCATCCGAACCACCGCTGTCCGAACCACCATCGGACCCACCACTGTTCGAACCACCACCGCTCGAACGGCCACCGTCGGACCCGCCGTTGGACCCGCCGCCGTTGGAGCCGCCACCATTCGAACCACCGCCGCTCGAACCACCGCCGTTGGAGCCACCGCCGCTCGAACGACCGCCGTCCGAACCGCCATTGGACCCACCACCGTTGGAGCCGCCACCGTTGGAACCACCACCGCTGGAACCACCGCCGTCCGACCCACCACCGTCCGACCCACCACCGTCGGAACCACCGCCATCGGAACCGCCACCGTCAGACCCGCCGTCGGATCCACCGCCGTTGTTCCCACCGCCGTTGTTTCCCCCACCGGAGTCGCCACCACCGTTGTTCCCACCGCCGGAGTCGCCGCCGCCGTTGCTCCCACCGCCGGAATCACCACCACCGGAGTCACCCCCGCCGTTATCCCCACCACCGGAGTCACCCCCGCCGTTGCCGCCGCCGTCACCACCGCCGTTGCCGCCGCCGCCCGACTCACCACCGCCGCCCGCGACCGTGTCGCTGTCGCAGTCGCCGCCGAGGATGGTGCAGACCGCCGTCTGAAGACCGTTCGCGATCTGAGTGCCCACGCCACCGAGCACAAGCGCACCGATGATCAGGGCGACCAGACCGACCATGCCCGCGTACTCGGCCGCCGACTGCCCGCGATCCCGACGCCACCCGATCACGTGCGGAACCGACGGGATCCCCTCCCGGCGCAACCGCTCCAGCGTCCACCGCGGCCTCACCGCCCGCTGCTCCGAAGGCAGTTCGAACCACGCCCGGCTGGCACCCGCACTGACCAGCGCCAGCAGCGCACCCGGCAGCAGAAGCTGGCTGAGCCCACGCGCCGAGCCCGCGTACAGATTGACGATGCTGCCCACCAGCAGCCAGCCCTGAAGAGCGATCAACGCGACCCAGACGACCTTCCCACCCGTCCACACACGCCGCGCCAGAATCACAGCGGCAATCCCCGGCACCAGCGCGTAGAGCGCGGCCAGCGTGAGCGTCGGCGTGATGTGGGTGCCCAGGTCGAGCAGCGAGTCGAACACACCGATGCCGCCCAGCAGCGTGAGAGCGAACATCAGATACAGCAGCACCCGGGTCACGACCAGTGATCTCGGCAACTCCCATCGATGTGTGGGTATGCCGACCTGATAAACCAGGCCCTGTGAGTCCGACACGGGTAACCCTTCCAGCAAACTGCTCTGTTGTCCGGCGCGCAGGCGTCCAGCCGCGGCACGTATATCGGACAGTACGTACGAGCTAGACCCATTTCGAAGGGCCCACGGGCCCACCCCGGGCCCACGCCGGGCCCACCCCGCGTCTCAACGGCGGGCTCAAGTTCCCTCAGCTGGGGGGTTTCACTCGTAAAGATGTCGTGGCTGTCGCCGATACGCCAGCGCGATCCGTACGAACCAGGCTTGGGTAAGGGAGAGTTGAAACGCTTGAACCACCGCGCAGGAGGCCTCCCCCCATGACCACCAAAGGCATCGATGTCTCGTCACATCAGAGTTCCAGCTACAGCACCGCCGGCCTCGACTTCGTCTTCATCAAGGCCACCGAAGGCACGTCATACGTCAACCCCAAGATGACCGCGCAGGCCGGACGTGCCCGGGACGCCGGGCTGGTGGTCGGCTTCTACCACTTCCTTCGGCCCGGTGACATGAAGGCGCAGGCGCGGTATTTCGTCGAGGAGTGCGCCAGCATCGAGTACGACCCGCTGTTCGCCGACTGGGAGGACGACGGGGTTTCCTGCGCGCAGAAGGACGCGTTCATCGCCGAGGTGAAGCGGTTGCGCGGGTCCAATCACCAGGTGGGGCTGTACTGCGGGCAGTACTACTGGCTGCACCGTGACACCACCAGCAACGCGGGCGACGCGTTGTGGATCGCCGACTATGTGACCGCCGGAAAGCCCCGGATCAAGGCCGCGTGGAAGTTTCACCAGTACACGGACACCCCGGTCGACACGAACGTGGGAAAGTTCGCCGACCGGGCCGCCCTGAAGAAATGGACCCGAGGCTGAGACGGATTCCAGCACTGAGACGGTTTGCCGAGCCGGAACAGATTCCAGCACCGGAACGGATTCCAGCGCCCGGACGGATTCCCGGGCCGGAACGGATTCCAGGGCCGGGACAGTCCCTCCCCCGGAAGGGCCCCACTACGCCTTGGGGGCCACCTTCGACAGTCCGTTGATGATGCGGTCCATCGCGTCGCCGCCCGTCGGGTCGGTCAGGTTCGCCAGCATCTTCAGGGTGAACTTCATCAGCAGCGGATGCGTCAGCCCGCGCTGCGTCGCGATCTTCATGATCTTCGGGTTGCCGATGAGCTTCACGAAGGCGCGGCCGAGCGTGTAGTAACCGCCGTAGGTCTCCTTGAGGACCTTCGGGTAGTGGAGCAGTGCCATCTCGCGCTGGGCGGGGGTCGCGCGGGCATGGGCCTGGACGATGACATCGGCGGCGATCTGGCCGGACTCCATGGCGTACGCGATGCCTTCGCCGTTGAACGGGTTGACCATGCCGCCCGCGTCACCGACCAGCAACAGGCCCTTGGTGTAGTGCGGCTGGCGGTTGAACGCCATGGGGAGCGCGGCGCCGCGGATCGGCATCGTCATGTTGTCCGGGGTGTAGCCCCAGTCCTCCGGCATCGAGGCGCACCACGCCTTGAGCACCTCGCGCCAGTCCAGCTCCTTGTACGCGGAGGAGGAGTTGAGGATGCCGAGGCCGACATTGGACGTGCCGTCGCCCATCCCGAAGATCCAGCCGTAGCCGGGCAGCAGCCGGTCCTCGCCGGGGCCGCGGCGGTCCCACAGTTCGAGCCACGACTCCAGGTAGTCGTCATCGTGGCGGGGAGAGGTGAAGTACGTACGGACCGCGACGCCCATCGGCCGGTCCTCGCGCCGGTGCAGGCCCATGCCCAGGGACAGCCGCGTCGAGTTGCCGTCGGCGGCGACGACGAGGGGCGCGTGGAAGGTGACCGGGGTCTTCTCCTCGCCCAGCTTGGCGTTGACGCCGATGATGCGGCCGGTGCGGTCGTCGGTGATCGGGGCGCCCACGTTGCACCGCTCGTACAGCCGCGCGCCGGCCTTCTGCGCCTGGCGGGCAAGCTGTTCGTCGAAGTCGTCGCGCTTGCGGACCAGCCCGTAGTCCGGGTACGCGGCCAGGTCCGGCCAGTCCAGCTGGAGCCGTACGCCGCCGCCGATGATCCGGAGCCCCTTGTTCCGCAGCCAGCCGGCCTCTTCGGAGATGTCGATGCCCATCGAGACGAGCTGCTTCGTGGCGCGCGGCGTGAGGCCGTCGCCGCAGACCTTCTCGCGCGGGAACGCGGTCTTCTCCAGCAACAGGACGTCCAGGCCCGCCTTGGCGAGGTAGTACGCGGTGGTGGAACCGGCCGGGCCGGCGCCCACGACGATCACATCTGCGCTGTTTTCGGAGAGGGGCTCGGTCACAGCGGGTTCTCCCGAAGACTCGATTTTGGGTACCTGGCGGCACGGGGCATGTGCAGTCTATGGGGGTGCACCGTTACCTCCACTGAAGGGTTGCCCTCGTGAACAACATGACCCACCCGCTCCCTGTGGTGCAGCTCCACGTGCCCACGGAGGAGGACGCGTTCCACTGGCACCGGGTTTTCGACGACCCCGAGGTGATGGAGTTCCACGGCGGCGTCTCGGCGGAGAAGTCGGTGTACGAGGAGTTGACCGCCCGGCAGCGCAGGCACGACGCCGAGCGCGGCTTCTGCTTCTGGACGATGACGGACGATGACGGAGAGGTGATCGGCTTCACTGGCGCCCAGCCGTGGCCGCACGAGACGTTCGGTCCGGTCGGCGAGATCGAGATCGGCTGGCGGCTGGGGCGGGCCCACTGGGGGCGGGGTTACGCGACGGCCGCCGCGCGCGCCACGTTGGAACGGGTACGCGCGGCAGGGGTCGGCCGGGTCGTCGCGATGGTCAACTCCCGCAACGAGCGCTCGGTCGCGGTGACGCGGCGGCTCGGGATGGAGCTGGCGGAGACGTACCCGCTCTCGTCGGGGGACACCGCGTACTGCTTCCGGATGGACTTGTGAGCCGGTGAGCCGGTGAGCACCCGATCCGGAGCCGAGCCGGTCCCGGTGGGTGCTACCCCCGGCCCGGGACTCAGGCGCGTACGCCCCGGTGCAGCGCCACGATCCCGCCCGTCAGATTCCGCCACGCCACCTTGGACCAGCCCGCCCCCTTCAGCCGCGCCGCGAGGGCGGGCTGGTCCGGCCAGGCCCTGATCGACTCGGCGAGGTAGACGTACGCCTCGGGGTTGGAGGACACGGCGCGCGCGGTCGGCGGCAGCGCGCGCATCAGGTACTCCTCGTAGACGGTGCGGAACGGCGCCCACGTCGGGTGCGAGAACTCACAGATCACGATCCGCCCGCCGGGCTTCGTGACCCGGTACAGCTCGCGCAGCGCGAGGTCCGTGTCCTGGACGTTGCGCAGGCCGAAGGAGATCGTCACCGCGTCGAAGACCGCGTCGGCGAACGGCAGTTTCGTCGCGTCCCCGGCCGTGAACGGCATCCACGGGTGCCGCTTCTTGCCCGTACGCAGCATGCCCTGGGAGAAGTCGCAGGGCACGACGTACGCACCGGTCGCGGCGAGCGACATCGAGGAGGTGGCGGTGCCCGCGGCCAGGTCGAGGACCTTCTCCGCCGGGCGGGCCTTCACGGCCTTGGCGACCTCCTTGCGCCACAGCCGTGCCTGGCCGAGCGAGAGCACATCGTTCGTGAGGTCGTACTTCTCCGCCACGTCGTCGAACATCGAGATGACTTCGTGCGGCTGCTTGTCCAGGGAGGCTCGGGTCACGCACTCCATTGTGGCAGGGCCGGAATCGACCGGACCGGGCCACTCCCTCGTACGGGACTCCTCATACGGGACTCCCCGTACGCGGCTACGCGCGGCGGTGCACCAGTCGGCCCGCGCACACCGTGGCGACGCAGCGTCCGTCCGCGTCGAACACGGCGAGATCGGCGCGGCCCGCCTCGGCGATCGCCGTACTCCCGGCCGCGGGCAGGACGAGGACGCCCACCCGCGCGGCGGCGGCGCGCAGCCCCGGGGCCGTCGCGTACTCGGCGAGGACCGCCGCCGCGCCCAGCTTCAGTACGGCGTGGATCCGCTCGCGCGGGGTCGGGGCGTCGGGCAGCGGCCCCTCGTGGACACGGGCGGGTCCGAGCACCCCGGCCCACTTCCGTACCCGCGCGCCGGGGAACCGCTCCCGCAGCTCGTCGAACGTGCCGACCGCGCCGATCCGGTCCCCCGCCACCATGACGCCGCCGCCCTTGATCGGCTCGACGGCGTCCCAGGTGCGGCGCACCTCGTCGGCCACGTGCAGGGTCTCCACCGCGCGGACTCCCGGACTCCCGATCGATCGGCTCAGTTGGTGGCGATGAGCTTCAGCTCGGGGTGGGCCGTACCGCCCTCGATCGCCGTCGACGAGATGTGCGACTGGACCCGGTCGTCGACGGGGTCGTTCGCCGGGTCGTCGTGCACGACGAGGTGCTCGTACGTCGTGGCGCGCTGCGCAGGGACGCGGCCCGCCTTGCGGATCAGGTCGATGATCTCCAGCCGGTTGGACCGGTGCCTGGCGCCGGCCGACGACACCACGTTCTCCTCCAGCATGATCGAGCCGAGGTCGTCGGCGCCGTAGTGCAGCGACAGCTGGCCGACCTCCTTGCCCGTGGTCAGCCAGGAGCCCTGGATGTGCGCGACGTTGTCGAGGAAGAGGCGCGCGATCGCGATCATGCGCAGGTACTCGAAGAGCGTGGCCTGCGTCTGGCCCTTCAGGTGGTTGTTCTCGGGCTGGTAGGTGTACGGGATGAAGGCGCGGAAGCCACCCGTCCGGTCCTGTACGTCACGGATCATCCGGAGATGCTCGATGCGCTCGGCGTTGGTCTCGCCCGTCCCCATGAGCATCGTGGACGTCGACTCGACGCCGAGACCGTGCGCGATCTCCATGATCTCCAGCCAGCGTTCGCCGGACTCCTTGAGCGGCGCGATCGCCTTGCGCGGGCGGGCGGGCAGCAGTTCGGCGCCCGCGCCCGCGAAGGAGTCGAGACCGGCGGCGTGGATGCGCCGGATCGCCTCGTCGACGGAGACACCGGAGATCCGGGCCATGTGCTCGACCTCGGAGGCGCCGAGGGAGTGGATGACCAGCTGCGGGAAGTCCTTCTTGATCGCGGCGAAGTGCTTCTCGTAGTACTCGACGCCGTAGTCCGGGTGGTGGCCGCCCTGGAACATGATCTGCGTACCGCCCAGCTCCACGGTCTCCGCGCAGCGGCGCAGGATGTCGTCGAGGTCGCGGCTCCAGCCCTTGGCGGTGTCCTTGGGCGCGGCGTAGAAGGCGCAGAACTTGCACGCCGTCACACAGACGTTGGTGTAGTTGATGTTCCGCTCGATGATGTACGTCGCGATGTGCTCCGTACCGGCGTACCGGCGGCGGCGTACGGCGTCGGCCGCGGCGCCGAGCGCGTGCAGCGGAGCGGAACGGTAGAGGTCGAGCGCTTCCTCGGGGGTGATGCGACCGCCGGCGGCGGCGCGGTCCAGGACGTCAGTGAGGCTGCCAGTGACTTTTACGGACGTGAGGTCGGCCTTCTCGGTCACCGGTGCGGGTCCTTCCCAAGGGGGCTGTGACGACCGATCCAGCCTACGCCAGGGGTGGCGGCGAGCCGCGAGCGCCATGGGGCGGGTGGGGGCGGGGTGAGCATCCGGCGCGTGGAAGCGGGCCGCTCACCTCCGCGGTCACCCCTGTGCTCACCTCTGTTTCGTCAGGACGCCGGTGGGGCTGCCCGCCCGCGCGTCCTCCGAGAGGTAGCGCAGACCGTCCCTTTCGAGGCCGAGCCGCAGGCCGGTCGTGCTCTCGGTGCACACGTCCTTGCTGCGAGGGCCGCGCCGGGCGTCGACCACGAGGGTGTTGCCCTCGACCCCGGTGAGGGTGAGCAGGTCCTCGCAGATGAAGTTGCCGAGGATGTCGGTCTGTTCGGCCTTTCCGACCCGTTCGCCGGTGGAGCCCGTTTGTATGGTCACCTTCATCGTGCCCGCGGGCAGTCCGGCGGCGGTGACCTCGCCGTCCCAGACACCGACGAGTTCGGCGGGTACGGAGGCGTCGCCGGGGTCTGTCGGATGACCGGAGTCTGTCGGATGACCCGAGTCCGTCGGATGACCCGAGTCCGTCGGAGGAGCGGAGCCTGCCGGAGGAGCGGACGCGGAGACGCTCGACGACGGGCCGGGCTTGTCCTTGGAGGCGGAGTCGTTGGTGCCGCCGCCCGGGATGAGGTCGAAGAGGAACGCGCTGCCCACCATCACGGCGGCCATCGCGCCCGCGACGGCCAGTGCCACCGTGCAACTGACCTTGCGCGCACGGCGTCCGGTGCCGGAGCGGGTACGGGAGTCGGAGCCGACACCGGAGCCGGAGTCGGTGCCGGGGCCGGAGTCGTGACCCGTTCCCGGTGCCGTCGTGGTGTCGGCGGAGACCGACACGGAGAACCGCGCCCCGGCGGCCGGGGCGTCCTGGGGTGAGTCGCTCGGCGGGGTCGGCGGCGGAGTCGGCGGCGGGGTCGGCGGCGGGCCCGCCTGTATGTCCGTCGGCGGTCCGAAGGCCCCCATCGACGGGTTGCTGAACGGCACGGGACCCGTCTGTACGGGCGGAGCCGCCGCTTCCAGGTGCAGCAGCCGGACCACCGCCCGGCTGACCTCCTCGACCAGCGGAGCCGGCAGCCAGCCCGCGGCCACCAGCCCCTGCGCGCCGTCGGCCGCGCGCACGGCCCCGTCAGCGGCCCCGCCACCGGCGAGGCGGCGCACGATCTCGGCCGGCGCGGGCCGTACGGACGGGTCCTTGGCGAGGCAGTCCGCGACCAGTTCGCGCAGTTCGCCGCGGAGGGAGCCCAGTTCGGGCTCCTCGTGCACCACCTTGTAGAGCAGCGCGGCCGACGAGTCGCCGGGGAAGGGGCTCGTGCCCGTCACCGCGTACGCCAGGACCGCGCCCAGCGAGAAGACGTCCGACGCGCCCGTGACCACCGTGCCCAGGATCTGTTCCGGCGACATGTAGCCGGGCGACCCGACGGAGACGCCGGTCGAGGTGAGCGAGGCGGTGCCGTCCGTGGCACGCGCGATACCGAAGTCGATCAGCCGGGGCCCGTCCGGGGCGAGCAGGACGTTCGACGGCTTGACGTCCCGGTGCACGAGCCCGAGGCCGTGCACGGCCTCCAGCGCCTCGGCGAGACCGGCGCCCAGCGCGCGTACGGAGTGTGCGGGCAGCGGTCCGTACGTGCCGACCGCCTGGGTCAGCGAAGGGCCCGCCACATAGGCCGTGGCCACCCACGGAATGGCCGCCTCCGGATCGGCGTCCAGCACCGGCGCCGACCAGCGGGACCCGTCGGGCGCCGTACCGACGCGCTGCGCCGCGTCCACCTCGCGGCGGAAGCGGGCCCGGAACTCCTCGTCCGTCGCGAAGTGCGGATGGACGACCTTGACCGCGACCGTACGGCCGCCGTGCGAGCGGGCGACGTAGACCCGGCCCATTCCGCCCGACCCCAGCCGCCCGAGCAGCCGGTACCGACCGATGATCGCCGGATCGCCGGCCTCCAGCGGCTGCATTCCCCGTCCCCCTCGCGCGTCCTGTCCTGCGTCCCCGTACGTCCCGACGGACGGATCTCTACGCCTCTCCTGCGCCTCTCAGCGCTTCTCAGCGTCTCTACGCAGCGCCTCTCAGCGCCTCTACGCAGCAGAGTAGGGGGTGGGGGTACGTCCGTGGTCAGGTCCTGAGCAGCTCGACATGCACATCGGCCGGGAACCCGGTGGTCGGGCCCGTCCGGTGCGCGAACTCCCGTACGCCCGCGAGCTGGTCGGGGCCGAAGCGGAAGTCGAGCGTCGTGAAGTACCGCTCCAGCAGCTCCGCGTCGAAGGTCTCCCAGCGTGCGGCCTGCTTGGCGACCTTCGCGACCTCTTCCAGGGAGAGGTCCCGGGACGCGAGGAACGCCTCGTGGACCTTCCGTACGACCCCCGGCTCGCGCGCGAGATAGTCCTTGCGCGCCGCCCACACCGCGAAGACGAACGGCAGGCCCGTCCAGTCCTTCCACATCTGCCCCAGGTCGTGGACCTGGAGGCCGAGCCGGGGCGCTTCGTAGAGCGAGGCGCGCAACGCGGCGTCACCGATCAGGACGGCCGCCTCGGCCTCCTGCATCATCAGACCGAGATCCGGCGGACACGTGTAGTAGTCGGGCGTCACCTTGTACTGCTCGCTCAGCAGCAGCTGGGCCAGGCGCACCGACGTACGGGATGTGGAGCCGAGGGCCACCCGGGCACCGTCCAGCTGGTCCAGCGGTACCTGCGAGACGATGACACAGGACATGACAGGTCCGTCGCAGCCGACCGCGAGATCGGTGAAGGCAACAAGATCGTCGGCGTTGCGGAGGAATTCGACGAGGGTGACGGGCGCGATATCCAGCTCGCCGCGCACCAGCTGTTCACTGAGCTTCTCGGGGGTGTCCTTCGTCAGCTCCAGATCGAGAAGCGCGCCGGTCCTGGCGAGGCCCCAATAGAGGGGCAGGCAGTTCAGGAACTGAATATGGCCGACACGCGGCCGACTGCGACGGTCGTCGTCACCTCCGGCCGCCGCGCCGGGCGCCTCGGGCGCATCGGGCGCCTCGGCCGGGGGTGCCGCCGGGGGTGCCGCCGCGCCGGATGCCCCTGATGCCCGTGATGCTTCTGCTGCCGTGTTTTCCGCTGGACTGTCCACAGCGCGAGGCTAGACCCGCGCCGGGTGCGGGACGGCTCCGGGGCTCGCTTACGGCGTGGCTCGTCAGCACGTCAGGGCCCTATACAAACGTCCGGGTGAAGTGATCTTTCCCTCTACCGCTGGACATGTGCCGCGTGCTAGGCTCGCCGCAAGTTGCAGTTTGGTTTCCCTTGCAGTACAGAGCCTGCGGAGCATGTGACCCGCAGGCTTTTGTAGTTTTCAGACTTCTTTGCAGGTTCTGGAGCAGGGCAACCCTTTGGCCCAAGGAGGGCTTATGGCTACCGGAACCGTCAAGTGGTTCAACGCTGAAAAGGGCTTCGGCTTCATCGCCCAGGACGGCGGCGGCCCGGATGTCTTCGTCCACTACTCCGCGATCAACGCGACCGGCTTCCGCTCCCTTGAGGAGAACCAGGTCGTGAACTTCGACGTCACTCAGGGCCCGAAGGGCCCGCAGGCGGAGAACGTCACCCCGGCCTAGTTGCCCGGGTCGGCGATCGCGCACGACTTACGCAGTAACCAAGGAGCCCTGCTTTCCCCACTCGGGTGGGGGACAGCGGGGCTCCTGCCTTTTCGCGCGGGCCCCGCCGCCCGCGTGTCGCCATGGCTACCGATCGTCCGCTATCGAACTCCTGTTCCCACACCGGGGCGACACCGGAGCGACACCGGAACGTATACGACCGCTGAGCGGCGGGACGGCCCGCGCGCCCTTACCGCCACCCACCCCAGCCGCCCCCGCCCCTCCCCGCGTACAGCCCCTCGATCTCCGGGCCGAAGTCTTCCGCGATCTTCGTTCTCTTCAGTTTGAGCGACGGCGTCAGGTGGCCGCTCCCCTCCGTGAAGTCCACCGGGAGGACGCGGAAGCGGCGGATGGACTCCGCGCGGGACACCAGCCGGTTGGCCTCGTCTATCGCGCGTTGGAGTGTGCCGCGCAGGTCTTCGTCCTCCGTCAGGGCGGGCAGGGGGATGTCCTGCTTCCCCTTCATCAGGCGCCAGTGGGCCAGGCCGTCGGGTTCGAGGGTGATCAGGGCCGTGACGTACGGGCGGTTGTCGCCGAGCACCATGCAGTGGCTGACCAGCGGATGCGCGCGCAGCCAGTCCTCCAGGGGCGCCGGGACGACGTTCTTGCCGGCCGAGGTGATGATGATGTCCTTCTTCCGGCCGGTGATCGTCAGATAGCCGTCCTCGTCCAGCGCCCCGAGGTCCCCCGTCGCGAACCACCCCTCCGTATGACCCGGCCCGGATCCCGGTCCCGGCTCCAGCGCCCCCACCACCCGGCCGTGCTCCGCGTCCCAGTAGCCGGCGAACACATGGCTCCCGCGCAGCAGCACCTCCCCGTCGCCGGCGATCCGTACCGCCGTGCCCGGCAGCGGCCAGCCGACCGTTCCCAGCCGGGGTTTGAGCGGTGGGGTGACGGTCGACGCCGCCGTCGTCTCCGTCAGGCCGTACCCCTCGAAGATCTCGATGCCCGCGCCCGCGTAGAACGCGGCGAGCCGGCGCCCCAGGGGTGAGCCGCCGCAGATCGCGTACGTCACCTTGCCGCCGAGCGCGGCCCGTATCCGCCGGTAGACCAGCGGGTCGTACAGCGCGCGGGCCGCCCGCAGGGCGAACGACGGGCCCTGGCCCGTGCCGTGTTCCTCCGCCTCCACGGCCTGGCCGTACCGCCGGGCGATCCTCGCCGCGCGGTCGAACGACGAAACGCGGCCCATCCTCTCGGCCGTCGCACGGCCGGTGTTGTAGACCTTCTCCAGGACGTACGGGATGGCCAGCAGGAACGTCGGCCGGAACCCCGCCAGATCCGCGAGCAGGTCGTCGGTCCTGATGGACGGCGCGTGTCCGAGCCGTACCCGCGCCCGCAGGCAGCCGATCGCGACCATCCGTCCGAAGACATGGGACAGCGGCAGGAACAGCAGCGTGGACGCGGGTTCCTTGCTCACCGACTTGAAGACGGGGTGGAGCAGTTCGATGGCGTTGTCCACCTCGGCGAAGAAATTGCCGTGGGTGAGGACGCAGCCCTTGGGGCGTCCGGTGGTGCCCGAGGTGTAGAGGAACGTGGCCGGGGAATCCGGCGCCAACTGCGCGCGGCGCGCGGTGACGTCCTCGTCCGCGAGGTGCTCGCCCGCGCCGCGCAGGGTGCCGACGGCGCCGGTGTCGAATGCCCACAGGAGGGTGAGGCCCGGCAGCTGCCTGCGTTCCTGGGAGATCAGCCGGGCCTGGTGCGCGTCCTCCACGACGCATGCCACCGCGCCCGAGTCCTGGAGGATCCAGCGGGCCTGGAACGCGGAGGAGGTCGGGTAGATGGGTACGGTGATCAGCCCGGCGGCCCAGGCCGCGAAGTCGAGGAGCGTCCACTCGTAGGTCGTACGGGCCATGATCGCGAGCCGGTCACCGGGACGCAGCCCTTCCGCGATCAGTCCCTTGGCGACGGCCAGGACCTCGTCGGCGAAGGCGGCGGCCGTGACGTCCCGCCACCGCCCGTTCTTTCCTTTGCGGCTGAGGACGGCCTCGTCGGGGGCCTCTTCGGCGTTGTCGAAAGGGATGTCCGCGAGGGAACCGCGCCGGACGGATGGCGCGAGCGGCGGTACGGACACCTGCCTCACGGTCCCGTCCACGCGCTGCTTGTCCGGCTCGACCAGCATCGGAGGAACGGACACGGTGGACCGAGAGGACCCGGGGGACCGAGAGGACGGGCGGGACTCACGGGACTCGCGGGACTGGGCGGAGTCGGCGGACTCTGCGGACTCGGCGGGCTGGGCGTCGGCAGATGTGTCGGCGGACACGGGCGGCTCCTCGGCAGTGAGGCTTGTGCGGCGGTGCGGCGGTGCGGCGGTGCGGCGGTGCGGTCTCTTCGGCCTCGCGGCTCTTCGGTTCTTCGGCCTCGCGGCTCTTCGGCTCTTCGGCTCTTCGGTTCTGTCATCCGGACAGGTCGGACGCGTTCGGGAATCGCCGCCTCGCCGCCTCGTGGACTCGAAGAGGGCTGAGAGGAAGTATCTCGACCAAACTCCTGACCCTTAAGTAACCTTACTGAGGGGTAAATCTACGAGCGCCCAGGGAGCCAGGACAATGGCCGACCGCCATCTGCACGTCACCGGCACAGCACCCGGCCGTTTCCTCTCCTCACCGCCCCGGCTCGCACCCGCCATGGTGCGAGGCGCCCTCGCCTCGCCGGGCCGCGCACGGCGGCTGCGGCGGCCGGGCTGGACGGGGCGGATACGGGACGGAGCCGATGCGCTGCCCAGGACCCGGCTCGTTCTGGCCGGTGCCCGTATCGACCCGGGTCGGCTCGCTTCGTACGCCCGGATCTGCGGGTTTCCCACCGACGGGAACGGGACGGTGCCGCTCACGTATCCGCATGTGCTCGGATTCCCGCTGACCATGCGACTCATGACGGCGTGTCAGTTCCCGTTGCCCGTACTGGGGCTGGTGCACACCTGGATCGAGATCGGCGGAGAGCGCGCCCTCTCGGTGGACGAACGGCCGGAGATCAGCGTGTACGCGCGGAGTCTCGTGCCGCACCGCCGGGGCGTGGAAGTGATCATCGTGACGGAGGCGCGGGTCGGCGGTGACGTGGTCTGGCACTCCCGCAGCGCCTATCTCGCACGCCACCGGGACCGCGACGGGCAGGGCGACGACCTCGGCCACGCAAGCCGTGGCCGCGGCCGTGACAGCCGAGGCCGTGACAGCCGAGGCCGTCACGGCGGCCCGGCGCCCGCGGTCGCGCCCGACATCCCCCGACCACTGCCGGTCAGCGCGGAGTGGCGGCTACCCGCTGAGCTGGGCCGTCGCTACGGAGCCGTGTCCGGCGACCGCAACCCCATCCATCTGCATCCGCTCACCGCGCGGCCCTTCGGCTTCCCGCGCGCGATCGCCCATGGCATGTGGACGTTCGCCCGCTGTGTCGCGGAGGCGGAAGCGCAAGCGCGAGCCGGAGCCGGTACGGGTGCAGGCACAGGTGCAGGTACGTGGACGGGGACAGGTGGCCACGCATCCTCCGTACGCGCGGAGTTCAGGGCACCCGTACTGCTTCCCGCCACCGTGACGTACGCCGCGCGGACCGGCACCGCGCGGACCGGCACCGAGGGGAGCGTCGCCTTCCAGCTGCGTGACGGTGACGGGACCCGCGTCCACCTCACCGGGGAGCTGTCTCGCGGTCCGTCCAGCGCTCCCCCGCCATGAGGTTCCCGAGTCCCGTCCAGGCGAAGTTCATCAGCGTCGCCGCGGCCTCCTTCGCCGAGACGCCCGGAGTCTCGTTCGCCCACGCCGCGAGCGCCTCCGCCGCCCCCACCAGCGCCTGCGCCAGCCCGGCCACATCCCGGTCGGCCAGATCGGGCGCGCCGTGCGCCTCGCGGGCCGTCGCGCCGATCAGTCCCGTCACATACGCGACGAGCGCGTCCCGCATCCTCGTGGCCTCGGCGGCGAACGGCTGGCCGTGCGTGCGCGCCTGACGGTGGAGCACCGCCCAGCCGTCCGGGTTCTCCGCGGTGTGCGTGAAGAACGCCACCAGTCCGGTCCACAGCTGCCGGTCGGCCGGCGCTCCCGGTTCCACGGCCGCCGTCACCGCCGCGACCAGCGCCGCCGACTCGCGCCGGATACAGGCGGTGAACAGCTCTTCCTTGGAGTTGAGGTAGAGATACACCAGCGGTTTCGAGACGCCCACCTGCTCGGCGATCTCATCCATCGAGGCGGCACGGTATCCGCGCTGTCCGAAGGTGCGCACGGCGGCGTCCATCATCTGCCGTTCGCGCTCCGCGCGCGGCATCCGCTTGCTCTTGCCGGTGCTCGCGGCACTCACCGCACCCACGTCAGGCTTCCTCCCGCTCGTCCTGCCATCCCCGTCGGCCCGCGAATCCGGCCCAAACCCCGTCAGCCTACGGTTCACCGGAAGCCCGGACAGCGGACCCGTGGTGTTCCGGCCGTCTTCCGGCCCCTCGACTCGCGCGACGGAGAGGGCCGCCCCGGCACGTCGCCTGTACGGCACCGGCAGCTCCGACCGTGTCAGGAAGCTCCGGCCGTGTCAGGGGCCGGAGCCGTCAGGCGGCCCGCCGGGCCGACGCCGAGGCCGAGGCCGGACCGCGGCACGTGAGCAGAGTGCCGTCGTCGAGATGGAGGGTGCGGGTGGCGAGGCGGGTGAGCGCCGGCCGGTGGGTGGTCATGACCGCTGTTCTGCGCTCGACCAGGCGACCGAGCGCGCGGACGACGAGGTCTTCCGCGGCGTTGTCCAGTCCCGTGGTGGGTTCGTCGAGCAGCACGACGGGGGCGTCGGCGAGCAGGGCGCGGGCGATGCCGACGCGCTGGCGCTGGCCGCCGGAGAGCCCGGCGCCTCGGTCGGCGAGCCGGGTGCCCAGGCCATCGGGCAGGCGTTCGGTGAACTCGGTGACCAGGGCCGCCTCCGCCGCACGGGCGACCTCGTGCGGGCCGGCGTCGGGGCGGGCGTAGCGAATGTTGTCGGCGATGGTGCCGGAGAACAGGAACGTGTCCTGGAGCACGACGGCGATCTGGCGGTGCAGCCAGAGGGTGGGCATGTCGGTGAGGGGGAGTCCGTCGAGGAGCAGACGGCCGCGGGTCGGCGGGTAGAGCCCGGCGATGAGGGAGAGCACGGTGGATTTGCCGGAGCCGTTGGGTCCGAGCAGCGCGAGGTGTTCGCCGGGTTGGACCGTGAGGTCGAAGTGGTTCAGGACGGGGCCGCGGCCGTAGTCGAGGGTGATGTCGTGCAGATCGATTCGGCCGGTGGCGCGGTCCGGCAGGCGCCGGTGCGGCGTCGGGGGCGGGGGTGGCTGATCGAGGATGGCGGCGACGCGTTCCGCGGAGGCCGCGCCCTGGGGGAAGGTGATCGACAGGCGGGACATCGATCGCATGGGCTTGATCATGTCCTTGAGGTAGCTGGTCACCACGACCAGCAGCCCGACGCTCCACCAGTGGTTCACGACACCGAGGCCGCCCGCCCACAGCAGTGCCGCGGTGGCCACCGCGGCGGCGGCTTCGAGCAGGGGTGTGAATCGGGCCCGTAGTTCGACGCTGCGCAGGCCGGCGTCGAGGGTGGTGCTGTTGCTGGTGGCGAAATGTTCATCGTGCAGGTCCTGGCGGCCGAAGGCATGGATCGTACGGATGCCTTGGAGGGATTCGGTGACGAAGGCGGCGAGGTGCCCTTCGGCGGCACGCTGCCGCCGTTCCGTCTGGCGGGTCAACCGGGTGTAGCGGGCGGCCGTGAGGAATATCAGCGGGGCGCCCGCGATCGCGATCAGCCCCAGGCGCCAGTCGACGAAGAGGATGACGGTGGCGTAGCCCGAGAGGGCCAGCAGTCCGGGCAGGAGTGTGGAGAACAGATCGACCAGGGCGTCCTGGATCCGGCTGGTGTCGATCGCGACGCGGCTGGTCAGTTCCCCCGCGGCCTGCCGGTCGTGGTAGCTCATGGGGAGCCGCTGCATATGGGCGAAGACGTCCGTACGGATCGACGCGGTGATCTGCTCTCCCGCGCTGTTCATCACACGGTCGCCGAGGTAGTCGAACGCCCCGGAGGCGAGAGTGATCAGCAGCAGTGCGGCGGCGGCCACACTGAGCATGGCCAGCGGCGACGAGCCCACGATGCCCGTGAGCCAGGTCAGTGGGCCGTTGGTCCGGCCCTTGAGTACGTTGTCGATGACCAGCGCCAGCGGCCAGGGTGCCGCCAGGTCGGCGATCAGTTCCCCGATGCGCAGGCCCACGCCGAGCGTGAGCGTGCGCAGGTGCGGGCGCCCGTAGGAACGGAATCGCCACAGGTGCCGGAGCATTCCCACATCGTCGCGGCGGGACTTCATCTGCCCACCTCCCCGACCAGTTCGGCGCGGGCGGCGTCTTTGAGGGCCGTGTTGCTCGCGCCGGGGCGAACGCCGTGCTCGGCCATGGCGGTCAGCACCACCGGCGCGAGTTCCGGGTCGGCACGTGTGATCGCGGACAGCAGCCGGGAGAACTGGCGGCGCTCGTTCAGGGCGTCCTTGGTGAGCGGGGCGGCCTCGGCTCCGGCCGAGTCCATGCCGCGCAGCAGCGCCGCGTCGAAGCGGGCGGCGTCGGCGCCCGCGGCGGCGACCCGCTCACGGGCGGACCAGCATGCCGATGCCCACACGGTTCCGTCGGCGTGCGGATCCTGGTCCCGCCCGCCCACGAAGTGCGCCATTGTCCACCGGGGCTGTAGTTTGCGGCGCCGCGGGTCCCATTCGGCGATGGCTCCGCGGTGCCAGCCGTAGATGTCCGAGGTGCCCAGCAGGATGGCCGTGAGGACATCTGCCGTGCCCTCGTCCAGGGCGATCTTCAGGTTGGTCTGCTGCGCCGGAGGACGCAGCCGGTTGAGCCGGAAGTCCGCGGTGTGCCGGCACAGGTGATGGCCGACTTCGTGGCAGATGATCGCGGCGTTGTGCGCGGGGGCGAGGAAGTACCGGCTGTCGCCCGGTGCCGGGACGAATCCGGCGCCGCCCCCCAGATGGACCTCACCCGCGCGGCTGAGAGCGGCGGGCTCGTCCGTGAGCGACCCCCTGGGAAGCCGGTAGTGCCCTCCCCGCCAGCGGCGGGGCTGGTCGTGCATCCCGATTCTGACCAGCAGGCGAGGGAGAGGGTGGCCGAGCAGGGCGGCAGCGAACCGCAGGGCACGCTGGACGTGGAAGGCCGTGTTGGTCACGCCGAATGCGCGGGCCTGCCGGTCCGCGACGGCGTCAGCCAGGGGGCCGCCACCGGCCGCGGGTTCGAACATCAACGGAGAGCCGTCGAACAGCCGCCCGCCGCGCTCGTCACGGATCGTGGCCTCGGGCAGCACTATTTCGGCCGGCCGCAGCTCAAGGACGTCCAGGGCCGCTTCACGCAGCTGTCCGGGCCAGGGACGTCCGTCAGGGAGGTAGACGATCGCCGGTATCACGGGCATCAGCCCCGGACACGGGCATCGGCGACGGGTTCCGCCGTGGCGGCGGTCTGCCGGGCCGGTGCGCGCACCAGGTCGACGGCCGCGCCGTTCGCCAGCTGGGGCGGGGACAGGACCGGCAGTCCCGTGGCCGCGTGCGCTTCCTGGGAGGCAAGGGGGCTGGCGGTGACCAGGCCACTCACCATGCGGACCGGGACCCCCAGCCCTTGCAGGATCGTGACCCCGGCCACCGCGTCCAGCGCGTTGGCCGCCGCCAGTACGACGCCGTGGGCGAATCCGGGCAGGCGCTCCGCGAGCGCCCGTGTCTCGGACTGGAGCAGTCCGTCGGCGATCTCCAGGACGACCGCGTCCGCACCGTCGTCGACCAGTGCATCGCGGATGGAGATCATCGTGGTCCGCAGCCGCTCGACCGGGTAGCCGAACGTGGAGGACATACCGAAGTCGAGGAATTCGGCCACGGTACTGGCGCCCGCGTCGATGTACATCCAGCGGTCCTTGCCGCTGCCGGAACCGGTGACCTTGCCCGCACCGGCAGCCAGTCCGGCTCGCGTCCAGCCGCTCACCAGGGCCGACGCCGTCGTGGTCTTGCCCGCGTTCATCGACGAGCCGAGCACGACCAGAGTGCCCCACTCCGGCGCCGTGTGCGGTGACGGCGTGCGTGCGTAGTGTTCCAGCGACAGCGGCATCCCGGACCGGTCGTTCAGGGTGCCGATCACCTTCAGCTCGGTCGGTGGCAGCCGTCGCGTATGCGCCGAGGCGACCGTTCCCACAAGGCCGCCCGCCGTCAGCAGATGAACGTTGGGCCCGGTCGGCAGGTAACCCTCGTAGAAGTCCGTGGCGTACCGGTTGCCGTATGCACCCACCACGATGTCGCCCCAGTAGAGACGGACGCGCCGACCATGGACATCCTCCAGATGGTCGAGCTCGCCCAGGCGGGCCACAGTGGCGACCACGAGATCCCCGAGCTGTGGTGCGCGAACCGACCCACCGGGCGCGGTCGCGTCCCGGTCGTTGATTCTGCGCGTCACATAGCCCCACTTGGCCCCAGCGAAATCTCTCATCTCAGATCCCTCATCCGGTGCGGATCGGGCCCGTGGCGGCGCCCGAACGGGTGTCGTCCATTCGATTCGCTCATCCCATGATTAGTGCTCTCGCGATCGACCGCATTGTGGCCGGTGGCCCTGGCGGTGAACCCGGCCCGGTGAGGCGAAGGGCCCGGGGCGGCGGTCCGCGGGCGCGACGACCCGCCGTCCGGCAGCACGTCGCCCCCGGCCTCGACGGAGGACGGGGGCGATCGGAGTGTGCTTCGCGCGTGCGTGTGACGCGGCGACGCGGGTGGTTTACGCGGCGACCGGGACCTTTGCCCCGCGCGTCTCGTCCGCGCTGTCGTAGTCGTCCACCGGCGACGCCGAGGCCGAGTTGTACGCGTCGTGGTCGAGGATCTTCTCGCGCGCCGCGACGATGACCGGGACCAGCGCCTGGCCCGCGACGTTCGTGGCCGTACGCATCATGTCCAGGATCGGGTCGATCGCCATCAGCAGGCCCACGCCCTCCAGCGGGAGCCCCAGCGTGGAGAGGGTCAGCGTCAGCATGACGGTGGCGCCGGTGAGGCCCGCGGTGGCCGCGGAGCCGACGACCGAGACGAACGCGATCAGCAGATAGTCCTGGATGCCCAGCTGGACGTCGAAGATCTGCGCGATGAAGATCGCGGCGAGCGCCGGGTAGATCGCGGCGCAGCCGTCCATCTTGGTCGTCGCACCGAACGGTACGGCGAAGGAGGTGTACTCCTTCGGGACGCCGAGACGCTCGGTGACCTTCTGGGTGACCGGCATCGTGCCGACGGAGGAGCGGGAGACGAAGGCCAGCTGGATCGCGGGCCAGGCGCCCTTGTAGAACTGGATCGGGTTGACCTTGGCGACCGTGGCGAGCAGCAGCGGGTAGACGCCGAAGAGCACCAGCGCGCAGCCGATGTAGACGTCGGCGGTGAAGGTCGCGTACTTGCCGATGAGGTCCCAGCCGTAGTCGGCGATGGCGAAGCCGATGAGGCCGACCGTACCGATCGGGGCGAGCCGGATGACCCACCACAGGGCCTTCTGGAGCAGTTCCAGGACGGATTCGCTGAGGGTGAGGATCGGCTGGGCCTTGGGGCCGAGCTTGAGGGCCGCGATTCCGGCGACGGCGGCCATGAAGACGATCTGGAGCACGTTCAGCTCGGTGAACGGCGTGATCACGTCGGTCGGGACGATGCCGGTCAGGAAGTCGATCCAGGACCCGGAGCCCTCGGGTGCCTTGCCGTCCTTCGGGGTGAGGCCGGTGCCCGAGCCCGGGTTGGTGATCAGGCCGATCGCCAGGCCGATGGCGACCGCGATCAGCGAGGTGATCATGAACCAGAGCAGGGTACGGGAGGCCAGCCTGGCCGCGTTGTTGACCTTGCGCAGGTTGGTGATCGACACGAGTATCGCGAAGAAGACCAGCGGCGCCACGGCCAGCTTCAGCAGCTGGACGAAGATGCTGCCGATCTTGTCGAGGGTGGTGTAGAGCCAGCTGATGTCCTGGCTGCGGGCGAGCCAGCCGAGCAGCACACCGAGGACCAGACCGGCGACGATCTGCGCCCAGAACGGGATCTTGGGCAGAGGAGAGCCGGATCTGGTGTCAGCCGGCTTCTCGGGCGTGGTGGACGCGGAGTTCGCGGACACGAACACACTCCAGACATGACGTATCGGGGAGAGGGGTCATACGGGACAGGGGTGCGGCGCTCGTGCTTCGAAGGCTCGGGAGGACTCGAAAGAAGACTCAGGAGAATTCAGCAGGGGCGCCGCTGCATGATGCCGGGTCAGACCGCGCGGCAACAGACCGCGGACATACAGCGGCACAGGTCGACATGCAGGCGTGCCACGAGCGGGATGCCCAGGTGGCCGCGGTGACGCACTGCTGTCTTCATATCGAACACGTTAACACTTGAACTTTGAGAAGCTCAAAGCATTTCTTTGGGGTACGAAGCGCCGGAAAGACCACCCGAAGAGCCCCGGAAGGGCCCTGACATGGCTCTGGGAGGGCCCTGGAAACGCGGCACCCCAGCCCTGGAGGGACGGCTCCGGGGCTGGGGTGTGAGAAAGCTTACGTGGCGCTTATACGGCGCCCACGTCATAAGGGGACGGGCGTCGCCCTACTGGGTGACGCCGTCCTCCTGGGCGCGGTTCGCCTCCAGCCGCGACTTCGCGCTGTCGACCTTGCCCACGATCTGCGCGGACATCTCGTCGCGCTGCTTGCGCAGCAGGATGAAGCTGAGCGGCGCCGAGATCACGATCGCGAGCAGCAGCACCCACACGAAGTTGGAGTCGCCGAGCCCCTTGGGCAGGACTCCGAACTGGACCAGGCCGGCGACGACCACGAAGCAGCCGGCGAAGATGCCCAGACGCATCGCGGTGTACCGGATCGTGGCGCTCGTCTTCGAAGCGGTCACAGCGGGCCCTCTCTCTTCCTGGCGTACCGACGTCGCGGTATGTCCGAGTCCTACCAGTCAAGCACGGCGTGTTCAGTACCGGTTCAGCGGGAGCAGCATCGTGATGTCGTCGCGGTCGTCACCCGGGGCGACCCTGATCGCGTCCGGCACCCGCCCGACCTCCTTGTAGCCGCAGGAGGCGTAGAACCTGTCGACGCCCGTGCCCCCGCGACAGGTGAGCCGGATCGCCTCGATGGACTCGATCCCGCGGGCGGCGTCCGCCGCGGCGGCCATCAGGTCACGGCCGTACCCCTTGCCCTGGTGCCGCGGGTGGACCATCACGGTGTAGAGCCAGAGCCAGTGCCGCATCAGCCGGTGGGTGTTGAGCGCGAGGAACGCCGTCGCGGCGACGGCGCCCTCCTCGTCGTACCCGACCAGCAGTCTGACCCGGCCCTCGGCCATGGCCGCGAGGTGCTTGACCAGCTCCGGCCGTATGTCGTCCACCGTGACCGGCGGTACGAATCCGACGGCACCGCCCGCGTTGGAGACATCCGCCCAGAGCGCGAGAACACCGTCGCGCAGGGCGGGGTCCACCGCCGGATCCAGCTCGAATATGAGCGCCATCCCGTATGCCCTGTTCCGTATGCCCTGTTCCGTGTTTCTCCCCGGCCCGTGCGCCCGCTCAGACCCGCATGGGCTGCGGGGACTCGCGTCGGTCGGCGTCGGGGCCCGGGTACTCGCGGATGATCTCGTACCGGGTGTTCCGCTCGACGGGCCGGAAGCCCGCGTCGCGGATGAGGTCGAGCAGATCCTCGCGGCCGAGCTTGTTGGGCGTGCCGTAGTTGTCCGCGTCGTGCGTGATCTTGTACTCGACGACCGAGCCGTCCATGTCGTCCGCGCCGTGCTGGAGGGCGAGTTGGGCGGTCTGCACGCCGTGCATCACCCAGAACACCTTGACGTGCGGGACGTTGTCGAACAGCAGCCGGGAGACCGCGAAGGTCTTCAGTGCCTCGGCGCCCGTGGCCATGGTCGTGCGGGCCTGGAGGCGGTTGCGGACCTTGCCGTCCTTCATGTCCACGAAGTCGTGCTGGTAGCGCAGCGGGATGAAGACCTGGAAACCGCCGGTCTCGTCCTGGAGTTCACGCAGCCGCAGCACATGGTCGACGCGGTGCCGGGGCTCCTCGATGTGCCCGTACAGCATCGTCGCCGGGGTCTTGAGCCCCTTCTCGTGCGCGAGCCGGTGGATGCGCGACCAGTCCTCCCAGTGGGTGTTGTGGTCGACGATGTGCTGCCGGACCTCCCAGTCGAAGATCTCGGCGCCGCCACCGGTCAGCGACTCGAGACCGGCCTCGATCAGCTCGTCGAGGATCTCGGAGGCCGACAGGCCGGAGATCGTCTCGAAGTGGTGGATCTCGGTCGCGGTGAACGCCTTGAGGGAGACCTGCGGGAGGGCTTCCTTCAGCGCGCTGAGCGAGCGCGGGTAGTAGCGCCACGGCAGCGTCGGGTGGAGGCCGTTGACGATGTGCAGCTCGGTGAGGTTCTCGCCCTCCATCGCCTTGGCGAGGCGGACGGCCTCCTCGATGCGCATCGTGTACGCGTCCTTCTCGCCCGGCTTGCGCTGGAACGAGCAGTAGGCGCAGGAGGCGGTGCACACGTTCGTCATATTGAGATGACGGTTGACGTTGAAGTGGACGACGTCACCGTTCTTGCGGGTACGCACCTCATGGGCGAGACCGCCGAGCCAGGCCAGATCGTCCGACTCGTACAGCGCGATGCCGTCCTCGCGGGTCAGCCGCTCGCCGGCCCGGATCTTCGCCTCCAGCTCGCGCTTGAGACCCGCATCCTGAACAGATGCAGTCATCAGGCCGCCTCCCACTATCTCTGCTGTCTCTGCCGAAATGTCCGCCACAACGTGCCAGTCGAGACTACGCCCCTCACGGAACGAGAACGACGCGGCCCATGCTGACGCGCTGTTCGAGCAGGTCATGGGCGCGGGCGGCCTCGTCGAGCGGCACGCGTTCATGGATCACCGGCCGTACGGATCCGTCCCCGATCAGCCGGAACAGCAGCCGTACGCCCTCCTCCGCGAGCGCCGGGCTGTCGCGCAGCATGGTGGGCATGCTGAAGCCCGTCACCTGCCGCATGCCCAGCAGATCCATGACCGGGATGGCCGGCTGCTCGCTGTCGCCGCCGGACGCGCCGTAGAAGACGAGCCGTCCGTACGGCGCGAGGAGCCGGACGCCGTCGAGGAGCCGGGGGCCGCCGACGCCGTCGAGGATGACGTCCACACCCTCGGGTCCGGCGGCGTCACGGACCCGCGCGGGCCAGTCGGGGTCGGTGTAGTCGACGGCCGCGTCCGCGCCGAGCGCGCGGACGAAGTCCAGCTTGCGCGGTGACCCGGCGGTGGCGATGACCCGTTCCGCGCCCAGGGCACGGGCCGCCTGTACGGCGATATGACCGATCGCGCCCGCGCCCGCGTGCACCAGCACCGTCTCACCGGCGGCCACCCGCGCGGTCTGGAGCAGATGCACCGCGATCCGGCCGGTGGAGCCGAGCAGGGTGGCCTCCGCGAAACCGAGGCCGTCCGGCAGCGGCAGCACACGCGCGGCGGGGGCGGCGACGAACTCCGCATAGGCGTCACGGGCCTTCCATACGACCACCCGCTGTCCCGGTCCGATCCCGGTCACCCGGTCGCCGGTCCCGACCACGACGCCCGCGACATCCGTGGACGGGCAGTACGGGAGCGGCGGGGCGCCGAGCGGGAAGGTGCCGAGGCGGCGCTGTACGTCGGCGTGGTCGACACCGATGGCCTCCGCGCGGACGAGCACGTCCTCGGGGCCGAGGGCGGGCGGGTCGGCCTTCTCGGTCCGCAACACCCGGGACGGGCCGTACTCGTGGTGCCGGACGATACGCACAGTCGCTTCCTCTTCCTCTTCCTCTTCTTCCGCGCTTCCGGTTCCGCGCTTCCGCTTCTGTGCTTCCGGTGTCCGCGCTTCCGGTGTCTGTGCTTCCGGTGTCCGCGCTTCCGGTCCTGTGCTCCCGGCCGGACGGACCCGCCGGGGTCACATCTCCTCGGGCAACTCCCCCACCCGGTTCTCCCACTTGGTGGAGAGCACGATGGTGGTACGGGTCCGGGAGACGCCCTTCGTACCGCTCAGCCGGCCGATCGTCTTCTCCAGGCCGTCCACGTCGCTCGCGCGGACCTTCAGCATGTACGAGTCGTCGCCCGCGATGAACCAGCAGTCCTCGATCTCCCCGAGGTCGCGCATCCGGCGGGCCACGTCCTCGTGGTCGGCGGCGTCGGAGAGCGAGATCCCGATCAGCGCGGTGACGCCGAGGCCCAGTGAGGCCGAGTCGACCGTGGCGCGGTAGCCGGTGATGACGCCCGCCGCTTCGAGACGGTTGATGCGGTCGGTGACGCTGGGCCCGGAGAGCCCGACGAGCCTGCCGAGCTCGGCGTACGAGGCTCTGCCGTTCTCTCTGAGGGCCTGGATGAGCTGCCTATCCACGGCGTCCATATGCCTGAAGCCTTCCATTATTCAGCAATCCCACAAGATTATATATAGAATCTAAGGCATGCAGGGCTCAAACCCTACGAATATTTGATTCGGCGGCCTGTCCTCGTCCCGGTCGACCTAGTCGACGTGGTCGACCTGATCGACCTGGTCGTCACCGCGAGCGCCGCCCAGCTCCCCCTCCCAACGGCGGTACAGCCGGTGCGGCACCCCTGCCGCGTCCAGGACCCGCCCGGCGACGAAGTCCACCAGGTCCTGGATATGCGTCGCGCCCGCGTAGAACGCCGGAGAGGCGGGCAGCACCACGGCGCCCGCCTCGTCCAGGGTCACCAGATGTCTCAGCGTCTGGCCGTTGAGCGGCGTCTCCCGCAGGGCGACCACCAGCGTCCGCCGCTCCTTCAGCGTCACGCTCGCCGCGCGCTGGAGCAGATCCTTCGAGAGGCCGAGCGCCACCCCGGCCACACTCGCCGTGGACGCGGGCACGATCAGCATCCCCTTCACGGGGTACGAGCCCGAGGAGGGGCCTGCCGCCAGATCTCCGGCCGGCCAGTGCCGTACGTCGTCCGCGTCCGGGTCCCGGCTCAGCTTCACGTCGAAGGTGTCCGGCTTGCCGTCCGCGCCGCGCGCCAGCCAGGTGCGCAGATCGTCCCGCCAGCGCGCGTCCCTGAAGGCGATGCCCGTCTCGTCGAGCAGGGTGAGCCGCGACGCCCGGCTGACCACGAGATCGACGCGCTCGCCCGCGTCCAGCAGCCCGCGCAGCACGGCCGCGGCGTACGGCGTCCCCGACGCTCCCGAGACGCCGACGACCCAGGGCCGCCGGGGCTGTCGCGGGCTGTGCTGGTCTTCGTACGATCCGGGCTTCACGGATCCGAGCCTATCCGGCGGGCCGGGGCAGGAACCGATGACCGTACCCCGGACGTTCACGGGGCACAGAACCTCGGGAATGCGGACGAGCAGTGACCAGAGGGGGCCCCGATGCCGTATCCGACCGCCCGACCACCCGCGGGCCCGACCGCACGGAGCCGGACCTCACGGATGAAGCCGGCCGCGGCCGTCATGATCGGCTGGGTCGCGCTGCTCTGGGTGCTCGAAGCGGTGAACGGCCCGACCGGCTCGCTCAGTACGTACGGACTGAGCCCGCGTGACGTCGGTGAGCTGCGCGATGTGATCCCGATGGCCTTCCTGCACCACGGCTACGACCATCTCGTGTCCAACTCCGTGCCGCTGCTGATCCTCGGCTTCCTCGCCGCGCTGACCGGCCTGCGGCGGTTCGCCGCCGTCGTGTTCACGATCATGGTCGTCGGCGGCCTGGGCGTCTGGCTCACCGCCGCCGACCACACGGTCACGGCGGGCGCCTCCGGTGTGGTCTTCGGGCTGCTCGGCTATCTGCTGGTGCGGGGCTTCGTCGACCGCAACGCGGTGGACATCGTGACCGGTCTGCTGGTCCTCGCGTTCTACGGCTCGGCCCTGTGGGGCGTCCTGCCGACCAACTCGGCGGTCAGCTGGCAGGGCCATCTCTTCGGGCTGATCGGCGGGGTGCTGGCCGCGTTCCTGTTCCGCAGGCAGCCCCCGCTGAACGAGCGAATAACGGCCCGGGGCTGAGCGGCTGAGCGACTGAGCGGCTGAGCGGCTGAGCGCAGGACACCGGCCGGCACCGGCCGCCCTACAGCGTCAGGCCCCGCACCACGAGATCCAGCAGCGCGGCCACGAAAAGGGCTATCCCGATGAAGCCGTTCACGCTGAAGAACGCGCGGTTCAGCCGCGACAGATCGCCCGGCTTCACGATCGTGTGCTCGTACAGGAACGCCCCGGCGACGACGGCCAGCCCGGTCCAGAAGAACGCTCCGGCGTCCGTGGCCAGCGCGTACCAGACCAGCAGCGCCACGGTCACGGCGTGGCAGGCCCGCGCCCCGTACAGCGCCGCCGGGATGCCGAAGCGCGCCGGTACGGACAGCACGCCGTGCGCGCGGTCCGCCTGGACGTCCTGGCAGGCGAAGATCAGGTCGAAGCCGCCGATCCAGATACCGACCGCCAGCCCGAGGATCACCGCGTCCCACGACCAGCTGCCGGTGACCGCGAGCCACGCGCCGACCGGGCCTATGGCCTGGGCGAGGCCGAGGATGGCGTGCGGGAAGTTGGTGAACCTCTTCCCGTACGGATAGACGACCATCGGGATCACGGCGATGGGCGCGAGGGCGAGACAGAGCGGATTGAGCGCCGCCGCGGCCCCGAGGAAGATGACGACGGCCACGAGCGCGCCCGTCCACGCGGAGCGCACCGAGACCGCGCCCGTCACCAGCTCGCGCCCCGCCGTCCGCGGATTGCGCGCGTCGATCTCGCGGTCGATGATCCGGTTGCATGCCATCGCGAACGTACGGAGCCCGACCATCGCGATGGTGACCAGCAGCAGCCGGACCCAGTGGACGTTCCCGTCCAGCTGGAACATCGCGGTCAGCGCGGCGATATACGCGAACGGCAGCGCGAAGACCGAGTGCTCGATCATCACCAGCCGCAGAAAAGCCCTGGTCCTGCCCGGCTGCGGTACCGCCGCCGCTGCGCTCGTCACAGCCCGTACTCCCTCCACCGGCGGTCGACTTTCGCCGCCGTCTCCGGGTCGGACTCGACCATCTCCGGCCAGCCGCCGTCCCGGGTGTACCCCTCCTCGGGGAGCTTCCTCGTCGCGTCGATCCCCGCCTTGCCACCCCAGAACTGCTGGTAGGAGGAGTGGTCGAGATGGTCGACCGGGCCCTCGACGACGGTGAGGTCGCGCGCGTAGTCGGTGTTGCCCAGCGCCCGCCAGGACACCTCGTGCAGATCGTGCACATCGCAGTCCGCGTCGACGACCACGATCAGTTTGGTCAGCGACATCATGTGCGCGCCCCAGATCGCGTGCATCACCTTCTGGGCGTGCTTGGGGTACTTCTTGTCGATCGAGACGATCGCGCAGTTGTGGAAGCCGCCCGACTCGGGGAGGTGGTAGTCCACGATGTCCGGCACGATGATCTTCAGCAGCGGCAGGAAGAACCGTTCCGTCGCGCGCCCCAGCGGCCCGTCCTCCGTCGGCGGCCGGCCGACCACGATCGACTGGAGCAGTGGCCTCTTCCGCATCGTCACGCAGTCGATGGTGAGCGCCGGGAACGGCTCCCGCGGAGTGTAGAAACCGGTGTGGTCGCCGAACGGGCCCTCGGGCAGCATCCTGCCCGGTTCGAGCCAACCCTCGATGACGACCTCGGCGTTGGCGGGCACCTGGAGCGGGACGGTCTTGCAGTCGACCATCTCGATGCGCCGGCCCTGGACGAAGCCCGCGAAGAGGTACTCGTCGATGTCACCGGGCAGCGGGGCCGTCGAGGCGTACGTCACGGCGGGCGGACAGCCGAACGCGATCGCGACGGGCAGCCGTTCACCGCGCTTGGCGGCCACCTGGTAGTGGTTGCGGCTGTCCTTGTGGATCTGCCAGTGCATCCCGATGGTGCGCCGGTCATGGCGCTGGAGCCGGTAGAGACCGAGGTTGCGGACGCCGGTCTCGGGGTGCTTCGTGTGGGTGAGACCGAGGTTGAAGAAGGAGCCGCCGTCCTCGGGCCAGGTGAACAGCGCGGGCAGCTGGTCCAGATCGACGTCGTCGCCGGTGAGGACCACTTCCTGGACGGGCGCGTCCTTGATCTTCTTCGGCGGTACGTGCGCCACGGAGCTGAGCTTCCCGAACGCCTCGCGCACGCCGATGAAGCCCTGCGGCAGTTCGGGCTTGAGCAGTCCGCCGATCTTGTCGCTGATATCGCTGTACGCCTTGAGCCCCAGCGCCTTCAGCAGCCGGCGGTCCGTGCCGTACACATTCATGGCGAGGGGCATCGCCGAGCCGCGCACGTTCTCGAAGAGCAGCGCGGGCCCGCCCGCCTTGTTCACCCGGTCGACGATCTCCCCGACCTCCAGGTACGGATCGACTTCGGCCTTGATGCGCTTGAGGTCGCCCTCGCGCTCCAGCGCCCGGAGCAGCGAGCGGAGATCGTCGTAAGCCATGCGCTCCAGTGTGTCATCCTCCCCGGCGCGGTCCGCCGGGGGCTTACCGACCGGACAGGGCCTGCGTACGGACAGGACCGGCGTGCGGACGGGACCGGCGTGCGGACGGGACCGGCGTGCGGACGGGACCGGCGTGCGGCGGGAAGAGCCCTGTCCCACGAGAAGACCCCTTGACCGTCCGGGACCGGGTCTGATCGGTTACTCGTTACCCTGGTGCTGTCAGGGGGCCGCCGACCCGGTCTCGATCTCCACCACGATCTCCACCAAAAACTCGATCTCCACTAAAAAGGGGACCTCCATGCTTCGGGTGCTGATGCTTCTGGTGCCGTTGGCTCTCAGCATCTATGCCTTCATCGACTGCATCACCACCGATGAGAAGGAGATCCGGTACCTCCCCAAGCCCATCTGGGCGATTCTGGTGCTGCTCTTCCCTCTGGTCGGCTCCATCTCGTGGCTGATCGTGGGCCGGGAGCGGACGACGGCGGTGCGCCGTGGAGGCGGCTGGGTGGCGCCCGACGACAACCCGGAGTTCCTCAACTCCCTCAAGGACGAGAAGAACGTCAGGGACGTCAAGAACGCCAAGGACGTGGCGGGAAGCGACGAGGACTCCGCTCATCTCGCGCAGTGGGAAGCGGATCTGAGGCGCCGCGAGGAGGAGATCGAGCGGCGTGAGAAGGGCGGCGGCGCGGACGACACCCCGCCGAAGCCCTGACAGCCGCCCCTTCGGACGGACATACACCCATCGGACATGCGCACATACAGGGGCGCCCTACGCGGAGTCAATACCGCGGAGGGCGCCTCTTGATGTATCCGGTGTACGCGGGATGCACATGGCGTACGGAAGTTGTGTCCAGTGCCCCGGAGTTGCACCGGTGTACGCGCGTTACACCCCCGCGTACGAGTGCTTGCCCGTGACGAAGATGTTCACGCCGTAGTAGTTGAAGAGCCAGCAGCCGAAGGCGACCAGCGCCAGATAGGCGGCCTTGCGGCCCTTCCACCCGGCGGTGGCGCGGGCGTGCAGGTAACAGGCGTACGCGACCCAGGTGATGAAGGACCAGACCTCCTTGGGGTCCCAGCCCCAGTAGCGGCCCCAGGCGTCGCCGGCCCAGATCGCGCCCGCGATGATCGTGAACGTCCAGAGCGGGAAGACCGCCGCGTTGACGCGGTACGCGAACTTGTCGAGCGACGCCGAGGCCGGCAGCCGCTCCATCACCGAGGTGGCGAAGGCGCCGGGCTTGAGGCCGGCGGCGAGCTTCGACTCGTACCGCTCACGGAAGAGATAGAGCAGCGTGGCGACCGCGCCGACGTAGAAGACCGCGCCGCAGAAGATCGCCGTCGAGACATGGATCCAGAGCCAGTACGAGTGCAGCGCCGGAACCAGCTGGTCGCTGGCGGTGTACAGGACGGTGACCGCGAGCCCGAGATCGAGGAGGACCACGGTGACGAGCGGCAGTCCCATCCAGCGGACGTTCTTCCGCAGCGCCAGGAGCGCGAGATAGACACCGACGACCACGGTGGTGAAGGTGATGTTGAACTCGTACATGTTGCCCCACGGCGCCCGCTGCACGGACAGCGCGCGGGTGACCACCCCGGCCGCCTCGATGCCCCAGGCGAGGACCGTGAGCGAGACGGCGATCCGGCCGTACAGATCGCCCTGCGCGTCACCGCCGGCCGCGCCGGGGCCGTCGGGCAGGTCGCGGGTGCCGCTCGCGGAGCGGGTGATGACCTCGGGCCGCTCCAGGACGGCCGTGGAACCGCCTTCCCGCGCGGACCGTACCGTCACCGGCGCCGCCGCGGACTTCCGGTCGCCGCCGGTCAGCGCGGCGGCGGTCCTGGCGACCTTGCTGCGGCTGCCGAACAGCCACTCGGCCATGTACGCGAAGAAGGCCAGCAGGTAGACGGCCATGGCCGAATAGATCAGCACATTGCTGGTCTGTGCCAGGCTCTCATTGGTTGCTGTGGCGGCGAGATTCACTTCTCAGCCCCTTCAACAGTCTTTTCTGCGGGATCAGGCGCGCTGGGCGCCTCTGAATGGAGGGTGCCGGCCAGTTCGGCCAGTTCCTCGGGGAGCTTGGCGGACTCGCTGCGGCCGAGTCCCGCCATCTCGACGACGGTGACGCCGTCGGCGCCCCGTACCGCCCGGACCCAGACCCGGCGCCGCTGGATGAAGAGCGAGCCGGCCAGCCCCGCGATGGCGGCGATCGCACCGGCGAGGGCCCAGGAATCACCGGGCTGATGCGTGATCTGGAAGCTCGCCCACTCCTTGACCTCCTTCTCGAAGGTGATGGAGCCGGCGCCGTCGGGCAGCGTGAGCGAGTCGCCCGGCAGGAGGGTCTTCTTCAGGACATCGCCCTTGGCGTCCTTGAACGCCTTCATCTTGTCGGTGTTCAGCTGGTACACGTTCTGCGGCAGCCCGGAGTCGACCCCGAGACTGCCGTGGTACGCGCCGACGTTGAGCACCGGGAAGTCGAGCGCGGGGAACCGGGAGAACATCTGCCCCGAGCCCTTCCCGCCGTACGTCGGCACGAAGAACGCGGCGAAGCCCAGCTGGTCCTTCTTGCCGTTCTTGTCGCGGTAGCCGTCCATGACCTTGATGGCGCCCGTGGACGAGACGTTGTTGTCGATCGGCAGGAGGGGGACCGCGCCCCGGAAGACCTCCTTGCCGCGGCCGTCCTTGATGGTGACGACGGGGGCGTATCCGTGGGCGATGAGGTAGACCTTCGAGCCGTCGACGTCGAGGGGCTTGTTGACCTCGATGACGGCCTTCTTCTCCGGACCGGCCGGGTCGGTGGTGTAGCGGACGTCGGCCTTGAAGGTCCGGGGGGTGCCCAGTTGCGGCCCGCTGCGCTCGTACGTTCCCGTGAACGCGTCCAGGGTGAAGCTGAACGGCGCCAGCTCGTCCGTGTTGAAGAGGGAGCCGGACTTGAAGTCGTCGTACTGGGTGAGGGTGTTGGAGAAGCCGTCGCCCTCGACGATCAGCTTGCCGCCCTCGGACTTGAGGAGCTGCCCGCTCGCGAAGGCCACCAGCAGCACGATCAGCGCGATGTGGAAGGCGAGATTGCCCGCCTCACGGAGATAGCCCTTCTCGGCGGCGACCGCGTCCCCGACCGTATGGGCCCGGAAGCGGCGCCTCTTGAGGATCGCGAGCGCGGCCTCGCGGGCGGCCTCGGGCTCGGCCGTGGTGCGCCACGTCGCGTACGCGGGCATGCGGTCGAGGCGCTTGGGCGCGCCCGGCGGCAGGCTGCGCAGCTGGCCGACGAACTGCCAGGTGCGCGGGACGATACAGCCGATGAGGGAGATGAACAGCAGGATGTAGATCGCGGAGAACCACACCGAGCTGTAGACGTGGAAGAGCTGGAGGCTGTCGTAGATCGGCGCGAGCGTCTCGTGCCGCTCCTTGAAGTCCTGCACCTTCACTTCGTCGATGCCGGTCTGCGGGATCAGCGAGCCGGGGATGGAGCCGAGGGAGAGCAGGAAGAGGAGGATCAGCGCGACGCGCATGGAGGTGAGCTGGCGCCAGAACCAGCGGAGCCAGCCGACGATCCCGAGGGTGGGGCCGCCGATGACGGTGTCCTCGCGCTCCTCGCGGGGGGCGGTGGAGAGGGTGGACCCGGCGTCACCGAGTTCGCGCGCGTCGCGGGCGTCGGAGGCGGCGGAGGCAGCGCGGGCATCGGAGGCTTCGGAGGCGCCGCGGGCGTCGGAGGCTTCGGAGACGGCGCGGGCGTCGGAGGCGGTGCTCGCCGTGTCCGCCGCCGCCTGCGCGGCGGTGCCGCTGCCGCTGTCGTCGCCGGTCCCGGCCACGCTCGGGGTGCCGGTCCCGGTGTCGTTCATGGACGCCTTGCTCATGGAACTAGATCCCCACCGTGAAGCCGTTGGTCCAGGTCTGCATGGACTGCACGAGGCTGTCCCACGCGCCGGTCAGCAGCGCCAGACCCGTCAGGATCATCATCGCGCCGCCGATGCGCATCACCCATACGTAATGGCGCTTGATCCAGCCGAACGCCCCGAGCGCCTTGCGGAACGCCACCGCCGCGAGCACGAACGGCACTCCGAGACCGAGGCAGTACGCGACGGTCAGTATGGCCCCCCGGCCGGCGCTCGCCTGCTCGAACGCGAGGGCGTTCACCGCGGAGATGGTCGGCCCGAGGCAGGGCGTCCAGCCGATCCCGAAGAGGGCGCCGAGCAGCGGCGCGCCCGCCAGGCCGGTCACCGGGCGCTTGTGGAAGCGGAATTCGCGCTGGGTGAGCCAGGGCATCATCCCCATGAAGAACACGCCCATGACGATCATCAGGACGCCGAGCACCTTGGAGAGGATGGCGCGGTGCTCCTGGAGCGTCTCGCCCGCGAAGCCGAACAGCGCCCCGCCCGAGACGAAGACCGCGGTGAAGCCGACGACGAAGAGCGAGGCTCCGGCGACCATCCGGCCGCGTCTGGCCTCCGCCAGATCGGTGCCGCTGACGCCGGTGACATACGAGAGATAGCCGGGCACGAGCGGCAGCACGCACGGCGAGAAGAAGGAGATGAGCCCGCCCAGCAGGGCGATCGGCAGCGCGATCAGCAGCGCTCCGCTGTAGACCGTCTCATTCATGCCGGGGACCGCGGCGAGAACCTGCACGGGATCACTTCTCCGCGATCAGCGGGTCGATCATCTTGCGCAGCTTCTCCGCGTCGAGCGCCATCAGCGCGCGGGCCGCGATCTTCCCGTCCCGGTCGAGCACGATCGTGGAGGGGATGGACTGCGGGTTGAGACTTCCCCGGGGGAAGCCGTTGACGATGAGCTTGCCCGTCGGGTCGTACAGACTCGGGTAGGGGACGGCGTAGTCCTTCTCGAACGCGAGCGCCGGGCCCTTGTTGGCGTCCCGGGTGTTGATCCCGACGAACGCCACGCCCTTCGACTCGGTCTCCTTGGCGACCTTCGCGAAGTGCGGGGCCTCGGCGCGGCAGGGCGGGCACCACGAGCCCCATACGTTCATCACGACGATCTTGCCCTTGAGGTCGGCGACGTCGAGCTGCTCACCCTCCAGGGTCTCGCCGGAGAGCCGGTTGGCGGGTTTGCGGTCGGCTGCCGCCACGGTGGAGATGCCACCCGTGTTCGTGACGAAGTTGGTGTCACCGCCGCCGCCGGACTTGCCGCCGCCCCCGCAGGCCGAGAGCGTCAGGGCCGCCACGCCGACGACAACCGGCGGGAGGGCGCGGAATCGTCGCTCGGAGCGGCGTCGGGGAGCGCGGCCTGAGTTCATGTGAAAAGTTTCGCATGGGCGATTCAGGGATCTTGCGCACCCCCCTGGCTGCCCGTAAAGCCCGTTGTAAAGAGCCGCGTACGGGCAACAGCCGGGGGTCCGCGCGCCGATCCGCTCGGGCGGTCGCTCTAACAGTCCGCTCAAACAGTCCGCTCAGGCAGCCTTCTCAGGCAGCCCTCTCAGCCGTGGCCGTCTTCTCAGGCGGCCTTCTCAGGCTCATGCCTTGAAGAATGCGTTCCAGCCGCCGGCGGGGGCCTGGCCGACCTCCAATGTGCGGAGCTTGTCGAGTACGGCGGGGTCCTGGACATCGAGCCAGTCGGTGAACTGCCGGAACGAGACGAGCCGTACGTCCTTCTTGCCCGCCATCCCCTTCAGCGCCTCCTCCACGGCATCCATATAGATCCCGCCGTTCCACTGCTCGAAGTGGTTGCCGATGAAGAACGGCGCCCGATTCGATTCGTAGGCACGGTTGAAACCGCCGAGATACGCGTCGGTGGCCTGCCTGCGCCACTCCGCGTAACGCGAGGTCATACCGTTCGTCGAATTCCTCGACTGATTCGCCAGAATGTTGTAGTCCATGGAAAGGACCTCGAAGCTGTGCCCGGGGAACGGGACTTGCTGGAGCGGGAAATCCCAGATCCCCCTCTTCTTGTCCGGCCACCGCTGCGTACCGCCGGGCGAACTCGCGTCGTACCGCCAGCCCAGCTTCTTCGCCGTCGGCAGCAGATTCTCCTGGCCGAGCAGACAGGGCGTACGGCTGCCGATCAGTTCCTTGCGGTAGTCGAAGGGCAGCGGGTCGAGATCGGTCCAGCCGCTGTTCGTACGCCACTCGGTGACGAAGGACACAGCCTGGTCGATCTCGCTGCGCCACTGCTGCGGGGTCCAGTCGCCGACAGAGCCGGAGCCGGCGCAGAAGTGCCCGTTGAAGTGCGTACCGATCTCATGGCCGTCCAGCCACGCCTGGCGGACGTTCTTGAGGGTGTCCTTGATATGGCCGTCGGTGAGATAGCCGATGTCCGAGGCGCCGACGGGGTTGTTCGGCGGGCGGTAGAGCGTCTTCTTCGACTCGGGCAGCAGATAGAGGCCGGAGAGGAAGAAGGTCATCGCCGCGTCGTGGTTCTTGGCGAGCTCCAGGAAGCGCGGGAAGAGACCGTTGCCGACCTCGCCGGCTCCGTCCCAGGAGAAGACCACGAACTGCGGCGGGGTCTGGCCGGGCTCCAGGGGGACCGGGGCGGCCGGCTGGTGCGGCTGCTTTCCCGTGTCGGAAGTGGAACCGTCCCCTATGAGCCGGGCCTCCTTACCGAGGGGGCGCGCACTGCCCGTCGCGCCTCCGCTCCCGCCGCCCTTGCCCACATCCGTGTGCCGGACCGAACCGCTCTCGCCGGTGGAGCAGCCCGCGACCCCGATCGCGGCAGCCGCTCCCATTCCCGCTCCGAGCAGGCTCCTTCGGCTGATGTCGCGCATACCGTTCCCATCCGCGCTCGTCTGGTGCGTATGCCGCTCGTAAAAGTCTTACAAGCGGCAACACGAGAGATGAGTGAGCGAACAGGGAGGTTCCTGTAATTGTCATATCTTTACCGATCTTCACTGATGTATCGGTAGATATGACAGAAAGTGATCAGCGGATCGTGAGCGAGCGCCGGTTCACGAGCGCGCACAGTTCACGAGCGAGCACAGTTCACGAGCGCACAGTTCACGAGCGAGTGCACTTCACGAGCGCGCGCCCGTTCCCGCGCATTCAGGCGCCGAAGGCTTTGGCCCCACCCTTGACCGGCCGGGCGCCGGCGAGAAGGTGGGCCGGGACGAGATCACGGGCGGGCTCGGAGTAGCCGACGGAGACGATCTTGTCGCCCTGATAGGTGAAGCTGGTCAGGGACGCGAGCGTGCACTGCCGGCGGCGCGGGTCGTGCCACAGCCGGCGCCGCTCGACGAAGCTCCGCACGATCCAGATCGGCAGCTGATGGCTGACGCAGACCGCCTCGTGCCCGCGGGCGGCGTCGCGCGCGCCGTTCAGCGCGCCCATCATCCGTACGACCTGCTCGATGTACGGCTCGCCCCAGGACGGCCGGAACGGGTTGGTGAGATACCTCCAGTTCCCGGGCCTGCGCAGCGCGCCGTCACCGACCCCGAAGGCCTTGCCCTCGAAGACGTTCGCGGCCTCGATCAGCCGGTCATCGGTGTCGAGGGTCAGCCCGTGGCTCTTCGCGACGGGGGCCGCGGTCTCCTGCGCGCGCTCCAGGGGGGAGGCGACGACGTAGGCGATGTCACGGTCCGCGAGGTACTCGGCGACCCGGTCGGCCATCTGCCTGCCCAGCTCGGAGAGGTGGTAGCCGGGGCGTCGGCCGTAGAGGACACCGTCCGGATTGTGCACTTCGCCGTGGCGCACGAGATGGACGACGGTGGTCTCTTCGCTCGTGCTCATGCGGCGTTCTCCGGGTCGGTGGGCTCGGGGGCACTGGCCTCGGCGGCGCGGGTCCCGGCGACGGTGGGCTCAGGGGCGGTCGCTTCGGCGGCGGCGCGGGCGGCGGCCGGCAGCGCGGCGGCGATCCGCTCGATCGCGCGCTCGTCGTGGGCGGTGGAGACGAACCAGGACTCGAAGGAGGACGGCGGCAGATAGACGCCGTCGGCCAGCAGCGAGTGGAAGAAGGGCGTGAAGCGGAACGACTCCTGCTTCTTGGCGCCCTCGTAGTCGCGGACCTCGTCGGCCGTGAAGAAGACGGAGAACATGTTGCTCGCCGTCTGTACGCGGTGGGCGACGCCCTCCTTGCTGAGCGCCTCCGTCACCAGCGCCTGGATCTGCCGCGAGACGGCGTCGATCTTCGCGTACGCCGCGTCGTCGAGCAGCCGCAGCTGCGCGAGGCCCGCGGCGGTGGCGACCGGGTTCCCGGAGAGCGTGCCCGCCTGGTAGACGGGGCCCGCGGGGGCGAGCCGCCCCATGACGTCGGCGCGCCCGCCGAACGCGGCGGCCGGGAACCCGCCGCCCATGACCTTGCCGAAGGTCATCAGATCGGGCACGACACCGTCGACGCCGTACCAGCCGGCCTTCGACGTACGGAACCCGGTCATCACCTCGTCGGAGATGTAGAGCGCGCCGTCGGCGGCGCAGATGTCCTTGAGCCCCGCGTTGAACCCGTCCCGGGGCGGCACGACGCCCATGTTGCCGGGCGACGCCTCGGTGATCACACAGGCGATCTCCCCGGGGTGCGCGGCGAACGCACGGCGCACGGCATCGAGATCGTTGTACGGCAGGACGATGGTGTCCCCGGCCTGCGCGCCGGTCACCCCGGGGGTGTCGGGCAGCCCGAGGGTCGCGACCCCGGAGCCCGCCGCGGCGAGCAGCGCGTCGACATGCCCGTGGTAGCAGCCGGCGAATTTCACGACCTTGGCGCGCCCGGTGAAACCGCGGGCGAGCCGGATGGCGGACATGGTCGCCTCGGTCCCGGACGACACGAGCCGCACCTGCTCGACGGGGCCGACCCGGGCCACGATCTCCTCGGCGAGCGCCACCTCGCCCTCACCGGGCGTGCCGAAGGACGTACCGCGGGCGACCGCGGCCTGGACCGCTTCGATGACCTCCGGGTGGGAATGACCGAGAATCATCGGCCCCCAAGAACATACGAGGTCGACATATTCACGACCGTCCGCATCGATGAGGTATGGACCGTTACCGGACACCATGAACCGGGGCGTACCGCCCACCGCGCGGAAGGCACGGACGGGAGAGTTCACGCCGCCGGGCGTCACGAGGGCCGCACGGTCGAAAAGCGTCTGCGAAACTGGGGCGTCATAGGGGAAGCTCACGGAATCCATGGTGTCAGAGGCTCGGACGTTCTTGCGGACAGGTGTTTCACCGGACGTTCGTGGGGGAGGTCACTGTCACGATGATCGGGTTGCGCGGCCATGGCTGCGAGTGGTCGGGTGGAGATATGCATCGCGGTGGCGGACTGGGCGAGGGAACCGACGACCTCGGTCCCGAGCCTGCCCGGCGTGGAAAGCATCGACGGCGCGAACGTGAGGCGCGGGAGCAACCGCCGACAACGCCGGAAAGCAGGAGTGGTGGCCGGGTGGGGGTGACCTACAAATACTTCGGCGCGCCCGACGGAGCCACGGCCGCGCGTGTGCCCATTTCCATGCGCCCGGAGGAGCTGGGCGGCGACGAGCTGGGCATGGGCGGCATGTTCACGAAGATCAAGCCCGAGACGATAGCGGCGATGGTCCTCACGGGCATTCAGGGCATGCCCCTGTACAAAGTGCCGCCGCTTGAACTGGTCGTGCTGCATCCCGATTACGCGGTGGTCAAACTCCCGATGACGGTGGTGGACCCGCTGCGCGGTATCGGCGAGGAATCCGTGGGCGCGGCGGCCTTCATCTGGTCGACGGTCCCGGACAGGGGCGGCCCGAGGGACGCGTACAACGTCTACCAACTGCTGCACGAATGGCAGGACTTCAGCCACCGCCTGCATGAGGCGGGGCACCAGCCGTACTGCCTGGTGTGGCCCTGAGCCGACCCCGGTTGGCCCGGCCCCGCCGCTGAGGTGAGCAGGTGAGCTGCGGGATCAGCGCTGGGGTGAGATCGCCGGGGCGAGGAGTTCCAGCGCCTCCTCCCAGCGAAACCGGTCCGCGTCTCCCTCCGGCTTCGACGCCTTCGGGCCATGGGGGCGGTACGACCCCATCAGGACGCCCATCTCCCGCAGTTGCTCCAGGCTTCGGGAGTACGCGGGGTGAGAGGCCATGGCCGCGTTCACGTACGGGAGGACCGCGGTCGGAATGCCCAGTCCGTACGCCTCGCACAGAATCCCCAGGGCGAGGGTGTCGGCGATCCCGGCGGCCCACTTGTTGATCGTGTTGAACGTGGCCGGCGCGACCGCGATGGCGTCCGGGGGCGGTAGCGGGCGAGGATCGCCGGGGCTGCGCCAGGCCGAGCGGATGGGGTAGCCGGTCTGAGCCTCGATGGCCGCCGCGTCGATGAAACCCAGGCCCTGCGGGGTGGCGATGACGCCCACGTCCCAATGCGCCTCCTGGGCAGCCGTGATCAGGTTGGCGACGTCGCCGGCGATGCCGGCCGCGCACACGACGACGTACAGGAACGGCTTCTTCGCTTGCTCGCTCATCGGCGCGCTCGCGCGCCCGCAGCAACAACGCGCTCTCCCGTGGTCATGCCCCCGACCCTAACGGCCGGGAGGGCATCGGCGGCTACGAGACGCCGTCGGCACGGAAGACGTACGGCGTCCCCGCAGAGTTCATCCAACAGTGCGGCGGGCGCCACTTTTCGCAGGTAGGAGGGGGTGCGCGGCTCTCGGAGTGGGCCCCTCAAGTGGGCCCGGGGACCCTGCGTTTGGGCCCGGACCCATCCATACGCTGCTCTCGCTCGGGGGGTTCGGGGACGGCGTGGGCGAGGAGAACTGATGACGGGCGCCGACAGGTTGCGCAGATGGCACCGGCACAACCACGGGCTGGTCGACAGAGCGCGGCGCGACCGGGGTCAGAGCGGGGCCGAGTACGCCGCGATGGTCGGGGTGGTGTCCCTGGTCGTGGCGGCGATCGTCGGGCTGAGCGTGCCCGCCGACGAGGCGACCGGGCTGAAGAGCGCGGTGTGCCGAATACTTCACCCGCTGAGCGGAGCCGAGGCGTGCTCCTCCGGCGATTACGCGGGCGACGGTAACGGCGGCGACGGGGGCGACACCGGCGGAGGCGGGGGTCCCGGCGATCCCTTCGTGCCCAACGGTGACCCGTTCGAGCCCGCGCGGTGTCTGCTGTCCCAGGATCAGACCAAGACCACCGTCGTCATCCAGATCCTCTTCATCAAGATCAGCAGCTCGGAGACGGTCAAGCTCCAGCAGTGGTCCGACGGCACCGTCACCCTGGAGCGCGTGACCGAGGTCGGGGGCGGGGTCACGGCGAGCATCTCCGCCGGCATCCCCGGGCTGAAGGACTGGGGCGGCAGCGCCAAGCTCAGCGGCACCTACCTGGCGGGCAGCGGCAGCGGTGGCCAGTGGCTCTTCAACGGGAACAAGAGCGGCGATCCCCAGGCGGATCTGGCGGCCAACCTCGAAGACGCCCAGCAGTTCACCGAATACCTCAAGGCGCAGGACGAGTGCAACAGCAGGCCCGCCGGTCCGCGCTCCTCCGAGCTGGGGATGATCTGCGGCTACCACGCGGGCAAGAAGAAGCCCGACCTCGAACCGGAGAAGGCGCCCGACGTCGACATCACCAAGACCTCCACCGAGGCGTCCGGCAACGTGAGCTTCGGCGGGAAGTTCAAGAGCAACGGCAAGGGCGGCAAGGACGCCGGGAAGAGCGACGGCCCCAAGGACCTCGGCAAGATCTCCGGCGAAGTGCTCAACGGCACCATGACCGAGGACGTCGTGGTCATGCGCACCAACACCGGTGTCAACGCCGGGAAGATCACCTTCATCTACACCTTCACTGTCAAGGGCTCGGCGGGCGCGGGCGGCGTCGCCACGGGCGAGAGGATGCAACAGGTCGCGGTCACCTACGACGCGGCGGCCTACGACGAGGAGGAGAAGAACGACGACCCGCACCACCCGGAGAAACTGGTCATCACCACCAGCCAGGAAGCCGGGGATGGCGGCGGCGTCAAGGTCGAGGCGGGCGCCAACGCCGGTCCCGTCACCATCGATGTCGGCGGTGGCGGCGGTTCCACCGAATCGCAGATACACACCGAGACGGCGGAGCTCATCCTCGACAACGACGCCGACAGCACCACCGTCGAGGACTGGCTGCGCGGACGCGGCGACGACCCCGCCAGCAACCCGCTCCCCTCCCCCTCCGACGCCGCCGAGGTACCGGACGACGACGCCAGCCCCCTCGAACACCTCCTGCACAACAAGGGAAAGCTCAGCCGGCTCGACTACAACGCCAACACCGACTGGTGGAACGCCTCACTCGGCATCGGCTTCGGCATCTCCGCCGGACAGTTCTCGCTCGGCTTCAAACTCTTCGGCATCGACATCACCCACGAGGAGAAGAACCAGACGATCACCGGCGACCCCACCTACGCCACCGGCCCCAAGAACGGCGGCGCCCGGCCCTGGGTCGAGTGGAAGAACTGCACCAAGACCAAGCCCATCCCCACCTGACGGACGGGTCCGGAGGACGCCGGCCGGGGCACGCGCACAGCGGAACGGCGCGTGTCCGTCCCGGGGCCGGGACGAACGCGCGCCATCCCGCCCCGGCCCCCGCCGCCCCGGCCCCCGCCGCCCCGCCAACTGCGTGGCTGAAAGGCGCGGTTGGATGCCCCCGGCGGATGACGGCGATTAGCCTTGCTCGCCGTGACGGAGCAGTGGCAGACGCGATTACGCGGAGGCATGTGCGGGCTGTTGGTCGCCGCGATTCCAGGGGCTGTCTTCAACGGAGCGCCACCCGCCCGAAGGGCGAGCCCGGCCGCGGGCGTCGCAGGCCAGTCGAGACTTCACGGACACGGCCCAGGCGGCCTCCCCGGACTTGCTCAGCCCGTTCTCCCCGCCGGGGAGGGCCGGAACACGTGTCCTTGACGTCCCGAAAGCCTCCTACTCCCCTCGGCCCCACCAGCACCCGCCGACTCTTCCTCTCCGAGATCCGTGCCCACCCGGCCCGGGTGGCCGGCGCCGCGCTGGCGTGCGCCGTGACGGCGGCCGGGGTGGGCGCCTGTGTCCTGCTGCTCATCGGTGCGAGCAGGCCCGACTTTCCCGAGAACTCCCCGGCCGCCGCCGCCGCGCTCGACGCCCGGAACGTACTGTCGCTGCTGCTGTCGATGCTGCTCATGTGCGCGGTGGTGGTGACCGGTTCCACCGTCTCGCTGTGGACCGGGCAGCGCTTGGGACAGTTCGCCGTTCTGCGGGCGCTGGGGGTGACGGCGGGGCATCTGCGGCGCATGGTCGCCGCCGATGTGGCGCGGCTGGCCGTCCTCTCCGCCGCCGTGGGGGCCGCGCTGGGGATGGTGCCGCTGGCGCGGCTCGGGCGCGGGGCGCTCGTGGAGCGCGAGCTGTTTCCCGCGAGTGCCCCCCTGCCCGGTGGTGATCAGATCTGGGCGACGGGGATCGGTGTCTGTCTCGCCACCGGCGCCGTCGCCGTACTGGCGGCTCTGGCCAGTGTGCTCGCGGCCGGCCGGGTCAGCGCGATGGATCTGCTGAGGGATCCGGAGCTTCCCGCGGCCCCGACGGCCCGCAGCCGGGCCCGGCTGCTCACCGGGCTGGCCATGGCGGGCCTTCTCTGTCTTCCCCTGCTGTTCGTCATGGCCTTCATGGACCTCCCCGGGACCTTACGGGCGGCCGTCGCGCCGGGCCTGGCCCTGATGGTCATCCCCACACTCGCCGTGCTCGCGCCCTGGGCCGTCCCGCCGCTGACCTGGCCGGTACGGGTGGCGCTGCGCGTACTGGACCGGCGCGTCGGCCGTATCGCCGCCGCCGGAATGCGGGCGGCCCCCGCGCGCACCACCGCCGTCGCGGTCCCCGTGCTGCTGGCGGTGGGCGTCGCGGTCTGTCTGCTCGGCGCGGGAGCCACCATGGGCCAGGCGATCCAGCGTCAGACGGAGGACGGGTTACGGGCCGACGGGGTGGTCACGGCGGAACCCGGAAGCCGGCTCCCCGTCACCGCCGTGTCCCCCGCGGGCGTTTCCGCGACCCCGCTCATCGCCACGGAAGTCACCCCGCCGCCCACCGGCTTCGACGACCGGCCGGGGCCGGCGCGGGCGTGGGGAGCGGACGGCTCGTCGCTGGCGAAGGTCCTGGACCTCGGTGTGCGGCAGGGCCGTCTGGCCGATCTCAAGGAGGGGACGTTCGCCGCCGGGGCGACCCAGGCCGAGGGACATCACTGGAGGCCGGGCCAGCGGGTCCGGCTCGCGCTCGCCGACGGCACCGCGCGGACGCTGACCCTCGCCGCCGTCTACGAACGCGATCTGGCCTTCCCCGAGTTCGTACTCCCCCGCTCCACCGCCCTGGCACACACGGCGTCCCCGTACGCCGAGCAGATCCTGCTGACCGGGGCCGTGGCCTCGTGGCCGGCGGAGGACGGCCGGCAGGTGGCCTCCCGGGCCGCGTACCTCGACGGCCTCGACCCCCGCGATCCGGCGGACGACCTCGCCGTCCGGCTGATCGTCGCCGTGGTCTCGGGATACGCGCTGCTGGCCGCGGCCAACACCTGCGCACTCGCCCAGCGCGACCGGCACGCCCAGCGCGCCCATCTGCGCGCGATGGGCCTGGGCCGCTTCCAGCTGCTGCGCTGTGTGCTGTACGAGGTCCTGGGGGCGGCGGTGGTCGGTATCGCCCTGGCCGCCGTCACCGCGCTGGCCTGTCTGGTCCCGCTGGCCGCGGCCCTGAGCGCCGGGGCGCTGCCGGCCTTCGACGTGCCCTGGACGGTGGGCGTCCTGGTGGCCTCGGTCGCGGCGGTCGCCGCCCCCTCGGCGATGGCGTCGCATCCGCTGTCCGGTATCCAGCGGCAGTTCGCGAGAAGAACGACATGAGGAGGAGCACCCCATGAGGCGGAGACCGGGCGGGCAGAGACCGGGCGGACCGTTCCGGCCGCTGTTCTGCGGAGAGTCCGCCACGGCGGCAGGCAAGCCTCGGCCGCACGCGCGCTGAGCGCCCGTGTCCTCGCTCTCCTCTCCCTCCGTACCGGCCTGACGCCCAGGAGTCGCGCATGACCTCGCACCGTTCCCGGTTCGGCGCCGTGGACCCGCCCCGTCCGCTCGTTCCCGCCGCGTCCGCTGTCGGCCTCACCAAGGTGCACGGCAGCGGACCGCAGCAGGTCACGGCGCTCGACGGCGTCACCGTCGCGTTCCACCAAGGACGTTTCACCGCCATCATGGGCCCGTCGGGCTCGGGCAAGTCCACGCTGATGCAGTGTCTGGCCGGGCTGGACACGCCGTCCTCGGGACAGGCGTGGATCGGTGACTCGGATCTCGCGGCGCTCTCCGACCGGAGCCTGACCCGGTTGCGGCGGGACAGGATCGGCTTCATCTTCCAGGCGTTCCATCTGCTGCCGACCCTGACGGTCGCGGAGAACATCACCCTCCCGCTGGGCATCGCGGGAAAGCACCCGGACCGGCAGTGGCTGGACCAGGTGATCGCCGCTCTCGGCCTCTCCGACCGGCTCACGCACCGCCCGCCCCAGCTCTCGGGGGGCCAGCAGCAACGGGTGGCCTGTGCCCGCGCGCTGGCCGGCCGGCCGGAGATCATCTTCGCCGACGAGCCGACGGGGAACCTCGACACCCGCTCGGGTGCCGAGGTGCTCGTCCTGCTCCGGTCCCTGGTCCGGCAGCTGGGCCAGACCATCGTCATGGTCACCCATGACCCTTCGGCCGCCGCCTACGCGGACCGTGTGGTGTTCCTCGCGGACGGACGTGTCGTCGACGAGCTGGCCGCGCCGAGCGCGGATCGCGTCCTGGACCGGATGAGGCGGTTCGAGAGGCCCTCGCCCGACTGAGGGGGACGACTGACACGGACGAGAGACGGGGATGAGAGGGGACGAGAGACGGGGACGAGACGGCCGAGTGGCAGCCGCCCGGCTGCCGCCCGGCGGCCGGGCCCCCGGGCCGGGCTCAGTCCTCTCCCTCCAGCTCCCCCTCGGTCTCCAGGAACACCGCCCGCAGCGCGTCCAGCACCGCCGGGTCCGGCTTCGCCCACATTCCGCGCGACTCCGCCTCCAGCAGCCGTTCCGCGATGCCGTGCAGGGCCCAGGGGTTGGCCTCCTGGAGGAACTCGCGGTTCTCCGGGTCCAGGACGTACGTCTCCGTGAGCTTGTCGTACATCCAGTCCGCGACCACGCCCGTCGTCGCGTCGTACCCGAAGAGGTAGTCGACCGTCGCGGCCAGTTCGAAGGCGCCCTTGTAGCCGTGGCGGCGCATCGCCTCGATCCAGCGGGGGTTGACCACGCGGGCGCGGAAGACCCGTGACGTCTCCTCGACCAGCGTGCGCGTACGGACCGTCTCGGGGCGGGTCGAGTCGCCGATGTACGCCTCGGGGGCGGTGCCCTTGAGCGCGCGGACGGTGGCGACCATGCCGCCGTGGTACTGGAAGTAGTCGTCCGAGTCCGCGATGTCGTGCTCGCGGGTGTCGGTGTTCTTGGCGGCCACCGCGATGCGCTTGTACGCGGTCTCCATCTCGTCGCGCGCGGGGCGGCCGTCGAGTTCCCGGCCGTACGCGTAGCCGCCCCACACCGTGTAGACCTCGGCGAGGTCCGCGTCCGTGCGCCAGTCGCGGCTGTCGATGAGCTGGAGGATGCCCGCGCCGTACGTACCGGGCCGGGAGCCGAAGATACGGGTCGTGGCGCGGCGTTCGTCGCCGTGCTCGGCCAGGTCCGCCTGGGCGTGGGCGCGGATGAAGTTGGCGTCGGCGGGCTCGTCCAGCGAGGCGGCGAGCCGTACCGCGTCGTCCAGCAGCCCGATGGCGTGCGGGAACGCGTCACGGAAGAAGCCGCTGATGCGCAGGGTGACGTCGACGCGCGGGCGGCCGAGTTCGGTGAGGGGGATCGCCTCCAGGCCCGTCACCCGGCGCGACGCGTCGTCCCACACCGGGCGGACGCCCAGCAGCGCGAGCGCCTCCGCGATGTCGTCGCCCGAGGTGCGCATCGCGCTCGTACCCCAGAGGGACAGTCCGACGGAGGTCGGCCAGTCGCCGTTGTCGGTGCGGTAGCGGGTGAGGAGGGAGTCGGCGAGGGCCTGGCCGGTCTCCCAGGCGAGCCTGCTCGGTACGGCCTTGGGGTCGACGGAGTAGAAGTTGCGGCCGGTCGGCAGGACGTTGACCAGGCCGCGCAGCGGCGACCCCGACGGGCCCGCCGGTACGAACCCGCCGCTCAGCGCGTGCACCACGTGCTCGATCTCGTCGACGGTGCCCGCGAGGCGCGGTACGACCTCGCGCGCCGCGAAGCCGAGGATCGCCGCGACCCCCGCCGGGAGGCCGTCGGCCACGCCCGGCACCGCCGCCGGGTCCCAGCCCGCGTCCTCCATCGCCTGGACGAGCGCACGGGCCCGCTCCTCGGCCTCGTCGGCGTCGGTACGGGTCGCGGCCGACTCGTCGAGCCCGAGGGCTTCGCGCAGACCGGGCAGGGAGGCCGTGCCGCCCCAGATCTGCCGGGCGCGCAGGATCGCCAGGACCAGGTTGACGCGCGCCTCACCGGCCGGCGCGCCGCCGAGCACATGCAGACCGTCACGGATCTGCGCGTCCTTGACCTCGCAGAGCCAGCCGTCGACATGGAGCAGGAAGTCGTCGAACCCGTCGTCGTCCGGCCGGTCCTCGAGCCCCAGGTCGTGGTCGAGTTTCGCCGCCTGGATCAGGGTCCAGATCTGGGCGCGGATCGCGGGCAGCTTCGCCGGGTCCATGGACGAGATCGCCGCGTACTCGTCGAGCAGCTGCTCCAGGCGGGCGATGTCGCCGTACGACTCGGCGCGCGCCATCGGCGGTACGAGATGGTCTACGAGCGTGGCGTGTACGCGCCGCTTGGCCTGTGTGCCCTCGCCCGGGTCGTTGACCAGGAACGGATAGATCAGCGGCAGGTCGCCGAGCGCGGCGTCGGGCGCGCAGGCCGCCGACATTCCCGCGTTCTTGCCGGGCAGCCACTCCAGATTGCCGTGCTTGCCGAGGTGGATCATCGCGTCGGCGCCGAAGCCGCCGTCCTCGCGGGCGGCCTGGATCCAGCGGTAGGCCGCCAAGTAGTGGTGCGAGGGCGGCAGATCGGGGTCGTGGTAGATCGCGATGGGGTTCTCGCCGAAGCCGCGCGGCGGCTGGATGAGGATCAGCAGATTGCCGCGCCGCAGGGCGGCGAGCACGATGTCGCCGTCCGGGTCGCCGCCCGCGCCGGCACGGCTGCGGTCGAGGAACATCTCGCCGGGCGGCGGCCCCCAGTGCCGCTCCACCGACTCGCGCAGCTCGGCGGGGAGTTGGCCGTACCACCGCCGGTAGTCGGCGGCCGGTATGCGCACGGGGTTACGGGCGAGCTGCTCCTCGGTCAGCCACTCCTGGTCATGGCCGCCGGCCTCGATGAGGGCGTGGATCAGCTCGTCGCCGTCGCCTGAGGCCAGACCGGGGACGGGTTCGGAGCCGAAGTCGTAGCCCTCCGCGTCCAGTCGGCGCAGCAGGGACACCGCGCTCGCGGGGGTGTCGAGACCGACGGCGTTGCCGATACGGGAGTGCTTGGTGGGGTACGCGGAGAGCACCAGCGCGACGCGCTTCTCGGCGTTCGTGACATACCGCAGCCTGGCGTGGCGTACGGCGATCCCGGCCACGCGGGCGGCCCGCTCGGGGTCGGCGACGTAGACCGGCAGACCGTCCGGGTCCAGCTCCTTGAAGGAGAACGGGACGGTGATGAGACGGCCGTCGAACTCCGGTACCGCGACCTGCGAGGCGGCGTCCAGCGGGGACAGCCCCTCGTCGCTCTCCTCCCAGGCGGCGCGGCTGCCGGTGAGGCAGAGGGCCTGGAGGATCGGTACGTCGAGCGCGGCGAGCGCGCCCGCGTCCCACGCCTCGTCGTCCCCGCCGGCCGACGCCTCGGCGGGCTTGGTGCCCCCGGCGGCGAGCACGGTCGTGACGATCGCGTCGGCCTCGCGCAGGGCCACCAGCAGCTCGGCCTCGGGCGCGCGCAGGGAGGAGACGTAGAGCGGGAGGGCGCGGGCGTCGGCCGCCTCGACGGCCTCGCACAGCGTGTCCACGAAGGCGGTGTTCCCGCTGAGGTGGTGTGCGCGGTAGTAGAGCACTGCGACCGTCGGCCGGTCCGCGCCCAGCGCCTTGGCCCGTACCGGACGGGGCACCCGGCCCCAGGTGGGCGCGGCGGCGGGCGGCTCGAAGCCGTGGCCGGTGAGCAGGACCGTGTCGGACAGGAACCGTGCGAGCTGGTCCAGGTTGGCAGGACCGCCGTGCGCGAGATAGGCGTGCGCCTCGGCCGCGATACCGATGGGGACGGTCGACGCCTCCATCAGCTGGGCGTCGGGGGCCTGTTCACCGGTGAGGACCACGACCGGCCAGTCGCCCGCGAGCAGCAGGTCGATCCCGTCCTGCCAGGCGCGCAGCCCGCCGAGGAGCCGTACGACCACGAGGTCGGCGCCGTCGAGCAGCGCGGGCAGTTCGTCGAGCGCGAGCCGGGCGGGGTTGGCGAAGCGGTACGGGACGGGCCCGCCCGCCGCGTTCGCCGCGCGGGCGCTCAGCAGATCGGTGTCGGACGTCGACAGGAGCAGAAGCATGCGGCGTCTGGCCTTCCTCGGGGTCCGCGCCCCGGGCGAGGTGTGGAGGACGGCGGGAGTTCCTGGCTCGTCCGGCTGCTGCCGGACTCACAGTGGCGGGACCGCGCCGGGTTCGCACCGGGCTTCCTCCCCATGACGCCGTCGCTGGCGTTGACGGGTCTGGGCAGACCCGTCGTCTGCATAGTAAGTGCTGAGGTCACGGGTGGGGGAGGGCGCCCGGAACGCGGGCCGGCAGGGGGGCGGGAGCGGCCGGGCGTGGCCGGATGGTGGCCGGGCGTGGCCGGATGACGACCGGGCGACGACCGAGCGGGGACGGGGTGGCGGCCGGAGCGGTGACCGGCGGGATGACCGGGGCGGCGACCGGCGCGGTGGCCGAGCGGTGGGCGAGCGGTGGGCGAGCGGCGGGCGAGCGGCGGGCGAGCGGCGGGCGAGCGGCGGGCGGCGAGGGCGGCCCGGCGGCGGGAAGGGAGCGGGCGTGGCCGCGTAGGTATGCTCGCCGCCATGCCGCCCACCTCGCCAACACCCGTGAACCGGGACGAAGCGCCCCCGCGCGCCGCCGTACGGGAGTCCGTACGGGCCCCACAGCGGGAGCGCGGCGACGCCTGCCCCGGCGCACTGCGGCTGCACACCGCGGACGACGGCCGGCTGGCCCGGTTGCGGCTGCCCGCCGGGCTCCTGACGATCCGTCAGGCAGAGGCACTGGCGGACGCGGCGGAGCGGCTGGGCGACGGACATCTGGACCTCACCTCCCGGGGCAATGTGCAACTGCGCGGCCTGGGCGGGAACTGCGGCGCGGAACTGGCCGGACTGCTGCACGAGGCCGGGCTGCTGCCCTCGGAGAGCCACGAGCGGGTACGGAACATCGTGGCGTCACCGCTGGCCGGACTCGACGAACTCCCTTCCGCAGACGTCCAGTTGTGGGCACGCGAGCTGGACGGACTGCTGTGCGCGAGCCCACGGGCGGCGGCGCTCTCCGGGCGGTTCCTCTTCGCGCTGGACGACGGACGCGGCGATGTGGCGGGCCTCGGCGCCGATGTGACGTTGCTCGCACGCGGGGACGGGTCGGTTGTCGTACGTATCGGGGCAAACGGGTCGGGCCTGCGTGTGACCCCCGAGGACGCCCCGCGCGCGGCCCTGTTGGCGGGGGAGACGTTCCTCACGGTCGCGGAGGCGAGTGGTTCGGGGGCGTGGCGGGTACGGGAACTGCCCGCCGAGTACGGCCGGGAGCTGGAGGCGGCGGTACGGGCGGGGCTGACGGACGCCGGGATCGGGACGGAGTACGTGGCGGAGGCGGCGGGTCTGGGATCGGGAGAAGATCCGGGCCCGGGGCCGGTTCCGGGAGCAGGTCCGGGCCCGGGGCCGGGTCCGGGAGCAGATCCGGGGCCGGACCCGGGTCGGGGGCCAGGTCCGGGATCAAGGCCAGAACAGGAGCTTCCCGTTCCGAGCCCCGGCCTCCCGAGCCCCGTCCTCCCAGGCCCGGTCCCGAGCCCCGTCCTCGCAAGCCCCGGCCACCCAAGCCCCGTCCCCCCAGGTCCCGTTCCGGGCCTCGTACCGTCGCCCGACGGGACCACGGCCCTCTCCGTCCACGCCCGCCTCGGCCGGCTGACCGCGGCGCAGTGGCGGCTGCTCGCGGCGGCGGCGAACGGACCGCTGCGCGTGACCCCATGGCGCGGAGTGATCGTGCCGGGGGTGGCTCCGGCCGCGGCCGGTGCGACCCTGGACCGGCTCCGTACGGCCGGGCTGATCACCGGCCCCGGCTCCCCCTGGCACGGCGTCGGCGCCTGCACCGGCCGGCCCGGCTGCGCGAAGGCGCTGGCGGACGTACGGTCCGACGCGGCGGCGGCCGTGTCCCGTGGCTCGGGCGGACTGCCCGTCCACTGGTCCGGATGCGCGCGCCGCTGCGGCCATCCGCAGGGCGGCCGGTGGGTGGATGTGGTCGCGACGGGCGAAGGCCGCTACGACATCTCCGTACAGGGAGAGGCCCCGGACACCACCCCGAACGCCACCGCCACAGGACCGGAACTCGCCGACGCGGTTGCGGCGGCACGTACGACCCCTTTGACGAGTTCGACGAGATGAGCGAGAAGACCACGGTGTCCACAGTGCCCACAGGGTTCGAGTACGAGAAGGACGGCGCGGCGATATACCGCCAGTCCTTCGCCACGATCCGCGCCGAGGCGGACCTCACCGGGCTGCCGGCCGAGGTCTCCCAGGTCGCGGTGCGGATGATCCACGCCTGCGGCATGGTCGACCTGGTCCGGGACCTCGCCTTCAGCCCCGGTGTGGTGATCCGTGCCCGCGAGGCGCTGCGCGCGGGCGCGCCCGTGCTGTGCGATGTGGCGATGGTCGCCAGCGGGGTCACCCGCAAGCGGCTGCCCGCGGACAACGAGGTCGTCTGCACCCTCTCCGATCCGTCGGTGCCCGCGCTGGCCGCCGAGTTGGGGACGACACGCAGCGCCGCCGCGCTGGAGCTGTGGCGCGACCGGATGGACGGCGCGGTGGTGGCCGTCGGCAACGCGCCGACCGCCCTCTTCCGGCTGCTGGAGATGATCGAGGACGGCGCTCCGCGCCCGGCGGCGGTCATCGGCGTGCCGGTCGGCTTCATCGGCGCGGCCGAGTCCAAGGACGCGCTCGCCGGACACCACTCCGGCCTGGAACACCTGGTCGTACGGGGACGGCGCGGCGGCAGCGCCCTCGCCGCCGCGGCCGTCAACGCGATCGCGAGCGAGGAAGAATGAGCGCCCGGAGCACCACCGACGAGCAGGGCGCGGAAGTCCGGGCGGACGCGGACGCGGGCGCGGAAGTCCGGGCGGACGCGGACGCGGGCGCGGAAGTCCGGGCGGACGCGGCCTCGGACATCCGGGCGGACGCCTACGCGGAAGTCCGGGCGGACGCGGGCTCAGGAGTCCGGGCGGACGCCGGCTCGGGCGTGGGCCGGCTGTACGGGGTCGGTCTGGGGCCGGGAGACCCGTCCCTGATGACCGTACGGGCCGTACAGGTCATCGCCGAGGCCGAGGTGATCGCGTATCACAGCGCCCGCCACGGCCGGTCCATAGCCCGGTCCATCGCCGCCGCGCATCTGCGCCCCGATCACATCGAGGAGCCGCTGGTCTACCCGGTCACCACCGGGACCACCGACCACCCCGGCGGCTATCAGGGCGCGATGGACGAGTTCTACGCCGAGTCGGCCGCCCGGCTCGCCGCCCATCTGGACGCCGGGCGGACGGTCGCGGTGCTCGCGGAGGGCGATCCGCTCTTCTACGGCTCGTACATGCACATGCACAAGCGGCTGGCCGACCGTTATCCGACCGAGGTCATCCCCGGTGTGACGTCCGTGAGCGCGGCGGCGGCGCGGCTCGGTACCCCGCTCGTCGAGGGCGAGGAGGTGCTGACGGTCCTGCCGGGCACGCTGCCCGAGGAGGAGCTGACGGCCCGGCTGGCCTCGGCGGACTCGGCGGTGGTGATGAAGCTCGGCCGTACGTTCCCGACCGTGCGGCGGGCGGTCGAGCGGGCGGGTCGGCTGGCCGACGCGCGGTACGTCGAGCGCGCCACGATGAGCGGCGAACGCACCGGGGCGCTGGCCGACATGGACCCGGAATCGGTGCCGTACTTCTCGGTGGCGGTGCTGCCGAGCCGCGTCGCGGCGCGTGCCGTACCCGGGTCGGCCGAGGAACCGGCCGAGGAACCGGCCGCCGAGTCGACCACCGAAGCGACCACTGACGCGACCACTGACGCGACCGGCGAGGCGACCGGTGACGTGGTGGTCGTGGGGACGGGCCCGGCCGGGCCGCTGTGGCTCACGCCCGAGACGCGCGGCGCGCTCGCCGCCGCCCAGGATCTCGTCGGCTACACCACCTATCTGGACCGAGTTCCGGTCCGCCCCGGCCAGCGGCGCCACGGCTCCGACAACAAAGTGGAGTCGGAGCGCGCGGAGTTCGCCCTCGACCTCGCCCGGCGGGGCCGGCGCGTGGCCGTGGTCTCGGGCGGCGACCCGGGGGTCTTCGCGATGGCCACGGCCGTCCTGGAGGCCGCGTCCGCCGATCCGTACCGGGACGTGCCCGTACGCGTGCTCCCGGGCGTGACCGCCGCCAACGCCGCCGCGGCGCGGGTCGGTGCGCCGCTCGGCCACGACTACGCCGTGCTCTCGCTCTCCGACCGGCTCAAGCCGTGGGAGGTCATCGCGGAGCGGCTGCACGCGGCGGCGGGCGCGGACCTGGTGCTGGCGCTGTACAACCCCGGTTCCGCCAGCCGGACCTGGCAGGTCGGCAAGGCCCGCGAACTCCTCCTGGAACACCGCGCGCCCGACACGCCCGTCGTCCTCGCCCGCGATGTGGGCGGGCCGGAGGAGAGCGTACGGATCGTGCGGCTGGCCGATCTCGATCCGGCGCAGGTCGACATGCGGACGATCCTGCTGGTCGGCTCCTCGCGGACGGTGACCGCGCGGCGGGGCGAGGACGGGGGCGAGACGGTGGTGTGGACGCCGCGCCGCTACCCGGAGAGCCCGGACAGCCCAGGGGGCCCGGGAAGCCTCGGGCGCCCGGAGAGCCCGGAAAGCCCAGGGCGCCCCGGAAGCCCCGGGAGCCTGGGGAGCCCCGGGAGCCCCGAGAGCCCGGGAAGCTGAGCCAGCCACTCCACCGCGTCCTCGACCGTGGCCACCGAGAACACCCCCTCGGGGACGGCCGGCCGCCGGACGACCACGACCGGTACCCCCGCCTCGCGGGCGGCCGTGAGCTTGGGCGCGGTGGCGGCGCCGCCGCTGTCCTTCGTCACCACGACGTCGACGCGATGGCGGCGCAGGATCTCCCGCTCGCCGTCGAGGGTGAACGGCCCCCGGTCCAGGAGCACTTCCGTACGGGCCGGGCACGGGGGTTCCGGGGCGTCCACGGACCGTACGAGGAACCACACCGCGTCGAGGTGCGCGAAGGCGGCGAGCCCCATCCGCCCGGTGGTCAGGAAGACCCGCGCGCACCGCAGCGCGGCCAGCTTCCCGGCGGCCTCCGCCAGGGAGCCGACCGCGTGCCAGTCGTCACCGGCGACCGGCACCCAGGAGGGGCGGCGCACGGAGAGGAGGGGAACATGGGTGAGCCGGGCGGCATGTGCCGCGTTGTGGCTGATGGTGTCGGCGAAGGGATGGGTGGCGTCGATGAGCGCGTCCACGCGATGCTCGCGCAGCCAGCGCGCCAGCCCCTCCGCGCCCCCGAACCCGCCGATCCGTACGTCCCCGGGCGGCGGCACGGGCCGGGCGACCCGGCCGGCGAGGGAGCTGGTGACACGGAGGCGGCCATGGCCGTGCAGGCGTTCGGCGAGCCGGCGCGACTCCGTCGTACCGCCGAGGATCAGCACATGGGCCGGGGCCTGCTTCAGGGCCGGGGTCGGTTCACTCATCGTCGGCGGGTCTTTCCGTGACGAGGTCTTTCATGACGGGGTCTTTCCATGACTGACGGCGGGAAGGGCGGGCGCGCCGCCCAACTCAAGCACACCGGTCTCCGGCCGGGCTGGACGACCGGCGCGTGCGCGACGGCGGCGACGACCGCCGCGTACACGGCGCTGCTGACCGGCGAGTTCCCGGACCCGGTGACGATCACGCTGCCCAGGGGCCAGACGCCGTCCTTCGCCCTCGCCTCGGAGGCTCTGACCACCGGCGACAGGGCCATGGCGGCCGTGGTCAAGGACGCGGGCGACGACCCCGACGTCACCCACGCCGCCCTGATCCGTGCGACCGTACGGCTGCTGCCGCCGGGCGCGGGGGTCGTCTTCCGCGCGGGGCCGGGTGTGGGTACGGTCACCCGCGCCGGACTCCCCCTGGACGTGGGCGAACCGGCGATCAACCCGGTCCCGCGCCAGCTGATGCGCGCCCATGTGGCGGAGGTGGCGGCCCGCCACGGCGGTACGGGCGATGTGGAGATCACCGTCTCCGTCGACAACGGCGCGGAGATCGCCCGCTCCACCTGGAACCCGCGCCTGGGCATCCTGGGCGGGCTCTCCATACTCGGCACGACCGGCATCGTCGTCCCGTACTCCTGCTCCGCCTGGATCGACTCGATCAGACGCGGCGTGGACGTGGCCCGCGCGGCGGGCCGTACGCATGTGGCGGGCTGTACGGGATCGACGTCCGAGAAGACGGTCCTCGCGGCCTACGACCTCCCCGAGGACGCCCTCCTGGACATGGGCGACTTCGTGGGCGCTGTCCTCAAATACCTCCGCCGCCACCCCGTCGACCGTCTCACCCTCTGCGGCGGCTTCGCCAAACTCTCCAAACTGGCGGCGGGCCACCTCGACCTCCACTCGGCCCGCTCCCAGGTGGACAAGACCTTCCTCTCCCGACTGGCCCTGACGGCAGGCGCGGACGCGCCACTGGCGGAGCAGGTGACAGCGGCCAACACGGGCCTGGAGGCACTCCGCCTGTGCCAGTCCCGGAACGTGCCACTGGGCGACGAGGTCGCGAGACGGGCACGCGACGAGGCCCTGCGGGTGCTGCGCGGGGCGCCGGTGCGGGTGGACGTGATCTGCGTCGACAGGGCGGGCACGATAGTGGGCCGCAGCGATCCCGCGTGACCGCGCACAGACCGTGCGACGCGGGGCCGTGTCGCGGGCGGGAACGGCGGGCCTCGTCGCCACGCGAACGACCGCGGCACACAGCCGGCCGTCTCAGCGGAACCAGACCAACGCCGGGATTCGGATAGACGGCGGCGCCCCGCGACCGCGCCTCCCCCGGCGCCCCGCGCCCGCCCCCGCGCTCAGTCTTCGCACACCGCCCCCGGCGGCACCTCCGCCGGTACCGCGGCGCGCTCCGCGGCCGTGAGGGTGCGGCGGCCGGTCACCGCGCACAGTCCGGCGGTCCATTCATCGGGGTCCAGGCGTACGGGGATCGTCTGGCCCTCGTCGTCGTACAGGACCGTCGAGCCGTCCGCCGAGACGGCCGGGAACGTCCCCGGGGTGGCGTTCATCGCCGTTCCGAAGTCGAAGGACTCCGCGGCGGAGCGGCGTCCGACCTCGTAGATCCGCACCTTTCCCGGCTCCGCCACCAGGAAGCGTCCCTCGCCGTCGACGAACTCGCCGGTCCCGGCGCCGCTCATGGGTCCGAGTTCCCTGCGGGCCGGGTCGAGTCGCCACAGCTCCCAGTCGCCGCCCCGGCGGAAGACCCCCATGTACCGGCCCGTGGCGTCGATGCGGAGGCCGGTCGCGTCCTCCCCGATCTCGACCCGGAGTTCCCGCACCTCGCGCCCCTCGCGGAGGTCCACGACGTGAAGGGAGGTGTCGCCGAGCACCGCCACATGCCCTTCCCTGGGATACGGCCAGGTGACGGGGGTACCGCCGATGCTCTCCGCCAGGTCCAGTTCCGCCAGGTCGACCTGGTCGACGCGTCGCCCGCTCCTGGCGTCCCAGCGTTCGACGGTGGTGTGGACGGTGACGAGCAGATGCCGGTCGTCGGTGAACATGAACAGCGAGGGCTCGCCGATCTCCGCGGGGCTGACGACACTGACCTCGCGCAGGGACGGCACTTCCCGGATGACGATGTCCGAGTCCACCGGATCGGCGACCAGCGCGCCGTCACCGCTGACCTTCAGACTGTCCCGCGCTCCCAGGCCCGGCCGGTCCGCCGTGGCGTCCGTCGTGAATCCCCCGGCCACGCTGTGCGTCCGTATCAGCTCCGCGTCACGCGACTTGCTGATGGCCGTGGCACCGTCCGGTGTCAGGGCCGTACCCATGCCGTCCCCGTCGGCGGAGAGGAACTCCCGCACATCGGCGGACATTCCGGTCACGGTCACGCCGGCCGGGTCGTAGGCCAGGAGAGAGAACCCGTCGTCCTCCCGCACCAGCCGGCCGTACGGGCGGCGGCTCCCCAGAGCGGTGTCCGTCGCCCCGGCCCCCACGCGCGCCCCGATCTCGGAGATCGGTTTCCGCTCCTTCGTGTCGGCCAGCCGCATGACGTCGCCCACGAGATCGCTGACCGCGATGTACCGGCCCGTGCGGTCGATCGCCATTCTCTCCACGCAGGGACCGTCGCTCGCGAACCGGCCGGTCTCCTCGCCGTCCGCCACCCGGACCACCCGGTACAGCGCCTTCTCCGAGACGTCGGTGCCACGGCAGAAGACCACCGCGGTTCCGTCGCCGGACACTTCCACCCCGTTCAGGCCGGACAGGACGGTGCGGGGCGGGCGGGAGCCCTCGTACGCGCGGAGTGTGGAGTCCCTGCCCGCCATGGAGTCGCCGGTGTACGCCAGCACGGTGTCCGGGTCCGCCCCGAACCAGAGCGCCAGGAAATCGTGGCCCTCCGGAGGCTCGGTCCTGCGGACGACGGTGCCCCTGGCGAGATCCCAGATCACCAGGTCGTCGCTGACGACGGCGGCCACCCGGCTCCCGTCCGGCGAGACCGCGGCCTGCCGGAAGGCCGAGAAGCGGGTGGAGGCGATCGGGGCCGCGGATATCGTCCGGCCGTCCGCCACCAGCGTGTCCGTTTCCGCGCGGACCCGGTACCAGAGCAGCTTTCCGTTGGCCGCGACGTAACCGGCGCCCTTCCCGTCCCGCGCGACGACCGGATGGGCCGCCTCCGCTTCCGGCGGAAGGTGGGCCCTGCGTATCCGCCCGTCGTCGTCCCGTACGAACAGGGTGGCCCGCCCCAGCTCGGTCGTCGCCAGCACGACGCGGCCGTCCTCGCTGGCCGCGACCTCACGCACCCTGCCCGGCGTCCCCGACATCAGCCAGCGCGCCCGCCCGTACGCGAGGTAGCTCTGCAACAGGGCGTCGCGCGCCGATTCCGTGGGCGAGCGGCGGTACGCGGAGATCGCGAGCAGCGCCGACAGCGCCGGGTCGGTGGCGCGCAGATCCGTCGAAGTCGCCGCCATGGAGCGGGAGTCCGCCTCGGCGGCGCGCTCCTCCGTGACACCCGTCTGGTACACGAAGAGCGAGCCGAGCACCGCCGCCAGCGCCAGTACGGTACCGAGGCCGGTGAACAGCCCGCGTCTGCGCAGGGTTCTCGTCCGCGACCGGTCGCGCCCCCGGCGCAGGAAGTCGGCGTCGGCCTCGCTCAGGTCCTCGCCGCGCTCGCGCTCCCAGCGGCGCGCCGCCTCCAGGGCCGGCGCGGCGGGCAGCAGATCCGGCACGCGGCCGGCCGCCTCCCAGCGTTCGCGGTCGTGCCGGAGACCTTCCCGCCAGGCGAGGAAGTCCCGGTCGCGTTCCACCCACGCGCCGAGCCGGTCCCACGCCCGGATCAGCGCCTCGTGGGCCAGCTCGACGGTCTCCCGCCGCTCGTCGTCGAGGCCGATGACCACCAGCCGTTCCCTGGCCAGCGCTCGGGCGACCGTCCACTCCGGCCCGTCCAGCTCCGCGCGGGGCACGACACGGCGCGTGGCCGCGGGGCCGCCGAGCGGCAGCCGGACCAGCCGCGTGAACAGCCGCCGCGCCGTGTCCTCGTCGGTCCCGTCCGTCCGGCCGGCCCCGTCGGCCTCCCCCGCCGCGCGCCGCCATACGGTCTCGGCCCGCTCGGCCAGCGCGCCGCTGACGCCGCCGAGTTCCTCGTACGCCCGGTGGGTGAGCAGACCGCCCCGCTGCCGCTCCCACAGCTGGTCGAGGGTGAACTCCAGGAGCGGCAGTACGCCGTGCGCGTCGCCGCAGTCGGCGAGAATGCGCTGCTCCAGGCCGTCCGCGTACGCGACGGACGCGATCGCCCGGACCGGCAGGACCACCGCCTGCCGCACCTGTTCCGCGGACATCGCGGGCAGGAGGAGGGACTTGCCCCGCAGGGCGCGTTCCAGACCGGGCCGCGCGCTGACGGCTTCCAGGAAGTCGGCGCGGAGGGTCGACAGCACGCGCAGCCCCGACGGCGGGTGTTCGGGGAAGAGCGCGGCGACGGCCTCGGCGGCGGTCCTGGCGGCGGGGCAGTTGTCGAGGAGTTCCTCCAGCTGGTCGACGACCACGACGAGACCGCGGAGACCACGCGCCCCACGAGCGCGCCGCGTGACCGCACCCGCGCCTCCGCCCGTACCTGGACCTCCACCCGTACCCGGACCTCGGCCTCTGCCCGTACCCGTACCCGTACCCGCGCCCGGACCTCCACCCGTACCCGGCCCCGGACCCGCGCCCGCGTCCGTCAGCTGCGCCAGGATCTCCCCCCAGCCGTGCACGGAGAGCTCCGCCTCCACCACCCGGCTCTCCTCGCGCTGCGCGCTCCCCGTCAGTCCCGGCTGGGTGAGCCGCGTCAGCTCCATGGCGAGAGCACCGAGCAGACCGGACGGACCACCCGGCCGTACGACGACCACGGCGTATCCGGCCTTCCTCAGCCGGGGCACCACACCCGCCCGCACCAGCGACGACTTCCCGCAACCCGACGGGCCGAAGACGGTGACCACCGCGTGCTCGGTGACCAGCGCGGCGACCTCGGCGCTCTCCTCGTCCCTGCCGTGGAAGACCTCGCTGTCCGCCTCCTGGAACGCCGACAGACCACGGAACGGCGAGGGCGGCAGCACCACCTCCCGCAACGACGGTACGGCGAGCAGCAGTTCCGCGGTCGGGATGAGAAAGGCGGACGGCTGCCGGGGATCGGCGGCGACCACCATGCCGACCACGGCGCCCAGCCGCTCGTCCCACACCGGTGCTCCGCTGAAGCCCCGGCTGATCGCGTGGTTGCTGCCCGCCGCCCGCTCGAACTGGAGCCAGCCGGCCCCCTGCCGCGCCCGCAGGACCCCCGCGTGCCACACCCCGTCGTCGTGACGGGCCGGGAAGCCGAAGGTCCGCACGGGGTGTCCCCATACGTCGTCCGCCTCGGCCATGCGCAGCGGTACGGAGCCGGGGATGGCGGACCGCAGGCGCAGTACGGCGATGTCCCGGGCCCCGGACGGGCCGCCGTCGGGCCAGTACTCCACCGCCGCGGGAACGACCACGGGACCGCCCGCCGGACCGCCCGCCCGGCCATCCTCCCGGCCGTCCCCCCGACCGCCCGTCGGGCTGTCCACGGGGCCGAGCGGCAGGTCCACCTCGACGGTCGCCCCGGGGGCCGGGCGCTCGTCCTCGTCCAGCCCGAGCGCGGAGGCGACGACATGGGCGCAGGTGACGGCCAGTTCCCCGGTCACGAGAAAGCCGACGCCGACAGCCGTACCGTCGGGATACCGGACCCTGAGCACCGCGGCGGCGAGCGGCTCGGGCGTACTCGGTATCTCGACCACGTACACCCAACTCCCTTGTACGACTTGGCAGTTTATTGAGGCTTTATTGAATGTTCGATTGCCCTCTCAGTATGGCGCGCGGACGCAGCTCACGTGGAGCCCCGGGTCGAACGCGTGGGGAAGATGTGACATGACCGCGACGAAAAAGAAGGGGGCCGAGCAGGGCCGAAGCGCCTGAAGTGCCCAAAGTGCCTGACCGGACCCGACAGGACCCGACAGGACCCGTCAGGACCTGACAGGACCTACGGCCGCGAAGTGTGCGGGCGCTCCCTGCCGGCCGAGTACAGGTGGCTGTCGCGGAACTGCTCCGCGCCCAGCGTCCGGCCGACCATGATGACCGCCGTCCGCACCACTCCCGCCGCCTTCACCTGGCCGGCGATGTCGTCCAGCGTGCCGCGCAGCACCAGTTCGTCCGGGCGGCTGGCCATCGCCACCACCGCGGCCGGGCAGTCCGCCCCATAATGCGGCAGCAGTTCGGCCACCACCCGGTCCACATACCGCGCGGCCAGGTGCAGGACGAGCAGCGCGCCGCTCCGGCCGAGGGTCGCCAGGTCCTCGCCCTCCGGCATCGGGGTGGCGCGCTGGGCGATCCGCGTGAGGATCACCGTCTGGCCCACCGTCGGGATGGTCAGCTCACGCTTCAGCGCGGCAGCCGCCGCCGCGAACGCCGGTACGCCCGGCACCACTTCGTACGGCACGCCCGCCGCGTCCAGCCGGCGCATCTGCTCGGCGACGGCGCTGAAGACCGACGGGTCGCCGGAGTGCAGCCGGGCGACGTCGTGGCCCTCCTCGTGCGCCCGGACCAGCTCGGCCGTGATTCCGTCCAGGTCCATCTGCGCGGTGTCGACCAGGCGCGCGCCGGGCGGGCACTCGGCCAGCAGTTCGCGCGGCACGAGGCTGCCCGCGTACAGACACACCCGGCAGGCGGCCAGCCTGCGGGCGCCGCGCACCGTGATCAGATCGGCGGCGCCGGGACCGGCGCCGATGAAGTACACCGTCATCGTTCTTCTCCTGCCGAGGGAACTCCTGCTGAGGGAACTCCTGCTGAGGGGACTCCTGCCGCAGGGAGTCCAGCCGCGGGGAGTCCAGCCGCAGGAACTCCCGCTGACGGAACCCCCGCCGCGGGGAGTCCTGCTGACGAAATCCCCGCCGAGGGAACTCCTGTTGTGGGGACCCGTGGCGGCCGGTCCTTCGTGACCGCCCACTGAGTGACCGGCATGGCCTGCCGCCACCCGGTGAAACCGCCCACCGGAACGGCGTGCGCGACCGCCAGCCGTACGAGTTCCCCGCCCAGGCGGCGGTACCACTCGGCCAGCAACGCCTCGGACTCCAGCGTCACCGTGTTCGCGACCAGCCTGCCCCCCGCGGGCAGCGCGTCCCAGCAGCTCTCCAGCAGCCCCGGTACGGTCAGCCCGCCGCCGATGAACACCGCGTCGGGCACCGGCAGTCCGGCCAGCGCGCCGGGCGCCCCGCCGGTGACGACGCGCAGCCCGGGGACGCCGAGCGCCCGCGCGTTGCGGCCGATACGTTCCGCCCGCGCCGGATCGCGCTCGACCGAGACGGCGCGGCAGGACCGGTGCGTACGCATCCACTCGACGGCGATCGAGCCCGACCCGCCGCCGATGTCCCAGAGCAGTTCGCCGGGCGCGGGCGCGAGCGCGGCCAGGGTCGCGGCGCGCACATGCCGCTTGGTGAGCTGGCCGTCGTGCTCGTACGCGGTGTCCGGCAGGCCGGGTACGGCGCCGAGGCGCGGCGCGTCGGGCGCGCGGCGGCACTCGACCGCCACGACATTGAGCGGATCACCGGCGGGCTCGGCCCACTCCTGGGCGATGCCCTCGAATCGCCGTTCCCGTTCTCCGCCGCCGAGTTGTTCGAGGACATGCATACGGCTCGGTCCGAAACCCCGGTCCCTCAGCAGCGCGGCCACCTCGGCCGGGGTCGCCGCCCCCGCGCTGAGCACGAGCACCCGACGGCCGTCGTACAGGGCGGCGGAGAGTCGCTCGGCGGGGCGGCCGACGAGTGTGACCACCTCCGTGTCCTCCACCGGCCAGCCGAGCCGGGCGCACGCGTACGAGACGGACGACGGATGCGGCAGCACGCGCAGCACCCCGGCCCGCTGGGCGTCGGCGCCGAGGGTCACGGACAGGACCTCGGACAGGGTCCGCCCGATCCCGTGGAACATCGGGTCCCCGCTCGCCAGTACGGCGACCCGGCGCCCGGCGTGGGCGGCCAGCAGTCCGGGAACGGCGGGCCGCAGCGGCGACGGCCACGGCACCCGCTCGCCCGCGCACTCCCCGGGGAGCAGGGCCAGTTGCCGGGGGCCGCCGATGAGGACGTCCGCCTCGCGCAGCGCGGCCCGCGAGCCGCCGGGCAGCCCCGCCCAGCCGTCGGCGCCGATCCCGACGACGGTCACCGGCAGCTGAGCGCGGGGCCCGGTGGGCCCTGGGGGCGCGGATGGCTGGGCGGGGCTCACTGCCGTACACCTCTGAACTGGGGGAAGACCGAGTCCGCACTCTACTGGCCGCCCTCCGGAAGAGATGCGGGTGACCCATCCGTATGGAACCTTGAGGTGACGGCAATGGCCGCGGACCGGCACCGGCCCGCGGCCCGTCTCCTCACCGAGGGAGCGCCCATGACGGCCAAGAGGGCACTTGCTACCGGATGGACGGTCTTCGCCGCGGTTCTCATGATCTTCGGCGGCGTGATGACGATCCTGGCGGGTATCTCCGCCATCGCCAGGGACGACATCTTCCTCGCGACGAGGAACTACGTGTTCTCGTTCAGTCTCATCGGCTGGGGATGGGTCCATCTCATCATCGGCGCCATCATCTTCATCGCGGGCTGCGCGCTGTTGCGGGGCGCGGTCTGGGCGCGCGTGGTCGGTGTGATCCTGGCGGGGCTCGGCGCGATCTCGAACTTCCTCTGGATCCCGCGCTATCCGCTCTGGGCCCTCGTGCTCCTCGCCGTCGACCTCTTCATCATCTGGGCGCTGTGCGCGGGCGACAGGCGCCGCCCCGAGAGGAGCTGAACCGGAGCTTCCCGGCCGCGCCGCCGGGTCACCCACGTCACGGGCCCGGCAGAGCTTCGCTCACGGGCCCGGCAGAGCTTCCGCTCACGAGCGCGGCAGGGCTTACTCGCGGGTCTCACGGGTCTCACGGGTCCGGTGCATCCGCGCTCACGGGCCCGGTGGGGCGATGCCCGCCAGCAGTGCCCGTACGGTCTCCCGCGCGAAATCCGCCTCGCTCTCCGGACGCAGCGCGCCCTCCGGGGGATCCGGGGCGAAGAACAGGTCCAGGAAGGCCCGGTGGAAGCAGGCGCCGACGAGGAGCAGCGCCGCCGCGTCCGGGTCGATGTCCGGGGAGACCCGGCCCAGCTCCTGTTCCGCCGCGAGATACCCGGCCACGGACCGGCTCACCTCGTGCGGCCCCGAGCCGTCGAGTCCGAGCCGCTTGCGGTGGGCCACGAGCAGGTCGGGGCTGGCGAAGAGGGACGCCGCCATCGGGAACGTACCCCGGTAGAAGAGCACCCCGACCCTGGCCACCTCCTCCAGATGAGCGGCCACCTCCCCCTCGCCCACGCGGCCCGGCAGCCGCGCCAGCGCGTCCGTGAAGCGCGGCGCGCGCTCGTGCAGGACGCTGACGAAGATCTCCTCCTTGTCGCGGAAGTGCTTGTAGAGCGCGGCTTCCGAGCAGCCCGCCTCCCTCGCGATCTCCTTGGTCGTCGTGCGCGTCAGCCCCACCGTGCCCATCAGCCGCGCGGCGGCGTCGAGGATCCGCGAGCGCGTCAGGGCGCCGCCGGTCAGGGGCGGCGCGGCCGGTTCTCGGTTCGTACCCGTACCCGTCATGCCCGTCAGCCTACTTTGACAAGTGGGTGAGCGCTCACCCACTATGGGTGGTAAGCGTTCACTCACCCCTGGAGGGGTTATGAAAATCGCTGTGCTGGGAGCCACGGGCGGCGTCGGACGGCAGCTCGTCCGCCACGCCCTCGCGGACGGACACAAGGTTGCGGCCGCGGTACGGGACCCGGCCAAACTGACGACGGAGCACGAGAGCCTGACGGTCGTACGCGCCGACGCCCTCGACGCGGCCTCCCTGACCGCGGTCGTCGACGGGGCCGACGCGGTGCTGTCGGGGATGGGCCAGGCAGGCCGGCACGACCCGCTCAAGCCCGCGTCGGCCTCGGCACGGGCGGCGACCGAGGCGATGGCCGCGACCGGCGTACGGCGGATCGTCGTGGTGAGCGCGGCGCCGCTGAACCGCTCGGGGGCCGGTCAGCCGTGGCTGGCGCGGCGGGTGCTGCTGCCCGGGATGTGGCTGGCGCTCAAGGAGCTGTACACCGATCTCGAACTGATGGAGACGATCCTGCGCGACAGCGGGCTCGACTGGACGTCGGTACGGCCGCCCCGGCTGACGGACGCCGACGGCAGGGGCACCTACCGGCACGCCGTGGAGGCGGGCCCGGCCGCCAACGCGATCGCCCGCGCGGACGTGGCCCGCGCCATGCTGGACTTCGTCACGGACCGGGAGACGTTCGGACACGCGATCGGCGTCAGCGACTGACGGACAGCCGGGCGGCCGGGCGGGCGGGCGCGCGCGCCGATGACCAGCGCGGCGGCCGACCGGAGCCCGGCGACCGGCGACCGGCGACCGGCGACCGGCGGCGGCCGACCGGAAAGCGGAAACCGGAAGCCCGAAGCCTGAAGCCTGAAGCCTGAAGCCCGAAGCCGCACCAACGACCCACCAACGACCCGGGACCGGCCCGCGCGTCACGCGCGGGCCGGTCCCCGGTTCAGCCGATGACCCGGCCGATGGTTCCGCCGATGACGCCGCGGGCGCCGCTTCAGCCGGCGGTACGCACCGACCTGGCAGCGCCGTCGGCCGCTGCCGCCGCCTCCGCGGCCTGCCTCGGCCGGAGCGCCCTCTCCGCCAGCGCCCCGAAGATCAGCCCGAAGGCCGTCCACAGCAGCGCCTGTACGCCGATCGACGCCAGCCGGAATTCCCAGAGCAGAGCAGCCGGGAAAGAGGCCGGAACGGCGTCGGCGTTGCCGGGCAGGACAAGACAGGCCACCACCACGGCGACGGCGTAACCGCCACCGGCGACGACCGCCGCGTTCCAGTTGCCCAGACGCGGCGCGAGCCGTCGTCCCGCGATGACCGCGACGACGGCCAGCAGGACGCTCAGCAGGATCATCAGGAAGAACAGCGTGGTGCGCTTACCGATGGTGTCCGGGTTGCCGACCGCGGGCGGGGCCGCCGGATACTTCAGGAACGGCACCAGATAGACGGTGACGAAGGCGGCCCCCGCGAGCAGGGCCGCGGTCGCCCTCGGACCGAAGCGGCCGATCCTGCCGAGGCAGCCGGCGAAGACCAGCGAGGCGATACCCCCCAGGGCCACCCCGTACACCAGGACCCCGGTGGCCAGCCCGAAGGTCGACTGCACCGGCCGGCTGACCAGCTCTTCCTCCTCCTCTTCTGCCGCGCCTTGCTGAGGGTCTTCCCCGCCGTGCTGATGCGCGGGCGCGGAACGGGCCTCCTCCTGGGCGATGGAGTCCCGTACCGAGGGCTCACCCGCCACGTAGGCCAGCACGAACGCGCAGAGTCCGGCGAGCAGGCCCGCGATCATGCCGCGGACCAGGAGGTTTCTGACGGTGGACGCGTGCATGTGCGTGATCTCCGTCGGTCGTCAGTGGCAGGGGAAGCCGAGGAGATGACGGCCGTCGTGCACCCACTCGTGCACCTCCGCGCCGGAGAACACCGACGTGGCGCCCTGCTCCGCGCCGACGAAGTACAGCAGCACCAGCATCAGGGTGCCCACGAACACCGCCCACGGCAGCACCGCGCGGAGCGGGAGCGGGGTGACAGCGGTACCGGTGGCACCGGTGGACGTAACGGTCGGGGGCGCTATGGACTGAGCCATGGCACAACCTCCTTGCGGGAACTCGCGTCCCATTCAGTGGAGCTCGAACGACGGCTTCCGGGTCTGACTCACCGGGGCCCCCGCCGCGCGGTACGCGGCCGGCGCCCGGCTTACAGTGGCGCGACCGTGCCGGATTCCCACCGGACTTCCGTTCCGCCGTCGTGATTGCGACGTGAACGTACCGCGATACGGCAGACCGGCCAAGGGGACCTCCCTCCCGGCCCCGGTGCGGCCGACCCGGCCGCACCGAGCCAGAACCAGGCAGCGAGGACCGTATGACCACCCGCCTCATGCTCATCTCACCGGCCATGAACGCGGCCCTGCGCGAGGCCCGCTTCCCGCACACCGATGAGCCGGCCGCGACGGGCACCGGACCGGGCGGCGAAACAATGACCCCACCCGGCGGCGACGAGCTGGACGCCCTCGGGCTGCGGCAGGCCGAGGCCGTACGGGAGCACTTCCCCGCCACCGCCACCGCGTACGTCTCCCTCTCCCCCCGCTGCCGTCGCACCGCCGGGGCCCTCGGCCTGGACGCGCGGACGCTGCCCGCGCTCGCCCCCTGCGCGATGGGCCGCTGGCAGGGCAGGACCCTCGACGAAGTGGCCGCCGCGGAACCGGCCGCGCTGGCCTCCTGGCTCTCGGACCCGGCGTCCGCCCCGCACGGCGGCGAATCCCTGCTGGAGCTGCTCGCCCGCACCGCCCACTGGCTCGACACCCTCGGCGACGGCGACGGCACACCGGCCGACGGCGGCGCAACCGGGAAGAGCACAGACGAGAACGGCACAACCGGGAAGAGCACGGCCGGAAAGAGAACAGGCGAGAACGGCACGCCCGGGAACGGCACGCCCGGGAGCCGCCTCATAGCCGTCGTCGAACCGGACATCGTCCGCGCCTGCGCGGTCCACGCCCTGGGCGCACCCCCCGCGGCCTTCTGGCGTATCGACGTACGCCCCCTCACCGCCACCGAACTCAGCGGGCGGGCCGGCCGCTGGAACCTGCTCAGCGGCCGGCCCCTCCACAGCGCCGCCTCCTGAGACACCCACCGGGCCACGACATCCCGCAAGACCCGGCGCCTCCCGCCGAACATGCCGGGACCCGGCACCCGGGACCCGGGACCCGGCACCGGTCAACGGGCGCACGCCCATTCGCCTTGTGAAGACCGGCGGTGTAGGTATAGGTACATGGCCCGACATATGGGTCGATCCTGGGCTCGGGCCTTGTCTGCCCGCTCCGGCCGGCGCCCACGGAGTCGGCGGCGTGAGCACCCGCGCACGGCAGGCGGGTCGCGACGATGGATCCAGCGCCGGGCCCCGCGGTGGCCGCAGGGGTGGCGTCGTCCGTCATGGCTGAACGTCCGCACGCTCGCCGGACAGGTCTTCATCCTGCAACTGGTGATCGTGCTGCTGCTCATCGGGTCCTCGCTGGTCTCACTCCTCCTGGTGTCCCGGCACGACACCGAACAAGAGGCGCGCAACCGCTGCCTCTCCGTCGCCACCGCGTTCGCGAACTCGCCGGGAATCGCGCCCGCTCTGCGGGCCCCCGACCCCAGCGCGATCCTCCAGCCACGGGCCGAAGCGGTCCGCAAGGCCTCCATGGTCGACTTCGTCGTCGTACTGAACACGAAGGGCATCCGGCTCACGCACCCCAACCCCGCGCGCATCGGGGAGCACTTCATCGGCACCATCGGCCCGTCGCTCAAGGGCCGCACCATCACCGAGACCGTGCCGGGGACCCTCGGCCCCTCCGTGCGGGCGGTGACCCCCGTCAAGGACGCGAACGGAAAGGTGGCCGGCCTCGTGTCGGCCGGGATCACCATCAACAAGGTGAACAGCCTCGCCAACCGCGAGGTCCCGATCGTCCTGGCCGCCGCCGCCGCGTCACTCGCCCTCGCCACCGGTGGCACGGCGCTGGTGAGCGGCCGGCTGCGCCGCCAGACCCACGGGCTGGAGCCCGTCGAGATGGCGCGTATGTACGAGCACCACGACGCGGTCCTGCACGTCGTACGCGAAGGGGTGCTCATCCTCGACGGCGACGGCCGGCTGGTGCTCGCCAACGACGAGGCGCACCGCCTCCTCGATCTGCCCCCGCGACCCGAGGGCCGCGCCGTCACCGATCTCGGCCTGGATCCGCAGATGGCCGATCTGCTGGCCTCGGGACGCGCCGCCAGCGACGAGGTGCTGGCGACCGGAGAGCGGCTGATCGCGGTGAACAACCGCTCCACGGATCGTGACGGAGGCCCGCCGGGCAGCGTGGCCACCCTCCGCGACTCCACCGAGCTGCGCGTGCTCACGGGCCGGGCGGAGGTGGCGCAGAAGCGCCTCAAGCTGCTGTACGACGCGGGCGTGGAGATCGGCACCACCCTCGATGTGACCCGGACCGCCGAGGAGCTGGCGCGGGTGGCGGTCCCGCGGTTCGCGGACTTCGTCACCGTCGACCTGGCGGAGACCATGCTGCGCGGTGAGGACCCCGCGGGGGTCACCGCCGTCTCCGAACTCCGCCGTACGGCGGTGGTCGGTATCCGCGACGACCACCCCCTCTACCCGCTGGGCGAGCGGTTCACGTTCCGCGCGTCCACACCCCAGGCACGAAGCCTGCGGAGCGGGCGCGGAACCGTCGAGCCCGATCTCGGCGTGTCGGCCGGCTGGCAGGCCCAGGACCCCGAGCACACCGCCCGGGTCATGGCGTACGGCATCCACTCCCTCGTCACGAGCCCGCTGCGCGCGCGGGGCGTGCTCCTCGGGGTCGTCAATTTCTGGCGTTCGGAGCGGCCGGAGCCCTTCGAGGACGAGGACGTGTCCCTCGCCGAGGAGCTGGCCAACCACGCGTCGGTCTGTATCGACAACGCACGCCGCTACACCCGCGAGCACAACATGGCGGAGACGCTCCAGCGCAGCCTGCTCCCCCAGGTCCTGCCGGATCAGAACGCCCTCGACGTCGCCTACCGGTATCTGCCCGCGGAGTCGGGGGTGGGCGGCGACTGGTTCGATGTCATCCCGCTGCCCGGCGCCCGCGTGGCCCTGGTGGTGGGTGATGTCGTCGGACACGGCCTGCTCGCGGCGGCGACGATGGGCCGGCTGCGTACGGCGGTCCACAACTTCTCGACGCTCGACCTGCCGCCCGACGAGATCCTCACCCACCTGGACGATCTGATCACCCGCATCGACCATGACGAGGGCATCGCGGGCGGCGGCGCCGTGATCACGGGCGCGACCTGCCTCTACGCGATCTACGATCCGGTCACGCGGCTGTGTTCCATGGCCCGCGCCGGCCATCCGCCGCCCGCGCTGGTCGGCACGGACGGCAGCGTGGAGTTCCTCGATCTGCCGGCCGGGACTCCGCTGGGGCTCGGCGGGCTGCCGTTCGAGACGGTGGAGGTGCGGCTGCCCGAGCACAGCCATCTGGTGCTGTACACCGACGGGCTCATCGAGGACCGCGACCGGGAGATCGACGAAGGACTCCATCTGCTGCGCGCCGCGCTGTCCCATCCGCACCGGGACCCCGAGGAGACCTGCTCCGCGGTGCTGGAAGCACTCCTGCCCAACCGCCCGAGCGACGACATCGCGCTCATCGTCGCCCGGACCCGCGTGCTCGACCCCGACCGGATCGCGGAGTGGGAGGTGCCCTCCCATCCCTCGGAGGTGTCCCGGCTGCGCGCCGCCGTGGCCCGGCAGCTGACGGACTGGGGGCTGGAGGAGGTGGCGTACTCGACCGAGCTGATCCTCAGCGAGCTGATCACCAACGCCATCCGCTACGCCCTCGGCCCGGTCAGGGTGCGGCTCCTCCGCGACCGCACCCTGATCTGCGAGGTCTCCGACTTCAGCAGCACCTCGCCGCACCTCAGGTACGCGAAGGCCACCGACGAGGGGGGCCGGGGCCTGTTCCTCGTCGCGCAGTTCACCGAACGCTGGGGCACCCGCTACACCGCGGAGGGCAAGGTCATCTGGGCCGAGCAGGCGCTGCCGTCGGACGACGGACCCGCCACGGACGGCTGACACTGAGCGCCGGCACGGAGCGCCGATACGGAGAGCCGGCACGGAGCGCCGGCACGCAGCGCTGATGCCGCGCACGGGCTACGAGCGGCTCCAGCCCGGATCCCGTCCCGTCGCGGCCAGCAGCGCCTCGAACGGGCCCGCGTCCTCGGCCACCGCCACGGGCTCCCCGAACACCCCCATCTTCCGCGCCGTCGGAGCCAGCGCCCCGAACTCCGGCCCGAGCATCCCGACGAGCGCCGCGTCCGGCTCGTACGGCTGTCCCGTGGCCCGCGCCAGATCCCACCCGTGCACGGCGAGGTCGCCCACCACCATCGCGCCGACCGTCCTGGCCGGCATCCCCAGCGCCCCTGAGGTGCCCTCCTCGGCGCCGGGCGCGCCCCAGGCCGCGATGAGCCGTACGGTCTCGTCGGCGAACCGGTCGCGCCACGCACCCGTCAGATGCTCGGGGGCGGCGCCGAAGTCGGAGTCCTCCTTGGCGGCCAGTGCCTGGAAGTTCACGATGACCTGGAAGAGATGGTCGACGAGGGCGTGCACGTCGTACTCCGCGCACGGGGTCGGGGCGGTGAGCTGGTCGTCGGTGATGTTCCGGACGACGGTGACGGTACGGTCGGCCGCCACCTCCAGCAGCTTGCTGATCGTGTCGTTCATGGTCGTGATCGTAGGAATCGGCGCCTCCGGCGTCTTGAAGAAACGCGACATAGGATCCGTACATGGCAGGACCGCGGCGTGACACCCGGGGCATCGTCGACGCCCCCGGGCTCTTCGCGCGGGTACGGTTCCGGCGCCGCGAGCCCGCTCCGGCCCTGCGGCCGTATCTGGAGCACTACTGGCTGATCGACTGGGATCTCGAACAGCCCTACGCCTCCCATGTCGTGCCGCACCCCTCGGTCAATGTCGTGTTCCAGCGGTTCGGCCCCGGACCGGACAGCCCGGCCTTCGCCGAGGTCGCGGGCATCGGCCTGGAGCTGTTCACCCAGAAGCTGGAAGGGCGCGGCCGGGTGTGCGGGGTGCAGTTCAGGCCCGGCGGCTTCCGCCCGTTCGCACCGCGGTGGCCCGTGTCGGAGTGGACGGGGCGGCGCGTGCCGATCGCCGAGGCCATGCCGGCGACCGAGGCGGACATCGCGGCGGTGCTCGGCCCGCCGGACGCCACGGAGGACGCGCGGGTGGCCGCGCTCGACGCGTATCTGCTGGGCGTGGGCCCGCGCCGGGACCCGCAGGCGGCGCACGCCATGGCGCTCGCCGACCGGATCCGTACGGACCGTACGATCCGGCGCGTGGCCCCGCTCGCCGAGGCGGAAGGGCTGTCGGTGCGCTCGCTGCAACGGCTCTTCGCCACGTACGTGGGGGTGGGTCCGAAGTGGGTGATCCTGCGCTACCGCATCCACGAGGCCCTGGAGCGCGCGGAGTCCGGAACGAGTGCGGGCGCGGGCGCGGATGCGAGTGCGGGCGCGGGCGCAAGCGCCGAGGCGGACGCGGACGCGGACGTGGACGTGGATTGGGCGGAGCTGGCCGCCGAACTCGGCTACAGCGATCAGGCCCATCTCGTACGGGACTTCACGGCGACGGTCGGGGTCCCGCCGACGGCATACGCCGGACCGCGAGCAGCCGGACGCGGACCGCGAGCAGGCGGACGCCCCGATGTCAGACCCCCGCCCTACAGTGCCTGACATGCCTGACACGCCTGACACACAGAGCGCACCACCGGGAGTACGGCTGGATCCCTGGTCCGAGGGCGATCTCGGCCTGCTCCGCGCCATGAACGCGCCGGAGCTGATGAGCCACCTGGGCGGCCCCGAGACCGACGAACAGCTGCTCACGCGGCACCGGCGGTACGTCGACCTGAGCGCGGACCTGACGGGCCGGGGCCGCATGTTCCGGATCGTGCTGCCGCCGTCCGGCGAGGCCGTCGGCACGATCGGGTTCTGGGAGCAGACCTGGCAGGGACAGCAGGTGTACGAGACGGGCTGGGGGGTGCTCCCCGCCCACCAGGGGCGCGGCATCGCGGCGGCGGCAGCGGCGGCCGTCGTGGCGAAGGCGCGCGCCGAGCACAGGTACCGCTATCTGCACGCCTTCCCGTCCGTCGACAACCGCCCGTCGAACGCGCTGTGCCGCCGGGTGGGGTTCTCCCTCCGGGGCGAGTGCGAGGTCGAGTACCCGAAGGGGCGTCTGATGCGCGCCAACGACTGGCGGCTGGATCTGACGCCGGGCGCCGACGACCGGGAAAGTCCTGGCCCGCCCCCCGCGTCCGGTGGCATCCTGACGACGTGAACGGACCGGAGATCCAGATCGAATTCGCCCCCGGGCTGCGCCTGTTCGTTCCCGCCGAGCGGCGTCATGGACGTACGTCCCTCCTCACCGACGGCGCGTCCACGCTCGGTCACACCGTCGAATCGCTCGGTGTCCCGCTCACCGAGGCCGGAGCGCTGCTCGTGGACGGCCGTGAGGTGCCCGTCTCGCACATCCCCGCCGCGGGCGAATCCGTCGAGGTACGGGCCGTGAGCCGCCCCCAGCGGGTGCCGGGCGCTCCCCTGCGCTTCCTGCTCGACGTCCATCTCGGCACGCTCGCGCGACGGCTGCGGCTGCTCGGCATCGACGCGGCGTACGAGAACGAGGACCTCGGCGATCCCGCCCTGGCCACCCTCTCCGCCACCGAGCGCCGGGTGATGCTGTCCCGGGACCGCGGGCTGCTGCGGCGCCGCGAGCTCTGGGCCGGGGCGTACATCTACAGCGACCGCCCCGAGGACCAGCTCCGGGACGTCCTGGAACGCTTCGCCCCCGCCCTCGCGCCATGGACCCGCTGTACCGCCTGCAACGGCGGCCTGGGCCCGGCCGACAAGGAGTCCGTCCAGGAGCGGCTGGAGCACGGCACCCAGCGTTCGTACGACGTCTTCGCCCAGTGCACGGCCTGCGGCCGGGTGTACTGGCGCGGCGCGCACCACGCGAGGCTCGCGGCGATCGTCGAGGACGCGGTACGGGAATTCGGCGACGCCGCCGCGTAGCTCCCGCGGATCCCGGGGCGGTCAGGCGATTCACGCGGTCAGGCGCTCAGGCGGCTCACGCGGCTCACGCGGCTCACGCGGTCAGGCGGTCAGGCGGTCAGGCGGTCAGGCGGTCAGGCGGTCAGGCGGTCAGAAGGCGTACGGGTCTCCGGTGGCCGGGGCCAGCACCCGGTGCCGGTGGTTCTCGGGGTTCGGGTCGCTCGCGCCGCCGTTCCAGGCGGTGTCGATCTCCACGACCGCCTCGACGGGCCGCCCCGCCGCCTTCAGGTCGAGAACGGTCTCCTGGCTCCGGCCGACCGCCCGCAGCGGCCCCGTACGGCACAGCACCACCCGGTCTCCGCTCCGTACACAGTTCGACGGCAGGCTCTGGCCGGCCGCGAGAGCCACCGAGAAGGTCAGCCGGACGGTCGCGTCCGCGAGCCCGGACGGACCGTGGTTCTCGGACTCGAAGCGGACCGTCAGCTGCTGGCTCCACAGCGACACATGCCCGTGGTGCGAGAGATCGGCCTCCGGCGCGACAGCACCCCGGAAACCAACAGTCCCGGCACCGTCACCAGTCCCGCTCCCGGCACCGGCCCCCGTCTCGGCACCCGCCCCGGCACCGGTCCCGGCCCCGACGTCGGACCCCGCACCCGTCACCGTCACCACTGCCGCGACGACCGACACCGCCACCAGCCACGCCCTGCGCTTGACACCCATGGCGGGAACATACCGATCATCACACCGCGAAGCGGGCCACCCAGAGGCCCGGCGCGCCCCCGGTCACCCACATGACACGCGGTCCGCGACCCCCCTGACAGCACGGAGGTCCGCGCTCCGGACACCACGGGCACGCGCCGACACACCCTGCCTATCCTGGCCGTGTCCGACTCGATCATCGATCACACGCGCGAGGAGTACGTCATGACCGCCGCGGGGACCCCCATCGCCGTCATCACCGGAGCGAGCAGCGGCATCGGCGCCGCCACCGCACGCCAACTCGCGGCCGCCGGCTACCACGTCATCGTCACCGCCCGCCGCAAGGACCGCATCGAGGCGCTCGCCGCCGAACTGACAGCCGCCGGGCAGCACGCCACCGCGTACACCCTCGATGTCACCGACCGCCCGGCCGTCGACGCCTTCGCCGCCGAGCTGGGCCGCTTCCCCTCCGTGAACGTCCTGATCAACAACGCCGGGGGCGCCCTGGGCGCCGACCCGGTGGCCACCGGCGACCCCGTGGACTGGCGCCGGATGTACGAGACGAACGTCCTCGGCACGCTCAACGTCACCCAGGCGCTGCTCCCCGCCCTCACCGCGAGCGGCGACGGCACGGTCCTGGTCGTCTCCTCCACCGCGGGCCACGGCACGTACGAGGGCGGCGCGGGCTATGTCGCGGCCAAGCACGGATCCCACGTCCTCGCCGAGACCCTCCGCCTGGAGATCGTCGGCACGCCGGTCCGGGTGATCGAGATCGCCCCCGGCATGGTCAGGACCGAGGAGTTCGCCACCACCCGCTTCCACGGCGACACCGAGAAGGCCGCGAAGGTCTACGCGGGGGTCGCGGAACCGCTCACGGCCGACGACGTCGCCGACACCATCACCTGGGCGGTCACCCGCCCGAGCCATGTCAACATCGACCTCCTCGTGGTACGCCCCCGCGCCCAGGCGTCCAACTCCAAGGTCCACCGCGAGCTGTGACGGCCCCTGGCCGGTCCAGGGAGATCCGAGCGGTCCGGCCCCCCGGCCGGAGAGCCGAGGGGGGCCGGAGAGCCGGGGGCCGGAGAGCCGGGGGCCGGGGGGCCGGGGGCCGGTCGCCGTTCCGGGAGGCGGGCCCCTGGGCCGTCGGGACGGTCACGGCCGCCCGGGTCCGGGCCGCTCAGCCCTTCACGCAGATGACCTGCTTCAGCTTCGCCACCACCTGCACCAGATCCCGCTGCTGCTCGATGACCTGCTCGATCGGCTTGTACGCGGCGGGGATCTCGTCCACGACACCGGAGTCCTTGCGGCACTCCACGCCCCGCGTCTGCTCCTCCAGGTCCCGCGTCGAGAACCGGCGCTTGGCGGCGTTGCGGCTCATCCTCCGGCCCGCGCCGTGCGAGGCCGAGTTGAACGACGCCTCGTTCCCCAGGCCCTTCACGATGTACGAACCCGTGCCCATGGAGCCCGGGATGATGCCGAAGTCGCCGCTGCCCGCACGGATCGCGCCCTTGCGCGTGACCAGCAGGTCCATGCCCTCGTACCGCTCCTCCGCCACGTAGTTGTGGTGGCAGGAGATGACCGGGTCGAAGGTCACCCGGGCCTTCTTGAACTCCTTGCGGACCACGTCCTGGAAGAGCCCCATCATGATCGCGCGGTTGTACTTCGCGTACTCCTGCGCCCAGAAGAGATCGTTCCGGTACGCCGCCATCTGCGGGGTGTCCGCGATGAAGACGGCCAGGTCCCGGTCGATCAGCCCCTGGTTGTGCGGCAGCCTCTGGGCCTCGCCGATGTGGTGGTCGGCCAGTTCCTTGCCGATGTTCCGCGATCCGGAGTGGAGCATCAGCCAGACCGAATCCGACTCGTCCAGACAGAACTCAATGAAGTGGTTGCCCGAGCCGAGCGTTCCCATCTGCTTCGTGGCGCGTTCCTGACGGAATTTGACCGAATCGGCGACTCCGTCGAACCGCTCCCAGAAATCCGCCCACCCCGCCGTGGCGAACCCGTGCATCCGCCCCGGGTCCACCGCCTCGTCGTGCATGCCGCGCCCCACCGGGATCGCCTGCTCGATCTTGGAGCGCAGCCGGGACAGGTCACCCGGCAGATCGTTCGCCGTCAGGGACGTCTTCACCGCCGACATCCCGCACCCGATGTCCACCCCCACCGCCGCCGGGCAGACCGCACCGTGCATCGCGATCACCGAGCCGACCGTCGCGCCCTTGCCGTAGTGCACGTCCGGCATCACGGCGAGGCCCTTGATCCAGGGCAGGGTGGCGACATTCCGGAGCTGCTGCATGGCGCCCTCCTCGACCGTCGCGGGATCCGCCCACATCCGGATCGGTACCTTCGCACCAGGCATCTCTACATACGACATAACCCCTCAATTCCCCCGAAAGTCCTATAACGCAAAAGCCGGAACCAGGGCCGTCAAAAGAGACGGCCGACCAGCATCGACGGCGTTGCGTGCGATAGACATTGTGTCCATCGACCGTCATACGGCGGCAAGCAGTTTTCGCGCGGAGCCCCGCGCGGAACCCCGTACAGAAGGGAGCCCGGGACCGTGCAGCCAAAGGCGCGCAAGGCGTACGTACCCGGCCTGGCGGCGCTCCTCGTGGCGGTCGTCGCCGGCTGCTCGGGGGGCGGTGGCGCGGACGGCACCACCACCGACACCAAGCCGGGCGGCCCCACCACCGCCACCGCCGCCCAGCCCGGCAAGTACCGCACGCTCCGCGAGCCCTGCGGCTCCGTGCCGCGCTCCATGCTCAAGGATCTGCTGCCCGGCGTCGCCTCGCTCCCCGAGGACCAGCGGGCGAAGGTGTACGAGGGCACGGCCGCTGTGACATACGACACCGACCGCCGCGTCGGGTGCGCCTGGAAGGCCGCCTCCCCCGACGCGTCGAACCAGCTGATGATCGACCTCGAACGCGTCGTGTCGTACGACCCGGCCGTGAGCGACGCCGACCGGGCGCAGGAGGTCTACGCGAAGGCGGAGACGGCCGCGGGGCTGCCCGCGGCCACGGCTCCCGGTGCGCCGGGCGGCATGCCCTCCGCGACGGGTTCCGGCGCGGGTACGGACGCGGGTACGGACGCGGGTACGGGCTCGGACTCCGGTACGAGCACACAGACCGGAGAGACCGGCTCCCCTTCGGGTACCCCGTCCGGCTCCGCCTCCGGCTCGGGCACGACCACCCCCGACGGCACGCCCTCCGACGGCACGACCCCCGACGGCCTCGAACCCCGCGTCCTGGAGAATCTCGGTGACGCCGCCTTCCTGGACGATGTCCTCGCCCGCTCCGGCGCGGCTGCTCAGCAGCGCACGGTGAGCGTGGTGTTCCGCACATCGAACGTGATCGTGACCGTCCGGTACACCGAGCAGCCGGCCCACCCCACCGTGGTCCCCGACAGCAGAGAACTACAGGACAAGGCGCGGGAACTGGCCCGGACGCTCGCCGAGCAGCTCAACGAGTAGCCGCCCCCGTCCCCGCCGCCCGCCCCGGGCGCGCGGGGCCCGGACTCCCGCTCCGGGAGCCCGCGGACCCGGCTCGGCGGTTACCGTGGCCGATCGGACCGTACGACAACCGACCGACTGAAGGAACCATGCACCGTTCAGCCTCGCGACTCACCCGCATACTCGCCTGCGCAGCCGTTCCGGTGATGCTCGTCGTCGCCGGCTGCTCGTCCGACTCCGGCGACAAGACCGACGCCGACGGCTCCTCGTCGAGCCCGAGCACCGCGCCGTCCCCGACGGTCACGCCGGCCAAGTACAGCGGGCTCCCCGACGCCTGCGCCACGATCGGCGCGAAGACGGTCGGCTCGCTCGTTCCCAAGGTCAAGACCAAGGGCGGTACGTCGGGCAAGTCCAGCGACATCGACACCCGCGGCAGCTGCTCCTGGAACGGTCTGGAGGACAAGGGCGTCAAGGGCTCGCAGTACCGCTGGCTCGACGTCTCCCTCATGCGGTACGACTCCGACGCCACGCTCGGCAGCGGCGCCAAGCGCGCCGGCGAGTACTACGCGAAGGAGGTCGCCGGGGCCCAGGGCACGGCGGGCGCCAAGAGCCTCAAGTCCGTCGCCACGGCCGGCGTCGGCGACCAGGCGACGCTGGTCACGTACACCCTCAAGAAGACCGACGAGGACTTCGCGTACGCGACCGTCGTGGCCCGCGCGGAGAACGTCGTCGTCACCCTCACCTACAACGGCGCGGGGTACGCGGGCGCGAAGTCGCCCAGCCCCGCCGATCTGACGAAGAACGCGGAGAAGGCGGCCAGGGAAGCCGTGGCGGCCGTCACCGCCGGTTCCGAGGACGCGCCGGCCGGTTCCGGTGACGCGCCGGCCGCCGGGGAGAGCTCCAAAGCCGCGTCCTGAGGGCCTGCTTCCGCTCCCCGCGCAACGCCCTCCGCACACATGTGCCAGGCTGTGCCCGCCGGGTGTCGGGGCGTCGAGTGATTGTTGTCGAGTACCTGACGCCCCATAGAGGCCGAATACGGGAGGAGATCGCGGGTGGCCGCGATGCAGCTCACACGCACGCACCGGATTCTCATCGGGATCGTGGTGTTCGGAGCGGTGATCATCGCCGCGATCGGATTCGCGGGGTCCTACGCCGCCGTGCGCGAACTCGCCGAGGCCAAGGGCTTCGGGCGTTTCTCCCTGGTCTTCCCGATCGGTATCGACGCGGGCATCTGCGTCCTGCTGGCGCTCGACCTCCTCCTGACCTGGATGCGGATCCCGTTCCCGCTGCTGCGCCAGTCGGCGTGGCTGCTGACGACCGCGACGATCGCCTTCAACGGCGCCGCCGCCTGGCCGGACCCGCTGGGCGTCGGGATGCACGCCGTGATCCCGCTCCTCTTCATCGTCTCCGTCGAGGCGGCGCGCCACGCGGTCGGCCGGATCGCGGACATCACCGCCGACAAGCACATGGAGGGCGTACGGCTCACCCGCTGGCTGCTCTCGCCGGTGCCCACCTTCAAGCTGTGGCGCCGGATGAAGCTGTGGGAGCTGCGTTCGTACGAGCAGGTCATCAAGCTCGAACAGGACAGGCTCATCTACCAGTCGCGTCTTCAGGCGCGGTACGGCCGCAACTGGCGCCGGAAGGCGCCGGTCGAGGCGCTGATGCCGCTCCGGCTCGCGAAGTACGGCGTACCGCTCGCCGACACCGCGCCGTCGGGGCTGGCCGCCGCCGGGATCGAACCGGTGCTGCTGCCGCCTCCGCCCCCGGTGGCCGAACTCCCGCAGGGCCGGGCCGAGATACCCGCGGCGAGCCCGTCCCCGTCCCTGTCCCCGTCCCCGGAGCAGACGGCGGAACCGCAGCCCCAGCAGCCTCAGCAGTCCCAGCCCCAGTCCCAGCCGCAACAGCAGCCGCAACAGCAGCAGCCGATCCCGCCGCAGCTGCGGAAGCAGGAGCAGGACCCCCAGCAACAACAGCAGCCGCACCCCCAGCAGCAGCCCCAGCCCGAGCCTCAGCCCCAACCCCAGCCGAGCCCCTGGTTCGCGGCCCCGCAGGTGCAGGAGGCGGCCTACGAGGGCGCGTACAACCCCGCGTACGCCGAAGGCCCGGACCCCGCCGCCCCGGTGATGATCCCCGCCGGCCCCGGCCGCAGCCGCCCGCTCGGCGGGGTGCCCAATCAGCGCGTGGAGGGTCCGTACGCGACCCCGGAGCCGGAGCCGGTCCCCCAACAGGCCCCGGAACAGCGCCAGTACGCCGAGGCCGCCCCCGTCCAGGAGCAGCCCGAGGAACTTCCCGTTCCCGCGCTCCCCGACGACATCTCACGCGAGGAGGCGTACTTCAACGCCTTCCGCAAGTACATCAGCGAGCACGGCGACTACCCCAACGGCCGCCAGTTCGGGCTGTACTTGGTCGATCTGTACGGGATCACCGGCCGCACCGGCGGCCCGCTGAGCGAGAGTTCGCTCCGCCCGTATCTGAAGGACTTCCGCTCCCGGTACCAGTCGGAACTGGACGACGAGTACATCGCCTGAGCCCTGTCCGGCGAGCACGCGCCCGCGCCCCACGGCCCGGCCGCCGCGTTCACGGAGCAACGAGCGGACTCCCTGAACGCGGCACCGGCCGCGATCGCGCACCGGCTCAGCCGCCGAGCAGCTTCCTCACCCGGTCGGCGCCCACCGCCAGCAGCAGCGTGGGCAGCCGCGGCCCGGTGTCCCGGCCGACCAGCAGCCGGTAGAGCAGCGCGAAGAACGACCGCTGGGCGGTCTTCAGTTCCGCCGTGGGCTTGGCGTCGGGGGCCAGCCCCTCCATGACCTTGGGCACGCCGTAGACGAGCGTGGTCAGCCCGTCCAGCGACCAGTGGCTGTCCAGGCCCTCCAGCAGCAGCCGCAGCGACTCGTGCCCGCGCGCGTCGAGCGAGTCGAGCAGCTCCCGGTCGGGCTCGGCGCGCACGATCGTCCGCGCCTCGGCCGGGACCTGGCTGGTGATCCAGTTCTGTGCGCGGTCCAGCCGGGGACGCGCCTCGTCCAGCGAGGCCAGCGGACGGGCCGGGTCCAGTTCGCTGAGGATCCGCAGGGTCTGCTCCTCGGCACCGGCCGTGATGTCCACGACCGAGGCCAGCGTGCGGTACGGCAGCGGGTGCGGCGTACGCGGCAGCGCACCGGCCGCCGTGCTCGTGGCGCGGGAGTACGCGGCGGCGTCGGCCGGCAGGACGGAGCCGTCGGCGACCTTGCGCTCCAGCGCGTCCCACTCGTCGTAGAGCCGCTGGATCTCCTGGTCGAAGGCGATCTTGAACGACTGGTTGGGCCTGCGGCGCGCGTAGAGCCAGCGCAGCAGGGGCGCCTCCATGATCTTCAGCGCGTCGGCCGGGGTCGGCACGCCGCCCTTGCTGGACGACATCTTCGCCATCCCGGAGATCCCGACGAAGGCGTACATCGGGCCGATCGGCTGGACGCCGTCGAAGATCTCGCGCACGATCTGCCCGCCGACGACGAACGAGGACCCGGGCGAGGAGTGGTCGACCCCGGACGGCTCGAAGATCACGCCCTCGTACGCCCAGCGCATCGGCCAGTCGACCTTCCAGACCAGCTTGCCGCGGTTGAACTCGCTGAGCAGGACGGTCTCGGAGAAGCCGCACTCCGCGCAGGTGTACGTGAGCGCGGTCGTCTCGTCGTCGTACGCGGTGACGGTGGTGAGGTCCTTGCCGCAGCCGCCGCAGAAGGGCTTGTACGGGAAGTAGCCGGCGGCCCCGCCGCTGCCGTCGTCCTCGGCCGCCGCGCCCGAGCCCTCGGCGGCCTCCAGCTCGGCTTCCTCGGGCTGCTTCTGCCCCTGCTTCTGCCCCTGCTTCTGGCCCTGAGAAGCGTTGTTCTTCGGCTTGTCCTTCGTCCGGTAGCGGTCGAGGATCGCGTCGATGTCCGCGCGGTGCTTCATCGCGTGCAGGATCTGCGCGCGGTACGCCCCGGCGGTGTACTGCTCGGTCTGGCTGATGCCGTCGTACTCGACGCCCAGCTCGGCCAGCGCCTCGGTCATCGCCGCCTTGAAGTGCTCGGCCCAGTTCGGGTACGCGGACCCCGCCGGGGCGGGCACGGACGTCAGCGGCTTGCCGATGTGCTCGGCCCAGGACGGGTCCGTACCGGGAACGCCGGCCGGAACCTTGCGATAGCGGTCGTAGTCGTCCCAGGAGATCAGATGCCTGACCTCGTGACCGCGCCTGCGGATCTCGTCCGCGACCAGGTGCGGGGTCATGACCTCGCGGAGGTTCCCCAGGTGGATGGGGCCGGAGGGGGAGAGTCCGGACGCGACGACGACCGGTTTGCCAGGCGCACGTCGCTCCGACTCGGCGATGACATCGTCCGCGAAACGGGAGACCCAGTCGGTCTCGGTGCTCTGAGCCACGATCGGCACGTCCTTACTTCTTTCTCGTACGCCCAAACATTCCGGCGGCTGCCATTCTCCCAGGTCCCCCCGGGAGAGCGAAAATGGCTTGTTACACCATGGGATACTGGGCAGGACTTCCCTCCGTACCCGACAGGAACGGCACCAGCCCATGGCCTCGGTCACTTCCCTCGCTTCGACCGTCGATCAGCGCATCGCGGACGCCCTCTCGGCAGCCCTGCCGGAGGCCGGTCCCGCGAACCCGCTGCTGCGCCGAAGCGACCGGGCCGATTTCCAGGCCAATGGTCTCCTGGCGCTCGCCAAGCGGCTCAAGGGCAACCCGCGCGAGCTGGCGACGCGGGTCGTCGCGTCGCTCCCCGCCGATGGCGTGATCAAGGACATCGAGGTCTCAGGACCCGGCTTCCTCAACATCACGATCGCGGACCGGGCGATCATCGAGACCCTCGCGGCCCGCGCGGCGGACACCCGGCTCGGCGTCCCGTACGAGCCGGAGCCGGGCACGACGGTCATCGACTACGCGCAGCCGAACGTGGCCAAGGAGATGCACGTCGGACATCTGCGCTCCGCCGTGATCGGCGCGGCGATGGTGGAGATCCTGGAGTTCACCGGCGAGAAGGTGGTCCGGCGCCATCACATCGGCGACTGGGGCACCCAGTTCGGCATGCTCATCCAGTATCTGATCGAGCACCCGCACGAGTTGGACCACAGGGGCTCCGCGGACGCCGCCACCTCCGGCGAGGAGGCGATGTCCTCCCTCAACCGGCTCTACAAGGCGTCGCGGACGCTCTTCGACTCCGACGAGGAGTTCAAGGCACGCGCGCGGGACCGGGTGGTGGACCTCCAGGCCGGTGACAAGGAGACGCTGGCCCTGTGGCAGCGGTTCGTGGACGAGTCGAAGATCTACTTCTACTCGGTCTTCAACCAGCTGGACATGGAGATCCGCGACCCCGACATCGTCGGCGAGTCCGGCTACAACGACATGCTGGAGGAGACCTGCCGGCTCCTGGAGGAGTCCGGGGTCGCGGTCCGCTCCGAGGGCGCGCTCTGCGTGTTCTTCGACGACGTGAAGGGCCCGGACGGCAACAGGGTCCCGCTCATCGTCCAGAAGTCCAACGGCGGTTACGGCTACGCGGCCACCGACCTCTCCGCGATCCGCGACCGGGTGCGGAACCTGTCGGCGACGACCCTGCTGTACGTGGTCGACGCGCGCCAGTCGCTGCACTTCAAGATGGTCTTCGAGACCGCCCGCCGGGCCGGCTGGCTGAACGACGAGGTCGACGCCGTCCAGCTGGCGTTCGGCACGGTCCTCGGCAAGGACGGCAAGCCGTTCAAGACCCGCGAGGGCGAGACGGTACGGCTGGTGGACCTGCTGGAGGAGGCGGTCGAGCGGGCGACGGCGGTCGTACGGGAGAAGGCGAAGGACCTCAGCGAGGAGGAGATCGCCGAGCGCGGCCGGCAGGTGGGCATCGGCGCGGTGAAGTACGCCGACCTGTCCACGTCCGCGGCCCGGGACTACAAGTTCGACCTGGACCAGATGGTCTCGCTGAACGGCGACACGTCCGTCTACATCCAGTACGCGTACGCCCGTATCCAGTCGATCCTGCGCCGGGCGGGCGACGCGAAGCCGGCCGCCCACCCGGAGCTGGCACTGGCCCCGGCCGAGCGGGCGCTGGGCCTGCACGTGGACCAGTTCGGCGAGGTGCTGGCGGAGGTCGCGTCGGCGTACGAACCGCACAAGCTCGCCGCGTACCTGTACCAACTGGCCTCGCACTTCACGACGTTCTACGACCAGTGCCACGTACTGAGCGACGAGAACCCGGCGGAGCTGGTCGAGAACCGCCTCTTCCTCTGCGACATCACGGCCCGCACGCTCCGGCAGGGCCTGGCACTCCTGGGCATCCGCGCCCCCGAGCGCCTGTAACCCTCAGTACGCACTACGGGGCGCCATCGCGAACAGCGATGGCGCCCCTTTCTTCGCCCCCTGGCGCTCCGGTAGCTTCCGATGACAGCACGTTATGTCATCGAGCGAAGGAGACGACGATGGGCGGCAGCCACAGCGGAAAGCCCGACACCGCCGAGAGCGACGGACACAAACCCGACAAGCCGATTCCGCCGGCCGATCCGAAACGACCTGAGACACCGAAGAGTTGATGAGCGGAGAAGGCCCTCGGGTCGGCCTCATCGAGGAGCTGACCCGAGGGGGCTACCTCTCCCCCGCGTGGCGCGCCGCCTTCACCCGGGTCGACCGCGAGCCGTTCATCCCGGACCGGATCTGGATCCGCGGCGACGACGGCTATCACCCGCTCGACCGCGCCACCGACCCCGACCGCTGGCACGCGCTCGTCCACGACGATCAGGCGCTCGTCACCCAAGTCGAGGACAACGGCCATGACACGGCGCTCATCCCCTCCAGCTCTGCGAGCATGCCGCGCGTCGTCGCCACCATGCTCGACGCCCTCGCCGTGACCGACGGGCAGACGGCACTGGAGATCGGCACGGGCACCGGCTACAACGCCGCTCTCCTCAGCGAACGGCTCGGCGGCCGGCACGTGGTCTCCATCGAGGTGGACCCCCGCGTCGCGGACACCGCCCGCGCGAACCTGAAGACCGCCGGCTACGCCCCCACGGTCATCACGGGCGACGGCGGGCTCGGCTGTCCCTCGTACGCGCCCTACGACCGTGTCATCGTCACCTGCGCCCTCCATACCGTGCCGTATCCCCTGGTGGAGCAGACCGCTCCCGGCGGGGTGATCGTGCTGCCATGGGGAACCGGCCTGTACAACGGCGTCCTCCTGCGCCTCGTCGCAGGCGGTGACCGCACCGCGAGCGGCCCCGTCATCGGCGACTCCGCCTTCATGTGGAACAGGAGCGAGAGCCCCCACCGGAACGTCATGGCCACCGTCAAAGAACAGGACCGGGCCACGGCCACGCGCACCTGCCTCGACCCCCGGCTCGTACTCGGCGACGAGAACGCCGCCTTCACCGCGGGAATTCTGGTCCCCGACTGCCGGTACAGCGTCGGGCACGGACCCGACGGCGAGTTCACGCTCTGGCTCGCCGACCATGCCACCGGCTCCTGGGCCAGCGTCGACTACGTACCCGATACGGCGGAGTACGACTGTCGTCAGTACGGTCCCCGCGGGCTCTGGAGTGAGGTGGAGGCCGCGTACGCCTGGTGGCGGAGCGCCGGATCGCCGGACCGCACCCGGTACGGCCTCACCGTGAACGCTGCCGGTCAGCGCCTCTGGCTCGACAGCTCGGACACTCTGGTCCCGGAGAGGCGGTAGGGGCGCGCCTGCGGCGGCGGCCACCCGTGCCCGTTCCCGTTCCCGTTCACGAGGGGAGGCCGCGTGAACGGGAACGGGCGGTGTGTCACACGTCGTACGCGACTACCGGGTCAGAGCGCGACGATGCCCTCGCCGCCGACGCCGTCCGGGACCTTCGTGGTACTGATCTTGGTCAGCGAGCCGTCCGCGTGGATACGGAAGGCGTCCACGGCGCCCGCGCCGCCGGTCTGGACGTAGAGGAAGCGGCCGTCGGGAGTGATGGACGAGTCCACCGTGCCCGTGCCCGTGGGGGTGTTGCCCAGGCGTTCGAGGCGCGCCTCGCGGTTCTGGAGGAAGCGGGTGACGGTGTTGCTGCCCGCGTTGGACGCGAAGAAGTGGCTGCCCGTGCGGGAGACCCAGCAGCTGGCCTGCTGGCCGGTCGGTGCCGCGTCGACCAGGGTGGTACGGCCGTCCTTGTGGATACGGAACGTCAGGAGGGCGTCCTCCACGCCGTCGGCGACGACGAGCCGGTTCTGCGCGTCGAAGGTCAGCCCGAACGGCTGCGCGCCCGGCTTGCTGTCCACGACGGGCTTGTGCGACAGCACGCCCTCACGGTCGAGATGGAAGATCTCGATGCTGTTGCCACCCAGCTTGGTGGTGACGACGAGCTGCGATCCCTCGGGGGTGAAGGCCACCTGGCCCGGGGTGTGGGTGAACTCGGGCGCGGCGCCGGTGTTCAGGCGCAGTGCGCGGTGCCAGGCCGCGACCCGGTGCAGCTTGCCCTCCTTGAGCCGGAAGCCCTGGATGGAGCCGCCCTCGCGCGCGTTGAGCACGAAGACACGGTCGCCGTGCGCGGTGACGCTGACCGGGAACACGCCCCCGGACTCGATGACCTGCTGACGGTGGAGCCGGTCGCCGTCGACCGAGAACACCGTGACCGTGTTGCTGCCCGCGTTGACCGCGTACAGCAGCTTGTGCTGAGAGTCGTACGTCAGCGATCCCTGCGAGGCGAGGTGGTCGACGACGGAGCCGCCGAGCACGCCGCCCTTGCCGCCGGTGCCGTACACCGCACGCTTGTGCAGGGAACCGTCGGCCTCGCGGCTGTAGGCGATCACCTGGTTGCCTTCGACGCGGTCGTTCTGGACGAACACCGCCTTGCCGTGGTGGTCGGCGGGCGGTGCGGTGCTGGTGGGGGCGGCGGTGGCGGGCACGGCGAAGGCGGCCGTCGAGAGGGCCACGGTCACGGCGACCTTGACGATACGAGCGAACCTGCGGGTAGTTGTCGGCATCTGCCTTTTCCTGAGTCGGGCCGGCCGGGCACGACTTCGGTGAGGAAGGCGTACACCACGGTCGGCGCAGAGCGTCATTCCGCCGTCATCGTGGGGGAAGAGCGGCTCGCGCCGACGGACCGTGGCCCAACGGGTAACCCGTCCGGATGGATCGAGGGTGGCGAACGGTGGCAGGCAGGCAGGGTGGCAGGCAGGCGAGCGGGCACGCGGTCCGGCACCCGCGGCGGGCGGGAACGGCGTCAGGCGGAACGGTTCTCCGCGCTGACCATCCAGGCGTGCTTCTCCAGGGAGTCGATGATCGAGTGCAGCAGGTCGGCCGTGGACGGATCCTCGCTGTCGACCTGGTCATGGAGGGTGCGCAGCGTATCGACGGTGGCCCGCAGACGCGCGGTGACGAGGTCGACGACGGCCTGCACGCTCTGCACGCCCTGCGGGAACGCCGGGAGCGTGGTGGTCGCTGACACCGTGTCGGAGCGGCCGTCCGGCCAGGCCTCCAGCGCGCGCATGCGTTCGGCGATGGTGTCGGCCGACTCCCGGGCGTCGTCGACCACCTCGTCCAGTTGGAGGTGCAGGTCACGGAAGTTGTGCCCGACCACGTTCCAGTGCGCCTGCTTCCCCTGGAGATGCAGCTCGACGAGATCCACCACGATCTGCTGCAACGCTCGGGCAAGCTGCGCCGAGGCCGTGAACTCCGGCACATCGGACTCCGAACGCCGGGAACCCCCGGGGGCGGAGGAAGCGGGCATGACGTATCTCCTTCGAGAGCACCGGAGGACAGACCCCTGCGACGAGGAACAGGAAGCCCGTCGATCTACGTCCTCAAGCCTTACGAAGGTCCCATTCCGCCGCCACCGGGCATTAGTCCGTCTGCCCCCGCCCTGTCCCCGCCCCCCTGTCCCTGCCCCCGCCCCCTGTCCCCGCCCGGGGCCCGGTCGGTCAGTACGTGAGGCGGCGCACGGTCTCCGGGTGGATGACGACGCGCAGATGCTCGGTGGCCAGCATCGTGGCGAGGGCGTCGGCGCGGGCCGGGTCGTCGAGGTCCCAGTAGCGGGCGGCGAGCCGGGAGCACAGGTCGCGCGCTCCGTCGGCCTCCACCGTGACGCGTCCGGCGACGGACACCCAGCGCTCGCGCTCACCCACCGGGGCCGCGACGACGATCGAGGCGCGGGGGTCGTGGCGCAGGCGCCGTACCTTCAGCGAGTCCGGCTCCGTGAAGAACTGGACCGTCCCCTCCGCGGTGGCCTCGAACCACACGGGCCGGGGCTGTGGCGGCTGCGTCCCCCCGGCCACGGACAGGAACCCGTGCAGGGGACGTCCGAGGAACTCCAGGTCCTCGGCGGTCAGGAAGCTGGTGCCGGTGCTCATGGCGGCCCTTTCAGAGGACGGTGACGGTGGAGGGCGGAGGCTGACGATGACGGTGGAGGATGACGATGACGGTGGAGGACCGTGGTGAGGGTCAGGACCCCCAGGCCCCCGCCGCCGCGGCCCGCACGACGTACTCCTCGAACGTCCGTGGCGCGCGCCCCAGCACGGTGGCGATGCCGTCCGTCGCACCGGCGCCCACCCCACGCTCCATCAGCACGAACATCTCGGCGAGATGTTGGGCGTCGTCCTCGCCCCAGCCCTCCTCGACCAGCGCCGCGCTGTACTCGGCCGGGGAGACCTGCTTGTAGGCGATGGGCCGCCCGGACGCCCGGGAGATCAGTTCGACGGCCTCGGCGAAGGTCAGCGCGCGCGGCCCGGTCAGCTCGTAGACCCGCCCGGCGTGCCGGCCGGGCTCGGCCAGCACCGCGGCCACGGCGTCGGCGACGTCCTCCACGTCGATGAACGGCTCGGGGACCGCACCGGCCGGAAGCGCCAGCTCTCCCGCGACCAGCGGGGCGTGGAACAGGTCCTCGTCGAAGTTCTGGTTGAAGTTCGACGGCCGCAGAACGGTCCACTCCAGCGCCGAGCCGCGTACGGCGTCCTCGGCCGAGCGCATGTCCAGCCCGAACGCGGACTCGCCCCAGGCGTCGACGCCGTGCCCGGAGAGCAGGACCAGGCGCCGCACACCGGCGGCCTCGGCCCGCGCCACGAACTCATGCACCGGTCCCGGCACGGACGGCGGAACCACATAGACGGCGGTGACGCCCTTCAGGACCGCGTCCCAGCCGTCGGGCTCGGACCAGTCGAAGCGGGTCCGGCTCGACCGGGAGGCGGCGCGCACCCGCGTGGTGCCGTGCAGCCGCAACCGGGCGGCGACCCGCCGCCCGGTCTTGCCGGTGGCGCCGAGGACGAGGGTGGTGTCGAGGGTGGTGTCGTTGCTCATAGCAGCGAGTCAACGCCACCCGCCTGGACGAATCCATAGGCGAGAAGCCGGATCACCTTTGTCATCGTCTCACCTCGGTTAACCTCGGTCGGATGGACGCGTTCGGTGACCTCTTCCGCGGGATGCGGGCCCAGGGCTCGTTGTTCGCCAGCTCGACCCTGTCCCCGCCCTGGGCGCTGCACTTCGTGGACGGCGCGCCGCTGACGCTGTGCACCGTCCTCGGCGGGTCGGGCTGGATCGTGCCGGAGCACCGCCCGCCCGAACACCTCCGCGCCGGGGAGACGCTCATCGTGCGCGGCCCCGGATCGTTCACCTTCGTCGACGAGGTCGGCACCCGGGCCGACCCGATCCCGTGCGGGGAGCACTGCACGACGCCCGAACAGGGCGGGACCCGGCACCGGCTCGGCTGGAACGACAGCTGCGGCGCCTCCGCCGACGGCGCGACCACGCTGATCGTCGGCGCCTACCCGGTGCGCGGCGAGATCAGCCGCAGGCTGCTGGACGCGCTGCCCGTCGTGCTGCGCGTCGCTTCCGACGGCGGGGCCGACGCCGTACTGGACCACCTCGCCGCCGAGGTCGCCACCGACACCCCGGGCCAGCAGGTGGTCCTGGACCGGCTGCTGGACTGGTTGCTGGTCTGCGCGGTACGTGAGTACTTCGACCGGCCCGGCGGCGAGCCCCCGGCCTGGTACGCCGCCCAGCGGGACCCCGTGGTCGGCGACGCGCTGCGCCTGCTGCACGACGAACCGGCCGCCCCCTGGACGGTCTCCTCACTGGCCGGCCGGACCGGGGTGTCGCGTTCCACGCTGGCGAAGCGGTTCGCCGGCCTGGTCGGCGAACCGCCGCTGACCTACCTCACCCGCTGGCGCATGACGCTCGCGGCGGACCTGCTGACCGAGCGCGAGTCGGCGACCGTCGCCGAGATCGCCCGCACCGTGGGCTACACCGACGCGTTCGCGTTCAGCGTGGCGTTCAAACGGACCCGGGGCGTCAGCCCGAGCGAGTTCCGGCGCGCGGGCGCCGCACGGTAGCCGGCGGGACACACACCAGGCGGAAGGGGATGCTTCGTCCCGCCCGCGCGCCGTCCCGAGCCGATACGGTGACGCCAGGGGAGGGGGGCACCATGATGCAGACGGTCTTTCACAGCGATGACCTTCCACCGGCGGAGCGGCTGGCCCGCTTCAACGCGTTTCAGGTCGGCAGTCCGTACCCGATGCGGGTGGAGAGCGGAGAACGGGCGCGGTTCAGTGCCACGGCGCGGGCGCTGGACCTCGCGGCCGTGAACGTCGTCGAGCTGACCTGCTCCCCCTCGGACGTACAGCGCACACCGCGGCTGATCCGGCGGTGCGACCCCGAGCTGTACTCGGTCGTCTTCGCCCAGCGCGGCGGGCTCGGCGTCGTCCAGGGCGCCCACGAGGTGGAGTTGGGACCGTACGACTTCGCGCTGTACGACAGCTCCCGCCCCTTCGACGTGAGGATCGCCGCCGACCGCGGGACGGCCGCGCTCGTACACGCCCTCGTACCGCGCGCGCTGCTGCCCCTGCCCGCGGACCGGAGCGCGGGGCTGATCGCCGTGCCGCTCCCGGGCCGCGAGGGCGTGGGGTCGCTCCTCACCCAGTTCCTCACCAGCCTGACCACCGACTCCGCCGCCTACCGGCCGGCCGACGCCCCCCGGCTGGGTACGGTCGCCCTCGACCTGCTGACCGCGGTACTCGCCCACCACCTCGACGCCGACGCGCGCGTGCCGGACGGCTCCCGGCAGCGCGCCCTGCTCCTGCGCATCGAGGCGTTCGTACAGCAGCATCTGCACGACCCCGAGCTGTCGCCGGCCGCCATCGCCGCCGCCCACCACATCTCCGTCAGCTACCTGCACCGTCTCTTCCGCGCGCGCGACGACACCGTCACGGCCTGGATCCGCGGGCAGCGCCTCGAACGCGCCCGCCGTGACCTCGCCGACCGTGCGCTACGGACCGTAGCCGTCCACCGGATCGCGGCCCGCTGGGGCTTCCCGGACCACGCCACCTTCACCCGCGCCTTCCGCGCCGCCTACGACCTCCCGCCCCGGGACTACCGCCGCCAGGCCCTCGACTCCCCGGCGTAGCCGGCTTTCGCGTGGCCGCCGTCTCCCCTGTGGACGGCGGCCACGGAGGCCGGAACACCGAGACCCCCCGCACAGCCCGTGAAGGCCGGGCAGGGGGCGCGGTGTTGACAGTCAGACGGCATTCCACTCGGACTTGTCGTCCGTGGTCAGGCAGGCACCGGTGGCGACATTCACCAGCCGCTTCACCGTGTGACCTTGCCAGCTGTTCGACTCCGAGCCCCAGATGACTCCCGCACCGACACCGACTTCTCAGAAACCCCTACGCCCCCTACGACCCCCAGAGCACCGGGCGACGAGCGTGTGCGGGCGGGCCACCGGGTACGGCTGGGGGCATGATCATGCATCTGCTTCCGCTGGACGACTGGCGACGCGAGCCGGACCAGCCGTATACGCCCGCGTCGCTCGCCACCGACGGCTTCATCCACTGCTCCCCCGACGAGCCGGTCACCCTGGCCATCGCCAACGCCTTCTACCGCGACACGCCCCGCCCCCTGCTGGCGCTGCTCATCGACGAGGAGTCGCTGACGCCACGGCTGGTCTGGCAGCAGGCCGAGAAGGCGCCACCCGGGGTCCCGGACGACACCCGGTTCCCGCATGTGTACGGCCCGCTCAACCGCTCGGCGGTGACGGGGATACAACAGGTCACGTGGGACGAGACCGGCGAGGCGGTGGCGCTCACGGACACGGACGTGGAGATCTGACCGGCACCACCGCACCACCGCACCGCCGCGCGCGCGGCCCGGACACGGCCTGCGATCTGTGACGCGCGGTGGTCCTCGTCATGGAATCGACCGTCCCGCCTGCGAGTGGTTTATCCGCCGTACACCACTCGCACACCGACCGCCATCACGTACTGCAACCGAGGAGGTGCATAGGGTAGTCGCGTTATTCGCTCTGAGAAGGAGACCCATGCTCGACCAGAGGCTGGCCCTCGCCGCCGCCGTCATCCCCTTCGCCGCCTCCCTCGCTCTGGGACCGGGCGCGCAGGCCGCCGCGCAAGGCGGCACAGCCACCTTCACCAAGCCGGGAAGCGCCCAGGAGTGGAGGGTGCCGAAGGGAGTCCACACGCTCACCGTCGACATGTGGGGTGCGGGCGGCGGCGGGTCCGGCGGCACGGGTGGTGCCGGTGGCGGAGGCGGCGGAGGGGCCGGCGGGCAGGATGCCACCGGCCTGGGCCACGGGGGCACCGGCGGCGGTGGAGGCGGCGGCGCGGGCGGCGGTGGAGGCGGCGCGGGCGTTCACATCACCTGCAAGATCGCGGTCCATCCCGGCCTTCCGTTGCGCATCATCGTCGGCAAGGGCGGCGCGGGCACCTCGGGCACCGCCGGTACTTCCGGCGGCAAGGGCGGCGAGTACGGTCTGCTCGCCGGATCCGGCGGCACCAGCGGCACCGACGCCAGGACCCGCACCGCCAAAGGCGGCGTCGGCGGGGACACTCTCGTCGAACTGCCCCCGGGCATCGCCCCCATCGCTTCACCGGGCGCCGGCCCCGCCCTTTCCCCGAGGTCCATCGCCTCGGGAGGAACCCCGGGCGAGGGCACGACAGGCACCGCTGACGGCGGCGAGTGGGGCGGCGGCGGCAAAGCCCTGGGGATCGGCGGGGGTAACGGATCCGGCGGGAGCGTCAGCGGCTCCGTCGGCCAAGGAGGCTTCGCCGGCTTGGACGCGTCATGCACCGGGCAGCCGCCCGCTCCTGGCAAGGGACACGCCGCCAAGGGCAAGAGCGGCGGCGCGGGTTCCACCGGCAGGACCGGCAACGCCGAGGCCGGCATCGGCGAGCTGGGCGGCAAGGGCGGAGCAGGCGGTGCGGGCGGCCAGACCCCCAACGACCACGGCTACGGCCGCGGCGGACACGGCGGCAGCGGCGGCAAGGGCGGCGACGGCGGCCGGGGAGCCGACGTCTCGGGCGCGGAAGGCGCGTACGGTGACGACGGCGGAAACGGCACAGCCGGCAAGAGCGGCAGCAACGGAGCCGTAGTCATCACGTACTGACACGCCGCCCCCGGGACACCGCGAAGCTCGACCAAGCCTCCGGGGCGCACGCACGACACCGCTGGATGCCCGACGTCACGGGACACCCGGCGGTGTCGTGCGGGCGACTGCCGACGTCGCGCCGATCACGACAGGCCGAGGCTCTGACCGGCGGAGATGGCCAAGGTCAGGTCATCACCGGGTCAGCAGAAGACCGAGCCAGCCCTCGGCGTGGTGGGTGACCGCCGGGGGCGTCGTCTCGTCGGCCTCCTCCCGCCGCACCTCGAACTCGCACCACACCACCTTGCCGGGGCTCCGCTCCCCCACGCCCCACCTGTCGGTGAAGGCCGCGACGAGCAGCAGCCCCCGCCCGCCCTCGCCGTCCGCCGAGTCCACGATCCGGGGAACGCCGGGGCCGCTGTCGTGCACCTCGATACGGAGCACGTCACCGGTGTACTGGAGGTACAGCCGGAACCCACGGCCGGGCGGTACGCCGTGCAGAAGCGCGTTGGTGGCCAGCTCACTCACGCACAGCAACACGTCGTCGGCGGAGAAACCTTCGGTCAAGTCCCAGTCGACGAGGGCTTGTTGGGTGAACTTCCTGGCGGCGGGGACGGACCGCCGGTCACGGCGGAAGAACCTCTCCCTGAGCACAAAGTGGCGAGTTGTCGCATTCATGGAGCGATAGTCGCGGAGAGTAACTAAACTCGTGCACCAGGTGACCCCGTACAGATCTTCTGTACGGGCTGTCCCAGGATCAAGTACGCGCGCACGTGGGGAGTTGGCCCGGCATGAATCCCAGGAAACATCCGAGGAAGAAGAACGCCTCGGCGATGAAGATGCTGGGCGCCCAAGTGGCGACCTTCCGCCGGGCGGCGGGCTATACGCAGCGATCCCTCGGTGAACGGGTCGTCGCCGACGAGGAGACGATCGCGTCGATCGAGCAGGGCAGGCGACCGCTGAAGGCGGACTTCGCGGCGATGTTGGACGAACTCCTCGACACCAAGGGGGCGTTGTCGGTCGGGGTGGACAACATGCCGGCAATCGACCAGTTCCCGCTGTGGGCGGAGCAGTTCGTGGACCACGAACGCGAGGCGATCTCGCACTCGTCGTTCGAGAACCAAGTGGTCCCTGGTCTGCTCCAGACCGAGGCATACACACGGGAAATCTTCGGCACCCGCGTTCCCGCGTTCGACGAGGACGAGATCGAGACCAAGACCGCCGCTCGCATGGAGCGCCAGGAGATCCTTCAGCGCAAGGTCCCTCCGACACTCAGCTTCGTTCTCTGGGAACCCGTCCTCCGCTTCCCCCTCGGCGGTCGAAAGGTCTTCAGCGACCAGCTGAACCATCTGCGCACATGCACCGAACTCCCCGGCCTTTCCATCCAGTTCCTGCCTCTGGCCCGCACGAACCACGCCGGGATCAGCGGCCCCTTCGTACTGCTGGAGACCCCCGACCACCAGCATCTCGCCTACGCCGAGTCACAGCAGGGCAGCCACTGGGTCTCCGACCCAGACAGCGTGTCCATCATGTCCCGCAAATATGCGATGCTGCGATCGCAGGCCCTCACCCCCGAGGAGTCCCGGGACCTGCTGGACGAGCTTCTAGGAGAGCAATGAACACCGCGCTTCAGTGGTTCAAGTCGAGTTACAGCACCGAACAGGGCGGCAATTGCCTCGAAGTCGCCTACGACTGGCGCAAGTCCAGCTACAGCACCGAACAGGGCGGCGACTGCCTCGAAGTCGCCTCATGCCCCCACGCCGTCCACATCCGCGACTCCAAGAACCCCACAGGCCCCACCCTCACCCTCGCCCCCACCGCCTGGGCCGCCTTCACCGCGTACGCGGCCAACTGACCACACACACCCCGGCAACCTTCCGGCTCTCTGCGGCGACCTCCGGCTGACGACGGCACCACCCCCACCCCCGTCAGGAGTCCCGGATGCCCCCCACCAGCCGCAGGCGCTTCCTCCTCGGCACCACCGCCGCGCTCGGCGCCGGCACCGCCGCCACCCTCGGCCTCCCCGGCACCGCGTCCGCCGCGCCCCGCGCGGTCGCCACGCTCTACATCGCCGGCGACTCAACGGCGCAGACATACACCTCCGGCTATGACCCGCAGGCGGGCTGGGGTCAGACGCTTCCCGGCTTCTTCACGCCGAACATCACGGTCGCCAACCGCGCGATCGGCGGTCGCAGTTCACGTTCGTTCATCGAGCAGGGCAGGCTCGCCGCCATCCACGACGTCATCAAGCCGAGCGACTACCTCTTCGTACAGTTCGGCCACAACGACGCCACCACCGGCAACCCCGAGCGCTACACCTCACCCGCCGACTACAAGGAATACCTGCGCAACGACTACATCCGCGCGACCCGCTCCCGGGGCGCGACGCCCGTCGTGGTCACGCCCGTCTCACGGCGCTCGTACAACGAGTCCACCGGGCAGTTCAACCTGTCGTTCCCCCAGTACGTGAACGCCGCCAAGGCCGTGGCCGCGGAGGAGCGAGTTCCCCTGGTCGATCTGTCCGCGCTCAGCCGTACCTACCTGAACGGGATCGGGATCGAGGCGTCCAAGAACGTCTTCCTGTGGCTGAACCCGGGCCAGTACCCCAACTTCCCGAACGGCATCCAGGACAACACCCACTTCCAGCGGAACGGCGCCACCCAGATGTCCCGTCTGGTGGCCCAGGGGGTGGCCCGGCTCGGACTGCCGCTCTCCGGCGAGGTCAGGCCGACCGCGGTGTGAATCCGGCCCGAAGCCCGGAGTTCCCTGCGAAGATCGAGGAATGGATCAGCGAGAGACCCCTCCTGTAACGGCCCTGGCCACGCGCACCGTCGTTCAGCTCCCCCTCATGCGCTGGGGACGGCCCGACGCGACGCGGCGCGCCCTGTTGCTCCACGGGCTGACCTCGGCGGCGGCCTGCTGGTGGCGTGTGGCGGACGAACTGGCCGAGGCCGGCTGGTCGGTCACCGCCCCCGATCAGCGCGGTCACGGCCTCGCGCCCCGTACGCGGCGGTACGACATCGAGGCGTTCGCCGCCGACGTACTGGCGCTCACCCCGGAGGGCGGCGGCGCGTGGGATCTCGTCGTCGGGCACTCCCTCGGCGGTGTCGTGGCGACCGCGGCGGCGAGCGCCGAGCCCGGCTGGGCGTCGCGTCTCCTCCTGCTCGACCCCGTCATCGCGGTCTCGGGCAGGGTCGAGGAGTTCGTGAGCGGCACGCTCACCGAGCTGAAGGCGACCGAGGAGTCACTGCTCCGCAAGAACCCGGAGTGGCACCCCGAGGACATCTTCCTCAAGGTCCAGGCGGCCCACCGGACCAGCCCGTACGTCGCCGAGAGCTTTCTGCGGCACAACACGCCGTGGTCGTACGAGAAGGAGCTGACGGAGTACGCCGGTCCCGTGACCGTGCTCGCCGCCGATCCGGCCCACAACCCGGCCTTCACCGCCGACCAGGGCGACCGCATCGGCTCTTCGAAGGCGGACTTCCACTGGACGGCGGTGGAGGGGGCGAGCCACTCGGTCTACCGCGACAACCCGGCGGCGGTGATCGCGGCGGCACTGGCCGGGCCCGAGCGGTAACCGGGCGGGGCCAGGGCCAGGGCCCGTCTCAGCCCTTCGCGGCCACACCCCACTCGGTGCCGCCCAGCGGGTAGTCGTACGACGGACGCCCCTCCGACCCGCTCGTACGGAAGGGCTTTCCGTTGTCGTCCACGCGGAGCGTGCCGCGCCGGTCGCCGCTGGTCCACTCCAGCTCCAGGTACCAGCTGACGTCCCGCGCGGTCGCGGTGGCGGAGACGTAGTAGACCTCGGGGTCCGACTCGCTGACCTTGTACGGGAAGTCCCGCTGGCCGGCCTTGGGCACGGTGCTGGGCCGGGCCGCGTCCAGGTTGACGGCGAAGGACTTCGTGCCGACGTTGCCGCCGCAGCCGACGCCCATCGCGTAGTCGGTCCAGGGGAGCGGGGCGTCGGTCTTCACGATCTTCACGCGCAGCGCGTTCAGGACGACCGTGTCGCTGCTCTTGCCCTGCACGGTCAGTTCGATGAACTGACCGCCGCTCGCCACCCCTCCGAGCGCGTTGACCCAGCCGGGCGCGTCCTGCTCGGTGGGGGGCGGAGGGACCTGCTCCGGTGGGCTGTCGATGAGGTAGTGCTGACTGCACGGGTCCTCGAAGGCGTACGGCCGGGTGTCCACCGACACCGGCACCCCGCCGACGGAGGCAGGGCCGGGCGCCGTGGACTTCGTAGGCGCGCTGGGCGCGTCGGACGGGCTCGCGCTCCGGGAGGCGGAGACGGAGGGCGAGGCGGGCGGCTTTTCCTTGTCCTTGGCGTCCGGGGAGGCGGAGGGCGACACGCTCTCCCCCAGTCCCCGGCCCGGAGCCTCCGACACCTCGGACGCGGCGGAATGGCCATCGGGCGAATCGACGGCCCCGCTGCCGTAGGCGATGGCGGGAACGGCGACCGCTACGACCGCCACGGCGGCGAGAAGAAGACGCAGGCGTTTGGTACGGGGGAGCCGGGCGATACGGGACCCGGCGACGGGCACGGGTTCGCGTGCGGACACGAGTCCAGGCGCCGGCTCCGGTCCGGGAGCGGGGGCGGGTGCGGGTGCGGGTCTGGGTGCGGATCCGCGCTCAGGCCCGGGGGCGGCCTCGGCCGGGGTCTCGGCCGGGGCGGACTCGGCCGGAGCCTCGGCCGACGGGGCCTCGGCCGACGGGGCCTCGGCCGACGGAGCCGGAGCCGGAGCCGGAGCCAACGGAGCCGACGGAGCCGATCGCCCCCGCCGTCTCGCCTCGTCCGCGAGGATCCACCGCCGGTGCAGCTCGACCATTTCCTCGGCGTTCGCCGCGCACAGCCGCGCGAGCCGCTCCACCGACGCGTAGTCGGTCGGCACGGCGTCCCCGTTGCAGTAGCGGTGCAGCGTGGACGTACTCACATGGAGCTTCCCGGCGAGGACGCCGTAACTGCGCCCCGAGCGGTCCTTCAACCCCCTGAGCAGTTCCGCGAAAGCCTCGGCCTCGGTGGTCGCCACTCGCTGTTCCCCTCCTCGTTCCTGCTGGTCCGTTCCAGGAACGCGTTCCAGGGAAACCTCGTCCCCCCAGGTCAGAGTATGCGTGAGCGTTCCAGCTTCCCCCATTCTCCCTTGCCGATTGCGGCCGCTTCCGGCCACCCCGCAAGGTGAGTGCAGCACCAGCCGAACGGGGAGCAGCCATCAGAATCCGACTCCGTATCAGCGTGGTCGACGCGTTGGCGGTCGTCGTGCTGATCACCTCGACAGCGATCGTGCTCATGCTCATCAATCGCCACTGACCACACCCGTCGACACCTCACTTCGCATCACTTCGCCTCACTTCACTTCACCTCATCTCATGGAAACGGGGATCAACCTCATGCGTAACATCCGCCACCGCGCCGCCGCAGCCGCCGCCACCGCTCTCGTCGCCTCCCTCGCCCTCACCGCCTGCGGGAGCGGCGACAACTCCTCCGGCGCCGTGAAGGACTCCGCCGCCGCGTTGCTCAGCACGCCGTCGGCCAAGCAGCAGGCGCAGGGCGACGACAAGCAGCAGACGCCCGCCAACCAGCTCAGCACCACGGGCGGCGACAACGGGACCGGCGACGGCACGAACACCACGGCCGGCGGCAAGATCGAGGCCGACGCCAGCAGCGTCGGCAGCAAGAGCAAGAGCCAGAGCAGCAGCGGCACCACCGCCAAGCGCACGACCTGCACCGGCGCCAACACCAAGGTCAAGGTCAGTCAGGTGACCCGCCCGATCAACCACCTCCTCCTGACGGTCACCAACACCGGCAGCAAGAACTGCGACGCCTACTACGCCCCCGCCCTGCGCTTCGACGAGGCCCAGGCCGCCACGCAGATCATCGAGGAGAGCAAGCCGCAGGCCGTCGTCACGCTCGCCCCGGGAGAGTCGGCCTACGCCTCGATCTCCCTGAACGGTGACGGAAACCCGAACATCCCGGCGAAGGAGCTGACCGTCCACTTCATCGGACGCGCCAACCAGGGCTCGGTGGGCTCCCCCGCCGGCCCGCTCAAGCTCCCCACGGGGACGCGCATCGCCGACGACACGTCCGTGACGTACTGGCAGTACGAGATGGCCGACGCCCTCACCTGGTAACCCCTTGATGCCACAGGGCCCCTACCCGACGGTAGGGGCCCTGTCGGCGCGGTACGGGCCCCAGGCCAGGCCCCACGTCAGGCCATGTGTCAGGCCACGCGTCAGGCCCCAGGCCAGGCCACGCGTCAGGCCCAGGTCAGGCCGCGACCGCGCCCGTACCCGTACCCGTACGCGCACTCCGTACCTCGGGGTACTCCACCTCGTCCGGCAGCCGGTAGCCGAGGCCGGTCAGCCGCGCCGCGACGTCCGCCGGGCTCCTCCCCGTCAGACTCGCGCTGCGCAGGACGTGTTCGAGGTGGACGTTGTCGAGGAACGAGCGGTCGACCGTCTCCAGCAGCCGGATGTCCTCCGGATCCGCGACGGCGGGCACCTTCGCGTTGGCGTGCAGCCCGTGCCCCAGCGTGGCCAGCCGCTCGGTGATGTCCGCCGGGGTCCGTCCCGTCACGAGGGACGCGCGCAGGATGTGCCGCAACTGCACCCCGACGGCACGGTTCACCGGCAGCCAGGGCGCGCGGCCGTCGAGTTCCTGGCTGAGGAGAAGGAAGTCGTCCGCCTCCGGGGCGTCGGGCACGGGCGCGTCCACTCCGCAGCCCAGTTCCGCCAGCCGGGCGACGATGGCCGCCTGCGGCCGGCCCGTCTCCCGTGCGACGTCGAGGATGTGCCCGCTGGGCACCGAGGAGTACCGGGACGGCCAGGCCAGGTGGCCGACCCCGTACCTGAGGATCCGCTCGTCCCCGGGCTCAGGGGTGTAGGGCAGCCGGATACCGAGCCCGGCCAGACGCTCGGCGGCCACGTGCGGGCTGTATCCCAACTCCCCCGCCGCGCTGAGCACATGGTGCGCGGGCACCTGCGCGCCCCACTCCAGCCACTCTCCCTTGCTCCCGCGCTCCCTGCGGATCAGCACGATGTCGCGGGTGTCCGGGGTTTCGGGCAGCGGATGGCCGGCCGGGACCGCGTAGCCGAAGTCGGTCAGCCGACGTGCGGCGTGGGCGGGGCTCCGGCCCGTCCGCCCCGCCGCCGCGAGTATGTGCCGCAGCGACACGGGCTCGCCGAGCCCGAGCCACGACAGGTTGTACGCCTCCTCCTTGATCAGCAGAGCGTCGACCGGGTCGGCGGTGAGGGGCAGCGGGCCGTCGGGAAGCTCGATGTCCGCGAACCCGAACGCGGTCAGCCTCGACACGATGGCGGCGGGCGAGCACTCCAACGTGCCTGCCGCGTACAGGACATGTCCGTACGACACCTGCCGGTCGGGCTTCACCCACGCGGTCTCGCGCCCCATCGGGATACGGGTGAGCCGGAGGTACTCCGGGTCCTGGGATTCAGGGCTGCTCGGCATCGTGGACCTTTCGGAAACGGAAACGGAAACGGGAACCCAAGCGGGAGGGGCTCGGGTGCGCGGGGCGTTGACGACAGGCCCCCGTACGGCGGGAATCGGCCGTGGCGGCGGTCATTCGGCCACCGCGATGTACCGGCCGCCGTCCCCGGACTCCTCGTCGTCGTCCCAGTCGTCGAACCGGTCGTTCCTCCCGTACAGGTTCACCCGGACCCCCGCGGGCTCCAGCGCCGTCCATATCCGCAGCATCATGGCCTCGCTGAGGAAGTGGTGCGAAAGATCGAGTTCCTTGAGATGGGTGAGCGGCTGCCCGTGGAGCAGCGCCTCCGCGCCCTCGTCGGAGAGCGTGCCCATGGACAGGCTCAGCGAGGTGAGCCGCGGCACGACCGGCGCGGAGGCGATCGCGGCGGCCAGCTCGTCCTGGATGGGGCTGTTCTGGAGGCCCAAGTGACGCAGCGCGGGCTTGCGTTCACCCGCGAGGAGCGGGGCGAGCTGCTCGACGGTGGTGCCGCCCCCGTAGCCGTCGTCGCCGAGCCACAGCTCGATCCGCTCCAGCGAGGGCAGGTCGGCGGCGGCGATGTGCTCCGCCGCCTCGGGCGGCAGCCCGCCGGACTCGATACGCAGCGACCGCAGCCCCGCGTGCCCCGTCACGGGGAAGTCCATCCCGTCCCCGCCGCGGACGGCCAGCTCCCGCAGCCCGGGGAACGCCGCCAGGAGCGGAGCGAGATCCGGCTGTCCGATCGAGGAGATCATCTCCTCGTCGTCCTCAAGGTCGTTGAGGAAGAGCGCTTCGAGTCCGGACAGCCGGGAACTCAGGTCGATGAGCGCCTGGTCGGGCAGGTAGTGCGCGCCATGGCCGAGGACCAGCGCCCGTACCTTCTCCAGCTCCACCGTGCTGGTGAAGCGGTCCCAGTAGTCCTCGTAGTCCTCGTCGGACGAGTACGGCCCGGTGTGGAGACGCCAGGCGACGGAGTCCGCGTCCGGCAGCTCCGTGGCCGGGGTGTACGGCGGGACGGTCAGTACGGGCAGGCCATGGAAATGCTCGACGTGTCGCACGTAGGACAAGGGGGGCTCCCGAAGTTCATGGGTCCGAAGCCGTGTTCGGGTCCGGCTTCGGTGCGCCTTGTTCTACCAGCAGCCTCCGACATCAGAGCTTCCCCGCGACCTCCGTCGCCCAGTACGTGAGGATCATGTTCGCGCCCGCGCGCTTGATTCCGGTCAGGGCCTCCAGGATCGCCGCGTCACGGTCGATCCAGCCCTTCTCCGCCGCCGCCTCGACCATCGAGTACTCGCCCGAGATCTGGTACGCGGCGACCGGCACGTCCGTCTCCGCCGCGACGCGCGCCAGGATGTCCAGATACGGCAGCGCCGGCTTGACCATCACCATGTCGGCGCCCTCTTGGAGGTCGAGCGCCAGCTCGCGCAGGGAGTCCCGGACGTTCGCCGGGTCCTGCTGGTAGGTCTTGCGGTCGCCCTTCAGCGAGGAGCCGACGGCCTCCCGGAAGGGGCCGAAATACGCCGACGAGTACTTCACGGTGTACGCGAGGATCGACACGTCCTCCCTGCCGATCGTGTCGAGCGCGTCGCGCACGACACCGATCTGGCCGTCCATCATGCCGCTGGGGCCCACCACATGGGCGCCCGCGTCGGCCTGGACCTGGGCCATCTCGGCGTACCGCTCCAGGGTCGCGTCGTTGTCGACCCGCCCCTGGTCGTCCAGTACCCCGCAGTGGCCGTGGTCGGTGAACTCGTCCAGGCACAGGTCGGACATGACCACCAGGTCGTCCCCGACCTCTTCGCGCACCGCGCGGATAGCGGCCTGGAGGATGCCGTCCGGGTCCGTGCCCGCCGTACCCGCCGCGTCCTTCTTCTCCTCCTCGGGGACGCCGAAGAGCATGATCCCGGAGACACCGGCCGAGGCCGCCTCCACGGCCGTCTTGCGCAGCGTGTCCAGCGTGTGCTGGACGACGCCGGGCATCGCGGAGATGGGAACGGGCCGGCTGATGCCCTCGCGTACGAACGCGGGAAGGATGAAATCCGCCGGGTGCAGCCGGGTCTCGGCCACCATCCGTCGCATCACCGGGTTCACCCGCAGCCGCCGGGGCCGCGAGCCGGGGAAGGATCCGTGCACAGTCATCGTCAGTCGCCTCTTGGGTCTGCTGCTTCGTCGGGGCCCGGCCGGCCGTCGGACCACCTTCGACCATAAACCCGGCATCCCCGCCCCTTTACCGACACGGCGACCGGGAAACCGCCCCGCCTCCCGGCCGGAACAGCCCGCCGACAGGCCGGACCAGCCACGGAGCCGGGGCAGGGGCCGGAGCCGGGGCCGGGAAGCAGACCCGCACAACCGACGGTCCCGGAAACCGAGGGTCCCGGAAACCACGGGCGCCGGAAACCGAAGGCCCCAGACAACCGAGGGCGCCGGAGAGGCAGGCCCGGCGATGTGCGCCCGGGAACGACCGCGGGGCCCGGCCGCCTCGGCGACCCGGCCCCACACTCCACCGGTCCGTACGCCCCTCAGGTCCTACGGCCCTCAGGTCGTACGGCGCCTGCGGCTGCCCGGCCGGCGCTCGCTCGGCCGCGTGACCGTTTCGCCCGCCTCCTTCGCCGCCTCGCGGCGCTGCGTGCCGAACGCGGCGAGCGCCTCGGCCAGCTTGTGCACCGACGGCTCGGGCGAGAGGACGTCGACGCGCAGCCCGTGCTCCTCGGCGGTCTTCGCCGTCGCGGGGCCGATGCACGCGATCACCGTCACGTTGTGCGGCTTGCCCGCGATACCGACCAGGTTCCGCACGGTCGAGGACGAGGTGAAGAGCACCGCGTCGAAGCCGCCGCCCTTGATCGCCTCGCGGGTCTCGGCCGGCGGCGGCGACGCGCGCACCGTGCGGTACGCGGTGACGTCGTCCACCTCCCAGCCCAGCTCGATCAGCCCGGCCACCAGCGTCTCGGTGGCGATGTCCGCGCGCGGCAGGAACACCCGGTCGATCGGGTCGAAGACCGGGTCGTACGGCGGCCAGTCCTCCAGCAGCCCGGCCGCCGACTGCTCGCCGGACGGCACCAGATCGGGCTTCACCCCGAAGTCCACGAGCGACGCGGCGGTCTGCTCGCCCACCGCGGCGACCTTGATCCCGGCGAAGGCACGGGCGTCGAGCCCGTACTCCTCGAACTTCTCCCGTACCGCCTTCACCGCGTTGACGGAGGTGAACGCGATCCACTCGTAGCGGCCGGTGACCAGGCCCTTGACCGCGCGCTCCATCTGCTGGGGCGTGCGGGGCGGCTCGACCGCGATGGTCGGGACCTCGTGCGGGACCGCGCCGTACGACCTGAGCTGGTCGGAGAGCGACGCGGCCTGCTCCTTCGTCCGCGGAACGAGCACCTTCCAGCCGAACAGGGGCTTGGACTCGAACCACGCGAGCTGGTCGCGCTGCGCGGCGGCACTGCGCTCACCGACCACGGCTATGACCGGCTGGTGCCCCTCCGGGGAGGGCAGCACCTTCGCCTGCTTCAGGACCTGCGCGATGGTGCCGAGCGTGGCGTTCCAGGTGCGCTGACGGGTCGTCGTACCGGCGACGGTGACCGTCATCGGGGTGTCCGGCTTACGGCCGGCCGCGACCAGCTCACCGGCGGCGCCCGCGACCGTCTCCAGGGTGGTGGAGACGACGACCGTGCCGTCGCTCGCGCCGACCTCGGTCCAGCACCGCTCGCTGGCGGTCCTGGCGTCCACGAGCCGTACGTCCGTGCCCTGTGCGTCGCGCAGCGGTACCCCGGCGTACGCCGGCACACCGACCGCGGCGGCGATGCCCGGGACGACTTCGAAGGGAATGCCCGCGGTGGCACAGGCGAGCATCTCCGTGCCCGCGTCGCCGTCCAGCCCCGGGTCACCGGAGACCGCACGCACGACCCGCTTGCCGCCCCGCGCGGCCTCCATGACAAGATTGGCCGCATCCCGGATCGCGGGGATCCCGGCGGCTGCTGACACATCGTCAACAACCGTCAGCGCAGGGGTGTGCACACCCGCCCTGGCGTGGCCGCGTACGACTTCGAGCACATCAGGCTCGGCAATCAGTACATCCGCCCCCGCGAGCGCCTCGACGGCGCGGAGTGTCAGCAGACCCGGATCTCCGGGTCCGGCACCGAGGAAGGTGACGTGCCCCGATGCGGAGCAGGCTGGAAGGTCAGAGGTGGTGGGGCTCAAAGTGCTCGCTCCCCCATAAGACCGGCCGCACCCTTGGCGAGCATCTCGGACGCGAGTTCGCGACCGAGCGCGATGGCGTCGCCGTGCGACGTGGGTACGGGACCGGTGGTGGACAGCTGCACCAGCGTCGAGCCGTCGGTCGTGCCGACGACGCCGCGCAGGCGCATTTCGTTGACAACCTGTCCGTCGGCCAGCAGGTCGGCCAACGCACCCACGGGTGCGCTACAGCCGGCCTCCAGGGCGGCGAGCAGGGAACGCTCGGCGGTCACGGCGGCCCGGGTGTACGGGTCGTCGAGCTCGGCGAGCACTGCGGCGAGGTCCACGTTGACCGCGGCGCACTCGACAGCAAGGGCCCCCTGGCCGGGGGCGGGCAGGACCGTGTCGACCGACAGGAACTCGGTCACCTCGCCGATCCGGCCGATGCGGTGAAGCCCGGCGGCGGCGAGCACGACCGCGTCGAGCTCCCCTCCGCTGACATAGCCGATCCGCGTGTCGATGTTCCCGCGGATCGGTACGGTTTCGATGGTGCGGCCGTGATTGCGCGCGTACGCGTTGAGCTGCGCCATGCGGCGCGGCGACCCCGTACCGACCCGGGCGCCCGCAGGCAGGTCCCCGAAGGCCAGTCCGTCGCGCGCGATCAGCACGTCCCGGGGGTCCTCGCGGCGCGGCACGGCCGCCAGCGTCAGATCGTCGGGCTGGGTCGTCGGCAGATCCTTGAGGGAGTGCACGGCGAAGTCGACCTCGCCCGCCAGCAGCGCGTCGCGCAGCGCGGTGACGAAGACGCCCGTGCCGCCGATCTGCGCGAGATGTTCGCGGGAGGTGTCGCCGTACGTGGTGATCTCGACCAGCTCCACCGGCCGGCCGCTCAGCTCACGCACGGCGTCCGCCACCTGGCCGGACTGTGCCATGGCGAGCTTGCTGCGCCTGGTTCCGAGCCTCAGCGGCTTCTCGGGCCTCAGTACCTTCTCGGTCATACTCGCCCTCTGCCTACACCGTCGGTGTCATTCAGGTCGGCCCGGCTGACGGCGGCGACCGTCTGCGGGTCGAGGTCGAAGAGTTCACGCAGCGCGTCCGCGTACCCGGCGCCGCCGGGCTCGCCTGCCAGCTGCTTGACCCGCACGGTGGGCGCGTGCAGGAGTTTGTCGACGACGCGGCGCACGGTCCTGGTGATCTCGGCGCGCTGCTTGTCGTCCAGCCCGGGGAGCCTGCCTTCGAGGCGCGCGACCTCGCTGCTCACCACGTCGGCGGCCATGGCGCGCAGCGCGACCACGGTCGGCGTGATGTGAGCGGCGCGCTGGGCGGCGCCGAAGGCCGCCACCTCGTCGGAGACGATGGTGCGTACCTGATCGACGTCGGCGGCCATGGGGGCGTCGGCGGACGCCTCGGCCAGCGACTCGATGTCCACGAACCGGACCCCGCCGAGGCGGTGCACGGCGGCGTCGATGTCCCGGGGCATGGCGAGGTCGAGCAGGTCCAGCCGGCCGGTGCGGCCGTGCAGCGCCGCCTCGACGGCGCCGGCGGTCAGCACCAGACCGGTCGCGCCCGTGCAGGACACGACCACGTCGGCGTGGGGCAGCTCGTCGGCGAGGGCGCTCATGTCCACCGCGCGGGCGAGGACGCCCGTCGAGCCGGGCTCGGTCAGGATCTGTACGAGTCGGTCGGCGCGCGCGGCCGTGCGGTTGGCGATGACTATCTCGTCGATGCCGACGCGCGCGAGCGTCGCGGCCGCCAGCGAGGACATCGAGCCCGCGCCGATCACCAGCGCGCGCTTCTTCTTGGCCCAGGCGTCCACGGCGGCTCCGGCGGCGAGCTGCTCCAGGCCGAAGGTGACCAGGGACTGCCCGGCCCGGTCGATCCCGGTCTCGCTGTGGGCGCGCTTGCCGACCCGCAGGGCCTGCTGGAAGAGGTCGTTGAGCAGTCGGCCAGCGGTGTGCAGCTCCTGCCCCAGCGCCAGCGCGTCCTTGATCTGGCCGAGGATCTGGCCCTCGCCGACGACCATCGAGTCGAGCCCGCAGGCCACCGAGAAGAGATGGTGGACGGCCCGGTCCTCGTAGTGCACATAGAGATAGGGAGTGAGCTCCTCCAGGCCGACGCCGCTGTGCCGGGCGAGGAGCGTGGACAGCTCGGCGACCCCGGCGTGGAACTTGTCGACGTCGGCGTACAGCTCGATGCGGTTGCAGGTGGCGAGGACCGCGGCCTCGGTCGCGGGCTCGGCGGCGAGCGAGTCCTGCAACAGCTCGATCTGTGTGGCGGTGGTGAGGGACGCCCGCTCCAGCACACTCACGGGTGCGCTGCGGTGGCTCACTCCGACGACCAGGAGACTCATGCCGGCATCACCGCGGGAACGTCCCCGTCGGGTCCCTTCCGGCTCGCGGCGGCGCTGTCCGCCTCCGGAGCGTCCACGTCCGCGTCCGCGGCGTTCGTCTCCGCGGCGGCCGCCTCCACCGCGTCCACCGCTCGCACCGCGCTGCCGCGCTCGGCGGCCAGGGCCGCTTCGGCGGCGGCCCCCTCACCGGCCTTGCGCTGCTCGTGGAAGGCGAGGATCTGGAGCTCGATGGAGAGGTCGACCTTGCGCACGTCCACGCCCTCCGGCACGGAGAGCACGGTCGGCGCGAAGTTGAGGATCGAGGTCACGCCGGCGGCGACCAGCCGCTCGCAGACCTGCTGGGCGGCGCCCGCGGGGGTCGCGATGACCCCGATCGAGACGCCGTTGTCGGTGATGATCTTCTCCAGCTCGTCCGTGTGCTGGACCGGCATCCCGGCGACCGGCTTGCCCGCCATCGCGGGGTCGGCGTCTATCAGCGCGGCGACCCGGAACCCACGGGAGGCGAACCCGCCGTAGTTGGCGAGCGCGGCGCCGAGGTTACCGATACCGACGATGACGACCGGCCAGTCCTGCGTCAGCCCCAGCTCACGGGAGATCTGGTAGACGAGATACTCGACGTCGTAGCCCACACCCCTGGTCCCGTAGGAGCCGAGGTAGGAGAAGTCCTTCCGCAGCTTGGCGGAGTTGACCCCGGCCGCGGTCGCGAGCTCTTCGGAGGAGACCGTGGGTACCGAGCGCTCGGACAGAGCGGTCAGCGCCCGCAGATACAGCGGAAGCCTGGCGACGGTGGCCTCGGGGATTCCTCGGCTACGAGTCGCCGGTCGGTGAGTTCGGCCAGTTGCCACGGTGCTCCTGCGGGATGAGCGAGGCTGCAGGCGGCCGTATGTCCCTGGACCGCCCCGTCGAATGCAGGTTATGTCTTTGTGAACGCGTGCACAAAGATTGTGTCCGCTTTGTCCGAGCAAAGTGACCGGGGTCACGCGCGTCGATCCCATGGGAGTGGAACCGCACACCGCGTCAACCCGTTGCACACACGAAGGGGGCAAAACCGCACACACTCCTCACGAATACGCCCCCGAGACCGCTCCCCTTGAACCCTCCCGGGACCGATCCCCGGACGCCCGGCAACACCTCGGGGCCACCCTCGCGGCCCGGAGCATGATCACCAGAGAAAACCCAGCAAAGCGCCCACGATGGTAACCGTCTTTCCCTTCAGCCCCCCAGTTCACGACGGAGCCGATCGGCGTCGACGCGCCAGAACGTGTGCTGCTCCCCGTCCACCAGGACCACCGGAATCTGCTCCCAGTACGCGCGATGCAGCGCCTCGTCCTGCGTAATATCCTTTTCCTCCCATGATGCCCCGGTCTCCGCGCACACCGTTTCGATCACGGAGCGGGCATCGTCACAGAGATGACATCCGGGTTTCGAGACGAGCGTCACCATCCGCTCGGCCGCCTTCTTCTTTGTCGTACGTCGCAGCAGAGGACTCATGCGGGCCATTCTCCGCCCGCGCCGCCGACGGGGGCGCGGGTCATCCACAGCCGGGGCCGGATCACAAGATCAGCGGATTAACGCACCGGCCGCGGAGAGTTCACTCCACGGCACCCCCACACGTCGGGAAGTACCGAACAGACTGGCTATGCTCACGCTATGGCCGCACTGGGATGGCTCACCCCCCGTAAGCGCTCCGCCACCGCACGGAGCGTGCTCGCAGGCGAGGCCGCAGCCGAGGCAGGACTCAGGTCCACACAGGAGTCGCACGCGGCGTCGGAGGCCGAGGCCGCCAAGGCCGACGAGGTGCCCGACTTCCCCGTCTTCGGCGACAACCGCGCCGCCGCCTTCTTCGATCTCGACAACACCGTGATGCAGGGCGCCGCGATCTTCCATCTGGGCCGCGGCCTGTACAAGCGGAAGTTCTTCCAGCGCCGTGAGCTCGCCCGGTTCGCCTGGCAGCAGACCTGGTTCCGGCTGGCCGGGGTCGAGGACCCCGAGCACATGCAGGACGCCCGCGACAGCGCCCTGTCCATCGTCAAGGGCCACCGGGTCGCCGAGCTGATGTCCATCGGCGAAGAGGTCTACGACGAGTACATGGCCGACCGGATCTGGCCCGGCACCCGCGCCCTCGCCCAGGCCCACCTGGACGCGGGCCAGCAGGTCTGGCTGGTGACGGCGGCGCCCGTCGAGACCGCGACGATCATCGCCAGGCGGCTCGGCCTGACCGGCGCCCTCGGCACGGTCGCCGAATCGATCGACGGCGTCTACACCGGCAAACTCGTCGGCGAACCCCTGCACGGCCCCGCGAAGGCCGAGGCCGTCCGCGCCCTGGCCGCGGCCGAGGGCTTCGACCTGGACCGCTGCGCGGCGTACAGCGACTCGCACAACGACATCCCGATGCTCTCGCTGGTCGGACACCCGTACGCCATCAACCCGGACACCAAGCTCCGCAAGCACGCGCGCCGGCTGGACTGGCGGCTGCGCGACTACCGGACCGGCCGCAAGGCGGCCAAGGTCGGCATCCCGGCGGCGGCCGGAGTGGGCGCCCTCGCGGGCGGCACGGCGGCCGCGGTCGCCCTGCACCGCCGCCGCCGCTGACTCTGCGTCGCCGGCCCGGTCCGACCCGGCCGCAACGAGAGACACGCCCCGGAGACACGCCGCCGGGTGACAAATCGACACGTACGGCCCTGCGGAAGTCCCCGCGGGGCCGTACGTACATCCGTCACGCAGGCACAACCCATCACGAGAGCACACAGATCTTGACGCAATCCGATCAGTAAATGGTCACGATGTGCGACTAGATACGCCGCATAGGCGTCATGGAAGCGACGTAATCGATGATTTGAGCAACTGGGTGTAGCACTGCCTGTACGAAGCGTTATTCTCCTCAGACGCATACCGGACCCCACACGTCGCCACGACGAGTGAACGGTCCCGCACTGCACGTGATGGAAGCTCTGCCTCTGGGAGTCCCGTGTACCCACACGTCGGGGTTGACGCCTCGGGCCTGGCTACGCTGCGCGCAACGGTCCTCGACCACTTGCGCGGCTTCGTCCCCACCGCGTACGCCGTCCCCGCCTTCGCCGCACCGGCCCCTGCCGTGAGCGGCCCTATCGGTCCTTGTTATGCCCTGGCGAGCGGTGGTGCGGCGGTCGGCAGACGGGGGAGCCGAAGCAGCGCCGCCGCCTCGACCACCGCCCGTCGGCCCACCGCCGACAGCGACAGCGCCCGCATGATGGAACTCGTCGAGCGCGCCCAGGCCGGTGAGGCCGAGGCCTTCGGCCGGCTGTACGACCAGTACAGCGACACCGTCTATCGCTATATCTACTACCGCGTGGGCGGAAAGGCGACCGCCGAGGATCTCACCAGCGAGACGTTCCTGCGCGCCCTGCGCCGGATCTCCACCTTCACCTGGCAAGGGCGCGATTTCGGTGCCTGGCTGGTCACGATCGCCCGGAACCTGGTCGCGGACCACTTCAAATCGAGCCGTTTCCGTCTCGAAGTGACCACGGGCGAAATGCTCGATGCCAACGAGGTGGAGCGCAGCCCGGAGGACTCCGTCCTGGAGTCCCTCTCGAACGCGGCGCTGCTCGAAGCCGTACGCAAACTCAACCCGCAGCAGCAGGAGTGCGTCACACTGCGCTTCCTGCAAGGTCTCTCGGTCGCCGAGACGGCCCGCGTCATGGGCAAGAACGAAGGAGCGATCAAAACCTTGCAGTACCGAGCCGTACGAACACTGGCCCGGCTCCTGCCCGAAGACGCCCGCTGACCGTCGCTGTCCCCCCACCCGCCCCCCACCTCTCGCCGGCCGCCGTTCACCCTCTGTCCGCCCCCCACCTCGGACCCAACTCACAGTCGGTGACGCCTCGATGACGGGCTGGTCCGATCATCCTTCGCGCGTAACCCATGTGCCGCGACGCTCGTTGTGCGGGATGCAGGCTCCCTGCGGTCACGCCATGCCCGCAGCCACTCACTCAATCGTGTGGATGTGCTCAAGGCGTGCAACCTTCCGGACCCCCAGGGGAGTCGATCGTCATGACGAGAGGAGGTGCCGCCAGTGATCGCGAACGTTTCGGCACACCGGCGGGCGAACGCCTTCGCCCAGGCCCTGGAAGACCAGACGGTCCAGGGCGCGGCGGCCGAACAGCCCGCCGAGTCGGCCGAACCGGCCGAACAGGGGCGGCTGTTGGCCCTGGCGAGTGGTCTCGGTGAACTGCCGAAACCGACGCTGGACCCCGAGGTCAAAGTGGTGCAACGAGCACAGCTCGTGGCAGCCATGGAGGCCATGCTGCTGGAGGGCACAGCCGCCGGGGGGGCGACTCCGGGCCCTACGGTGCCGGAGCAGCGCAAGTCCGGACGGGGTGCCCACCGGGCTTCCCGCCTCCGGAGATTGCGCCCCAGATCCCGCTGGTCCAAAGGCCTTGCGGCGGGCGGGCTCACGGTCGGTGTGGCGGCGGGCGCCTTCAGTGGTGTCGCCGCCGCCAGCTCCGACGCCCTGCCCGGTGACTCGCTGTACGGACTGAAACGAGGAATGGAGGACTTCAAGCTCAATCTGGCGGACGACGAGTCCGACCGCGGCGAGCTGTATCTGGACCACGCCTCGACCAGGCTCAGCGAGACCCGCCGACTGATGGAGCGGGGCCGCTCCGGCCGGCTCGACCACGAATCCATGGCCGAGATCCGGCGCACGCTGAGCGGGATGAAGCACGACGTCACCGAGGGCCACCGCCTGCTCCATCAGGCATACGAACGGGACGGCTCACTCGGCCCGATCGCCACCCTCTCGTCGTTCTCCTCCTCGCACCGCCAGGCCTGGAACGGGCTGCGTGAACGGCTGCCCGTCCAGCTGACGGACGTCGGCAACGAGGTCAGTTCGGTCTTCGACGCCATAGACGAAGAGGTCGCTCCGCTCCAGTCGCTGCTGCCGCGCCCGCCGGAGAAGCACGCGGGAACCACCCGGCCCGGCTCCACACCCGACTCCCCGGGCTCCGGTCATCAGAGCCATCCCTCGCCCTCCGCACCGAGCGAGGGCGGCGGAAGCGGCTCGCACACCAGTGACCAGCCCAACCCGTCGGGACAGGACTCGGACAGCGCGCCCGAGGAGGGCCTGCTCGGCGGCACGGGCGGCCTGCTCGACCCGCCACAGAGCAGCGTCACCCCGTCCCCGTCCGAGAACCAGGACAGCTCCGACCGTCCGGGACCGGATGTCACGATCCCGCCGCTGCTGCCGGATCTGCTGCCCGGACTCGGCTTCAAGGCCGAGGACACGGATCAGTAACCGTCAGCGGCAGTACAGATGAGGGGCGGTGCTCCACCGGAGCACCGCCCCTCATACGTGCGAGCCCTCGGGTGCCTGTACGGCACTCAGAAGAACACCGACCGCCGCTGCACCAGCAGTTTGTAGAGCGAGTGCTGGATCTGCTCGCGCACCTGATCCGTCAGATTGAACATCAGCATCGGATCCTCCGCCGCCTCCGGCGGATAGCCGTCCGTCGGGATCGGCTCACCGAACCGGATCGTCCATTTCGTCGGCAGCGGCAGCATGCCCAGCGGCCCCAGCCACGGGAACGTCGGCGTGATCGGGAAGTACGGCACGCCCAGCAGCCGCGCCAGCGTCCGCGAGTTGCCGATCATCGGATAGATCTCCTCGGCGCCCACGATCGAGCACGGCACGATCGGCACGCCCGCGCGCAGCGCCGTCGACACGAACCCGCCCCGGCCGAACCGCTGAAGCTTGTACCGGTCGCCGAACGGCTTGCCGAGCCCCTTGAAGCCCTCCGGCATCACCCCGACGACCTCACCGCGCTGGAGCAGTATCTCGGCGTCCTCCGCGCATGCCAGGGTGTGCCCGGCCTTCCGCGCCAGCTCGTTGACCACGGGCAGCATGAAGACCAGATCGGCCGCCAGCAGCCGCAGATGCCGGTCCGCCGGATGGTTGTCCCGGACGGCGACCTGCATCATCAGCCCGTCCAGCGGCAGCGTCCCCGAGTGATTGGCCACCACGAGCGCCCCGCCGTCCGACGGGATGTTCTCGATGCCCTTCACCTCGACCCGGAAGTAGTTCTCGTACAGCGGCCGGATCAACGACATCAGGACCTGGTCGGTGAGCTCCTGGTCGTACCCGAACTCGTCGATGTCGTACTCGCCGGTGACCCGTCGGCGCAGAAACGCCAGCCCGCCCGCGAGGCGCCGCTCCCAGCCGCCCGCGGGCTCCGGCTCCGGCTCCGATCCCCGTTCCGCTTCCGCTTCCGCTTCCGCCTCCGGTTCCAGCTCCAGTTCCGGTACGGACGTCAGCGGTCCCGGCTTGCGTACAGGGCCGGGTCCCGCCTCCGGCCCCGGTTCCGCCGCCGCCCCCGCTCCCTGCGAGCGCTTCGGGGCGCCGTCCTTGGCGTGCTGCCGCCGGCCGCCGGCGGATCCACGCCTCGACCTCGGTTCATCACCGAAGGGGATGACCTTGGCATCGGCCATGTCAGATGCGCTCCTTGCTGACGAGAGTGGAGAGCCGGTCGACGGTACGGGCCACCGTCTCCGGCGGCAGCAGCCCGGCACCCCGGCCGCGCGCGAAGTCCGCGAAGGCCTCCGCGGTCGTGTAGCGGGGCACAAAGCCCAGTGTCTCGCGCAGCTGGTCCGTGCTGACCACTCGGCCGTGGGTCAACAGCCTGATCTGTTCGGGCGCGAAGTCCGTCATCCCGACCGTGCGCAGCGCCGTACCGACCCAGGTCACGGCGGGCAGCGGAACGGGCACCGTGGGCCGCCCCAGCCGCCGTGAGCACTGCGAGAGCAGCAGCACGCCCTCACCGGCGACATTGAAGGTCCCGCTGTTGAGCGTCCCGCGCCGCGGCTCGTCGGAGGCGATCAGCAGGACGTCGATCACATCGTCCTCGTGCACGAACTGGAGCCGCGGGTCATAGCCGAAGACCGTCGGCAGCACGGGCAGCGACAGATACTCGGCGAGCGGTGTGTCCGCCGCGGGCCCCAGGATGTTCGCGAAGCGCAGCACACAGACCGCCACATCCGGTCTGCGGCGCGCGAAGCCGCGTACATATCCCTCGACCTCCACCGCGTCCTTGGCGAAGCCGCCGCTCGGCAGCGATTTGGGCGGCGTGGTCTCCGTGAAGATCGCCGGATCGCGGGGCGCGGAACCGTACACACTCGTACTGGACTTGACCACCAGCCGCTTCACCGTCGGCGATTTCTGGCAGGCGCCGAGCAGCTGCATCGTGCCGATGACGTTGGTCTCCTTGACGGCGGTACGCCCGCCGGAGCCCAGCGGAGTGCCCGTCACATCCAGATGGACGACGGTGTCGACTCCGTGCTCGGCCAGGATCCGCGCGATCACCGGCTGCCGGATATCCGCCCGGACGAATCGCGCCTCGCCCAACTGATGCGCGGGCGGGACCGCGTCCACGGCGATGACCCGGTCCACCTCGGAATCACGCTGAACGCGCCGTACGAAACGGCCTCCGAGCTGACGGGCCGCTCCTGTCACGAGCACGACCTTGCCCAAGATCAGCGCCTTCCCCTGAAAGTCTGCGTGGGCGCCACCGTATCCGGTCGGTATCGCGCGATGGTGACCGTACGGCGCGCCACACCATTTCTTTGTCCGCCAAACACCGCGGCCCTCCCACCATGTCGGTGGGAGGGCCGCGAATGCACGAACAGCTGCCGCTACTTCTTGTTGCGACGCTGAACGCGGGTGCGCTTGAGCAGCTTGCGGTGCTTCTTCTTGGCCATCCGCTTACGCCGCTTCTTGATAACAGAGCCCACGACTACCCTCGCTCACTTCTCTTTACTCGGTGCGGGGCGTCTGGGCCCACACGACCTACGTCGGCCTAGCCTACCCGCCGCCGAGTGAGGGACGTAATCCGAGGGACACCCGAGGTGATTCTCCCGGCGCCACGCACCCCGCCACGACGCTCGCCGCGACGGGGAACGAGCCGTACCGGTCTCGGCATCACGCAGACTCGACCCCCACAAATGACTCGCGGAGGTACTCGTGAACCGCTTGCTCCGGAACCCGGAATGACCTGCCCACCCGGATCGCCGGCAGATGACCGCTGTGCACCAAGCGGTACACGGTCATCTTCGACACTCGCATCACTGAGGCGACTTCCGCCACGGTAAGGAACTTGACCTCGTTGAGAGGCCTCTCGCTGCCAGCAGCCATGACCCACCTGTACCTTCCGCACGCGACGGCCACCGGCTTCCCCTCCGGTAACTCTTCGTCGCTGTGCGCTCACTCACCAGACTAGGGGCGGGTGATGCGAGTGGGGAAGAGGAGCAGCCTTCGGCCGCCTACTGTGACAGACACGCTCGATTGAGTACATAGCGCGTAAGCGGCCGGTAGTAATCAGACCGCACGGCGTCATCGAGGGGAACGGCCACGGACACCCGTCCCTCCGCTTCCCCGACGAACAGCGCGGGGTCGTCCGTATCGGCGAGACCGATGGCCTCAATCCCCAGCTGACCTGCCCCGCAGACCCATCCGTGGTCTCCCACGACCAGCTCGGGCAGCGGGCCGCCGGACTCCGCCACGCCCTCCAGAGCCACCCGGACCGGCAGTGGTGAATGGGTGTGCGCGCCGGTCTCACGCCCGGCGCATCGCACGCCGGACTCCCGCATCAGCGCGACTCCCCGTACGTAGTCAAGGTTGTACGTACGTACCCCGAACCGGGTCGTTATGTCGACACATCGCCCCTGCGCGGGAGTGAGAACGAGACATCCCGCCGCCGACAAAGCGTCTGCCAGCTCCGCGTAGAAACCGAGCAGCCGATGCGGATGCCCCGTCCCGAGCAGCACCGGAGCCCGCCGCTCCGCCACGGCGCCCAGCCGGCCGGCGAACGCGTCCAGCGCGCTCAGCGTCCGCTCGGGATCGATGACATCAGGACCCGACACATGATCGGAATCGGCGGAAACTCCACACTTGTCGGCCATGAGCTTGAGCAAGTCCTGCTCATTCCATGCCCATTCCGGATCGAGTCCGAGCGTCACGCGTGGATCGCGTATGGCGAAGAGACGGTAGCTGCGCAGGCTCGCCTCCCGCGAGGTGGCCACGGGTCCGGCCAGCCTGGCCGCCAGCAGATGCGCCCGCAGCGCTCCGGTGCTCAACACCCGGCCGATCCTGCCGCTTACGGCACTCCCGCGGGCCGGAACCCCTGATTCACCGCACAGTTGGCGTAACAGCCGCCGGGCGCTACGCCAGCAGCCCCCGCAGCGGGAACACCGCCTTGCGCGTCGCCAGCACCGCCTGGTCCAGCCGGTCCGCCGGATCGTACCCGGCCTCCCACGGCTGCCAGGCCGGCGTCCGCCCGTCCGTCATCCGCCCGGGACCCAGCTGCCGCGTCCGCGCGTACACCTCGTCCCGCCAGGACTCCGGCACCTCCGACAGCGGATCGATCGGCGCGTGCGCGGCGATCCCCACCAGATGGGTCCAGGACCGGGGCACCACATCGACGACCGCGTAACCGCCGCCGCCCAGCGCGACCCACCGCCCGCCGTCCACGTACTCGTGCACCAGGTCATGGCAGGACGCCTGCACCGCACGCTGCGCGTCGAGGGACACCGCGAGATGCGCCAGCGGATCCTCGAAATGCGTGTCCGCGCCGTGCTGGGTCACCAGCACCTGCGGCCGGAAGTCCGCCAGCAGCTCGGGCACCACCGAGTGGAACGCCCGCAGCCAGCCCTCGTCCCCCGTCCCCGCGGGCAGCGCCACATTCACCGCACTGCCCTCGCCCGCGCCCCCGCCGGTCTCCTCCGCCCAGCCGGTCTGCGGGAAGAGCGTCCGCGGATGCTCGTGCAGCGACACCGTCAGCACCCGGGGGTCCTCCCAGAACGCCGTCTGGACACCGTCCCCGTGATGCACGTCCACATCGATGTACGCGACCCGCTCGGCGCCCAGCTCCAGGAGCCGCGCGATCGCCAGGGCCGCGTCGTTGTAGATACAGAACCCGGACGCCGCCCCGGGCATCGCGTGGTGCAGCCCGCCCGCGAAGTTCACGGCGTGCGCGGTCTCCCCGCGCCACACCGCCTCGGCCGCACCGACCGACTGCCCGGCGATCAACGCCGACGTCTCATGCATGCCCGCGAAGGCCGGATCGTCCGGCGTGCCGAGCCCGTACGAACCGTCGGCGGCGCGCGGATCCAGCGAAGCCCGCCGTACCGCGTCCACATACTCCTGCTGGTGGACGAGGCGCAGCGTCGAATCCCCGGCGGCCGGCGCGGCCACCACGTCCGCCGCCCGGTCCAGTCCGTACGCCCGCACCAACCCCATGGTCAGCACGAGCCGTACGGGATCCATCGGATGGCTCGGCCCGAAGTCGTATCCCGTTACTGCGTCATCCCACATCAACCGTGCGCGGCCGCTCATGCCCGCCACCGTATCGGTCCTGATCCGTCCCGAACGAGTGGGCGTACGCGAGCGTCACCAAAACCATCACCATCGGTACGAGCATCGCGCCCCGGTAGCTCCACAGGTCCCCAAGTGCTCCCACCAGCGGCGATCCGATCAGAAACCCCACGTAGTTGAAGATATTGAGCCGGGCCACGGCCGTGTCGCTGGAGGCGGGAAACAGTCGTCCGGCAGCCGCGAAAGTCTGCGGAACGATCACGCACAGCCCGAGCCCGAGCATCGTGAACCCGAGGATCCCCACCCAGGCGCCGGACGCCAGCGCCACCACCGCGAACCCGGCCCCCGCGAGCAGCGACCCGCACCGCACGACGGCCACGGGACCGAACCGCCGCACCCCCAGATCCCCGACCGCTCGCCCCAGCAGCGTGGTGACCATATAGGCGTTGTACGGAACGGTCGCCAGCTCCTCCGAGCTGCCGAGGACGTCCTGGAGGTACTTGGCGCTCCAGTTCGACACGGTGGAGTCACCGATGTACGCGAAGGCCATCACGAGGCAGAGCGGCAGGAGCAGCTTGAACGCGACCGGCGGCCTGCCCGCGGCGCCCGCCGCCCCCTCCGTGCCCGCGTCCGTACGGTCGCCGCAAGGGGTGGAATCGGCGTCGGCGTACCAACGGCTGCCGATCAGCGCGGCCGGCAACAGCAGGGCCACCACCGGGAGATACGACACCAGCAGCGACAGATCCCAGTGCGCGCCGGCCCAGGCCAGCGAGGCCCCGGCGATTCCGCCGAGGCTGTACGCGGCATGGAAGCCGAGCATGATGCTCCGGCCGTACGCCCGTTGAAGACTCACCCCGAGCATGTTCATCGACGCGTCCAGCGCGCCGACCGACAGCCCGAACGCCGCCAGTGCGATGCCCAGCTGCCACACCTCGCCACCGGCCCCGGCACCGAGGAGCGCCAGCAGTACGACGGGCTGCGCCCAGCGCAACACCACCCCGGGCCGTACCCGCGCGACCAGCTTCTCGGTGACGACACTGCCGACGCCGGCGAGCACCGGCACAGCGGCGAGGAACACAGGGAGGAGCGCGTCGGATATCCCGTACCGGTCCTGGATGGCGGGGATACGCGTCACGAGCAGGGCGAAGGTCACCCCCTGGACGAAGAAGCTCAGCGCCAGGGAGAGCCGACCGTGCCGCAACCGCGCGTCTGTCATGGCCGGACAGCGTAGGACGCTCCTCTACCCATGGGTAGGCGGATCACACAATGGATCCCGCCCCACGCATCCCCCGGCGGATCCGGTCCAGGGAGCGGATCAGGCGAGCAACCCCGGCAGTTCCGCCATCCTGCCGAAGTAACCGGTGGCGCCGGGGAGCTGGTCGGCGGGTGTCATGGCCGTGAACGCGAACACGTCCATGCCCGCGGCCCTGGCGGCCCGGACCCCGAGGGGGCTGTCCTCCACGACGGCACAGCGGCCCGGTGCCACGCCCATGCGTTCGGCGGCGTGAAGGAAGAGGTCGGGCGCCGGCTTGCCCCGTCCGACATCCTGCGCGCTGAAGATGACGCTGTCGTCGAACCACCGGCTCAGCCCGGTCTTCCGGTGCCCGACGCGGATCCGCTCATGGCTTCCGGAGGAGGCGACACAGTAGGACACCCCGTCACCGGCCAGCTTCTCCAGCGCCTCGGTCACCCCGTCGACGGGCTCCAACTCCCGCTCGAAGGCGGCGAAGACACGGGCGTGCAGGGTGTCGTCGAAGTCCGTGGGCAGAAGCTGACCGGTCCGCTCCTTCACCAGGTCGTGGACGCGATGAACGGCGGCTCCCATGTAGTCCCGGAGGGAGTCCTCGTAGGAGGTGGGATGGCCCAGTTCGGTGAGATAGGCGGCCAGGATGGTGTTGGAGAGCGGCTCGCTGTCGACCAGGACACCGTCATTGTCGAAAATGACCAGTTCATAGCGCATGCGCTCAGCCTAATCCGGCCCCGGAACGCAGAAATGCCCCGCACCAAAGGTGCGGGGCATTCCCATCAAAAATTGTTCGGCGGCGTCCTACTCTCCCACAGGGTCCCCCCTGCAGTAC
>NZ_JBIUSY010000011.1:0-365475 GCF_044741565.1 Streptomyces sp. NPDC088147 | reverse complement strand
GTACTGGGGCGACCCTCCGCCTTGCGATCGCACGCACCGGACGCCGCAGGCCCCGCCCTGCGGGCGGACGGCGCTACTTTCGCAACACGCCCTAGTCGCGCGGCAGCACCCGTCCACTCCCCCTGTCGGCTCAATCCCCCTGGCCGGGCGCATACGACGCGGCCCCGTACGAGCGCGAGCCCATTCCGGCTGGAGGAAGACGTCCGCCGCTCACGGAATCGCTCACGGAATGAGGTCGTCGATCAACGCCGCGGCGGAGACGGGGCGCCCGCTGCGGATGCGGTGTGCCGGATAACGATGAGACTTGCCGTATGGCAGAACAACCCCGAACGCGGCCAAGATCCACATCGACCGCGGCTCGTCGGCATGCCTCGCCCGGACACGGGCCGGAAGGCGCCGCACGTGCCGCGCGCGAGCGACTGGAGAGCCTGATCAGCCACTGCACGGAAGGTGTGTCGGGTGTACGGCGCACCGACGACGGGTGGTGTGTCGTCGTCGATGTTCTGGAGCTCGCCCGGATTCCGGACACCACGAGTCTGCTGGCTTCTTACGAGGTGCATGTGGATCAGGACGGCGAACTCCTCGAGTACCGCCGGGTCCGCCGCTATCGAAGAGGCGCCGCCGACGAGTGAGCGCGGCAAGCCGACCCGCTGACGAGAGGACGCCCCCCATGAGAACGACCACCTACTCCGACGAGGTCGCGTGCGTACCGCGCGCGGGCACGCTGTACGACACGCTCGAACTGATCCTGGACCGGGGCATGGTGATCGACGTCTTCATCAGGGTCTCCCTGGTCGGCATCGAGATCCTCAAGATCGACGCCCGGATCGTGGTGGCGAGCGTCGACACGTACCTCCGGTTCGCCGAGGCGTGCAACCGGCTGGACCTGGAGCTCGACTCGCGCAGTACGACGGTCCCGGAACTGTTCGGCGGCGGGGCCGCGAAAGCTGTCGGCAAGCGCAAGGTGAGGAAGGCGGCCGAGTCGGTGGGGGACAAGGTGCGCCATGCGGTCGGCGCCGGCGACGACAACGACAACGACGACGACGATGTCGAGGAGACCAGGCCGCGGCGGCGCGTCCCCGCCCGTACCGGCACGCGCCGTCGTTCCGCGGAGGACTGACCGGTGACAGGCGACGGTGTGTACGTCTACGCGATCGTCGGGGCGGAGCGGCGCGCCCCGCGAGGAGCGGCGGGAGTGGGAAGCCCGCCGCTTCCCCTTCGTGTCCTCGTGGAAGGGCGGCTCGGGGCGGTGGTCAGTGACGCCCCGCCGAAACTGCGTGCGCGCCGCCGCGACCTGCTCGCCCACCAGGATCTCCTGCTGCGGCTCAGCGCCGAAGGACCGTCTCTCCCGATGCGGTTCGGCACGGTCGCGCCGGACGAGGCCGCGGTCCGTGCGCAGTTGACGGCGGCCGGGAACCGTCACCTCACGGCTCTGGAACGGATCGCCGGGCGGGTCGAGGTGAACCTCAAGGCATTCGCCCCGTCCGACGCGCTGGCCTCTCTCGTCCGGGAGGACAGGAACGTCCAGAGGCTCCATGAAGCCGCACGGCGACGTCCCGGTTACGAGGCGAATCTGCGCCTGGGTGAAGCGGTGGTCACGGCGCTCTCGCGCAGGGCGGCGGAAGCGGGACGGGACGCCGTGCGGGAGCTGACACCTCTGGCCCACGCCGTCGCCGCGGGGCCTGAGGTCCCCGGGTGTGTGCTCAATATGTCCTTCCTCGTCGACCGAGCGGCCGACGGCCGGTTCCGGGCCGCGGCGCGGGGCTTCGCCGCGGATCGACAGGACCGGGTGGAACTGCGTGTCGCGGGACCGCTGCCCTGCTACAGCTTCGTCGAGGCCGACGGCCCCTTCGCGGGCGCGGGAGCATGACATGGGTCTGATCAGCGGACTCCTCCTCTTCCCGCTGGCCCCGGTGCGCGGAGTGTCGTGGATCGCCGAGCAGCTCATGGACGCCGCCGACCGTCAGATTCACGACCCTGCTCTGATTCGCGCGCAACTCACCGCGCTGAACAAGGAGTTCGAAGATGGATATCTCAGCCTCGAGGAATTCGAGGAGGCAGAGGAACGGCTGCTCGACCGACTGGACGAAGCGGGAGCCGGACCGGGCGAACGATCGAAGGCGGTGCACTCATGGATGAGAGAACCAAGGTAACGCTCGCCGCCGCGGTCGCGGCCGGCTATGTGCTGGGCCGCACCAGGAAGGGACGGCTCGCCCTGACCGCTGTGACCTATCTGGCGGGCAGGCGCTTCGGCCTCGAACCGCGACAGCTCGTCGCCGAGGGGGTACGGCGCCTCGGCCAGGTACCACAGGTGGCGGAGCTCCAGGAGCAGCTGCGCACCGAGGGCCTCGAAGCGGCTCGTAACGCGCTGACGGCCGTCGCGAGCCGGAACCTGGGCTCTCTCGCGGACGCGATCAGTGAACGCACGCTCGGTCTCGGCGCCAAGGGCGAGGAGCCGGAGGACGAGTACGAGGAAGAGCCCGAGGCGGAGGACGAGTACGAGGAAGAGCCGGAGGAGGAGTACGAGGAGGAAGAAGAGGAGGAGGACGAGGAAGAGGAAGAGCCGGAGGAGGAGGCACCGCCCAGGCACCGTCGGCGGGGCGCCCGTGAATCCGCCAGGCCCGCTTCCTCCGGGCAGCGTAAGTCCGCTGGGGAGGCGGCCGAGAAGCCGTCCGCCGGCCGGGACAGGGCCAGGAAGGCGGCCACGTCCAAACGCGCCGCCTCCGCCAAGAAGGCCGCGGCCCCCGCCAAGAAGGCCGCCCCGGTCAGGAAAGCGGCCCCGGCCAAGAAGGCCGCCCCGGCAAAGAAGGCCGTCGCGAAGAAGGCGGCCGCGAAGCCCCAGACGCGCGCCGATCGCCGGAGGTAGTCCGACATGAGCAGGGCAACACAGGACACCTCCGATTCCGGGGATTCGGCTCTCGGGCGCGTGCGCGAGGAGATCTCGAACTATGTCGGTGCCCAAGTGGCGTCCCTGGCCGAGAAGGCCGCCGACAAGCTGACGGACGTCACCGGTCAGCTCTCCGACGTCGCGGAGAACGGCGGAATGCTGCCGGCGATCGGTTCCCGTCTCCTCCACGGTGAATCGCCGCTCAAGGCGATCCTCGCGGAGAAGGTGAAGGGCGTGAAGGACAGCGTCCTGGGCAAGGCCAAGGAGGCCCTCGGCGGTGGCAGCGGGGGACGCACGTCCGGAGACACCAAGGTGACGAACATCATCGAGGTGATCGATGTGGGCGTGCCGCTCCGTACGGCCTATGACCACTGGACGCAGTACGAGAAGTTCAGCGGCTTCACCAAAGGCGTACGGGATGTGTCGCGGAGCGATGAGGTGACGAGCGACTGGAAGACCAAGGTCGGTCCCTCGACCCGCGCTTTCAAGGCGACAGTTCAGGAGCAGGTACCCGACGAGCGCATCGTATGGACCTCGGAGGGCGCCAAGGGCACCACCCGGGGAGCGGTCAGCTTCCATGAGCTGGCACCGGCCCTGACGCGGATCGTCCTTGTCGTCGAGTACTACCCGTCCGGCTTCTTCGAGAAGACCGGAAACCTGTGGCGTGCGCAGGGACGGCGTCTGCGTCTGGACCTCAAACACTTCCAGCGTTACGTCACGCTCACCGACGAAGAGCCCGAGGACGCGTGGCGGGGCGAGATCCGTGACGGTGAGGTCGTTCGCACCCACGAAGAGGTGGTGGAAGAGGAGGAGGCCGCACAGGACGAGGAGGACGGCGACTGGACATACGAGGACGAGGAAGAGGACGAAGAAGAGGACGAGGACGACGACGAAGAAGAGCCGGATGAGGACGAGGAAGAGGAAGAGGCCCGGTGACCTCCGTCGACTTCAGACACGACGGCGCCCCCGTCCACGGCACGAGCACCACCAACCTCGCCGACATCCTCGAACGCGTCCTCGACAAAGGCATCGTCATCGCCGGGGACATCAAGATCGACCTGCTCGACATCGAACTGCTGACCATCCGGCTACGGCTGTTCGTCGCGTCCGTGGAGACCGCCAAGAAGGCCGGCATCGACTGGTGGGAGACCGACCCGGCTCTCAGCTCACGCGCCGCGCGCACGGCTCTCCAGGACGAGAACGACGAACTGCGCGCCCGTCTGGAAGCCCTCGAATCCAGTCTCGAACAGGCCCCGCCCTCAACGCCCGCCAAGGAGAGGCGAGGGACATGACCGCCCCCGGCCCCACGCTTCAGGAACACACCGCCACCTACGTGTTCGCCGTCTGCGCGCACATCGACCACCACGCACTCGCGACGCTCCCCGGACTCGGCGAGAACTCCCCGGTGCGGCCCCTGTCCCTCGGCGCGCTCACGGCCGTCGTGCAGCATGTCGAGGCCGCGCGCTTCAGCGAGGACGCCTGGCGCGAACGCCTCTCGGACCAGGGGGAACTGGAGCGCTGCGCGCGTGCTCATCACCACGTCGTCTCCGCGGTCGCGGCGCGTGGAGCGACGGTGCCCCTTCCGCTGGCCACGCTCTACCGGAGTGACGAGCGAGCCCGGCAAGGTCTCCGGCAGGACGCCGAACGCTTCCACACCGTGCTGCGCCGTATCGAGGGGCGCGTCGAGTGGGGAGTGAAGGTGTACGCGGCGCCACCACCCCGTCCCGCCGCCGCACAGACGCCCACGCCCTCGCCGTCCCCCTCCCCCTCGTCGTCGTCCTCGCCCTCATCCTCGTCCTCGTCCTCGTCCGCAGGAGCGGGCCGTGGGCGTCCGTCCTCCGGCGACGGCCGAGCCTATCTGGACCGCAAGCGAGGCATCCAGAAGCGGCGCGAACAGCACCATGACGAAGCACTGCGCGCCGCCGAGACGGTGGACACGGCGATGCGCACCGTGGCCGCGGCATCCCGGCACCTGCGGACACACGTTCAGGAACCGCTGGAGCCGCGCAGGACGCAAGTGCTCAACGCCGCCTACCTCGTGGACGAGAAGCGGTACGACGATGTCGCCCGTACGGTCAGGGCACTGCGCCGTTCGACCGGCATGGACATCGAGATGTCCGGACCCTGGGTGCCCTACTCCTTCGTCGGCGAGGTATGAGGATGACGACGCGTGAGCCCGTCCCCTGGGCCACTCCGGAGCCGCTGACCGGCCCCATCGGAGTGCCCCTGGTCGATCTCCTGGACCGTGTACTGGCGACGGGCGTGGTCGTGAGCGGCGACCTCGTCATCGCGATCGCGGACGTCCCATTGGTCCGACTGTCACTGCACGCCCTGCTCTCCTCGGTGAGCGAACGCGTTCCCGCTCCTTGGGCGGACGGAGGACCACTGTGACCAGTGCGCGAATCGACGTGGACCGCGATCAGATGGGACGCGACCTGGTCGCCCTGGTCCTGACCATCGTGGAACTCCTGCGTCAGCTCATGGAACGCCAGGCGATCCGCCGGGTGGAGCAGGGCGATCTCTCCGACGAGCAGGTCGACCGGATCGGTACCACACTCATGCTGCTCGACGAACGCATGAACGAACTCTGCGAACAGCACGGGCTCAGCATGGAAGACCTCAATCTGGATCTCGGCCCCTTGGGAACACTGCTGCCCCGCGACTGACACCGCTCCGGGCGATGGGGACCCCGTTCGGCGGAACGATCCGGCACACGGCCTAGGTCTGCGGTGCCAGGCTGCGCAGGACGCAGAATTCGTTGCCCTCGGGATCTGCCATGACCACCCAGTTCCGGTCCGGGCCCTGGCCCACATCCGCCGTGGTGGCGCCGAGGCCGAGCAGTCTGGTCACCTCGTCCTCCGTGCTGCCGTCGATCGGACTGACATCGAGGTGAAGCCGGTTCTTCGCGGTCCTGCCCTCGGGCACCTGGATGAACTGCACGGTGGGCGGCATCTGGCGGGCCCGGACCTCCTCGACGGTCGGCACCCAGGAGCCGATCTCGACCCTGCCTTCGCTCCGGTCGATCACCGTGAAGTCCAGCACGTCGCACCAGAAGGCCGCGAGCCTCTCCGGGTCGTGGCAGTCAACGGCCAGCTCGGTGAACCTGCTTGTCATGCTTCCCCCAGGTAGTACGGACGAGGGCTCAGGGTATAGCGGCGGCGCGGGCACGCTCGCCTACGCTTGCTGTTTCATCCAACGCACTGCGACAAGGATCAGCACATGCGCGGCACCACCAGGATCCGCCTGATCGAGCCCACCGACGCCGCCCCGATAGCCGCGCACCGGGAGCGGGACTTCGAGGCCTTCCGGCCGTGGGAACCGGCCCAGCCGGCCGAATTCTTCACCCCGGAGGGCCAGGCGGAGCGGATCGACGGCCTGCTGGCCGGATACCGGGCCGGCTCCGTCTGGCCGGGCGTGGTGCTCGCCGACGACCAGGTGATCGGGCAGATCACCGTCGGAGGCATCCTGCCGCAGCCGCACCTGCGCCGCGGCTCCGTCGGCTACTGGATCGCCGGCGTCGCCCAGAATCAAGGGCACGCCGGACACGCCGTCGGTCTCGTACTCCGGGTGATGACGGACGAACTCGGGTTGCACCGGGCCGAGGCGTCCACCAATCTGGAGAATCTGCCGTCGCAGCGGGTACTGCGCCGCAACGGCTTCAGCCCGTACGGCGTCGCGCACTCCTCGATCTTTCTCGACGGGAGCTGGCGGGACGGGCTGCTGTGGGAGCGGATTCTCGGCGGCTGAAGGGCAACAGCGACACCCACGTGGAGGGACAGATCGGGATCCCTCACACCGTGGTCTTCGCCGAGGAGCTGAGCACCGCGGCGATCCTGGCCGGTATCCGTGCCGGCCGCAGCTGGATCGCCGAGTCGGCTGATGTGGACGTGTCGTTCACCGCCCATGCCGATGGTCGCGTCGCCGGGGTGGGAGAACAGCTCACCACTCGTGGCGCGCAGGTCGCCGCACGCACCAGTCCGGCCATCCTCGCCCGACCGCTCGTTTCACCGGGTCATCCGGCCTCCTGGCCCGAGGCTCCCCTCTCATGGTGTGGCCCCGCGCGGCGTCCTCCGCGCGGGGCCACGGTCATGGGCGGCTCGTCGGGATGTGGGTCAGGGAGTGATGCGCAGCGCGTCCACCATCCCCACGGATGTACTGCGGTTCACGATCCTGATCGTGTGCGAACCACGAGCGAGATCCTGTTTCTGCCACACGACCTGCTGGACCTGTCGCGCGCCGTCGGCTCTGAGATTCACCGTGGCCTGGAAGACGTTGTCGAGATAGACGTCGACCGTCCCCATGTCGCCGTTGCGTTCGGACAGATACTGGATCCCGGTGCCGGTGAAGGTGTACGACGCGACCGCGTCCACCGTGGTGCTGTGGTGGGTGTCGTCGTTGAAGTCGCCGTAACCGCGGCTGTTCGTGAGATGCCAGTTGCTGTCGTACGTCAGCGCGGTGTTGTTCACCATCGGGTCGGCGGCCGCGTTCGACCCCAGGGTGGAGCTGGTGCCGGCCAGGGACTTCATGCCCTGGTTCGCGGTGCCGGTGAGCTGCGTCTGACTGTAGGAGCTGAGCGGTTTGGCGGTCCGCTCGACGACGTACACCTGGTTCGCCCCGGTGTTGAAGGTGATCTCGGCGCCGCTGGACGTCGTCACGATGGCGTTGTCGGAGGTCCTGCGGACCCTGACCTCCTGGGTCCCCCACGGATTGACGACGCGGGCCGCGTTGCCGAACTGGCTCTTCAGTCCGACGTACTTGACCTCGCCGGCCTCCCTCTCCGAACTGACCATGAATCCGCCCTTGGCCAGCAGGCTGAATTTGCCGACGAAGGTGGAATCGGTGGGCACGGCGGGAAAGACCCGGATCTTGTCGTTGTACGACTGGAGCAGCGACTCGTTCGTCGCGGCCAGATGTACGCCGAGATATTCGAAGACGCCGTTGGTGTTGCTGGTCATGCCGTTCGGGTAGTTCTGGTACTTCTGCAGCATGGTCTTCAGACCCTGGAGCGTCTGATTTCCGAGCCCGAGCCTGGCGGCCTGGATCGCGTCGTTGGCCCATACGTTTCCGTACGGGAACGGCCTGGCGTTCCAGGTGTTGATCGCCTTCTGCTGGTCGGGATAGCCGATGCCGGTGAGGTCGTACGGCCAGATCAGTTCGGCCGCGACATTCTCGTTGTTACGCGTCTGCGCGATCGGGGGCGTGTGCGGCAGATAGGTGTTCGCGTTCGTGTCGGAGGGATAGGCGATCAGGTTGTCCAGGATGTTCTGCCACTGCGGTCGCAGTGAGGCGTCCAGGCCCAGCTGGTTGCTCGCCTTGATGGCGAGCGGGAACAGGGTGCGTACGGCCGCCAGGTCGGTGATCGCGTTCGGCACGTTCCAGTACGTCTCGTGCGCGTGGGACGTGGCCACGTAGTACTTGCCGGTCGAGCTGTTGAACGACAGCTTCGCCTGGTAGAACTTGGCGACCTCGCGCATGAACGGATAGGCCGTGTTCCGCAGGTAGTTGGTGTCGTTCGTATACGTGTACTGGAGGTACATGTTGTACGCGGCCTCGGTGCCGGTCGACCATATGTTGTTGGTGAAGTCGCTGTTGACCGTGCCGCGCGCGTTGCCGTCCCAGCCCATCGTCTCCGGCACCCAGATGCCGTCCACGTTGTACCGGGTTCTGGTGTACGCCTTCAGCGCGTCGAAATTGCGGCTGTAGAGGTTGTTGAACCCGTTCATGAGATCGGCGTGGTTCGAGGCCAGGAACGAGTTGTAGATGTCCCGTTGATTCCAGTACCAGTACGAGTTGCTCCATTTCGTGGCGTCCCCGGTGGCCCGGAAGACGCCGTTGATGAAGTGGGCGGGATAGTTTCCGTATCCGGCCGCCGCGATCATGTAGGTGGAGAGGTAGTAGACGTTCTCCATGTAGTCCGCTTCACGGGACCCGTTGGAGTACTGGACGAACGACTTCTGCCAGAACGCGTGCCACCAGTTGAGGTAGCTGTTGTTGGTGCTGGTGTATCCGGCGGCCTTGACCTCCGCGAGCGCGCGCTTGGCCTCGGCGACCGAGTTGTGGCTCGGGGCGTTGAGACGGCTGCTCGCGGTGAACCAGATGGTGTAGCTGGAGTCCGGTGTGATCGAGAGCCGCACCTTACGGCCGTCCACGACGCGCGCGGTGTACGCGGCGCCCTCCACGGTCGCGCCGAGGGTGTAGCCGAAGTTCTGCGGGTCCGCCTGGCCGCGACTGAGTCCGGCGCCGGTGGAGTCCGCGTATGTGGACACCGTCCGCCAGGTGTCCATGTTCGGCACATCGCCGCTGTTGCCGAGCCCGGCGACGTCCCACAGGCTCAGATCCAGGTTGATCGCGGAGACCCCGGAGCGGGTGTCCTCCACATGGATGCCCATGACCTCCGAGTTGGGCTTGCCCATCACCGTGACGGTGCGGTTGTTGTCGTACGTGGTGGTGAGGGTGCCGTCGTAGAGGGAGAGACGCTGCTGGAACGTGGAGTAGCCGCTGTCCATCGCCGGGGTGGTGGACAGGTTGAGCAGCCCGGCGCCGAAGGCGGTCTGCTGCGAGGTGTCCACGCCGGACACCTGCATGTTGAAGCCGTTGTTCTGCCAGGCCATCGCGCCGGTACGGCCGTTGCCGACCGTGAGGCCGTGCTTGGGCTCGGTGGTCGGCCGGTTGTAGACGATGTCGTGCTTGGACAGGTACTTCGCGTAGTCCACGTTCAGCGCGCCGGTGGAGGAGTTGAAGGCGGCGTCGGTGGGTGAGGCCACGGCCGGTGAGCCGCCCGACAGGCCGCTCACGGTACAGACGAGGACGAGGACAGCGCCCAGCAGGCGTGCGGCGCGCGTTCTCCCGCGTGCCTTCGTGCGTGTACTCGTGCGTGTACTCGTGCGAGTGCTCGTGCGTCTCGTATGTGCGGCCGGACTCGCTGGCCGGTCAAATCTCGCGGTGATCACTGAGCATCACTCCCACGGGCGGTCATGGAGCCGGGACGGCTGATGCCGGGCCCGGTGAAGGTGTAGCTGTCGAGGTCGAGAAGGGCGCCGGAGCCGCCGGTGAAGACGACGAAGAGATCACGCGGCTGCTCCACGGCGTTCGTGACGGGCACGTTCACCTCGGTGTACGTCTCCCAGCCGCCGGTGTTGGGCACGGTCACCCGCCCGACCACGGGACCGGTGACGGAGTCGTACCGGAAGGTCGCCACGTTCCCCGCCTTGTCGGAGGAGACGCGTGCCCTGATGCCGGTGACGCCCTTGAGGCTCACCGGGTGGTACTTGACCCACTCGTTGTTCTGCACATCGCCCAGGCGTTTGCCGCCCTCGGCCCCGGCGGCCGTGATGATCTGGGGTCCGGAGAGCTGCGCGAAGTGCTCCGCCTGCCACTTCTTGGGCCAGAGGCTGAGCTCCTTCTCCCCGGTCAGCGCTACGGTGCCGTTGGCACCCTTGTCCGTGTAGCTGGCCCGCACCACGTAGAATTGCGTGGCGTCCAGGCCGGAGTGGATCGGTCCGGTGTTGAAGGTCGTGGAGCATCCGGTGCCTTCGGCGACCTCGTGTGCGTGCTCCTGGTGGCCCAGGGCGATCCGTACGATCACCTTCGAGCAGTCGATCGGGCCGGTCGAGCCGTCCTCGGGGTCGGTCGCCGACGCGGTGACGGTGACGTTCTCGTTCCACTCGAACGCGCCGCCGGCCGGCGGCTGCGAGATCGTCAGCGTGGGGCGACTGTTGCCGACCACGATCGGGATCGTCGCGGTGCCGGTGCGGCCGGTGCCGTCGCTGACCGTGAGTCTCGCCTGGAAGCTGCCGTTCGACGGATAGGTGAAGGTCGGGTTGGCGGCGGTGGAATCGGTGCTTCCGTTGTCGGTGAAGTCCCACGCGTAGCTGAGCGGGTCGTTGTCCGGGTCGCTGCTGCCGGCGCTGGAGAACGTTACGGCCAGCGGCGCGAGTCCGTTGTCCTTGTTCACGGAGGCCTTGGCGAGGGGCGACCGGCCGCCCTGCACGTAGTTGATCTTGTAGAGACCGGCGTCCTCGGCGCCCGAGAAGTAACCGCTGCCGTATTCGAGGAGATACAGCGAGCCGTCGGGCCCGAACTCCATGTCGATCGGGTGGACGAACTTCATACCGTCCAGGACCGGCTCGATCGCCGTCGGCGTACCGGTGGACGCGTTGCCGTTGCCGAACTGCACTTCCTTGATCCAGTTACGGCAGTACTCGGAGATCAGCAGCTTGTTGTCGTAGTACTGAGGCCACTTGACGTCGGAGTTGAGATTCGCGTCGTAGTGGTAGACCTCGGTGTGGTTGGGCGAACCGCAGCCGCCGGGGTTGTCGAGCTGCGGCCACTCCTTGCTGCCGCCATGCTGCTCCCACACCAACGACGGCTTGGTGGGCGGCAGTTGCTGGATGCCGGTGTTGCGCGGAGAGTTGTTGACCGGGCCGGTGCCGCCGCCGCAGGGGAACCAGCCGCGCGGCTGGTTGGCCGCGAAGTCCCAGTCGTTGTACGCCACGTTGGGGCCGCCGCAGTACGGCCAGCCGTAGTTGCCGGGGCCGGTCGCCCGGTTGAACTCGTCGTAGGCCGCCGGGCCGCGCGCGGGGATGGTCGCTCCGGCGTCGGGGCCGACCTCGCCCCAGTACAGGGTGTTGTTCGCCTTCTTGTCGACCCAGACGCGGTACGGGTTGCGCACGCCCATCACATAGACCTCGGGACGGGTGCCCGCGGTGCCCTTGGCGAAGAGGTTGCCGTCGGGGACGGTGTACGTGCCGTTGTCCTCCGGGTGGATACGGTTGATCTTCCCACGCAGATCGTTCGCGTTGCCCGAGGTGCGCTGGGCGTCGAACTGCGCGTGCCGCGACGGGCGTTCGTCGATCGGGGCCATGCCCTGCGCGTCACCGCCGGAGTTGGTGTTGTCGCCGACCGCGAAGTAGAGGTTGCCCGCCGTGTCCCAGGACATGGAGCCGGCCGAGTGGCAGCACATCTCACGTTCGGTCGGCCACTCGATGATCATGTCTTCGCTGGACGGGGCGATGGTGTGGGTGCTCTGGCTGAAGGTGAACCGGGAGATCCGGTTCACCAGCGGGGTGCTCTTGGGCGAGTAGAACAGCATCACCCAGCCGGTGGTGGCGAACTTCGGGTGCAGGGTGATGCCGATCAGCCCGTCCTCGAAGCGCGCGTCCAGGGGGACGGTCAGCGCGACCGTCGTGGATTTGGTGACGGGGTTGTAGAGGCGGACCTGGCCGCCCGCGGCGCTGGTGCCGCGGTTGATGTACAGGACCTTGCCGTCGGGCAGTACGGCCAGCTCGATCGGCTCGCCCATGCCGAGACCGCCGTCGAGCTTGACCCTCTCGAAGCCGCTGGTGGGCGGCGGGGCGGCGGCCTCGCGGTCGGTGGTCGTCGCGAGGGTGGCCGCGGGTCTCCCGCCGGCCTCCGGGTCCGCTGCCACGGCGCTGGGCGCGAGCAGAAGCGCGGTCAGGGTCAACAGGGCGGTCAGGCAGGCGACAGCGCGCGACAACACGGAACCTCCAGAGCCGGTCGCGGGGTGGGGGGCGCCCGACGGCCCGGGGCGCGACAGCCGTACTGTCACGCCCCAGGTCGTCCGGGCGGGTCGATCGGGTGGTGACTGTGGTTACTGACTGGTGCCGTACACGGCCAGGTCCCAGAGGGAGTAGCCGTACTGCGTCGCGCGTGTGGTGCCCTGGACCCGTACGTACCGCCCGGTGCCGCTCACGGCGATCTCGTCGAGCCCCCCGTTGCCCGCCGTGACCGTACTGACGGTGCGCCAGGTGACGTTGTCCGTGGACGTCTGGACCGTGTACGCCGTGGCGTGCGCGGTCTCCCAGTTGAGCCGGACCCGCTGGAGCGCATGGACGCCGCCGAGGTCGACGGTGATCGACTGCGGGTCGGCGTACGCGCTGCCCCAGCGGGTGGTGGAGTCGCCGTCCACCGCGTTGGCACCGACATGCGTACTGCCGGGCTCGACGCTGGTGACCGTGACGGGCTTGCCCCGCGCCAGATCGGTGGCCGACGCGCCGTCCTGCTTGATGCGGACGTTGCGGTAGTTGATGTCCAGGCCCGCGCCGTCGTTCTGGAGGCCGATGTGACCGAGGGCGATGTCACGGTTGCTGGTGTAGTCGTTGATCTTGACGCCGTTGAGCCAGATCTCGACGTGCCGGCCGTGCACCGCGATCTCGTAACTGTTCCAGGTCCCGGGCGGGTTGAGAGCCGCCGCCCGCGCCGCCGTGTCGGGAGCCCGGAAGCTGTAGACGCTCCCGGTGGTACGGGTCGGGTCGCCGTCGGACGCGTCGATCTGGATCTCGTGGCCGAGGTCGACCGGCTTCCAGGGGTCGCCCTGCGGGTCGGGGAAGCCGATGAAGACGCCGCCGTTGTCGTCGCCCGGCATCATCCAGTCAGCCTTGAGCGAGTAGTTGGCGAAGGGGGTCACCGGATACCAGAGCAGGCCCATGCCGCCGACCGAGGAGAGCGTGCCGTCGGCGAGGCTGAAACTGCCCGCGCCCGCCTGCCGCCACGTGTCGAGGCTGGCCTGGCTGCCGTCGAACAGCGGTGTGTAGCCGGTCTCCGGACGGCAGTCGGCGGCCTTGGCGCGCGCCGCGGTCTGGATGCCGCCGAGGAGCATGGTGGTGAAGGCGGGGTCCGCGTACGACTCCTCGGTGTGGCCGAGCCCGGTGTACCAGGACCGTCCGCCCCGGTAGTCCTGGCACCAGGTGATCGGATGATCGCCCATGGTGCCTCCGGAGTACGACGTCTCGTCCAGGCTGGCGAGCACCTTCACCGCCGAGCGCGGACTGGCGCGGTAGTTGTACCACTCGTCGGTGCGGGTCCAGCGCTGCGGCAGATGCGAGGTGGAGACGGACGCGCGGTCCTCGACCTTGACGGTGGCCGGCTGGGTGGCGGGGTGTGAGGCGAAGTACGCGCCGACGAGCCCGCCGTACCAGGGCCAGTCGTACTCGGTGTCGGCCGCGGCGTGCACACCGACGTAACCGCCGCCATTCGCGACGTACGACTCGAAGGCGGTCTGCTGCGCGGGGTTCAGCACGTCGCCGGTGGTGGAGAGCCAGATCACCGCCTGGTACTGCGCCAGGTTGGCGGCGGTGAACGCCCCGGCGTCCTCTGTGGCGGTCACGGCGAACCCGTTGGCCGTGCCGAGCTTCTGGACGGCGGCGATCCCGGCCGGGATGGCGGAATGCCGGAATCCGGCGGTCTTGGAGAAGACCAGGACCTTGGTGAGGGGCGCGGCGGCACCGGCCGGGGCGGGAGGCCGGGCCTGGTCGTCCGCCCGGGTCCTGGCCACGGCCGGGTCGGCGGTCGACGCGGGCGCCGCCTCGGCGGGTGGGGCCTGCGGTGCGGCGACGAGCGACACGGCCGCCAGTACGAGCGCGATCAGGGCACGGGACACAGTGCGCACTATCCGGTCCTCTCTCGGGGCGCGCGAGGGCGCTGGCTGAGCGAAGCGGTGAGGTACGACGAGGCGGCGGCGTCGTCGTCAGGCGTAGTGAACATCGGAGGTCTAGGAGGGTCAAGGGTCGGCGCTGAACTATCCGAAGATTAGTTTTCCCCCATGACAAAATGTCCCCCTTGACCTCTCCCCTGGCGAAGACGGCCTCAACAGCAGTGCGGGGAACGGGAATCGGCCAGCGCGATTGATCGGATCTTCACGCCGTCACGCGTCACGGCCGAACCGGACGGAACATGCGCCCCGTTCAGCCGAGGTCGAGGACCGGACGGACACCGAACTCATCGCTCATGTCCTCGCCCTCGGGGCCGTTGATGAATTCGGCCATGCCGGGGTTGCGGTTGGCGGTCGCCAGGGGCAGCCAGCTGACGAAGGCGCCGTACCCACCGCAGACCGCCTCGCCACCGTCGCCGCCGTAGACCGATCCCCTGTCGGACGTCACTTCCGACTCGTAGACGTCACGGGCTATGTGCAGACCGAAGCCGTTCGGCCGGTGCCGGTGATCGGCCGGGCGGTCGTGGCCGGCGCCGTCGGCGGCGACGGTGCCGCCGTCGCCGCTGCCGCCGTATGGGGAACGGTCGAGCGGGCAGGCGGACCCCCAGCGGAACAGCGTCTCGGCGCCCGCCCCGCAGGCGTGTTCCCATTCGTCCGGACCAGGCAGTCGCAGACCGCGCTCAGCGAGGGATTCCACGACGGGGCCTTCCCCGGACAGTTCCTCCGGCTCCACCGCCATCAGCACGGTCGGCACCGTGACCGAACGCCTCGGGGTGAGATACCGCGCGAGATGGTCGGCGAGGTCGTCGTCGAAACCGAACCCGGCGGCAAGGCTCTCGGTCCGGTACGAGTCGAGCTGTTCCGGCAGTGGCTGCCAGGCGTCCAGGTCGAACCCCACCCGCACCTCGCCGCCGGGTATCAGGGCGAACCGCTGCCCCTCGCGCTCGATCACCGCGCGATACAGAGAACCGCCCGGATGCGGGCCGCCGTCGAAGTCGACCAGTCGTCCGTTCACCTGCTGTGCGGCTTCCCGGGCACGGCGGTGCGCGGCGTCCCGGTCCAGGGCGCGCCAGCGATCGAAAGTCAGGTCGGCGAGAGACATGAGGGAAATTCTGGCACCTGCCACTGACAACCCCCGGTCCGTGGTGACCGGGGGCGGTCCGTTCGCCTCCGACAGGGCGTGCGTCCGGGGGCGGGGTCGAGGACCACACGCGGAGGTCGGGCGAGCCCGTACTCGTCGCTCCTCGCGAGCGCCACGAGCCGAACGATCAAGCCCCAGGCGGATCCGAGGAAGGTGCCCGTCTGCCTGACAGCCGGGCAGACGGGCAGACGGGCACATGGGCAGGCAGCTGGGACTCCTCCAACACGCCCTACGCGTCGTTCTCCCGCAGTTGCGCGTCCGCCCAGTCCCCGTGGTCCGAGTCGATGCCGTCGCCGCCGTCCGTGACGCGCAGCGTCAGCCGCCGTACCCCGCTCACGTCGACGTCGAACGCGTGCGCCGCGTCCGCCGGCCCCAGCACGCCGCTGCCGGCCAGGACCCGGCCGTCGCCGATCACTTCGAAGACCACCGAGCCCTTGTCCGGCTTCTCCTCGTCGATGCCGGTCCGGGCCATGAAACGGTCGTACGCGCCGTTCAGATCGACGGTCACCTCGGACCGCGCGTGCACCCCGAGCCCCTTGTCGTACGTCACGGCGCCGAGCCGCAGCGGGCCGCCGTCGCCCGCGCCGTTCTCGCCGTTGGACAGGTCGCGCTCGACCGGGCCCCAGCCGTTCGTCTCGGAGACGAACGGCAACGAGCTGACGTACACCATGCCTTCGCGCGCCACGAAGACACGTACGGTGCGCTCGACCGTCAGCGGCGGCGCGCCCCGCCGGGCGTCCGGGTCCCGGTAGGCCACCGTGACCGGGATCTCCGTGGCCCCGTACGCCGGATCGACGGGGACCGTGACCCGCCAGGACGCCGTCAGTTCGGCGCCGTCGGCCAGCTCGTCCGCCGTCGCGCCGGCGCCGTCGACCGCCCAGCCGTCGGGGGTACGGGCGCTCAGCGTCACGTCCTCGGCGGGGCCCGCCTCGTCCAGCACGAAGCCCGCCTCGATGTCGACCGTCGTTCCCGGCCGGGCGTCGGCCTTCGCCGGGGTCACGGACAACGTGCCGACCGGCACCGCGTCCACGGGCCGGTCGCAGCTCTCGCGGCCCGGCACGGCGCGGCAGATCTGAGCGACGAAGCCTCCGTCCGCCCACACCGGTACGGCGAGCATGCCGTGACGGTCCATCACCTGGCTCTGCCGGACCAGCCCGCCGGCGCCGTCCCGCACGACATCGACCCGCCACGAACCGGGTCCCAGGAACGTCAACGGCACCCGCTCCGTACGCGCGTCGCCCGCCCTGACGGAGCCGAGGAACCACCGGTCGCCGTTCCTGCGCGCGAAGGTCGCCCCCTCACCGGGCACACCGGCGACGAGCCGGCTCTCGTCCCAGACGGTCGGGACCTGTTCGAGGAACCGGGCGACCTCGGGCCGGGCCCGGTACGCCTCGACGCTGCCCGCGTAGTTCTGGAACCCGGACTCGTACACGACGGAGAGCGCCAGCTCGGCGGCCTCGGTGTTGTTGCGCTGCCCGAACTGGAAGCCCATGGGGGTGAAATCCATGGAGCCCACCACGTTGCGCGTGTAGGGCAGTGTGGCCATGTCGTCGGCCTGGACATCGCCCTGCTCGGCGCCGTGCACGCCTTCCATCGCCATCACGTGCGGCCAGGTGCGCTGCATGCCGTGCGGGAGGGTCGAGCCGTGGAAGTTGACCATCAGCTCACGGTCGGCGGTGTCCCGGAGGATCTCGTCGTACCACCCCATGCGTTCGCGCGAGTCGGAGTCCATGAAGTCGATCTTCAGTCCGGCGGCGCCCCACTTCTTGACCTTGTCCAGCTGCTCCGTGCGCTCGGCGGCGGTGTCGAGATCGGTCCAGTGCATCCACAACAGGACGCCCACGCCGCGCCGTTCGGCGTACTCCATCAGTTGCGGCATCCAGTCGGTGGTGTTCCAGCCGTCGTCGACCAGGGAGTACTCCCAGCCGTGCGCCGCCGCGTAGTCCACGAACCGCTGCTGGGTCTCCAGGCTGCGCTGCGCCGCGCCGAAGCCGGCGAGCCAGGACCAGGCGACCTTACCGGGGCGGATCCAGGAGGTGTCCGCGACGCGGGACGGCGGAGCCAGGTCGTCCACGAGCGTGGACTCGGTCACGGTGGCCAGATCGCCCGCGATCACGGTCCGCCAGGGGGTGGCGAGCGGACCGTCGGAGGGTATGGGCACGGAGGGGTCGGCCAGCGCCACGTCGTAGCGACCGCTGCCCGCCGTGTGCACGAGGCGGCTCGCGGGATAGCGGCCGTCGACGTCCGCCTCGGAGAGCAGTACGTGGTCGTCGCCCACCTGGAAGAGCGCGGGGTAGGCGTACTGTCCGCTCTCCGCGCCGGCGGCGGTCGTACCGTCGTACGGCTGTTCGTAGTTGACCGAGTAGTCGCTCAGCCGGGCGGGCGCGTCTTCCGGCAGTACGAAGCCGGACGCCTCGCGCAGCACGGCGCCCGAGCCGCCGACGCCGTCACCGCCGGGGAGCACGTAGCGGTAAGCGACCCCGTCGTCGGCCGCGCGCACGACCAGATCGACCCGGGCCCCGTCCGCCCCTTGCAGGGTGAAGCGCGACTCGGCCATGTCGACGGTGCGGCGGCGCTCCTTGCCGACGAGGGTGGTGTAGCGCTCCGCGATATGACGGTCCTCACGGTCCACCAGGCGCAGCCCGTGCGTCAGATCCGCTTCCTCGGTGACGATGCCGACGGGCGAGGGCTCCACGAGGGTGCGGCTCCCGTCGCGTACGGCGAGGGTGACGGAGCCACCGGCGGGGTCGAGCCGTACGACGGCGGCGGGTCCGCCACGGGACACGGTCCAGACGGCGCCATCGGCCTGAGCCGGGACGCCGGGCCGGGTGTCGCTCGCGTCGCCCTGAGCCACCGCCGGGGTCACCAGGCACAGCACCCCTGCGAGCGCGGTCGCGCACACGGCACGCGATCGATGGGCTGAACTCGGTCTGCTGTTCGTCATCGCTTGTCCCTCTCACTCGGGAGCGGCGCGGTCGCGGGTGCGGCCGGAGCCGGACCCGCCTCGCGGGCGCGGCCGGAGCCGGACCCACCTCGCGGGTGCGGCCGGAGCCGGACCCACCGGGCAAACGCGGGGCGCGAGTTGAAGACGACAGGGCTGAGCGTGCAGAGGCGCCCGTCCTGTGGATTGTCCGCCGGAATCCACCGGATCCGCCAGGGCCTGTCGCACAGAATCCAACAGAATCCATAACGCGCAGCCGATACCGGGCAGGGGAACCGGCCCTCGACGGTGCACCGGGATTGAGTGCCCGATCCGGGCGGGTAACTCCCCTTCGGCACATCCGCCGAACCCGTTCCCGCACAGGGGAGTTGAAGCGCTGGCGTGCTGCGCGTGCTCCACCTATGCGCCCTTGTGAAGAGCGCCGCCACCAAGTCATCTTGGAAAGGGCATGGCTTCGGAGCGGCGTCGTCCGCTCACAAGGCGGGTCCGATGGCGTCCAGTACGTGCGATCGCGAAGCGGAAGGTCATTCCCGTACAGGCCGTACGTGGATGATCCCGAAAGCGCGGCGAGCGTGCGTACCGGACGCTGCCGGGCGAACGGGACTTCGAAGACATGCCTTAGGGCTGAGAACGAGGAAGAAGTGTCCTCTCAGCAACCCAACGCACGGCTTGCGCGGCTTCTCGAGGAGGCGGGATGGAACACGGCCCAGCTCGCCCACGCCATCTCGTCGGTGGCGTCCGAACGCGGTCACGACCTGACCGTGCACCGCTCGACGGTGACGCGCTGGCTCACGGGCACCCGTCCTCGTCCCCCCGCGCCCGCCTACATCCTTGAGGCACTCGCCCGGCGCCTCGGCAGACCCCTGGCCGCGGACGACGCCGGTCTGACCCACGCCCCCGCCCGCATACCGGACTGGTCCTGGGAGGCAAACCCCGTGCACCATCTGGCCAAACTCACCAACAGCCAACTGGACCCCACCCGGGGAGGACAACTGGGTGTGGATGTCTATAGCCACACCGCGCTGACGGTCCCGAACTGGGAGGACCTTCTCTCCCGGACCACGGCCCGGCGCGCGGGAGTCGCGGCCGGACGCCGAGTGGGCCGTACGGAGGTCGAGGCGCTCCAGAGCATGACCGCCTTCTTCGCGGCCTCGGCCGGGACCTTCGGCGGCGGCCACGCCCGCACCGCGCTCACCGCCTACCTCGCCGACGACGTCACCCCCTGGCTCCTCGCCGAAGCCGGTGAGGTGGTGCACAAACAGCTCCTCACACAAGCGGCGCAGCTCACCGTCCTGCTGGGCAACATGTGCGCCGACGACAGCGCCGACGCCCTGGCCCAGCACTACCACCGCACAGCCGCCCACCTGGCCGCCGAAGCCGAAGACCCGCACACGTACACCATCGCTCTGCGAGCACTCGCCTCCCACGCGCTGGAACTCGGACACCGGCAGCCCGCGCTCACCCTGACCGAACAGGCCGCCACCACCGCCGCACGCCACTCCTCGCCCCTGACCCAGTCCTTCACCCAGTCCCAGTTGGCCCTGGCCCACGCACGCGCCCACGACCGCCCCCGGGCACTCCTCGCCCTGCGGACCGCGGAAGTCCTCCACAGCCGCGCGGACCAGGATCCCTCCGACCCCTTCGGCAGCTACCCGACCGCGGCTCTGCACTACCAGCGAGCCCGGACACTGACGGCGCTCAGGGACCACCAGGCCGCCGACCGGGCCTTCCACGCCTCACTGCGCGCCCGCGCACCACGGGCACGCCGGGCCAGGGCACTGACCACGGCCCTCCTGGCCGAATCACAACTCCGCCAGGGCAGCCTCGAAGAATCCCTCACCACCTGGAAGCGGTTCCTCGACGACTATCCGGGCCTGCGATCGGCCCGGGTCCACGCCTCCCTCACCACCATGCGTCAGGTACTCCGCCCCTACAGCGCCCACCCCGGGGTGGCACTCCTGACAGAGCACGCCGCATCCCTATGACACCGGAGCACCGAGCACCGAGCACCGAGCACCGAAAGGGAACGGCCGGCTCGAGGGTCACGCCATGGTCCGCGCGCGTGCCCGTCGCGGTGAGCCCCTCGACGCCGGGCAGGCGGTCCCACATCCAGGGTGAGTGACCGGGCTCGGAAGTACGGTCGGCTTCGGTTGCCGGAGGCTCCGGTACGGACTGATCATGCCGCATGGCGGTCGGCGCGTTCACAAGAGCACGAGCATTCACCACATGAACGCACTCGGCGGCCCACACCCCTTCCAGGCCTGTCCACGGACGCTTGTACTCGGTGGAGACAGGCAGCCGGTCGACGCGGGTGCCGTCCATCCGGGCCGGCCGGGCGCCGAGGAGGGCCATGGCCAGGGTGCCGCTCGTCCCTCACGGTGAAGGAGCAGCCACGTGACCGCTCTGTTCGCACCGCCGTGCAGCCACTTCCCCCACCTGTGCCTCTGGCATGACGCCGAAGCGGGGGCAGGCGCGGAATCCTTCGAAATCGTCGCTGGACCTATGCGGATCGCCGGTGTGGCCGAAGACGTTCAGCGCCGTCGTGTAGCGGATCAGCGCTCAGCGCGCGGCCACCGGGCCCACTCCCCGGCCGGGAGAAGCCGTCGTCCAGCCGTGGGCCGAGGCCCGCACATCTCCACGTCCATGATCGGCCCGGGTGCCGCGGCGCCAGTTACACGTTCCTGGCAAACCGTCATCGGCAGGGGGCGGTGCACTCGGGGCACGGCACGGCCGCGTGTCACGCCGGCACGACGTACGGAAAACCGTCGGCTCGCATCCGCTGGGCTACCGAGGGCCTGAGACCCGACGGGACCGCCATGTTGGTCACGAGAGAGAGCATCACCTCAGGCGCGTTGTCGGCCGGCGTGCGGCCGTTGCGGGTGGTGAATCCGAAGCTGGCCGGGGTTCCGACGACATAGGACAGAACGTCGGGGAACAGCTGTCCGGCCACGGTCCGGCCATAGCCCTGGGGGTCGGCCGAAGTGCCGGTGGCCGCGACGACAGCGGCGACCTGATCCCCAATGGACTGCGCGGCGGCGGACACGTCCTGGGACGGGTGCCGGGTGTTGGCGGGGTTGGAGAAGTCGGTGTCGCCGGGCCAGAAGATCGGCCACATCATCGGGTGACCGCCCCGGTTGATCTGCCGCCAGCCTCCGGCGTCGGTGGCCAGTTTCGTTGCGCACCACACGCCGATGCGGGCCCCAGGCCGCAGACGCGAGTCGCTGTGGGGCACCTCGAGCACGATCGTCTCCACGGTGGTGCCCTCGAAGCTGTTCTTCGCCTCCCCCGGGCGCCAGCTCGAGAGGTCCACCGCGGTGCCCTTGGCCATCGCCCCGTTGATGACAGCCAGCAGGGAGAGGTCGATGTAAAAGGGGTCGGCGATGCGCCCGGCCCAGACACGAGTGCCGCCGGCAGCCGCCGTCTCTCCGGTGCGCCCGTGCAGCACCAGTTCGCCTTCCGCAGTGTCCTCCCGGGCATCGCCACCCGTCAGAGCGTGCAACTGCCAGTTCTGGCGGCCGTCCGCGTCGGGTTCGCTGAAGGCGATCCGGTACGTGAGGGTCTCGGTGTCGGCACCGTCGAAGTGCACCTTGAATTCGTAGCGCGCCTCCGGGTGGAAGCCCGGCTCCGCGTAGACGCCCGTGATATTCGAGTTGACGTCCATGACGAACACCGTGCTGCTCTCACCGGCAAATACATACAGGTCGTCGATGTAAAGCTGACCGTTCTGCGCAGCCAGCGGAGTGTCGAGGTGATGAGACACAGTGGGAGCCCTTTCTCCTTCAGATTCTCTTCTCGAGCGAATCGAAACCGAGCTGATCGCGTGGTGAGGTTCGTGGCCACCTCGAAGGTGTCGATGACGCCGCGCTTCAACGTCTTTCGCGCTACGCCAACACCTACCAGAGATCGAAACCGCTGGCGTACTCACGCCTTGTGCCGTGACCTCCATGGCTGAACCGGGGAACCTCATGTCACGTGTGTGATTCACCTGCGCGGGCGATTCCGGAGCGGAGGAGACGCGCGTGAGGCCGGCGCCTACCCGACCGGATCCTGGGCGATGAGTACCAATCGGGCTGATCGCGCCCAGCGGACTTCGCGGGTGATGTTCCTGCATCGGAGTGATTCACCGCGACAGCCGGGAACACATGGAACTCGCGCCGAATGACCCACCCTCGATATCGCCCGCTCCGCTGTCGATCATGTACGTGCCGCGCGCCCCGGACACCTGACATGGGTCGCACGCGCACACGTCGGGGCCGAACTATGGTGTCCCACCACATGGGCCCCTGACCTGGGCATTCCTACGGTGTGGCGACACAGCAACCATCCCCAGACCGCTCGGAAGTGGTGACCATGGCTGCCTCGGCATCCGCTCCCCCAACGCCCAGCTCCCTCAAGCGCATCGTCGCCGCCAGCCTCATCGGCACGACCATCGAGTGGTACGACTTCTTCCTCTACGGATCCGCCGCCGCGCTGGTGTTCAACAAGCTCTTCTTTCCCGACTCCGATCCGCTCGTCGGGACGCTGCTGTCCTTTCTCACCTACGCCGTGGGGTTCGCCGCGCGGCCGCTCGGCGCGTTGGTGTTCGGGCATTACGGCGACCGGATCGGGCGCAAGAAGCTGCTGGTGCTGAGTCTGCTGATGATGGGCGGGGCGACGTTCGCCATTGGGCTGATGCCCACGCACGCCACCATCGGTACGGCGGCGCCCGTGCTGTTGACCGTGTTGCGGCTGATTCAGGGGTTCGCGCTCGGTGGGGAGTGGGGCGGGGCCGTGCTGCTGGTGTCCGAGCACGGGGACGCCGAGCGGCGCGGGTTCTGGGCCTCGTGGCCGCAGACCGGGGCGCCGGCCGGGCAGTTGCTCGCCACCGGGGTGCTGTCGGCGCTCACCGCGCTGCTCTCGGACGCGGCCTTCGGCTCGTGGGGATGGCGCATTCCCTTCCTGCTCTCCGGGGTGCTGGTGATCGTCGGCCTGTGGATCCGGCTCTCCGTCGATGAATCACCGGTCTTCAAGGAGGCGTTGGCCAAGGCCGAGGAGCGGAAGGCGGCGGCTGCCGGGGCCGGTACGGAGAAGATGCCGCTCGTCGCCGTCATGCGGCACCACTGGCGGGATGTGCTGGTCGCGATGGGCGCGCGGATGGCCGAGAACATCAGCTACTACGTGATCACCGCCTTCATCCTGGTGTACGCCACGACCTCGGCGGGGCTGAGCAAGCAGACGGCCCTCAACGCCGTACTCATCGCCTCCGCCGTCCACTTCGCGGTGATCCCCGCCTGGGGCGCGCTGTCGGACCGGATCGGGCGCCGGCCCGTCTATCTGATCGGCGCCATCGGCGTCGGTGCCTGGATGTTCCCGTTCTTCGCGCTGATCGACAGCGCGAGCTTCGTCAATCTGCTCGTGGCCGTCACGGTCGGGCTGGTGCTGCACGGTGCGATGTACGCGCCGCAGGCGGCCTTCTTCTCGGAGATGTTCGCGACCCGGATGCGCTACTCCGGTGCCTCGATCGGCGCGCAGTTCTCCTCGGTCGCGGCCGGTGCGCCGGCGCCGCTCATCGCCACCGCGCTGCTCGCCGACTACGACAGCTCGACGCCGATCGCCCTGTACGTCATCGCCGCCGCGCTGATCACCGTCGTCGCCATCGTGTGCGCCCGCGAGACCCGGCATCGCGATCTGGCCGATGTCGAGGCGGAGCCGGCCCGGCAGGGGGTGCCCGCGCCGCGCCGGGCCGATGACGCCGGTTCCCGTATCAGCGGAGTCTGAGGGGCGCTGTCGGAGGCCGTCGTACGGTGGAACTCCCCGTTCACCGTACGACGGCCTCCGACATGGCGTGCAGCCGCAGCGCCAGCTGGATCTCCAGGGCCCGCGCCGGTGACTGCCAGTCGGGGCCGAGCAGCCGGCCGACGCGTTCGAGACGCTGGGCCACGGTGTTGACGTGGACGTGCAGTTCGTCCTTCGTACGGACCGGGCTCATCCCGGACGCGAAGTAGGCGCCCAGGGTCCGCACGAGATCCGTGCCCCGGCGCAGGTCGTACGCGACGACCTCGCCGATGGTGCGGTGCACGAAGCCCTCGATGTCACGGGTGTCGGCGAGCAGCAGACCGAGGAAGCCGAGGTCCTGGGCGGCCGCGCCGTCGCCCGAGCGGCCGAGCAGCCGCAGGGCGTCGAGGCAGCGTCTGGCTTCCGCGTAGGCCTCGGCTATCGCGCCCGGACGCGCGGCGGGTGCCTCGATGACCGAGGACGCGCCTATGGTGACGGGCTCACGCAGGGCGCCGCCGAGCTGCCCGGCCGTACGTCGCGCCAGCTCGGCCGCGGTGTCGCCGGGGGCGAGCGGCAGCAGCAGGACCGTGCCGCCGTCGCGGGTGGCGGCCAGGCCCTGTCCTGTCGCCGCGAGATGGGACGCGGCGGACCACAGACGGCGCCGGTCGGCGGTCTCGCGTTCGGTGGCTCCCGAGGCGCCGGCCGTACCGGGGGCGGGACCGTCGATCCGGGCGGCCAGCACCACATGCGGGGCGGCGAGGTCGGCGCGCAGCCGCACGGCCCGTTCGCGCAGCAGGCGCGGATCGCGGTCGGGAGCGTCGAGGAGGTCGTCCAGCAGTTCGCCCCGTACCCGCTGTTCGGCCTCACCGGCGGAGCGCCGGGCGAGCAGCAGCAGGGAGGTGACCATGGCGGCCCGCTCCAGGGTGCGCTGGTCGACGGGGTCGAGGCCGGGGTGCCCGCGCAGGACGAGCGCGCCGAGCAGTTCGCCGCCGGCCGATACGGCCGCGCCCCAGACCTCGCCGTGGCGCTTGGCGCGGCCCGCGGTGCCGGTCAGTTCCAGCGCCGTCACCGAGGGGGAATCGGGGTGCGCGAACTCCACTGTGCCGTCGAGCACTTCGGAGAGCGCGCTCGCGACGTCGTGGACACCCCCGCCGCGCAGCACCAGTTCGGTCAGCCGGTCGTGCACGTCCGAGGCGCGTTCGATGACCGCGCTGTGCTCCTTGATGATCCCGTTGGCCTTCTCCAGCTCGGCGAGCGCCGTCCGGGTCTCCCCCAGCAGATTCGCGGTGTCGATCGCGACCGCCGCGTGCGCGGCGAACGAGCCGAGCAGGGCGATCTGTTCGCGCTCGAAGACCCGGGCATGGCGGTCCGCGGCGAAGAGCACACCGATGACCTGGCTGCCGAGCATCAGCGGCACGCCGAGGATGGCGACCAGCCCCTCGTCCCGTACACCGGAGTCGATGGTCGTGGTGTGCTCGAAGCGCGGGTCGTCGAAATAGCTGTCGGTGACGTAGGGGCGCGCGGTCTGCGCGACGAGTCCGCCGAGCCCCTCCCCCATGCCGAGGCGGAGCTGCTGGAAGCGTGCCGATACCGAGCCCTCGGTGACCCGCATGTACGTGTCGCCCGCCGCCGGGTCGTTGAGGCAGAGGTAGGCGACCTCCGTGCCGAGCAGCGAACGCGCGCGCTGGACGATCGCGCGGAGCACGGCGTCCAGATCGCGCAGCCCCGCCAGGTCGTGCGCGGTCTCGAAGAGCGCCGACAGCTCGGCCTCGCGGCGCCGCCGCTCCGCGAGCTCGGCCCGTACCCGCAGGGCGAGCCGTTTGGCGTGCTCCAGCGCGGCGAGCGCCTCCGGCCCGGCGCCCTCGGCACGGGCGAGCAGCGCGGGGCGGTCGTACGCCTCCGGCGCGGCGCCGCGTGCGAGGAGCTCCAGGTAGGAAGCCTGGTCGTGGGACATGGCATCGGACATGGACACAGGATTACCCGCCCTACGGCCGGCCGCGCCAGCCCTGTGGACAACGGATGCGATGTGGACAACTCGGCCCCCCTCCCGGGCCACCGCCAACCCCCGTCCGGGCCACCGCCAGCCACCTCCCGGGCGACCGCCAACCCCCGTCCGGGCCACGGCCAGCCATCTCCCGGGCGACCGCCAAGCCCCGTCCGGGCCACGGCCGATGCCCCCCGCCGGGACCCTACGGCAGCGCCCCGCCCGAGGTCAGTGCGCGGTCCAGCCGCCGTCGAGCGCGAGCGAGGTGCCCGTGATGAACGACGCCTGGGGAGTGCAGAGATAGGCCACCGCCTCGGCCACCTCGTCCGGTTCCAGCAGCCGCTTGAGCGCGGAGTCCTGCAGCAGGACATCGGCCACCACCCGCTCCCGGGGAATGCCATGTGTCTCCGCCTGGTCGGCGATCTGCTTCTCGACCAGTGGTGTGCGCACATACGCGGGATTGACGCAGTTGGAGGTGACCCCGTGCGAAGCACCTTCCAGAGCGGCGGTCTTGGAGAGCCCTTCGAGGCCGTGTTTGGCCGCCACATAAGCCGACTTGTAGGGGGAGGCGCGCAGCCCATGTACGGAGGAGATATTGACGATCCGGCCCCAGCCCTGGCCATACATATGCGGGAGCGCGCCCCTGATCAGCCGGAAGGGCGCCTCCAGCATGACCGTCAGGACGGTGTGGAACACGTCCGGCGGGAAGTCCTCGATCGGGCGGACCAGTTGCAGTCCCGCGTTGTTGACCAGGATGTCGGTCCCCCGCGCCACGCGCTCCGCCGCGTCGAGATCGGTCAGATCGAGGACCCGCGGTTCGACCGTCCCGGGCAGCCCGCCCGCCTCCCCGGCCAGCGAGTCGAGACCGTGAGCGTCCCGGTCCACGGCTCTGACCAGGGCTCCCGCCGCCGCGAGTCGCAGCGCGCAGGCCCGGCCGATACCGCTCGCGGCGCCGGTGACCAGCGCGGTGCGGCCCGTCAGATCAAGAAGGAGAGGGGCGGGGACAACGGCATCGGAGGCCACTGCGGGATGGTCGGCGGTGCGGGACCCCGGTGTGAGGGGGCCCGGACCCGGTACGGATTCGGGTGTGGTGGGCGCGGTCATGTTCCGCACCTTAAGGAGCGGCGTCGGCCCCGACCGATATGGTCAGCGCCCACACTTCACTCCGAAGTGGTGGGTTCGAACCATGTGGGTGCATCGGTGAGCGCCTGCTTGATCCGGAAGAGCGCGAACTCCTCCAGCGCCGGCAGCGCGTCCACGGCGAACCACGCCACGTCCAGCGACTCGTCGTCGTTGACCCGCGCCTCCCCGCCGACGGCGCGGCAGCGGATGGTGATGTCCATGTACTGGCACTGGTCACCATTGGGGTAGGTGACCGGCTTCAGCGCCTGGACGAGCACGACCCGTTCCGCCACACACCGCACGGCGGTCTCCTCGTACACCTCGCGCTCCGCCGTGACCGCGGGCTGCTCCCCCGGCTCCGGGATCCCGCCGATGATCGACCAGCGCCCGGTGTCGACGCGCCGGCCGAGCAGCACACGCCCCTCGTCGTCGAAGACGATCGCGCTGACGCCCGGCAGCAGAAGAAGCTGGTGTCCGGCGGTGGCCCGGATCTCTCGGATGAAGTCAGGTGTTGCCATGCTCCGACCCTAACCGCCCGGCGTATGAGGCCGGTTGCGTACGAAACCGCCCGCCGTGTGACGCCGGTCGCGCACGGAACGGACCGCCACCCATCCGAGCCCGGCCACCGCGACCGCCACCAGCACACCTTCCGGCAGGGTGCCCAGCCGGGTGGCGGGGGTGAGCGAGGAGCGCAGCGGCACCTCGGCGACCAGGGCGTCCGGGGTGAACATCCCGGTCTGCTGGGTGATCGTCCCGTCCGGCTGGATGATCGCGCTGACGCCGCTGGTGACCGGGACGATCACGGTCCTGCTGTGCTCGACCGCCCGTACCCGCGACATCGCCAGCTGCTGGTACGTCATCTCGCTGCGGTCGAAGGTGGCGTTGTTGCTGGGTACGGAGATCAGCTGGGCGCCGTGCGTGACGGTGTCCCGTACGGCCCAGTCGAAGGCCGCCTCGTAACAGGTCGCGAGCCCCACCTCGGTGCCCGCGAGGTCGAAGACCCCGGGCTTCGTGCCGCGGCCGAAGTCCCGGCGCACCATCTCGGCGTATCCGGGGCTGATCTTCTTCACCAGCGAGCGCATCGGCAGGAACTCGCCGAAGGGCTGGATCTGCCGCTTGTCGTACGTCTCGGTCGGGCCGCGCTCCGGGTCCCAGAGGATCTGGGTGTTGCGCAGCGGTCCGGTGTCGGGGGTGACGACGGCGCCGACGGAGATGGGAACCCCGATCGCCTCGGCGGCCCGGTCGATCACCTCGCGCGCGTCGGCGTTGCGGTACGGGTCGATGTCGGAGGAGTTCTCCGGCCACAGCACGAAGTCGGGCCGCGGCACCTTGCCGGCCTTCACATCGGCGGCGAGCTGGAGGGTCCTGCGTACGTGGTTGTCGAGGACCGCGCGGCGCTGGGCGTTGAACTCCAGACCGGCTCGCGGCACGTTGCCCTGTACGGCGGCGACGGTCGCGGTGCCGTCCTCGGCGGAGTCGTCGACCAGCGGCAGGGCGGCGAGCGCCGCGGCGACCGGGACGAACACGGTGGCCGCGGCGGCGGCCATGGCCCGGCGCGGGAGCGTTCCGGTCCGGCGGTACGCGAGGAGTCGGCGCAGCGTCTCGTACAGTCCGAAGCCGCACAGCACGACGGCGAAGCCGAGCACCGGCGTACCACCGAGCGCGGCGAGGGGAAGGAAGACGCTGTCGGCCTGACCGAAGGCGATCTTGCCCCAGGGGAATCCGCCGAACGGCACCCGGGCGCGGACCGCCTCACCGAGGATCCAGACGGCCGCGGCCCAGACCGGCCAGAGGGGCAGCCGGCTGACGACCGCGATCCCGAGTCCGGTGAGGCCGATGAAGAGGGCCTCGACCGCGACGAGCGCGAGCCAGGGCCCGGGGCCGACCTCGGCGCCCGTCCAGAACAGCAGCGGCAGCAGGAAGCCGAGGCCCGCGAGGTAGCCGAGGCCGAACCCGGCGCGCGCCCGCCGCCCGTACAGGCTCCAGGCGAGCAGGGCGAAGCCGGGCAGTACCAGCCACCACAGCGTGCGGGGCGGGAAGCTCGCGTAGAGCAGTACGCCGGACACCAGAGCGGCGCCGGGCCTGGCGAGCCCTCGCAGCAGGCGCTGCCCGCCGCCGGGCGCGGGGGCGGGAGAAGGGGGCTCAACGGTGGTCATGGTGGCGCTCACCCGGCGGAGTCTACGGTGATCCGCTGTGCGCCGGGGAGCACGGTGATCCGCGGGCCGGTCCGCCGGGCGCTCCGCCGGGCGGACCGTCGATCCGTCCGCCGAGCGCCCGCCGATCCGTCGGTGTCGAGTAGTCCGATCGAGTGATCCGGTCGGGAGATCGCCGGGTGACCCCGGCGGGTCGCCCGTCATCTGTGCGCAGTAACGTTCCTCCGCAAGGTCTCCACATATCCCCACGATTGCGGTTACCGTGTGCGCCAGCCCTGACCACCACCTGACGGCCGGATCCGGCCGTCATCGGACAGGGCCCGTCACAGCTCAGGGGGTCGACGGGATGACTGCGCCGGCGGAACACTCCCCGGTACGGGAAGCCGTACGGGAACACCTCCGCGCCCCCGGGGGAGAACGAGGCCGCGGACCCGATGTGCTGGGCGCCCTGGTCCTCGGCGGCTGCGCCGTATGGCCGCTGATCAGTGCGCCGGGGGGCGACGGCAGACCCGAGGGCGCCCTGCTCGCGGTGCTCGCCGTCACCGCGGGCTATGTGTTCGGCCGGATCAGCGGGTCGCTGGTGCCGGTCGCCACCGCGGCCGTCGTGTCGGCCGGCGCGCTCGTGGCGGCGCTCGTATCGAGCCGGAGGACGTTCGGCACGACGGTGGCCGTCGTCACGCAGTCGGGCGGCACCGGCGCGGTCACCGCGCTGCTCGTCCTGGCGGCGGGCGCGGCCTGCTGCGCGGCCACGGCGGCCCGGCGGCCGGCCGCGCGCACGGCACTGCGGCTACAGGCGCTGGCGGTCGCGGGCACCGCCCTGCTGCTCGGTTCCTTCGTCGGGTTCGTCGCGGCGCTCGGGGTACTGCTCTGCTCGCTGGCGGCGGCCAGGATGCGACGACGCCTGTTCGCCCTCGCCGGCCTCGGGCTGGCGACGGCCCTGGTCGTCGGCACGTCCTGGGCGGTGGCGGAGCGGGCGCTGCCCGAGGGGCTCTCGGTCTCGCTGGAGGGACAGCTCACCCAGTACCGGGTGGCGCTGTGGCACGACGCGGCCGAGCTGGCGAAGGCGCATCCGGTGCTCGGCGTGGGGCCGGACCGCTTCGGCGATCTCAGCCCGACCGTCTCGCAGTCACTGGACACCGACGGCACGCCGCACTCGGCACCGCTCCAGCAGGCCGCGGAACAGGGCGTGGTGGGCGTACTGCTGCTGGGAGCGGTCTTCGGCTGGCTGCTGTACGGACTGGGGCGCTCGCCCTGCTCCACCCCGGTGGTGCTGACGGCGGGCGCCACCCTGACGGCACTGGCCGTGCTGGCGAGCGTCGGCAACGCGCTGAGCTTCACACCGGTGACGGCGGGCGCGAGCCTGCTCGCGGGCCTCGCGACGGCGCGCAGGGCGGCCGGCCCGGCGTAGCCTCCACGGAACGGTCCCGGACGGTCTCCACGGAACGGGCCCGGACACCGGCGGGTGCGGCCCGGCCATCGACGGGTGCGGCCCGGACACCGGCGGAACGACGGCTCGGACCCCGGCTCAGACGCCTGCCGCGTTGGGCCTGGGAAGCAGCAGCAGCCGGCTGCGGATGATCCTCACCGCCGACTCGGCGTCGTCCACCGTCACCGTGAAGGTCCTGCCGTCGCCCAACTTGAGGACGAGTGCCTCTCCTCGGCGCACCACCACGGCGGTGCCCATCTCGGGGCGCCAGCGGTATCCCCAGCCGCCCCACTGGCGCGGGGTGACCCGGGGGACGAAGTCGGCGTCGACGACATGCGCCAGCTCGATACGCCGACGGGGCAGTCCCATGTGGCCGCAGCGCACTTCCAGGCAGTCGCCGTCGACTCTGACCGCCACATGGACGAAGGCCAGAGTGCCGAAGAGGATCAGCAGGCCCGCAGCCACACAGCCGATGACGGACATCAGCAGGGCGGTGACACCGGACGCCCAGTTGGAGTCCACGGCCAGCTGCACCCCGAGCGCGACGCACCCGGCGCCCGCGGCGGCGAGGAGCCACTGCACACGGTTGGTGGCGCGCCCGGTCCAGGTCTCGGGCAGGGGCTCGGCGCCTTGGCCCTCCTGCCGGGGGTACTCCCTCATGGCAAGCAGCGTACTCAGATTCCACCCAAGGAGGATTGTTCTGGCCGCCGAATGGAGGGCTACGTCACAGGGTCCGGCGGCCGCTCGTCCGCCGTTCGCCGTTCTCCGGTGAACTCCTCGACGGAACGGCGACTCGTCGGCACGCCCTCGGCAAGCCCTTCAGTGCACCTGGCTGACGGCGACGAGCAGCCGTCCCTCGGCGTACGCCAGCGCGGGTTCCGGCAGTGCGGACTCGCGCCCGCCGAGCAGTACGGTGAGGCGCCCGGTCACCGGAACCCCGGTCACCGGACCGTTCAAGGGAACGTTCACCCCGGTGGCCCCCTGATCCGCCGAAGCGGGGACCAAACCTTCCCCGCCGTCTTCCACCCCTGCCGCGACGGACCGCGCGCCGATACGGCGCAGCGCCTGCGCGGCGACCGCGCCCGCCGAGCCGTGCAGGACGACAGCCGGCAGACCGCGCAGCCGGAGGGCGGTACGGATACGCTCCGCGACGAGTTCGTAATGGGTGCAGCCCAGGACGACGGCCCTTACATCACGGGGGGTCAGCGCGGCGGCCGCGGCCACCGCGCGGTCGATGGCGTCCTCGTCGGCGTGCTCCACGGCGTCCGCGAGCCCTGGGCACGGCACTTCGGTGACCCCGGCGGACGCGGCGAAGTCCCGGATCAGACCGCGCTGGTAGGGGCTGCCCGTGGTGGCCGGGGTGGCCCAGATCGCGAAGGTCCCGCCGCCCGCCGCCGCGGGCTTGATCGCCGGGACCGTACCGATGACCGGCAGCCGCGGCTCCAGTTCGGCGCGGAGCGCGGGCAGGGCGTGTACGGACGCGGTGTTGCAGGCGACGATCAGCGCGTCGGGGCGGTGTTGGGCCGCGGCCCGTGCGACGACCAGCGCGCGTTCGGTGACGTCTCGGGGGGAGCGGGGACCCCAGGGCATCCCGTCGGGGTCCGAGGAGAGGACGAGGTCGGCCTCGGGGCACAGCCGGCGAACCGCACCGGCCGCCGCCAGCAGACCGATGCCGGAGTCCATGAGTGCGATCTTCACCCAGTCACCATAGTCGACAGCATGTGCGGTCCGGTCGATGTGGTGCAGACTGCGGCGAATGAGCACCGTTGCCTGGATCGCCGTGGGTTCGCTGGCCGCTTGGGGCTGGCTGTTGCTGGGTCAGGGGTTCTTCTGGCGGACCGACCAACGGCTCCCCGCGCGCGAGGACGGTGCGGCCGGTGAGGGTGCGCGGTACGACGGCGCCGGTCACGACCGCGGCCGGGACCGGCGGGGACGCCCGGAGGGAGCCGACCACGACGATCCGAAGCGGTGGCCGTCCGTCGCTCTCGTCGTACCCGCGCGGGACGAGGCCGCCGTACTGCCCGAGTCCCTGCCGTCCCTGCTGGCGCAGGTCTATCCGGGCCGGGCGGAGATATTCCTCATCGATGACGGCAGCGCGGACGGTACGGGCAGACTGGCCCGCGAACTGTCCGCGCGGTACGGCGGGCTGCCGCTGACGGTGGCCACGCCCGGTGAGCCGGAGCCCGGCTGGACCGGGAAGCTGTGGGCGCTGCGGCACGGCATCACGCTGGCCCGCGCCCGCGACCCCGAGTACCTGCTGCTGACGGACGCCGATATCGCCCATGAGCCGGACAGTCTGCGGGAGCTGGTCGTCGCGGCCAGGACGCACGAACTGGACCTGGTCTCGCAGATGGCGCGGCTCCGGGTCGCGAGCGGCTGGGAGAAGCTGGTCGTGCCGGCGTTCGTCTACTTCTTCTCGCAGCTCTATCCGTTCCGCTGGATCAACAGCCCCGGCGCGCGCACCACGGCGGCGGCCGGCGGTTGCGTACTGCTGCGCACGGAGGCCGCCGAGCGCGCGCGGGTGCCCGAGTCGATCCGGCAGGCCGTGATCGACGATGTGTCTCTGGCGCGGGCGGTCAGACACAGCGGGGGACGGATCTGGCTGGGGCTGGCGGAGCGGGTGGACAGCGTGCGCCCCTATCCGCGGCTGGCCGATCTCTGGCGGATGGTCTCGCGCAGCGCCTACGCACAGCTCCGGCACAACCCGCTGCTGCTCGTGCTGACCGTGGCGGGCCTCGCCGTGGTCTATCTGGCGCCGCCCGTCGCGCTCTGTGCCGGGGTGTTCGGCGGGGACACGGAGGCGGGGTGGCTGGGGTTCGCCGCGTGGGCCGTGATGACCGGGACGTATCTCCCGATACTGCGGTACTACCGGCTGTCGCCGTGGCTGGCCCCGCTGCTGCCGTTCACCGCACTGCTCTATCTGCTGATGACGGTCGACTCCGCGGTGCGGCACTACCGGGGCCGGGGCGCGGCCTGGAAGGGGCGTACGTACACCCGTCCCGAGACCGCGCCGGACCCCTGAACCCACCGTGTCTCGGGACCCTGACCGGCCGCGTCGCGGGGGACCGGACTTCGCGCGCGGTTCACTTCCTGCCCGGCGTCCAGTTCATGCCCCAGCCATAGGCGTAATCGATGGTGCGCTGCGGGCTCACTCCGCGTTCCGGTACGAGAAAACGTGCTTCGCGCTGGACGACGAGGTCGGAGCCGGTATTGGTGATCAGGGCCAGCGAGCAGACCGTCGAGGGCACCGTGCATTCCCCGAGCGCGAAGTCGATCGGGGCTCCGTGCTGCGGCTGGAGAGTGACGGTCGCGTCGAGATCCGCGAAACTGCGCGCGCCTTCGTAGATGGTCACGAAGATGACGATGCGACGCAGCCGGTCCTTGTGGTCGAGGTTGATCGTGAGGTTCTCGCCGCTGGAGACCGCTCCGGTCCTGTCGTCGCCGTCGAGATGGATGTACGGCGGCTGGTTGAGCGCGCCGAAGGCATTGCCGAGCGCCTGGACAACGCCTTTGCGTCCGTCGGTCAGTTCATAGAGCGCGCACAGGTCGAGATCGAGATCGCTGTGGTTGGCGACGGCCCGGCCGAGTTTGGCGCCCCAGCCGCGGAACTGTTTGCGCATCTGCCAGTTGAGGTTGACGCGCATCGCGCCCGAGGTGCCGCCCTGTTTGGCCAGGGAGACGGACGGGGCGTCCTTCGTCAGCGTCACCTTGCTCAGCCGTACGGGCGCGGGCGCCGGGGCCGGAGCGGCCGGAGGCGGGGGCGGAGCCGGAGCGGCGGGCCTCGTGGTGCGTACGGGCTCGGGGCGAACCGGCTCGGACCGTACGGGCGCCGGACGGACGGGCGCCGGGGCCGCCGGGGCGGTGCGCGGTGCCGGTTCGTCGACGGAGATACCGAAGTCCGTTGCCAGGCCCGCCAGTCCGCTGCCGTAGCCCTGCCCCACCGCCCGGAACTTCCAGCTCCCCTGGCGCCGGTACAGCTCACCGAGGAGGAACGCCGTCTCGACCGTCGCGTCCTGGCTCTCGTACCGCGCGATCTCGGTGCCGGAGGCGGCGTCCAGCACCCTCACCCGCAGACCGGGCACCCGGCCGAAACTGCCGCCGTCCGCCGAGGCCGCGACGACGATCCGCTCGACGGCGGGCTCGACCCGGGCGAGATCCACCGCGAGCGTGTCGGTGACGCCGTCCGGGCCGGTCTTCTTGCCCTCGTGGCGTACGGCCCCGGACGTGTGGGCCGGCTGGTTGTAGAAGACGAAGTCCGCGTCCGAGCGGACCTTTCCCGACACGAGGAGGAGTGCCGAGGCGTCGACGTCCGGCACCCCCGGTCCTGAACGCCATCCCAATTCGACGCGGACGGCCTGCGCCTGTACCGGAAGATTGGCTCCCTTAAGCATGGACATGCTCGCCCCCATCGCGAGTCGCGGTGTCCGAAGATTACCCGCGGCCAACCTAATCGCTGGAACACCCGCCGGACCCCGTCGGATCGCCGTAACCCCCCGCTAGCCTGCCCTTTACACGATCTGAACGCGATCGGACGACCGTTTTTCCCATGTTCGCTCGCATTGGGGATCCGAAGTCACCCACAGCTCCCGAAACAACCCCCTTATCGGACTCCCCAACCGGCACATGGTGGGCTTAACTTATGTCCTATGACCTCCCCCCGCGCCACCTACGGCGGCGGTTACTACACCGCGCCGTCGTTCCCGGACACCCCTATCTACGACTCCCTGGTCGCGGAGCGGGGCACGCCTCAGATCGCCCCGATCCGAGTGCCTTCCGCCTACGACACGGGCAACAGCTATCTGCCGGCTCTGCCCGCCGCGCTGCCCGCCCTCCCGGCGGCTCCTTCACCGTCGGCCTCCTCGTACTCCTCGTACGGCGGCGGCTACCAGCAGCAGGCGCCGCAGCCCATGCCGCTCCAGCACGCGCCCGCGCCGTACATCCCGCAGCAGGCGCCGCCCCGGGGCTACCCGGCCCAGCAGCCCCAGCAGCAGGCACAGCCGCAGCGCCCCATGCCCGGTACGGGCTACGAGGCGATGCGTCCGGCGGCCGCGCGTCCGGTGCCCGCCGCGCAGCCCACGCACACGCAGTACGACGATCCGTACAACCGGCCCTACCAGACGCGGGGGTACTGACAGCGCGTTGGCGGTTGGGCGGTGAGCCGTGGTGACGGCTCGGCCGTAGTGACAACGCGGGAGCGCCGATGGCAGGGACGTACCGACGGGGGGTACTGATCTGCCGGGGTCCCGGGTGGACGGCAGGACGTCGCCCGGCGCTCGCGCGCTCGACGCCCTCAACTCCTCGATCGCGCAAGGAGATCACTCGGACGAGAGCCCGCTTCCCATGGAACGGTTCCGGCCGAATTCCGTGGTGGCCGGGGCCGGACGAGTACGTCCCTGAAGGGCGGAAGGGCGGAGGACGGCCGGCGGCGCAGCGCCGGGGGGTGAGGTCACGCTTCCCGTCCCGAACCACGCGTCCCCAGACGCCCGTTCGTCCGGCGCGACACCTGTGCGAAACCCACGCGTCACAGGAACACCACCCGGTATCTCCCACATTACGTGCAGGGGGCATCGAGGTGAGCTTGCTCTCTCTTGCGGTCCTTCGCGCGTAAATCCCGTTCCCTACGGCTAAAAGGGACACGGGAAGGAGGTGCGGGACTGTGCGCATCATCGTGGGACTCTGGCGCTGGCGGCGCAATCCCCTGCGCCGAGGCACCGATCTCGTGGAGGCCTGGGTCGCGCTGACAGCGGTGCTGCTGTTCGCCCTCGCGACCCCCGCCGTTGGCTGGATCTGCCGCAACACCCTTGACTCGTCGCTGCGGAACACCGTGCGCGTCCAGCACGAGCAGCGGCATCGCACGACCGCCGTGGTCGTCGACCGCGCGGCCGACCAGCACCGCACCGCCTACGACGCGGAGTCGCTCTCGAAGCGCTCCTCGGGCACCCGCGTGACCGCCACCTGGTACGCGGCGGACGGCAGCGCGCGGACCGGCACGGTCTCCGCCCCGCTGCGCGATCCGCGCGCCGGCGACACGTTCAGCATGTGGACCGACCGGCGGACCGACAAGCAGGTACGGGGCCCGATGAACGCGACCAGCGCGCGCGTTCACGCGGTCCTGGCCGGATTCGGCGCGACGGCTCTCGCCGTCGGACTCGTCGAGGGCGCGCGGCGGCTGATCGTATGGCGGCTCGTACAGCGGCGCTACCGGCGGCTCGACCGCGCCTGGGCCGCGGCCGGTCCCGACTGGGGACGTACCGGCGCGGGCAGCTGAGGCGATGCCCGCCCGGCAGTCGAGGCCGTGCCTCCCGGCAGCTGAGACGAGGCCCGGTACTAGCCGTTCACGTCAACTCGGCGCCTCCACGCGCGCTACGGTGGTGCCGCCCGGTCCGCCTTCGCGGCCGGGGTCCGGGGCCGGTACCCGGGACGGCAGAGCACGCGCACACGCACGAGGTGGGGGCACAGCAGCGCCATGGCACAGGGCACGGTCCAGGTGACGCACACCGGAACATCGCGTTGGCGGCGCCGCACAGGCGAATACGCCTCCCTCGCCGCAGCCCTGGAGGCCGCCGGTGACGGCGACGTCCTCACCATCGCCCCGGGCACCTACCGGGAGAATCTCGTCGTCACGCGGGCGGTCACGCTGCGCGGCCCGGAGGGCTCGCTCGGCTCCGTACGCATCGCACCCGCCGACGGGGTACCGCTGACCGTGCGTGCCTCCGCCACCGTCCAGGACCTCCATGTGGAGGGACAGGACTCGGCGGCCCCCGCGCTGCTCGTCGAGGACGGCACACCGGAGCTGTCGGATCTGCGGATCGTGACGCGCTCCGCGGCCGGCCTGGAGGTGCGCGGCGCGGCCCGCCCGACCGTCCGCCGCTGCACCGTCGACAATCCGGCCGGGGTCGGCATCGGCGTACTCGACGGTGCCGGCGGGGTCTTCGAGGACTGCGAGATCGTCGCCGCGGGACAGGCCGGTGTCTCCGTGCGCGGCGGCGCGCATCCGCGGCTGGAGCGCTGCCGGATCCACCACGCCTCGGGCTCGGGACTGTCCGTCACCGGCGAGGGCAGCGGTCTGGAGGCGGTGGGCTGCGAGATCTACGAGATCAAGGGCACCGGCGTGCAGATCGCGTCCCGGGCCGCCGCCCATCTCACCGACTCCTCCGTGCACCGCACCTCGGCGGACGGGATAACCCTGGACACCGACGCCGTACTGACCCTCTCCGACTGCGATATCCACGACATCCCGGAGAACGCCGTCGATCTGCGCTCCCGCTCGGTGCTGACGCTGACCCGCTCGACGGTGCGCCGCTTCGGCCGCAACGGGCTCTCCGTCTGGGATCCGGGCACCCGCGTCGACGCCAACCAGTGCGAGATCCATGACAGTACGGGCGACTACCCGGCCGTCTGGGTCAGCGACGGCGCGACCGTCGTGCTGGACTCGTGCCGGGTGCACGACGTACCCGACGCGCTCTTCGTCCTCGACCGCGGCTCGCGCGCCGATGTCGTGGACACCGATATCTCGCAGGTGCGCAACACGGCGGTGTCCGTGAGCGACGGGGCCACCGCGCAGCTCGACGACTGCCGGATCAGGGAGGTGTCCACCGGGGCCTGGTTCCGTGACCACGGCAGCGGCGGCACGCTCAACTCCTGCACCATCGACGGCGTCCAGACCGGCGTCATCGTCACCAAGGGCGCCGACCCCACCATCGAGCGCTGCACGGTCACCTCGCCCGCCGAGGCCGGCTTCTATGTCTCGGCCGAGGGCCGGGGCACCTTCCACAGCTGCCGGGTGACGGGCAGCGGCGGCTACGGCTTCCATGTGATGGACGGCTGCCGTACGACGCTCACCCGGTGCCGTACGGAACGGTGCGCGCGCGGCGGGTACGACTTCGCGGAGGACGGGCCGACCGTCGAGGACTGCACCAGCGACGAGAGCGGTGTACTGGCCCCGCCGACACCGTCCCTGGAACCCTCGGCCGTACTGACCGCGACCCAGTCCACCGGGCTCCTCGGCGCGGTCCCGGCGCAGAGCACGCAGAGCGCCACCGCGCGGCTCTCGGACGCCGTCCCCGGGGCGACGACACCCGCCCGTGCCTCCGAGGCCGTCCTCGGCGAACTCGACTCGCTCGTCGGCCTCGACAGCGTCAAGCGCGAGGTCCGGGCGCTCACCGACATGATCGAGGTCGGCCGCCGCCGCAAGGAAGCGGGCCTCAAGGCGGCGTCCGTCCGCCGTCATCTCGTCTTCACCGGCTCCCCCGGCACCGGCAAGACGACCGTGGCCCGGCTGTACGGCGAGATCCTGCACTCCCTCGGAGTCCTGGAGCGCGGCCATCTCGTCGAGGTCTCCCGGGTCGATCTGGTCGGCGAGCACATCGGCTCGACCGCGATCCGTACGCAGGAGGCGTTCGACCGGGCGCGGGGCGGCGTGCTCTTCATCGACGAGGCCTATGCCCTCTCCCCCGAGGATTCGGGGCGGGACTTCGGCAAGGAAGCGATCGACACGCTGGTGAAGCTGATGGAGGACCACCGGGACGCGGTGGTGGTGATCGTCGCCGGGTACACCGCCGAGATGGAGCGGTTCCTGACGGTCAACCCCGGTGTCGCGTCCCGGTTCTCACGGACCATCACCTTCAGCGACTACGTGCCCGAGGAACTGCTGCGGATCGTGGAACAGCAGTCGGAGGAGCAGGAGTACCGGCTGGGCGAGGGCACGGCCGAGGCGCTGCTCAAGTACTTCACGGCGCTGCCCAAGGGGCCCGCCTTCGGCAACGGCCGCACCGCGCGCCAGACGTTCGAGTCGATGGTGGAGCGGCACGCGGGCCGGGTCGCCCAGCTGCCGGAGACCAGCACGGACGACCTGACCCTGCTCTACGCGGACGATCTGCCCGAACTGCCCTGACCCTCGGGCTCCCGTTCACCCCGCTGCGCGGGCAGCGCCGCCGGGGGCAGCCGGTCGAGCAGCGAGGCGCGTTCCTCCGCGAAGACCGGGTCCGCCTGGTAGTCGGAGTGGCCGAGGATCGGCTCGGGCAGCGGATGGAGCACCGTACGGCTGTAGGCGAGCGGGTCCCTCAGCGGCCCGCGGTCCACCTCCGGGCGGTCGCCGTCCGCGGGAACCCGCACCGGGCCGCCGATCGGGTCGGTGGACCGCCACAGATTGCGCCAGCAGTGCACCTCTTTGCTCAGCTGACCCAGCTGCTCGGCGCCGAAGTACGCGGGGAACCAGCGGCCGTACAGCCGCTCCAGCGGTGAGCCGTACGTCAGCAGCGCCACCCGGTGACGGGTCGCGGACCGCAGCTGCCAGACGGCCGCGGCGGCCAGCACACTGCCCTGGGAATGGCCGGACAGAACCAGCCGGCCACCGGTGCGGCCGGTCCAGGAGAGGATCCGCCAGGTGAGGTCGGGGACCGCGCGCTCGGCATAGCAGGGCGGCGCGAAGGGGTGGGCGGCGCGCGGCCAGAACGTACCCACGTCCCAGAGGATGCCGATGGTGCGCCGGGCGGAGGCGTCGCGGTAGGCACGCCGGCCCCAGGTGACGAAGAGCAGGAAGCCCAGGCCGACCAGCCAGGAGCCGATCGACTGCGCGGTGTCGGCCACGGACTCGACGAAGGAGTCGGTGCCTTCCGCGGCCTCTCCCGGCACCTGTCCGCTCAGCCAGGACCCGGCGACCGCGCCCGCGCCGAGCAGCAGGGAGGCCCCGGAGAGGACGCCGACGAGCCGGGGCGCGTAGTCGGTGAGCGCGGCCCTGGCCCGCGCGCCCGCCACCTGGCGGGTACGGAGGGGGTCCGCCGTCTCCTTCTCGTACTCCCGCTCGATCAGCGGGGCCAGCCCGCGGGCGGCCCGTACCGTACGGACACCGAGGACGGCGACCGGGATCAGCAGCAGCACGAGCAGTACGGGGATCACCGAGGCCTGCCAGCTCAGCAGCACCGGCGGGCCCACGATCGCGCCTTCGTCCATGCCGGGGGTGGCGTCCCCGTCGAGCCAGTCGGCCACGCGCTGGGCGACGCCGCCGGTCATCACCCCGCCCAGGGCGCAGGCGAGCATCGCGACGGCGGGCCCGCCGAGGCCGCGCATCGCGATCCGGGGATGCGGCGCGCGGCGGTGCAGGACCTGGGCCGTGACGACGAGCACGACGATCAGGGCGATCTGTGCCAGCGCGAGCACCAGGAAGGTCAGGTTGCCGGGGAGCCCGCCGGCGGAGACCCAGCCGGGCCTGGACCAGGCGGCGTGGACGACGGCCAGGACGAGCACGCCGAGCGCGGTGGCGGGCAGGGCGCTGATCAGCAGCTTGTCGAGGGAGCCGTCGCGCTTGCGCTCGCTGCGGCCCCGGCTGCACACGACCCAGAGCACAACGGCCGCGCATCCGGCCAGCGTTGCCTGGAGCAGCAGCCCGAGCGGGCCGAGCGCGCCGACGTCGGCGCTCCGGTCGTGGTCGGTGGCGGCGGCCGTGAGCGCGGCCGCGATGGTGAGGAAGCCCGCGGCGGTGTGGGCGGCACGGAGCCGGGCGACCAGCCTGCGTCCGTACCAGAAGCCGGGGCGGCCGAGGGCGGGCCGTACCGTCACCGGGTCGTCGCTCGCGGCCCGGCCTTCGTCCACGGCCGCGCTCTCCTCCGCGGCCCGGCCGTCGCCCGCGATCCGGCCCCCGTCCTCCCGGCCCCCGTCGGCGCCCGGCGCTCCTTCGGTGCCGGGCGCCTCGCGCGTGGCGGCGGGTGCGCCTGCGGGGGGCTCGTCCGTGGGCGGGCGCTGCGCCTCGTACGCGCTCCAGGTCCGGTTCGAGAGGTACCACAACAGCACCACCAGCGCGGTGGGCACCACGGCGGCGAGGGCCAGCCTGCGCCCCGGCTGCGACCACCAGCCGTGCTGCTCCGGCGACAGGAAGCCGAGCCAGGAGCGGTCCTCGACGCACCGCGCCGATCCGGCGCACTGCCACGCCGTCAGATCGAGCGCGACCTCGCAGGCCGCGGCCGTCAGCAGCACGGTGAGAGTGAGCGCCACCAGCCGTACCAGCACGCCGTACAGCCGCTGCGACCTGCCCAGGCCCTTCGTGGCCGGCCGCATCCAGTGCGCGAGGTTGACCACCATGAACGGGAGCAGCAGCAGCCACAGGGCGCGCGAGCCGTTGCCCGAGGTGAGGTTGGACCAGCAGTACGCCTCGGGGACGGGCCGGCCCCGGTAGCGCTCGGGGTGGAGCTCCGCGTCCACGTCGTCGGCGCGCCGATACACGGCGGCCGTCTCGTCTCCGGTGATCCTGACCGTACGCGGATCGTCGAGCATCTTCTGCGGGGTGGCCCCGCCGACGCCGTGGACCAGAAGTTCGAGCGCGGTTCCGCCACTTCGCGGATCCGGATCCGGTGATTCTGGGGACACTTCGGTGGCTCGCTCTCGGAATGACTCGGTACGACGTGGGGCCGCCCCGGCCCCCACTGAATCTCCCCTCCCGCCGTGTCCGCCAACCACCGGAGCGTGCGCCGGAACCGCGTGGGAGGATGAGGCCCCTGACGACCGAACACGACGACCTGGAAGGACCGGCCCCGCGGTGAGCGACAACCAGAATCTTCTCGCGGAGCAGCGCCGTGCCCTGATCCTGGACGAGGTGCGCCGCCGCGGCGGGGTCCGGGTCAACGAGCTGACGCGCAGGCTCAGCGTCTCCGACATGACCGTGCGCCGCGATCTGGACGCGCTGTCGCGCCAGGGTGTCATCGAGAAGGTGCACGGCGGCGCGGTGCCGGTGGTCGAGGCCAGCACGCACGAACCGGGCTTCGAGGCGAAGTCGGCGCTGGAGCTGAGCGCCAAGGAGGACATCGCGCGGGCAGCGGCGGCCATGGCGGTGCCCGGCAGCGCCATCGCGCTGTCCGGCGGTACGACCACCTACGCCCTGGCCCATCATCTGCTGGACGTACCGGATCTGACCGTGGTGACCAACTCGACGCGGGTCGCCGATGTGTTCCACACGGGCCAGCGGGCCGCCGGGGGCGCGGGCGGCCAGCGGCCGGGGGCGGCGATGGTGGTGCTCACCGGAGGGGTCCGTACGCCGTCCGACTCGCTGGTCGGCCCGGTGGCGGACCAGGCGATCCGCTCGCTCCACTTCGATGTGCTCTTCCTCGGGGTGCACGGCATCTCGGCCGAGGCCGGTCTGTCCACCCCGAACCTCGGCGAGGCGGAGACCAACCGGCACTTCGTACGGTCCGCGCGCCGGGTGGTGGTCGTCGCCGACCACACCAAGTGGGGGACGGTGGGGCTGAGTTCCTTCGCGACGCTGGACCAGGTCGACACGCTGGTGACGGACTCGGGACTGTCGGCCGCGGCCCGTGAGGAGATCGCGGAGTACCTGCCGGGGCTGGTGGTGGCGGGCGATCCGGAGGGGCCGGGAGAGCCGTCGGAGAGCGAGTCGACGGGCCGGGCCGTACCGGACGAGTAGCGCGTCCGCGCCCGGACGGTCCGGGTTCGCGTGGGACGTGCGGCTCCCGGCGGGACGTGCGGCTTACGATCGCCGGGTGAGCGCCTTCCGTATCGACCGCACGTCACCGCTGTCCGCCGACGAGGTCTGGCGCCGGCTCACCGACTGGCCGGCCCACGCGCACCAGGTGCCGCTGACGCGGATCTCGGTCCTGACCCCGGGCCCCACCCGCCTCGGAACCGTCTTCGTCGCCCGCACCGGACTCGGCCGCGCCGCGTTCGACGACCCGATGGAGGTCGTCCGCTGGCAGCCGCCCGCGCCGGGCGTCGCCGGCCTCTGCCGGCTGGAGAAGCGCGGCCGGGCCATGACGGGCTGGGCCGAGATCCACGTACGGGAAGCGGCCGGCGGGACGCTGGTGCGCTGGGAGGAGGAGCTGCGGATCGGTCTGCTGCCGAGGCCGCTCGCCCCGCTGACCGAACGTGCCGGAAGGGTGGTGTTCGGGCGCGCCGTTGACCGGCTGCTGCGTCACTGAGGGCGCGCCCACCCGCGTGGTGCGGGCCGAGGGCGCGTCAACTTCCGTCCTGGGGGCCGGACATGATCACTCCGCTGTGACCTTCGCCCCCCTCGCTCGTTTGGCCTGTCGAGCAGCGCCGAGCGACGACGCGTCAGCACATGCGGAAGGGCACCGTCCCCATGCCGACCCACCGACAGCCGACCGACAACGCCACCACGGGCCCGCGTCCCGGCGTCGATGACGCCGAGGCCGCCCTCGTCGAGCACTACCCGCGGCTGGTCCGGCTGGCCTATCTCACCCTCCCTCCCGCACTCGGCCGCCACCGACGCGTCCTCACCGCGCACGCCACCGTCCAGCATGTGCTGCCGGCCGCGCGCAAGGGCGCCCCGCGGGCGCGGGTGCCTGGACAGCGCACGCCGAGCGGCTCCGCCTACGGCTGGCTACGGGGTCAGGTGCTGCGTGCCGCGCTCACCCATGACCAGCCGTCGCCCTGGTGGCGGGTGCGGTCCGCCCGGCCGCGGGCCGGCCTGCCGCTCGTCGTGGGGCTGCGGCTCTTCCCCCGGGCCGGCGGCACCGACGAACTCGCCCTGGACCAGGCCCTGTCCACGGTCAGCGCGCCCGCGCGTGCCGCGCTCGCCCTGCGCGTGCTGGAGGGCCTGTCCGAGCAGGCGGTGCGCGCTCTGCTGGAGGACGCCGGGGTGGCGGACCCGGCCGCCGCCGTGCGTACGGCGGAACGGCTCGCCGCCCACCGGGACGGCCGGGCCGGAAAGCTGCTCGGTACCGCGGAGTTCGACCCCTGTACGGTGCAGACCCGGCCGACCGATCTGCTGCGGCGCAGGCAGCGGTCGAGGATCGCGGCGGCGGCCGTGGCGATCGCGCTGGCCGGGGCGGCGCTGGCGGTGTCCCTGCCCGAGGATGACGCCCCGGAGCGGTCCGTCGCGGGCGGCTCCCTCTACGGTCCGGCCGGTACGGCGGCGCTCGCCCGCGCCCTCGACCCGGCCCTGCTGGAACGCGCGCCGCGGGACGCGTGGGCCAACACCTCCCGGCTCGACTTCTCCGTCTGGCCTGCCAGGGGCGGCCGTACCGACGACACCGCACTGCTGAAGCGCGCGCTGCGCGTCTGGGGCGGCCCGGGGCCCGCCGTCAGGGTCTCCGCCACTCCCGGCACCGGTACGGCGCCGCCCACGCAGCCGCCGCGTCTGCTGTACGCGGGCGATCTGGACGGGGCGGCGGTGGTCCTGCTCCACGACGGCCAGCGGATCGTCCGGTACGCGGAGCCGGTCGCGCCGCGGGTGCCGGTACCGAAGCGGGGGCCGCTGCCGGAGCCGCTGCCCGGGTCGGACCCGCTGCCGGAGCCGCTGCCGGAATCGGGGAACCGAGGGGAGCCGGCGCCCGGCGCGGACGCGCCGTCCCTGGCCTTCGCCCGCGCCGACCAGGCGGATATGACGACGGCCGCCGCGCTCACGGTCGGCCGTACCCCGGACGGAGCCCGCTATCTGCTCGCCCCGTGGATCGCCGGGTCGGCCATCCGCGATCTGCTGGCGCCCGGCACCCCCGCCCGGGGCCTCGGCGTCTCCGCCGACGGCGTGACCGGCGCCGTACCGGCTCCGGCGTCCGGCGGCGACTGCGTGGCCTGGCCGGTGATGGAGCTGCGCTCCTCGGAACGGATCGCCGAACGGCACTCGTTCCTCGTCACGGACCTCGGCGAACCCTCCCCGGCGCATCTCACGTACACCCCGCTTCCCGGCGACGCGCCCGCGCGCGGCCCCCGGGAGGCGACGGGCGGTCCCGCGCTGCTCAGCTGGGCGCGTACCGCGTGCTCGCTGCGTACGCTGCGCGGCTCCGGCGTACGGGCCGTCAACAACTGGGCGTTCGCGGAGCAGGCGCTCCCGGAATCGGGCGGGCGGTCCACCTGGGTCTGCACGCGGGCCGACACCTGGCGCGGCCCCGGCCGGATCCTGGTGCAGTTCCAGCGGCCCGCGTCCGCGGCGAACGCGCCGGGCACGGTGGTGGCCGAGAAGGAGAACACCGCGTCCTGCGGCAGGTACGGGCAGCACATCCTGGCGGGGACACGCTGGAAGTCGCCCTCGGGGAAGTGGTTCCTGCTCGCCGCGGGCAGTCGCGATGTCACGCGGATCGAGGCCACCGGCAGCGTGCGGGCGGACGCGAAGGCGACGACGCTGGCGGTACGGGCGCCCCGGGAGGGTTCCGTACGGCTGTCGGCGCGGCTCACCGGCGGGGGCGGCCTCCGGGCGATCGGCTGAGAGGCCCGGAGCCTGTCCGCGCCGCCGGCCCCTCCGCCCGCCGGCCGTGCCGCCCGCCGAACCCTCCGCCCGCCGGCCGCGCCGCCCGCCGGCCCGTCAGTCCGGCCAGACGCCGTTCTCCAGGAAGCGGTCGAGCGTCTCCGTGTACGGCGCGATGTCCAGTCCCTGTCCGGCCAGCCAGGCGTCCGAGTAGTACTTGTCGAGATAGCGGTCGCCCGGATCGCAGAGGAGGGTCACCACACTGCCCTTGCGCCCCTCGGCCACCATCTCCGCGACGATCTTCAGCGCGCTCCACAGCCCGGTACCGGTGGAGCCGCCCGCCTTGCGTCCGATGGCCCGCTCCAGGGCGCGCACGGCGGCGACGCTCGCCGCGTCCGGCACCTTCATCATCCGGTCGATGGCGCCGGGCACGAAGCTCGGTTCCATCCGCGGCCGGCCGATGCCCTCGATCCGCGAGCCGCGCTCGCTGCACGCCTGTGCGTCGTGCCGGGTCCAGCCGTCGAAGAAACAGGAGTTCTCCGGGTCGGGGACGCAGATGCGGGTGTCGTACTGCATGTAGTGGACGTAGCGCGCGATGGTCGCGGAAGTGCCGCCGGTGCCGGCCGTGGCGACGACCCACGCGGGCACCGGATAGCGCTCCAGCCTCAGCTGCTGGTAGATCGATTCGGCGATGTTGTTGTTGCCGCGCCAGTCGGTCGCGCGCTCGGCGTAGGTGAACTGGTCCATGTAGTGGCCGCCGGTCGTGGCCGCCAACTGGGCCGATTCCTCGTACAGTTTCCGCGAGTCGTCCACGAAGTGGCAGCGCCCGCCGTGGAATTCGATGAGCCGGCACTTCTCCGCGCTGGTGGTACGGGGCATCACGGCGATGAAGGGCACCCCGATCAGCTTCGCGAAGTACGCCTCGGACACGGCCGTCGAGCCGCTGGACGCCTCGATCACCGGTGCGCCGGGCCTGATCCACCCGTTGCACAGCCCGTAGAGGAAGAGCGAGCGGGCGAGCCGGTGCTTGAGGCTGCCGGTCGGGTGGGTCGACTCGTCCTTCAGATACAGATCGATTCCCCACCGCTCGGGCAGCGGGAAGAGCAACAGGTGCGTGTCGGCGGAGCGGTTGGCGTCGGCCTGGACCTTCCGTACGGCTTCTTTGAGCCATGCGCGATAGGCGGGATCGCTGCGGTCCACGTCGATGGTCGCCATCGCCCGGCCGTCCGTGAGCGCCGTCCCACGGCTGTCCGTGAGCGCCGTCGCCCGGCCGTCCACGGGCTCCGCCGCCCCGCCCACGGCCGCCGCCGTCCCGTCCGTACCGGATCCGTCTCGTCCAGTCATGCGCGCCGTTCCTCGTCCGTCGAACCGGCCCCCGTCCCTTAACGGTACCGCCACCACCTGCGCAAACATTGACTTTGGGCAGCCATAGGAATCGCTTCTGGACCCCGCCGGAAACGCGCTCTGGTGCCTGCCCGCATACTTGTGCACACTGCCTTGAGGGGACTCTTGAGGGGACTTGAGGGGAACGGGCACGGGGAATGGGCACGGAGGGGGCTGAAGAGCCATGGCTGAGCCGGAGTTCAGCGCGCGCGGGGTACGGATCGAGCGATGGCCCCGCTCACTCACCAGGGCGGGCCAGGTCCTGATCCAGGACGGCAGGCTGGCCCTGCTGACCAGCTACGGCCGGGTGATCGACAGCGCGCCCCTGCGGGCCGTGCGTACGGCCAAGCCGTGGTTCGCGGGCAGCGGCAGTACGGTCGCCACCCTGAACGGGATCCGCTACCGGCTGACCATGGGCCAGCGCGGCCGGAGGCCCGACGCGACGGCGCTCGCCGGGCGCTTCATGGACACCGTCAGCAGGGCGAGCCACACCAAAACCTGAGCCGCGGGGCCGCCGCACCGACCCGCCCGAAATATGTCCGGAATTCTTCCGGAATTCACCGGAAACCTGCCACGAACGGCGGTCCGGTCTGCCCGAGTTGCGAAGCCGAGCCCCCGGGTTCACTCTGATCTCACATCACTCAGGGTTAACCGGCGGTGACGTTGTGATCCAGCCCCGCCGGGCGGGATCGGCAACGCGCCCGTTGCTGGATCCGATCGTCGTCTTCTTCCGGACCTCTTTTCGGGGAGTCGTGGCCGTGATCAGCCAGCCCAGCAGGCACTGCACGGTGGAGCTCCACGCCCTGCCGTCGCGGATCGGACAGGTCCGCAGAATAATCTCGGCGCAATTGCGCTATTGGCATCTCGATCCCTTGATCGACTACGCGGCGCTCGGTGTCACCGAGCTGCTCACCAACGTCCACCGGCACGCACAGCCGGACAAACGGTGCACTGTCGATATCGAGCTTCTTCTCGAACGGCTCATGGTCTCGGTCAGCGACCATGATCCGCGCCTCCCCACGGTCCGCGACGCAAGTCTTTTCGATACCGGCGGCCGTGGTCTCGCCCTGATCGCGGCGGTGAGCGAGAGCTGGGGCATACGGGCCCGGGGGGACACGGGGAAGAGCATCTGGTTCACCCTCACCGCACCGCCCGCGGCGTTCGCCCTGCCTCTGCGCCCGGTGTACGGCGCGACGACCGACGGCCCCTTTCCCGGCGCCGAGTTCGGCGCCATGACCAGGGAGCACGGGCACGCCTGGGCCAGGTCGGCCGTGATCAGCTGACCGTGACCGGCCACCGGCGGCGTTCCGGCGAGGGCGCCGCTTCCCGAACCACCCGAACGGCCTACGGTCAGCGTCAGGGGGCCAGCGCGCCGAGCGGATCGTCCAGTACCGGCTGCCACGCCACCTCGGCCGCGCCCACCAGGCTGTTGTGGTCGAGAGTGCAGTGCAGGATGGGTACGCCGCCGCTGCGGCCCCACAGGCTGCGGTCCGCGACGACGGCGCGCAGCCGTTCCGGGTCGGCGTCGAGCAGTTCCCGGTGGAGGCCGCCCAGGATGATGCGGTCGGGGTTGAGGATATTGACCAGCCCCGCGAGCCCGAGCCCCAGCCGGTCGATCAGTTCCTCGGTGGCTCGTCGTACGGCGGGGTCCGCGTGCTCCGTGCGGAGCAGGTCGCGGGCCTGCTGGAGCAGTGAGACCTCCGGGCCGGGGGCGCGGCCGGCCGCGGTCAGGAAGGCGAGCGGGTCGGCCTCGACATCGAGACAGCCCTTGCTGCCGCAATAGCAGGGGCGGCCCTCGGGGTTGACCGTGAGATGGCCGACTTCCAGGGCGAGGCCCGCACTGCCGGTGTGCAGCCTGCCGTCGAGCACCAGCGCGCCGCCCACCCCCCGGTGTCCGGTCGCGACACAGAGCAGATGCTGGGCGCCGCGCCCCGCGCCGTGCCGGTGCTCGGCGAGCGCGGCGAGATTGACGTCGTTGCCGGTGAACGCGGGGCCCTCGATGCCCGCCGCGCGTACCCGCTCGGCGAAGATCTCCCGCACCGGCGCCCCGGCGGGCCAGGCGAGATGCAGGGGGTTGAGCGCCGTGCCCTCCGGCTCGGCGACGGCCGACGGTACGGCGAGGCCCGCGCCGACGCAGCGCAGCCCGGTGGTCCGCAGCAGCCCCGCCCCGGCCTCGACGACCTCGCCGAGGATCTGCGCCGGATCCGCGGTGACCGTACCGCGCACGGGAGCGGTGGCGACGATCCGGCCGCCGAGCCCGACCAACGCGGCCCGGAAGCCGTCCGCGTGGACCTGCGCGGCGAACGCGACGGGCCCCGTGTCGTCGACGGACAGCCGGTGCGAGGGCCTGCCCTGGGAACCGGCGCCGGCGCCGGGACGTGAGTCGACCCGGATCAGACCGAGGGCCTCCAGCTCCGCGGCGACCGCGCCCGCGGTGGCGCGGGTGACCCCCAGCTCCGCGGTCAGCACCGCGCGGGTGGGCGCACGGCCGGTGTGCACCAGTTCCAGTGCCGGACCGAGTGCGCCGCGGCCTCTCTCCAGCCTCGTCCGGGCGGTCGTCCCCTTGCCGTTCATGGGGGCGAGTCTCCCATGATCCGCGCCCCGTGCCGACGGTCCGTCGAGCACTGCCGACGGCTCGCGGGGCGCCACCGGCGGCTTGTGAGCACGGGCCACGGCCCCTATGCTCACTTTGTGCCGCACCTAAACAAAGTAAGGACGGTCCTCTCGGGAGGGCGCGACGGAGAACCCGGTTCCCGGTCCTCGCTGTCCCGCCTCCGCATCGCACTGACCGTGTTCTTCGCCCTCGACGGTTTCATGTTCGCCGGCTGGGTGGTCCGCATCCCGGCCATCAAGGAGCAGACCGGGGCCTCGGCGAGCGCCCTCGGACTCGCGCTGCTCGGCGTCTCCGCGGGCGCCGTCGTGACGATGGTGTTCACCGGCCGGCTCTGCCGGCGCTTCGGCGGCCATCCGGTGACGGTGGTGTGTGCCGTACTGCTCTCGCTGAGTATCGTGCTGCCGCCGCAGACGCACTCGGCCCTGACGCTCGGGCTGGTGCTGCTGGTCTTCGGCGCCGCGTACGGCGGGCTGAACGTCGCGATGAACAGCGCGGCCGTCGATCTCGTGGCCGCCCTGCGGCGCCCGGTCATCTCCAGCTTCCACGCCGCGTTCAGCCTCGGCGGCATGATCGGGGCGGGTCTGGGCGGGCTGGTCGCGGGCGGCCTCTCCCCCGCGGTCCATCTCTCGCTCCTGACCGGCACCGGTCTGCTCGTCACCGCCGTCACCGGCCCCGCCCTGCTCCGGCACCCCGCGCCCGTCCCCGAGGGCACGGAGCGGGAGCGCGAGCCGGAGGAGACCGTGAAGCGGACGGCGGCCGTACCGCGGCGGCCCGACGGACGCACCCGGCGCCTGGTCCTCCTCTTCGGTGTGATCGCCCTGTGCACGGCCTACGGCGAGGGCGCGATGGCCGACTGGAGCGCGCTCCATCTCACCCAGGACCTGGGCGCCACCCCCGGTCTGGCGGCGGCCGGTTACTCGCTCTTCGCCCTCGCCATGACGGCGGGTCGGCTGTCCGGTACGGCTCTGCTGGAGCGCCTCGGCCAGACCCGCGCCCTGGTCGCGGGCGGCGTCACGGCCGCGCTCGGCATGCTGGTCGGCGCTCTCGCGCCGAGCGCCTCGCTGGCTCTGGCCGGGTTCGCCGTGGCCGGTCTCGGCCTCGCCAACATCTTCCCCGTGGCCATCGGCCGCGCGGGGGCGCTGGCGGGGCCCGGCGGGGTCGCCGCCGCCTCGACGCTGGGGTACGGCGGGATGCTGCTGGGGCCGCCCGCGATCGGTTTTCTCGCCGACTGGTTCACGCTGCCTCTCGCGCTGACCACGGTGGCCCTGCTGGCGGGCGCCGCCGCGCTCATCGGCTACTCCGCGCGGAACGCGTCGGCGGACCCCGCGGAGTCCGCGCGGCCGGCCTGAGTGGGCACGACCGACGGATGAGTAGCCGTACTCAGGCACATCCGTTCGGACCGAACCACCCTGGAGGGACCACCACTTCAGGGGAGACAGAGCAATGAACTCAGGACGGCTGACCGGACTCGCGCGGCTGACCTTCGGCAATCGCGCGTCGCAGGTCTATCTCGGCCTGGTCGCCGCGGTGACGGTGTTCGTCGCGGTCGACACCCTCTTCGTACAGCACCAGGACGCCTCGTTCGCCGGGGTGTGGCTGTTCTTCCTCGCCGCGCCGGCCATCTTCGCGTTCTTCGTCGGCGGCGGGCTGATCGGCGACGCGGTCGCGGAGTCCGCCGGCTTCCTCTATCCGGCGCTGGTGCTCTCGGTGCTGATCCAGGCGGCGGCCATCGGGGCGTTCGTACGGCTGCTCCGTCACACGCAGGGGTCGGCGCACCCCCACGGGGCCTGACGCCGACTGGCACAATGCGGGGCGTGGAGACCGCCGAACACCTCATCTGCCTCGCCCGCGACGGCCGTTCACTGGCCGACGCGGCGGCCGAGGCCGGTACGGACGCGCCGGTGCCGACCTGCCCCGACTGGCGGATCCGCGATCTGCTGCGGCACGCGGGCACCGTCCACCGCTGGGCGACGGGCTTCGTGGCCAACGGGCAGCTCACCCCCCGACGCCCCGACGCCGAGCCCGATCTCGACGGGGACGCGCTCGTCGCGTGGTACCGGGAAGCACACGCTCTGCTGGTCGCCGCGCTGGCCGAAGCGCCCGCCGGACTGACCTGCTGGACCTTCCTGCCCGCGCCCGCACCGCTCGCGTTCTGGGCCCGGCGGCAGGCGCACGAGACGGCGGTCCACCGCGTGGACGCGCACTCCGCGCTCGGGCCTGTCCGGGACACGGTGGCCCCTCCGCTGGGCACCGGCCTGGCGGCGGACGGCATCGACGAGCTGCTCACCGGCTTCCACGGCCGCGAACGCAGCCGGGTACGGTCCGACGCACCGCGGGTGCTGCGCGTACGGACGACGGACACGGACGACGTCTGGACGGTACGGATCTCCGCCGGGCCTCCGCGTACCGAACGCACCGCGGAGGGCCCCGCGGACTGCGAAATGGCCGGTCCCGCCGAGCGGCTCTATCTGGCGCTCTGGAACCGGCTGCCGCTGGACGCCGTCACCCTCACCGGCGATCCGGGAACCGCCCGGCTCTGGCGCGAGAGATCCGCCGTCTGACCGCGCCCCGTCCCCGGGTGGCGTCTTGCCCCGTGCCCCGGGTGGCGTCTTGCCCCGTGCCCCGGGTGGCGCCTTGCCCCGTGCCATGGGCGAGGTCAGACTCGGACCATGGGGAAGCGGATCGCGGGGACCACGCGCAGTGACGCCGAACGGGACGCCATCACGGTCGAGATCGGCTTCGCCGTACTGACGGGTGCGTTCGCGGCGGCGCTGGTGTACGGCGTCATCGCGGGACCCGCGTGGTACTTCGACCTGCCCGACGCGCTCCGGAGCGTCGCCGCCGTCGCCGCGTGTCTCGCGTTCGTGGCGCGCGTCGTCCAGGTCCTGTGGCGGTTCCCGCGTCCCGGCCGGGGTCTGACGGGGCACCTCCCGGGACGGCGACCGGAGACGCCGGCCGGTCAGCCGAGCCAGCCCGGCCGTACCAGCCCCGACTCATAGGCGAGGACGACCAGTTGGGCCCGGTCGCGGGCGCCCAGCTTCACCATCGTCCTGCTGACATGCGTCTTGGCCGTGAGCGGGCTGACGACCAGCCTGCGGGCGATCTCCTCGTTGGAGAGTCCGATCCCGACCAGGGCCATCACCTCCCGCTCCCGCTCGGTGAGCACCGCCAGTTCCGCGAGGCCCGTCGGCGCCTTGGAGCGGGACGCGAACTCCGCGATGAGCCGACGGGTGACCCCGGGGGACAGCAGCGCGTCCCCCTCCACCACCGCCCGCACCGCGCGCAGCAGTTCCTCCGGTTCGGTGTCCTTGACGAGAAAGCCGGAGGCGCCGGAGCGGATCGCCTCGAAGACGTACTCGTCGAGTTCGAAGGTGGTGAGCATGACCACCTTCACCTGGTCGAGCCGGCCGTCCTCGGTGATCCCTCGGGTCGCGGCGAGCCCGTCGAGCAGCGGCATCCTGATGTCCATCAGCACCACGTCGGGGCTCAGTTCACGCACCCGGCGCAGCGCCTCCTCGCCGTCCGCCGCCTCGCCCGCGACCTCGATGTCCGGCTGGGCGGCGAGCAGCGCGCGGAAGCCGGCGCGTACGAGCGACTGGTCGTCGGCGAGCAGTACACGGATCACGGTGTCTCCTTGGCGTTCGGGCCCTGCTCAGGCCCTGGGTGTGCAAGCCCGGCTCAGGCCCTGGGTGTGCAAGCCGGGATCAGGTCCTGGGTGTTCCGGCCCTGGCGTGTGCGGGCCGTTTCCGGACTCCGGGTGTTCAGTCTCCGGGGCGCAGCGGGAGCGTGGCCCGTACGCGGAAACCGCCGTCCGGACGCGGGCCGGCCTCGATCGTGCCACCGAGCGCGGCGGCGCGCTCGCGCATGCCGACCAGACCGTTGCCGCCGCCCCCCGTGTCGCCGCCGGTGGCCGGGCCCGCGTCGTCGATACGCAGCTCCAGCAGCTCGGGAGCGTAACCGAGGCCGATCTCGGCCGTACGGGACCCGGAGTGGCGCACCACGTTGGTCAGCGCCTCCTGGATGATCCGGAAGGCGGCCAGATCGATTCCGGGCGGCAGCGCGGCCCGTTCCCCGTCCCGTCGGATGTCGACGGCCAGTCCGGCGCTCGCGGCCTGTTCGACCAGCTCGGGCAGCCGGTCGAGGCCCGGGGCGGGGGCGCGCGGGGCGTCGCCGGGTGTTCTGAGGGTGTCGAGGACCTGCCGTACCTCGCCGAGCGCCTCCTTGCTCGCCGCCTTGATCGTGGTGAGCGCGGTGCGGGCCTGCTCGGGGTCGGAGTCGAGCAGGGCCAGCCCCACTCCCGCCTGGACGTTGATGACCGAGACGGAGTGGGCCAGTACGTCGTGCAGCTCTCGGGCGATCCGCAGCCGCTCCTCGTTCTCGCGGCGCTTCTTGGCCACCGCACGCTCGGCGCCCTCCCTGGCCCACTGCTCACGGCGTACCCGTACGAGTTCGGAGGCCGCGCAGAGGGCGAGCACGAAGGCCGCGATGACGAGTTGTTCTCCCCAGGGCGCGGGCCGGTCGTGGGCCGGGGGCAGCCAGCGGTAGAGCCAGTGCACGATCAGCAGATGTCCCGCCCAGAGCGTGCCGACCGCCCACCAGGCCGCCTGCCGGTGACCCGTGACGATCGCGGCGAAGCAGGCGAGCGCGACGGTGACGAGGACAGGGCCGTACGGATAGCCGGCGGCGAAGTAGACGAGCGCGGTCGCCCAGACGCCGAAGACAACGACGACGGGGTGTTTCCGGCGGAACAGCAGCAGCGCGGGACCGGCGAGCAGCAGCAGCCGCGCGTAGACGTCCAGGGGCTGCCGATCGGGCTGGTCGGCGGCGGCGAAGGCGGTCCCCACCAGGACGAAGGCGGCCAGGAACAGGGTGGACCGCCAGGGCAGCCGGCCTCTCCTTCCGCCGGGGCGGCGGCCGGGGCGGCGTGCCCCGGGCAGCCGGGACGGCGGTCCGTCCTGCCCCCGGGGAGGCCCGTCGTACGGCCAGTGGCCGATGCCGCGCGCCCAGGGAGGACCGGCGCGCCGGCAGTGGGGGCCGTCGGCGTCCTGGCCCCCGGCCCGGCCCCCGTCCCGCCACCGGCCCCGGCGGCTGTGCTGCTCTTCCATAGCGGTCACGCTAAACCGGCGGCGCGCTCCGGGCGTCAGCCGGGCGAGGTGATCACGCGTACTCCCGGAGGAGTACGGGACGCCTCGGCGGACCGGCCCTTCAGGGCGTACCGCCGCGCTCCATCAGCCCGACCTCGTGCGCGAGGCGCCGGGCGGCGTGGGTGAACAGTTCGCCGCGGGCCTCGACCACGCCGTTGAACTGGCCGAAGACCTCGAAGGAGACCAGCCCGAAGAGCTGGGCCCAGGCCGCGATGAGCGCGGCCGCCACCTCCGGGGGAAGGCCGGGCGCCAGTTGGGCCGCGAGCCGCCGGGCCTCCGGGCGCAGCTCGTCCGAGAGCGGCGGAAGGGCGATGCCGTCCGCGCGGTGGGCGTCGGCGGCGATGGAGATCAGCGCCAGCCCGACCCGGGACGCGGGCTCGACCGTCAGCTGGGGTGCCTGATAACCGGGCACGGGCGACCCGTAGATCAGTGCGTACTCATGCGGATGGGCCAGGGCCCAGGCACGTACCGCCACGCAGACGGCGGTCCAGCGCGCGGGAGGATCGGCGGGGCCCGCGTCGGCGAGGGCCCGTTCGGCGGCGGAACCGACCGCGTTGTAGGCGTCGATGATCAGCGCGGTCAGCAGCTCGTCGCGGCTGGGGAAGTACCGGTAGAGGGCGGACGAGACCATGCCCAGTTCGCGGGCGACGGCGCGCAGTGAGAGCTTCGCCGCGCCCTCGGCCGCGAGCTGTCTGCGCGCCTCGTCCTTGATGGCCGCCGTGACTTCGGTGCGGGCCCGTTCCCTGGCTCCCCGGATGGTCGTCATTCGGAGCAGTGTAATGCGTTCGGAGCACCGACCAAAAGAGAGAGCACTGCTCTTGCTTCAGAGCACCAAGCCGGTGCACACTGCTCTCAAGCGAGAGCAGTGCTCTCTCAACGCTCTCGCGCTCTCAACGCCCTCGTCCCACACCCTGGAGATTCACCGTGTCGCAGTCGCAGTCGCACTACCTCAAGGCCAGCCCGTTCACCGTCCGGATGAACGGGCTCATCGGCCGGCTCGCCCGGCACGGCGTGAGCCTCCTCGGCTCGGCCGAACTGTCCGTACGCGGTCGCACGAGCGGCCGGACGCAGCGCATCCCCGTCAACCCGCACACCTACCGGGGCGAGCAGTACCTGGTCTCCGCCCGCGGCCACTCGCAGTGGGTACGCAACATGCGCGCCGCGGGCACCGGTGAGCTGCGCGTCGGCCGCAAGGTCCGGGCGTTCACCGCGACGGAGATCCCCGACAGCGAGAAGCTCCCGATCCTGCGCTCCTATCTGGAGCGCTGGGGCTGGGAGGTCAACCAGTACTTCCAGGGGGTCACCGCGAAGTCCTCCGACGCGGAGATCATCGCGGCGGCCCCCGACCACCCGGTCTTCCTGATCAGCACGGATTCCTGATCAGGACGCCCCCGGGCCCAAGCGCTCAGGCCCAGACGCTCAGGGCCAGACGCTCAGCGCCCGTCACTCAGGGCCAGACGCGTAGGGCCCGTCACTCAGGGCCAGACGCGTTGTGCCAGTCACTCAGGGCCAGACGCGCAGGGCCCGTCGCTCACTCCCGGGCGCCCGCCTCCGGCGCACCCGTCACGCCCGCCGCACCGGGCTCCGGCGTCTCGGCGTCCGGCGTCCCGGCCTCACTCGGCTGCTGCCTGCGGTCCAGCAGATCCAGCGCGCGGCGGGCCAGCGGATGGGTCCGTACGGCACCGGCCAGTGTGGTCGAACCGCGGGTGATGTCCGCGAACATGTTCCACGCCGGGCGCAGCCCCGTGATCGCCGCGTGCAGCAGTCCCGGCCTGCGCTCGAAGATGGCCAGCATCCGCCGGCCGACGCCCATCTCCACACCGAGCCCGGCCTTGATGGCGAACGCGTAGTTCAGCGCCTGGCGGCGGGCGTCCACGGCGTCGTGCGACTCCGAGATCCGTACCGCCCACTCCCCCGCGAGCCGCCCGGAACGCAGGGCGAAGGAAATCCCCTCCCTGGTCCACGGTTCGAGGAGGCCCGCCGCGTCCCCGCACACCAGCACCCGGCCGCGCGACAGCGGCGAGTCCTCGCTGCGGCACCGGGTCAGATGCCCGGACGAGACCGCCGGTTCGAAGCCGGCGAGCCCGAGCCGGGCGATGAAGTCCTCCAGGTAGCGCTTGGTCGCGGCGCCCTCACCACGCGCCGAGATCACGCCGACGGTGAGCGTGTCGCCCTTGGGGAACACCCATCCGTAACTCCCGGGCAGCGGGCCCCAGTCGATGAGCACCCGCCCCGCCCAGTCCTCGGCGACCGTCGGCGGTACCGGGATCTCGGCCTCGAGCCCCAGATCCACCTGGTCCAGCTTCACCCCGACATGGGCGCCTATCCGGCTGGCACTGCCGTCCGCGCCGACCACGGCCCGCGCCAGCACCGTCTCGCCGTCAGCCAGGACGACGGCGACCGTACGCCGGTCGGGCACGGCCGGGCCGTGCTGCTCGACGCGCGAGACCGTCACGCCGGTACGGAGCACCGCGCCCGCCTTCTGCGCGTGCTCCACCAGACTCGCGTCGAACTCCGGGCGGTTGATGAGCCCGAAGAGCATGCGCTTGGAGCGGCGGGTACGGGCGAGCTTGCCGTTCAGGGAGAAGGTCACCGCGTGCACGCGGTCCCGGAACGGCAACTCGAAGCCCGGGGGCAGTGAGTCGCGCGAGGGCCCGATGATCCCGCCCCCACAGGTCTTGTAGCGGGGCAACTCGGCTTTCTCCACCAGCAGCACCTGACGGCCCGCGACCGCCGCCGCGTATGCCGCGGAGGCCCCCGCCGGCCCTGCGCCGACCACGACGACATCCCACACCCGCTCGTCGTGCTCGCTTCCGGCATCTGCGTTCTCGCTGCTCACGATGTGCTTCTGCTCCTGATCCGACCGGTGGCCCCTGCTGTCGAACGGCATCCTACGGCGCTGGCTCGGTGAACCCGCTGTGGGAGGATCGGCAGAGACTTCGACGTAACACCCGACTGAGACAACGTCGTACCCACCAGGAGCGTGCCCATGACCGCGAATCCGATCGCCGAGACCGTAGCGTCGCTGATGCCCCGTGCCCGCACGGAGCTCGCGGAGCTGGTGTCCTTCCGGTCGGTGGCGGATCCCGCGGTGTTCCCCAGGAGCGAGTGCGAGGCCGCCGCGCGCTGGGTCGCCGACGCGCTGCGGACGGAGGGGTTCCAGGATGTCTCGACACTCGACACTCCTGACGGCACCCAGTCCGTCTACGGCCTGCTGGCGGGCCCCGAGGGCGCGCCCACGGTGCTGCTCTACGCCCACTACGACGTGCAGCCGCCGCTGGACGAGGACGCCTGGGTGTCACCGCCCTTCGAGCTGACCGAGCGCGACGGCCGCTGGTACGGACGCGGGGCCGCCGACTGCAAGGGCGGCTTCCTGATGCATCTGCTGGCCCTGCGGGCGCTCAAGGCGAACGGCGGGGTGCCGGTGAACGTCAAGGTGATCGTGGAGGGTTCGGAGGAGCAGGGCACCGGCGGTCTCGAACGGTACGCGGAGGCCCACCCCGAGCTGCTGGCCGCCGACGCCGTCGTCGTCGGCGACACCGGTAACTTCCAGCTGGGCCTGCCGACGGTCACGGCCACACTGCGCGGGATGACGATGGTCCGCGTCTCCGTCGACACCCTCGAAGGCAACCTGCACTCGGGACAGTTCGGCGGGGCGGCCCCCGACGCGCTCGCCGCCCTCATCAGGGTGCTCGACTCGCTGCGCGCCGAGGACGGCTCCACCACCGTGGACGGGCTGCCCTCGGACGCCGTCTGGGACGGACTGGCCTACGGCGAGGCAGACTTCCGCAAGGACGCCAAGGTGCTCGACGGTGTCGGTCTGATCGGCGAGGGCACGGTCGCCGACCGCATCTGGGCCCGCCCGGCCGTGACCGTCCTGGGCATCGACTGCCCGCCCGTGGTGGGCGCCACCCCGTCGATCCAGGCGAGCGCGCGGGCGACGGTCAGTCTGCGGGTGCCGCCGGGCCAGGACGCCGCCGAGGCGACCGAACTGCTCGTCTCCCACATCGAGAAGCACACGCCGTGGGGTGCGCGGGTCGCGGTGGAACAGATCGGCCAGGGCCAGCCGTTCCGCGCGGACACCTCCAGCCCCGCGTACACCGCGATGGCCGACGCGATGCGCGTGGCGTACCCCGGCCAGGAGATGCAGGCCTCCGGAATGGGCGGCTCCATCCCGCTCTGCAACACCCTGGCCGAGCTGTATCCGAAGGCGGAGATCCTGCTGATCGGACTGAGCGAGCCGGAGGCGCAGATCCACGCGGTGAACGAGAGCGTGTCCCCCGAGGAGTTGGAGCGCCTGTCGGTCTCCGAGGCCCTGTTCCTGGTCAACTACGCGCGGTCCAAGAAGGGCTGACGGCGCTTGAGGGGGCCAGGGGCCGGGACCCGTTCCGGAGCGGACCCGGAACGCCCGCTGCGCCGCCCCGGAACGGACCCCGGAGCGGCCTGAGGGCCCTGTGGGCGCGTCGTCAGCCCACGGGGATCCCGTCCTCCAGGTTGAGTACGGTCCCGCGCTCCCTGGCCCGCAGAGCCCAGCGCAGCCGGGCGTAACGGGCGGGCGGCAGCAGCCGCCCGGCCTCCTCCTCGCCGACGAAGCGCCAGCCCCGCAGCTCGGGCCCCGGCAGCAGCAGTTGTCCCGCGAGGTGCGCGGGGAGCAGACCGCCGTCGAAGAGCAGCCGCAGTCCGCCGTACCCCGGCGGTCTCGGCGGTTCCCAGTCGACGACCAGCAGTCCGGGCACATCGGTGAGTTCGATGCCTATCTCCTCGGCGACCTCGCGCATCCCGGCGCGGGCGGGCGCCTCACCGGCCTCCACCACGCCGCCGGGGAACTCCCAGCCGGGCTTGTACGTGGGATCGACGAGAAGGACGCGGTCCTGCTCGTCGAAGAGCAGGACGCCCGCCGCGACGGTCTCGGCGGTCGGCTCGGGTGTCTGCACGATCTCGCAGAGGCCCGCCGTGCCGGTCCGTACCGCTTCCGCGACGCAGACGGCGGTCTCGCGCGCCGTGAGACCGGTGTTGTCGATCACCAGGGCGTCGCCGGTGAGCCAGCCGAGCGCCGCGCGGTAGGGCTCGATGTACGCGTCGCCCCCGCGCCGGAGGCGCTCGCCCACTCCATGCCCGCCCGGGTCGTCCGCGCGCGGCTCGCCCGACTCACGGGCCTCGTGGGCCACATGGGCCTCGCGAGCCTCACGGGCCGCGATCCTTCCGCGCAGGATCGTTTCATCTGTGGTGAGCAATACGTGCCGTACGGGGATACGACGCGAGGCGAGCCCGCCGAAGATCTCGTCCCGGTACTCCTGGCGCAGCAGCGTCATCGGCACGACGAGCGCCCCGCCCACCTCGGCCAGCAGCGCGGCGGCCGTATCGACCACCAGGCGCCGCCAGATCGGCAGGTCCTGGAAGTCGGTCACCTCGGCGAGCCGCTTCTGCGGCAGCAGTTCGGCCAGCGTCCCGCCGATCAGCTCGGGTTCGTACAGCGTGCAGTTCGGGATCAGGTCGATCAGTTCGCGTGCGGTGCTGGACTTGCCCGCTCCGAACGCACCGTTGATCCAGACGACGATCACGGTTCCCCCTCTTCCGTAGCCCTCAGTGGACTGCCCGCAACACCCTGCCCCGGAAACCCCTGGGCAGACCGGCGAGCCCGCACCGGCCGACCGGTCGTGTCCGAGCTGTGTCCGGATCGAGGTCGTCCCGAGGCCCCGCGCGCGTCTCCTGTACGGACCGATGTCCCCGCCGGGCCGTAACACAACCCCGAGGCACGTCGTTGAGAGCTCGACAGAGCAAGGGGGTAACCAATGCGCCGGACGGTGCTGGAGAAGTTTCCCGCGGGAGGACCGCGCGGCAGTTGGCCCGCGGAGGAGTTCGCGCGGGCACGGCGGGACGAGGGCACACCGGCCGAGGTCGTGATGGATCTCGACTCGGACGTCTTCCTCGTCGTCGTACCGCACCAGGCGACCGACTCGGGCTCCTGCGGCGCCAAGTGACGCGTACGCGCCGGAGAACCGGCATGACCGGAGCCCTGCCCGCGCCCGCCCCGCCTCCGCCCGCCCCCGGACCGTCCGCGTCCGCGCCGCCCGCGCCCACCCCGCTTCCGCACGCCCCGCTTCCGCACGCGCCACTTCCGCACGCCCCGCGGCCGTGTGCCCGGCGGTGGGCGCTGACTCTCGCGCTCGCGGGCCTCGCCGTATCGCTGAGCGCCACTCCCGCGGCGGCCGACAGCAGCGCCTGCACCCACCACTTCTCGGGACCGCAGATCTGTATCAGGCTGGAGGGGCAGGGCGGCAGGAACGCGGTCACCGGGATCTGGACCAATCCGCCGAGGGCGGTCACGTCCCGCACCGTGTTCCTGTTCAGGAACGGACAGCTCATCGATCGGGCGACGGCCATCCGTTCCGGCAAGGCGCTGACGCACAGTTGGCCCGCCGAGGACGCGGGTAACGACACCGAGTTGTGTGTGAAGTTCCGGGGCAGCCAGCGCATGGCCTGCCAGACGACCCGCTGAGCGCTCTCCCTGGGCCCGTCGTCGAAGGAGCGTCGCCGGAACAGGCGGGACGTCGAAGACCGGCCCGGGAGCCCGGCGTTCAGCCGCCGACCGCGGCGGCCGTCCCGTCCCGTCCGCCGAGCGCGGCGGCGGCCGCCGCGCCCACCAGCCCCGCGTCCCGCCCGGTCAGCGCCGGGGCGATCTTGATGCCCTGGACGAAGGAGAGCGAGGCGTAGTCCTGGAGCGCGCGGCGCAGCGGTGCGAAGAGCACCTCTCCGGCGTTCGCCACTCCGCCGCCGATGACCGCGATACGGATCTCGACCAGTGTGGCGGTCGCGGCGATCCCGGCGGCCAGTGCCTGGGCGGCCCGCTCGAAGGAGGCGATCGCCACCGGATGCCCGGCCCGTGCCGCGGCGGCCACGGCGGCGGCGGAGGTGTCACCGTCGGGTCCCGGCTCCCAGCCGCCCTCCAGCGCCCTGCGGGCGATATTGGGGCCGCTGGCGATACGTTCCACACAGCCCCGGCCGCCGCACGGGCACAGATCACCGTCCAGCTCCACACTGATGTGGCCGATGTGTCCGGCGTTGCCGGTGGGCCCCGGGTGGAGCTTCCCGTTCAGGACGAGACCGCCGCCGACCCCCGTGGAGACGACCATGCACAGCGCGTTGTCATAGCCGCGGGCGGCGCCCTGCCAGTGTTCCGCGGCGGTGATGGCGACACCGTCCCCGACGAGCGTCACCGGCAGCCCGCCGGTGACCAGCCGCACCCGTTCCACCAGGGGAAAGCCGCGCCAGCCCGCGACGTTCACCGGGCTGACCGTGCCGGCCGAGGCGTCCACGGGGCCGGCGCTGCCGATACCCATCGCCGTGGCCGACGCCCAGAGCGGGGACGCGGACACCTCGGCCAGGACCGCCTCGACGGCGCGCATCACCGTCTCGCCGTCCTCCCGCGCGGGTGTGGGCCGTTGTGCCCGTACGAGGATCCTGCCGTTGCCGTCCACCAGCGCGCCGGCGATCTTGGTGCCGCCGATGTCGAGTGAGGCAACGGGGTCGGTATGCATCGGTGTGGGATCTCCCGGCGATGAGGTATCCCCGCGTAGACCGGGGACGGACGGAACAGCGGCTTCGATGAACAGTCTCCATTCCCCTGACAACGTTGTCCAGGGCCTATGCTCGACGCCACAGCCGTGGCAGGCAAACCCACGGCAAAGCGACCGGCGAATGAACGCCGGAACACCGACGGAACGACGACAGGACAGCGCACTGTGGCCGACAACACCCGCCGCCCCGAGCCCCGTTACGGCAACAGGCCCACGATGAAGGATGTGGCCGCGCGTGCCGGAGTAGGACTCAAGACGGTCTCCCGGGTGGTCAACGGGGAGCCGGGTGTCACGCCCGACACCGAGCGCCGGGTCCAGGAGTCCATCGACGCGCTGGGATTCCGCCGCAACGACTCGGCGCGCGTGCTGCGCAAGGGGCGTACCGCCAGCATCGGCCTCGTCCTGGAGGATCTCGCGGACCCGTTCTACGGGCCGCTGAACCGCGCCGTGGAGGAGGTCGCCCGCGCCCATGGCGCGCTGCTGATCAACGGATCGAGCGCCGAGGACCCGGACCGCGAGCAGGAACTGGTGCTGGCCCTGTGCGCGCGCCGGGTGGACGGGCTGATCGTGATCCCCGCCGGGCACGACCACCGCTATCTGGAACCGGAGATCCAGGCCGGGGTCGCGACGGTCTTCGTGGACCGGCCCGCCGGGCGGATCGACGCGGACGCCGTGCTCTCCGACAGCTTCGGCGGTGCCCGCTCGGGCGTCGCCCATCTGATCGCGCACGGTCATCGCCGGATCGGCTTCATCGGCGACCAGCCCCGGATCCACACGGCGAGCGAACGTCTGCGCGGCTATCGCACGGCGATGGCGGACGCGGGGCTGGCGATACACGACGACTGGGTCTCGCTCGGCACGACGGCCCCGAAGCGGGTGCACGACGCCGTCGTCGCGATGCTCGCGGGTCCCGAGCCGGTCACCGCGATCTTCACGGGCAACAACCGCGTGACGGTGACGGTGGTACGGGTACTGGCCGCGCACGACCAGCCGGTCGCGCTGGTCGGTTTCGACGACATCGAGCTCGCCGATCTGCTGGACCCCGGCGTCACGGTCATCGCGCAGGACGCGGCGACCCTGGGCCGTACGGCGGCGGAGCGGCTCTTCCACCGGCTCGACGGGGCGGCCGACGCCCCGTCACAGGTGGTGCTGCCGACGCGGCTGATCGCCCGCGGTTCGGGAGAGATCCCGCCGCCGGCCGGGAAGTAGGAGCGGAGGAGCGGGAGCGAGGGCGCGGCGGCGACGGTCCGGCTCGTCACCGCTCCCCTTCCCCGGCGGGCGCGGGGAGGCCCGGGGAGCGGCGGCGACGGTCCGGCGGGTGTCCGTCCCGACGAGGCCCCGGCCGGACAGGACCTACGGAGCGGCGACCGTCAGGTCCGCGCGGCGCGGGATCGCGAAGGTCTCCAGATCGGCGCGGGTCAGGCCGGTGAGCCCGGTGACCTCGTCGCTGTCGAGGGCGCCGCAGTCGAGTCCGCGCAGCAGATAGCCGCTGAGCGCCTTGGCCGTGGCGGGTTCGTCCATCACATCGCCGGCCGCTTTGGCGGCATAGGCGGCCAGCCGGGCCGCGGCCGGCTCCAGGCCCTCGCGGTAGAAGGCGTACACGGCGGCGTAGCGGGTCGGCAGATGGCCGGGGTGCATGTCCCAGCCCTGGTAGTAGGCACGGGCGAGCGCGCGCCGCGTGAGGCCGTAGTGCAGCCTCCACGCCTCGTGGACCTGTGCGGTGGGTCCGACCGGCAGGACGTTGGTGGAGCCGTCGCAGACGCGTACGCCCGTTCCGGCGGCGGCGACCTGCATGACGGCCTTGGCGTGGTCGGCGGCCGGGTGGTCGCTCGACTGGTACGCGGCGCTGACCCCGACGCAGGCGCTGTAGTCGAAGGTGCCGTAGTGCAGACCGGTGGCCCGGCCGCCGGCCGCGTCGATCATCCGGGCCACGGTGGCGGTGCCGTCCGCGGCGAGGATCGACTGACTGGTCTCGATCTGGATCTCGAACCCGATCCGGCCCGGTTCCAGGCCGCGTGCCTTCTCGAACTCCGCGGCCAGCCGTGCCATCGCGGCGACCTGCTCGGCGTAGGTGACCTTGGGGAGGGTCAGGACCAGCCCCTGGGGAAGGCCGCCCGCCTCCATCAGTCCGCTGAGGAAGATGTCGAGGGTCCTGATCGCCCGGTCGCGTACGGCGGCTTCCAGGCACTTCATCCGGATGCCCATGTACGGGGCGGCGGTGCCGTTCCGGTACGCCTCGTGGACGAGCCGGGCGGCGCGGGCGGCGTCCTCGTCCTCCTCGTGGCCGGGGCGGGGGCCGTAGCCGTCCTCGAAGTCGATGCGCAGGTCCTCGACGGGTTCACGGCTCAGCTTGTCCCGTACGCGCTCGTACACCGGTCCCGCCAGCTCGTCGGAGAGGCCGAGCACCCGCGCGAGCGTGGCCGCGTCGGGGGCGTGTTCGTCGAGGGCGGCGAGCGCCCGGCCGCCCCAGGAGCGGAGGGTGTCCGCGGCGAAGGCGTCGCCGGGTACGTAGACGGTGTGGACGGGCTGGCGGGTGCCCGGGTCGCCGGGGTAGCGGCGGGCCAGCTCCGCGTCGACCGACGCGAGGGAGACGCCGACGGCCGCGCCGACCGCGTCCGGGAGACTCGTGGCCACCTTCTCCTGCTGCCCCATTCCCACACCCTCCAATTTTCCGCTCTGCGGAATCAACAATCCGTTGAATGAAGTTAATCGGCGGGCTCGCGCCGCGTCAACGACGCGGGGCCGCGCGGTGATGATCACCACGCGGCCCCGGGCCCGTACAACGCCGGCGGATCAGCCCTTGCGGATCTTGATCTCGTCGGTGAGCTGCGGGACGACCTCGAAGAGGTCGCCGACGACGCCGTAGTCGACGAGGTCGAAGATCGGCGCCTCGGAGTCCTTGTTGATCGCCACGATCGTCTTCGAGGTCTGCATGCCGGCGCGGTGCTGGATGGCGCCGGAGATGCCGGAGGCGATGTACAGCTGCGGGGAGACCGACTTGCCGGTCTGGCCGACCTGGCTGGAGTGCGGGTACCAGCCGGCGTCGACGGCGGCGCGGGAGGCGCCGACGGCCGCGCCGAGGGAGTCGGCGAGCGCCTCGATGACCGCGAAGTTCTCGGCTCCGTTGACGCCCCGGCCGCCGGAGACGACGATCGCGGCCTCCGTCAGCTCCGGGCGTCCCGTCGACTCGCGCGGGGTGCGGGCGACGACCTTCGTACCGGTGGCCTTCTCGGAGAAGGAGACCGTCAGCGCCTCGACGGCGCCCGCGGCCGGAGCGGCCTCGACCGGGGCCGAGTTGGGCTTGACGGTGATGACGGGCGTGCCCTTGGAGACCCGGGTCCTGGTGCTGAACGCGGCGGCGAACACCGACTGCGTCGCCACCGGGCCCTCTTCACCGGCCTCCAGGTCGACGGCGTCGGTGATGATCCCGGAGCCGATACGGACCGCGAGGCGCGCGGCGATCTCCTTGGCCTCGGCGGAGGACGGGAGCAGCACGGCGGCCGGCGAGACGGCCTCGTAGGCGGCCTGGAGCGCGTCGACCTTCGGGACGACGAGATAGTCGGCGAACTCGGCGGCGTCGGCGGTGAGCACCTTCACCGCGCCGTGCTCGGCGAGCGCGGGGGCGGTGTTCCCGGCGCCGGGGCCGAGCGCGACGGCGACGGGCTCGCCGAGCCGGCGGGCCAGCGTCAGCAGTTCCAGGGTGGGCTTGCGGACGGCACCGTCCACGTGGTCGACATAGACGAGAACTTCAGCCATGGGACTTCTTCTCTCCTGCTTGCGAAAGATGAGGGGGGCGGTCGGCGAGTGGGACTCGGACGGGGCTCGGACGGGCTTGGGGCCCGCGAGACCGCGTCAGACGAATTTCCGCTCCGCGAGGAAGGCGGCGAGCTGCTTGCCGCCCTCGCCCTCGTCCTTGACGATCGTGCCCGCCGTACGGGCCGGGCGCTCCGTCGCCGAGTCGACCGCGGTCCAGGCGCCTTCGAGGCCGACCTCGTCCGCGTCGATCTCCAGGTCTTCCAGGTCCCAGGACTGCACCGGCTTCTTCTTCGCGGCCATGATGCCCTTGAAGGACGGGTAGCGCGCCTCGCCCGACTGGTCCGTCACCGACACGACCGCCGGCAGGGACGCCTCCAGCTGCTCGCTCGCGGTGTCGCCGTCCCGGCGGCCCTTGACGAGTCCGTCCGCCACCGCGACTTCGGAGAGCAGCGTGACCTGCGGAACGCCGAGCCGCTCGGCGAGGATCGCGGGCAGCACGCCCATCGTGCCGTCGGTGGAGGCCATACCGCAGATGACGAGGTCGTAGCCGGTCTTCTCGATGGCCTTGGCCAGCACCAGGGACGTGCCGATGACGTCCGTGCCGTGGAGATCGTCGTCCTCGACGTGGACGGCCTTGTCGGCGCCCATGGAGAGCGCCTTGCGCAGCGCGTCCTTGGCGTCCTCGGGGCCGACGGTCAGCACGGTGATCTCGGCGTCGCCGTCCCCGTCGAAGTCCCCGGCGATCTGCAGGGCCTGCTCGACCGCGTACTCGTCGAGCTCCGACAGCAGACCGTCCACGTCGTCCCGGTCGACGGTCAGGTCATCGGCGAAGTGCCGGTCGCCGGTGGCGTCGGGCACGTACTTCACACAGACAACGATCCTCAAGCTCACGCCGGCTCTCCTACTGCATCGTCATTTCTGGGCTGCCTTGTTGCACGCAGCATAGGCGCCTTATGGGGCGGTTTCCGGTCGGGGAGACCGGCGCACCGGAGTAAATATTACTCGCCAGTACACCCAGAGTATTCCCGCTGAGCAAGCGCTTGGAACTGTGACCTTGCCAACGCGGCGGGAGAGCCGGAGCGAGAACGCTCAGTCGCGCAGCGCGTTGAACCGTCCCTGGTGGTAGAGGAGCGGCCGGCCACCGCCCGCGGGGTCGCCGACGACGGCCTGGGCGATCACCAGCCGGTGGTCACCGGCGGGGACCCGGGCGATCACCCGGCAGACCAGCCAGGCCAGTACGCCGTCGAGCACCGGCACCCCCTCGGGCCCGGTCCGCCAGGACGTGGGCGGCGCGAACCGGTCGGCGCCGCTGCGCGCGAACGTGGCCGCCAGATCCTTCTGGTGCTCGCCGAGTATGTGCACCCCGACATGGTCGGTCTCGGCGAGGACCGGCCAGCTGGAGGAGGAGGTGCCCACGCCGAAGGAGATCAACGGGGGCTCGGCGGCTGCCGAGTTGAGGGAGGTGGCGGTGAATCCGACCGGGCCCTCCCCCTGGGCCGTGATGACCGCGACGCCCGCGGCGTGCTGCCGGAACACGGAGCGGAGCAGATCGGGAGTGGCCAGTCGGGGAGCGGAGAGATCGGGTGTGGCCGTCATGGAGTTGTCCTTCTTCGGGAGTGGCGAACAGGGCCGTGGCTGCTCAGACAGCCGGACAGCGCGCGCTCGCGTTGCGGGCCAGGTCGACATGGGCCCGCCCGTAGAGAAGGAGTTCTTGGGGCACCAGATCAGCGTGACGATAGGTGGCGGGCGCAGTCAAGTGCGTAACGCCCGTCCCCGCGTCGGACCCCGGCGTCACAGCGCCTCGCCCAGCGCGGCGATCACATCCGCTGTGCGGGGCTGACCGGCCGCTCTCCGTACGACGCTGCCCCCGGCGTCCAGTACCAGCACCGTGGGGGTCCTGAGGATGCCCAGCGCACGCACCAGTTCCAGCCGTTCCTCGGCGTCCAGCTCCACATGGGAGACGCCGTCGACCATGCCCGCCACGTCGGCGAGGACACGCCGGGTGGCCCGGCAGGGCTGACAGAACGCGCTGGAGAACTGGACGAGCGTGGCCCGCTCCCCCAGCTCGGCGCCCAGCTCGGCCGCGCCGAGCCGCTCACCGCCGTCGTTCCCCCGCACCATCGGCCTCCCGTCCCCGCGCGGCACTCGCCGGGCGTCCGCCCGCCGCGAGCGCCGCCGTACGCGCATGAGTCCTGTCGTACTCATCGCCGGGTGCAGCGTTCACACCACCGCGGAATATTCCGCGACCGCCTCCACGGCCCTCCAGGGCGGGGACCGGCGGCCACCGGCCGCGCGCTCGCCGCCGCCTTCCTCGACGCGGTCCCCGGCCGCCGCCCGGGGTGCGAGATGTACCTGTTGGTCCGGCGCGCTACGGCTGCGCTGCGGCGATATGACGCCGACGTGACGAGAATCTCGCCGGACGCACAGACCAGGACTGGCCACGAGGCCGCGTATGGGGCACCATCGGCCCAATGCCGAAAACCTACGGCTGCGTAACTTCCGCCGGGAGAACCCTCCCCGGAACAGAAGGGTCCTCACCTGATGGCAGAGCTCGTCTATCGGCCGGTCATCGGCGCCGCCCGCACGATGTTCAAGGCGCTGGACCTGAAGATCGACACTCAGGGTTCCGAGCACATCCCGCGCACCGGTGGCGCCGTGCTCGTCAGTAACCACATCAGCTACCTGGACTTCATCTTCACGGGCCTCGCGGCGCTTCCGCAGAAGCGCCTGGTGCGCTTCATGGCGAAGGAGTCGGTCTTCCGGCACAAGGTCTCCGGCCCGCTCATGCGCGGCATGAAGCACATTCCGGTGGACCGCCAGCAGGGCGAGCAGGCGTACTCCCACGCGCTGGACTCGCTGCGCTCCGGCGAGATCGTCGGGGTCTTCCCCGAGGCGACCATCTCGCCGTCCTTCACGCTCAAGAGCTTCAAGTCGGGCGCGGCCCGGCTGGCGCAGGAGGCCGGGGTACCGCTGATCCCGATGGCGCTGTGGGGGACCCAGCGGGTGTGGACGAAGGGCCGGCCGCGCAACTTCAAGCGCAGCCACATCCCGGTGACGATCCGGGTCGGTGAGCAGATCGAGGCGGCGGCGGACCAGTACGCGGGGGCGATCACACGACGCCTGCGCGAACGCGTACAGGAGCTGCTGGAGGCGGCGCAGCGCGCCTATCCGGTACGCCCGAGGGACGCGGCCGACACCTGGTGGGTGCCCGCGCACCTCGGCGGCACCGCGCCCACCCCGGCGCAGGTCCGTACGGCCGAGACCGGCTGAAACGTCTCTCCTCCGTCCTCCCCGGAGGGCGGCGGGAAAGAGGCGGCGGGTAGCGCCCGCCAGACGTGGGACCGGCCGGAAACCGATGGGTTTCCGGCCGGTCGCCTGTTCACGCCCTAGCGCGCCATCTCTTCCTTGAGCGCCTGCACGAAGGCGTCGACGTCGTCCTCCGTCGTGTCGAAGGAGCACATCCAGCGGACGTCCCCCGCCTTCTCGTCCCAGAAGTAGAACCGGAACCGGCGCTGGAGTCGCACACCGACCTCGTGCGGCAGCCGCGCGAAGACGGCGTTGGCCTGGACGGGGTGGAGGATCTCCACTCCGTCCACCGCGCGTACGCCCTCCGCGAGCCGCTGGGCCATCGCGTTGCCGTGCCGGGCGTTGCGCAGCCACAGGTCGCCCGCGAGGAGCGCCTCCAACTGCACCGATACGAAGCGCATCTTGGACGCGAGCTGCATGGACAGCTTCCGCAGATGCTTCATGGCCCGCGCGGCGTCCGGGTCGAGGACGACGACGGCCTCGCCGAAGAGCATGCCGTTCTTCGTGCCGCCGTAGGAGAGGACATCGACGCCGACGGTGTTGGTGAACGTCCGCATCGGGACGTCCAGCGACGCGGCGGCGTTGGATATCCGCGCCCCGTCGAGATGGACCTTCATGCCCCGCTCATGGGCGTGCGTGCAGATGGCGCGGATCTCGTCGGGCGTGTAGACCGTGCCCAGTTCGGTGTTCTGGGCGATCGACACGACCTGTGGCATGGCCCGGTGCTCGTCGTCCCAGCCGTACGCCTGCCGGTCGATCAGCTCGGGCGTGAGCTTGCCGTCCGGGGTCGGTACGGTCAGCAGCTTGAGGCCGGCGACCCGCTCGGGGGCGCCGCCCTCGTCCACGTTGATATGCGCGGTCTCGGCGCAGATGACCGCGCCCCACCGGTCGGTGAGCGCCTGGAGCGCGACCACGTTGGCGCCGGTGCCGTTGAAGACCGGGAAGGCCTCCGCCGTCGGGCCGAAGTGGCTGTGCATGACGCGCTGGAGGTGACCGGTGTAGTCGTCCTCTCCATAGGCGATCTGATGGCCGCCGTTGGCGACGGCGAGCGCGGCCAGGACCTCGGGGTGGGCGCCCGCGTAGTTGTCGCTGGCGAAGCCGCGTACGTCGGGGTCGTGGTGCCGGCGCGCGTCCGTCGTACGGGACCTCACGGCTCGGGGGTCAGCCACAGGCGGTGTCCATTCACTTCCCGGGCGGGCCGGTCCCAGACTCCGGCGATGGCCTCCGCCAGGTCCGTGACATCCGTGAAGCCCGCGAATTTCGCATTCGGGCGCTCGGCGCGCATCGCGTCGTGCACCAGTGCCTTGACCACCAGAATGGCAGCCGCGGCCCGGGGGCCCTCCTCGCCCCCCGCCTTGCGGAAGGCGTCGCCGAGGGCCAGCGTCCATGCCTCGGCGGCGGCCTTGGCGGCGGAGTAGGCGGCGTTGCCCGCGGTGGGCTTCGTCGCGCCCGCCGCGCTGACCAGCAGGAAACGTCCGCGATCGCCGCGCAGCAGGCCGTCGTGGAAGGCGAGGGAGGTGTGCTGGACGGTGCGGATCAGCAGCTTCTCCAGCAGGTCCCAGTCGGCGAGATCGGTCTCGGCGAAGGAGGCGCTGCCGCGCCAGCCGCCGACGAGATGGACCAGTCCGTCGATCCGGCCGAACTCCTTCTCGGTCTTGTCCGCCCACGCGCGGGTGGCGGCGAGGTCGAGCAGATCGACGGTGTCGCCGGTGATCGTGGCGCCGCCCTGCGACCGTGCGGCGTCGACCGCCTCGGCCAGCCGGGTGGCGTCCGCGTCCGCGCCGACGACCGTGGCGCCCGCCGCCGCGAGCCGCAGCAGCACGGCCCGTCCGGCGGGACCCGCCGCTCCGGCCACCGCGATCACGGCGCCGTCCAGTGCGCCGTTCCCGGCACCGTTCCCGTTCATGGCCGTGGCCTCTCGCTCGCGAGGGCTCACGCGGCCGCTCGCCCGGTGTCGTTGGCGCGGATCCCCTTGGTCGAGGCGATCACGTTCTTGAGCTTCTTGGAGAGCGCCTCGTAGAACATGCTGAGCGGAAACTCGTCCGGAAGCACGTCGTCGACCAGCTTACGAGGCGGCTGGGTGAGGTCGAGGGCGTCGGGGCCCTTGGCCCAGCGGGAGCCGGGGTGCGGGGCGAGATACGTCGAGACCAGTTCGTACGCGGCGAACCAGTGGACGAGCTTGGGGCGGTCGATGCCGGCCCGGTACAGCTCCTCGATCTCCGCGCAGAGCTGGTTGGTGACCTGCGGGGCCCGCTCCCAGTCGATGCGCAGGGTGTTGTCCGTCCAGCGCACCACATCGTGCTGGTGGAGATAGGCGAAGAGCAGCTGGCCGCCGAGTCCGTCGTAGTTGCGCACCCGCGCGCCGGTGACCGGGAAGCGGAACATCCGGTCGAAGAGGACGGCGTACTGGACGTCGCGGCCCTGCGCGACACCGTCCGCCTCCAGCCGTACGGCCTCCCGGAACGCGGTGAGGTCACAGCGCAGCTCCTCGAGGCCGTACATCCAGAACGGCTGGCGCTGCTTGATCATGAAGGGGTCGAACGGCAGGTCGCCATGGCTGTGCGTGCGGTCGTGGATCATGTCCCAGAGCACGAACGCCTGCTGGCAGCGGTCCTGGTCGGCGACCATCGCGCTGATGTCGTCGGGCAGTTCGACGCCGAGCGTACGGACGGCCGCGTCGATGACCCGGCGGAAGCGGGCGGCCTCGCGGTCACAGAAGATCCCGCCCCAGCTGAACCGCTCCGGGGCCTCGCGTACGGCGATGGTCTCCGGGAAGAACACCGCGGAGTTGGTGTCGTAGCCGGAGGTGAAGTCCTCGAAGGTGATGCCGCAGAAGAGCGGGTTGTCGTAGCGCGTGCGCTCCAGTTCGGCGAGCCACTCGGGCCAGACCATGCGCAGCACGACCGCTTCGAGATTGCGGTCGGGGTTGCCGTTCTGCGTGTACATGGGGAAGACGGCGAGGTGCTGGAGGCCGTCCACCCGGTCGGCGGCGGGCTGGAACGCCAGCAGCGAGTCCAGGAAGTCCGGGACATCGAAGGCACTATCGGCCCATTTGCGCAAGTCGGCGACGAGCGCCGTGTGGTAGGCGGAGTCGTGCGGGAGGAGCGGGGAGAGCTGCTCGACCGCGCTGATCACCCGGTCGACCGTCACCTCGACGAGCGCGCGCGCCGGGGCGCCCTCGGCGTCGAAGTCGATCGAGCCGTCCTTGGACTGCCAGGGGCGGATCTCCTCGACGGCATCCTTGAGCTCCCGCCAGGCCGGGTGTTCGATCACCCGGGCAGCCCTCGATATACCGGTTACGGCGGCGTCCTGCGCAAGAATTTCCGTCATGTCACTTCCTCCACGGGAGAACTTGGCGTCAAGACACCGTATAGGGCTTCGCTTCTCCCTTACAAGCAGGGCTGACACAAATTATCCTGCGCACCCCCTTGGTCACCGTAGTTTTTCCCGTGATCCAGGGGCAGGACACTCGTAACCAGCGTAGCGCCGCGGGCTCCAACCGGCCTCCGGACTCCCTGGTGCGCGGCCGGGTCCCAGGAAGGGACCTGGCCATTAGGCTGCGCGCGGGAGCCGCCGTCGACGGAAGCGAGGATCGTCTTGACTTTCCAGACCATCGGTCATCGTGGAGTGATGGGTGTCGAACCGGAGAACACCCTGCGCTCCTTTCTGCATGCCGAGCGCGCGGGTATGGACGCCATCGAACTGGACCTCCATCTGACCAAGGACGGCGCCCTCGCCGTCATGCACGACACGGACGTGGACCGAACGACCGACGGAACGGGCGCGATCGCCGACCACACGCTCGCCGGGCTGCGGGAGCTGGACGCGGGGCGGGGCGAGCGCGTCCCGGTCTTCGAGGAGGTGCTGGACGCCGTACGGTCGCCGCTCCAGGCCGAGATCAAGGACAGGGCCGCGGCCCGCGCGCTGGCGGAGGTGATGCTCCGGCGCGGGCTCGTGGAACGCGTCGAGGTGTCGTCGTTCCATGACGAGGCGGTCGCCGAGATCGCCTCACTGGTGCCGGGCGTACGTACGGTACTGGTCGCCAGCCGCTGGGGCGCCGACATCGTGGACCGGGCCAGGGCGGTGGGCGCCGCCCGGCTGGCCCTGAACATCCGGAGACTGACCCTGGAGGTCGTGGAGCGCGCGCACGCGGAGGGGCTGGGGATCATCGGCTGGGTGGTGAACACCCAGGACCAGCTGCGGCTGGCGCGGGCGTTCCAGCTGGGGGCGGTGACCACGGACTTCCCGGAGATCCGGCGCACCGGCCGGTTCACCGCCTGAATCCGCCGCACCGCCCGAGTCCGCGCGGGATCCGCGCGATCCCGCGCGGATCCCGACCGGAACCCCGCGTCCCGGCGCCGCGGCCGTTCAGCCGAGCGGCTTGACCAGCAGCTCGAACTCCAGGTCGGCACGCCGCGGGATGCCGAAGCGCTCGTCGCCGTACGGGAAGGGATGCAGCTTTCCCGTACGGCGGTAGCCGCGCCGCTCGTACCAGGCGATCAGTTCCTCCCTGACCGTGATCACGGTCATATGCATCTCCCGCACGTCCCAGGTCTCGCCCGCGATACGCTCCGCCGCCGCCAGAACCTGCTTGCCGAGGCCGGAGCCCTGCTCGCCCGGCCGTACGGCGAACATCCCGAAGTAGGCGGCATCCTCGCGGTGTTCGAGCTGGCAGCAGGCGACCAGTGCGCCGTCCCGCTCGACGGCCAGCAGCCGACTGCCGGGCGACTCGATCACGTCGAGCACCCCTCGCGGGTCGGTCCGCTGCCCCTCCAGGATGTCCGCCTCGGTGGTCCATCCCGTACGGCTGCTGTCGCCGCGGTACGCCGACTCTATGAGGGTGACGAGCGCGTCGGCGTCGGCCGCCGTGGCGTCCCGGTAGACGAGTGCGCCGGTCCGGTCCGGGAGGGTGGGGTGGCTGGGGACGTCCATGGTGCGCGCTCTCCTCTGTCCGGCCTGTCCGGTATGCCCGACCCGCCCTGGGTGCGGCCGGGACCTTCGCAGCCTAACGTGAGCGGCCCCGGCGGCCGGGCCCGCGTCAGCCCTTCACCGCCCCGACCAGCCCGTTGACGAAGTACCGCTGGAGGCTGAGGAAGAGCAGGATCACCGGAATGACCACGATGAGCGCGCCGGCCATCAGGTTGTTGTAGTGCGGCACGTTCTCCGTGGAGAGGTACTGGAGTCCCAGCGGCAGGGTGTACGTGGACGGATCGTTCAGGGAGACCCGGGTGAGCAGGAACTCGTTCCAGGTCGGGATCGCCGTCAGCAGCGCGACGGTGATCAACGCGGGTCTGGCCAGCGGCAGATAGACGCTGGTGAAGATGCGCAGCTCGCTCGCCCCGTCGACGCGCGCGGAGTCGCGCAGCTCGCCCGGGACGGCCAGGAAGGCGCCGGTCATCAGCAGCACCGAGAGCGGGGCGCCGCCGTTGACGAACGGCAGCACCAGCCCGAAGTGCGTACCGAGAATGCCGAGTGTGTTCTCCAGCAGCACGATCGGCAGCATCACCGTGATGCCGGGCACGAACAGCAGGGACACGAAGAGCTTCTGGAGGGCGCCCCGGCCGGGGAAGCGCAGCACGGCGAAGGCGTAGCCCGCCGCCGCGTAGATCACCAGCGTCAGCACCACCGTATAGACCGTGACCAGCAGGCTGTTCAGGAAGAAGTCGAAGAAGTGCAGCTTGTTCCAGGTGTCGACGAACGTGTCGAACGTCGGGTTGTCCGGGATCAGATGCCCGCCGCGTACGACCTCGATCTGGTCCTTGAAGGCGGCCGACACCATCCAGAGGAACGGGTAGACGCTGACGAGTCCGTAGAGACCGAGGAGTACGCCGACGACGGTACGGGCGACGAGCCGGCGGGTGCGGGCCCCGCTCTCGTCGGGCGCACCGGTACGGGCTTTCATGGAGAGCGAGGTCATGTTCTGCTCCGCAGCGCTCGCAGGTTGACCAGGGCGAGGACGAGCGCGACGGCGAACAGGATCCAGCCGAGCGCACTGGCGAGCCCCAGGGTGGGCGCGAGATTCTTGAGGAACGCGAGGCGGTACGCCTCCAGGCCCAGCACATTGGTGTGATCGCCGGGGCCGCCGTTCGTCATCACCAGGAAGGTCTGGAAGCCCTGGAGCGACTCACGCAGATTGAGCAGGACGACGATGGCGGTGATGGGCCGCACCAGCGGCCAGACCACCGAGGCGTTGGTGCGCCACCAGCCCGCGCCGTCCAGTTCGGCGGCTTCCAGCACACTGCGGTCGATCCCCTGGAGACCGGTCAGATACAGCAGCATCGCGACCGGCACATGGCCCCAGACCGTCACCACGATCATGGTGGGCATGGCGGTGGACGGATTACCCAGCCAGCCCTGCGGCTGCTGGAGCGAGCCGAGCCCCAGACCGTCGAGGAGGAAGTTGACCGCGCCGTCCGGCTGGAGGATGTACTGCCAGGCGAAGAAGACCGCGACCCCGCTGGTCACATAGGGCAGGAAGTACACCGAGCGCAGCACCGACTGGAACCGCTTGACCCGGTTGAGCAGCACGGCCAGCGGAAAGGCGACCGCGACGGTGAGGGCGGGCGCGGCGATCATCACCCAGAGGGTGTTGACCGCCGCGTGCCGTACCCGTGGGGCGTAGACGGGGCTGCGCCACAGCAGATCGGCGTAGTTGTCCAGCCCGACCCAGGTCCAGTTCGGTGAGAAGCCGTTCCAGGTCGCGAAGCTGAGCGCGAAGCCGTACCCGACGGTGTACAGGCCCATCACACAGAACAGGACCACCGCCGGGCCGACGAAGAGGTATCCGGTGAGCGTCTCGTACGGACGGACGCGCCGGCGGGGAGCGGTCGTCACCGCGCCGCCGCCCAGTAGGAGGCGTTGAGGTCGCGCAGTTTCTTCGCCGTCTGTGCGACGGACTGCGTCCCGAGCGGGGTGAGGTCGGCGAGGATGGCGCCCGCGTCGTCCTGCTCGTAGCCCGGCGCGCGGAACTCGTTGCCCCGGCTGGGGTCGTAGGTGTTCTGCGGAGTGCCCTTGAAGCTGTCGACCATGGCGGAGAGCGCCGGGCCGAGTACGGCGGCGGAGCCGGAGCCGAGTTCGGTGGCCGGGACGTCGGAGGCGTCCTTGGCGAAGCGCTCGGCGATGTCCTTGGTGGAGAGGAATTCCAGCCACTTCTTGGCGTTGTCGGGCTGTTCGCTGGTGGCGGCGACGCTCAGGCCGGTCAGCGCGAGCGGGCCGAGCGCGCGGTCGGGGACGGCGCCGTCCTTCGGGGAGGGCAGTCCGAACGCGAATACGTCGTCGGGGTTCATCCCGTTCTGCTTGAGGAAGGCGAGGGTGAAGGTGCCGCCGATGTTGAAGGCCGACTTGCCCTGCGCGAAGGCCTGGTCGGCCTGGTCGATGGTGAGGGACTGGGTGCCCGGCATCCAGTACGGGGTGAGCTGGTCGTACATGCTCAGGACTTTGATGCCGTTGGGCGAGCCGAAGTCGGCGCCCGGGTCCTTGCCGAAGAGGCTCTCGTATTCCCGCTGTCCGAGCTGGCTGAAGGCCAGCGGCTGGAGCACCCAGGTGAGGCCGGTGGCCTGGACCTTGAGGCCGAGGGACATGCCACCGGTCTTCGGGTTCTTGGCGGTGGTCGCCTTCAGCGCGTCCAGGAAGCCGGCCCAGTCCGCCGGGGGCTCCGTGATGCCCGCCTCGGCGAGCAGCTTCTTGTTGGCGTAGACGATGCCGAAGGTGCCCACGGTCAGCGGCACGCTGTAGCGGGCGCCCTTCTCGATGCCGTTGTCCTTGGCGGTCGCCGGCAGCGAGTCCTTGTAGCGCTGGTCGGTGACGAGTCCGGACTCCCGTACGGGCTCCTGGATACGGCCGGCCCAGTCGCCCGTGAAGTCGTCGCCGAGGTCGGAGACGATCCCCGCCGCGCCGAAGACGCGGTCCTCGCCGTCGGAGTGCACTTCCAGCACATCCGGCAGATCGCCGGTCTTCGCCGCGGACTGCACCTTGGTGGTGTAGGCCTCGTCGGGGGTGTAGGCCTCGATCGTGACCGAGATGCCCGTCTGCTTCTTGAACTCGGCGGCGGCGTTGCGCAACGCGCCGGCGTGGGACTGCTTGAAGGTCCACATCTCCAGCGAGGTGGAGTTCCCTCCGGAGTCGGAGGACCCGCCGCAGGCGGAGAGTGTGGTGAGCGAGAGCGCCGTGGCGACGGCGACCGCCGCGAGCCGGACATTCCTCGACATAGGTATACGCATGGCCCCTACCTAAGGATCAACCGTTCAGAAGGCCGAATGGCGTTGGAGTGACTGAACTTATGGTTGGGGTGATATAGCGTCAAGACGCACGTCGAGATTCGTGCCGACCGGTTCGCCGAGGGGCACCGGTGCGAGAAGCGGAGGTTCCGTGGAATCGGTGGCAGCAGCAGCGCGGGGGCGCAAGCCCGAAGAGGTCAAGTCCGCGGCTCGGGTACTTGAGGTGCTCGAACTCCTGGGCGCGGAAGGCGCCCGGCTCTCGCTCGCCGAACTGGCCGGCACGATGGCCGTACCGAAGAGCAGCCTGCACGCGATCCTCCGCACGATGGAGGCGCGCCGCTGGGTGGATCTGGATCCGTCGGGCACCCGCTACAGCCTTGGCCTCAAAGCCCTGTTGACGGGGACGGCCTATCTGGAGGGCGACGATGTGGCGAGCCTCGCGGGACCGGTGCTCGACTCCCTGGCGGAGGAGACGGGCGAGTCGGTGCACCTGGGCAGGCTCGACGGTACGGACGTCGTCTACCTGGCCAAACGTGAGTCCCGGCATGCCCTGCGGATGTACTCGGCGGTGGGCCGCCGGCTGCCCGCGCACGCCACGGCGCTGGGCAAGGCGATGCTCTCCCTCTATGACGGGGCCGAGATCAGGATGCGGCTCAACTGGCCACTGGAGAGGCTCACTCCGGACACGGTGACCGACCCCGACGCGCTGCTGGACCAGCTGTCCGAGGCGCGGCTGCGCGGGTGGGCCATGGACGACGGCGAGAACTCGCCGGACATCCGGTGTGTGGCCGTGGCGCTCGGCACGGGCCACGGCGGCGGGGACGCGATCAGCTGCTCCGCGCCCAAGAGCCGGATGGACGACGCCCGCGCGGAGGAGATCGCTCTGGCGGTCACGGAGGCGGCCCACTCGCTGCGGACTCTGCTCAAACGGCTCGGGCAGCACTGACGCCGTTCCGCCGCCCATTTGGTAGAGTCGTTGACAAATAGATCTCCCTCTCCCTACGTTCGGATGGCAGTACGTTATTCCGCTATACGTATGCCCACGTTCGCCATGCCCACGTTCGCCGGGCCTGCCGCGCAACACCGATCTGCCCCGCACCACCGATGGGAGCGTGCACGACCATGACGTCCGAGACATCCGATGCCCGGAGGGCCCTGGTGGTCCGTGGCGGCTGGGAGGGACACCAGCCCGTGGCGATCACGGAGTTGTTCCTGCCCTTCCTCCGCGACCGCGGCTTTGACATCCGGATCTCCGACACCTTGGACGTCTACACGGACGCCGAGCTCCTCGCCGCCACCGATCTGGTGGTCCAGTGCTGGACGATGGGCGAGATCACGCCCGAGCAGAGCGCGGGACTCACCGCGGCGGTCCTGGCCGGCACCGGACTGGCCGGCTGGCACGGCGGGATCGTGGACTCCTTCCGGGGCGATGTCGGCTACCAGCTGCTCACCGGCGGGCAGTTCCTGATGCATCCGCCCGGCTTCTCCGACCATGAGGTCACGCTGGTCAAGGAGCGCGCCGACCATCCGGTGATCGCCGGACTGAGCGACTTCGGTGTCCACACGGAGAAGTACTGGCTGGCCACCGACCCGCTGATCGACGTCCTGGCGACCACGGAGTTCGCGGCGGACGAGGAGCGGGCACGGCCGGTCACCATGCCCGCCGTCTGGACCAGGACCTGGGGCGAGGGACGGGTCTTCGTCTCCACCATCGGCCACAAACCGGACGACTTCGATGTGCCCGAGGTACGGGTACTCACCGAGAGGGGACTGCTGTGGGCGAGCCGCTGAGGATCGGGATGGTGGGCGCGGGCAAGATCAGCGGCGCCTATCTGGACACACTGGAGCGGCTGGAGAACGTCACCCTGACGGCCGTCACGGATCTCGACCAGGAACGCGCCGGGGCGGTCGCCGCCCGGGTGCCCGGCACAGCGGTCGCCGGATCGGTGGCCGAGCTGGTGGCGCGCCCCGATGTGGACGCCGTCCTCAATCTGACGATCCCGGCGGTCCATGCCGACGTCGCCCTGACCGCGCTCGCCGCGGGCAAGCATGTGTACGGGGAGAAGCCGCTGGCCGCCACGCGCGAGGAGGCGGACCGGATGCTGGCCGCGGCCGGGGCGGGCGGGCTGCGGATCGGCTGCGCGCCCGACACCGTGCTCGGTACGGGCGTCCAGACGGCGCGCAAGGCGGTCGACGACGGGCTGATCGGCGCGCCGGTCGCCGCGACGGCCTTCATGACCACGGCGGGCCATGAACGCTGGCACCCGGACCCGGAGTTCTACTACCGGCGGGGCGGCGGGCCACTGCTCGACATGGGTCCGTACTACCTCTCGGCGCTCGTCCATCTGCTGGGCCCCGTCATCACCGTCACCGGCGCGGGATCCCGGCCGCGCGACGAACGGGAGATCGGCAGCGGGCCGCGGGCCGGGGAACGGTTCGCGGTGGAGGTCGACACCCATGTCACGGGCATACTGCGGCACGCCAACGGCGCCCTCACCACGCTGGTGATGAGCTTCGACATCCAGGCCGCCCGGCTGCCCCGTATCGAAGTGCACGGCACCGGGGGCTCACTGTCCGTCCCCGACCCGAACGGGTTCGACGGCACGGTCGAACTGCACCGGGGCACCGGCGAGTGGGAGACGCTGCCGGTCACGGCCGGATACGTGGGAGCCGGGCGCGGTACCGGACTCGCGGATCTGGCCGAGTCGCTCGCCGCGGACCGCCCGCACCGGGCGTCCGCCGAACTGGCGCGCCATGTCCTCGACATCATGCTGACGCTGCTCGACTCGGCGCGGCAGGGCAGGGCGCTCCCGGTGGAGAGCGTCTGCCGCAAGCCGGAGCCGGTCCGGCACTGACGCGGCACCGAGCGGCGGCCGTCCCTCCCTTCACCCGTTGTCAATTCACTTACTTTCCGACGGCTTCGCCATTCGTCAATTTATTAACCTGACAATTCCGATGCACGCCGTCACCACCAGGCAGAAGAAGGAAGAGGAAAGCCGTTGACTTGATAACACACGTGGTTTTACATGGCGGTTACTGGCTGGACAGGAAGGGCCGCCCATGTATGACCGCAGGAACTCCGGAGAGGCGCGGATCAGTCATTTCCTCGCCGCCCGACTCCGTCCCGCGCTGTACACCGGGCGGCTTCCGATGGATATCAGCGCCTGGCACATCCCCGGTGAGCCGGTCCCGGTCGATGTGGCCCTGCGGGCCGACTACACACCGTTCTTCGTGGGCGACGCCTGGGGCCGCCCCTGGTCGACCAGTTGGTTCCAGGTCCACGCCACCGTCCCGCAGCGCTGGGCGGGCGAGCGGGTGGAGGCGGTCTTCGATCTCGGCTTCGAGCCCGGCTCCGGCTTCGCGTCCGGCTCCGGCTTCGGTTCCGGTTTCGATCCCGGCTCCGGCTTTGGTTCCAGCTTCGGTTCCGGAGGCGGCGTCGGGTCGGGGAGCCGTGCCGTGGGACTCGTCCACGACCCGCGCGGCACCCCCCTCCAGGGGCTGCACCGGCTCCACCGGTCCATGACAGTGTCGGCCCCGGCGAGCGGGGGCGAGCCGGTCCGGCTGTTCGTCGAGGCCGCCGCCAATCCGCCGATCGACGCGGCCACCGGCGCGGGCGCGCACTACGGGGACCCGGTCACCGCGGGGGACGAGCCCCTGTACCGGCTGCTCCGCGCCGATCTCGCCGTACGCGACGAGGGCATCTGGCAGCTGATCCATGACATCGATGTCCTGGACGGTCTGATGCGCGCGCTCCCGGCGGAGCTGCCCCGCCGGTACGCGATCCTGCGGGCCCTCGAAGAGGCCGTGGACGCCGTCGATCCCCGCGATGTCGCCGGGACGGCCCCGGACGCGCGACGGATCCTCGCCCCCGTACTGGCCCGTCGCGCGCACGAGTCCGCGCACACCGTCTCCGTCGTCGGACGCGCGCCCCTGGGGGCGGCCCGGCTGGGGCCGGCGCGCGAGACCGTACGCGAGACCGCCCGCGCCTTCAGCACCATGGCCGCGCTGGCGGAGGAGTACCCGGAACTGACCGTCGCCGCGCCCTCCGCCCACCGGTACGCCTGGATGAAGGACCGCCATCCGGATGTCTTCGAGCGGGTGCGCAAGTCCGTCGCCGACGGCACCTGGGCGCCGGTCGGGGGGATGTGGGCGGAGCCCGACGGAAATCTCCCCGGCGGCGAGGCGCTGGCCCGCCAGTTCGTGTACGGCCGCCGCTTCTGCCGCGAGGAGCTGGGCACCGACACCGACGGTGTGTGGCTGCCCGGGGCCTCCGGACTGAGCGCCGCCTTCCCGCAGTTGGCGGTGCTCGCCGGGGCCCGCTGGTTCCTCGCGGAGAGTTCCGGCCCCGTGCCGCACCCGACCTTCTGGTGGGAGGGCATCGACGGCACCCGTATCCTCAGCCACTTCCCGCCCGCCTCCGCCCCCACTCATGGCGAACCGGCGGGCAGTGCACCCGACGGTGGCGAAACCGGTCGCGGTGAACTCGCTCGCGGTGCGCTCGGCGGCGACGAACTCGCCCACGCCGCGCGGGCGTTCGCCGAACAGGGCGACGCCGCCCGCTCCCTGCTGCCCCTCGGCCACGCCGACGGTTACGGCCCCACCCCCGGGACGCTGGAGCGCGCCCGCCGGCTGGCCGATCTCGAAGGCTCGCCGCGGGTCGTGAGCCGGCATCCCGCGCACTTCTTCCGGGAGGCCCTCGACGCGCGACCGGACACACCGGTGTGGCGCGGTGAGTTCCGCCCGGAGTCCCACCACGGCACGTACACCGGTCAGGCGCGCACCAAGCGCGGCAACCGCCGCGCCGAATCGCTGCTGCGCGAGGCCGAGTTGTGGTCGGCGACCGCCGCCGTACGGGACGGCGTCCCCTATCCGTACGACGAACTCGACACACTGTGGAAGAAGGTCCTGCTCCAGCAGAGCCACGATCTGCTGTCCGGCGCCTCGACGGCCTGGGCGCACCAGGAGGCCGAGCAGGTCCACCGCGAGGTCCACCGCCGTCTGGAGCGGCTGATCCGCCGGGCCGTGGGAGCGGCCGACGGCGGCGGCGCCACCGGCGCGTCCGTCTTCAACGCGGGACCGCTGGCGCGCCGCGAGGTGGTGGTCCTGGACCGGGACCGGCCGGCGGGCGGCGGTCAGCGGCTCTCCGACGGACGTGTCGCCGTACTGGCCGAGGCGCCGGCCCTCGGCCGCGGTGCGGTCGTTCCCGAGCCCGCACTTCCTGAGCCTGTCGCGCCGGTGACCGTCCGGCCCGCGGACGGCGGCGGGTGGCTGCTGGACAACGGACTGCTGCGGGTCCATGTCGACGCCGAGGGGCTCGTACGCTCCCTGCTGGACCTCGCCACCGGACGGGAGGCCGTCGCCCCGGGAGCGGCGGGCAATCTGCTGCGGCTGCACCGCGACGACCCGCCGCGCTGGAGCGCCCGGAGCCTGGACGCCCGCCATCGCGCGGTGTGCCGCGATCTCGACCGGGCGGAGTCGGTCGAAGTGAGCGAGGAGGGGGCGCTGTTGGCGGCCGTCCGGGTGGTACGGAACACCGGCAGGTCCGCGATCGAGCAGACGCTCTCACTGACCGCGGGCAGCCGGTCGCTGACGATCGACACGGAGATCGACTGGCGCGAACGCGACGCTCTCCTCAAGGCCGTCTGGCCGCTCGACGTACATGCCGAACACAGCCGCGCCGAGGTCCAGTTCGGCCATGTCGCGCGTCCCACGCACCTGAACTCCGGCCGGGACACGGCCCCTTGTGAGCTGTGGGCGCACCGCTGGATCCATGTGGGCGAGCACGGCTGGGGCGTGGCGCTGGCCGGTGATTCCACGTACGGCTACGACGTCTCGCGCGACACCCGCGAGGACGCCGGTACGACCACCACCGTACGGCTCACCCTGCTGCGCGCGGCGCACAGCCCCGACCCGCACGCCGACCGGGGTCCGCAGCGCTTCAGGCACTCGGTACGCCCCGGGGCGGGGATCGGTGACGCGGTCGCCGAGGGGTACGCCGTCGGTCTGCCGCTGCGCCCCGGCCCTTCGGAGCCCGCGGGATCGGCCGCGCCGCCGCTGGTCTCGGTGGACCATCCCGATGTGCTCGTGGAGGCGGTGAAGCTCGCCGACGACCGCTCGGGGGATGTGGTCGTACGGCTCTACGAGTCGCGCGGCGGCCGTGCCCGTGCGGCGTTCTCCGCCGCGTTCCCGGTGGCGTCGGTGTGCGAGACGGACCTCCTGGAGGAGCCGCTCGCCGCCCGCCCGTACGAGAACGGCTCGGTGGCGCTGACACTGCGCCCCTTCCAGATCCTGACGCTGCGGCTCACGCCCGGGGACCGCACGGCTGCGGACCGTACGGCCCTGTCCACGGACCGTACGAACGCGCCGACGGACCGTACGGCCCCGTCTGCGGGGCGTACGGGCTCGGCGACGGGCCCCGCCGCGGCGCGACCCGGGTCCGGAGGCACTGATGCCTGAGGCCCCCCAAGACGACGGCCCGGTCGGCTCTCTGCCCCCGGAGCACCGGGCCGTCTTACACCGCTGGGCCGAGGAGGGCGGCCCCCTCGCGACCCGCGCGCGTGTCGTCCTCCTCGCCGCCGAGGGGCTGCGCGACGCCGAGATCTCCCGTCGGCTCGGGGTGTCCCGGCAGACGGTCGGCACCTGGCGGCAGCGCTGGACGAGCGCGGGGATCGACGGTCTCGGACACCGTCCGCGCACCGGCCGGCCCGCCACCGTGGACGAGGCGGAGGTCGTCACCCGTACGCTGCTGGCGCCCGGTGGCAGCGGCGCCTCGCGCGCGGTCGCCAGGGAACTGGGGCTCTCGCACGCCACGGTCGCCGGGATACGGCGCCGCTGGCGGCTCTCGCCCGACGAGACGCCCGCCCCGTCCGTACCCACCAGACCGCCGCTGCCGAGCGGCGAGGTCTGGGTGATGGGCCTGTACGTGGACCCGCGGCGCGCCGTGCTCCTCACGGGCACAGGACAGGGGGTTCCCCGGCAGTCCGCCGCCGGGACCGTGCTCGGCGCGGACGTACTCGCCGGACTCGACCGGGCGGTGGAGGCCGCGCTGACGGCGGCGATGGCGCGCGGGGCGGCGGGCGACGACGCGCTTTCGTACGGCCTGGCGGAGTATCTGGCCGAGGCCGGCCGCAGCCATCCGGACCTCGGGCTGCACGCCATCACGCTCTGGGACGCGGCGGGCGGCATCGGCACCGGCACCGGCACCCTCCAACAGGCGCCGCCGGACGGCATGGTGACGAGGCATCAGATTCCCGCGCGGTCGACCTGGCGCACCTTCCTCCGGGCCATGATCGCGCTCGACAGCACCAGCCATCCGGAATCCTCGCGCCGCGTCTATCTCGATCTGGCGGCCGAGCTGGAACGGTACGCGACGGCGCGGCCCGACGCCCCGTGCACCGCGGTGCGCTGGCTGCGCGAGAACGTCGCGGGCCTTCCGGGCACCGACCGCCGCCCGGACAGCACGGCGGCGGGAAGCCAGTCCTGGAGCGGGGTCAACCAGATCGATCTGGGGTCGTTCAACGAGTGTGTGGTCATCGAGACGGTACGGCTCTCCGGCACCATCACCCGGGGCGAGATCGCCCACCGCACCGGCCTCACCCAGCAGTCGGTCTCCCGGATCGCCCGTTCGCTGCTGGACCGCGGCATTCTCATCGAGGACGCCCAGCGGCGCGCGACCTCGGGCAAACCCCGTACACCGGTGCGGCTCTGCGGGACGGCGGCCCACGCGCTCGGGATCCATATCGACCCGGAGGTGCTCACCGCGGTCGTCATCGATCTCGACGGCGCGATCGTCCGTACCCGTACCCGGCCCGTCACCGCCGACATCGATCCGGCGGAGTTCGTCGAACGGGTGGCCGCGCTGGGCCGGGAGACGCTGGCGGAGGCGCGCGGGTCGGTGCGGGAGGACGGCTTCCTCGGGATCGGGGTCGCCGTACCGGGGCCGGTCGATATCGCGTCGGGCACGGTCCTCGGGCCGCCGCTGATGTCGGCCTGGGGCGATCTGCCGCTGCTGTACCTGCTCCAGGACCACTTCCCGTGCCCCGTCCTGATGGAGAAGGACTCCACCGCGGCGGCGGCCGGCGAGCGGTGGATCGGGCGCGACCGCAGGGCCAGGGACTTCGCGTATCTCTATCTCGGTACGGGCGTCGGTACGGGGCTCTATCTCAACGGTGACCTGTACCGCGGGATCAGCGCCAACGCCGGGGAGTTCGGGCAGTTGTGCGCCATAGCACTGGGGCGGGTCGCCAAGGACGGCCGTCCGGAGATCCTTCCCGAGTGCAATCCGCCGGTGTCCGTGCCGGAGCTCGCGGTACGGGGCGGGATGCGACCCGTACCGGCCGCGCCGGGGAGTACGTCGGGGAGCACCGCCGCGTATCTGGCGGTGGGCGAGGCCGCCGCCGCGGGCGACCCCGCGGCGGCGGCGGCCGTACGCGAGGTCGCGCAGGCGGTGGGGCGGGGGGCGCTGGGCATGGTCGATCTGCTGGACATCGATCTGATCGTGCTCGGCGGCCCCTTCTTCACCGAGGACGTCGCGGACTTCTATCTGGACGAGATCGCCCGTACCGTCAACGCGTTCCCGACCGCCAGACGGCTGCGGCGGGTCGCGGTCGAGCCGTCCGTGCTGAGCGCGGAGGCCGCCGCTGTGGGGGCGGCCTCGACCATCTTCCACGCGACGTTCACCCCCCGGCTGCGCGGGCGGGAGAGCCGGACACGGCATCTGCCGGCCCGCTGACGCGCAGGGCCGCCGGGATGTCCCGGCGGCCCGTACGTCATCGTCCCGCTGCCCGACGCTCCGGGTCCGGCCTACTCGCGTCCGGCCTTCCGGCGCCCGGCCTTCCGGCGTCCGGCCTTCCGGCGTTCCGCGTCCGGCGTCCCGTCAGATCCTGGGCCGGGTGGGCCTGGTGGCCGTCAGTCCGATCTGCCCCTTGAGCATCCGGCCGCCGTCGCCGGTCAGCCGCAGGTAGTAGTCGGACGAGCAGGACGTACCGTCCTCGTCCAGCGCCCAGATGCCCGATCCGGACGGCACCTGCGTACCGGTCTCGGCGGTCTTCGCGATCTGGTTGCCCTCGTTGAACTCGTCGAACATGGAGATGTAGATGCCCTGCGCGCCGACCCGCACCATGTTGTAGAACTGCCGCCACATGAAGTCACCGTGGGCGCGGTGGCGTTCCTGGAGGTCCCCCGGCAGCACACACGGCTGGTAGTCGATGCCGCGGGCGTTGCACTCCGCCTGGTCGGGGGTGTTGACATCGCGGAAGAACCGGTCGGTGTCGGCGACGTTGCTGATCCGCCCGACCATCCAGGGCGAGATCATGTTGAACGCGCGGTACACGTCCTGGAAGCCGGGGCGTGAGTCGTCGGTGCTGTTGCGCCAGTGGGTGGGCACGCCGCCGATGACGTAGCAGCCCTGGGCCTTGAACCAGTCCACGACCTCCTTGCACGGTCCGGGCGCGAAGGGCCGGCCGGGGTCGTTGAAGCCGAAGCCCCAGATGCACACCACCGGCTTGCCGTTCTGCTTCGCGTAGGCGCTGGACGCGGTGTGCGCCCTCATCTTCGACGTCCAGTCCTCCTTGATCTGGGACTGCATGGACGTCCAGCCGGTGACGTCGTACATGATGTAGAACTTGCGGCCGTTGGCCTCGGCCGACTGGCGCACCTTCTGCGCCATCGCGTCCCGGGTCGGGCCCTCCGGGCTGAAGGGGTTGAAGCGCTGGAGCGCGGCCGTGTCGCAGTTGTTCTCCCGCATCCAGCGGAAGTGCGTGTCGACCGTCTGCTGGTCCCACGAGGAGAACAGCGTGGCGGGCTGGCCGCTGTTCAGGTTCGGGTACGCGGTGGGGTAACCGCGCGAGTATTCCCGCATGTCCGGCCACGACTTGATGGTCGTATTGCCGAGCGACGGCGGCTGGCTCATGTTCTGACTCCAGTGCCACCACCCATTGATGGGGGCGCCGTCACCGGTACAGGCGAACCAGCCCTGGTAGCCCACGGTGATTTTGCCGACCACGTCGCCGGGGGGACTCGCGGCGGGAGCCGGCTGTGCGCGTCGGCGCGGTTCGGAGGCCGACGCACTCTGCTGGGCTGCGCCGACACCGGCGATGGCGGCCGAGGCGGCCAGCGCGGACGCGATGGCGGACCGTCGTGACATATGCATGGGGGAATGCCTCCCACTCGATTTCTGCCAGAAAGACGTAAAGCCCTCGGGGGTGGGGGGTTTTACAGGCGTCGGCAGTCCGCCCGGCCCCCAAGGGCACGCCTTCGCAAAGTAGTCGGGCGCTACCGTCACCACAAGGCCACGCGCGCCAGGAATTCGTTCCGGGAAATCGAAGGTTTGTCAGCCGATTTTCTTTACGCTTTCCGTTTCCACTGAAATGCGAATAACCGAACTGCGGTGCGCTGCCGGGCCCGTGACCCCCGGTGCGCTCCCCCTGTGTCCCTCTGCGCTCGTATGCGCATCGTCGGCGTCGGGCATTCCCTGGACGAGTCCGCAGACGGGTACACGGAGAGGTGCGCGATGCACGGAACGGCGACGTCCGGCTGGCTGCTCGTCGCGCTCTGCGCGGCGGCCGGGAGCTACTGTCTGCTCCGGTTGCGCGACAGCGCGGGCGACCAGCGCGGTTCGGTGGGCGGTGAGGCCCTGATGGGGTTCGGGATGGCGGCCATGGCGGTGCCCGCCGCCGTGCTGACTCCGCCCCGGTGGGTCTGGGCGGGATACGTGGTGGTGTTCCTCGGCGCGGCGCTCCATACGCTCGTCCGCGCCGGTGGTTCGGGGCACCGGCTGCACCATCTGCTGGGGATGCTCGCGATGGTCTACATGGCCGGGGCCATGGCCGTCGCCCCGGCCGGGGCGCACAGCGCGCACACGCAGGGCGCGACGGGCGGGGGGAGCGGTGCGCCGCTGGTCACCGGCGTGCTGCTGGTCTACTACGCCGGCTACGTGCTGTGGGCGGGAGCCCGGCTGCTGCCCGTCCCGGCCGCCGCGGGCCCCGAGGGCGGGGGCGGTACCGCCCTGGTGGGCTGGGGCGAGCGGCCGGAGCTGGCGCTGGTGTGCCGGCTCTCCATGGGCATCGCGATGCTGGCGATGCTGCTCACGCTCTGATCGCGGCCGATCACAGCCTGCCTCGGTCTGCCTCGGCCTGACCCACTGATCCCGGCCGGTCCGGCCGACCTCGGAGCATCCGGACCCCGGAGGATCCGGCCCCCGCGAGCCGGCCCCGGAAGATCAAGGGTGCCCGCGCCGAAACGTGTCGTGGGTCACTTGCCAGGTAAGGACATACCCCTGAGTAGCGCGCCCCTCATACCCTGGGGCCCATGATGGTCTCCCTGGCACTGCTGCTGCTCGGTGCGCTGACCGCCGTCGTCGCCCCGCGGCTCCTGTCGCGCGCCGACTGGCCGGAACGCGAGCCCGTGGTGGCGCTATGGGTGTGGCAGTGCGTCGTGGCGGCCGTACTGCTGAGCTTCGCGCTCTCCATGACCTTCAGCGCCGCCGCCTCCTGGCTCCGTGTCCGCGGCCATGTCTTCGCACCCGCCCCGCGCGGCGTGGTGGAGGCCTACGCCTTCGGTTCGCACGGGCCGTGGACGATCGCGCTGACCGTGCTGCTGGCCAGTGGCGGCCTCTGGACGGTCGCGATGCTCACCCGCGAGATCCACCGGGCCCGCAGCCGACGCCGCCAGCGCCGCAAGGATCTGCTCGTACGCTCCCCCGTGCTGCCCGGTGAGGAGCCGAGCGGTGAGCCCCTCGTCGTCCTGGAGGGCGAGCGTCCCGGCGCGTGGTGGCTGCCGGGCGCCGCGCCCCAGCTGGTCATCACCACGGCCGCGCTGCGCCGCCTGAAGGGGCGTCAGCTCGATGCCGTACTCGCCCATGAGGAGGGCCACGCGCGCGCCAGGCACGACTGGCTGCTGCACTGCTCGGGGGCGCTGGCGAACGGATTCCCGCAGGTCCCGGTGTTCGCGGCGTTCCGCGACGAGATGCACCGGCTGGTCGAACTGGCCGCGGACGATGTCGCCTCGCGGCGCTTCGGACGGCTGACGATCGCGCTCGCGCTGGTCGAACTGAACGAGGACCGCGGGGTGTTCGGGCCCGGCACCACCCCGGACGCACAGCTGCCGCAACGGGTGAACCGGCTGCTGTCGCCCGTACCCCGGCTCACCGCGGGACGCAGGCTGCGGCTGACCGCGGCGGCGGCGCTGGTGCCGGTGGTGCCGCTGCTGGTCGCCTTCGTACCGGCGCTTCGCGCCCTGGGATAGCCCACCCCGCCCCGCCCCGGAATGGCCCCCCGCACGCCGCGTGCGCGAGGATCAACCCCATGCACTCACCCTCGGCCCCCGTGTCCTCCCCGTCGCCCCCGGCCCGTCCCCCGCTCGCCGGACTCACCGGAGCGGGCGCCCTGGCAACGCTGCTGGCCGTCCTCTCGGGGGTGCTGACCGTCCTCGTCGTCGCGGAGTGGGCTCCGCTGGTCTCCTTCGACCGGTGGGTCGCGGACGGCCTGCACCGCCGCGCGGTGGACGAGCCCGGCGCGACCTGGGCGAACCGGGTGCTGACCGACTGGGTCTGGGATCCCTGGATGATGCGGCTGCTGACCGCGGCGGCCGTGATCACGCTGTGGCTGCGGCATGAGCGACTGCTCGCGCTGTGGACGGCCGGGACGGCGGCGCTGGGCGCGGCCGTCTCCCAGGGGGTGAAGGCCGCGGTCGGCCGTGAGCGCCCGCGGTGGCCCGACCCGGTCGACTCCGCTCACTTCGCGGCGTTCCCCTCCGGGCACGCCATGACCGCCGCGGTGACCTGCGGGCTGCTGCTGTGGCTGGCACGCCGCCACGGGGCCGGCGGCCGGCTGTGGCGTACGGCGGTCGTCGTCGCGGCCGTATCGGTGGCCGGGGCGGGCCTCACCCGGCTCTGGCTGGGCGTCCACTGGGGCACGGACGTGATGGCCGGGTGGCTGTTCGGTGGCTGTCTGGTCGCGTTCTCGGTCTCGCTGTACGGGCGCGTGACCTTGTCCGGGAAGCGGTGACCCGGCGAGGATCGGACGCATGACCTTCAAGGGTGTGCTCTTCGACTTCTCCGGAACCCTCTTCCGTATCGAATCCGCGAGCTCCTGGCTGCGTGCCGTGCTCGACGAGGCGGGCGTCGCCGTACCCCCCGACGAGGTGCGGCGGTACGCGATGCGACTGGCCGTGGCGGGCGCACTGCCCGGTGGCTCCTCGCCGGAGCGGGTGCCGCCGGATCTGGCCGGGCTGTGGGCCACCCGCGACGAGAGCGCCGGGCGCCACCGCGCGGCGTACACAGGGCTCGCCCGGCAGGTGGAGCTGCCCAGCCCGGACCTGTACGACGCGCTCTACGACCGTCATATGACGCCGGACGCGTGGCGTCCGTACACCGATGCCGCCGAGGTGCTCGGCACGCTGCGACGCGAGGGCATCGGGATCGCGGTGGTGAGCAATATCGGCTGGGATCTGCGGCCGGTCTTCCGCGCCCACGGCCTGGACGCGTTCGTCGACGCGTATGTGCTCTCGTACGAGCACGGCATCCAGAAGCCCGACGCCCGGCTCTTCCAGGCCGCCTGCGAGCAGTTGGGGCAGGATCCGCACGATGTGCTGATGGTCGGCGACGACCGCGAGGCGGACGGCGGAGCGGCGGAGCTGGGCTGCTCGGTCCATTTCGTGGACCATCTGCCGGTCGAGGAGCGCCCGGCGGGACTGCGGCCCGTTATCGCCCTGGCGGCCCGGGGACCGTTGCGATAGACCCGTAAGGAGAACCGCGGGCAAAGCCTCAAACGGGCGCCCCGAAGCCCGAAACGGGCACCACCGCGGCCGACCGGGCATGCCGAAACCGCCTGCCTTGGACGATCCCCCGCGTCGCCCAAGGCAGGCGGAAGCCCCGCTGACCAGGCCCGGAAGGGTCTGCGACGGGACGCACTGAGTATATTGGCTTAGAGCCAGTCAACGCAGGAGTAAAGCATGTCCCCGCGGAGCGCATCGGTCAATGAAGAACTCCGTCGGCGTTCCCGGGAGCGGTTGCTGCAAGCGACGGTGGAGTTGGTCGCCGAACGCGGTTACGAGGCCACGACGCTCGCCGACATCGCCGACAGGGCGGGTTCCGCGCGCGGTCTCGTCTCGTACTACTTCCCGGGGAAGCGGCAGTTGCTGCAATCCGCCGTGCACCGGCTGATGCACCGCACGCTCCACACCGCCCTGGAGCGTGAACCGGCCACGGACGACGGCCGGGAGCGGCTGGCACGGGCGATCGACGCCATCCTGGGGCTCACCGAGGACAGCCCCGTCCTGATGCGGACGCATATGGCAGGCATCCTGCAAGCCGAGGGGTTCGTGCAGTGCCCGGAGCAGCAGCGGCTCGCGGGGCTGCTGCGGGAGACGGTGGAACGGTACGGCTCACAGGACCCGGACAGCGACTATCCGCTGCTGCGCGCCCTGTTGATGGGCGCGGTCTTCGCCGTTCTGATGCCGGGCGCGCCGATGCCGCTGCCGCGGCTGCGCGCCGAGCTGTTCCAGCGCTACGGGCTGGAGTGGGAACTCGGCGTTCCGCCGGGCGGCTGCCCGCCCGGCGGAACGAGTCAGGACACGATCACTCAGTGGCCCGAGCGGTCGAAGTAGTCCGGCTGCGTCTGCACGTTCAGCTCGGACATCCGCACCCGCTTCGCGGGGTCGGTCACACGGTCGTCGAGCCGGAGCACGTCGAAGCCCTTGACCATGTCGTTCGAGTAGATGTGGCCGTTGTAGTAGTAGGAGGACCAGGTGCCTCCGCCGACCATGGTCTCGGCCGAGATCGGACCGCGCTCGAAGTACGCGATCTCCTTCGGCTTCGAGGAGTTGGTGAAGTCCCAGACCGAGACGCCACCCTGGTACCAGGACTGGACCATGATGTCGCGGCCCTTGACCGGGATCAGCGAGCCGTTGTGGGCCACGCAGTTCTCGGTGTCCGCCTGGTAGCGGGGGATCTTGTAGTAGCTGCGGAAGACCAGCTTGCGCTTGTCGCCCTTGCCGACGATGTCGTAGATACCGTCGGCGCCCCTGTTCGGACCGATCTCGGCGTTGCAGGTGGCGGCGCCACCGCCGCCCAGCTCGTCGGTGAAGACGACCTTGTTGGCACTCTGGTTGAAGGTGGCCGAGTGCCAGAAGGCGAAGTTGACATTGTCCTGGACCTGGTCGATCACCCTGGGGCGTTCGGGGTTCTTGATGTCGAACAGGATGCCGTCACCCATGCAGGCACCGGCGGCCAGGTCCTTGGAGGGCAGCACCGTGATGTCGTGGCAGCCGGTGGTCGCCGAGACACCCGGGTTGGTGGGCGCTCCCGGGTTTCCGCCCTCGGGGAAGAGCACCGGGAAGTTCACGATCGCGGCCTTCTCCGGGGACTTGCGCGGCACCTTGATGATGGAGATGCCATCGTGCGGCGGCTGGCAGTCCGGGAAGGACGCGCTGGGCGAGTACGAGGAGACGTAGACGTAGACGTCCTTGCGCTCCGGTACCAGCGTGTGGGTGTGCGAACCGCACGCGGTCTCGACAGCGGCGACGTACTTGGGGTTCCGCTTGTCGCTGATGTCGAAGATCTTCATGCCCTCCCAGGACGACTTCTCCGTGGCGGGCTGCGTCGTGCTGGTGCACGAGTTGTCGCTGCGCGAGGAGTCGGTGGAGAGGAAGAGCAGATCGCCGGAGACCGAGATGTCGTTCTGCGATCCGGGACAGAGCACCTGGGCAACGGTCTTGGGGGACTTCGGGTTGCTGATGTCGAAGATCCGGAAACCGTCGTAGTTGCCCGAGAAGGCGTACTTGCCCTGGAACGCGAGGTCCGAGTTGGTCCCCGTGATCAGGTCTTTGGGCACATTGGCGAGATGGCTGATGTTGCGGCTGTGGACGATCTCGTCCACGCCGGGTATCTCGCCGTTCTCGATGGCCGACTTCACCTCGGCCGCCTGGCTGCTGGAGACCTTCTCCTTGGCCTGACGGTCACCGGGGTCGGGTGTGGCGACCGCCGGGCCGGCGGTCAGCAACGTCGCGAAGAGCCCGACCGCGGCTGCTGCCACGCCCAGGCGTCTGCGCCGCACGCGGGTGGTGTGCAACGAACTCACTACGTGTCCTCCCTTGTATCCCCGCCCAGACATGAACGGGTCACGGACCTCGGCAGTATCGTCCCTCTCATGTACATCTCAACAGATGGCAACAGAGATGTAATGAAAGTTTTTGATCACTCGTTGCCTGAAGCGTGCTAGGAAATGTCCACCACACCATGTGCCGCAGGAGGTCGCCGTGTTGATCCGCCACCGGAGCCCGCGTGTTCGCCGGTCCGTCGTCGCGGCGGCCGTCGCCGCCGCCGTACTCGCCCTGGGCGCCTGCGAATCGAGCGGTGACGACGGCGCGGACGCGGCAAAGGCCGACGCGGGCAAGGGTGCTGGGGTGGTGGCCCCCGGGAAGCCGGGCGAGCCCGCGAAGACGCTCTCCGCCGAGGAGGCGCTGAAGGCGGCGCCGGACAACACCCCCAACTCCGCCGATTTCACCTATGCGCAGATGATGATCGTGCATCACGGGCAGGCGCTGGACATGGCCGCGCTCGTGCCGGAACGGGCGGGCTCGGAGCAGGTGAAGCGGCTCGCGTCACGGATCGCCGACGCGCAGAAGCCCGAGATCGGCATGATGGAAGCCTGGCTGAAGAACAACGGCGGGGCGAAGAAGCACCAGGGCCATGATCACGGCACGATGCCCGGAATGGCCACCGAGGCCCAGCTGACGCAGTTGCGGGCGGCGAAGGGCAAGGCCTTCGACGAGCTGTTCCTCAAGCTGATGATCACTCACCACCAGGGGGCGATCACCATGGCGACCGAGGCGCTCTCGGAGGGCAACAACGTCCAGGTCGAGGAGATGGCGAACGATGTCATCTCGCAGCAGACGTCCGAGATGAACCGTATGCGCGCCATGTGAGGCGTACGCCCCGCAAGGCGATGATCCGCAGCTGACGTGACCGACGGGACGAACGCCGTGGGTCAGCGCCGGTGATGACGGGGGGTCAGATGTCCTTCGTCGCGGGCGCCGGCGATCAGTCGCAGCGCCTTGCGGCGGCTGTATCCGGTCGCGGACATCACGGCGAGCACCGGGTCCTGGCCGGCCTGCTGGGCGGCGCGGTAGATCTCGGCGACGCCCTGCCGGGCGGCACTTCCGCGCGGGAGGGACGGACGGGCGCGGTGCCTGCCGGACTGGATCTGGTCCTGAGCGGCTTCCGGGGCGGCATCCGGTGCGGCCGGCTGCGCGGACGTCGGCTCGGGCTCCGGCCGCACAGGGTCCCCCACGGGCTGTTCGGCCGGCCGCTCGGGCTCGGGCGCGGGCCCGGACGCGTGAACGGAACCTGACACGTGGACCGGCCCGGTGGCGTGAACGGAACCTGCCGCGTGAACGGGCCCGGCTTCAGGTGCCGGTACCGATTCGGTCGCCGCCACGGGTTCCGATGCGGGTACGGGTTCAGGTGCGGACGGGGACTCGAACCCGAACCCGGGCTCGGCTTCCTCCGCCGCCTCCGGCCTCTCCGGCCTCTCCGGCCCTGACAGCGGCTGTGGTCCGTCACCGGTGCCCGTGGCGAGCGGGGCGACCGGGGCGACCGGGGCGTCGGCGGAGACCGCACTGTCGACGGGCTGGGGCGCGGGCGGCCGGTGCCGGCCGGCGACCACCTGACAGGCGTTGTGGAGCGGCGCCTCGATCGCCTCGGCGAGCGCGGCGAAACCGTCCAGGGCGAGCGGCGGGTCGGCCTGCGCGTCCTCGATGGCGATCCGCCCGTCCCGTACCACCGCGAGCACATCGATGCGCGCACCGTCCGCGAAGGTCAGCCTGATATCGACCCAGGGGGGCAGGATCTCGCGCCGCGCGGCGCCGTCCCTGGGGTCCCCGGCACCGGTGACGGTGCCGTGCCCCTGCACTTCCCACACGGGCCATGGGTAAGCGTCGTGGTCGTGAGATTCCTGGGCGGAAATCGATTTATGTTCCGACACATTCACAACTTAATCAGGCAATCCAACCCTTATTGTCATGGCGCGCACGTGCCGAGGCGTACGGCACCCCGTCGGCTCATCGGATCAAGCGTGACCGGTCTGCGGGTCACGCGACCGGTCTCCGGATCAGCCGTCACCGAGCCGGCCGGCCTGCGCGGCGGCGGCGTCCAGAACACTGTCGAGCAGACCGGGGAAGAGACGGTCCAGGTCCTCCCTGCGCAGTCCGCTCATCTTGGCCGTCCCCCGGTAGTTCTGCTCGATCACGCCGCTCTCGCGCAGCACCCGGAAGTGGTGGGTGGTGGTGGATTTACTGACGGGCAGCTCGAAGTGCGAACAGGAGAGCTCGTCGCCCACCACGGCCAGCTCGCGGACGATCCGCAGCCGCAAGGGGTCGGAGAGTGCGTGGAGCACGCCCTCCAGACGGATCTCCGCACACGAGGGGTGAGCGAGTTCACGTGTGCTGGTCGCGGCGGTCACGGCGGGGCTCCACTTCATCGTGTTCATCGCGCCCCATGGCGCTTCATCGACGAGATCTCCTTGGGCGAGTTCCCATTGTACGAGAGTTCTCGTAGTTTGACATTCACCTTACTACGATGGGTATCGTACGAAGCGTTGGCGGGGCTCGCACCGACGCGGCGGCCCGTCCGTCACGTACCGATGCCCCCTGTACCGGTGACCCGCGCACCGATGCCCCACGTTCCGAATGGAGTCCGCCGTGAGCGCACTGTTCGAGCCGTACACCCTGCGGTCCCTGACCATCCCCAACCGGGTCTGGATGGCGCCCATGTGCCAGTACTCCGCGGACGAGACGGGCCCGGACGTCGGGGTGCCGAACGACTGGCACTTCTCCCATCTCGCGGCGCGCGCCACCGGCGGCACCGGCCTGATCCTCGTCGAGGCCACGGCCGTCAGCCCGGAGGGCCGTATCAGCCCCGCCGACCTCGGGATCTGGAACGACACGCAGGTCGAGGCGTTCCGCCGGATCACCCGCTTCCTCTCCTCGCAGGGCACCGTCGCAGGCATCCAGCTCGCTCATGCCGGGCGCAAGGCCTCGACCGACCGGCCGTGGAACGGTGGCGGTCCCGTCGGCGCCGAGGGCCATGGGTGGGAGCCGCTGGCGCCGAGCGCGCTGCCCTTCGCGGAGGGCCACCTACTGCCCGCCGAACTGACCGTGGAGCAGATCAAGGAGATCGTCGGCCAGTTCGCGGCGGCGGCGCGGCGGGCCAGGGAGGCCGGTTTCCAGATCGTCGAGGTGCATGGCGCGCACGGCTATCTGATCGGGCAGTTCCTCTCGCCGTACAGCAACCGGCGCACCGACGCCTATGGCGGTTCGTTCGAGAACCGCGCGAGGTTCGCGCTGGAGGTCGTGGACGCCGTACGCGCCGAGTGGCCCGAGGAGCTGCCCCTCTTCTTCCGTATCTCCGCCACCGACTGGCTGGACGAGGGCGGCTGGACCGTTGACGACACGGTGCGCCTCGCGGACGAGCTGCTGGCCCACGGCGTGGATCTGCTCGATGTGTCCAGTGGCGGCAACGCCGCGGACGTGCGCATTCCGGTCGGTCCCGGCTACCAGGTGCCGTTCGCGGCCCGGGTCCGGGCGGAGACGCGGCTGCCCGTGGCGGCGGTCGGTCTGATCACTCGGCCCGAGCAGGCCGAGAAGATCGTCGCCAACGGGGAGGCCGATGCCGTACTGCTCGGCAGGGAGCTGTTGCGCGACCCGTCCTGGGCCCGCCGCGCCGCCGGAGAGCTGGGCGGGCGTGTACACACCCCGCGGCAGTACCACCGAGCCGTCTGAAATACCGTCCGCCGGGGGCGGGTTGACGGGTGTGTGCGGAAGCGCCCCGTGCGCACCAGTAGAGTGGCACCCCGTGGCAGCACGACCGTTGAACGAAATCGTCGAGCCCGGATGGGCGGATGCGCTGGGCCCCGTGGCCGGACGCATCGCCGAGATGGGTGACTTCCTGCGTACGGAGATCGCCGCCGGGCGCACATACCTGCCGGCCGGACCGAATGTGCTGCGCGCTTTCCAGCAGCCGTTCGACGAGGTGCGGGTCCTGATCGTGGGGCAGGACCCGTATCCGACCCCCGGGCACGCGGTGGGGCTGAGCTTCTCGGTGGCGCCCGAGGTGCGGCCCCTGCCCGGCAGTCTGGAGAACATCTTCCGGGAGGCGCATACGGATCTGGGGCTGCCGCGCCCCTCCAACGGCGATCTGACGCCGTGGACGCGGCAGGGGGTGCTGCTGCTCAACAGGGCGCTCACGACAGCGCCCCGCAAGCCCGCCGCGCACCGCGGCAAGGGCTGGGAAGAGGTGACCGAGCAGGCCATTCGCGCTCTGGTCGCGCGCGGCAAGCCGATGGTCTCCATCCTGTGGGGGCGCGACGCCCGTAACTGCCGCCCGATGCTCGGGGACTACCCGGCCGTCGAATCGGCCCACCCCTCCCCCATGTCGGCGGACCGCGGCTTCTTCGGCTCGCGTCCGTTCAGCCGGGCCAATGACCTGCTGATCGGCCAGGGGGCGCAGCCGGTGGACTGGCGGCTGCCATGAGGCGGACACCCGCATGAGGCGGACACCCGCATGAGCCGGATGTGCCGATGAGCATGGTGTGCCGATGAGCGTGATGTGCCGATGAGCTGGGTGCTGGGCGTGGACTCGGGCGGCTCGGGGCTGCGGTTCGCGCTCGGCTCGACGGCTCCCGACGGGACGGCGGGCGTGACGACGGTCGCGGCCACCGCCTCCGCCGAGCCGCTGCGCACGGGCCCCTCGGGTATCGACGCGGGGCAGTTGCTCGCCCGGCTGCTGCCCGCGGTGGACACCCTGCTGGCGCAGGCGGGCGTGAATACGAACACGAACACGAACACGGACATGGAGGCGGGCTCGGGTCCCGGCGTCCTGTCCGCGGTCGCGATCGGCGCGGCCGGGATGGCGACACTCGGCGACGGACTGCGCGCCGAACTGCCCGCGGCGCTCGCGCACTCCCTCGGGGTGCGGCGGCTGGTGCTCGCGGCGGACGCGGTGACCGCGTACGCGGGAGCGCTCGGCCAGCGCCCCGGCGCGGTCGTCGCGGCCGGTACGGGCATGATCGCGCTGGGCACGGACCTGACCGGCTGGCGGCGCGCGGACGGCTGGGGTCACCTGCTGGGCGACTGCGGCGGCGGCGCCTGGATCGGCCGGGCGGGACTGGAAGCGGCCATGCGGGCCCACGACGGACGGCGCGGCGGATCGCCCGCACTGCTGTCCAGAATGGAAGAGGTTTTCGGGCCCGCTCCCGAGCTGCCAGGGCTGCTCTATCCGCGTACCGACCGGCCCGCGGTACTCGCCTCGTTCGCGCCGGAAGTGGCCCGTTGCGCGGCCGGCGATCCGATCGCGGCGGGCATCGTCTCGACGGCGGCGCGGCATATCGCGGAGGCCGCCGCGGCGGTCTGCCCGCCGTCGGGCGCGTGCGAAGTCGCCCTCACGGGAGGGCTGTTCGGCCTCGGCGACCCGCTGCTCGTCCCCCTGCGCGCGGAACTGGCAGGTCAACTTCCGCACGCCACGACCGTGTCCGCCGCGGCCGATCCGCTCGGCGGGGCGCTGCTCATCGCGGGGGCGCTCGCCGGGGACACGCTCCGGCTGCCGCACGACGCGCGCCTGCTGAACGTCCTGACAGAACAGGATGGATGAGCAGAAAAACACCTAACGGATAAATAAGGACAGATGGTTCGCGACTGCCCCCTCCCCGAACAGCCGCGCCCACAAAACCAGTAGCATTCGACGCCATGAGCACCCCCACTGGGCCCGCATCCGGCCTGCCTGTACGAATGCCGCGACCCCGTCAGTCGGGGCGCCACCGCCGCCCCGAACCGGTCGCTGCTCCCGAAGGCGCGTCCGCACTCGTCGTCGCCGTGCCCGGCACGCCCTCGGCCGCCGTCCGCGGTCTGGCCGAAGAGGTCGTCAGTATCGCCCGCTCCGAGCTGCCCGGCCTCGACGCCGTCATCGGCTTCCTGGACGGCGACGACTCCGAGTACCCCACGCTGCAGAACGTCCTGGCCGGGACCGCCGCGCTGCGTACCGAGCGCTACGAGCTGGCGAAGGCGGCGGGCCGTGAGGTGGCCGAGCCCGAGGGTCCGGCCGCCGTCGTCGTACCGCTGCTCGCGGGACCGGACAGCGGGCTGGTCACGCGGATAGGCCAGGCCGTCGCGGACAGCGGCGCCACCGCGGAGCTGACCGATGTCCTCGGTCCGCATCCGCTGCTCGCCGAAGGGCTGCACGTGCGCCTGTCGGAGGCCGGTCTGGCCCGCGCCGACCGCGCCAGGCTCTTCACGGTCGCCACGGCGGCCGACGGGATCATCCTGGCCACAGTGGGGGGCAAGGAAGCGGTGCAGACCGCGGGGATCACCGGAATGCTGCTGGCCGCGCGCCTCGCCGTACCGGTCATGGCCGCCGCGCTCGACGAGGAGGGCTCGATCGCGGCCGTGGCCCAGGAGCTGCGCGAGGCCGGTTCGACCCAGCTCGCGCTCGCCCCGTATCTGGTCGGCCCCGAGCTGCCCGAGGGTCTGCTCGAAGCGGCGCTGAAGGAGGCGGACTGTGCCGCCGCCGAGCCGCTGGGCGCGTATCCGGCGATCGGGAAGCTGGTGCTGTCGAAGTACACGGCCGCGCTGGGCATTCCCGCGCAGCCGCAGGGGACGCCGACGCACTGACCCACCCGCACCGGCCGTGCGCCGCACGCCCCTGAGTACGGGAGCGCAGCACGCCCGTACCCATGGAAAGGGCCCGCCCCGGATCACTCCGGCGCGGGCCCTTCCGCGTCGGTACGGACGCACCCGTGCGTACGGTCACGTCCGCTCGTACGGTCACGTCCGCTCGTACGGGTGGATTCGTCCGTACGGAGAGGGCCGTCCGGGGCGGAGAGGAGCGTACGGGTGGAGGGCCCGGCGCCGACGGCCGGCCGGTCAGCCGAAGACCACGCAGGAGGCGGCGGGGACCGCGAGGGAACCGGCGCGTACCGGAATGCCCGTCGCCGGATCCACGTCGAACCAGGTCACGTCCCCGGAGTGCTCATTCGCGGCGTAGAGCCGGATGCCCGCAGGGTCCAGCGCGAGATCGCGCGGCCAGCGCCCGCCGCAGTCGACCGAGGTGACCAGCTCGGCCTTCTCGTACGTCGCGTCGAGCGCGAGAACGGCGATGCTGTCATGGCCGCGGACCGCCGCCCAGACGAACCGTCCGTCGTGGGACACGACCACCTCGGAGCCGAAGCCCTCGACGTCCACGCCGTCGGGCAGGACGGGGGCCTCGCCCACCGGTTCGAGCAGACCCCGCTCCGCGTCCCAGCGGCAGAGGGTGAGCGTCGGCTCCAGTTCGTTGAGCACGTACGCGTGGCCGCCACCCGGATGGAAGGCGAGATGGCGCGGTCCTGTGCCGGGGCGCAGCGCGGTCTCGGCGTGCGGTGTCAGCGCGCCGGCGGTGGCGTCGAGGGCGCTGATCCGGACGGAGTCGGTGCCGAGGTCGGTGGTGAGGATCCACCGGCCGCTCGGGTCGGTCACCACCTGGTGCGCGTGGGGTCCGCGCTGGCGGTCCGGATGCGGTCCGGAGCCTTCGTGCCTGGTCACTCCGCTCGCCGGCCGGAGAGCGCCGTCGGTGCCGACGGGCAGCACCGTGACACTGCCCGAACCGTAGTTGGCGGTCAGCAGATGCCCGGCGGTGAGGGTGAGATGGGTGGGGGCGGCGCCGCGGACCGGTACGGGCTCCCCCAGCAGTCGCGGCGCCCCGTTCCCCGCGTCCGCCGCCGGTGTGCCGAACGCCGCCGCCGCGCCTTCCTCGGTCTCGGAGACCGCGTAGAGCACGGATCCGTCCGGGGCGAGCGTGAGATAGGACGGATCGGCGACGGCGTCGGTGACTCCACGCTCCGTCAGGGCTCCGGTCTCCTCGTCGACGGTGACGGTGGTGATCCCGCGGCCTCCCGTGGAGGTGAACGATCCGATGAAGGCCCGCCCTTCGTTCCTGCCGCTCACTGTCTGTCCCCTCTTCGGCTGATCTCTTCGGCTGGTCTCTTCGTCCGTCGTGCAGGCCACCGCTCGCCCGGTGTCCGGGGCAGACGGTAGCAGGGGGTCTGGACCAATCGACCGGCCCGGTAGGCCGTTTCCCGGCGACTTCCGGCAGCTCAGGCCGCGACGAGCCGGCCGCGCGGCGCCGTGCGCAGAGGCGCGGAGAGATCCGCGAGGGCCCGCTCCAGACCGTGCAGATGGGCCAGTGCCGCTTCGGCCCCGGGGTGGTGGTACGGCGCTTCCGGCGCCCCGGGCACCGGACGGGCCGGCTCCGCCCCGGGCGGTGCCAGTTCGCGTACGGCGGCCTCGACCCGGCGGCAGGCCGCGGCGAGCCGGGCGTCGTGCGAGGCGGCGGGGTCGGCGGCCACCGCGGCGAACCCCCGTACCTCGCGGGCGCACTCGTCGAGCAGGACGAGCACCTGGCGGGCTCTGGCCCCGCGCGCCCGCAACGGGTTCAGCGGATGCACGAGCGGCGCGAGGGACATCCGTACCCGGCCGAGCAGCAGTTCCAGTTCCGCGGCGAGCGGCCCCGGGTCGGCGTGGTCGTCCCCGGCGAGCCGGCGGGCGGCCGTGGCGGTACAGCCGTGGACACAGCGCAGCGCCTGCTGTATCCACGCGTCGGTGACGGCGTGTGTGGTCACCGGCAGCAGGAGAAGGACGGCCGCCGTCGCGCCCAGCGCCCCCACACCGGTCTCCGCCAGCCGCAGGGCGAGCAGCCCCGGGTCGAGCACGCCGAGCAGTCCGTACAGCAGGCCGACCATGACGGTCACGAAGAACATCATCCAGCTGTACGAGACCGCGGCGGTGTAGAAGATGCCGAACACGCACAGGGCGACGAGCGCGGCGGTGGGGGCGGGCGCGCCGTGCAGGGGTACCGCGACGACCAGCCCGACGGCGCAGCCGACGGCCGTGCCGACCATCCGCCGGAAGCCGCGGACCAGGGTCTCTCCGCGTGAGGCGGTGTTCACGAAGATCCACCAGGCCGCGCCGACGGCCCAGTACCACCGGTCCTGGGAGAGCAGCTGGCCCGCGCCGAGCGCGAGCGCGCCCGCGACGGCCACCTGAACCGCCTGCCGGGTGGTCGTACGGACCAGACCGGACGCACCGGGCAACGCGGGTACGGCGCGCGGCGGCAGGCGTCGCTCGTAGCACCAGACGCCGAAGCGGACGACCGACGAGGCGAGCAGGGCGAGCAGAACCGCGGCGTACAGGCCGGGCAGCCGCGCGGGGACCGTGTGCAGGAACTGCGCCACGAAGAAGGTCATGAACCCGAAGACACCCAGGGCATGGCCCCTTGCGCCCCAGCGGCGGGCGTACACCCCGGCACCCGCCACGACGAGGAACGCCGCGTCGCGGAGCAGCGGCTGATCGTGCAGCGCCGACGCGAGGGCGAGCACCGGAAAGCCGACGGCGGGCAGGAGCGCGGTGGTGACGGCCTGGCCCCGGACCGTCGTGTCGGTGACCGTGAAGAGGGCGAGGAGCGCGGCGAGCCCACCGGTGATGACTCCGGCGAGCGGGTGCCCGGCCGCCGCGCACACGAGGACGGCCAGGCCGATGCCGAGAACGGCGCGCACGGCACCGTACAGCCGCAGCCGTCCCGGATCGGGACTCACGAACATCCTCTTCAGCACTGCCAGCCCGCCCGTTCCCACTCCGGCATGAGAAAGGCGCCGCGGGGATCCGCAGCGCCATTGATGGCTCCATCACAGCACCTTCGGCCCCGGTGGCTCAAGTGAGTGCCGGACTGCTGGGCCATTGGCACAGTGAGCCGTGATCGCCGCCAGCGGGCGGAGGACCAACGGGCCAGGGCGGCGCCGCCGGGCGGTGCGCGCGCCCGGCGACGGCCGCCGCGGTCACGGGCTGTCGCCGTGGTTGTGCAACGGCTTCCCGCCGGACTCACGATCCCCCTGTGCGGAATGTCCGGCCCGTCAGGCCCGTCCCGCCTGTCCGGCCGATCCCGCGGTGGCGAGCTCGTCGAGGTACCCCGCGACCGGGCCGAGGCTGAGCAGGCCGCTGCCCGCTCCCGCCAACTCCGCTGCCGCCGGGGTCAGTTCGCTCCGCGCGCGCCGCATGGTCTCCCGGTCTCCGAGGGCGACGGCCGCCCGCGCGGTGAGACACCACAGCGCCTCGAACAGCAGGTCGGGCGGCGGGTCCGGGCTGTCGCGCAGCGCGGTCCCGGCCGCGTCGCGGCGGTCCTGTGCCAGCAGCACCAGGGGACGGACCCATGGCTCGTACGGCCCCCAGTCGATGTGCTCGTCGGCCGGGGCCGGCAGGCCGTGCCGCACCCGCGGGCACAGCAGCGCGAGCGGCAGCAGGCCGCGTTCCAGGCCGGGCATGCCGGCTCCGTCGAGACGCGCGGCGGCGTCCCGGTAGGCCGTCTCCACCTCGGCCGCCGGTGCCCGGCCCGTCTCGGCGAGCCGCAGCGCCCGGTACCACTGGGTGAACACGCCCACGAGCGGCAGCTCATGGCGCTCGGCCAGCCGGTCGGCGGCGACCGCGTGCCGGTCGGCTCCGGAGAAGTCGGCGAGCGCGCCGCGCGCCTGGAGACGGATGAGGTGGCCGAGTACCTCGTAGGTGACCAGATCGTGGCGGGCGGCCAGAGTGACCAGTTCGGCGCCGATCGCGTCCCGGCGCGGGGCCAGACCCGCGCGGTGGAAGGTCTGCATGAACACGCCGTTGAGCGCGAAGGCCAGCAGTGCGGGATCGTCCAGGCCGCGTGCGATCCGCTCCGCCTGCCGGGCGGCCTGGAGGCCGCGCGCCGAGCGGGTGCCGCCCGGCCGAAGGGCGTGGGGCGGGGTGCCGCGCGACTCCAGCGCGATCGTGGCGAGCAGCCGGGCCCGAGCCCCCTCGTGGCCGCCGGGAGGGAGGGCGGTCAGGGTGCGCTCGGCCGCGGCCACGACGGCCGCCGACTGCTCCGGGTCGTCCGAGCGGGGCCAGATCGCGGGGACGTCGTACGCGCCGATCACCCGGGCGGTGAGCGCCGGGTCGCCCAGTTCCTCCGCCGCCGTGATGGCCGCCACGCGGTGCAGGCGGGCCGCTTCCAGGCCGCCGCCCCCGGTCACGGCGAGGCCGCGCAGCAGGCCCACGGTCGACTCCAGGCGGGCACGGGCGCCGGAGGCGACGGTGCGGTCGTACGCGGCGGCTGCCCGCGCCCACACGTGCCCCGCCGCGCCGTCCCCGCTGCCGACCGACCCGGCGTGTCCGGCCGCCCCGGCCTGCCCGCTCGGTCCGGCCTGACCCGCCGAGGGGTCGAGGTGGTCGGCGTGGGCGAGGATGTCCGCTTCCAGACGGCGCAGACCCGGGCCCGGGTCCACCCCGAGCTGCTCCACCAGGAGCGTGCGTGCCCGGCGCAGCACCGCGAGCGCGTCGCCCTGGCGGCCGGTCCGGTAGAGCGCGAGTGCCAGCAGCCGCCAGGCGTCCTCGCGCCAGGGGTGCTCGGCGACATGCGCGTCCAGGTCCGGCACCGCCTCGGCCGCCAGGCCCAGGGAGAGCCGGGCCCCGGCCCGCCGCTCGACGGCGTGCAGTCGCAGTTCGGCCAGGCGGGAGCGCTCGGCGCGGGCCCAGGCCGCGTCGGCGAACTCCGCGTACGCGGGCCCGCGCCACCATCCCAGCGCCTCTTCCAGCCGCGCGAGCGCGTCCTGCGGAGGCAGCGTCGCGGCGGCGGCCACCGCCCGCTCGAAACGCCAGGCGTCCACCGTGTCCGGCTCCGCGCGCAGCGCGTATCCCGGCCCGGACGTGATCAGCAGCCCGGCCGGGGCGCGGGGCGGGCGCTCCGGCTCCAGCGCTCGGCGCAGCGCGGCGACGAAGGTGCGTACGGCCCCCACCGCGCCGGGCGGCGGATCCGCCCACAGATCCTCGACGAGGCGGCTGACCGGGACGACGCCGCGCCGGGCGACGATCAGCCGGGCCAGCACCGCGCGGTGCCGCGGCCCCTTCAGCGCGATCGTGCCGCCGGTACCGTCCCAGGCCGTCACCGGCCCCAGCACCCCGAACCCGACCCGCACCCGTGACCACCCCTTCCCTCGGGCGTGGCTTCGCCCCCGGCCACGCTATAGCGCGCTGATCCGATGCTCATTCGCGCCCGGCAGGCTGAAGGCACCTGTTCACACCGGTCGGCCGGGCCATCGCATCACCCCGGTCAACCGGATCAGCCAAGGAAAGAGGCGGAACCATGACGCCTGCCATCGCCGGCTTCGAGTACCGGCGCGTTCCCGTCGCGGACGGCGTGTCGCTGAACGCGGCCGTCGCGGGCACGGGCAGTCCGGTCGTGCTGCTGCACGGCTTCCCGCAGACCCATCTGATGTGGCGGCACGTCGCCGCCGACCTCGTGGCCGATCACACCGTGATCTGCCCCGATCTGCGCGGCTACGGCGCCAGCGACAAACCCGACGGGGCCGGTGCCGACACGTACTCCAAGCGCACCATGGCCGCCGACATCGTCGCCCTGGCCCGCGCGCTGGGTCATGAGCGCTTCGCGCTGGCCGGGCACGACCGGGGCGCCCTGGTCGCCTTCCGCGCCGCACTCGACCACCCCGCGGCCATCACCCACCTGGCCTGCCTGGACGTGCTGCCGACCCTGGACATGTGGGAGGTGATGCACGGCACCACCGCCGCCGTCGGCTTCCATCTCTATCTGATGGCCCAGCCGCCCGGTCTGCCCGAGCGGATGATCACCGCCTGCGCGGACGAGTTCTTCGGCCACTTCCTGGACAGCTGGACCGGCGACCCGCGGGCGATCCCCGCCGATGTCCGCGCCGCTTATCTGGACGCCTGCCGCGACGCGGTGCCCTCCATCGTCGCCGACTACCGCGCCTCGGCGGGCGTCGACGTCGATCACGACCGTACGGACCGGGACGCCGGCGAGCGGCTGCGGATGCCGGTCACCGTCCTCCAGCAGGACTGGGGCGCGGCCCTCGGCTACGACGCCCGGTCCCTGTGGCAGGCGTGGGCCGCGGATCTGCGCCATGTCTCCGTCGCCTTCGGCCACTTCATGGCAGAGGAGGCCCCCGCCGATATCGCCAAGGCCCTGCGGGACCTGCTCACCCGGTGACGGACCCGCTCACCGGCTGAGGAGGCGGGGCCCGGGGGCCCACGGCGTCCTCAGCCGGGCAGGGAGATTCCGTTGATGAGCACTTCGGCGACATTCTCGGCGTAGAGCCGTACGCGCGCCTCGTCCTGTGACATCACTTCCGGGTTCATCAGCGCGGCGAACCCGATCTGCGCATAGGGCGCGGGGCCGCCGGAAGTGAGGAGGAAATAGAAGACCTCGTACGGGATGTTCTTGATTCTTCCCTGCTCGCGCAGCAGTTCAAAAACGGGAGTGATACGCGAGCGTACGGGCTCGATGTACTGGTGGTAGAGATAGTCCACCCGCTCCGTGTGGACCCCGCCCTCCACGGTGACCAGACGTCCGAGATAGGGGCGCGTCGCCGAGTACTCGATGAAACTCCGGATCAGTACCCGCAGCCGGACCATGGGGTCCGCGGATTCGTCGTCCGAGGCTTCGAGATGCTCCAGGAGCGGGCGGAAAGCCCAGTCGACGGCGGCGCGCCACAGATTGGCTTTCGAGCCGAAGCGCTGATAGAGAAGGTTGCGGCTGACACCCAATTCTTCATTGACCGTCCGCAGTGAAACCCCGTTGTATCCGTGCACCGAGAAAGCCTCGATCGCCGCGGCCATCACCTGGTCGGTCGGAGCGAATTGGGCGTCTTTACGCGGACGCCCTCGCGGACGGGCGACGGGGTGCGGAGTATCAGGCATGAGACCAGTTTAGCGGCGCCCCCTCCTGTCCCCGTCGGGATCGGAGGGGAGGAATTCGCTACCGCACGCGCGCCACTCCGACATAGAAGCCGCTCTCCTCGCGCTCCGGCGCCGCCGTGTCCCGGTACCATTCCGGCGCCCTGACCAGGCCCGGGTCCACGAGGTCGGTTCCCTCGAAAAACCGCTCCACCTCGGCGCGGGTGCGGGGGCACAGGGAGATGCCCCCTTTCCGGTACGTTCCGGTGACTTTGCTCGCCTGCTCGGGATCGAGGAAATCGGCGGTGCCGTGCGACACGATCAGGACGCTGCCGGAGGACAGGGTGTCCACCAGGGTGCGGGTGATGCCGTACGGGTCGTCCTCGTCCGGGACGAAATGCATCAGCGCGATGAGCGAGAGGACCACGGGCCGGCTGAAGTCCAGTAACGCGCGGGCGTGTTCGAGGATCTCCTCCGGGCGGCGGACATCCGCCTCCAGGTAGTCGGTGGCGCCCCGAGGACCGCTGACGAGGCGAGCCTCCGCGTGGCGCAGCACGATCGGATCGTTGTCGGTGTAGACGATCCGGGAGGCCGGGAGGATCTCCTGCACGACCTGGTGCAGATTCGGCTCGGTGGGGATACCCGTACCGATGTCGAGATACTGGTCGATACCCTCGCGAGCCGTCCAGGCGACGGCGCGGTGCATGAACTCCCGGTTGATCTGGGCGCCGCGCTGCGCGCCCGCGGCCAGTTGCTCCGCCATCTCGATGTCGACGGGGTAGTGGTCCTTGCCACCGAGAAAATAGTCATACACACGAGCGGGGTGGGGCTTACTCGTGTCGATGTGGCGCCTGAGCCTGCCGGCCGTCACGGGGATGCTCCTGTATGTGGGGGGCGGAGAAGGACGGATGATGCTTACCCGCGCGGGTGTGCGGGCGAACTGACAGATTATGGTGCGGAGTTGGTGCGTCCTCGTCGCGATACACCGTTGTTCCGGACGAGTTGGCCGGTTCCGTTCGTCCTTCGTCCGGCAGTTCACGGTGGCGCGGGCCCGGTGGGCCGGTACAGCCTGCGTTGTCGGCCGTACCGGCCCACCGGGCCCTGAAGCGGGGCTACTTGACGCCCACCGCCCGGATGATCTCCTGTGTCACCGATCCGCCCCGGTCATCGGTGGCGGAGGCGCGCAGGGAGACATACGCCGCGTCCTTCGGTACCCGTACCGTGCCCTCCCAGGCCGCCCGCTCGCCCCCGGCCCGGTCCAGGGAGACGGCCGTCCAGCTCTTGCCGTCGTCGTACGAGACCTCCAGCCGGCCACCACCGATCCTGCCGGTGTCCGGTGCTCCCTTGACGTACTCGGAGAAGATCCCGAGTGACAGCCGCTTGCCCGCGCGCACGTCACCCGCGAGATCGGTGTCGACGTCGAAGCCGAGGTTGAGGAGCGGCAGGAAGGTCTCGCGGTCCGCGGGGGTTTCCGCGGAGCGGAAGGTCCACTCCGCGTGGCCCTTGGTGGACAGCCGCCAGCGTTCCGGGTCGAGGGTGGTGTCCGTGACGACCTTGTAGGTCTGCTCCGCCGGGTCGGCGTCCCAGGCGTACGCGCCCGAGCTGGTCTTGCGGTCGACGAGCTGCCCGTTCGCGTAGACCTCGGTGGTCTGTGTCATCGAGTCGTCGCTCCACACATCGCCGAAGCCGGTGTGGTCGGGGCCCGAGTCGCCCCAGCCCGGTGTGTTGAACCGCAGGTCATTGCCCCTGCGCTGCTGTCCCCAGCCCAGCCCGGTGCCCAGCCACGGGTGCAGCACCGGCTTGAACCAGTCCAGTCCGGAGCGTGTACCGCCGCGGTAGGTCACCACGCCGCCGCGCTGTTCGAGCGTGGCCGGGCCCGCGGTGACGGACTCGTGCCAGTACTGGCCGGCGCCGGTGCTGACGTAGTCGGTGCGCTCCGCCGGGTAGGCGGTCCTCTCCGGGAAGCCGAAGCCGATGGGGAAGGTGTCCGTGATCGAGTAGCGGAACTCACCGCCGTCGACGGGCTCCGCGGCATGGAACTTCGTGTTCAGCACGGCCAGTTCGCGTGTGCCCGGCCGGTACACCAGATCCTTGGGGATGGCTCCGGGGTGCCCCTCGGAGAGATCGTAGACGTACGGGGTGTAGCGCGTGCCGGTCAGCTCCGCACTCCGGTGGCGCCGGGCCGACTCCAACAGCAGTGCGCCGTCGGCCGCGTTGACGGTGGCGATGGTCAGCGGACGTTCCTCGCCGGATTCCGTGGAGAAGTCGGCCAGCAGCCGGCCGGGCGCGTCGTCGGTGACGAACAGCGCCTTGGCGCCCGCGTCCTGAGCGTTCTGCGCCAGCTGCCGCGGGCTGACGGTGTCGCTCGCGCGCACGACGACGGCCTTGCCGCGCGCGGCTCCGCCCTCGTACTCCTCCGTGCTTCCGGTACCCGCGTCGACCAGTGGGAGCCGCTGCCGTCCTTCGGGCAGCGCGGAACCGAACGGGACGACGGTCTCCCCGACACGCCTGCCACCCGCCGTCAGCTCCAGCAGCGGCTTGCCGAGGCGCCAGACCGTGCGGTACTCGAAGGTTCCGGTGGCGGGCTCACGCGTGGGGGCCGCGAAGACGCTGTCGTAGGTGAGCGGCACCTGCACAGCACCGGCGTACGTCGCGCCGTTCGCCTCCCTGTTGAACTCCATCAGCAGTTGACGGGTCTCGGTCCGGCGGTCCACCTCGGCCCGTATCTCCCGCAACTGCCGCCCGTCGAGCGTGATGTCGCGGTCGCGGTCCATGACGACCTCGGGCTCGGAGAGGAAACCGAGGCCGAGCGAGTCCTTGCCCTTGCTGCCGCGTACATCGAGGAACGAGGAGACGGCGTAGGCGCCGGGCGCCAGGCGCAGCCGGAGCGTTCCGGAGTCTCCGACCGTGGCCGGGAAGGGGTCATGGCCCTCGGCGAGCCTCTGTACCGTGAGCGGGGCGGCGGTGGGCGCGCCGTCCCGGTCCTTGGCGTGGACCGTGAGGGTGTACCGCTCCTCCTCCTTGACCAGGCCGAAGGCGGTGTGTGCGACGACCGTGTCGCCGTTCTTCGCGACGATACGGCCCGAGGTGGTGCCGACGGGGGCCTTCGTGCCGTCTCCGGTGACGGTCGTCTCGGCCGTACCGTGCGCCGGGACGGTCAGGGTGGAGTCGGCGAGCGTCACGACTCCGTCGGCGGCACCCTCGGCGGCGAGGCACAGAGTGACGGGACGGCCGGAGGAGTTGGTGTAGCCGACAGTCCGGGTGACGGGCTTGTTGTCCTCGTACGGCCAGTTGTGGAAGCCGAGGTCGGCGCTGCCGGTCGCGGTGATGACCGCGTCCACGGCGGCCGGTACGTCGACCCGGCCCGCGCCGAGCGCGTAGACGGAGTCGGTGAGCCGCGCGGACGTGCTCATGAGCGCGTCCTTGAGCTGCCGCCCCGACCAGTCGGGGTGCTTCTCGGCGAGCAGCGCGGCGGCTCCGGCGATATGCGGGCTCGCCATGGAGGTGCCGCTCATCGTGGTGTACGGGCCGCTGCCCTCGGTGAGCTGGGAGCGGGCGGCGAGGATGCCGACGCCGGGGGCGGACAGGTCCGGCTTCAGGGCGTTGTCGCCGTGGCGCGGGCCCTGGCTGGTGAAGTACGCGGGCTGGTCGGCGGAGTCGACGGCGCCGATGGTCAGCGCGGAGTCCGCGGCGCCGGGCGAACCGATGGTGCCCGCGCCGCCGGTGTTGCCCGCCGCGATCACGAAGAGCGCGCCGGTCTGCGCGGAGAGGGTGTTGACCGCCTGGGCCATCGGGTCGGTTCCGTCGCTGGGTTCCGTCGAACCGAGGCTCATCGACACGATCGTGGCGTCGATGTCCTTCGCGGCCCACTCCATACCGGCGATGATCTGCGATTCGCTGCCGAAGCCCGCGTCGCTGAGCACTTTGCCGACGGCGAGACCGGCGCCGGGGGCGACGCCCTTCTCCTTGCCGTCCGAGGCCGCGCCGCTGCCGCCGACGGTGGAGGTGACATGGGTGCCGTGTCCCGCGCGGTCGGCCACCTCCTCGCCCTCGATGAAGCTCTTGGTCTCGCCCAGCCGGCCGGTGAGATCGGGGTGTCCGGCGTCCACGCCGGTGTCCAGGACGGCGACCTTGACGCCCTTGCCGGTGAGGCCGGCCTCCCACGCCTTCGGGGTGCCGATCTGGGCGTTGCTCTCGGCCATGTCGGCCGTCACGCGTCCGTCGAGCCAGATCTTGTCGATGCCGGCCGCGAATCGCGCCGCGGCGGGGTCTGAAGGAGCGGTGGAAGTGGTGGACACGGAGGGAGCGGTGGAAGCTGTGGACACGGAGGAAGCGGTGGACACGGAGGATGCTGGGCGAACGACCGTGCGCCAGAAGGCCGTTCCGTCCTTCGACGCCTCGACGGCGGCGCCGTTGACGCTCGGCAGCGACCGTATCCGGTCGGCGCCGCGCGGGGTCGCGGCCCTGCTGCCCTTGCCGTACGTGACGATGAGCGGGAGTGTGTCGGCGCCGCGGTCGTCGTAACCCAGCTCGATCAGCGAGGTGACGTCGAAGAGCCGCTTGTCGAGTGCGCCGGACCGGAGATAGGGCGCGGCCTCGTCCGGTACGACGGTGATCCTGCCGCCGGAGATCTCACTGCGCACCGCTCCGGTCGCGCCCTCGGGACGCTCGACGGAGACGGTGCGCCGACCGCCGCCCACGTCGGTGACGGTCACCGTGTCGCCCGTCACGAGCGTGACGGTGTGTTCAGCGCGGGCGGTCGCGTTCGACGGCGGCGGCGCGTCCGTGGGGGCGGAGGTGTGGCCGGCGCCGGCCGCGACGGCCTGTCCGGCGGGGAGCAGTACGAGCGAGAGCCCGGCTGCCAGCAGCCGGGCCCCGCGTCTCGCCGGTGCTCTGGTCATGAGTTGCCTCTCCTCAAGCACCCGGTGAAGGAGGTGGGTTCGGGTACTGCGAAGAGTCTCGGCGCTCCTTTCTTCGAACACAGCGCCGGATACTGGCGGTAAGTCGCCATGGCGGCAATCTGCCATGCGCGGCCACGGCCGGACTCCCGCCCTGCCTCCTGGCCCGCTTCCCGACTCGCCGTACGGGTGGGCGGACAGGCGGGCGGGGACCGGAACCTCGCCGCCAAACCACAACAACCCCAACCACTCCGGATCCACCGCACAACCACTCCCAAGAGTGGCGACGTGTCAGTTATCGCCGTCCGCGAGGTTTCACCCGGGGCGTGTACTGCCAGAGATCAGGTGACTACTTACCGTAGAGACGAGGAACAGTGTTGGCCCGGAACAAGGACGACGGCTCCCACACCCTGCTGAGCATGCTGCACAACTCGCTGACCGACACACGCAGGGAGCTGCGGGCGGCCCTCGCCGAAGGGTTCGACCGGCTCCGCATGGCGGGCGACGAGGCGCACCGGGCCACCCAGGAGGCCATCGCCTCCGGGCTGAACGAGCTGCGCACGGAGCTCCGGGAGACGAAGGAGGACCTGGCGCGCGGCAGGGACGAGCTGGGGCAGACCGTCGAAACCGCCGTGGAGATCCTTCAGGACGAGGTCCAGCAGCTGAAGGAGGCCGTCGAGGGACTCCGCCCCGGGTCCGCCGGTCACCCGTCCCTGCCGTTCGGGACGGCCGGCGAACCCCTGTTTCCGCCCGGGATGACGGTGCCCGGCGTGACCGGCATGCCCGGGGTCCCCGGTGTGCACAGCAGCGTTCCCGGTATGCCGGGCATCGCCGGTATGCCCAGCGTTCCCAGCCAGCGTGAGGAGGACGACGCGCGGACCGTACGCTCGGGGCCGCCCGACCCGTCGGCACCGGCCGAGCACTCGCCCGAGCCCTCCCCCGATCCTTCGCAGCCGCCCGAGCACTCGACACTGTCCGAGCCCTCGGCGCTCAACCGGGGCCTCCCGGCGGACGGGGCCTGGCCAGGGCTGACGGAGCGGGTGACGCCGTCGCTCCTGGACGCGCTGCGCCTGGAGTTCAACCCGCTGCTCGAGCACCTCGAAGAGGCCCGCGGCGAGCTGGCGGCGGTCCGCGCGGACATCACCGCGCTGACCTCCCGCATGGACGACGCGGAGGGGGGCCTGCGCACGCCCGGGGAGTCCGCGCGACAGGCTCCGCCCGTGACCCCCGTGACCGCCATGCTCCCCGTAAGCCCCATGCTCCCTGTGAGCCCCGTAAGCCCCGTACGCTGCGTGACCCCCATGACCGAGGAGCACGGTGAGCTGCTGAAACGCGCTGCCCGGGTGTCGTCGGCGTCCCTGGTCTGCCACCGCGACACGTGGGAGTTCATCACCGGCCAGGCGGGCCGGCACTCCCACTTCCGGATGCCTCCGCGGATCACCGACCGGGGCGATGACCGGATCGCCGCCGCGCTCTCCGGGCGCTCGCTGATCGCCGTTCTGATCTCCCTGTTCACCACCCGGCACACCACGGACGCGGGTGACGGCGACTGGGCGCTGGCCACCACTCTGTACGAACGCATCGGCGCCGGTCTGGACGCGCTCGCCCACGCGGGCACCACCGTCACCATCACACTGGACGACCGTGCTCCCGGCGCCGGGAGCGGAGACGCGGACAGTGACGGCGACAGCGCCGCCGACGTCGGCGGCGAGGCGCCCGAGAGGATCAGCCTGCCGTCGCCCGCGTCGCCCGAGGGCCCGGGGCTGATGGCTCAGGCCGGTCCCACATAATGGGGCCATTGGTACAGGCACGGGCCGTACCCACGGACGGCAGGAGGCAGGCGGACGATGGCGGTGGACGCGCTCGACACCCGCATCCTGCGGCTCCTCATCGAACGGCCGCGTACCAGCGTGCGGGAGTACGCGCGCATCCTGGGGATCGCCCGGGGAACGCTCCAGGCCCGGCTCGACCGACTGGAGCGCGAGGGCGTGATCACCGGCACCGGGCCGTTCCTCTCCCCGGCCGCCCTCGGCCATCCGGTGCTCGCCTTCGTCCATATCGAGGTGACGCAGGGACATCTGGACGAGGTCGGTGACGCACTGGCCGAGGTCCCCGAGATCGTCGAGGCTTTCTCGATCACGGGCGCCGGGGATCTGCTCACCCGGGTCGTGGCCCGCGACAACGGCCATTTGGAGGATGTGGTCCAGCGTCTGATCCAGCTGCCGGGTGTGGTCCGTACGCGTACGGAGATGGCGCTGCGCGAGCGCGTGCCGCACCGGCTGCTGCCACTGGTCGAGTCGGTGGGCCGGGCCGTCGGTGAGCGACGCTGACGGAAGGCTTGGCATGCTGGACCGTATGAGCACTTCCCCAACGCTTGCGGTCATCTTCGATCTCGACGGAACACTCGTCGACAGCGAGCCCCACTACTACGAGGCCGGACGGCTGCTCCTGGCTCAGTACGGTGTGTCCGACTTCAGCTGGGAGCACCACAGCCGGTTCATCGGGATCAGCACCCGCGAGACGCTGGAGGCGCTGCGCGGGGAGTACGGGATCGACGCGCCGCTGGACACCCTGCTCGCCGAGAAGAACCGGCTGTATCTGGAGCGGGTGCGCGCGTCGGCGGAGACGTTCCCGCAGATGCGGAAGCTGGTGGAACGGCTGCACACCGAGGGCGTGCCCATGGCCGTGGCGTCCGGATCGTCCGGGGCGGCCATCGAACTGGCGCTCGCCGTCACCGGGCTCGACGGGTATTTCGCCACGACCGTCTCGGCCGAGGAGGTCGCGCACGGCAAGCCGGAGCCGGATGTCTTCCTGGAGGCGGCACGCCGGCTGGGAGCCGACCCCGCCCACTGCGTGGTACTTGAGGACGCGGCGCCCGGTGTGATGGCCGCGCGGGCCGCGGGGATGCGGTGTGTCGCGGTCCCCTACGCCGCCGCGCCCGGCGCACCGCTCGATCCGGCGTTCGGTACGGCGGGGCTGCTCTTCCCGGCAGGGCAGAGCGAGTTCACGGCGCAGGCCGCGTACGCGTGGATCGTCGGGGAGTGAAGCCCGCCGGCGCGCGAGCCCGGCATGGTGGGCGAGAGTGCTAGCTCCGGTCCACCATGTCCCCGTTGAGCAGCGCGACGCCGAGCGGGGTGATGGTGTGCTGCACCTTGTTGAACGTGCGCAGGGTGGTGATCAGCCCGGCCGTGCGCAGGACCGAGGTGTGCTGGCTGGCCGCGGCCGAGGAGATGCCCACGCTCTCGCCGACCTCGGTGGTGGTGCAGCTGCTGGTCACGGCCTCGAGGACCGATGCGCGCGTACGCCCCACCAGCGCGTGCAGCGCGTGTTCGGCGCCGCCCTTGGACTCCCACAGCGAGTCGGCCCATTCGGGGTTGGCCCGGGTGGGGTAGATCAACGTCACCGGGCGTCCGTCGGATCCGCCGCCCGAGAGCACCGGGGGCCGGCCCGCGAGGAAGAGTGAGGGCGCCAGCGCGAGGCCGCCCGACTCCAGCTTCAAGTCGTCCCCGTTTCCGGGGACTTCGAGGATCGGCGCGTCCCAGCGGATGGCCGGGTGGAGGGTGGAGAGCAGCTTGCCGACGCCGTCGCTCAGCATGATCTGACCGCGCGCGGTGCGGTCGGCGTGCAGCCGCTTGGAGATGGCCTTCCAGTACGGGGCTATCGCGATGCGGTGGAACTCCTCCAGATCCTGGACGACTTGAGGTCTCTCCCGGGAATCGGACGGCTCCGCGAGGCCGCCCTCCTCCGTGGCGCTACGCGCGTCAAGTCCCAGTCTTCGCACCACTTGATCGATGTCCGGGATGGGGCGGACCACTTGGGCGAGCCTCACCAGGGCGCGGATGTTGCCGGAGTTGCCCACCTTCTTGCGCCATGGCTTGAACACCGGTCCGCCGCCGCCCAGGCTCAGCTCTTCCAGGGCGAAGAGGGACTCGCGAACTTGATCAACCTGCGGAAGAACTCTGGTTTGCGACAGGCTCTCAGGCGTAAAATATATGCGACGCATACTCCCCCGCAGGATCCGTGCGCACTGTCGACCCGGCCTCGGATTCACCGGCGACGAGCCGCTCCCACCGTTTCCACTCGCAAGTGCATTCGACGTTACCACGAGTCGCCAAGGGCTATCGGAAACATTCGAAAGTACCGTTGGCCTCGATGACTTCCATAGTGCGTCCGCCCCATCACATCCGACAGGGGAGGCCGCACGCCTATGGAGGTACAGCTGGCTGCACCTGCCCAAGAGGGGTCAGCTGTAGGTGAAAGTGCGTCAACCCCGCCGTTTTCCAGGAGTTTAGCCGCAGTCCCGAGCCGCGCCCGACAAAGGGCGCCGAGCCGCCGGCCGCGTTCTCCCTATGCCGGAATGGGCGGGGTTCCAGAACATCTCCGGGAAATGTGGCCAGAATTCCGTAGTGGCCCGCGGGGACGCTTTAGCGAGGGCTAAAACTCCGCCGGGCGATCCGGCTGCGCCCCTTCCGTTTCCCTCGGCAACACGGCAGGTCGTACGTGAGCCGGGCGCCGCCGCCGGACCTACCCCATCCCCGCCTGTTCCACAACCGGCGACGCCCGGCCACGGCCCGGCCACAGCGGTCGACAGCATCGGCGAGGCGTCGCCGGAGGGTCTCCCGGGACGGCCGGGCGGCGAGCGTTTCCGCCACCAGAAAGGCGAGTTCGCGTGACTGCCGGCGTTCGGGTGACTGCCGGGCGGTTGACCGCCGCCGCACCCGGGCGATGCCCGCGCCGTCGGTCACGGTCTTCGCGGAGGACTTCACGGAGCACTTCACGGAGCACTTCACGGAGGAGTTCACCGAAGACTTCGGCGAGGTCTTCCTCATGAAGGCGAACGGACCGGTTGGTCGGTTCGGAAAGCGTCGCGGATACCGCTGTGCGCGAGACAGGGCGAACAAGAAGGAAAACGGCGGCTTGAATTCGATTCCGGCGCGGGGACTGCCGGACGAATGAGAACCGACCGGTGGAACACCGCGAGGCATCGCCGGCTCGGCGGAGTGGACCGGAGCGGACCGCACCGACCTTCCCCGATTGGTCCGGTCTGCGTACCGGGACCCCTGTTCATCGCGATACGGCCATGGCGGCAATCACGAATACGGACAACGGCCGATCGGATCATGAACAGGGGTCGCGGGCTAGTCCCTGTTTCCTTTTCACGCCGCCACCGATCACCTGCGTATTGGCCGCCCGGAACGCGATCGTGGCGGGCCCGGCCACACCGACCGCGGTGACGAACGGCGGCTTCGGCGCGGTTGTGCGGCCGGGGGACGGCCGCACAACCAGCGGCGCGAGGCGAGCACAGGGAGCAACGGGGCGCCCGCCGGGCGTGGCGCGCGTCAGGCGCGGAAGTAGGACCCGGCGTCGAGGTCCTGGAGGAGGCTCGGTCCGCTCGGGGCCCAGCCGAGGAGCTCCTGCGTGCGAGCGCTCGAGACGAGGATGTCCGAGGCGAAGAAGCGGCCGATCCAGCCGAAGTGCTTCTCCGCGTCCTGCGGTCCGATCGAGGCCACGGGTACGCCGAGTCCACGCCCGATGGCCTCCGCGATCTCCCGCGTGGGGACCCCCTCCTCGCTCACCACGTGCAGGAGCGTTCCCGCCGGGGCCTTCTCCAGCCCCAGGCGGGTGACCCGCGCGGCATCCGACCGGTGGACCGCCGGCCAGTGGTTCGCGCCGTCGCCGACGTAGCCCGCGACCCCTTTCTCCCGGGCGATCGCGACCAGGGCCGCGATGAAGCCGTGGTCTCCGTCGCCGTGCACGGTCGGGGCGAACCGGAGGCTCACGGTGTGCACGCCGCGGTCGACGTACTCCAGCGCGAGGTTCTCGCTGCCGCCCCGGAGGGACTCCGGGCCGTGGAACGGTGACCGGTCGTCCTCGGTCATCACCCGGCCCTGCGCCGCACCGGCGACGCCGGACGCCAGCAGGAACGGACGGCCCGATCCGGTCAGGACGTCCCCGATCGCCCGCACGGCGGCCCGTTCGGCCCGATCGGAGACGGCGGGGTTGTCGAAGTCGTGCTTGTTGGCGAGGTGGATGACGGCGTCGGCGGTCGCCGCGCCCTCCCGGATGCTGTCGAGGTCGTCGAGGTCGCCTCGGCGGACCTGGGCACCTTTGGCGTCGAGGGACGCGGCCGAGGTGTCGGAGCGGGCGAGCCCGGTCACCTTGTGGCCGGCGGCGAGCAGCTCGTCGACCGTGGCCGAACCGATCCACCCGGATGCTCCGGTGACGAAAACGTGCATGTGAAGGATCTCCTTCGCTGGTCAAGCCTGGTGGACGAAGCGAGCGATGTCAGTCACTGATGTCAGTCGCTGATGTCACTGTAACTCCGATGTCGGTCACTGTCATCACTAGAGTGGTGGCCATGGTGCGATGGGAGCCGGGCACGCGGGAGCGACTCCGGGCGGCGGCGATGGACCTCTACATCAGTCGCGGCTTCGGCGGCACGACCGCGGCCGATATCGCCCAGGCCGTCGGTCTCACGGAGCGCACGTTCTTCCGCCACTTCGCCGACAAGCGTGAGGTGCTCTTCGACGGGCAGGAACTGCTGGAGCAGGCGTTCCTGGACGGGGTGGCCGCGGCCGCGCCGGACGCGTCACCGCTCCAGATGGTCCGGTCCGCTCTGTCGGCCGCCGCGAATGTCTTCCCGGCCGAGCGCCGTGACCACTCCAGGCGGCGGCAGAGGATCATCTCCGCACATCCCGAGCTGCGGGAACGGGAGTTGCTGAAGCTGGCGCGGCTGGCCACGGCGATCGCCGCCGCCCTCCGAGCGCGGGGCGTTGCGGAGGCGACGGCCACGCTCGCGGCGGAATCCGGCGTGACCGTGTTCGGCGTGGCCTTCGGCATATGGATCACCGAAGGCGAGGAGCGGTCGTTCCTCGACGTCGAAAGCGAGGTGCTGGGAAAGCTCGTGGCGCTGGCCGCCGACGCGACGTGATCAGCGCGGCGGTGGATCGTGGCGGTGGATCACCGTAGCGATGGATCAACCGGGGGAACCGCCTGCCGACGTCGGCGCCGGCGCGGCGGTGATCACTACCGCCTTCAGGCCCTTGGCGCCCGTCCGGCACGGCCCGCCGCGCGCAGTGCCGCCAGCGCGGGACCGGGGCCCGCGGCGGTCACCAGTGCCTCGCCCACCAGCACGGCGTCCGCGCCGTGAGCCGCCGCCTCGGCCACGTCCTCGGGCCCCCGGATACCGGATTCCGCGATACGTACCACCCCCTCCGGGATGCGCGGGGCGAGCCGGGCGAACGTACCCCGGTCGATACGGAGGGTCTTGAGATCCCTGGCGTTGACACCGATCACCTGCGCGCCGAGTGCCAGCGCGCGATCGGTCTCCTCCTCGTCGTGCACCTCCACCAGTGCGGTGAGCCCCAGTTCGCCCGCGAGCTTCAGCAGCGCGGCGAGTTCGTCCCGCGCGAGCGCGGCCACGATCAGCAGCGCCAGGTCCGCGCCGTGCGCCCTGGTCTCCCACAGCTGGTACGGCGTGACCACGAAGTCCTTGCGCAGTACGGGGATCCGTACCCCGGCGCGGACCGCGTCCAGGTCGGCGAGCGAGCCATGGAAGCGACGGCCCTCCGTCAGGACGCTGACCGCCGCCGCGCCGCCGCGTTCGTACTCCCCCGCCAGCGCCGCCGGGTCGGTGATGGCGGCGAGCGCGCCCCTGGACGGGCTGGCCCGTTTCACCTCGGCGATGACCCGCACGCCCGTGCCGCCGCGCAGCGCGGCGGCGGCGTCGAGGGCGGGCGCCCGCTTCAGCGCCCGCTCGCGCACCTCGCTTTCGGACACCCGCCGTTGGCGCTCGGCGACGTCTTCGCGTACTCCGCCGATGATCTCGTCGAGCACGGTCATGGGGTGTCGGGTCCTCTCACATTGATTCCCGCCGCCGTCCGGCCGGCCGGACGGACGGTGACGCGGTCACCGCGCGTGTCAGGTGGCGATCGGGACGATCTTGGGGTTGGCGAGGGCCAGATAGTCCTCGGAGGCGAGCGCCACCGACAGATCCAGCCTGGCCGCGTTGAAGTAGAGAGTCGGCTCGGCGAAGAGCGCGGGGTCGGCGAGCACGGTCAGTTCGTCATGGAACGAGAACGGGATGATGCTGCCGCTCACACAGCCGGTCAGGCTTTCCGCGAGGTCGCGCCGGGCGAGTTGGGCGTGCTGTCCGCCGCACTCCGCCGCGACCCGCGCCAGGTCCACCCGGCGGTCGCCGGGGATCACCGCGAGGAGGTGCCGCTCGGCGGGGGTGCCGCCGAGCACGGTGACGATCATGCATTTGGCCGCCGCCGTCAGTGCGTGACCGCGCAGCACGCTGGCGAGCGCGGTCCGGCCCTCGGGCGTGTGGGCCAGGAGTTCGTAGCGTGCGCCCGACTCCTCCAGCAGGTCCAGCAGACGCTGTGACGCGACGAGTTCGTCGCGGCCGGCGGTCTCGTTCATGTGGTCGCCGACTGTCTGGCCGGGGACACCGGCCGCATCCAGGCGTGGGGGTCGGGCAGTTCGCCGCGCTGGATACCGAACAGCGCGGCGGAGAGCCTGCCGGTGATCTCGCCGGCCGTGTTCGCTCCGGCGCCGTTGCCGCCTGCGCCCTCGCCGACGACGCCCGCGCCGATGGTCCAGGAGCCGTCCTTGGTGCTGACCTCGTTGACGGGGCTGATCCGGGCGGCGGTGCCGCACGCGAAGACCTCGGTGATCTCGCCGGAGGCGCAGTCGGCCCGCCACCGCTCCAGGCTCAGCGGGGCTTCGCTCACCGGCACGCCGAGGGTGGGTGCCAGTCGCAGCAGCGCGTCTCGGGTGACACCGGGCAGCAGGCTGCCCGTCAGCGGCGGGGTGACGAGCCGGGCCGAACCGCCGGATCCGTAGACGAAGAACAGATTCATGCCCCCCATCTCCTCGACCCAGCGGCGCTCCACCGGGTCGAGCCAGACGACCTGGTCGCATCCCCTGCTCAGGGCCTCCTCCTGGGCGAGCAGGCTTCCGGCGTAGTTGCCCGCGCATTTGGCGGCTCCGGTGCCGCCGGCGGCGGCCCGGGAGTACTCGTCGGTGACCCATACCCGTACCGGGCGCTGGGCAGGGCCGAAGTAGCCCTCGGTGATGAACGCGACCATCAGGAAGCGGTATTCACGGGCGGGGCGCAGGGCGAGGGTGCGCTCGCTCGCGAAGAGGAGGGGGCGCAGATAGAGGCTCATGCCGGGGTCGTCGGGTATCCACTCCTGGTCCTGGGCGACCAGGGCGTCCACCGCCGCGAGGAACAGTTCCTCGGGCGGCTCGGGCATCATGAGGCGACGGGCCGAGGCGCGCATCCGTACGGCGTGCGCGTCCGGCCGGAAGACCGCGACCTCGCCGGTGTGCGAACGGAATGCCTTGAGTCCCTCGAAGACGACCTGGCCGTAGTGCAGACCGACCGTGGCGGGGTCCAGGAGCAGCGGACCGTACGGCACCAACTCGGCGTCGTGCCAGCCCTGTTCAGAGGTCCATCGGGCGGAGACCATGTGCTCGGTGAAGGCGGTGCCGAAGGCGGGGGCGGCGCAGCGCTCCGCGCGCTCCCGCGCCGTCAGTGGTCGGGCTACTGGTGTGGACACGATATGCACTCCGGCCTCCTGTGGCGGTTCGTGCGATCGGGGTGTGGCGTGGTGGGGCGGGGTGGGTCATACGAGTGGGGCGAAGAAGTAGGTGTCCCTGCGGCTGAACCGCCGCTCGCCGTCGAGCAGGAAGAAGTCGGCGAATTCCAGCTGGACTTGGCGGCCGTCCTTGAGGACGCCCTCGAAGACACCGTTGACCGCGACCTGGTCGCCCCGTGCGACGACCGTGGCGACGGTGTGCCGGCCGCTCTCGATCACCCGCTCCCCCGTGTAGAAGGCGGTCAGGCCGGTGTGACCACGCATGGGCTCGTAACCCGGCCGCCGGTAGACGGCGTCCTCGGTGAAGAGCGAGACGAGTCCGAGGACGTCGTCCGCGTCCACCAGCCGGTAGTACTCACGTACCCGGGCCACATTGGCCTCGGTGGGAGAGCTCTCGGTCATCTGCTGTCCTCCGTCCGGTGTGTGCGGCATGTGCGGGATCCATGGGCCGTACGGGTCACGTCACGCGCCCATGGCCTCGATCAGCGACTTGGGCCGCATGTCGGTCCAGTTGGTCTCCACGAAGTCGAGGCACTCCTGCCGCCGCCGCGGGCCGAAGACGACTTCCCAGCCCTTGGGCACGTCGGCGAAGGTGGGCCACACCGAGTGCTGGCCCTCCATATTGACGAGTACGAGATAGAAAGCCTCATTGTTCTCGAACGGTACCGACATTTCCGTGTTCCCTCTCATTCGGATACGAACGCGCGGGGGGGTCAGCCGAGGAGCGCGCGCAATTCGCGCAGGAATTCCCCGGAGAGCTCCGCGATGGTCTTTTCGTGATGCGTCACGCTGGAATAGCGGATGGCGAGCCGGAACCGGCCGCCGATGACGACGCCCGTGATGTCGAGCAGATGGGGCCGCTCGGCGTGGTCGCTCTGCTGGGCGACGGCCGGCAGTACGGCGCGTACCGGACCGCCCTCCGCGGCGCCCGGGGCGTCGTCGAACCGGCCGAGGTAGTTGAAGACCACCTGGGGCGTGGGCGCGGCGAGCAGCGCGGGCTCCCGCTGGAGGTAACGCAGGGCGCCGTACCCCAGTCCCTGCCCGGGGACGGCACGCAACCGCCGGCCCACGAGCTTCACACGCGCCCTCGGCGGCTGATCCCCGGGGACGCTCAGACGGACCGGATGGATGCTGGTGAACCAGCCGACCGTACGGGACAGATCGAGGTCGTCGAACAGCTCACCGCGGCCATGGCCTTCGAGGTCGACGGTGACGCCTTCGCCACCCGCCCATCCGGAAAGGCTCGCGCCGAGCGCGGTGAGCAGAATGTCCTCCGTACGGACACGGAATGCGGCGGGCGCCGTGCGCAGGAGCGCCTCGGTCTCCGACTCGTCCAGTTCGACGGTGAATTCCGCTTCCGTGCCGACCGTATTCGGTCCCGGCCCGTCCAGGGGAAGAGGAGTGGATTCGTGTTCCAGCACCTCTTTCCAGTAGGGGAGTTCGGCTGCGAACGCGCCGTCCCTGGTGTGCGCGGACAAGCGCGCGGCCCACTGCGCGAAGGACGTACGGACCGGTGCGACCGTGATCGGCTCGCCGTCGCGTGCCTGCCGGTAGGCGGAGTGGATGTCCGCGAGCAGGACGCGCAGCGACACCGCGTCGGTCACCAAGTGGTGGGCGACCAGCAGCAGTCGGGGCGCGCTGCCCGCGCCGCCGTCGAAGAGGATGGCGCGCGCCACCGGTCCTTCGGTGAGGTCCAGCGATGCCTGGGCCTCGGCCGCCGCCCGGTCCATGACCTCTGCCAGCTCCCGCGGGGTGACACCGAAGATGTCCCGTCGGGCGACGGGGACCGGCTGTGACGCCGGGACGATGTGCTGGGTACGTTCGGCGCCGGTGCCGGTGAAGCGGGTCCGCAGGGCCTCATGGCGCGCCATGACGGCGGTGACGGCCCGGATCAGCGCGTCGTGATCGGTGTCCGGCGCCAGCTCCAGCTGGACGGACATGTTGTAGTGGTGCGGGTCGGTGGGGTACGTCTCGAAGAAGCGGCGTTGTACGGGGGTGAGCGGCAGCGGCCCCGCCACCGTCGCGGTCTGTGGTGCCGGTCCGTCGCCCAACCCGTCGCCCGGTCCGTGCGCCGTGCTGTCGGCCAGCTCCGCCAGCGCGCGGACCGTCGCGGCGCGGAAGATGTCCTTCGAGGTGAGCGGTACTCCCGCGGCGCGTGTGCGCGCCACCAGCTGGATGCTGAGGATCGAGTCACCGCCGAGATGGAAGAAGTTGTCGTCCAGGCCCACGTCCTCGACACCGAGCAGGTCGGCGAAGATCCCGGCGAGCAGCACTTCGGTGTCGGTGACCGGCCGTGCGTCGGGATCTCCGGCCGTGGCGGCCGGCTCCGGCGCGGGGAGCGCCTTGCGGTCGACCTTGCCGTTGGCCGTCAGGGGCAGTTCACCGAGTACGACGAGCGCGGCGGGGATCATGTAGTCGGGCAGGGTCAGGCCCGCGTGCCGGCGCAGCGCGTCGGTGTCGAGCGCGGGGACATCCGTGGCGGGGGCAACGGCGCCGGTCGTCACGGTCCGGTCCGGGCGGGGCGTGACGTAGCCGACCAGCCGCAGTCCGCCCGGCCCCTCGGCGGCCACCACACACGCCTGTCCCACGCCGGGTCCGGCGGCCAGCACGGCCTCCACCTCGCCCAGTTCGATGCGCAGCCCGCGGATCTTCACCTGGTGGTCGGTGCGGCCGAGATACTCGACGGTGCCCCGGCCGGTCCAGCGCACCAGGTCGCCGGTCCGGTACATCCGCGCGCCCGGCGCGCCGTACGGGTCCGCCACGAAGCGCTCCGCCGTCAGCCCCGGCCGCCCCAGATACCCACGGGCCAGCTGCTCACCCGCGAGATACAGCTCACCCGGCACCCCCACGGGCACCGGCCGCAGCAGCCCGTCCAGGATGTGCAGCCGGGTGTTCCAGACCGGGCCGCCGATCCCGTGCCGTACGCCGGGCCGTATGTCCTCGGTGGTCGCCCAGATGGTGACCTCGGTCGGACCGTAGAGGTTGGTGACGCTCGCGGCGGAACCGGCGAGCCGCTCCGCGAGATCCGGCGGCAGCGCCTCGCCGCCGACGAGTACCCGCAGGCTCTTGACCGCGTCGGGCTGTACGGCGAGCAGCATCCGCCACAGCGACGGGGTGGCCTGCATGATGCCCGCCCCGGAGTCTTCGAGGATCCCGGCCAGCCGGTCGGGGTCGCTCACGGCGTCCTGTTCCGCGACGATCACCCGCGCGCCGGCGAGCAGCGGGAGGTAGATCTCCAGTGCCGCGATGTCGAAGCTGATGGTGGTGACGGAGAGCAGCTGGTCGTCGGCCGTGAGCGGGAATCGGTCGGCCATGCAGGCGAGGAAGGTGGCCAGCGCCGCGTGCGGGATCACCACGCCCTTGGGCCGTCCCGTGGAGCCTGAGGTGTAGATGACGTACGCCGGGTGGTGGGCGGCGTGCCTGCGTACCGGATCGACCGCCTCGTGGGCGGCGGGGTCGTAACCGTCGCCGTCGGCCGGCTGGTCGAGGAGCAGCAGGGGGCTCTTGCTGTCCGCGACGCGATCGCGGGTGGCGGTGTCGGTCAGTACGCGGACCGGCTCCGCGTCCCGCAGTGTGTACGCGAGCCGGTCGGCGGGGTGGCCGGGGTCGAGCGGCAGATACGCGCCGCCCGTCTTGAGGACCGCGAGCAGCGCGACGACGAGGGTGGCGGAGCGGGGCAGCGCGAGCGCGACCACGTCCTCGGGTCCGACGCCCTGCGCGATCAGATGGTGCGCGAGCCGGTTGGCGCGCTCGTTCAGTTCGGCGTAGGTGAGGGTTCCGGAGTCGCTGACGACGGCCGGCGCGTCGGGGGTACGTGCCGCCTGCCGCTGGAAGAGATCGATGACGGTGGCGTCCGGCAACTGCCGCTCCGCGCCCGCGCGGTCCGCGTCGACGCGCGCCTGCTCGCCTTCGGTCAGCATGGCCAGTCCTGCCATCGGACGCTCGGAAGCGCCCGGCGCGGCCAGCGCCTCGGCGAGCGTGACGAGATGACCGGTCAGCCGCTCGATCGTGGACGCGTCGAACAGATCCGTGCTGTATTCGACCGAACCCCGCAGCTCCCCGCCCTCCTCCCAGTACGTGAACGTCAGATCGAAGAGCGAGAAATCACGGGAGAGCGGCTGCTCGGAGAGTTCCACCCCGTGCAGCCGCAGGGGCGCGGCGGGGGTGTTCTGGAAGGCGACCAGCGCCTGCACCAGGGGCGGACGGCTCAGATCGCGCTCGGTGACGACCGCGTCGACGACCCGGGAGAAGGGCGCGTCGCCGTGCGCGAACGCCTCCAGCACCGTCTCCCGTACGGAGCCCAGGTACTCCCCGAACGTGCGGAGTTCGTCCACGTCCGACCGCAGCACCAGGGTGTTGACGAAGAAGCCGATCAGCCCTTCGACCTCCGCCCGGTCGCGTCCGGAGCTGAGGGTGCCGAGCGCGATGTCCTTCCGGCCGGACCAGCGGGCGAGCAGGAGGGAGCTGAGCGCCGTGGTGGCCATGAAGAGCGACGCGCCATGCTGCTGGGCCGCACGTGTCAGTCCGTCGGTGGCGTGGGCGGAGAGCCGGAAGGTGTGCAGCGCGCCGGCGTAGCCGAGGACCGGTGGGCGGGGCCGGTCCGCGGGCAGTTCCAGCGGCTGCACCCCGGCCAGCTTCCGCTGCCAGAAGTCGAGTTGGGCATCGAGTTCGTGGGCGGAGAGCTGCTCGCGCTGCCATACGGCGTAGTCCGCGTACTGCACGGGGAGCGGGGGCAGGGCGCTGTGCCGCAGAAGGTGGGCGGCCTCGCGCGAGCCGGTTTCGAGTGCCGCGTTGTAGAGCGCGCCGAGCTCGCGCGAGACGACGCCCATCGACCAGCCGTCCGTGACGATGTGATGGATCGTCACGGCGAGCGCGTGGTCGTCGGGTGCCGCGCGGACCAGTAGGGCGCGCAGCAACGGACCGTTCCGCAGGTCCATCGGCAGGGCGAACTGGGCCGCCAGAGTCGTCCGGAGTTCCCGTTCGCGTTCGTCCGGGTCGGTCGCGGTGGGTTCGGTGACCGGGACCGGGACCTCGTAGGGATCGCCGATCAGCTGTACGGCGCGGCCGTCGACCGCGTCGAAGGTGGTACGGAGCGATTCGTGCCGTATCACCAGGGCCGAGAGCGCGGCCGAGAGCGCGGAGATGTCCAGCGGGCCGGTGAGCCGCAGCACTCCGCCCGCGTTGTAGGCCGGGTTGCCGGACTCGAACTCGTCGAGGAACCAGAGGCGTTGCTGGGCGAAGGAGAGGGGCAGCGTCCGGTCGCGGCCGGCCGGGGCGATCCGCGCGGTGTGTCCGGCGGCCCGGCCCTCCGCGACCCGCTCGGCGAACTCCGCGATGGTCGGCCGGTCGAAGAGCGCGCGGGCGGACAGCTCGATCCCGAAGGTCTTCCGTACCCGGGAGATCACCTGGATGCTGAGGATCGAATTGCCGCCCAGTTCGAAGAAGTTGTCGAGGACGCCGATGTCGTCGAGGCGGAGCACCTGCATCCAGATGCCTGCCAGCGCCTCTTCCAGGGCGTTGCGCGGGGCGACGCGCTCGGCGGTCGAGGCGAAGAGCGAGGGGTCCGGGGCGGGCAGCGCCCTGCGGTCGACCTTGCCGTTGATGGTCAGCGGCAGTGTGTCGAGGACGACGACGGCGGCGGGGACCATGTAGTCGGGCAGCGCGCGGGCCGCGTACTCCCTGAGGGCCGCGGCTTCGAGCCCGGGGCCGTCCGCGTGGGACGTGGGGACGTCCACTTGGGACGCGGGGCCTACCGCGTGGGGCTCGGTACCGTCCACGTGGGGCACGGGTTCGTCCGGGGCGTCCGCGCTCACCGAGCCGCCCGGCCGCGCGGTGACGTACCCCACCAGCCGCAGTCCGCCGGGGGCCTCGGCCGCGATCACACACGCCTGCCCGACACCGGGCGCCGCGGCCAGCACGGCTTCCACCTCGCCCAGTTCGACGCGGTGCGCGCGTATCTTGACCTGGTCGTCGGTACGGCCCTGGTACTCCAGGGCCCCGTCGGCCGTACGGCGCACCAGGTCGCCCGTACGGTACATCCGTCCGCCCGGCGCGCCGTACGGGTCCGCCACGAAGCGGTCCGCCGTCAGCCCCGGCCGCCCCAGATATCCACGGGCCAGCTGCTCACCCGCGAGATACAGCTCACCCGGCACCCCCACGGGCACCGGCCGCAGCAGCCCGTCCAGGACGTAGCCGCGCATGTTCCAGGAGGGTCTGCCGATCAGGACCGCGCCCGCCGGGTCGGCGTCGTCCGGGGCCACGGTGTGTACGACGCAGCCGACCGTGGCTTCGGTCGGCCCGTACTCGTTGACGACGCTCGCGCCGCGGTGTCGCGCCCGCCAGGGGGCGAGTGCCTCGCCGAGCAGCTGCTCGCCGCCCACCACCAGATCGCCCCGTGCGAGCACCTCGTCGGGCAGCGACTCCAGCAGCGGCAGATGGCTGGGGGTGGCCTTGATGAAGGTGGGCGCGGGCCGGCCGTCGGCCCACAGGTCCGGGTCGATGTCCTCCAGCGCGCTGACGTAGACCGTGCCGCCGACGGCGAGCGGTGCGAACAGGGTGGTGACGGTCAGATCGAAGGAGACCGAGGAGTGCAGTATCGCGCCGCCCCGGATGCCGGGGTACGAACCCTCGCACCAGCGCAGGTAGTTGGTCAGTCCGCTGTGCGGTACGACGACTCCCTTGGGACGGCCGGTGGAGCCCGAGGTGTAGATGACGTACGCGGCGTTCGCCGGTCGCAGCGGGGCGCGCCGGTCCGCGTCGGTGAGGTCGGCGGCCGACCGCGCCGCGAGCGCTTCACGGGTGGCGGGCAGATCGAGCACCAGGTGCGTGGTGCCGGGGCCCGGACGTACGGGAAGACCGTCCGCGCGCTGGGTGATCACCTGTACGGGGCGCGCGTCGGCGAGCAGCGCCGCGACGCGTTCCGCCGGGTAGTCGGGGTCGACCGGCAGATACGCCGCGCCCGCCTTGAGCACCGCGTACAGCGTCACCATCAGGTCGGCGGAGCGTGGCAGGGAGACCGCGACCACGTCCTCGGAGCCGACGCCCCGGGCGGCCAGCTCATGCGCGAGCCGGTTGGCGCGCTCGTTGAGCTGGGCGTAGGTGAGGGTTCCGGAGTCGCTGACGACGGCCGGCGCGTCGGGGGTGCGGGCCGCCTGCCGCTGGAACAGTTCGACCGCGTTGGTGTCCGGCAACCGCCGCTCCGCACCGGACCGGTCGGCGGCGATCCGTGCGAGTTCGCCCTCCGCCAGCATGGCCAGACCGGCCATCGGACGTTCCGAGCCGCCCGGCGCGGCCAGCGCCTCGGCGAGCGTGACGAGATGACCGGTCAGCCGCTCGATCGTGGACGCGTCGAACAGATCCGTGCTGTATTCGACCGAACCCCGCAGCTCACCGCCCTCCTCCCAATACGTGAACGTCAGATCGAAGAGCGAGAAATCACGGGGCAGCGGCTCCTCGGCCAGCTCCACGCCGTCCAGCCGCAGGGGCGCGGAGGGAGCGTTCTGGAGCGCGACCATCGCCTGTACCAGGGGCGGACGGCTCAGGTCCCGCTCGGTGACGAGGGCGTCCACGACCTGCTCGAACGGTGCCTCGCCGTGCGCGAACGCCTCCAGCACCGTCTCCCGTACGGAGTCCAGGAACTCTCCGAACGTGCGGAGTTCGTCCACGTCCGACCGCAGCACCAGGGTGTTGACGAAGAAGCCGACGATCGGCTCCACCTCTCCCCGGTCGCGTCCGGAGACAGGGGTGCCGACGGCGATGTCTTGGCGGCCGGAGTGGCGGGACAGCAGCAGCTGGCTGAGCGCGGTCACGGCCATGAACAGGGTCGCGCCGCGCCCGCGCGCGAGGGCGGTCAGCTGCTCGGTGAGCCCGGCGGGGAACCGGAAGGAGTGTGCGGCGCCCGCGTATCCGCGTACGGCGGGGCGTGGCCGGTCGGTGGCGGTGTCCAGTGGTGTCAGCGCCGCCAGTTTCCGTCGCCAGTAGTCGAGTTGACGGTCCAGCTCGCCGCCGGTGAGCCGCTCGCGCTGCCAGACGACGAAGTCCGCGTAGGCCAGGGGCAGTGGGGTCAGCCCGGCGCGCTCCAGCAGGGCGGCGGTTTCACGCGGCCCCGGCAGCAGGGCGGCGGCGTAGAGCGCGCTCAGCTCGCGCTCCAGGATGCCCATCGACCAGCCGTCCGTGACGATGTGATGCATCGTCAGCACCAGGATGTGGGTGGTGTCGTCCAGCTTCACCAGGAGCGCGCGGAGCAGCGGTCCCGTACGCAGATCGAAGGGGCGCGTCACCTCGGCCCTGAGCAGGCTCCTGACGATCAGGTCCCGCTCGGCCCCGGGGGCGGGCGGCACCTCGGTGACGGGCACCGGCACCGCGAAGGGTTCACCGACGAGCTGTACGCCCTGTCCGTCCACCGCGTCGAAGGTGGTGCGCAGCGATTCGTGCCGCACCACCAGCGCCGAGAGCCCGGCGGCCAGCGCGGGGACGTCCAGGTCGCCGGTGACCCGCAGCGCCGCGCAGGAGTTGTACTCCGCGCTGCCCGGCTCGAACTCGTCCAGGAACCAGAGCCGTTGCTGGGCGAACGACAGCGGCAGGTCGCGGTCGCGGCGGGCCGGGGTGATCCGGCCGGGCCGGGCCTTCCCGTCGTCGCCGCCGGCCAGCCGTGAGCGCATCCTGTCCCGTACGTGCTCGGGCAGGGACTGAATCCAGCTCTCGCGTGATGCCGCGTCCATGCGTCTCTCTCCTCTACGGGTGCCACGAGGTCGTACGGGTGCCGCAAGGTCGTACGGGTGCACGAGGTCGTACGGCGGGGTACCGCCTGCGCCGGGGGCCGGCTCCGGCCGCGGGCCGCGCTCCGGCGCGCGCTATTCCAGTTCCGCCAGCACCTGGGACTCGACCGCCGACGCCAGATCCGCGACCGTCGGGTTGTCGAAGAGCGTGCGGGCCGGCAGATCGACGGCGAACACCTCGCGGACCCGGGAGATCACCTGAATGCTCAGGATCGAATCGCCGCCCAGATCGAAGAAGTTGTCCAGGACACCGACGCGCTCCAGGCCCAGCACCTCGGCCCAGATGCCGGCCACCAGCTCCTCGCCGGGGTCGCGCGGGGCGAGGCCCTCGGTGCCCTCCCCCGCCATCTCCTCGGGCGAGGGCAGCGCCCGCCGGTCGACCTTGCCGTTCGGGGTGAGCGGGAAGACGTCCAGGACGAGTACGGCGGCGGGGACCATGTAGGCGGGAAGCGAGCGGCCGATGAAGCTCTTCACCTCGTCCGGCTCGGGCGCCGGGGCACCGGACTCGGGCACCACGTAGGCCACCAGCCGTTTGCTGCCCGGGATGTCCTCGCGCGCCAGCACCAGCGCCCGCGCGACACCGGGATACCCGGCGGCGGCCGACTCGATCTCGCCGAGTTCGATGCGCTGTCCGCGGATCTTGACCTGGAAATCGGTGCGGGAGACGAAATCGAGGTTGCCGTCGGGCAGCCAGCGCACCAGGTCTCCGGAGCGGTACATCCGGGAGCCGGGAGGACCGAACGGGTCGGCGACGAAGCGCTCGGCGGTGATCCGGGGCCGGTTCACATAGCCACGCGCCATCCCGTCGCCGGACAGATACAGCTCCCCGGCCACCCCCGGCGGCACCGGTCGCAGCGCGGCGTCCAGTACGTACACACCGGTGCCGGCGATGGGGGTGCCGATCGGCATCGGGCCGGTGCCCGTGTAGTTGTCGTTGACGACGAACAGCGAGGTGAAGACGGTGCCCTCGGTCGGCCCGTAGCCGTTGATCATGCGGACACCGGGCAGCTGCCCGACCACCTTGACGCAGTGTGCCGGCGAGAGGGTGTCACCGCCCGACATGATCAGCCGCAGCCCGGAGAAGACCCGCACATCGCTGTCCACGATCTCGTGGAACAGTCCGGCGGTGATCCAGATCGCGGTGACACCGCGGGAGTGCAGGAACGCACCGGTCTCGGCCGCGGACATCACGCGGGTGGGGCTGACGGCCAGCGCGGCGCCGTTGAGCAGCGCGCTCCAGATCTCCAGGGTGCCGGCATCGAAGGAGACGGTGGCCAGCTGGCCGACCACATCGCGTTCGGTCATCGCCAGCTTGGGGTCGCGGGCGACGCGCAGCACACCGCGGTGCGGGAGTACGGCGCCCTTGGGCCGGCCGGTGGAGCCGGAGGTGTAGATGACGTGGGCGAGGTTGTCGGGCCGTACGGTCACCTCCGGCGCGTGGCCCGGCCGGGCCGCGACGGCGGCGTGCTCGGTGGCGTCGTCCAGGAGAAGCAGTCCGGCGTCGGTGGGCGGGAGGGCCCCGGCGCAGGCGCTGTCGGTGACCACGAGCCCGGCTCCGGAGTCGGTGACCATGAAGGCGAGACGGTCGGCCGGGTACTCCGGGTCCAGTGGTACGTACGCCCCGCCGGCCTTGAGCACGGCCAGCAGCGCGACGAACAGTTCGGTGCGGCGCCCGAGGCAGACGCCGACCCGGGAGTCGGGCCGTACCCCTCGCTCGACGAGGTGATGGGCGAGGCGGTTGGCGCGGGCGTCCAGTTCGGCGTAGGAGACCCGCTCGTCACCGACGATCAGGGCGGTGTTGCCGGGGACCCGCGCCACCTGTTCGGCGAAGATCTCGATGAGGGTGTGCCCGCTGTCGCCGGGGGCGCCTCGGCCCCAGGTCCGCAGGATCTCGTTCCGCCGGCCGGGGGTGACGAGGCCGAGGTCGGCGATCTTCTCGTCCGTGACGTCGACCAGGCTCCTGGCATGCAGGGTGAGCTGGTCGCGCAGCCCCTCGACGGTGGTCCGGTCGAAGACGTCGGGGTCGAAGAGCAGGATCAGTACGAGGCGCTTGCCGGTGAACGCGGCCAGGTTCAGCGGGTAGTTGGTCGCCTCGACCGAGCCGACCTCGCTGACGCTCAGACCGTGCCGGTCGGCCGCGTCGGTGTCGACGGGATAGTTCTCGAAGATGACCAGGCTGTCGAAGAGCGGTTGGTTCATGGGGAGTTCGCTGAGTGCCTGGACGCGGTTGAGGGGAAGGTGGTCGTGGCGGCGGGCCTCGACCTGCTCGCTCTGCAACCCCTGCAACCACTCCACCACCGGACGGCCCGGATCCAGCCGCACCCGCACCGGAAGAGAGTTGATGAACAACCCCACCATGTCCTCGGCACCATCGAGATCAGTGGGCCGGCCCGAGGTCGTCGCGCCGAACACCACATCACCCTGACCACTGCGCCCCGAAAGCAACAGCGCCCACAAACCCTGCACCACGGCATTGACGGTCAGCCGATGCCGCCGCGCAAACGAAAAGAGCTGACCGGACAGTTCCTCCGACAACTCCACCTCCACCCGCTCCGAAGAACGAGCCTGACCGGCATGAACCGCCGGCCTGTCATACGGCAACGCCACCGGCGCATCAAAACCCGCCAGACCAACGCGCCAGAACTCCTCCGCCACCCCCACATCACGCCCCGCCATCCACCCCGCCTGAACACCCAGCCCACGACCACCCACCACCACCGGCAACACCAACCCATCCCGCCGCGCCGCATAGTCGTCGAGGACGAGGGAGAGCACCCGCGCGACGCTCCAGCCGTCGAGCAGGATGTGGTGGAAGGTGAACAGGACGCGGACACGGCCCTCGCCGAGCCGGGCCAGGGTCAGCCGCGCCAGCGGCACCCGGCGCAGATCCAGACCCCGCTTGTGGTCGGCGGCCAGCAGGGCTTCCCAGCGGGCGTCCTGCTCCGTCAGGAGGCTGTCGCGCCAGTCCAGGATCTCGACCGGCAGACGTACGTCCCGGTGCACCACTTGGACCGGTTCGGGCACGCCTTCCCATACGAGTCCGATCCGCAGCGCCTGGATCTCGTCGACCATGCGCTGCCAGGACGCGGCGAACCGGTCGACGTCCGGCACCCCGTCGACCACGTACATCAGCTGCTCGAAGTAGGCCGGCCTGTCCGCCTCGGCGAGGGCGTGGAAGAGCATCCCGGACTGCAACGGCATCAACGGCAGGACGTCCTCGACACCACGCCCGTCACCGACCGCCGCGTCCAGACCCGCCTGATCCAGCGGCGACAGCGGAAAGTCCGACGGCGTGACACCACCCACACCCGGCAGCTCACAATGCGCGAGGAAACCCTCCAGCTCCCCCACGAACGCCGACGCCAGCCCCTCCATCACCGCATCGGAGAACACACCGGCCGACCAGACGAAGTCGACCAGCAGGCGGCCGTCCGCGACCCGGGATGTCACATCGAGGGCGTGGTCACGACCGGCGAGCAGGCCGGCGTCGTCCTGGATGAACCCGACCTCCCGGAGCGGCCCTTGTGGAGCGGAGCCCGAGCCCGTCGCACCGCTTGTGACGGTGTCGAACTGGCCGAGGTAGTTGAAGCTGACCTGCGGGTGGATCTCGGGGACGGAGTGGCGCAGATGGCGCAGCGCGCCGTAGCCCAGACCACGGCCGGGCACCGAACGCAGCCGCTCCTTGGCGGACTTGACGAGTACGGCCCAGTCGGGCCCGGTCGCGTCGCCGCCGGCGCGGGGTCCCGGCTCCGTACCGGACGTCAGCTCCAGGGGGAAGACGGTGGTGAACCAGCCCACGGTCCGGGACAGGTCGAGGTCCGGGAAGATCTCTTCCCTGCCGTGCCCCTCGACGTCCACGAGCACGCGGTCCTGGCCGGTCCAGCGGCCGAGGACGCGGGCGAGTACGGCGAGGAGCACCTCGTTGACCCGCGTGCGGTACACCGAGGGCACCTTGTGCAGGAGTCTGCGGGTGGCGTCGGGCGACAGCTCGGCCGAGGCGGTGGCGGGCGCCGTGGGCTCGGCCGGGTCGGCCGCCTGCGTGGCCGCGGCCGGCTCGGCCGTGGGCGTCGTGTCCGGCAGTTCGGTCGGTACGTCGTGGCCGATCCCGCTCCAGTACTCCAGCTCCGCGTCGAAACCACCCGCCTCCACATGCGACCGCAACCGCGAAGCCCACTCCTGGAACGACGCCGAACGCGGCCCCAGATCCACCACCGACCCCGACACCAACTGCCCATACGCCAGCGCCAGATCCTCCAGCAACACCCGCCACGACACCCCGTCGACCACGGCGTGGTGGACCAGCAGTACCAGCCGGTCGCCGTCCTCCCCGAGCCCAAAGGTCAGCGCGCGGAGCAGCGGTCCCTCGGTGAGGTCCAGCGCGTCACGGGCGATGTCCGTGAGCCGGTCCATCTCGGACTGCCGCTCGCCGGACGGGAGATGCGTGAGGTCGGTGTGTTCCGTGTACGGGTGGGTACTGTCCGCCGCGTCGGCGACGTACTGCGTCCATACGCCGGCCTCGTCGCGTACGAAGCGCAGCCGCAGCGCGTCATGGTGAGCCACCAGGGCGGCCACCGCTCCAGCAAGCGCGTCGAGGTCCGTACCGGCGGCGAGTGTGGCGGCCATCGACATGTCGAACCGGTGCGAGGGGCCGGCCGGGCTCCCGAAGAACCACTCCTGGATGGGCGTGAGACGTACCGGGCCCTCGACGGGTGCGAGCGGCTGGGGTCCGGCCGCGTCGGGCGTCCGGTCCGCCGCGGCGACCCGGGTCAGGTGCTCGGCCAGGGCCCGTACCGACTGGCGGTCGAACACGTCCTTGGGTGAGATACGCAGCCCGGCCGCGCGGGCCTGGGAGACGACCTGGATGCTGAGGATCGAGTCCCCGCCAAGATCGAAGAAGTTGTCGTCCACGCCGACCCGCTCCACACCCAGCACCCGCGCCCAGATCCCGGACAGAGTCTCCTCCGTCATGGAACGCGGAGCCACATACCCGGTGTCCTCGACACCGGACGACTCCACACCGGCCAGCGCCTTGCGGTCGACCTTGCCGTTCGGCATCAACGGCAACGCGTCCAACATCACCACCGCGGACGGCACCATGTACTCCGGCAGCACACCAGTCAGGAACTCTCGCAGACCGGCCGTCGTGGGGACTGCTCCGGCACCCGGGACCACGTACGCGACCAGCCGCTTCGCGCTCCCGGCGTCCCGCACGGGCGGGGCGAGCACAACAGCCTGCGCGATGTCGGGGTGGCCGGCGAGTGCGGACTCCACCTCACCCAGCTCGATACGGAAACCCCGCACCTTCACCTGATCATCCGACCGGCCCACGAACTCCAGCACACCCTCCGCCGACCACCGCACCACATCCCCGGTCCGATACATCCGCGCACCCGGCACACCAAACGCATCCGCCACAAACCGCTCCGCCGTCAAACCACGCAAACCCACATACCCCTGAGCCACACCCCCACCACCGATAAACAACTCCCCCGCCACACCCACCGGAACCGGACGCAACCACCCATCCAGCACATACACCCGGGCATTCGCCACCGGCCGCCCGATCGGCGGACTGCTCTCGGCAGCCACGGGCAGGGCATCGCTGAGTGTCACCGCGACACTGGCCTCGGTCGGACCGTACGCATTGACCATCCGCCGGCCCGGCGCCCAACGCGCCACCAGATCAGCACTCACCGCCTCCGCACCCACCATCAACGACCGCAGATCCGGCAACTCCGCCGCAGGAAGCGTCGAGAGGAGAGCGGGAACGAGAAACGCGTGGTTCACCCGATGCCGCTCCAGCAGCCCCACCAGGTCCTCCGCCGACACCACACCGGCGGGTGACATGACCAGCGCACCACCCAGGCCCAACCCGGCCAGCACCTCAAGAATCGACGCGTCGAAACTCGGCGAGGCCGTCTGCAACAAACGATCACCCGGCCGCACCCCGAACCCCTCGGCCAACCCCGCCACAAACGCACTCAACCCACCACTCGGAACCTCCACACCCTTCGGCACCCCCGTCGAACCCGACGTATAAATCACATACGCCGGCTGCCGCAGATCCACCGACACCTCAGGAAGAACCGACGACAACCCCGCCAACTCGCCGTCCAAGGAATCGACTTCCAGAACGCGGACTCCGCCGTCCGCGGGCGTGGCAGGGCCGAGGGACGACTCGGCGAGCACCAGTACCGCGCCGGAGTCCGCCAGCATGTGCGCGAACCGCTCGGCGGGGAACTTCGGGTCCAGCGGTACGTAGACGCCGCCCGCGTGCAGGACGGCCTGCATGGCGACGAGCCACCCCACACCGCGCTCCATCGCCACCGCGACCCGCTGTCCGGGCCGCACCCCTTGAGCGATCAGGAAGTGCGCCAGCCGCGCCGCCCGCCCATGCAGCTCCGCATACGTCAGCGTCACCTCGTCAGTGACCACCGCGGGCAGATCAGGAGTCCGGTCCAGCTGAGCACGGAAGATCCCCGCCAGCGTCAGCCGCTCCGACCGCTCCTCACCCCGCCCCCACTCCTCCAGCAGCAGGTGCCGCTGCTCGCCGCCGAGAAGGTCCAGCTGGGCGAGCGTGCGCCCGGCGGGGGCATCGGCGACGGTGCCCGTATGCCGGACGAGGTCACCGCGCAGGCTCTCGATGGTGGCGCGGTCGAACACGTCCGGGTCGTACGCGAGGGTGAACGTCAGTCGGTCGCCGCTGTAGACGATGAGGTTGAGGGGGTAGTTGGTGGCCTGGTCGACCACGATCTCGCTGATCTCCAGGCCGTGCCCGGCTGCGCCCTCGGTGTCGACGGGGGCGTTCTCGAAGACCACAAGGCTGTCGAACAGCGGCTGGTTGGGGCCGAGTTCGCTGAGTGCCTGGACGCGGTTGAGGGGAAGGTGGTCGTGGCGGCGGGCCTCGACCTGCTCGCTCTGCAACCCCTGCAACCACTCCACCACCGGACGGCCCGGATCCAGCCGCACCCGCACCGGAAGAGAGTTGATGAACAACCCCACCATGTCCTCGGCACCATCGAGATCAGTGGGCCGGCCCGAGGTCGTCGCGCCGAACACCACATCACCCTGACCACTGCGCCCCGAAAGCAACAGCGCCCACAAACCCTGCACCACGGCATTGACGGTCAGCCGATGCCGCCGCGCAAACGAAAAGAGCCGACCGGACAGTTCCTCCGACAACTCCACCTCCACCCGCTCCGAAGAACGAGCCTGACCGGCATGAACCGCCGGCCTGTCATACGGCAACGCCACCGGCGCATCAAAACCCGCCAGACCAACGCGCCAGAACTCCTCCGCCACCCCCACATCACGCCCCGCCATCCACCCCGCCTGAACACCCAGCCCACGACCACCCACCACCACCGGCAACACCAACCCATCCCGCCGCGCCGCATAGTCGTCCAGCACGAGAGACACCACCCGCGCCAGACTCCAGCCGTCCAGCAGGATGTGATGGAAGGTGAACAGCACGCGGACACGATCGTCCGTGAGCCGGGCCAGGGTCAGCCGGGCGAGGGGGACGGAGCCCAGGTCCAGACCGCGCTGCCGGTCGGCGGCGACACGGTCCGTCCAGAGTGCGGCGTGCTCGGGCGCCGAGGCGGCGCGCCAGTCCAGGGTGTCGACGGGCAGCGTGACCGACTCGCGCACCACCTGCACCGGCCGGCTCACGCCTTCCCACACGAGCCCGATGCGCAGCGCCTGTATCTCGTCGACCATGCGCTGCCAGGACGCGGCGAACCGGTCGACGTCGGACACACCGTCGACGGCGAACATCAACTGCTCGAAGTACGCGCTGGAGCCGTCCTGGGCGAGGGCGTGGAAGAGCATCCCGGACTGCAACGGCATCAACGGCAGGACGTCCTCGACCCCACGCCCGGCACCGACCGCCGCGTCCAGACCCGCCTGATCCAGCGGCGACAGCGGAAAGTCCGACGGCGTGACACCACCCGCACCCGGCAGCTCACAATGCGCGAGGAAACCCTCCAACTCCTCCACGAACGCCGACGCCAGCCCCTCCATCACCGCATCGGAGAACACACCGGCCGACCCGACCAGGTTGACGACCAAGCGCCCGCCGACCACACGGGCCGCCACATCCAGCGCGTGGGCCCGGGGACCGAGCGGGCCGTGCTGTCGCCCGTCGGGTCCCGGCTCTGTCACGTGGTAGAGCGGATTCTCGGCGGGCGGAACGTCGACATCGGTCCCGGTCCACGTCCCGGTCCCGGTCCCGGTCCCGTCTAGGCAGCTGTAGCCGACCTGCGGACGGACCGTACTGCCCAGGTCACCCGCCGCCGAGTCGGGATCCCCGAGGTAACGCAACGCGCCGTACCCATGACCATGGCCGGGTACCCCACGCAGCCGCTCCTTCGCGGACTTGACGAGTACGTCCCAGTCGGCCGGGTCCGCACCCGCGTCCCCGCCCTCAGCCGCGCCGGAGGCTCCGGAATCCAGCTCCAGCGGGAAGACCGTACTGAACCAGCCCACCGTCCGCGACACATCGACGCCCCGGAACACGTCCTCCCGGCCGGCTCGCTCGACGTCCACAACAATCCGGTCCTGGCGGGCCCACCGGCCCAGGACGCGGGCGAGCACCGCGAGCAGCACCTCGTCCGGCCCGGTCCGGTAGACCGATGTGGCGCGGTGGCAGAGCTTCCGCGTCGACTCGGCCGACAGTTCCACCGACGTGACCAGGCCCTCGTGCGAGGCGTCGGGCGCGGGAGTGCCCTGGCCGGGCAGTTCGGTCGGTACGCCCTGGCCGACCCCGCTCCAGTACTCCAGCTCCGCGTCGAAACCACCCGCCTCCACATGCGACCGCAACCGCGAAGCCCACTCCTGGAACGACGCCGAACGCGGCCCCAGATCCACCACCGACCCCGACACCAACTGCCCATACGCCAGCGCCAGATCCTCCAGCAACACCCGCCACGACACCCCGTCCGCGACCAGATGGTGGGCGACCACCGCCAACTGATCGTCCTGCTCACCGCGTTCGAAGAGCGCGAAGCGGATCAGCGGTCCTTCCGCCAGATCAAAGCCGGTCCGCAGGGCCTCGACGGCATCCTCCATGGTGGCCCGCGCGGCCGGTGCCGAGAGCGCCGAGAGGTCGTGGCGGTCGAGGGTGACGGACCGGTCCTCGGCGAGATTGCGCTGCCGCCAGCCCGCGCCGGTCCGCTCGTAGCGCAGTCGCAGGGCGTCGTGATGGGCCACCAGCGCGGTCACCGCACCGGCCAGCGCCGCCGGGTCGGTGCCCGGACGCAGCCCGAGCCGTACGGCGGTGCTGAGCAGCCGCGGGTCCTTGCGGTGGGTACGGAAGAACCAGCGCTGAACAGGGGTGAGTACCACAGGGCCCTCCACGGGCGGTCGGTCCCGGCCGGCGGATTCGTCCGCGTCGGCGCTGGTGAGCGCGGCAGCCAGGGCCGCGATGGTCTGCCGTACGAACAGGTCCTGCACGGCGAGCGCGATGCCCGCGGCGCGGGCCTGGGAGACGACCTGGATGCTGAGGATCGAGTCCCCGCCCAGATCGAAGAAGTTGTCCTCCACGCCGACCCGCTCAAGGCCGAGCACCCGCGCCCAGATCCCGGACAGCGCCTCCTCCGTCACGGAACGCGGAGCCACATACCCGGCCTCCCCGACCCCGGACGGCTCAGGGCTGGGCAGCGCCTTGCGGTCGACCTTGCCGTTCGGCATCAACGGCAACGCGTCCAACGTCACCACCGCGGACGGCACCATGTACTCCGGCAGCACACCGGCCAGGAACTCCCGCAGACCGGCCGCCGTCGGCGCCGCACCGGGTACGGGAACGACGTACGCGACCAGCCGCTTCGCACTCCCGGCGCCCCGCACCGCCAGCACTGCCGCTTGTGCGATGTCGGGGTGGCCGGCGAGTGCGGACTCCACCTCACCCAGCTCGATACGGAAACCCCGCACCTTCACCTGATCATCCGACCGGCCCACGAACTCCAGCACACCCTCCGCCGACCACCGCACCACATCCCCGGTCCGATACATCCGCGCACCCGGCCCACCAAACGGATCCGCCACAAACCGCTCCGCCGTCAAACCCCGCAAACCCACATACCCCTGAGCCACACCCCCACCACCAATAAACAACTCCCCCGCCACACCCACCGGAACCGGACGCAACCACCCATCCAGCACATACACCCGGGCATTCGCCACCGGCCGCCCGATCGGCGGACTGCTCTCAGCAGCCACGGGCAGGGCATCGCTGAGTGTCACGGCGACACTGGCCTCGGTCGGACCGTACGCATTGACCATCCGCCGACCCGGCGACCAACGCGCCACCAGATCAGCACTCACCGCCTCCGCACCCACCATCAACGACCGCAGATCCGGCAACTCCGCCGCAGGAAGCGTCGAGAGGAGAGCGGGGACGAGAAACGCGTGGTTCACCCGATGCCGCTCCAGCAGCCCCACCAGGTCCTCCGCCGACACCACACCGGCGGGTGACATGACCAGCGCACCGCCCAGGCCCAATCCCGCCAGCACCTCAAGAATCGACGCGTCGAAACTCGGCGACGCCGTCTGCAACAAACGATCACCCGGCCGCACCCCAAAGCCCTCGGCCAACCCCGCCACAAACGCACTCAACCCACCACTCGGAACCTCCACCCCCTTCGGCACACCCGTCGAACCCGACGTATAAATCACATACGCTGGCTGCCGCAGATCCACCGACACCTCAGGAAGAACCGACGGCAACCCCGCCAACTCGCCGTCCAGAGAGTCGACATGAACAACCTTGACCTGATCGTCGGCGGGCAGCTCCGCACGCGTGGACGACTCGGCGAGCACCAGAACGGAACCGGAGTCCGCCAGCATGTGCGCGAACCGGTCCGCGGGGAACTTCGGGTCCAGGGGCACATACACACCGCCCGCGTGCACCACACCCAGCAGCGCGACAAGCCACCCCACACCGCGCTCCATCGCCACCGCGACCCGCTGTCCGGGCCGCACCCCTTGAGCGATCAGGAAGTGCGCCAGCCGCGCCGCCCGCCCATGCAGCTCCGCATACGTCAGCGTCACCTCGTCAGTGACCACCGCGGGCAGATCAGGAGTCCGGTCCAGCTGAGCACGGAAGATACCCGCCAGCGTCAGCCGCTCCGGCCGCTCCTCACCCCGGCCCCACTCCTCCAGCAGCCTTCTGGTCTCCTCGGGATCCAGCGTGCCCGCCTCGGCCATGGGCCGGTCCGGGGCGGCGGTCAGCTCGCCCAGCAGCGTGCCGAGGGTATGGGTGAGACGGTCCATGGTGCTGGAATCGAAGAGATCGGTGCTGTACTCGACCGACCCGGTGAGCCCGCCCTCCGCGTTGTGCCAGAACTCCAGCGTCACATCGAACAGCGCGGCCTCACGCGGAAGGTCGGTGTCCGACGCCTCGATGCCCGGCAGTTCGGGAACTCCGGCCGGGGCGTTCTGGAGGACGAGCATGACCTGGATGAGCGGGGGCCTGCTCGGGTCTCGTTCGGGGAGTACGGCGTCCACGACCCGGTCGAACGGCACCAGCGCGTGGTCAAGCGCCTGCCGCACGCTCTCCCGGGCACGGTCGGTGAACTGCGCGAAGGTCAGCGACTCGTCCACCTCGGCGCGCAGCACCAGTGTGTCGACGAAGAAGCCCACGAGGTCGGCGAGTTCGGCGCGGTCCCGGCCCGATCCCGCTGTGCCGAGCACGATGTCGCGCTGGCCCGACCAGCGGGCGAGCAGCAGCTGAGTGGCGGCGGCGAGTGGCGCGAAGAGCGTGGTGCCCCGCGCCCGACCGACGGCGGTGAGTCCCCGGACGGTCTCGGGCGGCACCTCGAACAGCCGTCGCGCGCCGGCCGAGGTGCGGAGGGCGGGGCGCGGTCGGTCGGTGGGCAGCTCCAGCGGCGTCACACCGGCCAGCTCGCGCTTCCAGTGGGCGAGCTGCTCGTCCACCACCGGTTCGTCGAGCCGGTGGCGCTGCCAGGCGGCGAAGTCGGCGTACTGGACGGCGAGTTCAGGCAGTCCGGCGGCGGCGAGCACAGCATCGGCATCCGCACCGCCACCCGTGCCCGTGCCCGTGCCCGCACCCGCACCCGCACCCGCACCCGCACCCGCACCCGCACCACCGGACCGCACCGCGAGAGCCGCCGCGTACAGCGCGCCCAGCTCCCGTGCGATCACCTCCATCGACCAGGCGTCGGCGGCGATATGGTGCGCGGTGAGCACGAGCACGTGATCGTCGGGTGCCGTGCGCAACAGCAGCGCGCGCAGTACCGGGCCGGAGCCGAGGTCGAAGGGCGCGGACACCTCGGCGCGCAGTACCTCGCCGAGCCGTCCCTCGTGATCGCCGCCGGACGGATCCCGGCCTGACAGATCCCCGCCTGACAGATCAGCGACCGGCAGCGGCACCGGCGCCGGCTCTCCGATGATCTGGAGCACCTGTCCGTCGGCCTCGGCGTATGTGGTGCGCAACGGCTCGTGCCGGGCGACGAGCGCGGTCAGCGCGGTGGCGAGCGCGTCGATGCGCAGTTCCCCGGAGAGCCGCAGCCCTGTGGCGCAGTTGTACGCCGCTCCGCCCGGCTCGTACGCGTCCAGGAACCACAGCCGCTGTTGCGCGGACGAGGCCACCAGAGCCCCGCTCCGGTCGGCGGGGGCGAGCGGAACCACGGTCCCCGTCTCCCGGCCGCCGCCGCTCTCACTCAGCCCGGCGGCGTACCCGGCGTACGCGGCGATGGTCGGGTGGTCGAAGAGCGCGGTGGACGCGGGGGTGAGCCCGAGCCTCCGCTCGACCTGGAAAGCCATCCGCAGACCGGAGATGGAGTCGCCGCCGATGGCGAAGAAGTCCTCCGTCACACCGATCCGGGAGCGGCCGAGCACCTCTTCCCAGATCCCGGCGAGTTCCGATTCCAGTGCGGTGCGCGGTGCCGCGTACGGGACGGACTCGCGCCCGCCCATGTCACCGGCGAGGTCCGTGGGGGCGGGCAGCGCCCTGCGGTCGACCTTGCCGTTGGGTGTCAGTGGCAGTCGCTCCATGGCGATGTAGGCAGTCGGCACCATATGGACGGGCAGCCGGCCCGAGGCGTGCCGGCGCAGCTCGGCTGCTCCGGGGCGCCCATTGGGGCCCACCGGCACGTAGTGGGCGACGAGTTGGTCCGTACCGGCGTTCTCCACCAGCGTGACCACCGACTGGAGGACCGCCTCGTGCCCGGTGAGCACGGCCTCGATCTCGCCCAGTTCCACGCGCAGACCACGGATCTTGACCTGGCCGTCGGCGCGGCCGATGAACTCGTGCTCGCCTCCCGGAAGCAGTCTGACCAGGTCGCCGGTGCGGTACATCCGGGACCCCGGGGGGCCGTACGGGTCGGCGACGAACCGTTCGGCGGTCAGCCCCGGACGGTTGACGTACCCCCGGGCCAGGCCGTCGCCCGCGATGCACAGCTCGCCGGTCCCGCCTTCGGGCACCGGTCGCAGCTTCTCGTCCAGGACCATGACCCGGGCGCCGTCGATGGCCCGGCCGATTCCGGGCGAGACGGTGAGGCCGGCGGGCAGCGGCCCGTTGAGGGTGACGGTGACGGTCGCCTCGGTCGGTCCGTACATATTGATCATCCGTCGGCCGGTGGCCCAGCGGGCGACCAGTTCCGGCGGGCAGTTCTCACCGCCGGTGGCCAGCGCGCGCAGGTGTGGCAGCTCGATCGGCGGTGCCACCGTGGCCAGTACGGACGGCGGCATCATGGTGTGGGTGACGGCGGCGTCGGCGAGCAGGGCTCCGAGCGCTTCACCGACGGCCTGGGTGGGGCTCTCGGGCAGGATCAGCGTGGCGCCCGCGTACCAGGTCTGCACCAGGTCGGCGATGGAGACGTCGAAGTTGGGCGAGGCGAACTGGAGTACCCGGCTGTCCTCGTCGATGGCCAGCGCCGCCACATGGGCGAGGGCGAGGTTCCCGAGTCCGCGATGGGTGACAGCCACGCCCTTGGGCGTGCCGCTGGAACCCGAGGTGAACAGAATGTACGCGGTGTTGTCGAGGTGTGTGGTGATGTCCGGCGCGGTGTCGGAGTCTTCCGGAATCACCCCCGCCAGGCTCTCCAGGGACAAGGTGTCGGGTGCGTTGTCCGGCCGCGCCCCCGGCCCGTCGTCGCTGATCACCAGCTCGATCCCGGCGTCCTCGACCATGAACGACAGCCGCTCGGCGGGGTAGTTGGGGTCGAGTGGTACGTAGGCCCCGCCCGCCTTGAGGACGGCGAGCAGCGAGACGATCAGCTCGGGGCCGCGCCGCAGGCAGACACCGACCCGGGTCTCGGAGCGCACGCCCCGGGCGGCGAGCCGGTGCGCGAGCCGGTTGGCGCGCCGTTCGACCTCGGCGTAGCTGAGCCGGACGGTGCCCCACTCGACGGCGGTGTGTTCGGGTCGGCGCGCCGCCCGGCTCTCGAACAGCCCGTGCAGGGTGACCTCACCGGCTGTCCGACGGCCGTGCGTAAGGGAGTTGCTGTCTGAGTTCATGTCGAGACCCCATGGAACGCCGAGAGGGAGGGTGGCCTGTGCCGTGTGCGGGACGCCGGTCCGAGGGAATCGGGCACTGATCGCACCCACGCCATCACTATGAGTGACAATGGCGTGCGTGCGTGACCGCCAGACGCGTTCCTGTCCCGCGCGTCCGCCCTACAACACCGCTTGTTCTCTGGCTGATTGATCCCGCCGTGGCCGCCCGCTCAGCGCGGCCGGGCACGGCGGTCGTCAGTGTGGTTGTGCCGCGACCGGCTGGCGCAGCAGCGTACGGCCGCTGTACTGGAGGACACGTACGTCCCCGGTGGCCGCGTCCTTGAGGAATCGGCCGAGGAACACACCCGCGTCCCCCGGCCGGCTGGAGAAGACCAGACCGCTGTGGGAGGCGGCGGAGTCCCGTGCGCCGTTGGGAAGTTCCAGCAGTATGTTGCGATCGTCGAGACTGACCGTGACGGCGAGGTCGCCGTTGCGGTAGGTGCCTGCGCAGTCCGCGAATCCCGCCGTGGATCCGGGGGACGGCGGCACCATGCTGTAGACGCCGACGGAGATGCCCACGGACCGCAGCTCGCGGAGCACCGCCTCCCACAGCCCTTGCCCGGTGGCCGAGTTGGTCGTCAGCGCGACCACTGTCCCCTGGCTCGGCTGGATGCGCAGATGGCAGGTGGTGCCGTCCAGCGTTCCGTCGTGGCCGAGCCAGCGGTCCTCCGCCGGGCCGAAGTGGCCGAGGCCCAGACCCCAGCCGTCGGCCAGTCCGAAGGGCTCCGCACCGGCGACGGGCCGGGCCATCTCGCGCAGTGTGTCGACGTCGGCCACGGCGTCCCTGTCCAGGTCACCGGGGTCGTCCAGGTGCAGTTGGGCGAAGCGTACGAGGTCGGCGGCGCTGCCGGCGAGCCCGCCCGCGGGGGTGAAGCCCGCGTAGGCGGAACAGCGCACGGAGTGCACCACGCGGTCGCCGCCGGGGGTGGTGCGCATGGTGTGTCCGGACACCGCGCGGACCGGCTCCCCGTCGTGCCGGGTGCCGGGCAGCAGGCCGATCCCGGCGCCCAGCGGCGCCAGCAGGTAGTCGCGTACGGCGTGCCACCAGGTCAGTCCGGTGGCGGCCTCGACGACTCGGCCCGCGATGCCGTAGCCGACGTTGGAGTAGGAGAAGGAGCCGGGCGCGGGCCAGAGCGCGGGCGCGTCCGCCGGTCCGGTGGCCAGGAAACCGGTGAGCCACCGGCGCAGCGAGGTGGCGTCCCCGTCGTCGTGGTCGGACGGCAACCCGGCTGTGTGGCTGAGGAGTTGGCGGAGTGTGGCGTCGAGTCCCGGGTGTCCGTCGGCGACGGACCGTTCACCGAGCCAGGTGCGCACCGGAAGATCCAGGCCGAGGTCGCCGTCCGAGACCAGCTGGAGTACGGAGGCGGCGGTCAGTGCCTTGGTGACGGAGCCGTAGGGGAAGGCGGAGTCACGGTGCACGGGGCGTTCGCCGCCGTACTCCTCCTCGCCGAACTCCCAGGTACGCAGGGTTCCTTGGTGGTACACCGCCAGCTGTCCGCCGACCACTCCGTGTTCCTCGCCCAGGCTGCCAGGACAGCCGAGTCGGTCGAGCGGATGGCTGAAGGGAGCGCCATTGACCTTCTCTTCCGCGATGGTCCCCAACACTGCGAACAAGCTCCTTCTTCACTGTGCGCGAAGTCCGGCGTGTACCGCGCGGCTCGGCGGCCGACCGCTTCAGTTGCGCGCAGTCGACCGCACGAAAAGGATTCTTCAGCAGAGGTGAAGGCTCGAACAAGGATTTAAGTGCTGTTGTAAACACCGAGCCCAGAGGCCTGATCACGAAGACTTTCGAGGACGGGGGCGGCGTCCTGGCCCCCCGGCCCGGCCGGCCCTCCGACCCCGCCCGGCCGGCCCTCCGACCCCGCCCGGCCGGCCCTCCAGCCCCGCCCGGCCGGCCTCCGGCCGCCCGCCCCGTCATGATCTGTCAGCCGTGGCCGATCACGGTCGGCGGCCGTTTGCGCAGCACGGACCTCAGCGGCAGCACGTACCCGGCCCCGGCGGTGACGACCACGGCCAGCACCACCAGTCCTGCCTGGCCCGGGGGCATGTAGGGCCAGGATCCGGTCGTCGCGAGACTGAAGGCCAGGAGCGGAACGAGCGCGGTCACCGTGCCCACCACCAGCCCCACCAGCATCACGGTCATCGCCTCGATCCGGAGCATCCAGCGGATCTGCCGCCGGCCCGCGCCCACCAGCCGCAGCAGGATGATCTCCTGGCGGCGGCCGACCATGATGAGAACGAGCGTGCTGAGCACCGCGATGACCGTGAAGCCACCGATCACACTCACCGCGACCAGGGAGATGACCTGGCCGACGCCGCGGTCCTCGGTCCGCAGGTGCTCGCCCTGCGGCCGCTCCGTGACCGTCGCCCCGGGCGCGGCGCCCGCCAGCTCTCGCTGGACCGCGTCCTTCACGTCCTGGAGGGCGGCTCCGGGCTCCAGGCTCAGCAGGACGCGCGTGTTGAGCGGTGCGGCCAGGTGCGGCGCCAGTTCGGCGGGGGCGAACAGGAAGTCGCCGAGCGCCAGGGCCCGTTCGTACACCGCGGCCACCCGCAGCGGCACGTTCGCGCCGTCGCCGTAGCGCACCGTGACCTTGGAGCCGATGTCCAGGTCCAGCGACCGCGCCCGCTCCTCCCCCACCGCGACGGTGCCCGCGCGCAGGTCGCCGAGATCGCCCGAGGTGACCTTCGGGTCGATGGTGGCGGGCAGCGCCGACGGGTCCAGGGCCATCACCGGCAGCCGGTCCAGCCTCGGCTCCCCGGCCTCCTTGCGGGCCAGTACGACCGTACTGTGCAGCACCCCGGAGGCAGCCGCCACACCGGGCACCGCCTTGACCCGGCGCACCGTCTCGTCCGGGATCCCCGGCCCGTCCGTGGTGACGGCGAGTTCGGCCCGCATGGCCTGACCCGCCTGCCGGCCGCCCTGTGTGTCGAGGGTCGCCCCGGCCGAGAGCTGGACCCCGGCGAAGGCCACCACGAGCACGATCGGGGTGATCGCGGCGCCCAGTCTGCGGGAGTTGGCCCGGGAGGCGGCGGCGGCGAGATAGCCGCCCGCACCGCCCAGCCGCTCCGCGGGCACACCGAGCACCCGCATGGCACCCCACGCGATCCAGGGCCCGAGCAGCGCGCACGCGATGACCAGGCACACGGCCGCGGTGCTGGCCGCCATCGCGGCCAGTTCCCCGAACTGGAGGACCGCGGTGCCGGCCGCGCCGCAGCCCAGGACCAGCATCACGACGCCGGTGACGGCCCGGCCCCGGCCGAACTGTTCGGCCTCGCTCTGGGCCTCGCCCATCGCCTGTGCGGGGCGCACCTTGGCGATACGGCCGCAGGCGATGGCGGCGGCGATCCTGGCCACCAGTACCGTCAGAGCGCCGGTGACCAGCGGGGCCGCGTACATCCAGAAGGGCGCGGGGAGTTCGAGACCGACCGGCACCGCGCCACGCGTCCGCAGCATCTTGATCAGCGCCAGGAACACCGGCACCGCGCCGATCGCACCGGCCACGGCGGCGGTCGCGGCCACCACGTTGACCTCCCGGCCGACCATGGCACGCAGCTGCCGGGGGGTCGCGCCCACCGCGCGCAGCAGCGCCATCTCGCGGGAGCGCTGGTGGATCGCCTGGGCGACGGTGCTGGAGACCACCAGCAGGGCGATCAGTACGACGAGCGCGCAGACCGAGCCGAGCAGTGCCAGCAGACTCATCCGGCTGGGGGCGGAGGTGACGAACTCCGTCTCGCCCCGCCCGTTTCCGGTCAGCACGCGCAGCGAGGTGTTGTCGTCCTTGTAGCGTGTGCCGGCGGCGGCGCTGCGGGCCGGGCGCTCACCGTCCAGTGCTTCCCGCAGCCGTGCATGGAGGGTTCCGGCGCTGACGCCGGGGTCGGCGAGCACGCCGATGGCGTCGGTGGTCTCCGGGTGGCCGGCGAGGAGGCGGGCCCGCTCGTCGCTGAAGAAGACGGCGCCCTGGTTGCCGAGCCCGCTGTCGTCCGCCCGCCCCTCGGGCGCCGCGATGCCGGAGACCCGGTATGTCTCGGGCGCGCCCGTGGACTGGAGCCGTACCTCGTCGCCGACCCCGGCACCGGCCCGTTCGGCGAGATCTCCGTCCAGGACGATCTGTCCGGGACCCGCCGGGGCCCGGCCGTCGCGCAGGGTGAACGGCGCGAGCGCGGCGGCGCGCCAGGTGTGCCCGTAGACCGGGGAGGCGCCGGAGTCGCTGTCGGGCCCGGCCACGAGCGAGCCGTCCGCGCCGGTCAGCGCGACCGGGAAGGTGTCGTCGGCGATGGCCGCCCGTACGCCGGGGACGGCCTCGATCCGGGGCAGCACCGAGCGCGGCACCCGCACCCGTTCGGTGAGCGCCGCCGTCTGCGTCTGCCGCTTGGACCCCCAGGGCTTGGCGGTGAAGCGTGTCTCCTGGTCGCCCGCGACGACCGCCGCGGCGGCGCCGTAGCGCTCCACGCTCGCGTGGCCGAGGGCGGCGGACAGTACGGCGAGACCGAAGCTGCTGAGCACGAGCGAGGTGAGCAGCAGGGCCGCGAACACCGCCGTCCACGCCCTGGTGTGGACGCGCATCGAGCGGCCGGCGAGGAAGCGCGCGATATGGCGGGTGCGGGCCGGGCTGTCGTGGTTACGGGCCAGCTCGTGCGGGCCGGGTGGCCGGGCCGGGTCGGCGCCGGGGAGCGTACTGGATCCGAGCGGCATACCCGTCACGCCTCCCTGAGCTCTGACAGCATCCGCGTCACGGCGTCGGCCCCGGGGTTGGGCAGCCGGCCGACGATCCGCCCCGCCTCGATGAAGAGCGCCTCGTCCGTCCAGGACGCGGCGTGCGCGTCATGGGTGACCATCACGACGGTGTGTCCCTGCCGCTCCACCGCGTCGCGCAGGAGTACGAGCACATCCCGCGCGGTGACCGGGTCGAGCGCGCCGGTCGGCTCGTCCGCGAAGATCACGGCGGGGTCGGTGACCAGCGCGCGGGCGATGGCGACGCGCTGCTGCTGGCCGCCGGAGAGCCGCAGTGGTGAGTCCTCGGCCCGGTCGGCGAGCCCGACCGACTCCAGTACCTGGAGGGCGCGTTCACGGACGGCGGGGCTGTCGGGCCGCTCACCGGCCAGCAGCAGGGGCAGCGCGGTGTTCTCCCGGACGCTGAGCGAGGGCACCAGATTGAGCGCCTGGAACACGAAGCCGATCCGCTCCCGGCGCAGCCGGGTGAGCGCGGCCTCGCTGAGCCGCGACAGGTCGGTGTCACCGAGCCGCACCGTGCCGGACGTGGGCTGGTCGAGGCCGGCGGAGCACTGGAGGAAGGTCGTCTTGCCTGATCCGGAGCGGCCCATGACCGCCAGGAACGTGCCGCGTTCGACGGTCGCGGTGACACCGTCCAGGGCGTTCACGGGGGTGCCGTTGCGCCGGTAGCGACGCGTGACCGACTCCAGTGTCAGCGCCGGCGCGGGGCCGGGAACGGCGCTGATCGAGGCCCCTCGGGTGCCGCTTCTCGCCGTGGCACGTTTCCCCGTGCGAAGCCTGACCATGTGTGTGCGCCTTCCAGGCAGTACGGCCGAGGTGCGGCCGTGTCCGTGCCAGCCGGCCAACTGCCCCGCCAGATGGCTTGTTCCTCCTGGTGAGAACGGTACGGAGCGGCCGGCCCCGGCGCGATGGAGCGCACACCCGTCCTGGGGTTCAGCCTGCGTCACCCCGGCTGGGGTGACGGACGTACCTCGCGAACAGCCGGTTCGCATTACCGTGATCCGAAGGGCCGGTCGTCCACCGGACGCCCGTCCTCCCCCGGACGCCCGTCCTGCCCTCAGGGAGCCCGCCGTGCGTGACTTCTCCACCCAGCTCCAGCGTTCCTGGCTCGACACGCACTATCTGGTGCTCGCCCTTCCGGTGGCGTCGATGTGCTTTCTGATGGCCGCCGCCGTCCCACTGGGGCTGGTCTTCATGGCGCTCATCATCGGCGCTCCCGCCTGGCCCGATCTCGTGCGATTACTCCGCAGACTGGCCGGCTACGAGCGGGTGCGGGCCGGTACCCGGCTCCGTGCGCCGGTCCCGGAGCAGTATCTGCCGCTCGACGGTGTGCCGGCGGACCGGCTGCGGCTGTCGCTGACGGACCCCGGCACCTGGCGCGACGCGCGCTGGCTGCCGTTACAGATCGTCATCACCCTGCTGTTCTGCGCGGTGGCCATCCTGGTGTGGGTGGTCGGGCTGGTGGTGGACGGGCTCAACATGGGGGTGGGCGGCGCCATCGCGCGGCGCCGCGAGGACGCGTACGGTACGCCCGCCAAGCCCCGTACCCCGCTGGTGCTGCACCGGCTCGGCACGCTCGCGGACACCCAGGCCGCGTGGAGCGCGGCGCTGCTGCGGCCGAAGCCGTCCGCCCGGCTGGTGGACCGGATCGCGGAGCTGTCGGAGAGCCGGGCGGGCGCGGTGGAGGCGCACAGCGCCGAACTGCGCCGTATCGAACGGGACTTGCACGACGGCGTACAGGCGCAGCTGGTGGCGCTCTCGATGCGGATCGGGCTGGCCAAACAGCTGGTGCGGACGAATCCGGACGCCGCGCTGGCCCGGCTGGACGAGGCGCAGTCGGGTGTGGAGAGCACACTGGCGGATCTGCGGCACGTGGTGCGTACGGTGCACCCGCCGGTGCTGACCGACCGCGGTCTGGCCGGCGCGGTCCGCGCCCTGGCGGCGTCCTCGGAGATCCCGGTGGAGATGGGCCTCGGCTCGGTGGAGAACTCCTTCCGGCTGCCGGCCGCGGTCGAGGCCGCGGCGTACTTCGTGGTGGCCGAGGGGCTGACCAATATCCGAAAGCATTCCCGGGCCACCCAGGCGTCGGTGCGCTTCACCCGGGGCAACGGCATACTGAGGGTCATCGTGGCCGACAACGGCCGCGGTGGCGCCGACGAGCACGAGGGCAGTGGTCTGATCGGCATCCGCCGGCGCGTCGCCGCGCTTGACGGCACGGCGAGCCTTTCCAGCCCACGCGGTGGGCCGACCAAGCTGAAAGTGGAGCTGCCTTGCGGATCGTGATCGCGGAGGACAACGCCCTCTTACGTGAGGGAATGGTCCTGTTGCTGACCAGCAATGGCCATGAGGTGGTGGCGACATGCGCCGCCGGGCCGGAGGTGATGCCCGCGCTGCGCGAGCACCGCCCGGACGCGGCGGTGCTGGACGTACGGCTGCCGCCGACCTTCCGGGACGAGGGACTGCGCGCGGCGGTACAGGCCCGGAGCGAACTGCCCGACCTGCCGATCCTGGTGCTGTCGCAATATGTCGAACAGACGTACGCGGCCGAGCTGTTGGCCCAGGGCGCGCGCGGTATCGGCTACCTGCTCAAGGACCGGGTCGGGCGGGTGGAGCAGTTCCTCGAGGCGCTGGAACGCATCACCACCGGCGGGACGGCCCTCGACCCCGAGGTGGTCACCGAGATCCTCAGCCAGAAGGCCGCCGCGCGGCCGTTGCAGGCGCTGACGCCGCGTGAGCACGAGGTGCTGGAGATGATGGCGCAGGGGCTCGCCAACGGGGCGATCGCGGAGCGGCTGGTCATCACCGAACGGGCGGTCAGCAAACACATCCGGGGAGTCTTCGACAAGCTCGGACTGCCGCCCGAAGGCGGGAACGTGCACCGCCGGGTACTGGCTGTGCTGGCCTATCTGGGCAATCACGCACCGGAGAACTCCGCATGACGTTCACACGATCCACGTCGTGAGCGGGGGCCGGGGGATCGCACCCCCGGACAGCGGAAAAGCCCCGGGCATCCGGAGACGGGGGAGGCTCCGAACGCCCGGGGCGGGGATTCCGCACTGCCACGACGGGGGAATGAACAGCCGTGGGAATCCCGGCTTATGGGCGCGGCCGTATCCGGGCCGCCGTTTCTCAGCCGAACGAGATGCAGGTGTTGCGGATAATCTTGATCCGCTTGGTGGTCTCCGAGATGATTTCGCCGACCGAGTCGGGATCCCGGCCACCCGGCGAGACACCGCGTAATTCCTTGGCGGCCTCACGGAGCTTCTCGTCGTCGGTGTCCTCCGCCAACTGCGCGATCTCGTCGGCGAGATCCTTGAGTTCCTTCTCCGCCGCCTCCGGGTCCTTCGTATCGGAGAAGTTCGTGGACTTGGCGAGAATCTTCTCGCACGCGTCGCCGCGGCTCTTGGCGTTCTCCGGCCCCTCGCACGCGGCCATACCGAGCATCGCCGGTACGACGATGAGCGCGGCGAGCACCGCCCTGGCCGTGGTCCGCCGCGGGCCGCGCGCCGCCCGCGCCGGGCCGGGGTCACGGCCGGCGGGCGTACCGCCGGTGGCTGTCCTCTGGGCTGTGTCCGCCATGGAAGTGCTCCCACTCGTGCCCGTCGTATCGCGGTCGAGCCGCGCCGTCTGCCTCCATCGTGTCGGCCGGCGGGGTTCAGGTCAGTACACCGCGTACCCGGACCGGGGTGGCCCCTGCACCACCATCACGGGTTCAGCACGCCGCGTGAACGCGCTGACGTCCGTCCCCAGCAGGGCAGTTACGTCCAGGCTTAAAGGGCTGCCGGACGCCGCCCCGCGGTGGGACCATGCGGCCATGTCCCGGCCCCACCCCATCCCGACCCCGGCGAAGGTGACTCATCGTGTCTCAGAACCGACCTTCCGCACCTCGGCGCGCACCGCGCTGGGTGGCGTCCAGGCCGCCCCGGCCCGCGGCGGACGTACGGCTGTTCTGCTTCCCGTACGCCGGCGGCGGAACCAGCATCTTCCGTTCCTGGGCGAGCCACTTGGACGAGAGTGTCGAGGTGTGCCCTGTACTGCTCCCCGGCCGTGAGGAGCGGTTCAGCGAGCCGCCGCACACCCGGGTGACGGAACTGGTGCCGCTGCTGGCCGACCGGATGGCGAGCTGGTTCGACAAGCCGTTCGCGTTCTTCGGCCACAGCATGGGCGGGGAGATCGCGTTCGCCCTCGCCGAATTTCTGTGCGCGCAAGGCCCGGGTACGGCACGGCCCGGACATGTCTTCGTCTCGGGATGTATACCGTTCCCGGGCCCCGTCCAGCGGCATACGCTGCCCGACCCCGAACTGCTCGCGGAGGTGCGGGAGATGAACGGGGCTCCGGCGGAGTTCCTGAACAGCCCCGAGCTGATCGAGCTGATGCTGCCCACACTGCGGGCGGACTTCACCCTGGCGGAGACGGCACTGCCGGACCCCGCCGCGGTGCTTCCGGTGCCGCTGACCGCCTTCGCGGGCACGGACGATCCGGAAGCCGGTCCGGGGCAGGCCAAGGCGTGGGCGCGGCACGCCGGCGGTCCGTTCGAGATGCACGAGCTGGCGGGCGATCACTTCTTCCTGCACGACCCGGTTCCGCTGCTCGACATCGTCGGACGGGTGCTCAGCTCAGGCTCGGGTCGGTACAGTTCCGGCGCGGATCCTCAGGGCCCCGGCCCCGGCGGCCCGCGTCCCGGCCCCGGTCCTGACAGCTACGGCCCGAGCGCTCCAGACAGTCGCTGATCACCTCGGGACCGGCCCCGGCGACCATGTCGACGACGCCCCCGTCCCGCAGGAACACCACGGCGTCGGCGCGCGCGGCCACCGTCGGCGCCGAGGTCGACATCACCGCCGCGACGCCATGCCCCTTCACCGCCCGGCGCAGCGCCGCGCCGGACTCCTCCGACGCCTCGTCGGCGAGCAGCAGACGCGGCCCGAGCGCGACCGCCGCCGCGACGGAGCCCGCCCCGCCCGGCCCGGACACCCAGGACACCAGCGGTGCGCGCCCGTCCTCGCTCCCGGGCGCGCGCCGCACCACACCGGAGGATGGCTCGATCTCGCCGGAAAGGCACTTCAACAACGTGGTCTTACCGGGACTTCCCTCGCCCATTACCGCGAGAAACACCCCCTCTCTCACGACCAGGCTGACATTCCGCAGCGCATAAATGGTCCCGGGTCTCGTCTCGTAAATCTTCGTGACATTTTCGAGGGCGACAACTTCGGACACGCGTTCGATTGATTGGCTCGAATCCACGTGCATCATCGAAACTCTCCCCTTTATCGCGCTGTCACGGCGAAATGAACCCGTCCCCCGCACCTGCCCGCCGGCACGTCACATACGGCAAGGTACCGATACCCGGCATCGCCGGAACAGGGGGGTCCGCAAGCGAATTGCGGGTACAGCTAACCTACCCAAGGACGTAGTGCGGGCACCCGTGACAGCGTGAAAGAGCCTTATTACCGGCACTATCAGCCACGCGTCATTCCCGACTCAACCTTTCACCCCTCACACCCCTCCGGGGCATGACCGACCACGTGGCACACCGGCCAGGCGGCGCACCGGCCACGCGGCACACCGAACGCGTGACACACCGGAGGAAACGGGCGGCGGTCATGTTTCATGAGTCGTGGCACGTGCGAGCCGGCCCCGGGTGTCCACCCGGAGCACCGTCGGGAGGAGTCCGGTGTGACAGGACGGGAACGGGCGCAGGCGTTTTGTGACCGCTTCGGATTGCGGATGCCGGTACTCCAGGCTCCGATGGCCGGGTCTTCCCCTGTCGAACTCGCCGTCGCCGTTGCCGAGGCGGGCGGCATGGGCGCCCGGGGCGCCCTCCAGGACTCCCCGGACCGCATCGCGGCATGGGCGGCCGAGTTCCACGCCCGGTCCTCCGGGCCCCTCCAGTTGAACGTCTGGATCCCTGAAACCGCGCGTGACGATCAGGAGGACCGAACGAGGCGCACCAGCGCGGCTCGGGCCTTTCTCGGCCGTTTCGGCCCTCCCGGTGAACCTGTCACGACCCGCCGGCCGGCGTTCGATGAGCAATGCGAAGCCCTGCTCCGTGCCCGCCCGACCGTCATCTCCTCGATCATGGGCCTGTTCGAGCCCGAATATGTACGGCGCCTCCACGCGCGGGACATCGCCTGGTTCGCCTGTGCGACCACCCTCGATGAGGCCCTGGCCGCCCAGGAAGCCGGCGCGGACGCGATCGTGGCCCAGGGCATGGAAGCCGGCGGACACCGGGGCACCTTCCGTCAGGACGCCGCCGAACACACCGACGTCGGACTGTTCGCTCTGCTTCCCTGGTTCGCCGACCACCTGCGTGTGCCCATCGTCGCCGCAGGCGGCATCGCCGACGGACGGGGCCTGGCGGCCGCATTGACCCTGGGCGCCGACGCGGTTCAGGTCGGCACGGCCCTCCTCCGCTGTCCCGAGACGGCGACTCCACCGCAGTGGTCCGCCGCGCTGACCGGGCTGGCACCGGACGCCACCGTGACCACCCGCGCCTACACCGGACGACTGGCCCGAGCCGCGTCCACCCCCTACGTGGAAGCCTGGAGCAGGCCCGGAGCGCCGAGCCCGGCGCCGTTTCCCGAGCAACTGGAACTCACCGCCCAGTGGCGGCGGGGCACCAACGAGGTCGACCCCGCCAATCACTGGGCGGGCCAGAGCGCCGCCCTCGCCACCGATGAGCCCGCCGGTGACGTACTCACCAGAATGTGGCGCGACGCATCGAACCTGATCACCTGAGGGGACCGCCGCGCCGGGGCTCGCCGAAACCGCGAGGCCCCCGCGCGGCGGACCCGGCCGCCGGGCGCCTCGTCGACAAGAAGGTGGTCGCGCCCGGGGTGATCATTACGATCCGGTCTCGGGGTACCCCCAAGGTCTTGCCTCCTGCCCGTGTAATCGATTCCAATCCTCCGTGTAATCGATTCCACGAGGAGGTGGACCGACGATGGCGGGCATCAAGGATGTCGCGGCCGAGGCAGGCGTGTCCGTCGCCACGGTGTCGCGGGTGCTCAACGCCCATCCCTCGGTCAGCCCCGCGTCCCGCGCCCGGGTGCTCGCCGCCGTCGCCGCGCTGGGCTACCGGCCCAACGCCGTGGCCCGGTCCCTGCGCACCGACCGGACCCGCACGCTCGGCCTGGTCATCAGCGATGTGCTCAATCCGTACTTCACATCGCTGGCCCGCGCGGTCGAGGAGGAGGCGCGGACACTCGGGTACAGCGTGATCATCGGAAACGCCGACGAGCGGCCCGAGTTGCAGGACCACCACATCCGTACGCTCCTCGACCGCCGGATCGACGGGCTGCTGGTGTCGCCCACCGACCGCGGTTCGCCGCTGATACGCGACGCGGTACGTGCCGCGACCCCGATCGTCTTCGTGGACCGGTGGATCCCGGGCGTCGAGGTGCCCGTCGTACGGTCCGACGGCCGCGCCGCCGTACGCGATCTGGTCACCCATCTGCTGCGGATCGGCCATCGCAGGCTCGCGATCATCGCGGGCCCCGCGACCACCACCACCGGCAGCGAACGCGTCGACGCCTTCCGTACGGCACTGGGCGAGCACGGGGTCGCGCTGCCCGACGCGTACATCGGCCAGGGCGACTTCCAGGCCGAGAGCGGACGCCGGGCCGCGGAGAATTTCCTCGATCTGCCCGAGCCTCCCGACGCCGTGTTCGCGGCGGACAATCTGATGGCCCTCGGCGCGCTCGACGCGATCCGCGCCCGGGGTCTGAGCGTCCCGGAGGACATCGCGCTCGCGGCCTTCGACGACATCCCCTGGTTCGTGCACACGGATCCGCCGATCACGGCCATCGCCCAGCCGACGGACGAACTGGGCCGGGCCGCCGTACGGGCGCTGGCCGAACGCATCGCCGGCCGGGTCCCGCCGTCCGTCACACTCCCCGCCCGGCTGGTCGTACGCCGCTCCTGCGGCGCGGAGTTCCCGCCGGTCCCCCGGCGTCCCGACCCCTCGGAGCGCGTGCCGTCGGCACACCGCGCCCCAGCACAACACGGCGCCGCGGCACACAGCCCGCCACCACACGGCCCGTCAGCAAACAACCCGTCAGCACACAGCCCGTCAGCCCGAATGCGAAGGAGCGACCCGTGAGTCACCCGGACGAGTTGCTGCGTGTCGAAGGGATACGCAAGACCTTTCCCGGCGTGGTCGCGCTCGACAGCGTCGACTTCGATCTGCGCCGCGGCGAAGTGCACGTCCTGCTCGGCGAGAACGGCGCGGGCAAGAGCACGCTGATCAAGATGCTCTCCGGTGCCTACCGTCCGGACGCCGGCCGCGTGCTCGTCGGCGGGCAGGAGGTCCGTATCCAGGGCGCGCAGGACGCGGAGCGGCTGGGAATCGCCACCATCTACCAGGAGTTCAACCTCGTTCCCGATCTGACGGTGGCCGAGAACATCTTCCTGGGCCGCCAGCCGCGCCGCTTCGGCCTGGTCGACCACAAGAGGATGGAGTCGGACGCGGCCGAGCTGCTGGAACGCGTCGGAGTCACCACCCCGCCGCACACCAAGGTGCGTGAACTGGGCATCGCCCGGCTCCAGATGGTCGAGATCGCCAAGGCGCTCAGCCTGGACGCCCGGGTCCTGGTCATGGACGAGCCGACCGCCGTACTGACCTCCGAGGAGGTCGAGAGGCTCTTCCGGATCGTCCGCGCGCTGCGCGAGGACGGCGTGGGCATCGTCTTCATCACCCACCACCTGGACGAGATCGCGGCGCTCGGTGACCGCGTCACCGTCCTGCGCGACGGCCGCAGCGTCGGGCAGGTGCCCGCGACGGCCCCCGAGGACGAACTCGTACGCCTCATGGTGGGCCGCGACATCGACCAGCAGTATCCGCGCCGGGCCGCGGAGACCGGTACCGCCCTGCTGTCCGTGTCCGGGCTGACCAGGGAGGGCGTCTTCCACGATGTGGGCTTCGAGGTGCGCGCCGGTGAGGTCGTCGGTGTCGCGGGGCTGGTGGGCGCGGGCCGTACGGAGGTCGTCCGCGCGGTCTTCGGCGCGGACCACTACGACACGGGCTCGGTACGGGTGGCGGGCGCCGCGCTGCCGCGCCATGACGTGAGCGCGGCGATGGCCGCCGGGATCGGGCTGGTGCCGGAGGACCGCAAGGGCCAGGGCCTGCTGCTCGACGCGTCCGTGGAGGAGAACCTCGGTCTGGTCACCCTGCGTTCGGCGACCCGTGCCGGGCTGGTGGACCGTGCGGCACAGCACACGGCAGCCGCCCGGATCGCCGGGCAGCTCGGCGTCCGGATGGCGGGGCTCGGCCAGCGGGTACGCACCCTGTCCGGCGGCAACCAGCAGAAGGTCGTCATCGGCAAATGGCTGCTGGCCGAGGTCAAGGTGCTGATCCTGGACGAGCCGACGCGCGGTATCGATGTCGGCGCCAAGGTCGAGATCTACGAGCTCATCAACGAACTCACCGCCGCCGGTCACGCCGTGCTGATGGTCTCCAGCGATCTGCCGGAGGTGCTGGGCATGAGCGACCGGGTGCTGGTGATGGCCGGGGGCCGGATCGCCGGTGAACTCACGGCGGAGGAAGCGACACAGGACGCGGTGATGGCGCTGGCCGTCGGCGCCGCGCGCCCATACGGCCCGGGATCCGGGACCGGCACGGACGACGAAGCAGAAGGGGTGGAGGGCTCCCGTGGCCACTGACACGCTCAAGAACACGACAGACGGCGGAAGCGGGGGCGGTGGCGGAGGCGCCCGAGCGGTCCGCCGGCTCCTCCTCGACAATGGCGCGCTGAGCGCCCTGGTCGTTCTGGTGGTGGCGATGTCGCTGCTGTCGGGCGACTTCCTGACCACCCAGAACCTGCTCAACGTCGGTGTGCAGGCGGCCGTGACCGCCATCCTCGCGTTCGGTGTCACGTTCGTCATCGTCACCGCGGGCATCGACCTCTCGGTGGGCTCGGTGGCGGCGCTCTCGGCGACCGTCCTGGCCTGGTCGGCGACGTCGGAGGGGGTGCCGGTGTGGCTGGCCGTCGTGCTCGCCGTGGGCACCGGCATCGCGTGCGGGCTCGTCAACGGCGCGCTCGTCTCGTACGGCAAACTGCCGCCGTTCATCGCGACGCTGGCGATGCTCTCGGTGGGCCGCGGTCTGTCGCTGGTGATCTCGCAGGGCAGCCCGATCGCCTTCCCCGGCTCCGTGTCGCGGATCGGCGACACGCTCGGCGGCTGGCTGCCGGTGCCGGTGCTCGTGATGGTGGCGATGGGGCTGGTCACGGCCCTGATCCTGGCCCGTACGTACCTGGGCCGCTCGATGTACGCGATCGGCGGCAACGAGGAGGCGGCGCGGCTGTCCGGGCTGCGTGTCAAGCGGCAGAAGGTCGCCGTCTACGCGCTGTCGGGACTGTTCGCCGCCGTCGCCGGTATCGTCCTGGCCTCCCGGCTCTCCTCGGCCCAGCCACAGGCCGCGCAGGGGTACGAACTCGACGCCATCGCCGCGGTCGTCATCGGCGGCGCCAGTCTGTCGGGCGGTGTCGGCAAGGCGTCCGGCACGCTCATCGGCGCGCTGATCCTGGCGGTGCTGCGCAACGGACTCAACCTGCTGTCGGTGTCGGCGTTCTGGCAGCAGGTCGTCATCGGTGTCGTCATCGCGCTGGCGGTGCTGCTCGACACGGCGCGCTCCCGCGCCGGTGCGTCGGCCGCGCCCGGTGCGTCCGGCTCGGGAGGCGCGGGCGGCTCGGGCCGTAAGGGCGCGAGAGCGGTGAAGTACACCGTCGCCGCGGTGCTGGTGGCCGCCGTCATCGGTGGTGTCTCCCTCTGGAACAACGGCTCCTCCGGCGGCGGGACCAAGGTGGGGCTCTCCCTCTCCACCCTCAACAACCCCTTCTTCGTCCAGCTGAAGGCGGGCGCGGAGGCCGAGGCGAAGGCCGAGGGCGTCGAACTCACCGTCACCGACGCGCAGAACGACGCCTCCCAACAGGCCAACCAGATACAGAATTTCACGAGCGGTGCCATGTCGTCGGTGATCGTCAACCCGGTCGACTCGGACGCGGCGGGGCCGTCCGTACGCGCCGCCGACAAGGCCGGCATCCCGGTGATCGCCGCCGACCGCGGTGTCAACAAGGCGGACATCGACACGCTGGTCGCCTCCGACAATGTCGCGGGCGGCCGGCAGGCGGCGAGGACACTGGCGGAGAAGCTCGGTGGCGAGGGGCGGATCGTGATCCTCCAGGGCACGGCGGGCACCTCGGCCAGCCGTGAGCGCGGTCAGGGCTTCGCCGAGGGCATCAAGGCGTACCCCGGCATCAAGGTCGTCGCGCGGCAGCCGGCGGACTTCGACCGCACCAAGGGGCTGGATGTGATGACCAATATGCTCCAGGCGCACAGCGGGGTGAACGGGGTCTTCGCGGAGAACGACGAGATGGCGCTCGGGGCGGTCAAGGCGCTGGGCTCCAAGGCGGGTACGTCGGTGCCGGTCGTCGGCTTCGACGGCACGCCCGACGGCCTGAAGGCGGTGAAGGCGGGCACGCTCTACGCCTCGGTGGCCCAGCAGCCCGCGGAACTGGGCCGGCTCGCCGTGCTCAACGCCGTCAAGGCCGCGCGGGGCGACAAGGTCCCCTCGATGGTGAAGGTGCCGGTCAAGGTGGTCACGGCGAAGAATGTCGCCGACTTCTCCTGACCACACGACGGGCTCCGAACACTCACGGCCTCTGGAACACTCCACGGCTTCCGGCCACTCGGCGGCCTCCAGCGAAAGAGACGAAGAGACAGTGACGTACGACTACGACCTGCTGGTCGTGGGGTCGGCCAACGCCGACCTGGTGATCGGTGTCGAGCGGCGCCCCGGCGCCGGTGAGACGGTGCTCGGCTCGGACCTGTCCGTCCATCCGGGCGGCAAGGGGGCGAACCAGGCGGTCGCCGCCGCCCGCCTCGGAGCCCGTACGGCGCTGCTGGCCCGGGTCGGCGACGACGCGCACGGGCGCCTCCTGCTCGACTCGCAGCGTGCGGCCGGGGTCGACACCGCGGGGGTGCTGTCCGGCGGCGCGCCCACCGGCGTCGCCCTGATCACGGTCGATCCGTCCGGGGACAACAGCATCGTGGTGTCGCCGGGCGCCAACGCGCGGCTGTCCCCGGCGGACATCCGGGACGCGTCGGGTCTGCTGCGGGCCGCGCGGGTGGTCTCGGCGCAGCTGGAGATCCCGCTGGAGACGGTCGGCGAGGTGGTGGCGGGGATGGCGCCGGGCAGCCGGTTCGTGCTGAACCCCTCTCCCCCGGTGCCGCTGCCGGCCGGGATCCTGGCGGCATGCGATCCGTTGATCGTGAACGAGCACGAGGCGCGGGTGGTGCTCGGCGGGCCGGTGGTCGACGGCCCGGAGGATTCGGTGGCCGACGAGCCGGAGTCGGCGGGCGAGACCCCGGAGTCGGCGAGGGAGACGCCGGAGTCGGTGGGCGACGACCCGGAGGAGTGGGCGAGGGCGCTGCTCGCGCGGGGGCCGCGCTCGGTGGTGATCACACTGGGCGCGCGGGGCGCGCTGGTGGCGGACGACCGTACGACGGCGCTCGTGCCGTCCGTACCGGTGCGCGCCGTGGACACCACGGGGGCCGGCGACGCCTTCACCGCGGCCCTGGCCTGGCGGCTCGGCGCCGGCGAGAGCCTGACCGTGGCCGCCGCCTACGCGGCGCGGGTGGGTGCGGCGGCGGTGACCAAGGAGGGAGCGCAGGTGTCGTTCCCGACGGCCGCTGAGGTGGCGTCGCTCGCGGCAGCGGCCCCCGGGTCTCTCCCCCGAGCGGGCGCGGCGGAACGCCACGTAACCGCTCCCGGACAGCCGGTGTCCGGCCCCGACCAGGGGGTGACCGGATGAAGAGGTCCGGGATCCTGAACCGGCATCTCGCGTGCGCCCTGGCCGAGCTGGGCCACGGGGACGGCGTCCTGGTCTGCGACGTGGGAATGCCGCTGCCCGCGGGTCCGCGCGTGGTGGATCTGGCGTTCCGGGCCGGGGTGCCACGGTTCGCGGAGGTACTGGACGGCCTGCTGGCGGAGCTGGTCGTGGAGGGCGCGACGGCGGCGCACGAGGTCCATGAGGCGAATCCGGAGGCCGCGCGGCTGCTGGCGACGCTGCCCGGTCTCGGTTTCGTCCCGCACGAGGAGCTGAAGGAGCTGTCGGCCGGCGCGCGTCTGATCGTCCGCACCGGGGAGGCGCGGCCGTACGCGAATGTGCTGTTGCGCTGCGGCGTGTTCTTCTGAGCAGCGGCGCGTTCCTCCGGGCCGCGCCGCGTGGCTCCGGTGGCAGGGCCCCGTCTCGACAGGACTGGGTCACGAGATATCTTGATGTCGAGCAATGTTGCAGACGTGGAGCGGAGCACCCGGTGACTGACTCGACCATCATCTACACACACACCGACGAGGCCCCGGCCTTGGCGACGTATTCCTTCTTGCCTGTGGTCGAGGCGTATGCCTCGACGGCGGGGGTCACCGTGGAGAGCCGTGACATCTCTCTCGCGGGACGGATCATCGCGGGCTTCCCCGAGCGTCTGGAGGAGGGCCAGCGGATCGACGACGCGCTCGCCGAGCTGGGTGAGCTGGCCAAGACGCCCGGTGCGAACATCATCAAGCTGCCGAACATCTCGGCCTCGATCCCGCAGCTGAAGGCGGCGATCGCCGAGCTCCAGCAGCAGGGCTACGCGCTGCCGGACTACCCGGACGACCCGAAGACCGACGAGGACCGCGACGTCCGCGCGCGCTACGACAAGGTCAAGGGCAGCGCCGTCAACCCGGTCCTGCGCGAGGGCAACTCCGACCGCCGCGCCCCCGCGTCGGTCAAGAACTACGCCAAGGCGCACCCGCACCGCATGGGCGCGTGGACGGCCGACTCGAAGACGAACGTCGCGCACATGGACGCCGACGACTTCCGGTCCAGCGAGAAGTCCGTGGTCATCGCCGAGCCGGGCTCGCTCCGTATCGAGCTGGCCGGTGACGACGGCACCACGACGGTCCTGCGCGAGTCGGTGCCCGTGCTCGCCGGGGAGGTCGTGGACGCGTCGGTGATGCGGGTGGCGGCGCTGCGCGAGTTCCTCAAGGCCCAGATCGGCCGTGCCAAGGCCGAGGACGTGCTGTTCTCGGTGCACCTGAAGGCCACGATGATGAAGGTCTCCGACCCGATCATCTTCGGCCATGTCGTACGGGCCTTCTTCCCGAAGACGTTCGCCGAGTACGGCGAGGCGCTCGCGACGGCCGGTCTGACCCCCAACGACGGCCTCGGCGGCATCCTGGGCGGGCTGGACTCCCTGCCCGACGGCGCGGCGATCAAGGCGTCCTTCGAGGCCGAGCTCGCCGAGGGCCCCGCGCTGGCGATGGTCGACTCCGACCGCGGCATCACGAACCTGCACGTACCGAGCGATGTCATCGTCGACGCCTCCATGCCGGCCATGATCCGCACCTCCGGCCACATGTGGGGGCCCGACGGCCAGGAGGCCGACACCCTCGCGGTCATCCCGGACAGCAGCTACGCCGGGATCTACCAGGTCGTCATCGACGACTGCCGCGCGCACGGCGCGTACGACCCGTCGACGATGGGCTCGGTGTCGAACGTCGGTCTGATGGCGCAGAAGGCCGAGGAGTACGGCAGCCACGACAAGACCTTCGAGATCCCCACCACCGGCACGGTGCGTGTCCTCGACGGCTCCGGCGATGTCGTACTGGAGCACGTGGTGAGCGCGGGCGACATCTGGCGCATGTGCCAGGCCAAGGACCTGCCGATCCGGGACTGGGTCAAGCTCGCCGTGACCCGCGCCCGCGCGACCGGCGACCCGGCGGTGTTCTGGCTCGACGAGAACCGCGCGCACGACGCGAACCTCATCGCGAAGGTCGGGACGTACCTCGCCGAGCACGACACCGAGGGCCTGCGGATCGAGATCATGTCGCCGGTCGAGGCGACCGCGTTCTCCCTGGAGCGCATCCGCCGCGGCGAGGACACGATCTCGGTCACCGGCAACGTGCTGCGCGACTACCTGACCGACCTGTTCCCGATCCTCGAACTCGGCACGAGCGCGAAGATGCTCTCCGTCGTCCCGCTCATGAACGGCGGCGGGCTGTTCGAGACCGGTGCCGGCGGCTCCGCGCCCAAGCACGTGCAGCAGCTCGTCAAGGAGGACTACCTGCGCTGGGACAGCCTGGGCGAGTTCCTCGCGCTCGCGGTCAGCTTCGAGCACCTCGCGCAGACGACGGACAACGCGCGCGCCCAGGTGCTCGCGGACACCCTCGACCGCGCCACGGCCACCTTCCTCAACGAGGACAAGTCGCCCAGCCGCCGGCTCGGTGGCATCGACAACCGCGGCAGCCACTTCTACCTGGCGCTCTACTGGGCGCAGGAGCTGGCGAAGCAGACCGACGACGGCCGGCTCGCGGAGGCGTTCGCGCCCCTCGCCAAGACGCTGGCCGAGCAGGAGAGCACCATCGTCGACGAGCTGATCGCGGTGCAGGGCAAGCCGGCCGACATCGGCGGCTACTACCAGCCCGACCCGGCCAAGGCCGCGGCCGTGATGCGCCCTTCGGCCACGTTCACCCAGGCCCTCGCGCTTCTCGGCTGATGTGACCGGAACCGCCCCGGCCGATGTCTCCGTCGGCCGGGGCGGTTCCGTCGTTCGGTGGCGTTACGCGGCGTCTCCGTCGGTGTGCTGACGCGAGAGCCGCAGCACGCTCCCCTCGCCGTTGGCCGAGACGAACAGCGAGCCGTCCGGGCCGAGGGCCAGTCCCGCGAACTGGCTCGGCGGGCCCGGGACTCCGGGGACCGGGTGGTGGGCGGGACGGGTGGTGCCGGGGGGAAGACCGACCGCGAGGTTCTCGGCGTCGATCCTGCTCTCCCCCGTGACGAGCGAAATCGCCCGCAGCCGCCGGTGCGCGGTCTCCACGGTGAACAGTTCGTCGTCGCGGACGACCAGGCCCTGCGGCGCACCGAGTCCGTCCGCGACGGTGACCGCCTCGCCGTCGTCGAGCCGGAGCACCGCTCCGAGCCGGTCGTCGCTGACGTAACAGCGCTGTTCTCCGTCGAAGGCCACGTCCACGGGGTGGGCGAGCCCCGAGGCGAGAGCGGTGACCGTGCCGGTCTCGTCGATCCGCAGGATCCGGCCGCCGCCCGTCTCGGCGACCACGAGTGAGCCGTCCGGGGCGACCGCGATGCCGGTGGGCTCGCTCAGTCCGGTCGCCCGTACCCGTGTGGTCTTCCGTACGGGGTCGTAGGTACGGACGTCACCGAGCTGCGAGGTGAGGTGCAGGACGCCGTCGTCCGCGGTGACGCCGTGGACGAAGTGCAGCAGACCGTGGGTGATGATGCCGCCGGACTCGTTCGCGTCCCCGTATCCGTTTCCGCTGGAGGTTCCCTGCCCGTTTCCGCCGGCTTCCCCGTGTCCGCTTCCGCTCGCGTCCCCGTTCCCGCCCGCGCCGGAGCCCTCCGGGCTCGCCAGGCGGTAGTGGTCGGCCGCGTACACCGTGCCGCCGAGATCGACCGTCACACCGAAGGGGCCGTCGAGCCCGCGCGGCACGATCTCCCGGATCCGGCCGTCGGTGTGCATCTCCGTGACACCGCCGCTCGCGTAGCTGGAGACGAACATCCGGTTCTCGTCGTCGAACGCCGCGTTGTCCAGCCCCGCGACACCGGAGACGACGACCGACCGCGCGCCGGTACGGAGATCGATACGGGTCACGATGCCCGCCACACCGCGCGACAGCACCACCAGGACACCGCCCCGGTCGAACCGCACCGCGACCGGGTCGTCGACGTCCTTCGCGACCAGCTCGGGTACCCCGCCATCGGGAGATATCCGCCAGACCTCGTTGGCGATCATGTGCGGGTAGTAGAGCAGCCCGTCCGGGCCGAGCTGCATCGCGTTGCCCCAGGCCAGTCCGTCCGTGAGCACCACCGGATCGCCGCCGCCGGGGAACATCTCCATCAGCCGGCCGTCGCTGCGCATCTCGTTGACGAAGAGGCGATCTCCCACGCAGGTAATGCCGTTGGGCAGTTTCACCGTGTCGGAGACGAGGGTGAACTCACCCGCGGGATCCCGCCGCCAGACCCTGCCGGGGGTCAGGTCGGTGATGTACATCGAACCGTCCGCGCCGAAGGCGAGATCGTCCGGCGCCTGGACCGGGCTGTCCAGTGGCACCACCACGTCGACGTCTCCCGAGACGGGATCCACGGCGCTGATCTGTCCGGCGATGAACTGGGCCACGTACAGCCGCCCGTCGGGCCCGAAGGTGACACCGTTCGAACCCCACAGCCGGTTCGGCGGGTTCAGCCTTGTCGTGTCCCACCGCTCGCTCGTGGTGTGCCAGTGGCCGGTGTCGTCGAACCGGCTGGGCCGCCTCATCGGACGATCGCCTCGCTCATGTCACCGTCCGTGCGCCAGCGCTTGATCAGTTCGTAGAACTCGATCGGACCGCCGCCGTACGACTGGCTCTCCTTACCGGGCTTGCCCTCGTTGTTGTAGTAGCCCGGGGTGCATTCGGCGAGAAACGCGTGCGTGTTCTGCGCCTTCTCGCGAATCGTGGCGACCCAGGCGGCCTGCGCCTCGGCCGTCGGCTCGATGTACCGCGCCTGGCGCTTGTCCGCCTCGGCGACGATCTCGGCGATGTGGGTCGCCTGCTCGTCGAGGACATGGACGAAGTTCACGGAGACCGCGTTCTGGAGGGAGCCGAGGTGGAAGAAGTTGGGGAAGCCGTGGCTGTAGAACCCGTGGAGCGTCTTCGGACCGTCCTTCCACGACTCGGCCAACGTGACACCGTCCCGGCCGTGTACGTTGAGTCCGGCCCGCTCGGCCGGCGGACCGCCGATGTCGAAACCGGTCGCGAAGATGACGCAGTCGACCTCGTACGCGACGCCGTCGACCACCAGAGCGTTCTCGGTGATGCGCTCCACACCGCGGCCGGCCGTGTCGACCAGCGTGACATTGGGCCGGTTGAACGTGGGCAGATACATGTCGCTGAACGTGGGGCGCTTGCACATGTAGCGGTACCAGGGCTTGAGTGCCTCGGCCGTCGCGCGGTCCTCGATCTCGGCGTCCACCCGGGCACGTATCTCGTTCATCTTCTTGAAGTCGGCCAACTCGGCCATGGCGCCGCGCTGTTCGGGTGACAGGCCGTCGCCGCCGCTCGCGCCCGGCACCAGGCTCTGGAGCAGCCGGGCGCTGGTGGTCCAGCCGTCGGACACCAGGTCCTCGTCCGCGCCGCCACCGGCGACCTGCGCGAGGAAGTTGTCCTGGCGGCGCCGCTGCCAGCCGGGGGTCAGTGTCCCGGCCCACTCGGGGTCCGTGGGGCGGTTGTCTCGTACGTCGACCGAGGACGGCGTGCGCTGGAACACGTAGAGGTGCTGGGCGTCGCGCCCCAGGTGCGGCACACACTGAATGGCGGTGGCGCCGGTGCCGATGACGGCGACCCGCTTGTCGGCGAGCTTGTGCAGGCCCCCGTCCGCGTCACCGCCGGTGTACGCGTAGTCCCAGCGGCTCGTGTGGAACGTGTGCCCCTGGAAGGTCTCGATGCCCGGGATGCCGGGGAGCTTCGGCCGACTGAAGGGTCCGCTGGAGACCACGACGTAGCGCGCCCGCATACGGTCGCCCCGGTCGGTACGGATGGTCCACTCGAACTCGGCCTCGTCCCAGCGGAGTTCGGTCACCTCGGTCTGGAAGCAGACGTCACGGTACAGCTCGAACCGCCGCCCGATCGCCCGCGCGTGCTGTCGGATCTCCTCGCCCGGCGCGTACTTCCACTTCGGTACGTAGCCGACCTCTTCGAGCAGCGGCATGTAGATGTACGACTCGATGTCGCAGTGGATGCCGGGATACCGGTTCCAGTACCACGTTCCGCCGAAGTCCCCGGCCTTCTCGATCACCCGGATGTCCCGCACGCCCGCCTGGCGCAGCCGGGCACCGGCCACCAGGCCACCGAAGCCGCCGCCGATGATCACGACCTCGACCCGGTCGTCGAGAGGCTCCCGGCGCGGCGCGGGCTCCACGTACGGGTCGTCCACGTAGTAGCCGAACTCCCCTGTGGTGCTGTGGTATTGCTTGCTGCCGTCGGGACGGATCCGGCGGTCGCGCTCGGCGCGGTAGCGGTCGCGCAGGGCGTCCGGATCGAATCCGAGTGCCTCCGGATCCAGCTGGGGGGCGGGAGATGACGTAGGCGGGGTGGGGGTGGGGGTGGGCATGCGTGTCCTCTCAGGGCCGATCTGAACCACTGCTGTGCTGTTGTGCCGCTGTGCTGTTGTGCGGCTGTACTGCCGCGCCGATGTACTGCCGTGCCGCCGGCGCTGTGGCGCGCGCCGATGGCGGTGTCAGGCCGTCCGTCGACTGCGTATCCACGCGGTCTGGCCGCCATCGACAAGAAGGTCCGTGCCGGTGATGTACCGCGCCCCCGGACCGGTGAGGAACGCCACGGCGTCGGCGATCTCCGCGGGCGTTCCGGTACGGCCCGCGCCGCACTCCTCCAGCATCCTCATCATCCGCTCGCCGGACGCGGACTCGGCCTCCGCCTTCGCCATGGCCGTGGAGATGACCCCGGGGCTGACGGTGTTCAGCCTGGCGCCGCGGAGGTTCCAGGCAAGCGCCGCGGCCTGCACCCTCAGGTGGTTGGAGCGCTTGCTCACGCAGTAGGCGGACACCGCGTCGTCCCCGATGCCGACGACGACATCGAGCGCGAGAAGCCCGTCGGTGGGCGTCGTGGCGAGGGCGAGCTCCTCTTCCCGGCCGAGTGACGCGTAGTGCCCGGCCATGCTGGAGACGCAGACCAGAGCCGTACCACGGGACGCCACCGTCCCGAAGACATCGATCACATGAGCCGTGCCCATCAGATTGACGTCGACGATCGCCCTGGCCGGCGCGGTCGCGGGAGAGAGCCCCGCGGTGTGTACGACGGCGGCCACCCGGCCGGCGCCGGACGCCGTCGCCGCGAGTCCCTCGACCGAACCGCGGTCGGACACATCGGTGACCGCGCCCCGTACCGCGTAGCCCTCGGCGGTCAACGCGCCGACGGTTTCGCCGAGTCGCTGTTCCGACGCGTCGGCGAGGATCACGGTCCGCCCGCTGCCGAGCCGGCGCGCGATCGCCACGCCCATACCTCCCGCGCCCGTGACCACGACCACGTCACGGCGCTCGTCCCGCTCTCCCCGCTGGTCATCCATCCTGAACAACTCCCTGGATTCGGCTGATTCTCCCGGGGCGGTCGCCCGCTCACTCCGGCGTCCGCTCCGGTCGCTCGTACACGCCCTACGCCACGCCGGCGGCTCGCGCCACGGCTCGCAGGGCCTCGTCCCACGGCGCGCGGGACGCGATCGCCGCCCGCCAGGGGCGGATCGCCCTCGGCGGCATACCGACCGCGAGAACTCCGACCAGACGGTCACCGGTGCGGTAGCCGACCATGAACCGGCGGTCGCCGAAGTCCCCTTCCACGAGGGCCACTTCGTCGTGCCCCCGGAGATGGCCGAACGCCTGGATCTTCATGTCGTACTGGTCGGACCAGAAGTACGGCATCGGGGCGAACGGCTTACGGGCCCCGGGGCGCAGCAGGTTGCGGGCGGCGGCCATACCCTGTTCGGCCGCGTTGGTACGGTGCTCGACGCGCATCGCCACACCGAACAGCGGGTTGTGCCAGTGGGCGACATCCCCCGCACCGTACACATCCGGCGCGGCGGCGCTGTACTCGTCGCACACCAGCCCGTCGCGCACCGTCAGGCCGCTGCCTGCCAGCCATTCGGTGTTCGGCAGGGAACCGATGGCGACGAGGACCTCGTCGGCCTCGACCACTTCCCCGTCGTCGAGCCGTACGCCGCCGTCGGCCACCTCGGACACGGTGACCCCCGTACGCAGGTCCACACCGTGGTCCAGGTGCGCGCCCGACAGGACCCGGCCGACCTGCTCGCCGACCGCGTGGGCGAGCGGTACCGGCGCGGGTTCGAGGAGGGTGACCTCGGTGCCCAGCCCCCGGGCCACGGCCGCGGCCTCCGCACCGAGGAAGCCGGCTCCGACGATCACCAGCCGCCGCCCGGGACCGAGCCGGTCGCGCAGGGCGAGGGCGTCGTCGAGGGTACGCAGGACATGTGCGCCCTCGCCGGGCAGACGGCGCGGACGCACCCCCGTCGCCACGATCAGGCCGTCGTACGACAGCCGGGTGCCGTCGGCCAAGTGCACGGTGCGTACGTCGAGTTCGAGGCCGGTCGCGGCGATACCGAGACGCAGATCGAGGCCGAGCGCGTCCAGATCGGCCGCCGGGCGCAGCGGCAGCCGGTCGGGCTCCCACCGCGCGGACAGGATCTGCTTGGACAGCGGCGGCCGGTCGTACGGGGCCCGCGGCTCGTCGCCGACGAGGGTGATCGTGCCGTCGTAGCCCTCCCGTCGGAGTGCCTCGGCGGCGGCGAGACCGGCCGCCGAGGCTCCGACGACCAGGACGGTCCTCACGTCTCCACCAGCCGGATCGCCGCCGCCGGACAGAGGCCGGCGGCCTCGCGCACCCCCTCGTGGGTGTCGGCGCCGGGGTCGCTCTCCAGCAGGATCACCACACCGTCGTCGTCCCTCTGGTCGAACACCTCGGGGGCGCTCATGACACAGAGGCCCGCCGAAACACACTTGGGTTCGTCCACTTCCACACGCATGGTCGTTTCCTCGCTCGTCACTTCGTCATTCGTCGCGTCGTCACTTCGTCACACCGTCCGCGCGTCGGTTCGTATCGGTCGGTGACGCGGGGCTCACCAGGTGACGGGCAGTGAGCGCACGCCGTAGGTGGTCCCGCTCTCCTCGAACTCGATACCGTCGAACGCGGTGGCCAGGCGCAGCGTGGGAATACGCCGGTAGAGCGTGCCGTAGACGACCTGGAGTTCCACCCGCGCGAGCGACTGGCCCAGACACTGGTGGGGGCCGAAGCCGAACGCGTTGTGCAGGCGGGCATTGCGGGTGAGGTCCAGCCGCTCGGCCTCGGGGAAGGCCGCGGAGTCCCAGTTGGCGGCGGAGATCTCCACCACGACCCCCTCCCCCGCGCGGATGACCTGACCGCCGATCTCGATGTCCTCGCGGGCGACCCTGCGCAGCCCGGAGTGGACGATGGAGAGATAGCGCAGCAGTTCCTCCACCGCGCCCGCGATGACCTTCGGGTCCTCGGTGTCCCGCAACACGGCGAGCTGTTCGGGGTTTTCCAGCAGGGCGAGAGTGCCCAGGCTGATCATGGTCGCGGTCGTCTCGTGTCCCGCGATGAGCATCGCGACGCCCATGTGGACCGCTTCGCTCCGTGTCATCTCACCTGCGGTGACCCGGGCGGCCATCTCGGACATCGCGTCCGCGCCGGGCGCGGCCAGCTTCTCGGTGAGCAACTCGTCGAGATACCCGGAGAGCGCGCCGCTCGCCGCGCGCGCCTCGTCCGGGGGTACGTCGCGGTCGAGGGCGATGTTGCTGTTGCGCTGGAAGAACTCGTGGTCCTCGTACCGCACGCCGAGCAGCTCGCTGATCACCAGCGACGGCACGGGCAGTGCCAGAGCCGTGAGGAGGTCGGCGGGCTTCGGACCGGCGAGGATGTCGTCGATCAGATCGTCGACGATCTTCTGAATGGCGGGCCGCAGGGCCTCGACCCGCTTGAGGAGGAGCGGACCGTTGACCATCCGGCGCAGCCGGGTGTGCTCGGGGGCGTCCGTGTTGGTGATGAGCTTCGGGGTGACCCGCGCGATCTCCGCCCGGTACGCGCTCACATGCGGGAAGGCGCCGAACTTCTCGTCGTTGCTGAGGCGGGGATCGGTGAGGATGGCCCGCTGGTGGGCGTGTCCAGTGATGAGCCAGGGCGTACTGCCGTCCCAGATCCGGACCTTCGTGATCGGCGTCTCGTCCCGGAGCCGCTCAAGGCCGGGGGGCGGGGCGAACGGGCAGCCGGCCGCCCGGGGCATCGGGAACTCCGGCATCGGCCGTGCCGGGTCGTCCGCGGTTTCCGTCAGTGTGTCGGCCATGTCACTCCTCGGTGGGGGCTCCGCGGGGGCGGAGTGCGGGGAAGGGTGGCGGGACGCCTCGATGAGCACATGCAACCGGAGTGCACTGACACCTTCCGGTCAATTACCTGACGGCAAGCTGACGTGAGGACGATCACACGCTCAGCGGCCGAGCAGGTAGCCGAACCCCCTGCGGGTATGGATCAGTTGCGGTTCCTCCTGGTCGACCTTGTGGCGGAGACGGGAGACGAGCTTCTCGATGGCGTTGTCGGCGCGGCCGTCGCCCCAGACGTGACGGCAGATCTGTTCCTTCGAGAGGACCTGGTCGGCGTTGACCAGCAGATGACGCAGCAGCCGGTACTCCGCGGGCGTGAGGTCGAGCGCCCGGGGCCCGCGCCACGCCTGGCAGGTGGCGTCGTTCAGGACGAGGTCGCCGTAGTACGGGCCGCGCCGCGCGGCACCACGCCCACGCCCGCGGCCCCGCAGTAACACCTGTGCCCTGGCGAGGACTTCGGCGATCCGGAACGGCATGGTGACGTAGTCCTCCTGCCCGGGGCCCAGTTCGGGAAGGAGGCTGTCCAGGTACTCGCACACGGTCAGGAAAAGCACCGGCGGGCGGTCGGCGACGGGGCGGCGTCCGCGGGCGAGACCGTGCAGATCGGGCAGCGTCGTGTCCAGGACCACCAGGTCGAACCGGTGTCCCGCGATCCGCGCCAGCCCCTCGGCACCGGTGCGCGCGATGGTGACCCGATAGCCCGCGAGTTCCAGCGTGATCGTGAGCAGGTCGGAGTTTTCCTGATCACCGACGACCACCAGGACCTGCTGCCCGTCCCCACGAACGGCCGACGGTTTCCCGCCGACGCCCCCGCGCCTGTCCTCCACCTCGCGCGTCTCGTTCACACCGCGCGTCTCACTCACCCCGCGCAGCTCGCTGACCCCGCGCATCTCGCCCACCCCGCATATCCCGTGCATCCCGTGCATCCCGTGCATCCCGTGCATCCCGTACATGGAAGGACCACCTCGCGTCAGGCTCACGCTTCACGTCCGAACGAACGGCAGCGCCGGGGCCCGGACGCCCAGGGCGGCCGTGGCCTCAGGCGGGGCGCTCGGGATCGATACCGGCATCGCTGTCGTCGTAGCCGAGGAAGTCGTCGACCATCCGGTGGAACAGGGCGGCGAGCTGCTGAAGGTCCTGCGGCGACCACTCCGCCAGGGCCGCCTGCATCCCCCTTCGGCTCGCCTCGCGGATACGGTCGATCGCCCGCTGTCCGACCGGGGTGAGCTGGATGCGCTGCGCACGGCCGTCCTCCGGGTCCGGGACGCGGGTCACGTACCCCGTTTTCTCCAGCCGCTGTACCTGCCGGGTGACATGGGACGCCTCCACGGCCAGCCGGTTCGCCAGCTCTCCGGGGCGCAGGGGTTCGGTATCGGCGATCTGCCGCAGCAGCGCCACGGCGGCGCGGTCCAGTGACACTCCGGCCTGGGTCATCAGGCGGTCGTGCGGCCGGACCTTGCTGGAGAGATAGGCGACGCGGCTCAGCGCCCGCTCGATCTCGGCCACATCGGCCGAGGACGGGGATGAGGCCGAGGACGGGGATGGAGATGGGGATGAGGGAGATGGGGTAACCGCTGGCGGTGATTTGGGCATCCATGCACTGTACCATCTACTTGCCTGAGTCAAGCAACTTTACATTTCACTTGCTTGACTCAAGTAACTCACACATGCTTGCCTGACTCAAGTAATTCCGGGTATCGCCGCGTATCCGTCCGACTGTAAGGAGCACCAGCACCCATGAGCAGCAACGGATTTGAGGGACGCAGCGTCGTCGTCACCGGGGCGGGATCGGGAATCGGCAGGGCCGCGGCGCTGCGATTCGCCGCGGAGGGCGCGAACGTACTGGTCGCGGATCTCAACCAGGAGACCGCCCACGAGACCGTGACGGCGGTGAGGACCGCGGGCGGCGTCGCACGCGCGGTCGTCGGCGATCTCAGCGAGCAGGCCGTGGTGGACGAGATAGTCGCCACGGCCACGAGCGCGTACGGCGGCCTGGACGTCCTGGTGAACAACGCGGGCATCATGGACCGGATGTCGGCCCTCGCGGACACCGAGGACGCCGAATGGGAGCGTGTCATCCGGGTCAATCTGACGGCGCCCTTCATGCTGACCCGCGCCGCGCTGCCGCACATGCTGGACCGGGGCCGCGGGGCGATCGTCTTCACGGCATCGGAGGCCGCCCTGCGCGGCAGCGCGGCCGGCACCGCCTACACCGCCGCCAAGCACGGCATCGTCGGCCTGACGAAGTCCCTCGCCGTGATGTACCGGAACAACGGGATCCGCGCCAACGCCATCGCCCCCGGGGCGACGTCGACCAACATCCGGGTCGACGCCGAGGCGGGTGCCCACGGCCCGAGCGTGGTCGGCCCCCATGTCGCGCTCGCCGGCCGGGTGGCCGACGCCTCGGAGCAGGCCGCCGCCATCCTGTTCCTCGCGTCGGACGCCGCCGGCAACATCAACGGCACGGTCCTGCCCGTCGACAACGGCTGGTCGGCCATCTAGGGCCTCTCGTTTGGATCATGCCGGGCTCGCGTGCCCAGGCCCCGCTCCCTGATCCGGCCTGATCCGAACGAAAGACCCTGAGCCGGTCGTCGACACGGCCGTCGGCGACAGGGCCCGCGGGCTCGGGTCGCCGGCGCCGTGAACCCGGCGACGGTGCGCCCCTGCCTCAACTATCAGCCAGTTCTTCCTTGTTGAGGACAAAGTATGGACGGTGTGGGGCGCTGTCCCTACCCTGGGCGTCGTTCTCGCGCGGAAGTCCGCGTGAAACACGGCGTAACTCCGTCGTAGCACCCCGGTACGTGTACGAACTCCACTCCGCGGACGCGGGGCCGCCCCGGCCCCCGCCCACGCGCAGCCCCCCAGCAGGAGGACGAGTGCAGCCACACGAGTACCAGAGCCCCCGCCCCAGCCGACGCAGATCACGGACCCTCACCGGGTTCCTGCTCGCCGCCCTCATCACCGGCGGTCTCGTGGCGCCCGCGGCCGGCGCGGAGGAGAGAGCCCCCGCGGAGCTGCCGCCCCAGGAGCCCGGTGTCACCCTCCGTGTCTTCGACGTCCAGTCCCCGCTCAGCAAACTCTGCGATCTGAAACCGGCTCAGACGCCCAACGTCGACAAGCTGATTCCCACGGTCGACTGGTCCTCCACCGAGGGCTTCGGCTTCACGGACAACTTCATGTCGCAGATCATCGGCAATCTCGACGTGCCCGCCGACGGGACCTACGCCTTCCGTCTGATCAGCGACGACGGTTCCCGTCTCCTCATCGGCGACCAGCGCGTCATCGACCACGACGGACTGCACGGCGCCGAGCCCAAGGACGGCGAGATCACCCTCACCTCCGGCTACCACGCGCTCCGCGTCGACCACTTCGACCGCGGCGGCGACCAGCAGGTGACCCTCCAGTGGAAGCCCCCGGGCGCCGCCGACTTCACGCTCGTCCCGAACTCCGTACTGAGCACGGACGCCGGGGTGGTCCGCGTCACCGCTCCCGGCCGCAAGGAGTGCGAGGGCAGCTACGACACCCCCGGCGACGGGCTCCCGCTGACGTCCGTCCACCCCGGATACACCCTCACCGACCTGCGCCCCGACGGCTTCGAGCCGCAGGTCTCCGCCATGGACTGGCTGCCGGACGGCCGGCTCGCCGTGACCACGTGGGGCGGCAGCGACAACACCGTGGGCGAGGCGTACGTCCTCGACCATGTCACGGGTGACACCGGGCCGGAAGAGGTCACGTACAAGAAGATCGCCGGCGGGCTGAAAGAGCCGATGGGCATCAAGTACGTCGACGGCAAGCTGTACGTGTCGGAGAAACACCAGCTGACCGAGTTGTCCGACACCAACGGCGACGACGTCACCGACTCGACCCGCAAGGTCGCGTCCTGGCCGTACGGAGGCAACTTCCACGAATTCGCCTTCGGACTGCTCTACAAGGACGGGGACTTCTATCTGAATCTCTCGGTCGCCATCAACTACGGCGGTGCGACGACCGATCCGCAGCCCGCCGCGAACCGCGGTACCACCATCAAGGTCAACAAGGAGACGGGGAAGGTCACGTATCTGGCCGGCGGTCTCCGGACGCCGAACGGGATCGGCTGGGGCCCGGAGGGGGACATCCTCGTCACCGACAACCAGGGCGGCTGGCTGCCCGCCTCGAAGCTCGTCCAGGTGAAGCAGGACCGGTTCTTCAACCACTACACCAACCCGGACGGCCCGTTCGACGACCGCGCGGTCACCAAGCCGGTGCTCTGGCTGCCGCAGAACGAGATAGCGAACTCCCCCAGCACGCCGATGCTGGTCAAGGAGGGGACCTTCGCCGGTCAGCTGCTCTTCGGTGACGTCACCTACGGCGGACTGCAACGCGCCGATCTGGAGAAGGTGGACGGCGAGTACCAGGGCGCGGTGTTCCGCCACACGCAGGGCCTGGAGGCGGGCATCACCCGGATCAGCACGGGACCGGACGGCGCGATCTACGCGGGCGGCCTCGGCGCCGACGGGAACTGGGGCCAGGAAGGGAAACTCCGCTTCGGCCTCCAGAAGCTCACCCCGAACGGCACCAACGCCTTCGACATCAAGACCATGCGCGCCACCCGCGACGGCTTCGAACTCACCTACACGAAGCCGCTGTCGGAGGAGACCGCCGCCAAGCTGGCGACCGGCGGCTACTCCGTGGAGCAGTGGCGCTACGTACCCACACCGGCGTACGGCGGCCCCAAGGTCGACGAGGAGACCCTGCCCGTCGCGGCGGCCCGGATCTCCGACGACCGCCGTACGGTCCGGCTCACCATCCCCGGGCTGAAGACCGACCGGGTGGTGCACGTACGCTCACCGCGCCCGTTCGCCTCGGCCGACGGTGAGCAGCTGTGGTCCACCGAGGCCTGGTACACCCTGAACGCGCTGCCCGGCCCCGAGGCGCCCGTCACGTCGTACGACGCCGAGTCCGGGCGGCTGTCCGGCGGCGCGGACATCGACACCGAGCACGCCGGTTACACGGGCGGCGGCTTCGTCGACGGCTTCGGCACCCAGGGCGCCACCGCCACCATCGAGGTCGAGGTCCCCGCGAAGGGGGCGTACGACGTGAGCCTGCGCTACGCCAATGGCCCCAACCCCTTCGACGGCATCAAGACGATCGGCGCGAGCGTCAACGGCGGGCAGGCACGGCAGATCAGCCTCCCCTCCACCGGTGCCTGGAACCGCTGGTCCAGCCGGACCGAGCGGTTCGACCTGCGCAAGGGCCGTAACACCCTGACCTACGCCTACCGGCCCGAGGACACCGGCCATGTCAACCTCGACATGATCGAGGTGCGCAGACCCGGCAGCCGTATCGACCTCTTCTCCGGCGGCAGTGTCTCCAGCGCCTGGCAGCACACCGACGGCCGCGGCGTCGAATGGCCGCGTACGCCCGAGGGCTCCGTCGAAGTGTGCTGTGGCGACATCCGTACGAAGCAGTCCTTCGGCGACTTCAGACTCCACGCCGAGTTCCGGGTGCCGAAGCTGCCGCCGGACGTCACCGGGCAGGATCGCGGCAACAGCGGTATCTACCTCCAGGAGCGGTACGAGATCCAGATCCTGGACTCGTTCGGGGTGGAGAAACTCGCCACGAACGAGGCCGGCGCGATCTACAACAAGGTGGCGGCGAGCGTGAACGCCGGCAGGGCGCCCGAGACATGGCAGACGTACGACATCGTCTTCCGCGCGGCCCGTTTCGACGCCGGGGGGAAGAAGACCGAGGACGCCAGGATCACGGTGGTGTGGAACGGCACGAAGGTCCACGACAATGTGGCCGTGGACGGCCCGACGGGCAGCGGCGACGCGGAATCGGCCGCGGCGGGCGCGATCCGGCTCCAGGACCACGGCAACAAGGTCCGCTTCAGGAACGTGTGGATCGAGCCCCTGGGCTGACCGCCGCGCGGCGGCACTCCACGCGGTACGCCGTGCAGGGCTCCGGCGCCTCCCCCGGCCGTTTCCGGCCGGGGGAGGTGCCAGGTCCGCACCGCCGGACCCACCCGGCGTGAACCGGGGGATCAGCGTGCGTCGGCCGGCATCAGGCCATCGCCCGCGCCAGCCTGCGGTCCACCTGGGACGGCGACATGGCGTGCTCGGTGGCGAGGATCCCCGCCCCGATGACCGCGGCGTTCTCGCCCGTACGGCTCGGCTCGATCCGCAGCACGCGCGTGGCCAGCGGATGCGAGCGCCGGTACACCGCTTCCCGTACCCCGGCGAGGAGTTGGTCGTGTACGGCGGCCAGCGCGCCGCCGAGCACGACCGTGTCCGGATTGAAGAAGTTGACCAGACCCGACAGGACCTCGCCGACCGCCCGGCCCGCCTCGCGCACCATGCGCACGGCGTCCCGGTTGCCGGAGGCCACCAGCCGCACCACATCGCTGCCCGACGCCGCGTCCAGCCCCAGACCGGCCAGTCTCGCCGCGAGCGCCGCCCCGCCCGCCACCGCCTCCAGACACCCGGTGTTCCCGCACCGGCACGCATCCCCCTGGTCCCCGACCCGGATATGTCCGATGTCGCCGGCGCTGCCCTGGGCGCCGCGGTGGAGCCGGCCGTCGGCCACGATGCCGCAGCCGATGCCCGTACCGACCTTGATGTAGAGGAGATAGCGGGTGTCGGGAAACGCGCGGCGCTGCTCGGCCAGCGCCATCACGTTCACATCGTTGTCGACCAGCGCCCGTACCCCGAAGCGCGAGGCGAAGAACTCCGGGATCGGATACTGGTGCCAGCCCGGCATGATCGGCGGATCGATGGGGCGGCCGGTCGAGAACTCGACAGGTCCCGGTACCCCGACCCCGATCGCGCGCAGTGTGCGCGGGTCCTGCCCCGTCTCCTTCAGCAGCGCCTGCAACGCCCGCTCCACCCTGCGCAGTACCGATTCCGGACCGTCCGCGATCGACAGCGGCTCCTGGTGGGCGGCCAGCATCGCCCCGCCGATGTCCGTCAGAGCCACGGCGCAGTGCGAGGCGCCGAGGTCCACACCGGCCACCAGCTGCCCGGCGGTGCGCAGTTGGAGCCGGCGCGGCGGGCGGCCTCCGGTCGAGTCGCCGGGGGCGGGGGCGGACTCGTCGACCAGGCCGTGCGCGATCAGCGCGTCCACCCGCTGCGACACCGTGGAGCGGGCCAGCCCGGTGATCCGGGCGATGTCCGCGCGCGTCGCCACGGCTCCGGAACTGATCAGCGCCAGCACCTCGCCCGGCGAGTGGATGGCGGAACCGCTGTGATCCGACGGCGCAGGCATGGCAGTCACCCTAGGGACGACTTCCGCTGCTCACAAGGCGTTCTATGTTCGCCGGTCGGCATAAGTGACCGTCAACTCGCCAAAATTCAGGGGCTCTTGGGCTCTTGACAGGTCAAAGGCGAGTCACGACTCTGCACAACAGACCGCTGACCGAGGAGCCGGCTGATGCTGACGATGCAGGGCGTGTCCAAGAGCTTCCTGGGGGTGCGTGTGCTCCATGACGTGGAGCTCGACCTCGAACGGGGTGAAGTCCATGCTCTGGTGGGCGAGAACGGCGCCGGCAAGTCCACCCTGATGAAGATCCTCGCCGGCGAGCACACCCCCGACACCGGCACCATCACGATCGACGGCACCGCGCACACCTTCACCCACCCGGCGCAGGCGCAGGCCGCCGGAATCGGCATCATCCACCAGGAGTTCGCGCTCCTTCCCCACCGCACCGTCGCCGAGAACGTCTTCCTCGGCCGCGAGCCGGTCCGCCGCGGACTCGTGGACCGCGGGGCCATGGAGCGCCGTACCGGTGAGCTGCTCGCCGGGATCGACGAAACCGGCATCACCCCGCGCACCCTCGTCCGTGACCTGTCGGTGGCGCGTCAGCAGACCGTCGAGATCGCCAAGGCGCTCGCCTCCGACGTCCGGGTCCTCGTCATGGACGAACCCACCGCTCCCCTCGCCGACCACGAGAGCGCGCTCCTCGCGGCGCTCGTGCGCCGGCTCGCCGCGCGCGGCCTCGGCGTTCTCTACATCTCGCACCGTCTCCCGGAGGTCTTCGACCTCTCACAGCGCGTCACCGTCCTCAAGGACGGCCGCCGCGTCACCACCGTGCGCACCGCGGAGACCACCACCGACGAGGTGGTCCGGGCCATGGTCGGACGGGAGCTGACCGACTACTACCCGCCGCGTGCCCGCCCGGAGGAGATCGGTGCGGAGCGGCTCACGGTCACGGGCGGCGGCAACGCCCGTATTCATGACATGAACCTGACATTGAGAGCGGGAGAGGTCGTCGGCGTCGCCGGCCTCCAGGGTTCGGGACGTACGTCGCTGGCACGCGCCCTGTTCGGCGCGGCCCCCTTCACCACGGGCGGGATGACCGTCGGCGGCAGACCGCTGCGCCCCCGCCGTCCGCGTCAGGCCATCCGCGCCGGAATCGCCCTGGTCACCGAGGACCGCAAGACGGAGGGTCTCGCCCTGCACCAGTCGGTACGGGACAACGCGCTGCTCGTCACCCGGGCCGTCTCCCCGCGCGGCGGGCCGCCGACGGGCAGGGAGATCACGGCGCTCCTGGAGCGCGTACGCCTCCAGGCCCGCGGTGAGGACCAGCAGACGCTGTATCTCTCGGGCGGCAACCAACAGAAGGTCGTCATCGCCAAGTGGCTCGCGGCCCGGCCCCAGGTGCTCCTGTTCGACGAGCCGACCCGCGGCGTCGACGTCGGCGCCAAGGCCGCCATCCACACGCTCGTACGCGAACTCGCCCGTGAAGGACTCGCCGTACTGATCATCTCCTCGGAACTGCCCGAGCTGATCGGTATGAGCGACCGGATCCTCGTGATGTCCGAGGGCCGTCTCGTGGGCGAACTGCCCGCCGGAGCCGAGGAGGAGAGCATCATGCGGCTCGCCACCAGCGGGCGCCGGGGCGGACAAGGGGAGGCCGCGTGACCACGACGGAACGCGGACCGCTCGCGCCGCCCCGGACCGGCGTCCGCCTCCGCGGGGTCCGGCTCGGCGATCCCGTCGTCGGTGTCTGGCTCGCGGCGCTGGCCGTCACACTCCTCGGCTGGATCGTCGTCACCGCCCGCGGCGGGGACTTCCTCACCACCACCAACGTGGTCGCGATCCTCCAGAACAGCGTCGCGCTCGGCCTCGTCGCCGTCGGCCAGTCCGTCGTCATCCTCACCGGCTCGCTGGATCTCTCGGTCGCCTATCTGATCAGTCTCGGCACACTCGTCGCGGCCGAGACCATGGCGAGAGGAGGTGTGGTGACGGCCGTGATCGCCGTCCTCGCGCTGTCGGCCGCGGTCGGGCTCGCCAACGGACTCGTCGTCACCGGCCTGAGGGTCAACGCGTTCATCGCGACACTGGGCACGGCGTTCATCCTGCGCGGCTGGATCGAGGACAACTACACCGGCCCCGCCGGGAAGGTACCGGCCTCCTTCCAGCACCTCGGCTACGACCGGGTCGGCCCCGTCCCCGTCTCGGTGTTCCTGCTCGCGGCGGTGGCCGCCGCGGTGTGGTTCGTCACCCGCCGTACCCGCCTGGGCCATCACCTGTACGCGACCGGGGGCGACGAGCACGCCGCCAGGCTCTCGGGCGTCCGGACCCGCCGTACCGTCGTCGTCGCGCATGTCATCTGCTCCCTGTGCGTCGGCGCCGCCGCGCTGTTCCTCGCGGCGCGCCTCGGCGCGGGAGCGCCCTGGGCGGGTACGGAGGCCCGCTACGACCTGGAGTCGATCGCCGCGGTGGTCCTCGGCGGCACCGCGCTGGCCGGCGGTCGCGGCGGGGTGGCGGGGACTCTCGGCGGTGTCCTCGTCCTCGCCGTTCTCGACAGTGTCTTCAACCAGCTGGCCGTCGACCCGTTCTTCAAGAACGTGGTCCGCGGTGTCGTCATCATCGCGGCCGTCGCCGTCTACGCCAGACCCCGCCGTGCCGCGAAGGGAAGGCCGACCGCATGACCACGGCAACCGTCACCCGCCACGGCAAGCGCGTCGTACGGGCACTGGGCACCGGCACCCCCGTCTTCGTGCTGCTCGCCGTCCTGCTCGCCGCGCTGGCCCTCACCGATCCGGGCTTCTACGAACCCGATCGCTTCCTCTCCTTCGTCAAACGCGCCGCGCCGCTCGTGATCCTCGCCGCCGGCCAGTATCTGGTCATCGTCTGCGGTGAGTTCGACCTCTCCGTGGGGGCGATCGTGACCGCGGGGGTCGTGGTCGCGGCCGAGCTGTACGGCTCGTTTCCCGGCGCCTCCTGGCCGCTGGTGACCGCCCTGCTGCTCGTCGCGGGCGGGGTCGCCGGACTCGTCAGCGGGCTGATCACCACAGCCCTGCGGGTGCCGTCGTTCATCACCACGCTCGGCATGATGCTGATCCTCGAAGGCGCGGTGTTCTTCTGGACCGGCGGCTCCCCGCAGGGCGCGCTGCCGGCCGCCTTCCGCCAGCTCGGGCGCGGCGCCGCGTTCGGCTGGCTGCCGTGGGCGGTGATCGTCTGCCTCGTCGTGGGCGCCGCCGCCGTCCTGCTGATGCGCTCGGACTTCGGCCGTACGCTCGTCGCCACCGGCGACAGCGAACGCGCCGCGTCCCTCGCCGGGGTGCGGGTCTCCCGGGCCCGGATCATCGCCTTCGTCCTCTCCGGGGTCGCCGCGGCGATCGCCGCCGTCCTTGTCGGCGGCTTCTCGGGCGTCTCCGCCCAGGCGGGCAGGGGCTACGAGTTCGAGGCCATCACCGCGGTGGTGCTCGGCGGTGTGGTCCTCGGCGGCGGGCGGGGCTCCGTCGTCGCCGCCATGGCCGGCGCCTTCTCGCTCCAGGCGCTGTTCACCCTGCTCAACCTCCAGGGCGTCTCCGGCGCGCTGGAGTCCACCGTCCAAGGATGCATCGTCATCGCCGCCGTCGGCCTGGGCGCCGCGGACTGGTCCCGGCTGCGTCGCCGCCGTACGAACCCCTCGGGAGGACAAGCCTCATGACAGCGATCCGCCCCCCGCGCAGAAGTCCGCTCCGCGGCCGCGCCCTCACCTCTGCCGCCGCCCTGCTCGCGGTGGGTCTCCTCGCGTCCTGTACGAGCGACACACCACCGGACTCGCCCGGCGCTCCCGGCAGTGCCTCCGCCACGGCGGACGCCTCCGGCAGTGGCAAGCAGTCGGAGTTCTTCGAACAGGCCGAGTACGACCGCCAGTTGGCCCTCGCGAAGGAGCAGCCACAGGGCCCCGCGGGCAAGCCGTGGGAACAGATGCTCAGCCCCGAACTCATCGACACCACGCGGTACAAGAAGAAGGAGGCGGGCGGTGTCCATCTCTGCTTCTCCAACGCCGGTGTCTTCAACCCCTGGCGCCAGGTCGGCCTGAAGAACATGACGGCGGAGGTCGAACTGCACAAGGAGATCAGCGAGTTCACCGTGCTCGACGCCCAGGGCAAGGACGACAAGCAGATCTCCGACATCCAGGAGCTCACCGGCAAGGGCTGCGACGCGCTGATCGTCTCCCCGAACACCACCGCCACGCTCACCCCCGCCGTCGAGCAGGCCTGCGCCAAGGTGCCGGTCATCGTCTTCGACCGCGGTGTGGAGACGGACTGCGCGGTCACCTTCATCAATCCGGTCGGCGGCTACGGATACGGGGCGGTCGCCGCCGACTTCCTCGTCGGCAAGGTCAAGCCCGGGGGCAAGATCCTCGCCCTGCGCATCTCGCCCGGTGTGGATGTGCTGGAGACCCGCTGGTCGGCCGCGAAGGTCGCCTTCGACAAGAGCGAACTCGACGTCGTGGACGTGAAGTTCACCGACGGTGACCCGGCCAAGACCAAATCGGTCGTCACCGACGCGCTGACCCGGCACGGCTCCGTCGACGGTGTGTGGATGGACTCCGGCGCGACGGCCGTCGCCGCGGTGGAGGCGTTCGAGGACGCGGGTCAGGACGTACCGCCGATCACCGGTGAGGACCAGCAGGACTTCCTCCAGGCGTGGAAGGACAAGAAGCTGACCGCGTTCGCGCCGACGTACCCGACCTTCCAGTGGCGTACCCCCGTCATCGCCGCTCTGAGGATCCTCCAGGGGCAGCGGGTACCCAAGGAATGGAAGCTCCCGCAGCCCTCCGTCACACAGGACACCCTCGACGAGTACCTCAAGCCGGGCATGCCGCCCCTGCACTACGCGATGTGCGGCTGCGCCGATCTGCCCGGGTACCCCGAGGACTGGGGAGGCAAGGGATGACGCGGTTCCCGCTCGGCGCCAACCCGTGGATCTGGCACTCCCCGGTCGGGACCGGCGCCCTGGCCGAGGTGCTCCCGCGACTGGCCGGCTGGGGTTTCGACTGTGTCGAACTGCCGCTGGAACAGGCCGACGACTGGGAGCCTGCGGCCACCGCCAAGCTGCTGGACACGACCGGGCTCGCCCCGGCGGCCGTGATCGCGGTCATGCCGCCCGACCGGAATCTCGTACGGACGGAGCCGGGCACCGTACGGGCCACCCAGGACTATCTGCTGCGGTGCGTCGACGCGGCCCACGCGGTGGCGGCCCCCGTCGTGGCGGGCCCGGTGTACACCGCCGTCGGGCGCACCTGGCGCATGACCGGCGCGGAACGGGCCGCCGCCTACGCGGAGTTCAGGGAGAACATCGCGCCCGTGACCGACCACGCGCGCGCCGCGGGGGTACGGATCGGGGTCGAACCGCTCAACCGGTACGAGACCGGTCTGCTCAACACCGTCGGCCAGACCCTCACGGCCCTGAAGGGCCTGGACCCCTCGGTCATCGGCGTCGCCCTCGACACGTACCACCAGAACATCGAGGAGCGCACACTGCCCGGCGCCGTCCGGGAGGCCGGCTCCCGTATCGTCCACGTCCAGGTGTGTGCCAACGACCGCGGCACCCCCGGTGCCGACCATCTCGACTGGGCCGGGTTCCTCACCGCGCTGGACGGCCACGGCTACCGGGGCCCTCTGTGCATCGAGTCGTTCACCGCGCACAACAACGCGATCGCCGTCGCCGCGTCCGTGTGGCGCCCGCTCGCCCCCACTCAGGACGGGATCGCCACCGAGGGTCTCGCCTTCCTCCGCCGGGCTCTCGGCACCCCCTGACCGGTACCGCGCCTCCCTCATCGGCACCGCACTCCCCTGATCGGTACCGCACCCGCACACCGAACTCCCTCAGAGAGGACCGGTTATGAGCCGTCATGCTCGCGGAACACGAAGGGCGGTCGTCGCCTGGGCAAGCGCGTTGCTGCTCGGGTTCACCGCGATCCCCGCCGCCGCCACCGCCGCCACCAGTGAGGAACCCGCCTTCCGTGCCCTGCTCTTCACCCGCGCCGTGGGGTACGTCCACGGTTCCATCCCCGCGGGCATCAAGATGTTCGAGGAGGAGGCGGCCGAGAACAACTTCGAGATCGTCCAGACTGCCGACCCGGCCGTGTTCGACGACGAGAAGCTGAAGGACTTCGACGCCATCGTCATGCTCCAGAACTCCGGCATGGTGTGGGACACCCAGGCACAGCGCGACGCGATGGAGACGTACGTACGGAGCGGCAAGGGCGTCGTCGCCCTCCACAACACCCTCGACATGGGCGTCGAGGAGCAGTTCCCGTGGTGGGACGAGACCATCAACGGCGGCGTCCACATGCCGGCCCACTCCCCCGGAGTGCTCCAGGGCACGGCCAAGGTCGCCGACCGCGTCCATCCCTCCACCAAGGGCCTTCCCGAGCGCTGGGAACGCCCGGAGGAGTGGTACAACTTCGACCGCAATCCCCGGGGCGACGTGCACGTCCTGGTCACCGCGGACGAGACGACGTACGACCCGGGCGGCTCCGCGATGGGCGCCGACCACCCCATCTCCTGGTGCCGCTCCACCCAGGGCGGCAAGGTCTGGGCCACCGCGATGGGCCACGACACCCCGGCGTACAGCGAGGCGTTCTTCCGGGACCATGTCATCGGCGGACTGAAGTGGGCCGCGGGTGTCGAGGCGGGCGACTGCGGCGGCACCGTCTGGAGCGGCTACGAGAAGGTCACCCTCGACGACAACACCGCCGACCCGATGGAGCTGGACGTCGCCAAGGACGGCCGCGTCTTCTATGTCCAGCGCAGCGGCGAGGTCAAGATCTTCGACCCCACGGCCCACTCCACCGTCACGGCGGGCAAGCTCGACGTCTACACCGGCGGCGAGGACGGCCTGATCGGCATGGAACTCGATCCGGACTTCCGCAGAAACGGCTGGATCTACCTGTACCACTCCCCCGCCGACGCCACGAAGGACATCAACCGTCTCTCCCGCTTCACCGTCAAGGGCAACACCCTCGACCCGGCCAGCGAGAAGAGACTCCTCGACGTGCCCGCCTACCGGGACCGCACCTTCCCGGAACCCGGACACACCGGCGGCGCCGTGGAGTTCGGCCCGGACGGCACGCTGTATCTCGGTGTCGGCGACGACGTCCCGCCCAACCTCGACCCCGACTGGCAGGGATACGCGCCGATCGACTGGCGTCCCGGCAAGGAGATGCTCGACGCCGCGCGTACCGCGGGCAACACCAACGACCTGCGCGGCAAGATCCTGCGCATCAAGCCCACCAAGACCGGCGGCTACACCATCCCCAAGGGCAACCTCTTCAAGCCGGGCACCAAGAAGACCCGCCCGGAGATCTACGCGATGGGCTTCCGCAACCCGTTCCGCTTCACCGTCGACCCGAAGACCGGATACGTCCATGTGTCCGACTACGGCCCGGACCGCGGAGCCCCCGCCACCGACAGAGGTCCCGAGGGGCTCGTCGAGTACAACGTCATCAAGAAGCCGGGCAACTTCGGCTGGCCGTTCTGCCACGGCGACAACCAGGCGTACGCCCCGTACAACCCGGACACCGGGGAAGTCGGCGCCAAGTTCGACTGCGCGAACCCGGCCAACCCCTCGCCCAACAACACCGGTCTCACCGACCTGCCGGACCTGGCACAGCCGGAGATCTGGTACGGCTACGGCGCGTCCGAGGAGTTCCCCGAGGTGGGTGAGGGCGGCTCCGCCCCGATGAGCGGCCCGGTCTACCGCTACGACAGCAAGAACCCCTCCACGACGAAGTTCCCGGCCTACTTCGACGGAGCCGGCTTCTTCTACGAGTGGGCGCGCAACTACGTCAAGGAGGTCCGGTTCGACCGGGACGCGAAGCTCCTCAAGATCAACGACTTCCTGTCCTCGGCGAAGTTCAACAAACCGATGGACATGACCTTCGGCCCCGACGGCTCGCTGTACGTCCTCGAATGGGGCAGCTCCTTCGGCGGCGGCAACAACGACTCGGGCCTGTACCGCATCGACTACGCCCAGGGTCAGCGCATCCCGGTCGCCAAAGCGTCGGCCTCCGTCACGAACGGGCCACTGCCACTGGACGTCGCCTTCTCCAGCGAGGGCAGCACGGACCCGGACGGCGACGCGCTGACCTACGCGTGGGACTTCGACGGAAACGGTACGTACGACTCCACCGAGGCGGCCCCCACCCACACGTACACCACCGCGGGGGACTTCACCGCCCAGCTCAAGGTCACCGACTCCACCGGCAAGTCGGGCTACGCCAATATCCCCGTCACCGCGGGCAACACCGCGCCGAAGGTGACCATCGACTTCCCGGTCAGCGGCAAACTCATCACGTTCGGCGACAGGATTCCGTACAAGGTCACGGTCACCGATCCGGAGGACGGGCCGGTCGACTGCTCCAAGGTCACCGTCAACCCGGCACTCGGCCATGACGACCACGAGCACCCGACCACCGACATCCCGGGCTGCGAGGGCACCGTCGACACCGGCGACCTGGGCGGCCACCCCGAGGGCGCGGACCTCACCTACGTACTCAACGCCAAGTACACCGACAAGGGCGCCACGGGAACCTCCACGCTCACCGGCTACGGCCGGTCCGTCCTCCAGCCACGCCACAAGCAGGCGGAGTACCACGACGCCCAGTCCGGCACGCGCGTGGTCTCGCAGGCCGGCGCCGAGAACGGCAAGCGCATCGGTGACATCAGCGACGGCGACTGGATCGCCTTCGATCCGATGAGCGTCGAGGGCATCAGCGGCGTGAGCTACGCGCTGTCGTCCCCCTACGGCGTCGGGGCGATCGAACTCCGCGCGGACGCTCCCGACGGCAAGCTCCTCGCCACGACCCCGGTCCCCAACACCGGCGGCTGGGACACCTACCGGTCCACGCCGGCCGTCCCGGTCGAGGCACTCACGGGCACCCACCGGCTGTATCTGGTCTTCACCTCACCGCAGGACAACTCGTTCGACGTGGACGCGGTGGAGTTCATCAGCCCGTAGGGCCTGTCGCGAAGGTCCGGACAGCGCTACAGCAGGCGCCGCGCGCCCCCGTGGGTCCACCGGGGCGCGCGGCGTGCTTCCGGGAGGGGGCTCGATGCGGTCGACTGGCAGGGACTGCAGATGGGGACTTCACGCATGCCCGGTCAGCGGCACTCATGAGCCCCAGGCTCTCAGCGAGATTCTCGGCAGCACGCCCCACAGTTGTCTGAGTGACCAACGAGGCGCTGGAGTGGCTCGTACTTTACCGTTCCGGCAGCGGGCGTCATGAGGCAAGACGGGCTCACGAATACGCTTCGACAGGCCAGGCTAGAGTGCTCGTTCTTGCTGCTTCCCACGCGGAACGGGATTGCAGTCGGAAGTGATGAGGTTCAGTCTCAGACCTGTGAAGGTGAGGGTTTCCGTTGGAGGGAGCGAGCGGGCGACGGCCCACTGTGGTTGTGCTCACTGCTTTGCAGGTGGAGTACGAGGCAGTGCGCCAGCACATGGTGGATGTCTCCGAGGTCGAACTGCCGCAAGGTACCCGTCTCGACGTCGGTCGGCTGCCAGGCCTCAACTGGGAGGTGGCGCTGGCGGAGACGGGGCCCACCAACACCCGTGCGGCCCTCGTCACGCAGTCCGCAATCGGACACTTCAACGCCGAGGCTGTGCTCTTCGTCGGCGTCGCCGGTGCACTCAAGGACGATGTCCACCTCGGTGACGTCGTTGTCGCCAGCAAGGTTCACGGCTATCACGGTGGACGCGAGAGCGTGGACGGGTTCTCCGCCCGCCCCGATACCTGGTCGCCGGAGTACGACGTGGATCAGTTGGTGCGCTCCGCCTGTCGCAACGAACCCTGGGCCTTTCTCAGCCCTGACGCCCGCCTCTCCACACCACCCAAGGTTCATTTCGAGCCGATCGCGTCAGGTGACGTACTACTCGGCTTCCGCGACTCCGAGACAGCTCGACGGATCCGCCGGCACTACAACGACGCGGTGGCCGTCGACATGGAGAGCCACGGTGTCACCCAGGCGACCAGGATGAATCGCGCGGTGCGGGCCCTCTCCATCCGCGGCATCAGTGACTTCGCCGACCCGGACAAATCAGCACGCGACGCCGCAGGCTCCCAGGAGACGGCGGCGCGGCACGCCGCTGCCTTCGCCGTGCGGGTGCTGCGCGACCTGCGCCCGAAACGGCGGGTGGCCCAGGAGCCGCGCAGCGCACCCGCCGTGGTCGTAGTGTCCTCCCCTAACCGCTCCCCACAGCCAGCCGCCTGGGACAGTCGGCCCGTCGTCGAGGTCGCGGGACAGCAGTACCTGCTGTACGAAGGCCCCGGTGATCTCGTTCACGAGTCGCGGGACGGCGACGTGCTGCGACGTCAGGCAGTGGCACGCGTGGTGCCCGACGGGGGTGGTCGCGGCGCCTACGCCTGGCTGCGCCAAGTCGAACGGACTGGGCCGCCTCCCGGCCCGAACCAATTCGACCCGCTGGCCGCGCTCGAACAGGAAGCCGAGCTGTGTCGCAGACTCCGTGGCCCCGGCGTCGTACAGCTGACCCGCAGCGGGAAGACCTCCACGCTCGCCCTGTCCTGGCCGGACGACCCGAAGCTCGGTAGCCCCTTGAAGACTGTCCATGAACTGCTGCCCGAGTCGCCGTTGCCGACGGACCCTCAGCGCCTGTGGTCCATCGTGAGAGGGCTCGCCGACGCGGCCTACATCATCGAACAGCTGAGCGATGCAGGCTTCTCGCACCGCGCGCTCCGACCGACTGCGGTCGTCATGCACCGGCCCCAGATGGTGCTTCGCGACTTCGGTCTGGCCACGGTGCCACCCCGCCGAGGCGAGAACGTCGGGCCCTACCAGGCACCCGAGCAGCGACACGGTTCCCGTGTCCGCCCCGGATCCGCCACCGATGTCTACCAGCTGGGCGCGCTGCTCCACCGCGCACTGACCGGCCGCATCCCCAACCCCGGGCTGCCCGCCTACCGCGGCTCGGACTCCGTACCGGACAGTCTTGTCCACGCGGTCACCGGCGCGCTGCGGGAGGATCCGGGGGCCCGCCCTGAGGTGGGTACGCTCCGCCTCGCTCTGCTCTCCGCCGCACGTGAGCTGGCATCCGTCCCGCCGCCCCAGCTCTGAGGAGTGCCGCCGATGTCCGTCACCACCATCGCCCTGCGCGCTCCGCTGGTTCTCGTCCCCGGTTTCCGTCTCGACGAGCAGCTTCGCGCGAAGGCCGAAACCAGCGCCGGTCTGCCAGCGGACGTCTCACAGATCGTTCGCGACCTGAACCAGCTGAAAGCCGGCGTTGCCGTAAGGGTCAGCCCGGCCAGCGGCAAGTACAAACCATCCCTGCTGGTTCATACACGTACATACCGGATGCGCCTCGAAGCGACGAACCGAGGGACCGGCTATCTCGTCAAACATATCGATCCGCTGCGCCTCGCAGACCACGCGCACCTCGCCAGGTCCTGCCTCGTGGTGCGCCCACCGGCCTGGCACATGGTGTTTGAGCTGAGGGCTGTGCCCACGGGCTCGGACGCCCAGTGGCAGGTCCTCGAACAGGCCTGGCAGCGTCTCGGTCAGCTGCGGCCGGATCAGCCGGAAGTCACTTCCGCCGACGGTGCCCAGTCGGAGTTTCTCGACTCGGTGGACCGGCTCATCGACGCCACCGAGGAAATCACCACCCGGGAGGCACGCCAGGCCGCTCCCTTCCCGTATCAGAACTTCACGGCCACCGGTGGCAAGCGCGGCAAAGCCCTGCAGTCCGTCTACGAATTCCAGCTCATCGGACCGGAGCTGCCGCCGTCCGGCGCCTTCGTCCGCGTTCAGGGCGACATGGAAACCCGTGGCAAAGTGGGTCGGGCAGCGGGCCAGTGCGTCACCGTCCGCTTCGATCAGCCCGTGTCATGGGACCGACTGCCGACGCGCGGCGCTCTGGAGCTCATCCCCAGTCGTGTGATCTTCAACAAGCAGCGACAGGCCGTGGCGAGCCTCCGCGCACGCGACTCAAAGAACCCTGGCCTCCTCCCTGCCGTCGTCGAACACCGGGTGCGCCCGATCCCGGTGACCGACGCGCAACCGCACCAGGAACTCGACCCCGAACAACTCCAGGCGTTCCGCAAGGCGTTGACCACCCAGGACCTGCTGGTGGTGCTCGGCCCGCCCGGTACGGGCAAGACCCGGACCATCACGGAGATCGCCCACACCGCCGCGACCACGTCCGCTGCGGACAGCGGCCGGGTACTTGTCACCTCCCACACCAACCGTGCCGTGGACAACGTACTGGCCCGGCTCCCGCAAGATCTCGTGGTGATCCGGGTCGGGGACGAGAGCAAGGTTCACGCCGACGTCAAACCGTTGCTCCTGGAAGAACAGTCGGAGAGCCTCTCCGAAGAGATCCGGCACGCCATGGCCCAGCGTACGCAGGCCTACCAGGAGGCAGCAGCCGTAGAACCGTGGACAGTCGAGCTCGCCACGCGCGTTCAGCAGGTCGACAGCCACGCCGAAGAGGCACGGACCGCGGACCTGTGCCTGCGCGCGGCGATCCAGGCCGCGGCCGCACCGGCCCAGGAGCATTTGGCGGCGCTCCGGTTCGAGGAACAGGAACGGCGGTCGGTCCTAGAGGAACGGACCGAGCGTGCCGAGTGGCTCCGGGCGAAGGCTCACTCCGCACGGCAGCGTTCCAACGCCCTGTTCACCGGTCGCCTGCACCGCTCTCGGGCTCGCCGCCGGGAACAGGAGCTCGCCACTGAGAGGGCCGAGATCGAGAAGCTGAACGCGTTCGCCCACGGCATCCTCCGGCGGACCGAAGCAGCGAACGCCGAGGCAGAACGCGCGGCCCGCGAGGACCCCACCGTCATCGCGGCCCGAACCACACGTCAGACGGCGGAAGGCCGCCTCGCCAAGAGCGTTCAGTCCGCCTACGAGGCAGCCGACATGGCCGTCCACGCACTGCGCGCGGTTGTGCCGAGGGCAGTGCTGCCTGCGCGCCTGCTGGATCCTGCCGATGGGGCGACCGCGCTGCGCGCCCTGCACGGGCAGCTGAAGGACTGGATCCCGGTCCTTTCACGACGCCAGGAACTGGCTGGCCAGTGGCGAGCTGCCATCGGCCAGGACCCAGGACAGCTGGTGCCCGAACTCGTCCGCTACGCCCATGTGGTCGGCGCCACCTGCATCGGCGCCGCGTCACGCTCCGAACTGTCCGGCGTGGAATTCGACTTGGGAATCATCGACGAGGCCGGCCAGATCGGAATCGCGGACACACTGGTGCCACTGGCCCGGGTTCGCCGTGGTGTCCTGGTCGGGGATGACCGGCAACTGCCACCTTTCCGTGATTCCGACGTGGACGAGTGGGCCCAGGACATCGGTGATCCCGAACTGGTCCGGCTCATGTCACAGAGCGCCTTGGAACGCTTGCGTGCCGGACTGCCCTCTTCGCATGTCGTGCAGCTGACCCGCCAGCGTCGCATGCCCGCCGAGATCGCTGATTTCATCTCGGCCTCCTTCTACCGGGGAGAACTACTCACGGAGAAGGACCACAGTCACCGCGATCCCCTGTTCGCGAGCCCGATGGCCTTCGTCGACACCGCCGCACTGCCCCACCGAGTACGTCGTGAATCAGGGCGCGGCCGCACCGAGGGCCGTAGCCACAAGGGCCCCTTCAACCCCTGTGAAGCGCTCCTCCTGGCCCGGCTCGCCGCCTTCTATCACCGCCGCGGTGCCGAGTGGATGGTAATCGTCCCCTACCTCGCTCAGCGACAGGAGGTCGTCCGTCGCCTGACCCCGTTGATCGGTGATTCCCAGCTCGCGGATGCCTCCGTCGGCAGCGTCGACTCCTACCAGGGCGGAGAGCGCGACGTCGTCCTGTACGGCTTCACCCGCAGTAACCCGGAGGGCCGGATCGGCTTCCTCAAGGAGCTACGCCGTGCCAACGTCGCCTTCACTCGGGCCAAGAGCCAGCTCGTCCTGACCGGCGATCTGAGCACTTTGATGCGTGCGGACGATCCAGGATTCCGCACTCTCATCGGTGACCTGCATCAGCATCTGCTCGAACGTGGCGATCTGCGGGACTACCGGGAGGTCATGGCCGCCGTCGACGAAACCGTCCCGGACCTGGGAGATGCCGCAGGCCCGGCCTGGGAAGGAGTCCGGCCATGACGACCGCACCTCGTCTGATGAACTTCCCTGAAGAGCGGGTTCTGGAGGACGCCGCCTTCGGACAGGGCATCGTGCCAACCCGGCTCTACGCACTGCTGCTGCCGGTATGGAAGGTGGAAATTCGTGCCGATATCACCGAGGGTGAAGCTTTTTTCCTGATCGACCGCTTCCTGGAGCGCGGGCTGCGCCACGGTTCCTTGGACACCGTGGACGAACTCGCGGCGTTCTTCGCACTAGACCGTGCCCTGGTCGCGCAGGCCGTGCGTTTCCTGACCGCGATCGGCCACACAGAGGAGGGGCCCGGAGGCATACTGCGCTTGACGCCGCTGGGTCAACGCTCCGTGGACGACGACATCCGCTACGTGGTTACCCGCCAGGACCGTCGCCAGCTGTACTTCGAGGCGCTGAGCTGCGGCCCGCTGGCCCGGGCCCACTACGACGACGAGGTCGTGACGCTGCTGTCCGCCGAAGAGATGGACCAGGCGCAACGCGGCAAGCACTACCCGCGCTTCACACCGGTCGCTGTGGCATCCGGCTTCGACCGCTCAGCTCTCGACCGTCTCAAGAGCCGTAGGGACCGGGCCCGGTTCAACCTCCCCGTCGCCCTGGACGCCGTGGAGTGTCTGAGCGAGACGCTTGTCTTCCTGCCCGTCTACCTGGTACGTGGCCGGGCGGGGCTTCTGGTCTACGGCCAGGCCGAGGCGGGGACAGCACACGACCCGGAGCTCAGCGCGCTCTGTACCGGTACTCCGGAACTGATCAACGCGCTCGACAACGAGGAGTTGGACGCGGAGGCGGACGAGCGTCTCCTGCGGTCCGCCCGGAAGTGGCTCAGCGAGCAGGGCCTCGACGCGGTTGCGCCGGAACAGGACGACGACGGCACCTGGTCAGTCTCGCTGCCTTCCTCCGCCTTCGGTGAGAAGGGGATACCGTTCTCCCGCATCGGAAGCTACCGCATGGCGGGCAGCCGCTTCTTCCGCGTCTGGTGCCCGGAGGAAACACCACGGAAGCGCAGCCTTCTTGACCGACTGGACCAAAGGATGGGCTCGCGCCGACAGGTCACTCGACAGGAAGTGGAAGAACTCATCGTGCGCCTGGCCCTCCAACTGCGTTTGGATATACCCGACTTGACTCTCGTCCGCAGCGGGGCGAAGAGGACCGGCCTCAGCGGTCTGGAAGCCCAACTGGCTCGTCTGGAGAATGAACACCTGTGATCGATATCGGCCAACTCCTGCTTGCCGAGTACGAGCAGATCAAGCAGGAGCAGCGAGCGAGGATCGGCTTCCGCGACAACCTCATTTACGCCACCCTCGGCGTCATGGCGGCGGTCATCGGCTCCACGCTCGCTCGGGGCGGCCACCTTGAAATGCTGTTGCTGCTCCCCCCGCTGTCCGTAGTCCTGGGATGGACCTACCTGGCCAACGACGAGAAGATTTCCGCCGTTGGCCGGTACATACGCGACGACCTGTCCCCTCGTCTCAAGGAGTTGACGTCAGTCCAAGCTGATGTCTTCGGCTGGGAATCCGCACATCGTCGCGACGCGCGACGCCGCTCCCGAAAGCGATTCCAGCTCGCCGTGGACCTGATGACCTTCTGCGGGGCACCGCTCGCGGCACTGGCCGTCTTCTGGCTGCTCGGCCCGGCGCCATGGCCACTGTTGGTGATCTCGCTGGCCGAGACAGCCATGGTCATCGGCTTGGCGGTCCAGGTTGTCCGCTACGCCGAACTCGGGAGCTGACCCAATCCAGCGGCCTCGCCCCGGGGCAAACAGCGGCGAGGCCTTCCAACAGCACATCGCCACCAGTTCCTCGGCCACGGCGGTGCCGTGCTCAGCCATGGCCTCGGCCAACTCGGGGTCCCACGGCGCTACGGTGACACGCCCGGGTAGCGGACCGTATGCGTTGCGGACGGCTGCGGCCCCGGTAGTCCGCTGCCCTCATGCGCCAGGGGTACGCCCGCGTCGTGTCCAGGACCTGTGTGGCAATGCGGGTGCCCACGCCATGGAAGTCACCGTAGTAGCGAAGGTCGGCTGCCGGACACCCGATCAAGAATCGTAGCGCTCAGTTACCACCAGCGTCGTCCCTGCGAGCGCCACTCCCACTGGGGTCTCAGCCCACTCAGCAAGCCGCAGCGGCTTCTCCTCCACAGACTTCAGCCAGTGTGCAATCTCCTCGGCACCCGGTGCGGCCGGAAGGGCGCAGCCGATGACGGGGCTGCCTGTCGCACTGGTGTGGTCTTCGAACTCTTCTTCGGGGTCGTCCGGCTCCCAACGCCCGATCGCGATCTCCCATGAAGCCTCGTCAGAGCCGGGTTCCGGTGCTTGGACCGTCATGTAAAAGCCGTCAGAGTCGAATGGCTCCGCAAAGATCTCGCAGCTGGGGTCATCCAGTGAAACCCACATCCCGCCACCTCGGGAGTGTGCTGAGACCAACACTCGGAGGTCAGCGACAGCCCTCTCCCGCATCTCCGGTGTGAACCCAACTTCACGGCGATCGAGCTGTTCGCGCGTCTCGCCGCTCAGCGTGTCCATTCCGTCGTCGCACTTCACGAAGGGGTGATCGAACTCCCAGTGGCGTTCGATCACCGGCTCATCCTCCAAGGGAGTCCCCGAGAAATCGGCCAGTGCCGCCCACAACTCGCTCGCTTCTAGCTCCAGTTCAGAGCGGATCGCCCTGTTGACCGTGTCGGGCAAAGCCTCCAAGGAACTTTCCAGATCGGTGAGCGCCTGATGGAGCCGCAGGCAGACGTACTCGTACCACAGACTGTGGGAACCGGTGAGGAGAGCGGCCCGGGCAGCAGCGTCGGTGAGCGCCGCAAGGTGCTTCTGCGGGTAGTAGTCCACCCGCCGCTCGCGGCAGTCGTGAATGCTGACCGGGACGGTAGCAAAGGCGGAAATCCGATTGAGAGCGTCGACGATCGGACCCACAAGGCGAGAGTCGCCAAGACTCGTCACAGTCTTGGATACGACACCGTCCGGACCCTGGTAGGTCGCCAGGATCTGAGTCTTCCCACGGTTGGCGTGCTGAGAGTAGATGGTCAAGGGAACGCCTTTCGCCGTCCGGCAGATGACAGCCGGACAGGATGGGAGTGCAGAGATGGAAGGAGGTGGTGGCGAGGGCGCTTTCCGACGCTCCGTACCTCAAGATGACCGGAGGTGGCCCAGGCACTGTCCCAGGCTCCATTCCTGCCGGTAGGTTAGGGGGATGTCCTGTGCCCCGCAAGCGGGTTCCTGCACTTGCTCGGGCGGAAAGGATGAATGATGGATGGCAGATTGGCGACTTCAGGAGAGGCGCGGTCGTCAGCGCGGCGACACTGAGAACCCGAGTTTCCTACGAACTCCGCGTCGACCGTCCCAGCATGCATCGACGACCGCATATCAGTCTGCAGCACCCTGCCGACAACGACAGGTCACTCCGGCAGGGCTGCTCGCGAAGGGAACGACGGAGTCCAGTGTGGATGTAGGCACCGTCACCCTGCGCGGTCACGACCCCGGCAGATCTCGGCCAGTTCGGTGTCGCGCCGGGCGCCAAGGTGCATCTCCTGTCGGGGACACGAAGGGGCTGTCCCTCGGCCTCTCGCCGTATAGAACAGCTCGCGCAGCCGTCGCAGGGCCTGGGCCTGTCTTCTCACTTGGTACGGTCGAACATCGCCCCTACAGTCAGGACTGACTCGGAGCTACCCAAGGAACGACAACCGCACCTGACGGTCCGGGTTGTCCCCGTTGGTGTCGACCAGACACACCGACTGCCAGGTGCCCAGCTCCAGGCGTCCCCCGATCACCGGCAGCGTCGCGTGCGGGGGGACCAGGGCGGGCAGGACGTGGTCCCTGCCGTGGCCCGGGGAGCCGTGGCGGTGGCGCCAGCGGTTGTCGGCGGGCAGGAGGGTGTGGAGCGCGGCGAGCAGGTCGTCGTCGCTGCCGGCACCGGTTTCGATGACGGCCACACCCGCGGTCGCGTGCGGTACGAAGATGTTCAGCAGGCCGTCCCGGCCCGCCGCGCTGTCCCGGAGGAACTCCTCGCAGGCGTGCGTCAGATCGGTCACCGCCTCATGGGTGCCGGTGGTGACGTTCAGGGTCCTGGTGGTGAATGCGTCGGGCATGCCCCTATCTTCCCGCCCGCCCCGCGGGATCGCGCGTCCGCGTACCGAGACGCCATTGACCGGATCCGGAAACGCTCGCTACTTTTTGCGGCATGTTGCGTTCAGCTCTGCTCACCACGCGCGGTCACATCGACCTGCTGCGGGTGGCGTCCGCCGCGTGTCGTCGCGGCTGCTGACCACTTTCTCCTCCCGGGGTTCTCTCCTTCCCCTGTGCCCCGCTTCTCCCGTCGCCCCGGTCGGTGTGTCCCGCTGACCGTATGCCGTCGTACCCCCACGCGCCGGCGCTGAGGCGCTTCTCCCCGCACTCTCCCCGCACGCTCCTTCCCCCTCCCTCGCGCCCGAGGAGCCGCCATGACCATCGATCATGCCCCGCCGGACATATCCGCCATTTCGAAGAATGACCCCCTCGCGCTGGAGCCGGTGACCCCCGCCTCCGCGGCCGGTTCCCGACGCCGAGCCGTGCCGCGCTGGCTACGGCGTACCGTCGGCCCGCTGCTCCTGCTGGCCGGCTGGCAGGTACTCAGTACGACCGGTGTGCTGCACCGTGACATCCTCGCCTCCCCCGGCACCATCGCCGCCGCCGCGGGCGAGCTGATCAGCGACGGCACCCTGCCCGCGGCCATGGGGATCTCGCTCCAGCGCGTCGCCGTGGGACTGCTGCTCGGCGGGGTGATCGGGATCTCCCTCGCGCTGATCTCCGGGCTCTCCCGGCTCGGCGAGGATCTGGTCGACGCGACCGTACAGATGCTGCGCACCGTGCCCTGGGTCGGGCTGATCCCGCTCTTCATCATCTGGCTCGGCATCGGCGAGGCCCCGAAGATCGCGCTCATCGCGCTCGGCGTGGCCTTCCATCTCTATCTCAACGTGTACGCGGGCATTCGCGGCGTCGACGAGCAACTCATCGAGGCGGGGCAGTCGTTGGGGCTCGGCCGCTGGGGTCTCGTACGGCATGTCGTCCTGCCGGGCGCGCTGCCCGGCGCGATGACCGGACTGCGGTACTCCCTCGCCACCGCCTGGCTCGCCCTGGTCTTCGGCGAGTCCATCAACGCCGACGCCGGAATCGGCTTCCTGATGAACCAGGCCAGGGAGTTCTTCCGTACGGACGTCATCGTCGTCTGCCTGGTTGTCTACGCCTTCCTTGGCCTGATCGCCGATGCCATCGTCCGCACTCTCGAAAGGCTGCTGCTGCAATGGCGACCGACATTCCAGGGCAAGTGAACCCGCTGAACACGGCTCAGGTGCCGGGCACCGCTCCGGTGTCCGACGGCGCGGTGGCGGTACGGGTCGAGGGTCTGACCCGGGCCTTCGACGGGCGCCCGGTGATCGACCGGCTCGACCTGACGCTCCGCCCCGGGGAGTTCACCGCGCTGCTGGGCCGCAGCGGCTGCGGCAAATCGACCCTGCTGCGGGTGCTGGCGGGCCTCGACCGCGAGATCGAGGGGACCGTGCTCGTACCGAAGCGGCGCGCGGTCGCGTTCCAGGCGCCGCGGCTGATGCCCTGGAAGCGGGTCTGGCGCAATGTGCTGCTCGGCCTCGACGGCAAGCCCCAACGCGCCGTCGCCGAGGACGCGTTGGCGGAAGTCGGGCTCAGTCACCGGTCGGGGGCCTGGCCCAAGACGCTCTCGGGCGGCGAGGCCCAGCGCGCCTCGCTGGCCAGGGCTCTCGTACGGGAACCGGATCTGCTGCTGCTCGACGAACCGTTCGGCGCGCTCGACGCGCTGACCCGGATCAAGGCGCAGCGGCTGGTGGCCGAGTTGTGGCAGCGGCGCGGCTGCGCGGTGCTGCTGGTCACCCATGACGTGGAGGAGGCGCTGCTGCTCGCGGACCGGGCGCTGGTGATGCGGGACGGGGTGATCGCGTACGAGACGCCGGTCGCGCTCGACCGGCCGCGCACCGTCGGCGATCCCGGTTTCGCCGCCCTCCGCTCCCGGCTCCTGACCGAGCTGGGGGTCGATGAACCGGTCGCCACCGGCGCCGTCGCGTAGCTCGCTCGCCTGCCTCAGCCCTCTCTCCTCAGCCCCGGCCCCCAGCCCCCAGCCCCCGGCCCCCAGCCCCCAGCCCCCAGGAAAGCTCTCCGATGAAACGCTTCCTCCCCGCCGCCCTGCTCCCCCTCGCCCTCCTCCTCACCGCCTGCTCCGGAAACTCGGCCGCCGACGACTCCGGCGGTGCGGGCGGCTCCGTCGACGGCAAGGGTTCCCTGACCCTCACCATAGGTGACCAGAAAGGCGGTTCGGAGGCGGTCCTCCGTGCCGCGGGTGAACTCGACGATCTCCCCTACCGGGTCAAGTGGTCCACGTTCACCTCGGGGCCGCCGATGCTCGAAGCCGTCAACGCCGGTGCCGTGGACCTCGGTTCCGTCGGCAACACCCCGCCGGTCTTCGCCGCCGGAGCCAAGTCGAAGATCACGGTCGTCGCGGCGGCCCACGGCGACTCGCGGGGCGAGGCGATTCTCGTGCCGAAGGACTCGCCGCTGAAGAGGACCGCCGACCTGAAGGGCAAGTCCGTCGCGGTCGCCCAGGGCAGCTCGGCCCACTACCAGTTGATCGCCTCGCTCAGAAAGGCCGGCCTCACCCTCGACGACATCAAGGTCACGCTGTTGCAGCCGGCCGACGCCCTGGCCGCGTTCAGCACCGGCAAGGTGGACGCCTGGGCCGTCTGGGACCCGTACACCTCGCAGGTGCTGCGCGGCGGGCAGGGCCGGGTGCTGACCGATGGCCGCGGTGTCGTCAATGGGCTGAACTTCCAGGTCGCCGCGCCGGCCGCGCTGGAGAACAAGGAGAAGTCGGCGGCCATCGGTGACTTCATCGAGCGCCTGCGCCGGGCGCAGGACTGGGTCTTCGACCATCCCGAGGAGTGGGCGAAGGTCTGGGCGAAGGACACCGGGCTGCCGTACGAGGTCGCCCTGGACGCGGTGAAGCTGACCCACGGCACGCGCGTACCGGTGGCCCTCGACAAGGCCGCGATCTCCTCCGAGCAGGAGATCGCGGACACCTTCACCGAACTGAAGCTCATCCCGCACGCGTTCGACTTCTCCGACTACGTGGACGACCGCTTCAACAAGGACCTCCCGCCGTCGACCTCGCCGGCGCGCAGCTACGGAAAGGCCACTTCCCGATGAGCATTCATCTCCACTGGTTCCTGCCGACCGGGGGTGACGGACGGACGCTCGTGGACCGGCACGCCTACACCGACGGCGGCATCAAGCGCTCCCGGATCACCCCGGTGAGCGGGGTCAGGGCCCCGGACATCGACTATCTGGCGCAGATCGCCAAGGCCGCCGAGCATCTGGGCTTCGAGGCGGTACTGACGCCGACGGGCACCTGGTGCGAGGACGCCTGGCTGACGACGGTGGCACTCGCGCAGCAGACCGAGCGGCTGAAGTTCCTGGTGGCCTTCCGCCCGGGGCTGATCTCACCGGTGCTCGCCGCACAGATGGCGGCCACGTACCAGCGCGTCACCCGGGGCAGGCTGCTGCTCAATGTGGTGACCGGTGGTGACTCGACCGAGCAGCGCCGCTTCGGCGATCATCTCGACCACGACCGCCGCTACGCCAGGACCGCGGAGTTCCTCTCGGTGATCCGGGGTGTCTGGAGCGGACGGCCGTACGACTTCGACGGTGAGCACTACCAGGTGGAGGGCGGGCTGACGGCGCTGCCGCCCGACCCGCTGCCCGAGATCTTCTTCGGTGGTTCGTCCACGGCGGCGGGGCCGGTCGCGGCCGAGCACACGGATGTCTATCTGACCTGGGGCGAGCCACCGGCCCAGGTGAAGGAGAAGATCGACTGGATCCGCGGTCTCGCGGAGGAGCGGGGCCGTACGGTCCGCTTCGGCATCCGGATGCACACCATCTCCCGGGACTCCGCCAAGGACGCCTGGGCCACGGCGGACCGGCTGCTGGACGATCTCGATCCCGAGACGGTCGCGGCGGCCCAGCAGGCGCTGGGCAAGAGCGAGTCGGTGGGCCAGCAGCGGATGATCGCCCTGCACGGCGGGTCGCGCGACCGGCTGGAGATCGCGCCCAATCTGTGGGCGGGGGTGGGGCTGGTACGGGGCGGGGCGGGCACCGCGCTGGTGGGCAGCCACGCGGACGTGGCCGACCGGATCGAGGAGTACCACGAGCTGGGGATCGAGCACTTCGTCCTGTCCGGTTATCCGCATCTGGAGGAGGCGTACTGGTTCGGGGAGGGCGTGACGCCGCTGCTGGCCGCGCGCGGGCTCCTCGCGCAGGTCCCGGCCTCGCCGCTGCTGGGCGTGCCGGGGGCGAACGGCCGTCCGGCACCGGGCGGCGCTCCGCTGCTGCTCTCCGGGGGCAGGTGAGAGCACCCCGGCCCGGACCGGCGGGCCCACCTCGCCGGTCCGGGGAAGATTCCCGTCCCGGAGTCTGTTGGTAGAAACGTGAACGACTTTGGGGTGCGGGATATCGATGTGGTGGTCGTCGGCGCCGGACAGGCGGGACTGTCCGGCGCCTACCATCTGCGGCGGTCGGGGCTGGAACCCGGCCGCGACTTCGTCGTACTGGACCACGCCCCGCGGCCCGGCGGCGCCTGGCAGTTCCGCTGGCCCTCGCTGACGTACGGCAAGGTGCACGGCATGCACTCGCTCCCCGGCATGGAGCTGGCCACCGCGGAGAGCGACGACGGCCGGCCCTCCTCGGAGGTCATCGGGGCGTACTTCACGGCGTACGAGCGGCGCTTCGGCCTCCGCGTCCACCGGCCCGTGGACGTAAGGGCGGTACGCGAGGGCGGCGGCGGGCGGCTGCTGGTGGAGACGTCCGAGGGGAACTGGTCGGCCCGGGGACTGATCAGCGCCACCGGGACCTGGGACCGGCCCTTCTGGCCGCGCTACCCGGGCCAGGAGACCTTCCGGGGGCGGCAGTTGCACACCGCGGACTATCCGGGGCCCGGCGAGTTCGCCGGGCTGCGGGTGATCGTGGTGGGCGGCGGGGCCTCCGGCACCCAGCATCTGATGGAGATCGCGGAGGTGGCGGCGGACACCACCTGGGTGACGCGCCGTCCGCCGGTCTTCCGCGAGGGCCCGTTCGGCGAGGAGCAGGGACGGGCGGCCGTCGCGCTCGTCGACGAACGGGTACGGCGGGGTCTGCCGCCGCGAAGTGTGGTGTCGGTGACCGGACTGCCGGTCACGGAGGCGATCTCGCGGGCCCGCGAGACGGGGGTACTCGACCGGCTGCCGATGTTCGACCGGATCACCCCTGATGGCGTGGCCTGGGACGACGGGCGGACGGTGGAGGCCGATGTGATCCTCTGGGCGACCGGGTTCCGGCCGGCCGTCAGCCATCTGGCACCGCTCGGGCTGCGTGAGCCGGGCGGCGGCATCCGGGTCGAGGGAACGCGCGCCGTACGGGACGAACGTGTCCATCTCGTCGGGTACGGGCCCTCGGCCTCGACGATCGGCGCCAACCGGGCCGGACGGGCGGCGGTACGGGAGATCAAGCGACTGCTGGAGCGCGAGCCGGCCATGGCCTGACACCCCGGAATTCCGGAGGCTGACACCGAGGCGGCGGAACGATCAGTTCGAGCCGTCCGCGGACTTGCGGTTCTGGTTGAACTCCTCGACGTTGCGCCGTTGTTCGGCGTACTTGTTGGTGAAGCGGGTGTCCCCGGGCTTCACGGTGACGAAGTACAGCCAGTCCCCGCTCGCGGGATTGAGCGCCGCGTTCATCGCCTCCTCCCCCGGGTTGCCGATCGGCGTGGGCGGCAGGCCCTTGCGCTCATAGGTGTTGTACGGGCTGTCGATCTTCGTATCCGCGTGGCTGGTGTCCAGCGTGGAACGGTTCAGCGCGTAGTTCAGCGTCGAATCCATCTGGAGCGGCATGCCCAGCGACAGCCGGTTGTGCACGACTCTGGCGACCTTCCCCATGTCGGCCACCGAGTCCGCCTCCGCCTGCACGATGCTGGCGATGGTGACGGCCTGATAGGTCGACACCCCGGCGCGCTGCGCCCCGGCGCTGATACGGCCCGCCCCGAACCGCTGGTTGGCGGTGTTGACCATATAGCTCAGCAGATTGGCCGGGGTCGTCGCGGAGCCGACCGGATAGGTGGCCGGGAAGAGGAAGCCCTCGGGGTTGCCCCTGGCGGCCTCGGGCAGCCGCAGCCGCGCGGTGGCCGCCGCCTTGCGGGTGGTACCCGCGGGCAGGCCGAGCGTCTGGTCGACGGAGACATAGACCTCGGCGGCGCGCCGACCCTCCGGGATGACCAGTGTCGTCCGTTTCTCGCTCTCGCCGTCCCCGGTCAGCAGGAGCACGGGAACCAGCACCACGGCGGCCACGACCAGGACCACGGTCAGCAGCAGGACCACCCGGCCCCGGCGGGTCAGACGGGGTCGCCCAGGGCGCGCCTCCGGAGGCTCGTTCATCATGCGGGCACGCTAACCCGGAGTGATCAGCGAACCCGGCACTTCAGGCGTGCCGACACGGGCGACGCGGCAATACCATACGAACGGCATACGAATAGCCCCCGAGTCACCTGCCGACGGCGGCCGGACCGGACACGGAGAGTACGCACTCCCGCTCACCGAGCGCGGTGCCGCAGGACACGCCCCAGCCGTATCGCCACTCGCCGTTCCCACGGCGAGGTCACCATCCGTCCCAGCCGTGCCGTCGCTCCCCGTCCCACGGGGGCAGCGGCCCTGCCGGGTCACGGCGAGACCGACGCCAGTTCCTCGGCCGGCTGCGGCTGTGCCGGCCGGCTGTCCCTGCGTACCAGGGCGGCGTAGCGGCCGTCCTGCTCGATCAGCTCGTCGTGCGTGCCCCGCTCCGCGATGGCGCCCGCGTCGAGGACCACGATCTGGTCCGCGTCGCGCACGGTCGAGAGCCGGTGCGCGATGGTGAGGGTCGTACGCCCCTCGGAGAGCGCGTCGATGGCCTGCTGCACCGCGTGTTCGGTTCGGGTGTCGAGCGCGCTGGTGGCCTCGTCGAGGATCAGCACCGGCGGGTCCCGCAGGATGGTGCGGGCGATCGCGAGCCGCTGCTTCTCGCCGCCGGAGAACCGGTATCCGCGCTCACCCACCAGCGTCTCGTAGCCGTCCGGGAGCGAGCTGATGTGGTCGTGGATCTGAGCGGCTCTGGCGGCCGTCTCGATCTCCTCGTCGGTGGCTTCGGGCTTGGCGAAGCGCAGGTTCTCCGCCACCGAGGCGTGGAACAGATAGGTCTCCTGCGAGACGACGCCGACGGCCCGTGCGAGTGTGTCGAAGTCCAGGTCGCGTACGTCGACGCCGTCGAGCAGGACCCGGCCGCCGGTCACGTCGTACAGCCGGGGTACGAGATAGCTCAAGGTCGACTTGCCGGAGCCCGTGGGGCCGACGACGGCGAGGCTGCCGCCGGACGGGACCGTCAGATCGATCCCCCGCAGCGTCGGGCGCCCCTTGTCGTCATAGCTGAAGTCGACGTCCTCGAACCGCACTTCACCGCGGATCGTGTCGAGCCTGACCGGCCGCTCCGGCTCGTTGATGTCGACGGGCAGATCGAGGTACTCGAAGATGCGCTGGAAGAGGGCCAGCGAGGTCTGCATGTCCACGCCGGTGGAGAGCAGGCTCACGGCGGGCCGGAACAGGCCCTGCTGCAGCGAGACGAAGGCGACGAGCGTACCGATGGAGACGGCCGTGCCACCGGCGCCCAGCGCGATGCCCGCGGCCCAGTAGATCAGCGCGGGCATGGCGGCCATGACGATGCCGATGGTCGACATCCGCCACCGGCCCGCCATGTTGGAGCGCACCTCCAGACCGACCAGCCGCTCGGACTCGTCCGCGAACGACTTCGTGAGCGAGTCGGCCCGCCCCATCGTGCGGCCGAGGAGGATGCCGCTCACCGAGAGCGATTCGGTGACGGTGGCTGCCATGGTCGCCATGTGGCGCTGGCGGTCCGTGGTGATCTTCTTGCGCTCGCGGCCGACGCGGCGGCTGATCCAGACGAACACCGGCAGCAGCGCCATCGAGACGGCGGTGAGCCGCCAGTCCAGGGCGAGCATCGCGACGACCGAGGCGACGACGGCCGTGAGGTTGGAGACCAGGGAGGTCGCGGTGGAGGTGACGGTCGCCTGCATACCGCCGATGTCATTGGCGATACGGGACTGGACCTCGCCGGTCCTGGTCTTGGTGAAGAAGGCGAGCGGCATGCTCTGGAGCCGGCCGTAGACGCCGGTGCGCAGATCGTGCATGACCCGCTGGCCGACCGTGGTCGAGATCAGGGTCTGGAGCACGCCGAAGACGCTGTTGACGACGGCCGTGAGGATCATGCCGAGGGCGAGCAGACTGAGCAGTCCGGTGCGGCCCTGCGGGATGGCGGTGTCGAGGATCTCGCGCAGCATGAACGGCGACGCGACCGTGACCAGCGAGGACGCGCCGACGAGCAGCCCGACGAGCGCGAGCCGGCCGCGGTAGGGACGGAAGAGGCCGAAGATACGCCGCAGCTGGGCGGGCGGCTCCGGCTGCCCCGGATCACCGGGGTGGGACGAGGGTGTCCACGTCGAGTGTTCGGGTTTCATGGGCTCCTTCGATGGCTGAGGGGATCCGGCGGGGGCGCGCGAGTACAGGCGTACCCGCGGGACTCGCCGAGCATAGCTCACTGTTACCTATGTTCACAATGACCATAGTCCTGATATTATTCCGCCATGAACTCCCCCGACGCCGACGGCCTGCTGGCGGAGCAGCTCCTACGGCTGACCCGCAGGCTCCACCGCATCCAGAAGCGGCAGTTGGAGCCGATCGGCATCACCCCCGCGCAGGCCCGGCTGCTGCGCACCGTCGCGTCCTACGACACGCCGCCGCGCATGGCCGACCTGGCCCAGCGGCTCGAAGTGGTGCCCCGGGCCGTGACCTCCCTGGTCGACGGTCTGGAGGCGAGCGGCTCGGTGCGCCGCGCCCCCGATCCGACCAACCGGCGCGTGATCCGTATCGAGCTGACCGACACCGGCCGGGCCACGCTGCGGGCCCTGCGCGTGGCCCGCCGGTCGGCCGCCGAGGAGGTCCTGGCTCCGCTCGCGGCCGAACAGCGCGAGGTGCTCGGCGGGCTGCTCTCGACGCTGGTCGACGGCGGCCCCGAGCGCCCCTGCTGACCCCGGCGCGGAAGAAGGCCCGGCGGAAGAAGTCCAACAGTCCGTTCCCAAGAGTCCAATCGGACCCTTGCGTATCACCTTGCGCATCGCCCACGTCGGCGGCCAAGGTCCTTTCCGAGGTTCAGGCACCAGCCGCGCACGTCAACTCCCCCCTTGGAGGGTCGATGCACGACGCAGCACCGGAGAACCCCGGTACGGAAGACACATCCCCCCGTGACGACACAGCCCACGGAGAGGTCAGCCGCCGTTCGGTCCTGCGGACCACGGCAGGCGTGGCGGGCGCCGGGCTCGGGCTCTCCGCGCTCGGCACCGGCACCGCGGGCGCGGCCGGGCCCGCCGCGGCTGCCGGAGCGGCGGAATCCGCCGGGTCCGCCGACTCCTCGGCGCCCCCGCGCAAGGGCCGCACCATGGCCGGGGTCCCGTTCGAACGCCGTACGACGGTACGGGTCGGCATCATCGGCCTCGGCAACCGCGGCGGCAGCATGATCGACCTCTTCCTCGCCGTCCCGGGCGTCCGGGTCGTCGCGCTCTGCGACCCGGTGAAGGCGAAGACCGAGAGCGCCGCGGCGAAGGTGGTGGGCGCCGGCCAGCCCGCGCCCGCCGTCTACACCAACGGCGAGGACGACTACGAGAATCTCTGCGCCCGCGGGGATCTCGACTTCGTCTATGTGGCCACGCCCTGGGACTTCCACTTCGAGATGGCCAAGTCGGCGATGCTGAACGGCAAGCACGTCGGGGTGGAGTGTCCGGTCGCCATGCGCCTCGACGAGCTGTGGCAGCTCGTCGATCTCTCCGAACGCACCCGGCGGCACTGCATGCAGCTGGAGAACTGCTGTTACGGGAAGAACGAGATGCGGGTCCTGCGCATGGCCCACGCGGGCAAGTTCGGGGATCTGCTGCACGGCGCGGGCGCCTACAACCACGATCTGCGCGGCCTGATGTTCGACCCCGACTACTACGAGGGGCCCTGGCGCCGGCTCTGGCACACCCGGCTGCGCGGCGATCTCTACCCCAACCACGGCTTCGGCCCGGTCGCCAACTACATGGACGTCAACCGCGGCGACCGCGCGGTCTCCATCACCAGCGTCGGGACGCCCGCGCTCGGGCTCGCCGAGTACCGCGCCGCCCATATGCCGCCCGGCGACCCGAGCTGGAAGGAGACGTACATCGAGAGCGACCGGACCATCAGTCTGGTCAGGACGGCGAAGGGCCGGGTCATCCGGCTGGAGCACGATGTGTCAACGCCACACCCGTACAGCAGGATCAACAGTCTCGGTGGCACCAAGGGTGTGTTCGAGGACTATCCCGAGCGCATCTACATCGAGCCGGACCACACCGATGACGCCTGGGGTGATTTCGGGAAGTACGCGGACTGGGACCACTGGCTCTGGAAGGAGCACGCCAATCCGCCCGGTGGCCATGGCGGGATGGACTACATCATGGTCTTCCGGCTGATGCAGTGCGTCCGGCTGGGCCTCGTGCCCGACTTCGACGTGTACGACGCGGCGACCTGGACCGCGCCGGTGCCGCTCAGCCACGCGTCGCTCAAGGCGAACGGAGCCCCGCAGCTGATCCCCGACTTCACGCGCGGCGAATGGCGTAAGGCCCGGCCCGGCGTGGACTCCGGCAGACCAGAGGAGTGATCGGGAGCCCGTAGGGGTGCGGGGGCCGTACGGGGCGTACCGTACGGCCCCCCGCACCCGCCCCCGGGGCCCCTCCCCGCACACTTCCCACTGGCTCGATCTGGCTCTTTCGTGGAAAACCCATTGCCCCGGGCACGCCACTGAGGCGAACCTTGCACGGTTTGGGCCACTCCACGAGTCATGGGACATCATGCAGATTCGCGACCTTCCGTATCCCGATCCAGGGGTTCCCGATGCCAGGTCGGGCCCCCGGTTCCTGCTGTGGCTCGGACGTAGTCAGCTGGGCGGACAGATCAAGGCCGTGTGCTGGGGCCTGCTGCACTTCGCGGGCATCGGCGGGCTGTCGGTGGGCGCCGGGCTCGCCGTCCAGGCGGTGATCGACCGCTCCGGCGGCCGGCTCGCGTTCGCCGGCGGCTTCATCGCGCTGTGCGGCATCGCCATCTCGGTCGGCGACACCATGCTGCACCGCACCGCCGTCACCAACTGGATCACCGCCGCCGCACGCGTCCAGCAGCTGCTGGCCCGCAAGACCGCCCAGCTCGGCGCGGCGCTGACCCGCCGGGTCGCCGCCGGTGAGGTGGTCGCCGTCTCGACCGGCGACGTCGAGAAGATCGGCTGGTTCGTGGAGGCGCTCTCGCGCTTCCTGGCCGCCGTCATCGCGATCGTGCTGATCTGTGTCGGGCTGGTGCTGTATCTGCCGGAGCTGGGGACACTGGTCGCGATCGGCGTGCCGGTGCTCGCCCTCGCCGTGCTGCCGCTGCTCCCCCGCGCCGCACAACGGGCCGACGTCCAGCGCGAGAAGGCGGGCAAGGCCACCGAGCTGGCCTCCGACACCGTGGCGGGACTGCGGGTGCTGCGGGGCATCGGCGGCGAGGAGCTGTTCCTCGGCCGCTACCGCGCCGCGTCGCAGGAGGTGCGCAAGGCCGCCGTGCGCAGCGCCCGCATGTGGTCGCTGATCTCGGCGATCCAGGTACTGCTGCCGGGCATCATGCTGATCTCCGTCATCTGGTACGGAGCGCGGCTCGTGCTGGACGGCAGGATCGAGGTCGGCGGTCTGGTGACCGTCTACAGCGCGGTGACGCTGCTGCTCTTCCCGCTGCGGCACTTCGAGGAGATCGCCATGGCGTACTCCTTCTCCCGGCCCTCCGCGAAGCGCGCGGCCCGGGTGCTCTCGCTGGAGCGGACCGCGTTCGAGGACGAGCGCGGCGGACTGGACGACGCCCGGCCGACGGGGGATCTGTACGACCCCGCCACCGGACTCCGCGCCCCGTCCGGGCTGCTGACCGCCGTGGTGTGCGGAGACCCGGACGCGGCGGGGCGGCTCGCCGAGCGCCTCGGGGGCCATGCCGCCGCCGAGGAGAAGAGCGTGTCCGTGCTGCTCGGCGGGGTGGCGCTGGACGATCTCCCGCTGGACGCGGCGCGGGCCAGCGTCCTCGTACAGGACAAGGACCCGGTGCTGCTGTCGGGCACGCTCAGGGAGCTGCTGGACATCCCTGCCTCCGGCGCCGTCGATCCGGAGAAGGCGCTGGCCGCGGCCCAGTGCGGCGATGTCCTCGACGCGCTCGCCCAGGCGTCGGTGGACGGCAGCGGGGATCCGATGCGGTCCAGGATCACCGAGCGCGGCCGGTCGCTCTCCGGCGGCCAGCGCCAGCGGCTGGCGCTGGCCCGTTCGCTGGTGACCGACCCGGAGGTGCTGGTGCTCGACGAGCCGACCTCCGCCGTGGACTCGCATACGGAGGCCCGGATCGCCCAGAGCGTGAAGGAGCTGCGGGCGGGCCGTACGACCGTGGTGTTCGCGTCCTCGCCGCTGCTGCTCGACCACGCGGACCGCGTGGTGTTCATCCACGAGGGCCAGGTCTCCGCGGTCGGTCTCCACCGCGAGCTGGTAAGGAACGATCCCGGCTACCGGGCGGTCGTCACCCGCGAGACCGAGGACGAACAGAGACAGATCATGGCGCCGGCGGCAGCGCGGGCACGGGAAGAGATCGAGGAATCAGCATGATCGGCGTGGCCCCACCGGCGTACGACCCGGCGGCGCCGGAGTCGGCGACGACCCTGCCCGTCGGGACGCCCGCGACCGTACGCGCCTATGTGGGCGAGCTGCTGCGCCGGCACCGTAAACCGTTCATCCTGCTGATCTCGGTCAACACGGTCTCCGTGATCGCCTCGATGGTCGGCCCGTATCTGCTCGGCGACATCGTCGAGAAGCTCTCCGACGGCGCGCGCGAGCTCCATCTTGAGCGCACCGCCGCGCTGTTCGCGATCGCGCTGGTCGTGCAGACCGTCTTCGTACGGATGATGCGGCTGCGCGCGGCGATGCTCGGCGAGGAGATGCTCGCGGATCTGCGGGAGGACTTCCTCGTCAGGTCCGTCGGGCTGCCGCCCGGTGTGCTGGAGCGGGCGGGGACCGGCGATCTGCTGTCCCGGATCACCACCGACATCGACCGGCTGGCCAACGCGATGCGCGAGGCCGTGCCCCAGCTGGCGATCGGCCTCGTCTGGGCCGGGCTGCTGCTCGGCGCGCTGACGGTGACCGCGCCGCCACTGGCGCTCGCGGTACTGCTCGCGGTGCCGCTGCTGGTCATCGGCTGCCGCTGGTACTTCAAGCGCGCGCCCTCCGCGTACCGCTCGGAGGCCGCCGGATACGCGGCCGTCGCGGCCATGCTCGCCGAGACCGTCGACGCGGGCCGGACCGTGGAGGCGCACCGCCTCGGCGGGCGCCGGGTGGAGCTGTCGGAGCGGCGGATCAAGGAGTGGACGGCCTGGGAGCGGTACACGCTCTGGCTGCGCTCCGTGCTGTTCCCCGTCATCAACGTCACCCATACGACGATCTTCCTGGCGGTGCTGGTGATCGGCGGGGTCTTCGTCCTCCAGGGCTGGATCACCGTCGGGGAGCTGACGACGGGCGCGCTCCTCGCCCAGATGCTGGTGGAACCGGTCGGCATCATCCTGCGCTGGTACGACGAACTCCAGGTCGCGCAGGTGTCCATCGCCCGCCTGGTGGGGGTGCGGGACATCGAGCCGGACGCGGGCGACGCGTCGGTGGTGCCCGACGGGCGGGACGTCAGCGCCGACCGGGTGCACTTCGGGTACCGCGAGGGCGTCGACGTACTGCACCGCGTGACGCTGGACGTCAGTCCGGGCACCCGGCTCGCGCTGGTCGGCCCGTCCGGCGCCGGGAAGTCGACGCTGGGCCGGCTGCTCGCGGGCATCTACGGTCCGCGCGCGGGCCGGATCACGCTGGGCGGCGCCGAGCTGTCCAGGATGCCCGCCGAGCGGGTCCGTGAGCAGGTCGCCCTGGTCAACCAGGAACACCATGTGTTCGTGGGCGCGCTGCGCGACAATCTGCTGCTGGCGCGCACGGGCGCGGAGGACGCCGAGCTGTGGGCCGCGCTGGCGGCGGTCGACGCGGACGGCTGGGCGCGGGCGCTGGACGAGGGCCTGGACACCGAGGTGGGTTCCGGCGGTACGGCGCTCACACCGGCCCAGGCCCAGCAGATCGCGCTGGCCCGGCTGGTGCTCGCGGACCCGCACACGCTGGTGCTCGACGAGGCGACCTCGCTCCTCGACCCGCGCGCGGCCCGGCATCTGGAACGCTCACTGGCCCGCGTCCTGGACGGCCGTACGGTCGTGGCGATCGCCCACCGGCTGCACACCGCGCATGACGCGGATGTGATCGTGGTGGTCGAGGAGGGCCGGATCAGCGAGCTGGGCAGCCATGACGAACTGGTGGCCGCGGACGGCGCGTACGCCGCGCTGTGGCGCTCCTGGCACGGATGACGGAGCGCGGGGGCGGTCCCGTACAGGCCGTACGAGCCTGTACGGGACCGCCCCCGCCGCTGCCCCGCCGTGTCAGATCAGGTTGAGGGCGGACGCGCCGCCGACCCCGCCCAGCAGCATGAACGCCGGCATCAGCACCTTCAGCTCCACCCAGCTGCCGGCCCGGAACCGCATGGCCTTCGGCGGGCCTATCGGGTACCAGCGCTTGCGGCCCAGCGGGATGGGCCAGAGGATCGGGCAGCCCGACACCGTCAGCGCGTCCCCGATGTCGTGCACCAGCGCGCCGAGGACGATCGGCAGCCCCAGCCAGAGGTATTCCTGTCCCGGCGCGGTGAAGAGCCAGTCCGCGCCGTTGCCCGGCTCGTCCAGGACGCCCGCCAGGATCCAGGCGCTGGTCGCCCCGAGCAGCCAGACCAGGACGTCGCTGGAGACGCGGGCGGCCCGCCACAGCAGGCCCTCCACCGCGAGCACCAGATGGACGAAGAGGATCGCGAGCACGCCCCAGCGTCCGGCGGTGATCGCGATCAGCGAGGCACCGCCGCCGATCAGGACCGCCCACAGCCAGGTGTGGGTCAGGGTGCGGTGGCCGCCGGTCCTGCGCGGGTCTCCGGGCTTCCTGGTCGCCTTGTAGACGGCGAACGACAGCTTGTCGACGATCTCGCAGAGCGCCTTGGAGATGGGCCCGAAAGCCCGGGATATCGTCGCGGCCTTGTGGTCGAGGTCGGGGGCGAGCGCGGCGCCCGCGGTGATCAGCGCGCCGACCACCAGGACGGGCCACGGCATGGTGTGGCCGGCCGCGGCCGCGGCGGCACCCACCCCCAGCCAGGCCGCTGCCCCTGACAGAGAGTGTGCCGGTCCCATCATGGTCGTACCCGTCCCAGTGCGGTTGTGGTGAGGGCGAAGCCGAAGGCCAGTGTGGCGACGCCCAGTTGACGGGCCAGCGTATCGTCCGTGATCTTCGACGTGCCGTCCGGTTCCCTGATCGGGCCGGAAGGCAGGCAAGATGGGGGCGTGACCCTTATCGATCAGCTGCCGCCGGATGCCGACCCCGATGCCCTCTTCGAGGCTTTCTCCTCCTGGGCCGAGGGCCAGGGCATCACGCTCTATCCGGCTCAGGAGGAGGCGCTGATCGAGGTGGTCTCCGGGGCCAACGTGATTCTGTCCACCCCCACCGGCTCGGGAAAGAGCCTGGTCGCGGCGGGTGCGCACTTCACGGCGCTGGCGCAGGACAAGGTCACCTTCTACACCGCGCCGATCAAGGCGCTGGTCTCGGAGAAGTTCTTCGACCTGTGCAAGCTCTTCGGCACGGAGAACGTCGGCATGCTGACGGGCGACGCCTCCGTCAACGCCGACGCCCCGGTGATCTGCTGTACGGCCGAGGTGCTGGCCTCCATCGCGCTGCGCGACGGCAAGCACGCCGATATCGGCCAGGTGGTGATGGACGAGTTCCATTTCTACGCCGAGCCGGACCGCGGCTGGGCCTGGCAGATCCCCATCCTGGAGCTGCCGCAGGCGCAGTTCATCCTGATGTCGGCGACGCTCGGTGATGTCTCCCGCTTCGAGGAGGACCTGACCCGCCGTACGGGCCGGCCGACCTCCGTCGTACGGTCCGCGACCCGGCCGGTCCCGCTGTCGTACGAGTACCGCCTCACCCCGATCACCGAGACGCTGACCGAGCTGCTGGAGACCAGGCAGGCGCCGGTCTACATCGTGCACTTCACGCAGGCCGCCGCCGTGGAGCGGGCGCAGTCGCTGATGAGCATCAATATGTGCACGCGTGAGGAGAAGGACCGGATCGCCGATCTCATCGGCAACTTCCGCTTCACCACCAAGTTCGGCCGCAATCTCTCCCGCTATGTGCGCCACGGCATCGGGGTGCACCACGCGGGCATGCTGCCGAAGTACCGGCGGCTGGTGGAGAAGCTCGCCCAGGCCGGTCTGCTGAAGGTCATCTGCGGTACGGACACGCTCGGGGTCGGCGTCAACGTCCCGATCCGTACGGTGCTGTTCACCGCGCTCACGAAGTACGACGGCAACCGCGTCCGCACCCTGCGCGCCCGGGAGTTCCACCAGATCGCGGGCCGGGCGGGGCGTGCCGGGTTCGATACGGCGGGGTTCGTGGTCGCGCAGGCGCCCGAGCATGTCGTGGAGAACGAGAAGGCGCTCGCGAAGGCGGGCGACGACCCCAAGAAGCGCCGCAAGGTGGTGCGGAAGAAGGCCCCCGAGGGCTTTGTGGCCTGGTCGGACACCACGTTCGAGAAGCTCATCGGCTCCGATCCCGAGCCGCTGACCTCCCGCTTCCGGGTCACGCACACCATGCTGCTGTCGGTCATCGCGCGGCCGGGCAACGCCTTCGAGGCGATGCGCCATCTGCTGGAGGACAACCACGAGCCGCGCAAGCAGCAGCTGCGGCACATCCGCCGGGCCATCGCCATCTACCGCTCGCTGCTGGACGGCGGGGTGGTGGAGCGGCTGGCGGCCCCCGACGCCGAGGGCCGTATCGTCCGGCTCACGGTCGATCTCCAGCAGGACTTCGCGCTCAACCAGCCGCTGTCCACCTTCGCGCTGGCCTCGTTCGAGCTGCTGGATCCCGAATCGCCGTCGTACGCCCTGGACATGGTCTCCGTCGTCGAGTCCACGCTCGACGATCCGCGGCAGATCCTCGCGGCCCAGCAGAACAAGGCGCGCGGCGAGGCGATCGGCGCGATGAAGGCGGACGGGGTCGAGTACGAGGAGCGGATGGAGCGGCTCCAGGAGGTCACGTACCCCAAGCCGCTCGAAGAGCTGCTCGTGCACGCGTACAACACGTACCGCACGAGCCATCCGTGGGTCGGTGACCATCCGGTCTCACCGAAGTCCGTGATCCGCGACATGTACGAACGGGCGCTGTCCTTCACCGAGTTCACGTCCCACTACGAGCTGGCCCGTACCGAGGGCATCGTGCTGCGCTATCTCGCGGGCGCGTACAAGGCGCTGGAACACACCATCCCGGACGATCTCAAGTCGGAGGATCTGGAGGATCTCACGGCCTGGCTCGGCGAGATGGTCCGGCAGGTCGACTCCAGTCTGCTCGACGAGTGGGAGCAGCTGGCCAATCCCGAGGTGGAGACGGCCGAGCAGGCGCAGGAGAAGGCCGACCAGGTCAGGCCCGTCACGGCCAACGCTCGCGCCTTCCGGGTCCTCGTACGCAACGCGATGTTCCGCCGGGTCGAGTTGGCCGCGCTGGACCATGTCCGCGAACTGGGCGAGCTGGACTCCGAGTCGGGCTGGGACGAGGAGGCGTGGGGCGAGGCGATGGACGCGTACTGGGACGAGTACGAGGACCTGGGCACCGGCCCCGACGCCCGTGGGCCGAAGCTGCTCTCCATCGAGGAGGACCCGGCGCACGGCCTGTGGCGGGTCCGGCAGACCTTCGCCGACCCGAACGGCGATCATGACTGGGGCATCAGCGCGGAGGTCGATCTCGCGGCCTCCGACGAGGAGGGTCTCGCGGTGGTGCGTGTCACGTCCGTGGGGCAGCTCTGAGAGCCGTGGATCAGCGCCGAGGCCCCGGGCCGGCTCCGGGATTCGCACCACCGCACCGAGAACGGGAGTACACAGCGCCATGACAAACCCCGCCGAGAGACTGGTCGATCTGCTCGACCTGGAGCGGATCGAGGTCGACATCTTCCGCGGGCGCAGCCCCGAGGAGTCCCTGCAACGGGTCTTCGGCGGGCAGGTGGCGGGCCAGGCCCTGGTCGCGGCCGGCCGGACCACGGACGGGGACCGCCCGGTCAACTCGCTGCACGCGTATTTCCTGCGGCCGGGCCGCCCGGGTGTCCCGATCGTCTATCAGGTCGAACGGATCAGGGACGGCCGGTCGTTCACCACGCGCCGGGTCACGGCCGTCCAGCAGGGCCGTACGATCTTCAATCTGACGGCCTCCTTCCACCACCCCGAGGAGGGCGGCTTCGAGCACCAGCTGCCGCCCCGGCTGGACTTCCCCGACCCCGAGTCGCTGCCGACGGTCTCGGAGGAGGTACGGGAACATCTGGGCCAACTCCCCGAGCCGCTGGAGCGGATGGCCCGGCGCCAGCCCTTCGACATCCGGTACGTGGAGCGGCTGCGCTGGACGCGCGAGGAGATCGAGGGCGCGGACGCGCGCAGCGCCGTCTGGATGCGCGCGGTGGGCACGCTGGGCGACGACCCGCTGGTGCACACCTGCGCGCTGACGTACGCGAGCGACATGACACTGCTGGACGCGGTGCGCATCCCGGTGGAGCCGCTGTGGGGCCCGCGGGGCTTCGACATGGCCTCGCTGGACCACGCGATGTGGTTCCACCGTCCGTTCCGTGCCGACGAGTGGTTCCTGTACGACCAGGAGTCACCGATCGCGACGGGCGGCCGGGGGCTGGCCCGGGGCCGTATCTACGACCGCGAGGGGCGGCTGCTGGTGTCGGTGGTGCAGGAGGGTCTGTTCCGCCGCCACGACGCGCAGCGCTAGGGACGGAGGGCGCGGCCCGTCTCAGATTCCGGGGAGCGGGTCCTGTTCGGCCTCGCGCCGCCGGGTCCTGATGTCCGGCGCGGGCGGATGGAGTTTGGCGTCGCAGGCGGGGCCGAGGCCGGTACGGCGCGATGCCGTGCCGGTGAGCGGCCTGCCGCACATCCCGCACCGGACCGGCCGGTGCGCGGGGCCGTCCGGTTCCGTGCCGGGCAGCCGGTCGTCGTGGAGCTCTGGGGGGCGCTGTGATTCCTGCACGGTCCCAGCTGTACCAGCCCTGCCCGCCGGGGTGGTCATCCGCGGGTCCACAATGAGCCGAGAACACCGGATACCGAGGAGATCTTGATGACTCTGTACGACATTCCGCTGAACACGCTGACCGGTGAGCCCACCTCCCTGGCCGCGTACGAGGGCAAGGCCGTGCTGCTGGTGAACGTCGCCTCCAAGTGCGGTCTCACGCCGCAGTACGCCGGTCTGGAGCGGCTCCAGCAGCAGTACGGCGACCGGGGTTTCACGGTCCTCGGCGTGCCGTGCAACCAGTTCGCGGGCCAGGAGCCCGGCACCGCGGAGGAGATCGGTACGTTCTGCTCGGCGACGTACGGGGTCACGTTCCCGCTGCTGGAGAAGACGGACGTGAACGGGGAGACCCGGCACGCGCTGTACACGGAGCTGACGAAGACGGCCGACTCCGAGGGCGAGGCCGGCGATGTGCAGTGGAACTTCGAGAAGTTCCTGATCTCCCCCAAGGGCGAGGTCGTCGGCCGCATCCGGCCGCGTACGGAGCCGGAGGCCCCGGAGGTCGTCGCGGCGATCGAGGCGCAGCTCCCGGCCTGAGCCGCGGGACAGGACCGAGCGGGCCCCTCCGGACTTCGGAGGGGCCCGCTCGGTGCCGGGGCCTCTGCCGAGAGGGCCACACGTCCGCACGTCCGCGTGGCACCGCGGATGATCCGGCGGGCGGCCGAGGCGCCAACGCTTCTCGCAGGCAGCGGAAGCCGATGCCGCGCGTGCGCAGACCGGCGCCCGCCACGACCTCCTCCACCCTTTGGTCACAACTCGACTACTTGTTCCGCACATTCACCACCTGCCGCACGAGCCCCCCGTTACGGTCATCGCTCCACGAACCGCCCAGGGGGGACACATGTCGTATCAGCAGCCGCAGCATCCCGGTTGGGGCGGGCCGCAGCCGCCCGCGCCGAAGAAGGCGAGCGCGGGAAAGATCGTCGGCTTCAGCTGCCTCGGCGTCATCGGAGTCTTCGTCGTCATCGGTGTCATCGCCTCGCTCTTCGGCGGAACCGACGAGGGCTCGGCATCCGGCAGCAACCCCGGCGTCACCCAGGACGCCGCCGGATCCGGCAAGCCCGAGGATGTGAAAGCCGAAGAGCCGAAAGCCGACGAGGCCAAGAAAGAGAAGGAAGAGCCGGCCAAGGACGCGCCGGTGACCGTCACGGCGAAGAAGGTCGCCTTCAAGAAGAGCATCCTCGCCGACGGCAGCGACTACACCAGCGTCCAGATCACCCTCGCCAATGAAGGTGACAAGGAGGTCGAGGTGAACCCTCTGTACTTCACGATCACCGACACCAACGGCGGCAAGCACACCGCCGAACTCGGCACGGACGAGAACCAGATCGACACGGTCCAGCTCGCCCCCGGCGAAAACATCACCGGTACCGTCACGGGCAAGGGAACCTTCACGCCAAAGTACGTCACTTACACCGACGGCCTGTTTGGTGAGGGCGTCCGAGGCAACGTCTCCTGACCGCACGCGGAACAATGATGAGCGCCCGCCGCCCGCCGGAGCGGGGGCGGGCCCGCTCGGCGGTGCCCCGCATCAGCGGATCGGCATACCCGACAGCGTGCGGGCGATCACCAGGCGCTGGATCTCGCTCGTTCCCTCGAAGATCGTGTAGATCGCGGCGTCCCGGTGCATCCGCTCCACCGGGTACTCACGGGTGAAGCCGTTGCCGCCGAGGATCTGAACGGCCTGGGCCGTGACCTTCTTCGCCGTCTCGCTCGCGTACAGCTTGGACATGGAGCCCTCGGCCGAGGTGAACGGCTTGCCCGTGGTCGCCATCCAGGAGGCCCGCCACACCAGCAGCCGGGAGGCGTCGATCCGGGTGCGCATATCGGCCAGCTGGAAGGCTATGCCCTGGTTGTCGATGATCGGGCGGCCGAACTGGCTGCGGGTCTTCGCGTAGTCGAGGGCGACCTCGTACGCCGCGCGCGCGGTGCCCACCGCCATCGCGCCGACGGCCGGGCGTGAGGCCTCGAAGGTGGCCATGGCCGCGTTCTTCACCCGCTCGCCGCCCGGCGCCGCGGCCCGCTCCCTGGCCCGCGCCAGCCGTTCGTCGAGCTTCTCCTTGCCGCCGAGCAGACAGTGGCCGGGGATCCTGACGTCCTCCAGGACCACCTCGGCGGTGTGGGAGGCGCGGATGCCGTGCTTCTTGAACTTCTGGCCCTGGGAGAGACCGGGGGTGCCCGGCGGGACGATGAAGGAGGCGTGGCCCTTGGATCCCAGTGCGCCGTCGACGACGGCGACCACGACATGGACGTTGGCGATCCCGCCGTTGGTCGCCCAGGTCTTGGTGCCGTTGAGCACCCACTCGTCCTTCGCCCCGTCGTACACGGCGCGGGTGCGCATCGCGGCCACGTCGGAGCCCGCGTCGGGTTCGGAGGAGCAGAAGGCGGCGACCTTCACGTCGTCGGCGTCGCCGTACATCTGCGGGATCCAGGTGCCGATCTGCTCCTCGGTACCGTTCGCGAGGACGCCGACGGCCGCCAGGCCCGTGCCGACGAGGGACAGGGCGATGCCCGCGTCACCCCAGAACAGCTCCTCCATGGCCATCGGGATGCCGAGGCCCGTGGGGTCGAAGAACTGCTGGGCGTAGAAGTCCAGGGAGTAGATGCCGACCTTGGCGGCCTCCTGGATGACCGGCCACGGCGTCTCCTCACGCTCGTCCCACTCCGCGGCGGCCGGGCGGATGACGTCGGCGGCGAAGCCGTGGAGCCAGTCGCGTATCTGCTTCTGGTCGTCGTTGAGATCGAGCGTGAACTCGGCCATGTTCCCCTCCAGCACTGCGCGACCGCTGAGCCGTCGCCGTTGTTACCTACGGTAACCCTAGCCTGTTACCCGTAAGTAGGAAATGTCAACGGGCCACGGCCTGATCAGCGTCGATGAGGGGGAGGGTGTTACGTTGCCGGGGCGTCAGGCAATCGCAGGGGCGGGGAGACAGACCTATGGAGACCACACAGCAGGCCGAGCAGCAGCGGTCGGCACGGGCGCGGCGGCGCCAGCTTCTGGAGGCCGCCGACCGCGTGGTGCTCAGGGACGGCCCCCAAGCGTCCATGAACGCCATCGCCGCCGAGGCGGGCATCACCAAACCCATCCTCTACCGCCACTTCGGCGACAAGGGCGGCCTCTACCGCGCGCTCGCCAAGCGCCACACCGACGCGCTGCTCGACGCGCTGCGGACCGCGCTCGACGCCCCCGCCGAGCGGCGCCGGCGCGTCGAGGCCACGCTCGACACGTATCTCGCCGCGATCGAGGCACGCCCCCAGGTGTACCGGTTCCTGATGCATCCGGCCGAGGACGCTCAGCTGCCCGAGGCGGGCTTCGACGTCGGCCGTCACTCCGCGCCGCTGCTGCGCCGCCTGGGCGAGGAACTCGCCAAGGTCATAGAGGAGCGGGTCGACCTCGGCCCCGACAGCGAGCAGCTCTCCCGGGTCTGGGGCCATGGCATCGTCGGCATGATGCACGGCGCCGGCGACTGGTGGCTCGGCGAACGGCCCTGCTCGCGGGAGCAGTTGGTACGCAGCCTGGCGGATCTGCTGTGGGGGCGGCTGGCCGATGTCGGCGACCGCGCGGGCGGCCCCGGCTTCTGAGGCATCGCTGCGCGCCCGCCAGGCCCGAATCTTCCGGTGCTGTCGTCGCAGGTCTGCGGGGATCGCGGCGCGCGCCCGCGAGACCCTCGGGCGCCGCGCGCTACTGACCGGTCCACGGGCCGGTGGCCCAGGGCGCCTTGCGCGCGGCCCGCAGCGTCCTGGCGCGCCGCCAGCCGGAGAGCCGGTCGGGATAGACAAGACCCTCCAGATGGTCGCTCTCGTGCTGGAGACAGCGCGCGAAGAACCCCGAGCCCTCGATCCGCGCCGGCGCGCCATCCTGGGTGACACCCTCCGCGACGGCGTGGTCGTACCGCTCCGTACCCGCTTCCAGGCCGGGCAGCGAGAGACAGCCCTCGGGGCCGCGCAGCACGATCCCGTCCGCCTCGGTGAGCCGCGGGTTGACGAGGTGTCCGAGATGGCGGACGTCCTCGTCGTCCGGGCAGTCGTAGACGAACACCCTGAGCGGCACGCCGATCTGGTTCGCGGCGAGCCCGACCCCCCGGGCGGCGTACATCGTCGCGAAGAGATCCTCGATCAGTTCGGCGAGCGCGGGACCGAAGTCGGTGACGGGCTCGCAGGGGGTGTGCAGTACGGGATCACCGAGCATTCGCATGGCTCGTACTCGCCCGGTACTGCCGGGGATCGGACGGTTTCGCATGACGGTCAGGGTACGGTCCGTGGTAACCCCCGCCTTCTGCCCGGTGCCGCGGTTCGGGCCCCTGGCCGGATCTCGATAGGCTGACCCACGGACCGACGCAAGGAGGATCAAGGCGATGTCAGGCAACACGGACCCGCTGACGCCGCGGGCCAAGCTGGCCGTGACGGCGGGCAAGGCCGCGGCGGCGGTGTCGCGCGCCGCGGGCCGCGGCAGCGGATCGGTGATCGGCGGGAAGGTCGCGCTCAGACTCGACCCCGATCTGCTGGGACGGCTGGCGCAGCATCTCGACGTCATCCTCGTGTCGGCGACCAACGGCAAGACCACCACGACGCGGCTGATCGCCGAGGCGCTGCGGGCCGCGGGGCCCGTGGTCTCCAACGCTCTCGGCGCCAATATGCCCGCCGGCATCACCTCGGCCCTCGCGGGCGGTTCGGACGCCAAGTACGGCGTGATCGAGGTCGACGAGAAGTACCTCGCCGGGGTGGCACGGGACACGACGCCCAAGGCGATCGCCCTGCTCAACCTCTCCCGCGACCAGCTCGACCGCGCCGCGGAGACCCGGATGCTCGCCGAGAAGTGGCGCGAGGGCCTGGCCGGGACGAAGGCCGTCGTCATCGCCAACGCCGACGACCCGCTGATCGTCTGGGCCGCCTCCTCCTCGCCCAATGTGGTCTGGGTCGCGGCCGGACAGGAGTGGAAGGACGACGCCTGGTCCTGCCCCGCCTGCGGCGGTGTGATGCAGCGCCCCGGCGACGACTGGTTCTGCGGCGACTGCGGATTCCGCAGGCCGCCCCCCAGCTGGGCGCTGCACGGCGACCATGTCCTCGACCCGCACGGCTCCGCCTGGCCGATCCACCTCCAGCTGCCCGGCCGCGCGAACAAGGCGAACGCCGCCACCTCCGCCGCCGTCGCGGCGACCTTCGGGGTGCCGCCGCAGGTGGCGCTGGAGCGCATGTACCAGGTGCAGGCCGTGGCCGGCCGGTACGACGTGGTGTCGTTCCTCGGCCGCGATCTGCGGCTGCTGCTCGCGAAGAACCCCGCGGGCTGGCTGGAGACCTTCTCCCTCATCGATCCGCCGCCGACCCCGGTCATCCTCGCCGTCAACGCCCGTGGCGCGGACGGCACGGACACCTCCTGGCTGTGGGACGTCGACTACACCCGGCTGGCCGGCCATCCGATCTTCGTCATCGGGGACCGGAAGCTGGACCTCGCGGTACGCCTCGAAGTCGCCGGTCTCGACTTCCGGGTCTGCGAGACCCCGGACGAGGCCGTGCAGATGGCACCGCCCGGACGGATCGAGGCGATCGCCAACTACACCTCGTTCCAGGACCTGCGCCGCCGTGTCGGCAACTGACCCGACTCCGGCAGACCTGACCCCTCGGAACCCTGAAGGACGAGCGAGAATGAGCGACAACAGCCTGCGTCTGGTGTGGATCTACCCCGACCTGCTGAGCACCTACGGGGACCAGGGCAACGCCCTGGTGGTGGAGCGCCGGGCCCGCCAGCGCCGTCTGAACGTCACCCGCGTCGACGTACGGAGCGACCAGCCGGTGCCGACCTCGGGCGACATCTATCTGATCGGCGGCGGTGAGGACCGGCCGCAGCGGCTGGCCGCGGAGCGGCTGCGCCGCGACGGCGGGCTCAGCCGGGCCGTCTCGAACGGCGCGATCGTGTTCTCGGTCTGCGCCGGCTACCAGATCCTCGGGCACGAGTTCGTCAACGATCTGGGCGAGCGCGAGGCCGGTCTCGGGCTGCTCGACGTGGTCTCCACCCGTGGCGAGGGGGCGCGCTGCGTCGGTGACGTGCTGGCCGACATCGACCCGCAGCTGAACCTGCCTCAGCTCACGGGGTTCGAGAACCACCAGGGCGTCACGCACCTGGGCCCGTCGGCCCGGCCGTTCGCGCGGGTACGGCTCGGGCGCGGCAACGGCACGGGCGACGGCACGGAGGGCGCGTACAACGGGACCGTCTTCGGTACGTACATGCACGGTCCCGTGATGGCCCGCAATCCGCAGATCGCGGACCTGCTGCTGAAGCTGGCCCTCGATGTGAACGCGCTGCCGCCGACCGACGACCGCTGGTACGAGGCACTGCGCGCCGAGCGGGTCGCCGCGGCGATCCAGCCCGCCTGACGCCGTTCGAAGCCTGAGGGACCCCCGCCCCCGGCCGGGCCGCCGGCGGGGCTGTCGGCGTGGTCGTGGGCTCGGTTGTGGGCATGATTGTCGGCGGGGCCTGTCCAGCAGGCGGACGCCGGGTTTCGGTCCCGCCACCGCCCGCCGGTAGGGTGGCCGCGACCTGGCTGGACGATGGGGTCCGGCCGTCGGCCCACGAAGCGAAGGTATTGCGGGCAATGCGAATTGGTGTGCTCACCTCAGGCGGCGACTGCCCCGGGCTCAACGCCGTGATCAGGTCCGTCGTGCACCGCGCCGTCGTCGACCACGGCGACGAGGTGATCGGCTTCCATGACGGCTGGAAGGGCCTCCTGGAAGGCGACTACCGCAAGCTCGACCTGGACGCGGTCGCGGGCATCCTCGCCCGCGGCGGCACGATCCTGGGCTCGTCCCGGGTGCAGCCCGCGCATCTGCGGGACGGGGTGGAGCGCGCCCGGGGTCACGTGGCCGACCTGGGTATCGACGCGATCATCCCGATCGGCGGTGAGGGCACCCTCAAGGCCGCCCATCTGCTCTCCGAGGCCGGACTGCCGATCGTCGGCGTACCGAAGACCATCGACAACGACATCGCCTCGACCGATGTGACCTTCGGCTTCGACACGGCCGTCGGGGTCGCCACCGAGGCGCTCGACCGGCTGAAGACCACCGCCGAGTCCCATCAGCGCGTGCTCATCGTCGAGGTCATGGGACGGCACACCGGCTGGATCGCCCTGCACTCCGGGATGGCCGCGGGCGCCCACGCCATCGTCGTACCCGAGCGGCCCTTCGACATAGGCGAGTTGACCGAGCTGGTCGGCAAGCGCTTCTCGGCGGGCAAGCGGTTCGCGATCGTGGTGGTCGCGGAGGGCGCGAAGCCGCGCGAGGGCTCGATGGAGTTCGACGTGGGCGGCAAGGACATCTACGGTCACGAGCGCTTCGCGGGCGTGGCCAGGCAGCTCTCGATCGAGCTGGAGGAGCGCCTCGGCAAGGAGGCCAGGCCGGTGATACTCGGCCATGTCCAGCGCGGTGGCACCCCCACGGCGTACGACCGGGTCCTGGCCACCCGCTTCGGCTGGCACGCCGTCGAGGCCGCGCACCGCGGCGAGTTCGGGATGATGACGGCGCTGCGCGGCACGGACATCGTGATGGTGCCGCTGGGCGAGGCCGTCGAGACGCTCAAGACGGTGCCCGCGGAGCGGTACGCCGAGGCGGAGTGCGTGCTCTGATCCACGGCGAACCCCCGATGAACCCGGAGACCCCGGAGAACCCGGAGAACCCGGAGAACCCGGAGAACCCGGAGAACCCGGAGAACCCGGAGAACCCGGATGAACGCCGGTGAACCACGGTGATCCGCGATGAACCGCCCCCGGTCGCAGCGGCGACCGGGGGCGGTTCTAGTCTGGTGCGGACAATCGACGCGATTCCGGGAGCAGACGGATGGACCACAGCGGGCACGGCATGACCATGGATCTGCCGCCGTTCACGCTGGGACGGGCACTGGAGTTCTCCCCGGACCTCTTCTTCCTGATCGGCTGCCTGCTGGGACTGGTCCTGTACGGCGCGGGCGTACTGAGGCTCCGGCGACGCGGCGACAGCTGGCCTGTGGGCCGCACCATCGCGTTCGTCCTGGGTGTGCTGACCGTGGCGCTGGTGATGTGCACCAAGCTGAACGACTACGGCATGGTCATGTTCAGTGTGCATATGGTCCAGCACATGATCATCAGCATGGTCTCGCCGATCCTGCTGCTGCTCGGCGCCCCGGTGACGCTGGCACTGCGCGCGCTGCCGGTCGCCGGGCGCGGCCGCAAGGGTCCGCGCGAGCTGCTGCTGGCTCTGCTGCACAGCCGGTACGTACGGATCGTCACGCACCCCGCCTTCACCATCCCGCTCTTCATCGCGAGCCTGTACGGGCTGTACTTCACGCCCCTCTTCGACTTCCTGATGGAGTCCAAGGCCGGGCACATCGCGATGATGGTCCACTTCCTCGCGGTCGGGCTGGTGTTCTTCTGGCCGATCATGGGCGTCGACCCGGGTCCGCACCGGCCCGGATATGTGATGCGGATGCTGGAGCTCTTCGCCGGGATGCCGTTCCACGCGTTCTTCGGGATCGCCCTGATGATGGCGAGCGAGCCGATGGTCGACGCGTACCGCGATCCCCCGGCCTCGCTCGGGATCGAAGCGCTGACCGATCAGAACGCGGCGGGTGGTATCGCCTGGGCGTTCAGCGAGATCCCGTCGGTGCTGGTCCTGATCGCACTGGTCTTCCAGTGGTACCGCTCGGAGCAGCGGCAGGCGAAGCGCTCGGACCGGGCCGCCGACCGGGACGGTGACAAGGAACTGGCGGCGTACAACGCCTATCTGGCCTCACTCCAGGCCCGGGGGCAGTAGCGCGAACCCCTGGTCCCGGGCGACGATAAGCGTCATGGCCCCGGCCAGGAGGAGGACACACATGTCCGGATCCACCAAGACCATGGGTGTGGTGACCGTCGGCGCGCTGGTCGTCGTGACGGGCTACACCGCGGCGCTCGGCAGCAACGGCTGGCTGTGGTTCGGCTGGGTGGTGCTGGCGCTGATCACCATCGGTATGGCGGCCTCCCGCGGCCACTGACCCATGTCGCGCAACCATCGGGTTGCACCATTGAGGGAGTAGTGCAACCATTGAGTTGCACGTTGGTTCCGAGCAGCGGAAGGTTCCCTCATGTCCACATCCGATGACCGCATCGAACGCGAGATCACCATCGCGGCGCCCGTGGGACGCGTCTGGGCGGTGCTGACAGAACCGGAGCACGTCGGGAAGTGGTTCGGCCAGGGCCCGCCCGCCCCCATCGACCTGCGGCCGGGCGGCGTCATGCACCTGGACCACGGTCAGTACGGCCAGTTCCCGACGACGATCGTGAAGGTCGATCCGCCGCACTACTTCTCGTACCGCTGGGCGAGCGCGTACCCCGGTCAGCCGGCCGAGGAGGGCAACTCGACCCTCGTGGAGTTCACGCTCACCCCGGAGGGCGACGTGACCCGGCTGCGTGTGGTCGAGACCGGCTTCGCCGATATCGTGATCCCGGAGGACAGGAAGGACGTCGCCTCGAAGGAAAGCCACACGGATGGCTGGACGGAGATGGTCGTCACCATCCGGGATTACGTGGAGCGACTCGACGCATGACGGCAGAAGCCGACCAGGACACCGTGGCGGAGGTCCTGACCGCGCTGGCGGATCCGACCCGGCGCCGGATACTCGACGCCCTCGCCGCGCACGGCGAGGCGACCGCCACGGTCCTGGCCGGGGAACTGCCGGTCAGCCGCCAGGCGATCGTCAAACATCTCGCGGTCCTCGACCGGGCCGGTCTGGTCGCCGCTCACCGGGCAGGTCGCGAGGCGCGGTACGCGGTACGCCCCGCCCGGCTCAGCGTCACGGCCCGGTGGATGGACCGGGTCGCCGCGGACTGGGACTCCCGGCTCTCGGCGATCAAGCGCCTCGCCGAGGACGTGTCCGACGACAGAGCCCCGGACCGGTCCTAGAAGCGGGTTCTGGAACCGGTCTGGGGCCCTGTGGGAGGGCTGGCCCTGTGGGAGGGCTCGGCGTCACGTGGACTCGGTGACACGGAGCGCGGGCTTCCGGTTCACGGCGGGGGTCGCGCCGGACTCCTTGGTGTCGTCGGCGGAACCCTTGAGCGAGTTCAGGATGGCCATGCCCTGGCCCACCAGACCCGCCGCCATGTCGTTGACGCCGTCGGTGCCGTTCAGGACGGTGAGGTTCGCACCCGACATGCCCCGGGCCGCCGCGTCGGCCAGCGCCGGCAGGTTCTCCACGACGCGGTTGGCCGCGATGAGTTCCTGGTTGCCGTCCTTCAGGGAAGCCGCGCGGGCGGTGTTCGCGTCGGCCTGCGCCTGGGCGAGCGCGCGCTCGCTGTACGCGTTGCCGTCCGCCTCGAACTTCGCCCGGTCACGCCCCGCTTCCGCGAGCGTCCGCTGCCGGTACGCCTCGGCGTCCGCCGGGCGCCGGACCTCGGCCTCCAGCCGCTGTGCGGCCAGCAGCGCCTGACGCTCCGCCAGCGCCGTCTGCTGCTCGATGGTGTCCTGCGAGGCCCTGGCCTCCGCCAGCGGTCCCGCCTGCGCGGCACGGGCGTTGACCTGCTCCGTCTCGGCGAGGAAGCCGGCCCGCTTGATCGCGGTGTCCCGCTCGTACTCGGCCTTGAGCGCGGCGGCCTGCTGCTCGCGTTCGGAGGCTTCCTGGTCCGCCTTGGCCTGGGCGATACGCGCCTGGCTCGCGACGGCGGCGGCGTGCGGGGCCGCCAGGTTGCTGATGTATCCGGTCGCGTCCTCGATCTCCTGGATCTGGAGGGCGTCCACGACGATGCCGAGCTTCTCCATCTCGCTGTGGCTGCCCTGCTTGACCTCCTGGGCCACCCGGTCGCGCTCCCGGATGATCTGCTCCACGGTCAGTCCGCCGATGATGGAGCGCAGGTGACCGGCGAAGATCCGGCCGACCAGCTCTTCCATGTGTTCCTGCTCCGTCAGGAAGCGCCGGGCCGCGTTGGCGATCGACACGGCGTCGTCGCCGACCTTGAACACGGATACCGCGCGGACCTTGAGCCGGATGCCCTGCTGGGTCACACAGTCCTCGACGATCTCCGCCTCCCGCAGCGCGAGTGACAGCATGCGGGCCTTCTGTTTGATGGGCATGACGAAACTGCCGTGCCCGGTGACGATCCGGAACTGCGTGTCCTGTGCCTGACGTTTGGAACCGGATATGAGCATCGCCTCGTTGGGCGCGGGAACATGCCAGAACAGCATGGGGTACTCCTGTCGAACTGCCTGCTTCTCTGTGTTCAGGAAGGGGTTCAGGACGGAAAGGGCTCCACGATCACCGAACGCGCCGAGATCGAATCGACGACGATCACCCGGAGGTTTCTGCCGATCGGGTGGTCCGCCCAGGCCGCGTAGGCCTCGGATCCGCCCCGTACGGACACCAGCACCTCGCCGGGGCCGTCGGCCGGGATCGGCACGGTGACCCGCCCGATCGCACCGATGGGGCTCTGCGCGGAGTCATCTGCCACGGACATACGTCGTTGCTCCACCCGTCTCCCTCGTGGCGGCGCGCCGGGCCCCGTCGGACGGAGTCGCTCCACGGTCCACGTGGGCCCGCGTCCGTATGGTCACTGGCCGTATGGTCACCGGCCGTATGGTCACCGGCCGTATGGTCACCGCGTCAGTCGCGATCCTCGCGATCACGTTCCTGATCATGGCGATCACGCTCCTGGAGGGCCGCGCCTCCGACCTCGTCCATCATCGAGGACGCCCCCGGCAAAGCGGCCGACGGCGACATACCCTCGATCTCTTCACACTACTCCGGAGGGGGTCACGGGAGCATGGGCGGCGCCGCGAGCGACCACCTCTCGGGGCCCGCGCCACGGGTTCCCGCGCCCCTCGTTTCGGCCCGGCGCAGCCGTGCAGGCCGGTCAGCCGTAGACGACCGACCAGGGCCGGGGTCCGGGCCGGTCCAGCGGGTCCCTGGGGGTCTGCGGGTCCGTGGGGTCTCCCGGGTCCGTGGGGTCCCTGGGGTCTCGCGGATCCCTGGGGTCCCTGGGGTCCCGCGGGTCCCTGGGGCCTCTGGGGTCTCGCGGGTCCCTCAGGGCCCCCAGGTCCCCCGGGGACTCCTCGCCGGGGGATCCGGGCGCCCCGGGCTTCCCGGACCCTCCGTACCCCCCGGACTCCCCGGGCTCCGCGGACTCCCCGGCTGGGCGTACGGCGGGCGGGGAGTCGCGGGCGAGCACGTCCGTCGCCAGCTCCGCGAAGGTCCGGGCCGCGGGATGGGCCGCCCGGGTCGGCCGTACGGCCACGATCCGCTGGGTGAGCGGGCGGCCCGCCAGTGGCCGCCAGATCACACGTGGCTCCTTGCGGGCCACGGGACCCGCGTCGAAGGCGATCCCCTGGCCCGCGGCCACCAGTCCGATCAGGAACTCGGGGGTACGGGCGTGCCGGATCCGGGCCGGGACGAAGCCGCCCAGGCGGCAGCTGTCCAGCGTGCTGTCGTACCGGCCGGGGGCGGTCGCCCGGGGGAAGAGAACGAGATCGTGGCCGGCCAGCTCGCCGAGCGCGACCTCGGGCGCCCCGGCCAGCGGTGAGGTACGCGGCAGCACCACACCCAGCTCCACGGACACCTCGGGCCCCGCGACCAGACCGGTGGTGTCGGCCGGCTGATGGAGCAGCCCCACATCGAGCCGGCCGGAGGCGAGCAGCCGCAGCTGCTCCTCCGTCGTCTCTTCCCGCAGGTCGACCCGGAGGTCCGGCGCCCGCTCCGCGCAGGCCGCGAGCAGCGCGTGCAGCACGGACGCCGGGGTGTCCGGCGGGACGCCCGCCCGCAGCGCGGAGGGACCGCCCTCCCCCGCGCGGCGCACCAGCGCCCGCAGCCGCTCCTCCCGTACGAGCACGTCCCGTGCCTCCTCCAGCAGGACCGTGCCCGCGGCCGTCAGCCGGACCTGGCGTCGTGAGCGGTCGAAGAGTTCGGTGCCGAGCTCCTTCTCCAGCCGGCGGATCGCCTGGCTGAGCGGTGGCTGGGCCATGCCCAGGATGTCCGCGGCCCGGCTGAAGTGCAGTTCTTCGGCGACGACGGCGAAAATACGGAGGTGGCGCAGGAGATCCACGCCATGAGCCTATGCGAGGGGGGCGGCGAGGGTGATACCGGTCGAGGAGCGAGTCGGAGCGGTGTTCGCGGCGGCGGGGGCGGAGGCGCGGTTGCACGCGGTGGCGATCGAACCCGGCCCTTCCGTCCCGAACGGGCCGCCGGGCAGGGCGGGTTCGCCGGACGGGGCGGACGGTAGGGGTTCGCCGGACGGGGCAGACTCGGAGGACGGTAGGGCTTCGGAGGACGGGGCAAGCTCGGAGGGCGGGGCAGGCTCGGCGGGCCGCGCCGAGATCGCGATCGGGGCGGACGAACCGGTCGTGCTGGCGTCCGTGTTCAAAGTGCTGCTCGTGCTGGAGTTCGCGCGGCAGGTGGCCGCGGGCCAACTCGACCCGAGGGAAAGGGTATGGGTGACGGCCGACGACCGGCTCGGCGGATGGGGCACCGCGGGGTGTCTGGACGACATCGAGGTATCGCTGCGCGATCTGGCCCACTTCGCCATGTCGGTGAGCGACAACTCGGCGGCCGATCTGCTGCTGGCACGGGTCGGCACGGACACGGTCCGGCTGCTCGCCGCGGAGTTGGGGCTCCACCGCACCCGGATCCTGGGCGGGCCGCGCCAGTTACTGGAGACGATGCTCGCGGAGGTGGGGGCGCGCGACGAGCGGGAGTTCGCCGCCATCTATCCGTCGCTGACGGCCGAGCGGCTGCGCGGTCTGAGCGTGCTGGATCCGGAGCGTACGAGCGCGAGCACCCCGCGCGAGATCACCCGGCTGCTGGAACTCATCTGGCGCGACGAGGCGGGACCGCCCGAAGCCTGTGCGCAGGTGCGGGAATTGATGGGACGTCAGGTATTTCGCCACCGGCTCGTCTCGGGCTTCCCCGACGAGGTGCGCGTCGCCGCCAAGACGGGCACGCTGCCGGGGCTCCACGCCGAGGCGGGTGTCGTGCACTACCCCGACGGCGGGCGGTACGCGGTCGCCGTCTTCGCGCGTACCGGCGATCCGGTCACCAACCGCACCGCGGTGGATTCGGCCATCGGCGCGGCGGCCCGGATCGCGGTGGAGGCACTGCGCGAGGGACGCGGATGATCTGACGCGAAGGGCGCACGCGAGCCTCGAACAAGCGCGTGACCTGCGGTCATACGTCACCGGATATGGGAGATGCGCCGCTTCGGTCTTGGACGGCGGCGGGTCCGCGCTGATCTCCTGCCGTCATGAACCCCGATCACACACAGCGCACGCCCCGGCCCGGCCGTCGTTCGGTCCTGAGAACCGCCGTGCTCGGTACGGCCGCCGGACTGGCGCTGCCCACGGCCGCGTCGGCTGCGGACCCGACCCGCACCACGGCAGCCCCGTCGGGCACGGCGTCCCGTCCGGCGCCCAGCCGGGCGGATCCGGTGTCCTGGCGCTGGCTCGGCACCTCGGGCTGGCGCATGGATCTCGACGGCCGGACCGTGCTCTTCGACCCGTATGTCACCCGCTTCCCCACCGGCCTGTTCGACGGCACGTTCGACGCGGCCACGGAGCTGGAGACGGACGAGGGGCTCGTCGACCGGCACGCGGGCCATCCCGAGGTCATGCTCGTCAGCCACAGCCACTGGGACCATCTCAACGATGTCCCGTATCTCGCGAAGACGACGGGGGCGCGGGTCGTCGGTACGGAGACGACGTACCACCTGCTGTGCTCGCTGGGCGTCGACCCGGCACAGCTCTCCGTGGTCAGGGGCGGGGAGGTGCTGGACTTCGGCGGATACACCGTCGAGGCCGTGGCGTCCGTCCACAGCCGCAACAAGAACCACTCCTACTTCTCCCCCGGCACCCTCAACGCCCCGCCCGCCACCGCACCGACGACCATCGGCGAGCTGCCGGAGGGCGACACCCTCGCCTTCCAGGTGACGTTCGGGAACGGGCCCTCGGTCTTCCTGATGGGCGGCAGCGACTTCATCGAGCGCGAGGTGACGGGGCTGCGGCCCGACATCGCCATGGTCGCCGTCCCGTCCAGCACGGCGACACACCGGTACGTTCCCCGGCTGATGGGGGCGCTCGGCTCGCCCGGCGTGGTCGTACCGGTCCACTGGGACAACTTCGAAGTGCCCCTGAGCGGACCGCCGCTGCGGGATCCCGGCGCGGATCTGGACGGTCTGGTGGCCGGGGTGCGCGCCGCGAGCCCCGCGTCCCGTGTCGTCGTACCGGACTACCGGACGGTCTACGGGCCGGACATGCGACCCCGGAGGTAGGGCCCGTACAGCGCGAGGAGCCGGGGGCGGGGCCGGATCCGAAACACGCCCTAGGGGCGGCAACCTTTTCCGTGCGGGCGGCGACCAGGGGACGCAGGGACAGACACCCCCCACCCCTCTGGAGGACTCGTGCGGTTCAGAGTCGGCTCGTACCCAGCGCGTTCGGGATCCCCACCACCACGCCCGCCCGCCCGCGGAGTGGTGCCGCTGGGCGTGCTCGCGGTGGCCGGGGCGGTCCTCGCCGGGCTGCTGACGCCCGCGCCGAGCGTGGCACGGCCCGGTGAACGGGCGGTGGCGGCGGCGCGGCTGGAACGGCTCGACCGCGGTCTGGTCAGTGTGCACACGGGAAATGACAACCTGGTCAGCTGGCGCTGGCTGGCGACCGACGCGGACAACGTGTCCTTCAACCTCTACCGGGGCTCGGTCAAGGTCAACACCGCGCCGATCACCACCACGAACTATCTGCACAAGGACGCCCCCGGCTCCGCGGACTACACGGTGCGCGCGCTCGTCAACGGCGTGGAGCAGCCCGCCTCGCCCAGCGCGGTCCAGTTCCGCTCCGGCTATCTCGATGTGCCGGTCTCCGTCCCGGCGGCAGGACCGGACCACACATACGAGGCCAACGACGCGTCGGTGGGTGACCTCGACGGGGACGGCGACCTCGACCTCGTCCTGAAGTGGCAGCCCACCAACGCCAAGGACAACTCCCAGTCCGGGGTCACCGGCAACACGATCCTGGACGGCTACACGCTCCAGGGCCAACGCCTGTGGCGCATCGACCTGGGCCGCAACATCCGCTCCGGCGCGCACTACACGCAGTTCCAGGTCTTCGACTACGACGGTGACGGCCGGGCCGAGGTCGCCATGAAGACCGCCGACGGCACGGTCGACGGTACGGGAAGGGCGATCGGCGACGCCTCCGCCGATCACCGTAATTCCAGCGGGTATGTCCTCGAAGGGCCCGAGTTCCTGACGGTGTTCGACGGGCGGACCGGAGCCGCGCGGAGCACGGTCGACCATGTCCCGCCACGCGGCTCCGTCGCCTCCTGGGGCGACTCGTACGGCAACCGCGTGGACCGTTTCCTGGCCGGGACCGCCTATCTGGACGGAAGCAACCCCTCCCTGATCATGGCGCGGGGGTACTACACCCGTACGGTGATCTCCGCCTGGGACTTCAACGGTGGTCAGCTCACCCGCAGATGGACGTTCGACACCAACAGCTCCACCAACAGCGGCAAGGGCTATGACGGCCAGGGCAACCACGCCCTCACGGTCGGCGATGTGGACGGCGACGGCAGGGACGAGATCGTGTACGGCTCGATGGCCGTGGACGACAACGGCTCCGGCCTGTGGACGACGCGCAACGGCCACGGCGACGCGGCCCATCTCGGCGATCTCGACCCGTCCCGCCCTGGCCTCGAGTACTTCAAGGTGGACGAGGACGCCTCCAAGCCCTCCTCGTACTTCGCCGACGCCAGGACCGGCCAGGTGTTGTGGCAGACCCCGTCCGGCGGCGACAACGGCCGCGGTGTGGCCGGGGACATCTGGGCGGGCAGCGACGGCTCGGAGATGTGGTCGGCGGCCGACGGTTCGATCCGTGACAGGGCCGGTACCGCCCGGGGCCGCAAACCGTCGTCGGCCAACTTCCTGGCGTGGTGGGACGGCGATCCGGTGCGCGAACTGCTCGACGGCACCCGTATCGACAAGTACGGCCCGTCGTCGGACAGCCGGCTGCTGACCGCGGCAGGGGTGCACTCCAACAACGGCACCAAGGCGACCCCGTCCCTCTCCGGCGACATTCTCGGCGACTGGCGCGAGGAGGTCATCTGGCCCACCACGAACAACACGGCGCTGCGTATCTACTCCACACCGCACGCCACGGACCGGAAGATCACCACGCTGCTGCACGACCGCATGTACCGGACGGCCCTGGCCTGGCAGAACACCGCCTACAACCAGCCGCCGCACCCCAGTTTCCCCATCGGCGACAAGATGCCCACGCCGCCCCGGCCGGTCATCACCGCCCCGCGAACCACCACGCCGTGAAGCACCGCCCCGTGAATCACCACTCCGTGAATCTGCACTCCGCGAATCACCACTCCGTGAATGGGCGGTCCACACCGTTCACCCGACAGAAGGAGCACCCCCTCATGACACGACGGCACAGCACCCGCCCGGCCGCAGGGAAACGGCGGGTGATCGCCGGCGGCCTCGGCGCCGCCGGCCTTCTCCTCGCCACACTCACCTCCGGACTCACACTGCCCACCGCGGCGGCGGCCACCTGGCCGTCGCCCAACGGCAGCGAGGCCGTCGGCGCCACGAAGCCCGTCAGCGGTTCCGTGGACGGCGGTATGAAGCGCTACTACGGCACCGGTGACCTGGGCAGCGGCGGCCAGAACGAGGGCCAGGACCCGATCTTCCGGCTCGCCGACGGCGCGACCCTGAAGAACGTCATCATCGGTGCCCCCGCCGCCGACGGCATCCACTGCGCCGGGAGCTGCACACTCCAGAACGTCTGGTGGGAGGACGTCGGCGAGGACGCGGCCACCTTCCGCGGCACCGGCGAGACGTACACGGTCACCGGCGGCGGCGCCCGCAAGGCGGCGGACAAGATCTTCCAGTTCAACGGCGGCGGCACACTGAACATCTCCAACTTCGCCGGCCAGGACTTCAAGACCTTCGTCCGCTCCTGCGGCAACTGCTCGAGTCAGTACAAGCGCACGGTCAATGTGACCAACACCGAGATCACCGCCCCCGGCGGTGTCATCGGCGGCATCAACACCAACTACGGCGACTCACTGACCCTGCGTGGTATCACCATCGTCGGGGACAGCAGCAGGAAGATCGTGCCGTGCCAGAAGTACATCGGGAACAACACCGGCGCCGAGCCGACGAAGAACGGCTCCGACGCGGACGGCACGTACTGCAAGTACAGCGCCTCCGATCTGACCTACAGGTGAGGGGCCGCCGGTGAGCACTGACACGTGAGCCGAGCGCGCGCCGCGCCCGCCTCCGCCGGTCATCGGCGGTGGACGCGCGGCGCGCGCGCCTCTTCGGGCCTCGCCTCGCCTCTCCGGGCCTCGCCTCGCCTCTCCGGGACGCCGGACGGGGTCCGGGTGGCGGCCCGTGGACGTCTTTGACGAGTACGCGTACGGCGCGCTGCCCCCGTGACCGTGTACACACTGTCATCATCGCCCGTAAGGCCGGTATCGCCCGGTATTGGCGGAACGGAGGGACGCGCCGGATGAATACGATCACCAACTGGCTCGGCGGTCTCTCCGGTCCCGTGATCTACACCGTGGTCGGCGCGCTCGTGTTCTGCGAGGACGCTCTCTTCTTCGGCTTCGTGCTTCCCGGCGAGACCGCCGCCGTACTGGGCGGGCTGCTGGCCGCCCAGGGCGAGGTGTCGGTGTGGTGGCTGACGGTGGTCGTGGTGCTCGCCGCGATCCTCGGCGACAGCACCGGCTACGCGGTGAGCCGCCACTTCGGCGACCGGATCCTGTCGGCCAGGAGTCTGCGCAGACGCCAGGACCACGTCGAACGGGCGCGCGAGATGATCCGGGTACGGGGCGCCTCGGCGGTGTTCCTGGCCCGCTTCATCGCGTTCCTCCGCGCGCTGATGCCGGCGCTGGCGGGGCTCTCGGACATGCCGTACCGGAAATTCCTGCTGTTCAACGCGCTGGGCGGGCTGTGCTGGGGCGTGAGCAGTACGGCGGTCGGCTATTTCGCCGGGGCCGCGTTCACCAGGATCGAGTCACAGGTGGGACAGATCGCCGGGGCCGTGATCGCCGGGGTGGTCGTCCTCGCGCTGGCCGTGTGGGCATACCGACGCCACCGCCGGACACGCCCACCACACCACTGACGGAGGATGGCCGCCCCGAGCCGCCGCCGTGCCCCCCCCCGTCCCCCTGGTCTCCCCGTCCCCGTCAACGGCTCTGGAGCGCCTTGACGTTGCTCCCGAACGTCCACAATACCGCTGCCACCTGCGAAAACAACACTTTGGAGCTACCGAGCCAGCACAGAATCAGCACGGTCAGCACATAGATGTCGACGGTAGTCCTGATCGACTTGTGCCCCAGCCAGCGAGACACTTCGTGGAGGGAAATTCCGTTCGCCAACGCCGTTGAGGCGAAGAAGTGGCGAAGGCCGTGCGGCGTGCACTTCGGCTTACCGTTAGCGTCCACCAGCCCGGCGGCTTTGCATGCCTTCATGAAGTGGTGGCCGTAGGACGAGGCCGTGGGCATGGCGACCTTGGTGCGATTGCGCTGAGCGAAAAAAGCATTGAGCGCGCTCGATCGTCCTACACGTATGGCCCCCGAACCCCACACCGTCCCCGACTCCGCCTGCCTGGCCACACCATGTGCCTGCCCCACCCGGCCGACGTGGACCGCGACGCCTGTTTAACCGGACTGACCCCCGGCACCCACGTCGACCACAGCAGCACCGCCTTCACTCAGCCACTTCTCGACGGCCTTCTCGACGCCCTTCGCGATCCCACCACCGGCCAACCCTGCTTCGGATACGTCGGGTTCGGGTCGGCGACCTTCAAGGGTTCGGCGGAGTTTGAGTCGGCGATCTCAGAGACCCCGACTGTCCCCGTCCCTCGGGGTCGTTCGGGCAGATGGAGAACAGCGCTCGACCACATTGCGTCGGCGGTGGGTAGTGCGGTTCGCGGCACAGGTTCTCACCGCAGCACGGGCGTCCGCCGGCTTCCCTCGTCCGTTCCAACCGGTGGCGTCAGGTACCCGCCAGAGTCCCAGAGTCAGCGAGAGCCAGGAGGAGGTGAGTACCTCGACCGCGTGAGGCATCGAGGCCGGAAGGTACAACAACCCGCCCCGGACACAGGTCAGTGCCCACTCGGCGGAGGTGACGCGCATATGCCTGTCGATCACCTGAAGCGGCAGCGGGCGCGGTCGAGACCATCGACGTCTTCTGGAACATGCATCACTACATGTCACACTGCGAGCTGCACGGTCCGTCGGTCAACCAGGATCTGTTCTCTGATCAGCCCGACCCTCGATAACCCGACTATACACTCTGTGTATAGTCGGGTCATGGTTTCTGAGTACTGGTTGCCGGTCAAGACGGCCGCGGCGATCTTTCCACTGCTCGCTCTGCTTCTCTTCGTGCCCGTGACGGTGGCCCTCTACCGTCGGCATGGCGGCCTCACGCGAGGCCGTGTGCTGTCGTTGTGCGGCTTCCTGTACTACATGCTGACCGCCGCGTGCCTGACTTTGCTGCCGCTGCCGAAGCCCACCGCAGACATGTGCGCCAGATATGTGCTCGTCGCCAAACCCGAGTGGCGGGTCGGGCACACCTTCGGGGACATCTGGAAGGAGGCCGACCGCAAGATCGGCTTCGGCCCGCTGGTCCTGGACAATCCAGCGGTGGCAGGTGTGGTGTTCAATCTTCTGCTCCTGCTCCCCCTCGGGATCTTCGTCCGGTACCACCTCCGACGCGGCATGGTCGTGGCACTGCTCGCGGGCTTCGGGGTGGCCCTGTTCTTCGAAGTGACGCAGGGAACCGGCCTCTGGGGGGCTTATCCGTGCCCCTACCGCCTCTTCGACGTGGATGACCTGGTGACCAATTCGGCCGGCGCCGCGATTGGCTGGATGGCCGCCGGCCCCCTGGCTCGCGCACTGCCCACGCTGGGGGCGAAAGGCCCTCGCGTACGGGCGCATGAGCCTGTTCCGTTCGGCCGTCGCCTGACCGCCCTGGTGGTGGACATCGCGGGCTGCGCGATCGTGGCGTGGGGTGTGTCGATAGTCGCCAGGTATGGCGTTGGCGCCCACCCGTCGCCCTTGCTGATACCGCTGCTGGTGTGCGTGTGCTGGTTCGCCGTGTTGCCGTTCCTGGCCTGGGTGACCCCGGGGATGCTCCTGCTCCGCCTTCGCTTCACCGGCATCGACGGTGGGAGGGTGGCCCGGCGGTGTGTTGCCCTGCGGCAGCTGCTGCTCACCGTGATCGCCTTCCCGTCTCTCCTGGTCATGCTGTTGCCGGTCACCGCGCTGTCGGGGTGGCTGACGATCGCGTTCCTGAGCGATCCGGTCGTTGAGGTCCTGTGGGTCACCGGTGTGTCCGACAGCCCCTGGCTGTCCCTGGATGCCTTCGGCCTCCGTGGCGCGCCCCTGTCGATGGCGCTCATCGCTCTCTTTCCCGTTGGTTATGGCGTCCTTGTCCTGTGTCATCAGGAGCAGTTCGGAGCGCATGAACTGCTGTCCGGCGTCCGGATGCAGGCATTGCCGCCCACCTGGGGTGACGGCCGCGATACGGCGCCGCGGCCCGGCGAGAGGGAAGGTCTGCCGCGGTTCTCCGGGCGGACCTGATCGGGGAGCGAGGTCTGACGGGGGCGTCACACACCCATCTATACACTCAATGTATACATCGAGGTTATAGTCGACAGCATGCGGACTGGTCGCCTCCGCATCCATTGCAAAGGAAGGGATTCATGGGGCCGAGCACGCCCTGCAGGGGCCGCGTCACGGCATATGGGGCCGACGCCCACCCGCTCGAAGTGGCCGCCGACCGTCTTTTCAGCCTTGTCAAGGAAGTGAACGAATGACCACCACCCTGCTCTCCGGGTCTGGCTTGCGCAAGGCGTACGGCCCGACCCCGGCACTCGACGGCGCGAGCATCGCGGTCGGGGCTGGCGAAATCGTCGCTGTGATGGGCCCGTCCGGGTCCGGCAAGTCGACGCTGCTGCACTGTCTCGCCGGCGTTGTGCGGCCGGACTCCGGAGTCATTCAGTATGACGGGCGCAATATGCTCGATATGCACGATGGTGAAGTCAGTGCTCTGCGGCGCGGTGAATTCGGCTTCGTCTTCCAGTTCGGTCAGTTGGTGCCCGAGCTGACGTGTGTGGAGAACGTGGCGCTGCCTTTGCGGCTCTCCGGCGTCCGTCGGGGGAAGGCCGAGGGCCGAGCCCTGGAGTGGATGGCCCGGCTTGAGGTCGACGACCTCGCGGCCAAGCGCCCCGGTGAGGTGTCCGGGGGCCAGGGCCAGCGAGTAGCCGTGGCCCGTTCGCTGGTCACGGAACCTCGTGTGATCTTCGCGGACGAGCCGACCGGCGCCCTCGACTCGTACAACGGCGAGCGCGTGATGAATCTGTTCATCACCGCCGCCCAGGAGACCGGCGCGGCCGTCGTTCTCGTGACACACGAGGCACGGGTGGCGGCGTACTCTCATCGCGAAGTAGTCGTCCGGGACGGCAAGTCTGCGGGTGCCGCGACGGTGGAGCGCCCGTGAACAGGACGCGGAGTCTTCTGCTGGGTGTGCGTTTCGCGGTGGCTTCCGGCCGTGAAGGCTGGATCCGAACCCTTCTCACCACGGTCGGTGTCGGGCTGGGAGCGGCGCTGCTACTTCTCACCGCGGCCATCCCGAACGCGCTTGACGCGCGGTCGGCGCGGTCCGACGCACGCAGCGACTATGTGGTGGGGGAGGTGATTCCCCGTGCGGCGAACACACTGCTGGTGGGCAAGGTCCAGGACGCGGGTGGCGGCGGAGAGGTGCGCGGCCGGCTCGTGTACGCCGAGGGGCCCGAGGCGCCGGTACCTCCCGGCCTCGTCGGGATACCCGAGCCCGGAGACATGGTCGTCTCGCCGGCGCTCAAGGAACTGCTGTCCTCTACCGAAGGGGCATCGCTGAAGGAGCGACTGCCCTACCGCGTCACCGGAACCATCAGGGACGAGGGACTGCTGGGACCGAGCGAACTCGCCTACTACGCGGGCAATGACACGCTGAGGCCGGGAGAGGGGGACGTCGTCCGGGTCGGCTCGTACAACACGGTCGGTGCTTCCGCGGGGATCGACCCGTTTCTCATGCTCCTCGTCGTCGTCATGCTCGTGGTGCTGCTGACGCCGGTTGGGGTGTTCACCATCGCGGCCCTGAGGTTCGGCGGCGAACGCCGGGACCGCCGGCTCGCCGCGCTGCGGCTGGTCGGTGTGGACCGGAAGGGGGTGCGATGGGTCGCCGCCGGTGAAGCACTTGTCGGGTCCGTACTGGGGCTGGTGGCGGGTACCGGGTTCTTCTTGCTGGCGCGCGGCTGGATCGCTGACGTCTCGGTCGCGGGACTGGACGTCTTCCCGGCCGACGCGGACCCGAGTCCGGCGTTGGTGGCGCTGATCGCGGTGCTGGTACCGGTCTGCGCCCTTGGTGTGACGCTCCTCGCGATGCGCGGTGTAATCATCGAACCCCTGGGAGTGGTCCGGTCGGCGCAGGCTCGGAGACGACGCCTGTGGTGGCGGCTGCTGCCGACGGCGGCTGGTCTGGCCCTGCTCACCCCGCTCGTCGGCGGGAGCAGGGACGGAGCGTTCTTCAACACGCCCCAGGTGATCACGGGGACAGTGCTCCTGCTGTTCGGAATGATCGTGCTGCTGCCCTGGGTCATCGAAGCGGTCGTGAAGCGGCTCGATGGAGGCAGTGTCAGCTGGCAGCTCGCCGTGCGGCGGCTCCAGCTCAGCTCGGGAACTGCGGCCCGGCTGGTCAGCGGCATCGCGGTCGCCGTGGCCGGTGGCATCGCCTTGCAGATGTTGTTCACGAGCCTGGAGAGCGACTACGTCAAATACACCTACGCGACAGACGACATGCGTGTCGTCATGGACGGTGTGCCCCCGAAGAAGCGTGCCGAACTCGTTTCCGGCGTCCGCGGCGCGGACGGTGTGAAATCCACGAGCGTGTTGTTCACCCAGAACCTCGGCTCCGCGTCGCCGGCGAAGGGCGAGGACTATCTGTCCCGCTTGAACGTCGGTGACTGCGCGTCGCTGAGCAGGCTGGCAGACCTTCCGTCGTGCACGGACGGCGATGTCTTTCTCGTCAACAACGGAAGCGAGAGCGCGCAGGACAAGGCACTGGTGAGGCCTGGGGCCCGACTGCTGGTCGCCCCCTCCGAGCAGCGGGGCGGTGCCGACCGCGGCGTACCGTGGGTCGTGCCCGACCGGCTCAGGATCGTATCGGCTGTGGCCGGGCAGTCGAGCACGGAAGGTGTGCTCGCGACGCGCGGTGCGGTGCCGCGACTGGACGAGGTGCCGGCCAACGTCCTGATAAAGGTGGATCTGCGCAGCAACTCGGTGGACGAAGCCGACTCGGTACGCGAGGCCGCGAGCGCGGTGCACCCGCTGGCAGCGGTCATAGCCGAGCAGGCCACGGTCACCGATCGGAAGTTCGCCAACGTGGTGAAGGGCATCGGCATCGGCACGGTCGCCCTCCTGCTCCTGATCGGGCTGAGTCTGCTGCTGTCGACACTGGAACAGCTACGCGAACGCAAGAAGCTGCTGGCGGCACTGGTCGCGTTCGGGACCCGGCGCTCCACCCTGGGGTGGTCAGTCCTGTGGCAGTCGGCCCTGCCGGTCGCACTGGGAATGCTCCTGGCCAGTGCGACCGGGGTGTTGCTCGGATCCGTGCTCCAGCTGATGGTCAGCCAGTCCCCTGCGGTGGACTGGGCAGCTGTGGTGACACTGACGGGCGCGGGCGGCGCGGTGGTCGTGCTGACGACACTGCTCAGCCTGCCCGCGCTGTGGCGGCTCATGCGGCCGGACGGTCTGCGCCACGAATAACACTGAGCTCTTCCCAACCTGGTGGTGCTGGCAGCGTGTTGGACGGCTCTGCGGAACGACGAAGCTCCTGGTAGATGGGTTCTCGACCAAGATCCACCGTCCGCCAGGAGCTTCGTGTGCTTGTCTACCCGTCGTCGATCGACCTGTCCAGTCGCACCCTGCGGTACCTGACCGGACGACTCGTTGCCCGGCGAGGGGAGATCGGGACCCGGTGGCGGCGTCTGGCCGCCGGTCGTCGAACGAAACGGCGGGCGCCGCCCCTCGCAGGGGCGGCAGTGGGTCACCCCGCCGCCGGGCCGGGGTCGGCGGCCGCGGCCTTCGCGGTGTAGTCGGCGGCGAGGCCGACGAACATCGCGTGCAGCGCACGGGACGCGGCGGGGACCGAGCCGGCGAGAGGACGCTGGATCACCAACAGCACGGCGGTGTCCTCGACTTCGAGAGGACGGAAGGTGATCATCCCCGCGCGCTCCAGCGGATCTCCGCGCACGCTGAAGTCGGGCAGCACGGTGGTGCCGAGACCCTCGGCGACCATCAGCTTCCCCATCTCGGCGCCGTCCGTCGAGTACGAGAAGCTGGGACTGCGCCCGTGCAGGAGCCGGTGGACGTAGCGGTGCATGAGGTAGCCCGACCGCATCACGACGAGCGGCTGGCTGAGCAGATCGTCCACCGAGACCCTCTCCTTCGCGGCCAGCGGACTGTCGGAGCGCACGCAGGCCACCGGCCGGCCGCGCAGCAGCTCCGTGGTGTGGAATCCGGGCGGGGTGTCGTCGCCCTGAAGGTAGTTGACGAGGCCGAGATCGAGACCGCCCTCCAGCAGCGCGCTGTGCAGCGCGGTCTGCTGGGAACTGACCACCTCGACCTGCGTCTCCGGATGCGCGGCCCGGAACGCCCGGATGGTGGGCACGAGCAGCGGCACAGTGGCGGCGTGGACCGTGCCGAGCCGGATCATCCGGCTGGTGTGGTGCTGCTCGTCGGCCGCTCTGCGCAGCCCCTCGACCGCGTCGAGCACACCGGTGATGTGCGGCAGCAGTTCACGGCCCGCGGCGCTGATCTTGGCCCCCGACCGCCTGCGGTCCAGGATGTCCACGCCCAGCTCACGCTCCAGATTGCGGACGGTCTCGCTCAGCGCGGGCTGGGACAGATGCAGGGCCTCGGCCGCCCGGCGAAGAGAGCCGAGACGGGTCACGGCCTCGATGTATTCGAGCTGTTCTATCCGCATGGCCTCATGTTCTCCGATCGGCGTTGAAGGGAATCCCTATCACCACTTTGCGGATCCCGAATGTACGCGGGCGACGCCGGTCGCTAATCTCGTGAGCACATGCTTCGGTGAAACAGGTTCGAGAGGTGGTGACGAGCGATGCGGGATCTGTGGGAGCTGACCCGCCGCCGTCACGTGGACCTGGTGCGCGTCTCCAGCGCCCTGTGTCGTCAGGCGCGATAGGACCGGGCCCGCAGCACACCGCGTGTCATCCGGACGCGGCGCGAGCCCGGTGTTCACAGCACACCGGCAACGGCTTCCCCGGTCTTCCTGTCGCTTACCGCGTGTCCGGCGGGTCACTCCGCCGGGCACGCGGATGCTCGCCGCTGCCCGCGCTCACCACCGCACCCGCAGATTTCACGAGGTGATTCCGCATGGCCACCGTCCTCTCCGTCTCCGGCAGTCCGTCCGCCGGCTCCCGCACGGCCCGCCTGCTCAGGCACCTGGACACCGGGCTCGCCGCCAGGGGCCATCACGTCGTACCCCTCGACGTCCGCACCCTTCCCCCCGAAGCGCTGCTCGGCGCGGACTTCGCCCACCCGGCGATCGTCCACGCGACGGAACTGTTCGAGGAGGCCGACGCGGTGATGATCGGCACCCCCGTCTACAAGGCGGCCTACTCCGGGGTCCTGAAGTCCCTGCTCGACCTGTTGCCGCAGTACGCGCTGGCCGGCAAGACCGTACTGCCGCTGGCCACCGGTGGCAGTACCGCGCACGTTCTCGCCATCGACTACGCGCTGCGGCCGGTACTGTCCGCCATGGGAGCGCGGCACATCGTCCAGGGCTGGTTCGTCCTCGACCGGCACATCACGGCCCTCGAAGGCGGTGGGATCTCCCTCGACGCCGAGGCCGAGAGGGGGCTCCACCAGGTGGTGGACCAGTTCGCGTGGGCACTACGGCCGGGCAGCGCCCACCAGATGCCGGCCGCCGCCTGAACCGCCCGCCTCACCGGCCGTTTCCCCCGACCATCCGCCGCACACCGCACGGAGGACCACCGTGACCGCACCCGTACCGCCCGCCGGCGCAGCGCCGGCGAACGCCCATGTGATCGCCGACGACACCGAAGCGCGCACGGTGGCCGCGGCGTTGGCCGACGAGTTCCGGGCCGGTGCGGCGCGGCGGGACGCGGGGCGCGTCCTGCCGCGCGAGGAGCTGGCACGCCTGTCCGCCAGTGGTCTGCTCGGGATCACCGTGCCCCGCTCGCACGGCGGCGCCGATGTGTCGGCGGGGACGCTCGCCGAGGTCTTCCGGCTGCTGGCGACCGGCGACGCCAGCCTGGCCCAGATACCGCAGAACCACTTCGTCTATGTCAATGTGCTGCGCAGACAAGGCAGCGCGGAGCAGCGGAAGTTCTTCTTCGCCGAGGTACTCGCGGGGCGCAGCTTCGGCAACGCGCAGTCGGAGGCCGGCACCAAGCACGTCCAGGACATCAGGACCAGACTGGCACCCAGGGGCGACGGCTCCTATCTGCTGAGCGGTGAGAAGCACTACTCGACGGGAGCACTGTTCGCGGACTGGATCCCGGTCCTCGCACGGGCCGAGGAGGACGCGCTGCATGTCGCGTATGTGGCCCGTGACGCACCCGGCGTCACTGTCGTCGACGACTGGAACGGCATGGGCCAGCGCACCACGGCGAGCGGCACGGTGCGCCTCGCCGACGTCAGTGTCGCCGCTGACCGGGTCGTACCCCACCATCTCACCTTCCAGGGCCCCCAACTGCACGGTGCGGTGGCCCAGTTGCTGCATGCCGCCATCGATGTGGGCATCGCCTCCGGCGCCCTCGCCGAGGCCGCCGAATTCGTCCGTACGAAGAGCCGGCCCTGGTTCGAGAGCGGCTGCGAGACCGCCGCCGAGGATCCGCTGCTGATCCAGCGCTTCGGTGAACTGGCCTTGCAGGTACGGGCTTCGGAAGCGCTGCTGGTCGCCGCGGCGTCCGCCGTGGACGCGGCGTCCGCCGACCTGACGGACGAGACGGCCGCCGAGGCGTCGATCGCGGTGGCGGCGGTCAAAGTGCACGCGGCCTCGACGGCCGTCGACACGAGCAGCGCGCTGTTCGAGGTGTCGGGGACCCGCTCGGCGCTGGACAGCCTCAACCTGCACCGCCACTGGCGCGACGCCCGTACCCATACGCTGCACGACCCGGCCCGGTGGAAGATCCAGCACATCGGCCGTTACGTGCTCAACGGCACCCGGCCGCCCCGCCACGGTCTGATCTGAGCGGGACGCCGTCCCGCCGCCCGCGCCCCGCCCCACGCCTCCCGCCGGAGGTGTCCTGTCGGAAGAGTCCGGAGAACGCGATGAGCCTCACCTTCCATTGGTTCCTGCCCACGTACGGAGACAGCCGCCACATCGTCGGCGGCGGTCACGGACTGCCGGCGGGCGCGGCGGGCGGACAGCGCCCCGCCGACCTCGGATACCTGAGCCAGATCGGCCGGGCGGCCGAACAGCTGGGCTTCGTGGGAGCGTTGACTCCGACAGGGGCCTGGTGCGAGGACGCGTGGCTGACCACGGCGATGCTCGCTCGGGAGACCGAACGGCTGAAGTTCCTGGTCGCCTTCCGCCCCGGCTTCGTCGCCCCGACGCTCGCCGCCCAGATGGCCGCCACCTTCCAGCGCCATGCGCCGGGACGGCTGTTGCTCAATGTCGTCACGGGCGGCGAGAGCCACGAACAGCGCGCTTACGGCGACTTTCTCGACAAGGAGAGCCGGTACGCGCGCACCGGTGAATTCCTGCACATCGTCAGGGAGCTGTGGCGCGGCGAGACCGTGTCCTTCGCCGGCGAACACCTCCAGGTGGAGAACGCGCGGCTGGCCCGCGTCCCGGATCCCGTGCCGCCCGTCTACTTCGGCGGCTCCTCACCGGCGGCGGGCGAGGTCGCGGCCCGTCACAGCGATGTGTATCTGACCTGGGGAGAGCCCCCGGCACAGGTCGCGGAGAAGGTCGCCTGGATCCGCTCCCTGGCGGCCGAGCAGGGCCGTACCGTACGGTTCGGCATCCGCCTCCATGTGATCACGCGCGACACGGCGGAGCAGGCGTGGGCGGAAGCCCGCCGACTGCTCGACGGCTTCTCCGACGAGGCGGTGAAGGCCGTTCAGACCGGCCTGGCCCGCAGCGAGTCGGAGGGCCAGCGGCGCATGCTGGCCCTGCACGGAGGCGACAGGGACGGCCTGGAGGTGTCGCCCAATCTCTGGGCGGGCGTCGGTCTGGTCCGCGGCGGCGCGGGCACGGCGCTGGTGGGCAGCCACGCCGAGGTCGCGGAACGCATCACCGAATACCACCGCCTCGGCATCGACGAGTTCATCATGTCGGGCCACCCGCACGTCGAGGAGGTGTACTGGTTCGGCGAGGGCGTCCTGCCGCTGCTCGCCGGGGCCGGCCTGTGGACCCACCCGAGCGCCCCCGCGACCGCCGCGCAGCACGGCACCGGGGTGCCGTTCGCCGCCGGTGTGAAGCCCTGACACGAGCGGCCTGACACGAGCGGCCTGGTCCGGCGCCGCCTGTTCGGCGCCGCCGGACCAAGGCCGCCGGACCAGCGCCGCCGGACCGGCTTCGCCGGGTTGGGCCGAGCCGGTCCCGGACGACGGGGAGACGATGGATGCGGTACGCCCTGAGGGATGTGGCCGGCCGCCCGGACCGGAGTCCACCGGGGCATCGGGAACCACCTGCGCCACGCGCGTGACGCCCCCGCGATGTAACGGCCGCATTGCACCTCTACGAAGGTGTCATCGCAGTACCGGTCAGGGGCACCCCGTGCCTTGACCCGTATGTGACCTGTGCATACCTTCGACGGCATGGGCATCCGCCAGCGGTTCCGGAAGCGACGGGCCATCGATCTGATGCGCGTCGCCACCGCGATGTGTAGCTGACTCTCCACCACGCCGCACCGCGCCGCGCGTGCGTGCCGATTTCCCTTTCGCGCCTCCGGCGTCACCCCCGCTCTGCCGGCTCGTTCCCTCGTTCTGTGAAGGCCCGAATGATCTCTCGCACAGGCATGTCCAGATCTCTCCTCACCGGCGTAGTCGCCGCACTCGCCGGTTCCCTTCTTCTGACTTCGTGCGTGGACAGCACTCAGTCGACAGCCACCGGTAAGGACGTCTCCGGCGAGAAGATCCCGGCCAAGGTGTCACCTGATACCTCCATCACCGTCGGCGCACCCGATCTCAAGGTCGCGCTGGAGCTTTCGGGCCAGATCGACAAGCTTCCCTTCACGGTCAAGTGGGCCAATATCAGTGGCGGTCCGCAGTGCTCCGAGGCATTCCGGGCGAACGCTCTCGATATCTGCTCAGCCGCGGAGATTCCGTCGATCAACGCCCACTGGACGGGACTTGACACCAAACTCGTGGCGGCGAAGTTCCGTAAGGATCCGCTCCAGTACCCGATCTACGAACTGGGAATCGCCCCGGGCGCCGGCATCAGGACACTGGCGGACCTGCGGGGGAAGAAGATCGCCTACAGCCCCGGGCAGGCACAGGGCGCGCTGGTGCTGAGGATTCTTCAGAAGGCCGGGCTCACCCAGCAGGATGTCCAGCTGATCGAGATGGCCAGTACCGGTGACGTCTATCCCACGGCTCTCGGAAATCACCAGGTGGATGCCGCACCGATCGGCGACGTCAACGTCAAGCGTTATCTGACGAAATACGGCACGGACGGCGGGACGACGATCAGGCACGGGCTGCGGGATGACCCGGCGCATCTATGGGCGCTCACCACGTCCGTCAGCGACGGGCAGAAGTCCGCCGCGATCGGCGAACTCATCACGTTCTGGGCGCGGGCCCAGATCTGGGTCGATGAACACCCGAACGAATGGGTCGAGGGCTACTACGTCAAAGATCAGGGACTGAGCCGCGAGGACGGCGAATATCTCGTCGAGAGAGCCGGCCATCCGGACTTCCCTGCGGACTGGACCAGCGCCGTCGAGCGTCAGCAGCGGACCATCGATCTGCTGGCGAAGGAGCAGAAGCACAAGGCTTTCCAGGCGGACATCCTCTTCGACCGCCGGTACGAGTCGGTGGCCGCCGACGCCATCGCCGGTGAAGGGGGGACGACATGAGCGCCACCGTTTTCGACAAGCGGACGGAACCGGTGACAGACGGAGCCGCGACGGCCACCCCTCGGCCGCGCCGCGCCGTCCGAAAGCGGCTCGGGCCGGGCCGCCCCCTGCCGTACGGCTGGGCGCTCGGCCCACTGCTGCTGCTCGTCCTCTGGGCGGTCGGCTCGGGCGCCGGCCTCATCGACGCGCGGAATCTGCCCGCGCCGTGGACCATCGCCGGTACGGCGGGCAGCCTCATCGCCGACGGGAGGCTGCAGTCCCACCTCGCGACCTCCGCCCAACGCGCCCTGCTCGGCCTGGCCTTCGGAGTCGCGGCCGGCCTGCTCCTCGCGGTCGTCTCCGGCCTCAGCCGGCTGGGCGAGGGCCTCATCGACGGTCCGGTGCAGATCAAGCGGGCGATCCCCTCTCTCGCGCTGATCCCGCTTCTGATCCTGTGGTTCGGCATCGGCGAGACGATGAAGGTCATCACGATCGCGCTCGGCGTCTTCGTACCGGTCTACATCCACACCCACAACGGGCTGCGCACCATCGACAACCGCTATGCCGAGCTGGCCGAGACCGTGCGGCTCAGCAGGCTCCAGTTCGTCCGCCACGTCGTGCTCCCCGGCGCCCTGCCGGGATTTCTGCTCGGGATGCGCTTCGCCGTGACCGCCGCCTGGCTCTCGCTGGTCGTCGTCGAGCAGGTCAACGCCACCAGCGGCATCGGCTACATGATGGAGCTCGCGCGGACGTACGGACAGACCGACATCATCATCGTCGGCCTTGTCGTGTACGGACTCCTCGGGCTCGTCTCCGATGCCCTGGTACGGCTCGTGGAGAGGAGGACGCTCTCATGGCGGCGCACTCTGGCGAACTGAGCGCGATCGGGAGCGGCGCGGAGACGGTAAGGATCGAGAAGCTGGTCCGTTCCTTCGGCACACGCCGGGTACTGGACGGTCTCGATCTCACCATCGCTCCAGGTGAGTTCGTGGCCCTGCTCGGGCGCAGCGGATCCGGCAAGAGCACACTCCTGCGGGCGCTGGCCCGACTCGACCACGAAGTGGCGGGGAGCGGCGAACTCGCCGCCCCCGACCATGTCTCCGTGGTCTTCCAGGACGCACGGTTGCTGCCCTGGAAGCGGCTGCTGGGCAATGTCGTCCTGGGCCTGAGCGGCCCGGACGCCCAGGAGCGCGGCCGGGCCGCCCTCGCCGAAGTCGGCCTCGAAGGGCGCGAGCGGGCCTGGCCTGTCGAGCTGTCCGGCGGAGAGCAGCAGCGCGTCTCGCTCGCGCGCTCCCTGGTACGCGATCCCCAACTCCTGCTCGCCGACGAGCCGTTCGGCGCGCTGGACGCACTCACCCGGATCAGGATGCACACCCTGCTGCGGCGGCTGTGCGAGCGGCATCGGCCGGCCGTGCTGCTGGTCACACACGACGTCGACGAGGCGATCGTCCTCGCCGACCGGGTGGTCGTCCTGGAGGAGGGGCGGATAGCGGCCGACCTCCCCGTGGAGCTCCCGGCACCGCGCCGCCACGGCAGCACCGAGTACGCCGCTCTGCGCCACCGCCTGCTCGCCCAGTTGGGAGTGGACCTTGCGGAGGAGGAGAGCGCGGCATGACCGCGGTGCGGTCGCGGACGACTCCGGGACGACGAGACGCCGGTCGCCGACCGGACGGCGGGCGGCTTCGCCCGCACCGACCGGATCCACGCCATCGGCCATGACGAAACGCAGACCGACTGCCGGCGGCCCGTCGGCAGGTACGCCTCACTCAAGGAGACACATGAGTCCGTCCGGATCCCGTCCCGCCCTCGTCGCCCTCGGTGCGGCAGTACTGCTGACCACGTCCGTCGCGGTACCGCAGGCCGTCGCCGCCGGCGACCGCGGCTCCACGGCGCTCGCCTGGTACGACACCACCGCCGAGACCATAGCCGCAGCCGGCGCGCCCACTCAGATCACCAACAACCGTACGTGGGCCATCAGTTGGCTCGCGGCGGCACGGGCCACCCGTCATGTGCCCGCGGGCGTCCAGCGCGGCGCCTACCAGGACGCGGCGCTCGCGGCGGCCGTCCACCGTGCACTCGTGGCGCTGGTACCGGCCCGCACGGAGCAGCTGGGCATTGCTTTCAAGGAGACCCTGGACAAGATCCCCGACGGCCCGTCGGAGGAGCGCGGCATCGCGGCGGGAGAGCGGCAGGCCGACCTCATCCTCACGTCCAGGCAGGGTGACGGCCTCGACCCCGCCTCGGTGAACGCGCCGTACACGGTGCCCGCCGCGGCCCCCGGAATCTGGCAGCCCACACCACCCGCGTACGCCCCGGCGGCGCAGTACGGCAACCGCGTCGCCAAGCCCTTCCTGCTCAAGACACAGAGCCAGTTCCGGCTCGGCCCGCCGCCCGCGCTGGACTCCAAGCGCTACGCCGCCGACCTCACCGAGGTACGTACATACGGCGCCTCGGACAGCACCGCTCGCAGCGCGCACCAGACCGAGACCGCCGACTTCTGGTACGGCTCCTCGTACACCCTCTACACGGAACCGCTGCGCGTCGCCCTCTCCCGCTCGGCGCAGGGGATCGCCGGGCAGACGAAGCTGGTCGCCCTCTTCCATGTGGTGCAGGTGGACACACAGATCGCGACCTCCGACTCGAAGTACGCGTACGAGAGGTGGCGCCCCGTCACCGCGATCCGCACCGGCACCATCGACCCCGACCCGGACTGGACACCGCTGCACACCACTCCCGCGCACCCGGACTACCCGAGCGGGCACAACACCTACTCCGGTGCCGCGGAGGCCGTGCTGTCGACGCTCCACGGACCCCGCACCGCCCCGTTCGAACTGACCAGCCCCACCGCGCCCGGGGTGACCAGGACCTACACCACCTGGAAGCAGCTCTCGCGGGAGAACACCGACGCGCGGATCTTCTCGGGTATCCACACCCGGACGGCCGACGAGCGGGGTATCACGCTCGGCGCGAACGTGGCCAGGTACGACCTGGAGAACGCCGGGCAGCTCCTCGGCCCACGCTGACGCTCCGGTCGAGTGGTCCAAGGGCACTCCGGCGAGGGGGTGCCCTTGGACGCGGTGCCTCAACGCCCCTGGAGCGCCTTGACGTTGTTGCCGAACGTCCAGCCCTTCGACCCGTCCCAGTTGATCGACCAGGTCATCAGGCCCTTCAGCCCGTTGCCGTAGGTGTTCCAGGCCTGCGACACCAGGTTCGGCGCCATGTGGCCGCCACCGGCGCCCGGCTGCGCCGGGAGTCCCGGCACCTGCTTGTCATAGGGGACCTTGATCGTGGTGCCCTGGACGACCAGGCCCCTGTTCAGGCAATCCGTCTGCGCGGTGAACCCCTGGACCGTACCGGCGGAGTAGGAGTCGCCCGAGCAGCCGTACATGCTGCCGTTGTAGTACTGCATGTTGAGCCACCAGAGCCGGCCGTTGTCGGCGTACTTCTTCACGATGGGCAGATACGCGCCCCAGATCGAGCCGTACACCACACTGCCCCCGGTGACGTAGGCCGTCTCGGGCGCCATCGTCAGGCCGAAGTTCGAGGGCATCTGGGCCAGTACGCCATCGATGATGCGGATGAGGTTGGACTGCGACGCCGACAGTGTGTTGATGTTGCCACTGCCGACGAGCCCGGTCTCGATGTCGATGTCGATGCCGTCGAAGTTGTACTTCTTCAGGATCGGCACCACCGTCGCGATGAACCGGTCGGCGACGGCGCTGGAGCTGAGGTCGATCCCGGCCGCCGCCCCGCCGATGGACATCAGGGTCGTGAGGCCGGAGGCCTTGGCCTGGCACATCTCGGCCGGGGTCGCGACCTTCACGGTGGCGTCCATCCCGTCCTCCCACAGGACGGTGCCGTCCGAGCGGATGACCGGGAACGCCGCGTTGATCACGTTGTAACCGTGGTCGCGGATACGGGAGTCCGTGATCGGAATCCATCCGAGCGGCGGGTGTACGCCGTTCGCCGCACCGTCCCAGTTCTCCCAGTACCCCTGGAGCACCTTCCCCGTGGGTTTCGACTTGACCGCGCAGGTGTCGGCGGCCGGCGCCGCGCCGGGCGCCGCCGCGGCGACCAGTGTCTGCATGACGAAGGCCATGGCGAGGCCGGCCCCCAGCACGCGCGAGATTCGGCGGATCATGCTGTGCCCCTTCCGACCATGTCCGCCCGCGACCGCATCGGGTGCGGCGAACTGGGAACGTACGTCGGGTAGTTGGGGGAACCGTAGAGTGGTCCAGACCTTCCGTCAATAGGTCTGGACCAACTACAGTCGCAGCGGTGCAGTCGACCGCCGCCCGGTCACGGAAGCCGGCCGGACTCCGTGGTGTGAGCGGGCGCGGAGACACGGATCTTGGACTGGCCGTGCGGTCGCTTCTCCCAGTCGTCCATGAAGCGCGCGGCGAGCCCGTGCTTGTGGGCCAGGGCGATCAAGGTCTCCGTACGGTAGTAGAAGTCCTCCCGCAGCACCTGGTGTTCGGTGCCCTCGGTGCGGTCGAAGGTGAAGTCGAAGAATCCGCCGGGGGCCAGGATGCGGCCCACGTGCGCGAGGCACTCGTCGATGACCTCGATCGGCGAGTGGGAGAAGACGCTGTGCGCGTGGACCACGTCGAAGTGCTCCTGGGGCAGGAAGTCCAGGGACAGGTTCTCGGTGATGGTGAGATGCGGAAGCTTGTCCTGGAGGTGATAGGTGGTGAGGGTCCGCTTGGCGGCGATGAGGATGTCGGGCGAGATGTCGATGCCGTAGTAGTTTCCGGCGTCCAGGTGGTCGATGAAGCGCCAGCCGGCGCGCAGATTGCCGCAGCCGATGTCCAGCATGCGGTGGCGGGGAGTGAGGCCGTGTTCGGCGAGATACGCGAACTGCATCTCCCCGAGCGCCAGCCAGCGTTCGTGGGTCTGACTGCCGACGGCCGCCTGGGGATTGCGGCTGGTGTCGGAGGCCATCACCGCGCGGTAGTAGTCGACGTGGTTCGGGTGCTTGTGGCTCAGCCACTTGTCCCGCAGGGAGCGTCGTATGTACGGGGCGATACGAGCGGGGTTGCGCAGGGCGTAGCCGACGCGGTGGGAGAGGGCGGAGCGGTCGGCGGTCAGGGACGCCGTGGTCTTCTTCGGCATTGCGTGTCTTTCGTGAGACGGAGGGACAGGAGCGGGGGACATGGGCAGGCGGGGGTAGGGAGTTGGCCCTGGGAGAGGATGCGCGGGCGGGAGGGACGCGCGGGGTGCGGGACGCGCGGGGTGCGGGACGCGAGGGGTGCGGGACGCGAGGGGTGCGGGACGCGAGGGGACGCGTGCCGGATACGAGGGCGGCAGGCGGGCGGGCTCGGGCTCAGGTCATCCAGGTCATCGACGGCGCCCGTTCGCGCTCGCGGTGACCACCACCCCGTTCTCGTAGGCGAAGATCGCCGCCTGGGTGCGGTCACGCAGGCCCAGTTTCACGAGCATCTTGCTGACATGCGTCTTGACGGTGGATTCGGTGACGAACAGATGGCCGGCGATCTCCCCGTTCGACAGGCCCTGCGCGATCAGTGCCAGGACCTCCGTCTCCCGTTCCGTCAGACCGGCGATGCCGGTCCTGGCCGGGGGCCGCGGGCCGGTGCCGGTTCCGGCGGCGGTGCCGTGCAGGCGGGTGAACTCCGTGATCAGCCGACGGGTGGCGGAGGGAGCGAGCAGCGAATCGCCGGCGGCCACCACCCTGATGCCTTCGGCGAGTTGGCGTGCCGAGGCGTCCTTCAGCAGGAATCCGCTCGCTCCGGCACACAGCGCCTGGTAGACGTACTCGTCCAGGTCGTAGGTGGTGAGGATCAGCACCTTGGTGTCGGGCGTCCTGGCGGTGATCTCGCAGGTGGCCTCCAGACCGTCCATCTCGGGCATCCGGACGTCCATGAGGACGACATCCGGGCGGAGTTCATCGACTTTGACGAGGGCCTCGCGGCCGTCCGCCGCGGCGCCGACGATCTCGATCCCCGGTTGCGCCGCCAGTACGACGGAGAACCCCTCACGCACGATGATCTGGTCGTCCACGACGAGAACCCGCACGGCCGGCCGCTCAGACATCCTGGTACCCGTTCTCGTCGGCGGGCGGCACGTCGGGCAGGAACGCGCTGACCTCGAAGCCGCCCCCGGGGGTCCGCTGTGCCGTCAGTCGTCCGTCGAGCATGGCGACCCTCTCGCGCATGCCGAGGAGTCCGTGTCCGGCTCCGGGCGAAGCCCCGGCCGGCTGCTCGGCGGATCCGTTGACCACGCGCACACCGAGACCGGTCACCACGTAGGAGAGCTCCACGCGGACCTCCGCGCCGGGTGCGTGCCGCATGGCGTTGCTCAGCGCCTCCTGGACGATCCGGTAGGCCGACAGCTCGACGCCGGGGGCCAGTTCACGCACTTTCCCGGTGACCGTCTTCTCCACCGGCGCCCCGGAGACGCGCACCGCGTCGATCAGCCGGCCCAGGCCGGAGAGGGTGGGCTGTGGGGGCAGGGCCCGCCCGGCGAGCCCGTTGTGCGGTGTGTCCGCGCGGATGACGCCCAGAACGCGGCGGAGTTCGGCGAGGGCGGCGACGGCGTTCCCGCGTACCGCCGCGAGCGTCTCCGCGAGTTCGGGCGGCGGGTCCTGCACCCGGTACTGCGCCGCCTCGGCCTGGATCGCGACGGCCGACATGTGATGCGCGACGACATCGTGGAGTTCCCTGGCGATGGTCGTACGCTCCTCCAGCCGGGCGCGGCGGCCCCGCTCGTCCTCGGCGGCCGACGCCTGTTCCGACGCCCGCGCGCCGGCCCGCGACCAGCCGCTCAGCAGCACGGCGACGACCAGGGCGACAGCGAAGGCGAGGCGCGAGTCCCGGAGGCCGTCGCCCGTGAGCGCCCCGAACTCGACGAAGACGGCCGCGCTGATCAGCCACATCCAAGCCGCTGCCCAGGGCCGTAGCCGCAGTGTGCACAACACCAGCACCAGCGGGGCGGTCACGAACAGGACGGACAGCCGCAGGCTGCCGAAGCCCGCCAGATCGACCGCCGCGGCCGAGCCCGAGAGCAGGGTCAGCCACCAGGCCGCCACCGGCATCAGCAGAGTGAGTGCGACGGGGATCCCCACCAGCAGGCCGGCCGCCATTCCGGTGAAGGGGGATATCCAGGACTGCGCCGACATGGCCAGTACCGCGAGGGCGCACACCGCCAGGTGCGGTGCCCAGCGGACGGCGTCGCGCAGGCCGTGCGGCAGCAGGCGCCGGGCGCGGTCGAGCGCGGGTGACTCGGAGAGCGCGGGCAGGGGCCGCCGGGCGAGCGCATGGCGGACGAGGTCGTCGCGCAGCGCGGTGAACGCCGCCGTGGCCATCTGCCCCGCGGCTGCCTGCCCCGCGGGTGCCTGTCCAGCGGGTGCCTGTCCAGCGGTTGTCTGTCCTACGGCCGCCTGCCCCACGGCGCCCGGCGCACCGCCGGTGGTGTCGCGCACTAGGTCCGCCGTCCGGGAAGAGGGATGGATCGAAAGCTCATAGGACGACAGTAGAAAGCGTGGAGGGTCGCTGACATCCCTCGTTGGTCCTGTCCCCGGAACTCGGTCTTACGGGCTACAGATGCGGTACTTGAGTACAGGCCCGAGCACAGGACGGGCTTCCCGGCGCCTTACGAGCCTCTCGTCCGGCCGTCGAAGGCCGGGACGTCGAAAGCCGCCACGTCCCGGGCCGGGGCGTCCGGGGCCGGGGCGTCCGGGGCCTGGACGGGACGCCGCTCGACGACGCCCTCGGCGGGGATGCCGCGCCAGCTCGTGCCCGGTGTGAGGTGCTCGCCCTTCATGAGCAACGACAGCGCGCCGAGCTGGACGTCCCGGCCCACGACGGAGTCGTAGAGCACGACCGCGCGGGTGCCGACACTCGCGCCGTCCTCGACCGTGACCAGCGACATCTTCATCACGCGGTCCTCGAAGAGGTGTGTCTGTAGCGATACGCGCAGACCGATCGCGGCGTCGTCCCCGATGTCGACGAGGTCGAACTCCGTGAGGAAGGTGGTGCCGATCCAGGTGCCTCGTCCGATGCGCGCCCCGAACCGGCGCAGGATCACCGGCAGATACGGCGTTCCGATCAGGAAGCCCACCCCGGCCGGTACCGCCGCCGCCTCGAAGAGGCCGGTGACGAACTCGGTGCGGCGTACGAACAGACTCCACAGCGGTTCGACCCGGGGCCGATAGACCCCGATCACCACCCGCTTGACCGCCGCGCAGTACGCGATCACCAGGAGGCTCGCGATCATCACGAGGACCGGTGCCACGAGCACGGGCACCAGCAGGCCGGGACGGCTCGTCACCCAGGACAGCGCCAGCAGGTACAGATAGGCGCTCACGGCCAGCACCGACGCGGGCATCGTGATGCGGAAGAACTCGGTGCCCAGACGCTGGAGCACGGCCTTGCGGGCCGGCCGGAACGTCAGTTCCTCGGGGAACGATCCGCTGCTCTGGCGCACCGGCAGACGGATCGCGGGCGAGCCCAGCCAGGTGGTGCCGTCGGCCACATCGCCCTGCGGCGGGACCGTACCCACTCCGATCAGGGAGCCGGGTCCGGTCCGCGTTCCGGCGAGCAGGAGCGCCGAGTTGCCGATGAACGCGCGCTCCCCCACCTCGGTGGGGCCGAACGCGACCTGGCCGGCCGCGAAGGTGGCACCGCCGACGTTGGCCAGGTCCGCGACGAAGCTGCCGTCGCGGAGGGTGAGCAGGTCCGGGTCGATGTGCGAGACGGTCGAGACCTCGGCGCCCCGGCCGATCCGCGCGCCGAGCAGTCTGAGCCAGGGCACGGTGTAGAGCGTGGCGTACAGCGAGTTGGTGAAGGTGAGGCTGATCTCCAGCAGCTTGTCGGACATCCACTTGCGTACGCCGAGCGCGGAGCGCACCGGATGGACACCGACCGGCACTCTCGGCAGGATCAGCCACTTGCCCATGGCGACCACACAGCAGACGGTGGCCACGAACACCGGGCCCGACAGCGCGGTGGCGACGAGGCCGGCCGCGATGCCCCAGGTCAGCGTCGCCCACCAGAACAGCGCGATCCCCGGCACGGTCGCCGCCAACGCGGCGGTCTCCAGCAGCACCAGCCCGACGAGCGCGGCGGCGAGATGGCGCGGCCTCCATCCGTCCGTACCCCGGCGGGCGCGCATCATGGCCTCGACTCCGGGGGCGAGCGCGTCCACCGGGAGCGGTGGCGATCCGGCCCGGCGCGCGCCGGCGGGAATCGCCTCGTCCTGGCCGATGACGGACTGTTCGCCGAGGCCGGCGCCCGCTCCCATGCGCGCACCGGGTTCGAGGACGGCGTTGGCTCCCACGAAGGCGTGGGGCCCGATCTCGATGGGGGCGACCGTCACCCAGCCGTCCGCCACCCGCCACGGACTGACGGACACGCCGTAGCCGACCGAGGTGTCACCGCCGATCCGCAGCATGGCGGGCAGTGTGATCGTGCCGGTGGCGATGGTGGTACGGGGGCCGATGCGCGCGCCCAGCAGCCGCAGATAGGCGGCCATCATGGGCGAGCCGCTCAGCACCGGCAGCGGGCCGAGGCTCAGCAGCAGATTGACCACCCAGAGCCGTATATAGACCGAGCCCCACAGCGGATAGCGGCCCGGCCGGATACCCGCCGACAGCGGGCGCACGAGAGCGACCGGTACGAGCCAGCGCACGACCAGATAGCTGAGGTACACACCGATCGTCGTCTGTGCCGACGCACCGACCGAGATCCGGCCGCCGTGCAGGCTGTACACATACGCCACCGGCAGGGTGAGCACGAGCAGCAGCAGGTAGATCACACCGGCCTGGGCCGCTCCGGCGCCCGCGATACGGCCACTGGTGTGCCGGATCGGGGTGGGGCGGGGCGGCGCGGACCGCTGTCCGGTGTTCTTCGTCGCGCTCAGCCGGGCGGCCAGACCGCGCACGGTCGGATGGGCGTAGAGGTCGCGCAGCGCGGTGTTCGCGCCGATGTCCCGGCCGCGCAGCACGGATACGACCCGGGCCGCGAGGAGTGAGTGCCCGCCGAGGTCGGTGAAGAAGTCCGCCTCGGCCGACAGCGCCTCGGGCTCGATCCCGAGGACCTCGGCCCAGGCGTCCCGTACCCGCGTCTCCAGCTCACCGTGGACCGCGACCAGCCGACCGCCGCCCACCAGCCGCCGGCCGGTCGGGGCGGGCAGCCGCTTACGGTCCACCTTGCCGCTGGACATGGAGGGGAGAGCGGGGAGGATGTCCAGGAAGGACGGCACCATGTACGCGGGGAGTCTGCGCCGCAGCGTCTCGTGCACCCGGGTGATCAGGGTGTCCTCGTCCTCCGCGCTGCCGGGCGCACGGACCACGTAGGCGCACAGTTCACCGCCTCCGCCTCCGCCACCTGCGCCACCGCCTCCGCCACCTCCGCCACCTCCGCCACCTCCCCCATCGGCGCCGCGGTCCGGTGCGGCCGTCAATGTGGTGACCGCCTCGGCCACGCCGGGATCCTCCAGCAGGACGCTGTCGATCTCGCCCAGATCCACCCGGTATCCCCGGATCTTCACCTCGTCGTCGGCCCGGCCCAGGAACTCGACCTCCCCGTCCCGGGTCATCCGGCCGAGGTCCCCGGTGCGGTAGAGCCTGCTGCCCCGGGGGGCCAGCGGATGCTCGACGAACCGGTCGGCGGTCAGCTCGGGCCGTCCGACATAGCCGTCGGCGACGCCGGGGCCGCCGATGCAGATCTCACCGACCTCGCCGTCGGCCACGGGCCTGAGCAGTTCGTCGAGCAGCACGACCGAATAGGTGGGCAGCGGCTTCCCGATCGTCACCGCCCTGCCCGGCGTCAGTTCCGCCCAGGTCGCGGTGACGGTGGCCTCGGTCGGGCCGTAGGTGTTGAGCATGCGCCGCCCCGGCCTGCTCCACCGCTCGACGAGCTGACCGGGGCAGGCCTCACCGCCGACGACGATGCTGCGGAGGTACGGCAGTTCCGCCGGGATCGTCTCCAGCAGCGTCGGCACGCAGTACAGCATCGTGATCCGCCGGCTGTGCAGGAACTCGCCCAGTTCCGCGCCGAGATGACCGGCGCCGTCCGGGCCCGCGACGAGCGTCGCGCCGACCGACCAGGTCGGCCAGATCTCCTCGATGGAGAAGTCGAAGGAGATCGTCATGCCCTGGTACACACGGTCGTCCGGCCGCACGTCGTAGAGCTTGGGCACGACATCGAGGAAGTTGCAGATGCTCGACTGCGCGACCCGCACCCCCTTGGGCCTGCCACTCGACCCGGAGGTGTACATGATGTACGCGGCGGGGTGACCGTCCTCGGGGCATGGCTCGGGCCGGTCCGGGAGCGGCCGGCTGGTGGGTGCGCCGGCGACGTCGCGACCGTACGGGTCCAACTCGACCACCCGGCACGGGAGACCGCCCACGGCGGGCGCGAGAGCGGACGTGGTCAGCACCAGATCGACGGCGGCGTCCTCCATGATGAAGGCGAGCCGGTCCGGCGGGGACGCCGGATCGACCGGCACGAACACCGCGCCGGCCTTCCCCACCGCGAGCAGGGACACGTACATCTCGACCGACCGCGGTATCAGGATCGCGATCCGGGACCCCGGGCCTGTCCCGAGACCGCGGAGGAAGTGCGCGAGCTGGTTGGCGCGCGCGTCGAGTTCGGCGTAGGTGAGTGCGTGGTGCGCGCACTCGAGTGCGGTGGCCGAGGGGGTACGGTCGCAGGCGGCCTCGAAGAGGCGGTGCAGGCGCCGGTCCGCCCCTCCCGACGGTGTTCCACGCGCGGAATCGAGCAATCTCATGACGTCTGTCCTTCATCGCGGCGCACTGCGGGACTGCGGGGGTGAGATACCGAATCCCGGGATGTCATACGACGGAAGAGCCACCGGCCCGGACCTGGGGGCGCGGTCACGCCCCGGTCCGGCGAATCGTTCGATCCAGCGATCGATCAAGCCGCTTCATCAGTGAAACGGCATCCGCTCACTTCGGCATCCCGAGCGGACGGTTCCCCGAGCGCGGTGCGCTCACGTCGGCTCCGGCCGGCCGAAGAGGAGGTCGTAGCCCGGCGGGAGCTGGAGGAGGACCCGGCGCATCAGTTCCTCGCCCGCGGCGTCGGACACCACGCTCAGGACGGCGCCGACGTCCCACTTCGCGGTCTCCTCGTTCGCGCCTTCGATCCATGCGGCGGTGGCGCGGGCGAACCGTTCCGGGGTGAGCGGCTCGGCGGCCGGGAGCGGGTCGAGGAGCACCAGGGCGCACGATTCCGGCAGCCGGGCGGCCAGCTCGGCCCTCTCGGCGCCCACCACATGGGCGCCCAGCAGGGCCAGCACGACGCGGACCGCCCGTTCGGCTTCCTGCGGAGTGGGGTACTCACCGCGCTCCTGGACCGCGGCCAGGAACGCGTCCCACCGCATCACCATGGCGGCCGCACCTCCTCCTCAGCGCTTGTCCCGACGGGACCGACGGGACCGGATGGGACCGGGACCGGCGAGGCCCACGGGCCGACAGGACCGACTGGACCGACAGGAAGCCCGCGGCTCAGACCGGGCGCGCCCGGACCGACGCCTTGAGGTCCTGGTGCCCGCCGCTGGCGACCATCCGTACCTCGTCCTGGTCGCTGATCTCCGCCAGGACGATGCCGGTCTCGTCCGCGTACAGCGCGTGCCCGCCGGGCCCCAGCCGATCCGTACGGTGCACCACCACGACATCCTCGTCGTCCGGATCGGCCGGATCACTCACGGGCGCGTCCGGGTACGCGAAGACCAGCGTGTACGTATCCGAGATTCCCATGCGGCCTCCTGGAACAGCTCACCTCTCGCGGGGAGCGGTGCCTCGTGGCATCGGGAGCCGTACTCACGATGAGCCGGACCCCACCACCCGGCGGGCCCTCCCACCGATGTAATCAAACGGACCCCACGGCCGCATCCCGGCGAGGTTCGGCGATGGCGCCCGCTGTCGCCTGTGCCGGATGCCCGATCATCGTCGGATGCCTGATCATCCTGGGCGACCCGCGTCACGGCTCATGCGCTCGGCCGACGGAGTGGCCCGCTTCGGACAGCAGCCGGAACAGCGCCCCGCCGCCCGGTGCCGCCTCCGCGGTGAGATCGGCTCCGTGGGCGCGCGCGATCTGCCGGGCCATGGCCAGGCCGAGTCCCGAACCGGGCAGCGCGCGGGCCGCCTCCGCGCGGTAGAAGCGGTCGAAGACATACGGGATGTCCCGCGGGGCGATGCCCGGTCCGTGGTCGCGGACAGTCAGCTCCACCGTGCCCCCGGAGGCGGCCAGCGCGACCTCGACCGGGGCGCCCGGCGGGCTGAACTTGGCGGCGTTGTCGAGCAGGTTGGTCAGCAGGCGGGTGAGGCGGGCCGGTACCCCGGGCCGTGTCACCGGCGCGGCGTCCGGGGCGATGTCCAGCAGGAACGTGGTCATCGGCCAGTGGGTCCGCGCTGTCCCCACCGTGTGCTCGACCAGCACCGCGAGCCGTACCTCTTCGAGCAGGGGCCGGGGCTCCTCGTCCCGGGCCAGTTCGATCAGGTCGTTCACCAGCCCCGTCACTTCGCGCAGCTGGCGGCCCAGCGCCCCCGACGCCCGGTCGCGCTGCGTGGCGGTCAGCCGGTCGCCGCGGGCCAGCAACTCCGCGTTCGTGCGCAGCGCGGTGAGTGGGGTACGGAGCTCGTGCGAGGCGTCCGCGACCAGCCGGCGCTGGGCGGTGACCGACTGCTCCAGCTCGCCGAGCATCGCGTTGAAACTGGCCGAGAGCCGGGTCACCTCGTCCTGGCGGCCCGGCGGACCCGCTGGCAGTTCGATGCGGTGGCGCGGGTCACGGGTGGCCGCGATGCGCTCCGCGGTCGAGGTCAGCCGGGCGACCGGTGCGAGAACGGTGCGCGCCACCCAGTAGCCGAGCCCCGCGGCCAGCAGGACGCCTGCCCCGCCGACCGCCGCCAGCACTCCGGCGGCCTGGCGGACCCCCTGTTCCACCGTGTCCGAGCGCAGGGCGACCTGAAGCGCCTTCTCCCTGCCGAAGGGGGTGGTCAGCATGCGTACCGGCTCACCGAAGAGCGTGGTGTTGGTGAAGTACGGCGCACGCTCGCCCGCCGCGACCTCCCGGACCGGGGTGGAGACCGGCAGCAGGAACGGCCGGGCCGGATCGTCGGCCGGTGCGGCGGGGACGATCTGCGCGCAGGCCGGAGCGGACAGGTAGCGGCACTCGCCCGCGAGCACGTCGGGGCCGCCACCGCGATGCTCCTGGGTCAGCCGGGTCGCCGACTGGGTCAGATTGAGGTCGAGCTGGTGGAACATCTCGTAGCGGATCACGAAGAACGCCGCCGTGCACACTCCCACGGAGACCAGCGCCACCGCGGCCGAGGCCGCCAGTGCCAGCCGGGTGCGCAGCGGGCGCTGCCGCCGCCGGCGTGCTCCCCGTCCGCGGGCACCGCTCACACCACGTCCAGGCGGTAACCGACGCCGTGCACGGTGTGCACCAGGCGTGGTTCGCCGCCCGCTTCCAGTTTTCGGCGCAGGTAACCCACGTACACCGCGAGCGAGTTGGAGTCGGGACCGAAGTCCTGGCCCCAGACGCGCTCAAGGAGCGTCTCGCGCGGGAGCACCTGGCCCCGGTGGCGGATCAGCAGCTCCAACAGCGCGCATTCGGTACGGCTGAATTCGAGGGGACGGCCCGCCCGGTCGCCGGTGCGGGTCACCGTGTTCAGCGACAGACCGGCGAAGGCCAGTTCGCCGTCCGCCGCCGCGGGTGCGACCCGCCTCAGCAGCGCGCGTACCCGTGCTGTCAGCTCGTCCAGTGCGAACGGCTTCACCAGATAGTCGTCGGCGCCCGCGTCCAGCCCGTCGACGCGTTCGCTCACCTGGTTCAGCGCGGTCAGGACGAGGACCGGGGTACGGTCTCCCATCGCCCGGAGCCGGCGGCAGACCGCCAGCCCGTCCAGCACCGGCATCATGACATCGAGGACGATCGCGTCGGGCTGCCACATCGCGACCGCCGAGAGGGTGGCGAGGCCGTCCGAGGCGCCCCGTACCTCATGTCCCTCGATGGTCAGCGCGTCCTCGACGGCCGCCCGCACTTCCGGCTCGTCATCGGCCACCAGAATCTTCGTCATACCGTGAAGCCTGCCAAACCGGGCTCTTAGAACCTTCTTAGGCCACGTCGTGAGTGTGGCCGCCACGCGCACACCACGCTCCGTCGTGATCGGTGCCGGCGGCACCGGCGGCCCTGTCCACCCCGGGCTCGCGCCACCCCGGGCTCGCGCCACCCCGGGCTCGCGCTCGCCGAAGCGCCGCGCCGGGGCCGTCCCGACGCGGTGAGATCCCCCGAGGTAAGAAGCCCTCTTATCCTCGCCGACTACAACATCCCCATGCGCTACGTCACTTCACCTCACCGCACCCGTGCCGCCGCGGCGGCCCTGGTCGCGTCCCTGTCCTGTCTCGCACTCGTCGCTCCTTCCCAGGCGACCACGTCACCGCGGCCGCACGCGACGGGCGTCGTCCGGGGCAACCTCGTGGACATCCCCGTCAAGGGCGGCACGGCCACCGTCGACACCGCCTCGCTGAGGGTCACCGCCGGCACCGCCCGCGGCGCAGTGGAGTTGTCGGCCCCCGCCGCGACCGCCCCGGGCGCCCCTGGTCCCGTGACCACGGGCGCGGACGGCGCCGTCCGCTGGCAGCATCCGGGCAGCGGACTGTCCGTCACCGCCCGCGCCCAGCAGGGCCGTCTGGTCATGACGGTCACGGCGGCCGGCGGGACCGACCGCTCGCTGTCCTGGCCGGTCACCGGCACCGACCCCGCCGCCACCGCCCTTCAGCTGCCACGCGGCGAGGGCCTCTCCCTCCCCGTCGCCGATCCCTTCTGGAACTCCGCCGAGGCGCAGCTCGTCGGCGGCGACGTCGCCATGGAGGAAGCCCTGTCGCTGCCGCTGTGGGGTCACACTCTGGGCGGCCGGAGCGGCGTCAGCTATCTCGTCCCCACCGACATCGGCACCACCTTGGGCACCACCTCCGAGAAGGGCCGGCTGCGGACCACCGCCACCCACCGCTTCTCCCGTGCCGAGGGCACCACTCGGTACACCGTCGCCTTCTCCCTGACCGACGGCTCCCCGGTCGCCCCCGCCAGGGACTACCGCGCGTGGCTCGCCCAGCGCGGGCAGCTCGGCAGCCTCCGGAAGAAGATCGACGCCAACCCCGCGACGGGCAGACTCCTCGGCGCCTTCCACGCCTACCTGTGGGGTGACGCCCGCACGGCCCGGGGAGTCCGGCAGCTGAGCGCGCTCGGTGTGGACCGCATGTGGCTCGGCTACGACGCCGACGACCGGCCGATGGACTCCGAGGCCGTCGCCGCGGCCGAGGAGGCCGGCTTCCTCGTCGGGCCCTACGACTCGTTCGCCAACGGCCAGGACCCCGGGACCTCGGACGCCCCCACCTCCGTCTGGCCCGACCGCGTGTATCCCGACTTCTGTGTCCGGGACGACACCGGGCGCCCCGTCCCCGGCTTCCACGAGCGCGGCTGCTACCTCAGCTCGGAGGCGTTCGAGAAGGCCGAGCCGAGCCGTGGGTACCTCGCGGATCGCACCCGCGCGATGACGGCCAACGGGGCCGACAGCTATTTCCTGGACGTCGACGCGGCCGGCGACTTCTTCCGCGACTTCAGCGCCGACCACCCCATGACCGAGGAGCGCGACCGCGCCAACCGGCTCGCCCGCATGAAACGGCTGACCGGCTCGGACGGCCTGGTCCTCGGCTCGGAGTCCGCGGGCGGCTGGGCGAACCAGGTCCTCGCCTTCGGCCACGGCTCCGGCACTCCGGTGGCGGACGGGTACTGGGGCGTCCAGCAGGACAAGGAGACATGGGGCGGCTACGCCCCCGCCAACGCGCCGGCCCTCTTCTTCAAGCCCGCCAAGCTCCCCGGGAACGTGGCCAAGGCCATGTACGACCCGGCCTACCGCGTCCCGCTGTACGAGACCGCCCTCCACGACTCGCTGGTCACCACCGAACGCTGGGAGCTGCCCTACGACAAGCTGCCTGCGCAGAAGACCACCCGCGCCCTGCTCGCCATGCTGTACAACACACCGCTCAACTTCGTCCTCGACGGGACGTCGATCACCGAACGGGGCGAGGAACTCGCCACGCTCCAGGCGTACTTCGCGCCCCTGCACCGCGCGGCCGGCACGGAGCCCATGTCCGGCTTCCGGACCCTGACCGGTGACCGTACCGTCCAGCGCACCGAGTTCGGTGACGGCGTCCTCACCGTCACCGCCAACTTCGGTCCCACGGCATACGACGGCCTGCCCGGCGGCTGTGTCGACGCCACGCTCAAGGGAGACACGAAGCCGCGCCGCCTCTGTCCCGGCGCGCGGGAATGACCTTTCAGGACGAGTTCCTGGCCGTCGTCACCGGCCTCGTCGGGGAACGCAACGCACAGCACCACGGCGCCCTGCTGCTCGCGGGCACCCACGGCATCGCGGACATGGAGCTCAGCGGCCACCTCGGCACAGCCGCGTTGCGCACCACCGCGGACGAGCTCGTCGACACCCTCGTCCGCATGGTCGCGAACGCCGGCGAACCGACGGGGCAGCGCCCACGCCCCGACGATGACCCCGGCCGTCGGTGAGGCTCTGACCACGAAGGGGAACCACCGAACGGCGGAGCCGTCCGCCGAACCACGCCCGCGAGGTATCGGCCCCGGCCACCGGCCGACGGGACCCGACGCGTGTACGCCTGTCTCCTGAGGGCACACGGAGAGAGCGCGGCTCCGGCGAGTCGGCCACGATGGTCACATCGCGGGTGTGAGCGAACCCGGCACCGAGTCGGCGGGGACCTGCCCCGGGAAGGGGCGGTTACAACCGACGACACCCGCACATACACTTGCGACCGCCGGAATCCCCGTTGACCTGGGACAACGCGTCCCGTGGCCGGTCGGGCCAGTGAGGAGCGCTCTCCGTGTTCTATTACGTGCTGAAATATGTACTGCTGGGGCCCCTGCTGCGGCTGCTCTTCCGGCCCCGGATCGAGGGCCTCGAACACATACCCGCCGACGGTGCCGCGATCATCGCGGGCAACCACCTGTCGTTCTCGGATCACTTCCTGATGCCGGCCATCCTCAAGCGGCGCATCACCTTCCTCGCCAAGGCCGAGTACTTCACCGGCCCCGGGCTGAAAGGGCGGCTGACGGCCTTCTTCTTCCGCGGCGCCGGGCAGATCCCGGTGGACCGGTCGGGGAAGGAGGCCGGGCAGGCGGCGATCCGGGAAGGGCTCGGGGTGCTGGCGAAGGACGAGTTGCTGGGGATCTATCCGGAGGGCACCCGCTCGCACGACGGCCGGCTCTACAAGGGCAAGGTCGGGGTCGCCGTGATGGCGATCAGGGCGCAGGTGCCGGTGGTGCCGTGTGCCATGGTCGGCACCTTCGAGATCCAGCCGCCCGGCCAGGTCGTCCCGCGGATCAGGCGGGTGACGATCCGGTTCGGTGAGCCGATGGAGTTCGCGCGCTACGCGGGTCTGGAGAACGAGAAGGCGGCCGTCCGCGCGGTCACCGACGAGATCATGTACGCGATCCTCGGGCTCTCCGGACAGGAGTACGTGGACCGTTACGCGGCGGACGTGAAGGCGGAACAGGCGAAGGCGGAGCCGGCCGGGAAGTTCCCGCGGCTGCGTCGCTGAGAGCAGATTCGCGACCGGCGAACTCCCCTGGGCGCGCGGGCTCGGTACCTCTAGCGTCCCCCGTATGACCAGGGGACACGCAGTGGTGATCGGTGCGACGGGACAGACGGGGCGGGTCGCCGTGCGGGCGCTCGTCGAGGACGGCTGGGAGGTGCGCGCGGCCTCGCTCGGCGGCGGCCGGGACGCGCACTGGCCGGAGGACGTACGGGCGGTACGGCTGGACCGCGAGGACGACGCGGCGCTGGCCGCCGTGGTCGGCGACGGCTGCGATGTGGTCGTGGACATGGTCGCGTTCGGGCGGGCACACGCCCACCAGCTGACCGGGCTCGCCGGCCGGATCGGCTCGGCGGTCGTCCTCTCCAGCGGCGCGGTGTACGAGGACGACCGGGGCCGGGGCTTCGACACCCAGGGGGAACCCGACGGCGGCCCGCGCTATCCGGTGCCCATACCCGAGACACAGCGGACGGTGGCTCCCGGCGAGGCGACGTACGGCACGCGAAAGGTGCTGCTGGAGCGCGTGCTGCTGGCGGCCGGCGACGCGCTGCCCGTGACGCTGCTGCGGGCGGGCGCGATCCATGGTCCGTACTGCCGCACCCCGCGTGAGCTGTACTTCGTCAAGCGGCTGCTCGACGGCCGCCGGCGGCGCGTCCTGGCGTACGGCGGCCGGAGCCGGTTCCATCCCGTCCATGTCACCAATCTCGCCGAGCTGATCAGGCTTGCGGCGGCGCGCCCCGGCTCTCGCGTGCTCAACGCCGGTGATCCGCAGGCCCCGGCCGTCGCGGAGATCGGCGCGGCGATCGACAGGGTGCTGGACCGCGAGACCGAGACGGTGCTCGCCGACGGGGCGCCGGAGGACGGTGTCGGCGACACCCCGTGGAGCCTGGAGCATCCCGTGGTCTACGACATGGCCGCCGCCGAGCGGGAGTTGGGGTACCGGCCGGTCACGGGCTATGCCGAGTCCCTGCCCGGGACCGTCGCCTGGCTCACCGACCGGCTGCGCGGCCGGGACTGGGCGGAGGCGTTCCCGAAGATGGCCCTGCACTACGGACGGGACAGCCTCTTCGACTACGCGACGGAGGACGCCTGGCTGGCGCGGTACGACCGGGAAGCCGCGTCCAGGGCGGGTGGTCGTAGTCAGTAGCCAGGTCCTGGCCGACCCGGGAGACGCCCCGGAGACGGACCGGGGGCGCCGGGGACGGCCGCGGAAAAGGCGGACGGCCGCGGAGATGGCGGACGGGGGCGGAAATGGCGGACGGGGGCGGAAATGGCGGACGGGGGCGACCGGTGAGCCGGCCGCCCCCGTCCCCGGGTCCTTACGGCTTGGGCGTGGCGTGCGGAGCGCACGTCACATCGGCGCTGTCCAGCGCCCCCGTCAGCAGATAGGACTTCACCCGGTCGTTGATGCACGGGTTCAGCAGATTCGTGATGCCGTGCGAACCGGCGTCGCGCTCGGTGATCAGACGCGATCCCTTGAAGCGCTTGTGCAGCTCGACGGCGCCCTCGTACGGCGTGGCGGCGTCCCGCGTGGACTGCGTGATCAGCACGGGCGGCAGTCCCTTGCCGGTCTTGACCTCCACCGGGGTCTGCTGCTTGGCGCTCCAGGTGGCGCACGGCAGGTTCATCCAGGCGTTGGACCAGGTGAGGAACGGGTGGTCGCGGTGGAGCCGGGTGTTGTCCCGGTCCCACTGCTTCCAGCTCGTCGGCCACTTGGCGTCGGCGCACTCGACGGCGGTGTAGACCGCGTTGCCGTTCTCGGACTTGGCGTTGCCCGCGGTGTCCGACATGTCGGGGGCGGCAGCGTCGATCAGCGCCTGGGTGTCACCGGCGAGGTACTTGCTCCAGACCGAGGCGACGGGCACCCAGCTGGAGTCGTAGTACGGAGCGCCCTGGAAGAGGCTGAGCAGCTCGGCCGGTCCCACGACACCGCCGATGGGGTTCTTCTTGGCGGCGGCGCGGAGCGTGTCCCACTGCTTCTCGACCTGGGCGGCGGTGGTCCCGATGTGGAAGGACGCGTCGTTCTTGGCGACCCACTCCATCCAGTCCTGGAAGCGGGCTTCGAAGGCGACGTCCTGGTCCAGGTTGGCCTGGTACCAGATCTTCTCCTTCGACGGGTTGACCACGCTGTCGACGACCATACGGCGCACATGCGACGGGAAGAGCGTGCCGTAGACCGCGCCGAGGTACGTGCCGTAGGAGACGCCGACGTAGTTCAGCTTCTTGTCGCCGAGCGCGGCCCGGATGACATCCAGGTCACGAGCGGTGTTGGGCGTCGTCATCTGCGGCAGCATCCAGCCGCTGCGCTCCTGGCAGCCGTCCGCGTACTCGGCGGCCAGCTTGCGCTGGGCGCGCTTGTCGGCCTCGCTGTCGGGGACCGGGTCGAGCTTCGGCGCCTTGACGAACTCCTGCGGGTCGACGCAGGAGATGGGCGTGGAGTGGCCCACCCCGCGCGGGTCGAACCCGACGAAGTCGTAGGCCTTGGCGGTGTCGGCCCAGATCGCGTTCTTGGTGACGACACGGCGCGGGAAGGCCATGCCGGAGCCGCCGGGACCGCCCGGGTTGTAGACCAGGGAGCCCTGGCGCTCCTGCTTGGTCCCGGTGTTGCCGATCCGGTCGACGGCGATCTTGATCTGCCGTCCGTTGGGCTTCGTGTAGTCGAGCGGGACGCTCACCCAGCCACACTGGATGGGCTTCTCCAGTGCCCAGTCGGCCGGGCAGTCCTGCCAGTCGATGCCCTTGTTCGCGGCGCGCTCGGCGGCGACGGTGGCGCCGTACGCCGCCGGGTCACCGTGGTGGCGGCCGTCGGCGGTCGCCGCCGGCGCGGCTATCGCGCCCGCTATGAGCGTTCCCGTGAGCAGCGTGCCGGCCGAGCCGAGCACTGCGGTGCGTCTCAAGTGGAACCTCCCCCTCCGTGATGCGCTGCCTGCCTGCGACAACGCGTTCGATTGGACTCCCCGGGATCCTTTCGTCTGTGTGGTCGCCGAGAACAGGCCACCCGGCCATTTCTTTACCGAACCAATAACCGGTAGGCGCTGTCCCGCTCAGCGGTACGCGGCGACGGATCCCTGGGCCGTGTGCGCGCGCAGCACCTCGTCCAGGACCCGCCGCAGCCGCAGGGCGTCCGGGGCGACCGCCGTGACGAGGGCCGCGGGTCCGGCGAGCGGGGTGAGGACGGCGGTGTCGCCCAGCAGCCGGGGTTCCACCGGCTTCTCCTCGAACTCCGGCCCCGCGAGGAGGAGTTGCCCGACGGCCCGATAGCCGCCGAGGACCGCTCCGCCGTCCCAGCCGCCGGCCGCGCCGGGTCCGTGGGCGAGTTCCTGGTCGAGCAGCGGGCGCCCGGCGCGGTGGACGGTGAGCCGGGTCAGGAGCGTGCCGGGGCCTTCGCCGTGCCGGCCGAGGATCTGCTCGTCGCGCAGCACCAGCCGGGCGGTGGCGGCGAGGTCGACGCGGGTGCGCATCCGCAGATCACTGCCGTACGCCGAGATGAGCTGCTCGGGGAGCCAGTGCAGCTCCGCGCCCTCCCCCACGGTCAGCCGCACGTCGTAGTGGGCGGGGCCGGCGGCGCGTCCGGGCAGCGCGACGGTCGCCGCCGTCGCGTCCACGGTGAGCCGCGCGCCGTCCTGTACGTCGGCCTCGATCGCGAGCCGGTCGCCGCCGAGCGGTGCGCTCATGGCGCCGACGACGGTGACCCGGGTGCCCGCCCCGGTGGCGCGGGTGCGGCGCAGCGCCAGCGGTCCCTCACCGGTCAGTACGGGCAGTCCGGCGCGGGTGGCGACGATACGGGCGGTGGCGTGGACGCTCCTCTGGTCCGGGCGGTGAGCGTGGGCGCTCATGCGGTCCAGGCGGCGAGCCGCGCCAGCACCCAGTCCGCGACCGGCGCCACCCCGTCCTCGCCGGTCAACGAGGTGAAGGCGACGGGCAGTTCGCCGCGCTGCTCCTTGGCGTCGCGGGCCATCCGGCCGAGGTCGGAGCCGACGTACGGCGCGAGGTCCGTCTTGTTGATCACGAGCAGATCGGCGGTGGTGACACCGGGCCCGCCCTTGCGCGGGATGTCGTCGCCGCCCGCCACGTCGATGACGAAGATCTGCGCGTCCACGAGGCCCTTGGAGAAGGTCGCGGTGAGATTGTCGCCGCCGGACTCGACGAGGATCAGATCGAGCGGACCGACGGCGTCCTCCAGGTCCTCGACGGCTTCCAGGTTGGCGGAGATGTCGTCGCGGATCGCGGTGTGCGGGCAGGCACCGGTCTCGACCGCCTGGATGCGCTCGGGCGGCAGCACCGCGTGCCGGAGCAGGAATTCCGCGTCCTCGCGCGTGTAGATGTCGTTGGTGACGACGGCGAGCGACAGCCGGTCACGCAGAGTGCGGCAGAGCGCCGCGACGGTCGCGGTCTTGCCCGAGCCGACGGGGCCGCCGAGGCCGATACGCAGAGCGCGCCGCCTGCCGTCGGGGCGCAGGGCGTCGGCGCTGACGGCGGCCGGGCCCGAATGGCTGTGGTCGAGATGCATGGTGCGGCTCCTGTCGGGGCGGTACGGGAATGAGGATGCGGGGGCAGGGGCGGGTCTCACGAGGCGAACAGCCGCACCGGCCACCCCGCGTGCGCCTCCGCGGTGATGTCGAGCAGCGGGGCCGAGGCGGCAGGCAGCGCGTCGAGACCTTCCCGCGCCGCCCGTCCCGCCAGCTCCGCGGCCCGCCCGGCGACCCGGTCCAGTTCGGGTGCGAGACGGGCGAGGACGGCGGTGGCCTCGAAGGGGTCGAGGCTGAGCAGCCGTACGGCCGCGGTCGCGGGGCCGCTGACCGTTTCGTACCCGGCGCAGTACGCGGCGTCCTCGGGGCCGAGCCCGGCGGAGCGCGCGGTGAGGCCGAGGACGACGGGCTGGTGCGCGCCGCGCGGCCGGGCGGCGGCGAGCGCGTCCAGTTCGCCGCTGGGCCAGGTGGCGCGGGCGGCGCGCATCAGCTGTCGGCCGAGCTTGCGCGCGGTCGCCCGGAGCGCGGGTGAGGGCGTGCGGGCGTCGGCGGCCTCGTCGAGTTCCCGTGGGTCGAGGCCCCCGGCTGCCGCGGCGGCGAGGGCCGCCGCGGTCAGCCCGGTGGTGTGCAGCCGGCCCCGGCAGAAGGCGGCCAGGCTGGGGGCGTCGTGGATCCGCCCCGCCCTGACGGCCGGTTCGGCCCCGCCCGAGTGGGCGTGACCGCCGGCGGGGAACCGGCCGTCGGCGAGCACGAGCAGTGCGGCGCGGTTCATCAGAACAGGAAGTAACGCTGGGCCAGCGGCAGTTCGGCGGCGGGCGCGGGTTCCACCGGCTCGCCGTCGATGGTCACCGTGAAGGTGTCGGCGTCGACCTCGACGCGCGGCAGCGCGTCGTTCTCCCGCATGTCCGCCTTGGTGATCCCCCGGGTGTTGCCGATCGGCGCGAACCTCTTGGCCAGGCCGAGGCGTTCGGGCAGCCCGTCCTCGATCGCCGCCTCCGCGACGAAGTTGACCGAGCCCGCCGCCGCCGCGCGGCCCAGCGCGCCGAACATCGGTCGCGGCAGCACCGGTTGCGGGGTGGGGATGGAGGCGTTGGCATCGCCCATCTGCGCGTAGGCGATCTGTCCGCCCTTGAGGACGAGGTGCGGCTTGACGCCGAAGAAGGCCGGGTCCCAGAGCACCAGATCGGCGAGCTTGCCGGTCTCGACGGAGCCGATCTCCCGGTCGAGTCCCTGCGCGACCGCCGGGTTGATGGTGTATTTGGCGACATAGCGGCGGGCGCGGTGGTTGTCGGCGCGGCCGTCGCCCGGCAGTGCGCCGCGGCGCTTCTTCATCACGTGCGCGGTCTGCCAGGTCCGCGTGATCACCTCGCCGACGCGTCCCATGGCCTGGGAGTCGGAGGAGATGATCGAGATGGCTCCGAGATCGTGCAGGATGTCCTCGGCCGCGATGGTGGAGGGCCGGATACGGGACTCCGCAAAGGCGAGGTCCTCGGGCACGGCCGGGTTGAGGTGGTGGCAGACCATCAGCATGTCGAGGTGTTCCTCGATGGTGTTGACGGTGTGCGGCCGGGTCGGGTTGGTGGAGCTGGGCAGTACGTACGGCTCGCTGACCACGGTGATGATGTCGGGGGCGTGCCCGCCGCCCGCGCCCTCGGTGTGGTACGCGTGAATGGTGCGGCCCGCGATGGCGGCGAGGGTGTCGCCGACGAAGCCCGCCTCGTTCAGTGTGTCGGTGTGGATGGCGAGTTGGGCGCCGGACTCCTCGCACACCCGCAGACAGGCGTCGATGACGGCGGGGGTGGCGCCCCAGTCCTCATGGATCTTGAACCCCAGTGCTCCGCCGCGCAGTTGGGCGCGCATCGAGTCCTGGGACATCGTGTTGCCCTTGCCGAGCAGCCCGATATTGACGGGGAAGGTCTCCAGCGCCTCGAACATCCGCGCGAGATGCCAGGCTCCGGGGGTGATGGTGGTGGCCTTGGTGCCCTCGGCCGGTCCGGTGCCACCGCCGACGAGGGTGGTGACTCCGCTCGCCAGCGCCTGGTCGACGATGGTCGGCGAGATGAAGTGGACATGCGCGTCGATCGCACCGGCGGTGACGATCTTCCCGTTGCCCGCGATGACCTCGGTCTCGGGCCCGATGACCAGCTCGGGATGGACCCCGTCCATGGTGTCCGGGTTGCCGGCCTTGCCGATTCCGGTGATCCGGCCGTCCCGTACCCCGAGGTCGGCCTTGACGATGCCCCAGTGGTCGATGATCAGAGCGCCGGTGATCACGGTGTCGGGCGCGCCCTCGGCCCGGGTCGTACGGGACTGGCCCATCGACTCGCGGATCACCTTGCCGCCGCCGAACACCGCCTCGTCCCCGGCGCGCCCCGGACCGCCGGAGCGGTCCTCCTCGATCTCGACGAGCAGATCGGTGTCGGCGAGCCGGATCCGGTCGCCGGTCGTGGGGCCGAACAGATCGGCGTACCCGGCACGGGACAGCTCAGTCATCGAGGGGACCTCCGGTCTCTCCCCGCAGGCCCGGCACGACGCGCAGACCGGCGAGGGGTACGAGTACGACGTCGACGGGGATGCCGGGTTCGAAGCGCACGGCGGTGCCGGCGGCGATATGCAGCCGCTTGCCGCGCGCGGCGGCCCGGTCGAACTCCAGACCCGGGTTGGCCTCGGCGAAGTGGTAGTGGGAGCCGACCTGGACCGGCCGGTCGGCGGTGTTGAGAACGGTGAGCGCGGTGACCTCGCGGCCCTCGTTGAGGGCGATCGGCCCGTCGGCGTACAGGATCTCTCCGGGAATCATCGGCCGCGCTCCCCTGTCAGACGATCGGGTCATGGACGGTGACGAGCTTCGTGCCGTCCGGGAAGGTGGCCTCCACCTGGACGTCGTGGATCATCTCGGGGATGCCTTCCATGACATCGTCCCGGCCGAGCACCTTGCGCCCCGAGGCCATGAGTTCGGCGACCGTACGGCCGTCCCTGGCGCCTTCGAGAATGTGCGAGGTGATCAGGGCGACCGCCTCGGGATGGTTCAGCCGCAGTCCGCGCTCCCTGCGCCTGGCCGCCACGTCCGCGGCCACATGGATCAGCAGACGTTCCTGCTCGTGCGGGGTCAGTTGCACGCTTCCACCTCATCGTCTCCGGCCCGGTGACGGCCGGGCGCAGCGGAACCCTAGCCAACTTCAACACTCTGTTGAACTGTGATCCGGGTGGTCACAGCCAGGCATTGCACGTTAGGGCGGAAGTTTTTCCAACGCGTTAACTGATCTTTTGCCGGCCCATGGACGCAGGGCACGCAACCCGCTCCGCGCCACCTCGATGGGCACGTCCCCGAGGAGGACCGGGTCGTATACGGAGCCGTGGTCGTCATCCCGCCGGGGACGCGGCGTCACCTGCCAGGGCCCGGAGGCCGGTCTCCGGCCTCCGGGCCCTGGTGGTCCCGCTGGTGCTCCGCCGCGATCCCGAACCGCCGCCGCTCCCCGGGGGCGGACGGTACGGACCCGAGGGCCGAGACCGAACTGATCACCTGCTCCTCGACCGCCTCCGGCTCTCTCTCGAGCCGCTCCAGATCGGCGGCGGAGACCAGCGCGACCAGCGGCTTCCCGTGCCGGGTCACCACCACGCGCTCACCGCCGTAGACGACGCGGTTGATCAGATCGGCGAGCTCTGCCCGGGCTTGCGTCACCGGAATCTCGTAGGCCATGTCCCCCAGCTTAAGAGGACGACACGCCAGGGACTTTCGATCGGCCCATGGCGTCCGGTGGCGGGTCCCCCGCTCCGGAAGCGGTCACCGCTCCGCGAAATAGGCACGCAGGACACGGGGCTGGAGGCCGTACCGCCGTTTGAACGACGGGTTGCGCCGGCCCAGCTCGGCCCAGTCCCGGCCGGACGCCCAGGCTTCCCGCATCACGTGGGCGTAGGACACATAGAACGGGCTGTATCCGGGGGTGTCCTTCTGGGCGTAGCCGACTGCCCAGTAGTGGAGCCGGGTGTCGTCGGTGAGGGTGAGCGCGGAGGCGATCATCCGGTCCTCGACGCGGAGTTCCACGGCGTGGACGCAGTCGCCCAGTTCCCGCACGAAGTCCTGGAAGAGACCGGGCCGGTAGTAGTCGGCGTTGCCGAACTTGGCGGCGGTGGCACGCGCCAGCCGTACGAAGCCGTCCAGATCCGCGTCCCCCACGTCGGCCGTACGAACGCCGACCCCCGCCCTTTCCGCCTCGCGCAGATCGTGCCTGAGGTTGTGCCTGGCCTTCCTGCTGAGGGCGCGGGTGAGGTAGTCGTCGAATCCCGTGTACTGGTCCAGGGTCAACCCCCATCCCACATCGATGTCGACCCCGCTGAAACCGGCCTCGGTCAGCTGGGCGTCCAGCGGGCTCGCGGCGTCCGCGTTGACGATGCCGCACAGGCCCGCGTCCCACGCGGACGCCAGATCCCGCAGCGCGGTGACGGCGCGCCCGGCGGCGGACCGGCTTCCGGGGCCGGGCCGCACGGGCAGCACGGTGTCGTAGCAGTGCCAGGCGTGACTGAGCAGGGCGGTCCGGCCGGCCGCGTGGGGGTAGTGCTCCGCGATCACCCGCATCGGGTCGACATCGCGTTGCAGATAGGCGGGCAGGGCCGCGTGCGCCCGCCCCGACCCGTCCTCCACCAGGAGGTACGCGGTGCGCAGGACCGGGTGCAGCGGATGCTTCTCGAAGGCGCGCAGGAACGGGCGGCGATAGAAGACAGGGGCGCGGGCCGCCGTCATCAGGTCGTCCCACCGCTCGTCGACGTCGTCGATCGCGGTGTGGACACGCACGGTGTAGTCCATGACGGCCCCCTCAGTCCCGTGGGACCCAGTCGAGGATCACTTTGCCCGCGTGGCCTTCGGCGGCGGTGGCGAAGGCCTTCTCGTAGTCCTCCGCGACGAAGTGGTCCGTGATGGTGAACGACGGGTCCATGCCCTGGTCGAGCAGGTCGGCCATGGCGTGCCAGGTGTCGAACACCCGGCGTCCGCTGATCCCCTGGATGGTCAGCATGCGCAGGGAGATGTCCGCCCAGTCCGTGGGTACGTCCTCGTCGGGCAGGCCGAGGGCGGCGATCCGGCCGCCGTGGGCCATGGCACCGATCAGATCCCTCAGGGCGGAGGGGTTGCCGGACATCTCGAATCCGATGTCGAACCCCTGCGCCAGGCCGAGCGCGGTGGGGTCGATGGGTCCGTCACCGGCGTCGATGACGAGATCGGCACCGGCGCGGTGTGCGAGGTCGAGCCGGAAGGGGCTGACATCGCTGACGGCGACCAGACGCGCGCCCCGGTGGCGGGCGACCGCCGCGGCCATGGCACCGATCGGCCCCGCTCCGGTGACCAGTACCGTCCGGTCACGGACGGGGAAGGTGTCGGCGACATGGACGGCGTTGCCGAAGGCGTCGAACATGGCGGCGACGTCCAGGGAGACACCGGGCCGGTGCACCCAGACGCTCCGCGCGGGCACCGCCACGTATTCGGCGAACGCGCCGTCGCGCTGGACTCCCAGGCCCTCCACCGTGTCGCACAGATGCTGCCGGCCGGCCCGGCAGTTGGCGCAGGTGTCGCACGTCATATGGCCTTCGGCGCTGACCAGTTGGCCGGGCAGCAGGCCCCCGACCCCGGCCCCGGCCGCCACGATCTCGCCGACGAACTCATGGCCGATGACCCGTGGTGCCGTCACCGTCCGCGTCGCCCACGGGGTCCCCTTGAGGATGTGCAGGTCCGTGCCGCAGATGCCGGTGCGCAGCACACGGACGAGGACGTCGTGGCGTCCCGGCTCCGGCGTGGGTACGTCGGTGAAGTCGAGCCCTTCGCCGGGCCCGCGTTTGACGAGGGCCTTCATCGCGCACCCGCCGAACCGGCGCCGTCGACCGCCCGGCCCCTGACCGCGTCCAGCGGGACGGCGATGCGCTGGTCGTTCTTGTCCACGAGCCACTGGTCGATGTCCAGCAGCCACCACCGGTGGACTTCGAGCAGATAGAAGCGGCGCGGTCCCTCGCCCCTGAACTCGTCCAGCGGCAGGCGCCACTGGCGGCGGACCTCCTCGTCCGGGAAGTTCCGCTCGTAGTACCAGGCGCTGAGCTCTTCGAGTTCGTCCGCCCCCACCGGCCGCGCGGTGCCGGTGAACTGCGCCCCGTCCAGCCCGAAACCGGGCAGCTCGGTCAGATAGATCGAGCCGGATATCCGCGGGTCCGCGTCGATATTGCGTGAGTGCCGGGCCCGGCGCAGTGAGTACCACAGCAGCCGGAGGGGGTTGCGCAGCGGTACGTAGTTGACGGTGGAGGCCCAGGCTCCGTCGGGACCGTGGGTGGCCAGGGTGGTGAAGCGGCCGTTCTCGATGAGGAAGCCGCTGCGTTCGGCGAGTTGAGGCAGGGGTGTCATGACGGCTCGTACTCCTTGGCGGTGTCGAGGATCGCGGCGTGCGGCGCGGACAGGTAGGGCGCCCAGAACTCGGGCGGGCCGGCGGCCGACGGCGACAAGCGGTGCGACTGCCACCGCACGGGACCGAATCCGGCCTCCCGCAGCGCCTGCTCCAGGGTCGTCACGCTCCAGTAGCGGGCGGTGATGCTGACGTCGTGCGAGGCGAAGGACAGGGCGAGATCCACCGGGGAGCCGTCCTCGGGGGACTCGCCCGTGCGCAGCCGGAATCCGTAGCGTTCGTAGTGGCGGGGGTCGTGGTGGGCTTCGGGATGGATGGGCAGGGTGACGAACCTGCCGCCCGGCCGCAGCGCGTCAGCCGCGGTCCGGCACAGACCCACGAGTTCCTCGTACGTGGTGGCGTACGGGAGGACGTACACGCCGAGGACGAGGTCGAAGCCGCCCTCCAGTCCATCCGGCAGGTCACCGTCGGCATAGCGGACGCCCAGGGGCTCCGCGGCCTCCTGCGCGCGGGCGTGGTCGATCATGCCGCCGGACTCGTCGAGCCCCACGACCAGCGCGGCGCCGCTCCGTGCCAGCGCCCGGCTGTAGACGCCGCTGCCGCAGCCGAGGTCCAGGACCTTGAGCCGCGAGAGGTCGCCCAGCAGCCCGAACACACTGGGGAATTCGAGGTCGCGGCGGAACGGCAGCCGCGAGAAGTCGTCGTAGATCTCGGCCAGTTCATCGAATTGCGTCATCGAAGGCTCTCTTTCCGTGTGGGTCGCGGGCACAGCGGTGGCTGCCATCGGGCCTCCTCGGGGAGGGTGCGGAGAGGAATCGGGCCATACTCGTCCCAGGCACCGGGATCGGGATGAAACGCCGCGAGACCGGGAATATCTCCAACAGTTACCCATCGGCCCGCCCCCAAGCGCGGTCCGCCGTGATCGATGCGTGCACGCGTTGAACGCTTGTGCCATCGCGCATGCGACGGAATCGAACGAGGCGCACCGGGCACGTCCTGAGGAGACCAGGGGGCCGTGGCCCGCCATCAGCCCAACCGACACCTTGCCCGGCTGCTCAACGAGGCCCGCTGGAATCCGGCGGAACTGGCCCGGAGCGTCAACGATCTGGGCGCGGCTCAGGGCCTGCGCCTGCGCTACGACCGCACCTCGGTCGCCCACTGGCTGACCGGATCCCGCCCCCGGCCTCCCATACCCGACCTGGTCGCCTCGGCGTTCAGCCGCCGCTGCGGACGGCTCGTCACGACGCTGGAGACCGGCCTCGCGCAGGGCCCGCAGGCGACCGAGGATCCGCTCCTGGCCGACCAGGACATGCCGGGCACCGCCCTGGACCGGCTGGCCGCCCTGACGCACGCCGACACCGACCCCGCGCGCCGGGCCGTCCTCACCGGCTCCGCCTATGACCTGGGGGCCACCAGCGCGACCTTCTGGAGCCCCGAGCGGCCCGCCGTCCCGCCGCCGGCACGCGTCACGGGCCCCCGGGCCACCCCGGCCGACGTCCAGCGCCTGCGCTGGATGGTCCATGTCTTCGCGGATCTGATGGAACGTCACGGCGGAGCCCACGCGCGCACCGCCCTGACCGCCTACCTGACCGACGACACAAGCCGTCTCCTGGCCGCTCCCGCCCGCCCCTCCCTGCGCCGGGAGTTGTTGAGCGGTGCGGGGCAACTCACCCATCTGCTGGCCCGTATGAGCATGGACGCGGCCCATCCGAGCCTGGCCCAGCGTTACTTCACCGCGGCCCTGGGGCTCGCCCGCGAAGCCGACGACCGCGGCCTCTTCGCGACCACCCTGCGCGCCATGAGCACCCAGGCCCTGTACCTCGGGTTCGAGGAGCACGCCGGAGATCTCGCCGACGCGGCCGTCGACACCGCCGGCCGGCGCGCCGACCCGGCCCTCCGGGCCTTCGTCCTGAGTCAGCGCGCACTCACCCACGCCCGCGCGCAGCGCCGCCGCGAGGCCGTCAGAGATCTCACGGCGGCGGAGACGCAGCACGACCGCGCGACCGGCCTGCCCGGACCGTTCACCCACTACCCCCGGCCCGGACTCGACTACCAGCACGGCAGGACGCTGATCGCCCTGGGGGACACCGCGGGAGCGACGCGGCTCTTCGCCGGCGCGGCCGAGGCCCGCGCCGAGGACCGCCACAGATCAAGTGCCCTCACCCGGGCGCGGCTCGCCGACACGCTCCTGACCCTGGGTCACCTTGAGGAGTCCTGTGTCCAGTGGCACGTCTTCCTCGACCACTACCCGAGTCTGCGGTCGGCCCCCGCCGACCAGGCGCTCAGGCGTCTGCGCGGATCTCTGAGCGGGTTCCGAAGACGGCCGTACGCCGCCGCCGTGCTCCACCGTGCCCGGGGTCTCACCGTCCCGCCGTCGCCCACCTGACCGGGGCGTATCCGAGCGGGGCCCATCCGAGCGGGGCGACCCCGACCGGGGCGTCCGCAACGGGCTGAAAGCAAAAGGATCGTCCATGCCCGAGGTGTAGCGCCACGCCACCACCGGCGAACCGCCGGAGCGGGCGAGGCGCGGAGAGTACACCCGCAGAATCGCTTCCTGTCTGCTCCATTCGACCGAACGCGCCCACGGCGAACGCCTCTTGCTCCGGATTCCCCGGCCTACCCCGCATCTCATTTTCTGTACGTCCTGTACATTTTTCACAGAGCCCGCGAGAACCGCGAGACGCGCGTACGAGGAGAGGCACGCCATGAACCGTCCGTCAGCCCGCTACGTCCTGCCCGAGTTCACCGAGCGGACGAGCAACGGGACCCGCACCCTCGACCCGTACTCGAAGCTCCTCGAAGGGCGGATCATCTTCCTCGGCACGCCGGTCGACGACACCGCGGCCAACGATGTGATCGCGCAGCTCATCCACCTCGAATACGCGGCGCCCGACCGGGACATCTCGCTCTACATCAACTCCCCGGGCGGGTCGATCAGCGCCATGTCCGCGATCTACGACACGATGCGGATCGTGACCTGCGACGTGGAGACCGTCTGCCTCGGGCAGGCGGTGTCGACCGCCGCCGTACTGCTGGCCGCGGGGGCACCGGGCAAGCGGCTGGCGCTGCCCGGCGCGCGGCTCCTCCTCCGGCAGCCCGCCATCGAGGAGCCGGTCCAGGGCCGGCCGTCCGACCTGGAGATCCACGCGCGGGAGATGCTCCGACTGCGGTCGCTGCTCACGTCCATGCTGGTGCGTCACACCGGGCAGAGCACCGAGCGGATCACCGAGGACATCGAGCGCGACACGATCCTCGACGCGCCGGCCGCCAAGGCGTACGGACTGCTCGATCACGTCATCCGGAACCGCGAGGCGTCCCTCGACACGCCGCGCGACCCCTTCGGCGGGCGGTGAACGCCCGCGCCGGCACGGCGAGTCGTTCCCGTATGGACGCCGCCCATACGGGAACGACTCGCACGTTCGGCGTATGAACCGTCCGGACGAGTACGGGGTCCCGAGTTGCGCGATGCGACCGGATCGTCCAGGCGCCCCGAACTCCCTTGCAGGTACGGCCCTCGTCGGGGCTCATGCCGTCGGCGTGACACACCCCTTCACCACCCCTTTGGGGCATCCGTGATGAACTTCACATATCGTCGTTTCGTCTCGGATATCCACCTGTTCCTGCGTCAAGATCCGTGGGACGACAAGCCCCCGCCACCGCGGCGGGGCGGTCCGGGCGGACGCCGAGTCCTGCCGCCGCACCGGATGCCTGGTCGACAGGAGTGGATCGGCAGGAGTGGAGGACCCAGGCAGAACGGGACGACGCCCGGTGTGGTCGTCCCTCGGGGTGAAGTCGTGAGAGCGGCCGGGCAACTTCGCCAGCCCGAACCCGACAGGTCATCCTTCACAGGCGGCTGACGAAGGGTTGCGCATGACCGCGCAGACGAATGTCCCGTCTCTGCTGTCCAGGACCGGTGCGGTTTCGGTCCTCACACTCGCCGCGCTCGGCGGCACGATGCTCGTGCCCGGCGCCACGTCCGAGGCCGAGGCCGCCACGCGCGCGGTCAACGCCCTCAAGATCGCCGCCTCGAAGAAGGGCTCTCCGTACCGGTGGGGAGCCACGGGGCCCCACCGCTTCGACTGCTCCGGGCTGACGCTCTACTCGTTCAAGAAGGCCGGCAAGAAGCTCCCCCGTACCGCCCAGCAGCAGTACAACTCGTCCCGCCATATCTCGCCCTCCCAACGACGCAAGGGGGACCTGGTGTTCTTCCACTGGGGCAACAGCGTCTACCACGTCGGCATCTACGCCGGCAGGGGAAGGATCTGGCACTCGCCCAAGACCGGGTCACTGGTGCGGCTGGAGCGGATCTGGTCCCGGAGCGTCCTGTACGGCCGGGTGAACTGACCCCGGCCGCCGGCACCGGCCCTCTCGCCATCACCGCCCCCGGACGCGTCGGAGGGGGCCGTCCCCGCTCCGGCGGGGACGGCCCGGGACCGGGGGCACCGGCCGACCGGCTCAGCTCACGTCGGCCGCCACCGGGACCGTCCATGGCAGGACGATCCAGACCGTCTTGCCCCCCTCCGCGGTCGGGGTGACGGAGAGCTGTCCCCCCTGCTCGGCGGTGAGCGAGCGGACGATCACCATGCCGCGGCCGTTGTCCTGCTGAACGGCCGCGGGCAGCCGTTGCGGCCAGCGCGGATGGCTGTCGGTGACTCCGACGCGCAGCTGCTCGTCACGTTCGAGGCTGACCTCCACGGTGAACGTGGGTGACTGCCCGAAGGTGTGCTGTACCGCGTTGGTGGCCAGTTCCGAGACGATCAGCCGGACCGTCTCGGCCATGTCCTCCCGCACCGGCAGCCCCCACTCGGCCAGCAGGTCCACGACGTATCTTCGCGCCGCGGTGACCGAGGCGGGATCGCTCGGCAGGGTGATGGATGCTTCCTGGTGGTCTGCCATGGCGACGCCGTCCCTTTCCCGCCGGGCCTGGCTCCGGCACAGAGCGAATGACTGCGCGGACGGCCTCGGACCGTGCTTCGCGCCAGCCTCCCACTGATCGTGCCGTTCCCAGGGCCGATCCACCGAGATCTGCATATATCTGTCGCTCAAAGCGGTGAACTCTGCAACGCGAGACCGTATTTGGGCGCCGGAAAGATATCTTCTCCGCCGCGGCGCCCGAGGGCGCGACGAACACAGGGCGGGGAGGCAATCATTCATGCGGCATATTCCAGCGGTGCGCCGGCGCAGGCTCGGCGAGGAATTGCGCAAGCTGCGGCAGAGCGCGGGACTGACGAGCGGTGAGACCGCGCGGCTGCTCGGCTGGCACCAGTCGAAGGTCAGCCGGCTCGAGACGGGCGTCAGCGGGGTGAAGGACGAGGATCTGGCCGGACTGCTCGACGCGTTCGGCGTCACCGACGCACAACAACGGCTGCTGCTGGGCGCCTTGGCGGGGACCACCAGCAGCGGACAGGGGTGGTGGATGGCGTACGGCGGCGTGATCCCGCCACAGTACCGGGACTTCATCAGCCTGGAGTCCCAGGCCCGCACCGCGCGCACACTGGAGACCTCCGTGGTCCCCGGCCTGCTCCAGACCCCCGCGTACGCCCGTGCCGTGACCCGTGCCGCGCTCGGCGGACTGCCCGCCACGACGGTCGACTCCCTGGTCGAGGTGCGGCTCGCCCGCCAGGAGGTGCTGCGCGCCGGCATACCCCTGGAGCTGCACGCCGTGCTGGACGAGGCCGTTCTGCGCCGCGAGGTGGGCGGGCCCGGTGTGATGCGGGAGCAGTTGCGGCGGCTCTCGGAGCTGGCCCGTCTTCCGCATGTCTGCCTTCAGGTGCTGCCGTTCACGGCCGGCGGCTATGTAGGACTGACCGGCCCTTTCGTTATCTTCTCATTCCCGCACATTACTGATCTGGATTTGGTCGTTCTCGACCATTTGACGAATAGCCTCTATCTGGAGCGGAAAGAAGACCTTGAGGCGTACTGCGCGGCGTTCGGCACCATGCAGGCGCATGCCCTCTCGACAGAGGATTCATTGGATCTCATCGCCGGGATCGGTGACGGCGCCTAGGGAGCATCATGACCCCCCACCTGACATGTCCATCCGCATGGCATCGCAGCAGCTACAGCACCGGCGCGAACAACTGTGTGGAGTGCGCCCCCATCGCCGTGGGCGGACTGGCCGTACGTGACTCCAAGGAAGTGACCCGACCCCATCTGTTCTTCTCGGCGGACGCGTGGACTTCCTTCGTCTCCGCGCTGCGCGACGAGGCGCCCGCGCACTGACCGCCCGGGGCCGGTCGGCTCAGCTCGCGTCCCCCGGCGCGAGCGCGACGATCGTGTCCACCGCCGTGCCGATCTGCTGATCCGTCAGATCGGCACGCGCGGTGAGCCGGATCCTGGAGATGCCGTCCGGCACCGAGGGCGGACGGAAGCACCCCACGGCCAGCCCCGCCGCACGGCACTCCGCGGCCCAGCGCACCGCCGCTTCGGGCGACGGCGCCCGTACGGAGACCACGGCGGCGTCCGGTCGTACGGCCGTCAGACCCGCCCCGGTCAGCAGCCGGTGCAGCGTACGGGCCACCTCGCGCGCCCGCTCCGGCCGGGCGGGCTCCCGGCGCAGCAGCCGCAGACTCTCCAGCGCGCCGCCCACGGCCGCCGGCGCCAGTCCGGTGTCGAAGATGAACGTACGGGCGGCGTTGACCAGATGGCCGATGACCCGTGCCGGGCCGAGTACCGCGCCGCCCTGGCTGCCCAGGGACTTGGAGAGCGTGACGGTGGCCACCACTCCGTTGGCACCGGCGATGCCCGCCGCGTACGGCGTGCCCCGGCCTCCCGCGCCGAGCACCCCCAGTCCGTGCGCGTCATCGACGAGCAGGGCCGCGCCACGGGTACGGCAGACCTCGGCCAGTTCACCGAGCGGCGCCGCGTCGCCGTCCACGGAGAACACCGCGTCGCTCACCATGAGCGCCCGCCGCCCGGCGTGCGCGTCGAGTGTCTTGCGTACGGCCTCGGGTTCGGCGTGCGGGACGACCACGGTCTCGGCGCGCGAGAGCCGGCAGCCGTCCACGATCGAGGCGTGATTGCCCGCGTCGGACAGCAGCAGCGCGTCGCGGGCCGTGAGCGCGGTGAGGGCGGCCAGATTGGCCGCGTATCCGGAGGAGAGGACGAGCGCGGCCTCGAAGCCGCAGAACGCGGCCAGTTCACTTTCCAGTTCGGCGTGCAGTTCGGTGCTGCCCGTGACCAGCCGGGAGCCGGTGGCGCCCGCGCCCCAGCGGCGCGCGGCCTCCGCCGCCGCGCCGGTCACGGCAGGGTGGCGGGTGAGCCCCAGGTAGTCGTTGCTCGCCAGGTCCAGCAGTCCGGATTCGGCGGGGCGCGGCCGGAGCGTACGGACCAGACCCGACTGTTCACGGCGGCGCGCCTCGTCGTCGGTCCAGTCGAAGGGGTCGCGCTCCATGGTCCGGTCCTTTTGTAGGCAACGCACAGACCTTAGCCGGGCCGCCACGGGGGCAGGGTGTGGTCATACACACACGTCGATCCGATGGCCTTGTGGGATTCCTCCTTTTCCCGGACGTCCTCCGTGGGCAAGGATCAGCACCATGGACCTGCTGAACACGCTGGTGGAGAAGGGTCTGCGGCGCGAGCCGCCGACCCGCGAAGAAGCGCTCGCCGTACTGGCGACCTCCGACGACGAACTGCTCGATGTGGTGGCCGCGGCCGGGAAGGTGCGCCGTCAGTGGTTCGGGCGGCGGGTGAAGCTCAATTATCTGGTCAATCTGAAGTCCGGGCTGTGCCCCGAGGACTGCTCGTACTGTTCGCAGCGGCTCGGCTCCAAGGCCGAGATCCTCAAGTACACCTGGCTGAAGCCCGACGAGGCGTCGAAGGCGGCGGCGGCCGGAGTGGCGGGCGGGGCGAAGCGGGTCTGTCTGGTCGCGAGCGGCCGGGGTCCGACGGACCGGGATGTCGACCGGGTCTCGCAGACCATCGAGGCGATCAAGGAGCAGAACGAGGACGTCGAGATCTGTGCCTGTCTCGGGCTGCTCTCGGACGGCCAGGCGGAGCGGCTGCGGGCCGCGGGCGCCGACGCGTACAACCACAACCTCAATACGTCCGAGGGCACCTACGGCGACATCACCACCACCCACACCTACGCGGACCGGGTGGACACGGTGCAGCGGGCGCAGACCGCCGGGCTGTCCGCGTGTTCGGGGCTGATCGCCGGCATGGGCGAGAGTGACGCGGATCTGGTCGATGTCGTCTTCTCGTTGCGCGCGCTGGACCCCGACTCGGTGCCGGTCAACTTCCTGATCCCGTTCGAGGGGACACCGCTCGCCAAGGAGTGGAACCTCACCCCGCAGCGCTGTCTGCGCATTCTGGCCATGACGCGGTTCGTCTGCCCCGATGTGGAGGTCAGGCTCGCGGGCGGGCGCGAGGTGCATCTGCGCTCGATGCAGCCCCTCGCGCTCCACCTGGTCAACTCGATCTTCCTCGGGGACTATCTGACCAGCGAGGGCCAGGAGGGCAAGGCGGACCTGGAGATGATCGCGGACGCGGGTTTCGAGGTGGAGGGCGCGGACACGACCACGCTGCCCGAGCACCGTCGCGACGGATGCGGCCCGTGTGGCGGAGACGCGTCCCGGACGTCCGCCGAAACCACTCCGGCCGAACAGGCCGAACAGGCCGACCCGGTCACGGACACCGGGGCGCCCCGTACGGACCTGGTGGCGGTACGCCGTCGCGGCGCCGGTACCGACTTGGCGCCCAATGCCTGAGACCGCCCCTGGTGAGCTGCTGGCCCTGGACCGGGCCCATGTCTGGCATCCGTACGGCCCCATGCCCGGCCGTGCCGAACCGCTGGTCGTGGAGTCCGCGTCCGGGGTCCGGCTGCGGCTCGCCGAACCCGCCCACGGACAGCGCGAGTTGGTCGACGGCATGTCGTCCTGGTGGTCGGCGATCCATGGCTACAACCACCCCGTGCTCAACGCGGCGGCACACGGCCAGCTGGACCGTATGAGCCATGTGATGTTCGGCGGGCTCACCCACGAGCCCGCCGTGCGGCTCGCGGCGCTGCTCGTCGACATCACCCCGGAGCCGCTGCGCCATGTGTTCCTCGCCGACTCGGGCTCGGTGTCGGTCGAGGTCGCGGTGAAGATGTGTCTCCAGTACTGGCGTTCGGTGGGCCGCCCGGCGAAGCGGCGGCTGCTGACCTGGCGGGGCGGCTACCACGGGGACACCTGGCAGCCGATGTCCGTGTGCGACCCCGACGGCGGGATGCATGACCTCTGGTCGGGGGTGCTGCCCCGGCAGATCTTCGCGGACGCGCCGCCCACGGAGTACGAGGAGACGTACGCCGACGGCCTGCGCGCGCTCATCGCCCGCCACGCGGACGAACTGGCCGCGGTCATCGTCGAGCCGGTGGTCCAGGGCGCGGGCGGGATGCGCTTCCACTCCCCCGCGTATCTGCGGGTGCTGCGGGAGGCCTGCGACGCGCACGATGTGCTGCTGATCCTCGACGAGATCGCGACGGGGTTCGGCCGTACGGGGACGCTCTTCGCCGCCGAGCAGGGGGGCGTCTCGCCGGATGTGATGTGTGTCGGCAAGGCGTTGACCGGCGGGTATCTCACGATGGCGGCGACGCTGTGCACCTCACGGGTGGCCGAGGGCATCTCGCGCGGCGAGGTCCCGGTACTGGCGCACGGGCCGACGTTCATGGGCAATCCCCTGGCCGCCTCGGTCGCCCGCGCCTCGATCGAGCTGCTGCTCGACCAGGACTGGGCGCGGGAGGTCAAGCGGATCGAGGCGGGCCTGCGCGAGGGGCTCGCGCCGGCCGCGTCCCTTCCCGGTGTACGGGAGGTACGGGTGCTGGGCGCCATCGGCGTCGTCCAGCTGGACCACGCGGTGGACATGGAGGCCGCGACACGGGCGGCGGTACGGGAGGGCGTATGGCTGCGGCCGTTCCGCGACCTCGTGTACACCATGCCGCCGTATGTCACGGATGACCGGGATGTCGAAACAATCTGCCGCGCGGTGACGGCGGCGGCGAGAGAGGGCTGAAGCATGCCGGTGGTGATCGTGACGGGAACCGGGACGGAGATCGGCAAGACCGTCGTCACGGCGGCGGTGGCCGCCGTCGCGCTGGCGCGCGGGCGTACGGTCGCGGTGCTCAAGCCCGCGCAGACCGGTCTCGGCCCCGACGCGCCGGGTGATGTGGCGGAGGTCGCGCGGCTGGCGGGCCCGGTCACCGCCGTCGAACTGGCGCGCTACCCCGAGCCGTTGGCCCCCGCGACCGCGGCGCGGCGGGCCGGGGCGCCGCCGGTGGGGCCGGACGAGATCGCCGTCGCGGCCGAGAAGCTGGCGACCGAGCACGATCTGGTGCTGGTCGAGGGCGCGGGCGGACTGCTCGTACGGTTCGACGAGAGCGGCGCGACGCTCGCGGACGCGGCCCGGCTGCTGGGGGCGCGGGTGCTGGTGGTGGCCCCCGCCGGGCTCGGCACGCTGAACATGACCGCGCTGACGGCGGAGGCGCTGCGCGCGAGATCGCTGACGCTGGACGGGGTCGTGATCGGCCGCTGGCCCGCCGTGCCCGATCTCGCGGCGCGCTGCAATCTCGCGGATCTGCCGGACGCGGCGGGCGCGCCGCTGCTGGGCGCGGTCCCGGAGGGCGCGGGCGGGCTGGCTCCGGAGGAGTTCCGGGAGCGCGCGGTGTCCTGGCTGGCGCCGCGTCTGGACGGACGGTGGGACGCGGGGACGTTCGCGCGGGAGGCGTCCGCCTGAGGCGGCCGGGGCGGCTGAGGTGGCCGGGGCGGATGAGACCGGCCGGATGCGTGGGGCAGCCGGGACACCGGAGAACTCCAGAAGTGTCCGGACGGTCTCAGAGGCTCCAGCCGCGCAGTTCGGCGGCGATGGCCTGGACGTCGGCCGTACCGTCCTTGACCAGTTTCGCCAGGTCCCGGACGCGCTCGGGCGAGGTCACGACCCGCAGCCCGCTCGCCACCAGATAGCCGTAGGCCACGGCGGAGGCGAACAGCGCGTTGGAACGTTCCAAGGCCGGGACATGCAGCAGCAACTGGAGGAGAGCGGCGGCCCGTGCGTGCGGGTCGCCGTAGACGGGCGTGCCGAATATCTCCGCCTCGTGGCGGCTGACGGCGGCGACCAGGGCGCCCCAGTCGGTGACCTGCGGATCGCCGGGCGTGTTGTGCTCCGCGACCATGAGGAGCCAGGCGAGTTCGATCCGAAGGGTCAACGCGCGCCCGCGCGCTCCGCGCCGAACTCCTCGGTGAAGACCGATTCGTACTGCTTCATGAAGTCGGCGGCGGACTCCACGAACGTACGTCCGGCCTCCCCCGCGTCCTGTTTGACCAGCTCCTCGATATAGCGGTTCACGCTCATCCCCCGTTCGGAGGCCCGCAGGCGCGCGGCCTCCGCGGTGGTCTCGTCCACGCGTACGTTCAGCTGCGTCTTGGCCATACCACAAAGCTAGCGCGCCAGTGCTAGCAACGGCAAGACGGCCAGGGCGCGCCCTCTCTCCCCGGTGGCGGCGCACTACCCCTGGTGGCGGTGGGGCGCCTAGGGTCGGCTCCATGACCATGACACGCCCTTTCCGATTCGGTGTGAACATGACCACGCCCGACGTCGGCGACACCTGGCGCGCGCGGTGCGTACGGGCGGAGGCGCTCGGCTACGACGTGATCCAGGTGCCGGACCATCTGGGGATGGTCGCTCCGTTCCCGGCGCTGGTGGCCGCGGCGGCGGCGACCGAGCGGCCCCGGCTCGGCACCTTCGTCCTCAACGCCGCCTTCTGGAACCCCGCGCTGCTCGCCCGGGAGATCGCGACCACGGACGCCCTGACCGGGGGCCGTCTCGAGGTCGGGCTCGGCACCGGTTATGTGCGGGAGGAGCACGAGCGGGCCGGTCTGGAGTTCCTTCCGCCCGGCGAGCGGGTCGGTCATCTGATCCGTACGGTCACGGAACTGGACCGGCTGTTCGGCGACGGGACGGAGCTGCCCCGGCCCGTACAGCGCCCCCGGCCGCCCCTGCTGATCGGCGGGAACGGCGACCGGATGCTGCGGCTGGCGGCCGAGCGCGCCGAGATCGCCGCGTTCACCGGGGGCCGGGCCACCAAGGTGGGCAGTATGCGCGCGCTCGCCGCCCCTGAGCTGGCCGAGCGCGTCGAGGCGTACCGGGGTTTCGAGGCCGGGCGGGCGGTTCCCGCCGAGCTGAATCTGCTGCTCCAGTACGTCGCCGTCACCCCGGACCGCAGGGGGGCGGTCCGGGACCTGCCGGCGATAGCACCGGAGCTGACCGAGGACGAGCTGCTGGATCTGCCGCTGATCGCCGTCGGCACCGTACGGCAGATCGCCGACCAGCTGCGGGGGCTGCGCGAACACCTCGGCTTCAGCTATTTCTCCGTCCTCGACCCGTTCATGGAGGCGCTCGGTCCGGTGATCGAGGAGCTGAGCGGCAGCTGACCACGGAATGGAATCCGTTCGACCCGCCCGTCCGGACGGTGATGGGATCACCGTATGAACGATTTCCGGATACGGGCCGCCACGCCGGCCGACCTCGACGCGGTGCTGGCCTTCTGGAAGGACGCCGCGGAGGGGACCAGCATCACGGACGACCGCGACGGCGTGGAGCGGCTCGTGGCCCGCGACCCCGAGTCCCTGATCCTCGCGGAGCGGATTCCCGGGGAGCGGATTCCCGCGGAGCCGCTCCCCGGGAATCCGCTCCCCGCCGGGCGCGACGGCGCGAGGGCGGGCGCGGTGATCGTGGGCACGGTGATCGCTGGCTTCGACGGCTGGCGCTGTCATCTCTACCGGCTCGCGGTCCATCCGGACCAGCGGCGTCTGGGCATCGGCACGGCACTGCTGACGGCGGCGGAGGAACGCTTCGCAGAGCTGGGCGGGCGGCGTGGCGACGCGATGGTGCTGGACGACAACGAACGGGCGCACCACGCCTGGCGGGCGTCCGGCTACGGCCCTCAGCCGCAGTGGACCCGCTGGGTGAAGCCGCTGGGGGGCGGCTGATCCGTCCGGCACCGCGGGCGCGCCGCACCGCGCGGACGACGCCGGACGGCCGACATCGCGCGGACCTTCCCCCGCTGACCGATCATGAGACGGAGGTGAATCGATGACCGAGGTGCTACCGCTCATCGTGGCGGTGCTGCTGTCGCTCGCCTGCGGGGCCTTCGTGGCGGCGGAATTCTCCCTCACCACCGTCGAGCGCGGGGAGCTGGAGCGGGCGGCCGAGCGCGGGGAGCGGGGCGCGGCGGGGGCGCTGAAGGCCGTACGGAGCCTCACCTTCCAGCTCTCCGGCGCCCAGCTCGGGATCACCGTGACCAATCTGGTCGTGGGCATGCTCTCCGAGCGGTCCATCGCCCGGCTGATCCGCGGACCGGTCGAGGCCGTGGGGCTGTCCCCCTCCGTCGCCTCTTCGGTGGCGCTGGTGATCGGCACGGCCCTGTCGACCCTCTTCCTGATGGTCGTCGGCGAGCTGGTCCCGAAGAACTGGGCGATCTCCTCGCCGCTGGCCGTCGCCAAGGTGGTGGCCACCCCCCAGCGGTACTTCACCGCGGTCTTCCGCCCGTTCATCGGCCATCTCAACAACACCGCGAACCGGATCGTGCGCGGCCTCGGCCTCGAACCCACCGAGGAGCTGGCCTCCGCCCGCGGCCCGCAGGAGCTGGCCGCCCTGGCACGGCACTCCGCGAAGGAGGGCGCGCTGGAGCCGGACACCGCCGAGCTGTTCGTACGGACGCTCAGCCTGTCCGCGCTGACCGCCGAGAACGTGATGACCCCACGGGTGCAGGTGATGGCCCTCGATGTGCGCGCCACGGCGCAGGACGTCGCCAACGCCAGCCGCGCCACCGGTCTGTCGCGCTTTCCGGTCTACCGGGGCAGCCTCGACACCGTCGTCGGCACCGCGCACATCAAGGACGTACTGGCGGTCCCCGCCGAGCGGCGGCCCCGGCAGCCGGTGTCCGGCTTGCTGCGGGAACCGCTGCTGGTGCCGGAGAGCCTGACGGTGGACCAGTTGCTCGACCGGTTGTCGGGCGGCGCCACGATGGCCGTCGTCATCGACGAGTACGGCGGGACGGCGGGCGTCGTGACACTGGAGGACATCGTCGAGGAGGTCGTCGGCGAGGTGCGCGACGAGCACGATCCGCAGGAGACCCCCGGGCTGGCGCTGCTGGGCGAGGACGCGGAGGGGCATGGACTGTGGTCGGCGGACGGCGCCGCGCGCGCCGACCAGCTGAGGGCCGTCGGGCTGCGGATGCCCGAGGGGCCGTACGAGACGCTCGCCGGTCTGATCGCCACGGAGCTGGGCCGTATCCCCGCCGAGGGCGACCGTCTCGAACTGGACGGCTGGGATCTGGAGGTCGTGGACGCCACGGGCCGGCGCGCGGCCCGGCTGCTGCTGCGCGCGCCGCCCGGCGCGTCCGGTGAGGACAGCGAGGAGGAGGCATGATCACCGCGATCCAGTTGTTCATCGGTCTGCTGACGCTGGTCGTCAACGCCTTCTTCGTCGCGTCCGAGTTCGCCCTGATCTCCGTGCGCCGCAGTCAGGTCGAGCCGGAGGCGGAGGCCGGCAACCGGCGGGCGCACAGCGTCATCTGGGGCCTGGAGCATGTGTCGGCGCTGCTGGCGGCGGCGCAGCTGGGCATCACGCTGTGCACGCTGGTGCTCGGCATCGTCGCCGAGCCCGCCATCGCGCATCTGCTGGAGCCGCTCTTCGACGCGGTGGGGGTGCCGCACGGCCTGGTGCATCCGATCTCGTTCGTGATCGCGCTCACCGTGGCCACCTATCTGCACATGCTGCTGGGCGAGATGGTGCCGAAGAACGTCTCGCTGGCCGGTCCCGTGCGGGCGGCGCTGCTGCTCGGCCCGCCGCTGGTCGCGCTGGCGCGGGCGCTGCGCCCGGTGATCTTCACGGTCAACGCCTTCGCCAACGCCCTGCTGCGACTGCTCCGGGTGGAGACGAGGGACGAGGTGACCGCCACCTTCTCCGACGACGAGCTGGCCCGGCTGGTCACGGACGCGGGCCACGCGGGGCTGCTGGACGACCGCGAGGCCGAGCGGCTGCACGACGCGCTGGAGCTGGGACGCCGGCCGGTGCGCGATGTGGTGATGCCCCTGGAGCGGGTGGTCACCGCGCGGCTCGGGATCACTCCGGAAGGGCTGGAACGCCTGGCGGTGGAGACGGGATTCTCGCGCTTCCCGGTGGTGGACACCGCGCGCCGGATCCTCGGCTACCTCCATGTGAAGGACGCCCTAGACGCCGTTCCGCGCGACGAGCCGTTCGCCGTCCGGGGGATGCGGGCGATCGCGCGGGTACGGGCCACGACGCCGATGGACGACGTACTGACGGCGATGCGCCGCAGCCGTACACATCTGGCCGCGGTCGAGGACGAGGAGGGCAGGCTCGAAGGGCTGGTGACGATGGAGGACGTACTGCGCGAGCTGGTCGGCAGGCACGCGTAGCCCGCGGGGGCGGGGGTGGGCTCGAAGGCCCTGTCCTCAAAGTCCCGGCGCGCCCCCTCGCGGTCCCGCCGGGACCCCGTGAAACGCGGGGCATACCGAGCGGTACGATCGCTCCGCCATGGAGATGAATGCCAACTACACCAGTTTCGTCGCGATCGGTGACTCCTTCACCGAGGGCATGTCCGACGTCCTCCCCGACGGTTCGTACCGCGGCTGGGCGGATCTGCTCGCGGCCCGGCTCGCGGCCCGTACGCCCGGATTCCGGTACGCGAATCTCGCCGTACGCGGAAAGCTCATCGGACAGATCGTCCGGGAACAGGTGGATGTCGCCGCCGCGATGAAACCGGACCTGGTGACGCTGGTCGGCGGGCTCAACGACACCCTGCGGCCGAAGGTCGACATGGGGCGGGTGCGCGGACTGCTCGCCGAGGCGGTGGAACGGCTCGCCCCGGCCTGCGGGCAGCTGGTGCTGATGCGCAGCCCCGGCCGCAACGGTCCGGTGATGGAGCGGTTCCGGCCGCGGATGGAGGAGCTGTTCTCCTTCGTGGACGAACTGGCCGCCCGCCATGGCGCGCTCGTCGTCGATCTGTACGGGGTTCCGGCGCTCGGTGATCAGCGGATGTGGGACGTGGACCGGCTGCATCTCACCGGCGAGGGCCACCGCCGGGTCGCCGAGGCCGTCTGGCAGACGCTGGGTCTGGACGCCGAGGACGACTGGCGCGCGGAGCTGCCGCGGGCCGTGCCCGTGGGATGGCCCGCGCGGCGGACGAGCGACCTCCGGTTCGCCCGGCAGCATCTCGGGCCGTGGATCATGCGCCGGGTCACGGGACGGTCGTCGGGGGACGGGCGGCCCGCGAAGCGGCCGGAACTGCTGCCGTACGAGACACCGGCGTCCGCCGCCGCACCGGTATCCGATCCCGACGCCTGACCTGGACGCGTAAGTCCGAAGTCCCGTCTGCCCCCGGCGCCCCGCCCCGGTGCCCGGCCCGGCGCCCCGCCCACAGTCTCCGCCGGGGTCTCGTAGCAAGCCACAAAAACGCCCGCGGCGCCGGCCTGCACAAACCGCCTATAGAATTCCTTCACGTGACTGCCAAGCCTCGTATCCCCAATGTCCTCGCCGGCCGCTACGCCTCGACGGAGCTGGCCGTGCTCTGGTCCCCCGAGCAGAAGGTGAAGCTGGAGCGTCAGCTCTGGCTCGCCGTACTGCGCGCCCAGCGGGACCTCGGGATCGAGGTACCGGAGTCCGCGCTCGCCGACTACGAGCGCGTCCTCGACCAGGTCGATCTGGCGTCGATCGCCGAGCGCGAGAAGGTCACCCGGCACGATGTGAAGGCGCGGATCGAGGAGTTCAACGCACTCGCCGGCCATGAGCAGGTGCACAAGGGCATGACGTCCCGCGATCTGACGGAGAACGTCGAACAGCTCCAGATCCGGCTGTCCCTGGAGCTGACGCGGGACCGTACGGTCGCGGTGCTGGCGCGTCTCGGCAAGCTCGCGGGCGAGTACGGGGAGCTGGTCATGGCCGGCCGCTCGCACAACGTCGCCGCGCAGGCCACCACGCTCGGCAAGCGGTTCGCGACGGCCGCGGACGAACTGCTCGTCGCGTACGGACGCCTGGACGACCTCCTCGGCCGCTACCCGCTGCGCGGGATCAAGGGCCCGGTCGGCACCGCGCAGGACATGCTCGACCTGCTGGGCGGCGACACCGCGAAGCTGGCCGAGCTGGAGCGCCGTATCGCCGGACACCTCGGCTTCGCCCAGGCCTTCACCTCGGTCGGCCAGGTGTACCCGCGCTCGCTCGACTACGACGTGGTGACCGCGCTGGTGCAGCTGGCGGCGGCGCCGTCCTCGGTCGCCAAGACCATCCGGCTGATGGCCGGGCACGAGCTGGTGACCGAGGGCTTCAAGCCCGGCCAGGTCGGCTCCTCGGCGATGCCCCACAAGATGAACACGCGCTCCTGCGAGCGGGTCAACGGCCTCATGGTGATCCTGCGCGGCTACGCGTCGATGACCGGCGAGCTGGCGGGCGACCAGTGGAACGAGGGCGATGTCTCCTGCTCGGTGGTCCGCCGGGTGGCGCTGCCCGACGCGTTCTTCGCCTTCGACGGGCTGCTGGAGACCTTCCTGACGGTGCTCGACGAGTTCGGCGCGTTCCCCGCGGTCGTGGCGCGCGAGCTGGACCGCTATCTGCCGTTCCTGGCCACGACCAAGGTGCTGATGGGCGCGGTACGGGCCGGGGTGGGCCGCGAGGCGGCGCACGAGGTCATCAAGGAGCACGCCGTGGCCTCGGCCCTCGCCATGCGCGAGCAGGGCGCCGAACGCAACGAGCTTCTCGACCGGCTGGCCGCGGACGACCGTATGCCGCTCGACCGGGCCGCACTGGACGCGCTGATGGCGGACAAGCTCTCCTTCACGGGGGCGGCGGAGGACCAGATCGCGACGGTGGTGTCCCGCGTCGAGGAGATCGTGAAGCGCCACCCGGAGGCCGCGGGCTACACGCCGGGCTCGATCCTGTGACCGCCGGACTGTGACTCCCGGCCTGTGACTCCTGGCCTGTGACTCCTGGCCTGTGATCTCCGGATGAAGCCCGAGGAACTCGAAGCCGCCCGCGACCGCGTCATCCCCGACGTGGTCGCGGGCGGGCTGCGTGTGCTGTTCTGCGGTATCAACCCGGGCCTGATGTCCGCGGCCACCGGCCACCACTTCGCGCGCCCCGGCAACCGGTTCTGGCCGGTACTGCACCTGTCCGGCTTCACCCCGCGCCGGCTGAAGCCCGCCGAGCAGGACGAACTGCTGACGTACGGCCTGGGCATCACGAATGTGGCGGCGCGGGCGACGGCGCGGGCCGACGAGCTGACCGCCGAGGAGTTCCGGGAGGGCGGCCGGATCCTCACGGCCAAGGTGGAGCGGCTGCGGCCGAGCTGGCTGGCGGTGGTGGGCATCATGGCGTACCGGACCGCTTTCGACGACAAGAAGGCGCGGATCGGACCGCAGGAGCGGACGATAGGCGACACGAGGATCTGGGCGCTGCCCAACCCGAGCGGGCTGAACGCGCACTGGACGGCGGAGACGATGGCGGAGGAGTTCGCGCGACTGCGGGTGGCCGCGGCCTCGTAGCGGACGTCGAAGGGCATGGCGATCGGACCGTCACCGCGTCGCCCGCCGGCGCGGTCCTGACAGCGCTTGGCCCGTTCGGACTCGATGCGGTGCGCCGCGTGATGTGGCCGGGCGGCAGGAGAACAATGAGACTCATGGCTCATATCTCGCCGGGTGGCCCTCCGTCTCCGTTGAGCTGGGAGACGCCCGCGGAGCGCGCCGACCGCAACCTGCTCGAACTCCTCCAGGAACTGAGGGTCGTGCAGACCGGCGTGCAGATCGTCTTCGCCTTTCTTCTCGGCGTGGCCTTCACCGACCGGTTTCTGCGCCTCGACACCTTCGAACGCGGCACGTATGTGGTGACGTTGCTGCTCACGGTGGTCTCCTCGGCCGTCCTCGCGACTCCGGTCGCACTGCACCGCGGTCTGTTCCACCGGGGCGCCAAGATCCGGATCGTCGCCGTGTCCGCGCGGTTCGCCGAAGTCGGGCTGGTCTTCCTCGCCCTCGCCCTCAACGGCGTCGTTCTCCTGCTCATGGATGTCGTCCTCGGCCTGACCGCCGCCGTCGCGGTCACGGCCGTCACCCTCATCCTCTTCGCCGGCCTGTGGTTCGTCCTCCCGAGGGCACTGCGCCGCCCCGCTCCTGGCGCGCCCGACGAGCCCCGATGAACGGCCCGGCACGATCGTCTACGGCGGATCCGTCTCGGTGACGGCGACGACGATACGGAACGGCCGCTCCCCGGCCCCACCGTCCGCTCCCGCCTCCCCCGCCGCCCCTTCCTCCCCCGCCGCGCCCAGCGCGAGCCAGCGGCCTTCCCACCGCCACAGGTGGAGGTAGGCGAAGGCGTCGCTCAACTCGCACCAGGGGTCCGGTATCTCCTCGCCCTCACCGACGCGGGTCCGCACGCTCCACAGGCTGATGTAGTACGGCTCACCGAACCGGGCGGTGAGAATGCCGGTCAGCGCGGTGTGCTCCGCACCGTGCTGGTCCGCGTCCGCCGCGCCGTCCCCCCGGAACAGGTCGGCGAGGTGGTAGCCGGGACCGCTGCTGCCCACCTCGGTGGGGCCGCGCTCCGCGGGGAAGGCGCGGACACGCAGCAGCTCGATGACGGCGAGTTGCTGTGCGGTGGTCATGCGTCCAGTAAACCTTCACGCACTGACAATTGGCTGCCCGTCAGGTTGCCGTGCGGCCACCGGCCCGTCCCGCCCCGTTCAGTTCGCGACGCCCGCGGTGGCACGCACCACTCGCAGCACCGGCGGCCACCGAGTACCATCCGCCTACACGCGCACGAGCTGGGAGGACACACCGTGGGGCGGCTGACCGGCGGAGACCCTTCGCTCCTGCGGCGGATCAACTCCGCGGTGGTGCTGCACTCCCTGCGCGACGCCGGTGATCTCACGCTGACGGATCTGACGCGGATCACGGGGCTCTCCCGGCCGACGGTCGAGGGCGTGGTGGAGGGTCTGATCGAAACGGGCCTGGTCATGGAGTCCGCGCCGGCGGAGGGCGGGACCCGTAAGCAGGGCCGCCCGGCGCGCCGGTTCCGCTTCCGGGTCGAGGCCGGGTATCTGCTGGGCATCGAGATCGGACCGCACCGCGTGGCCGCGCTGATCTCCGGACTGGACGGCCGGATCATCGGCGCCGGCTCGCGCGTGGTCTCGGAGACGGCCGACGCGGACGAGCGCCTCGAACGCGTACGGCAGGTCGTCACCGATGTGCTGCGCCGCACCGGCGTGTCACGCGGCGCGCTGCGCGCGGTCGGCGTCGGCAGCCCCGGCATCGTGGAGGCCGACGGCACGGTACGGCTCGGCACCGCGCTGCCGCAGTGGACGGGGCTGCCGCTCGGCGAGCGGCTGCGGCGCTCGTTCCGCTGTCCGGTGCTGGTGGAGAACGATGCCAACGCGGCGGCCGTGGCCGAGCAGTGGAAGGGCGCGGCCATCGACTCCGACGACATCGTCTTCGTCCTGGCCGGGCTCAGCCCCGGGGCCGGGGCCCTGATCGGCGGGCGGCTGCACCGCGGCTTCGGCGGGGCCGCGGGCGAGATCGGCGCGCTGCATCTGCTGGGGCGCGGCGAGACGCCGGAGACGCTGCTGTCGACGACGGACGAGCCGCTGCACCCGCTCGACGAGCAGGCGGTGGCGAAGGTCTTCGCCGATGCCAAGGGCGGGGACGTCCGGGCGCAGGAGGCCGTCGAGCGGTTCACCCAGCGGCTGGTGCACGATGTGGCGGCGCTGGTGCTGGCGCTGGATCCGGAGGTGGTGGTGGTCGGCGGCTGGGCCGCCGGGCTCGACGGCGTACTGGACCCGCTGCGCGACGAACTCTCCCGCTTCTGTCTGCGCCCGCCGCGCGTCGCGCTCTCGCTGCTCGGCGAGGCTGCCGTGGCCACGGGCGCGCTGCGGCTGGCGCTCGACCATGTCGAGGAGCAGCTGTTCGCGGTGGAGGGAACGGTGACGGCCCGCCGCTGAGCGACGGGCCGTACGGACCGGACGAGGTGAACGCGCCTCAGGAGGCGCGGCGCTCCTGCGGCTCCTCGCTGATCTCCAGGTCGCCGGAGTCCCCGAAGGTGAGACGGCAGGTGTCGGCGCGGTACGTGGCCACCGACACGGCGGCGGTACGGCCCGCCACGACATAGCGCGTCGTGACGACGAGGACGGGAGCGCCGGGCAGCCGGTCCAGCTCCCTGGCGTCGTCGGCGCGCGCGGAGCCCAGTTCCACGGCGCGGTCCTGGCCGTCGAGACCGAGGCGCTGGAGCTCGCGCAGGACGGAGCGGGCGCGCGCCGGGCCCTCGGGCACGTCGATGGCCGACAGCTCGGGCACCGACGAGGCGGGTACGTAGAGCAGCTCCGCCGCGACGGACTGGCCGTGCGTGGAGCGGACCCGGCGGACGGTGTGGACCTCTTCGTCGGCGGCCGTCTCCAGCAGCCTGGCCACCGCGGCGGGCGCGGGCGCCGTGGCGCAGCCGACGGGCTGCCAGGCGTCCCCCACGGTGCCCGGCCATTCGTGCTGGGTGGTGGAGACGTCGACGCCCACGCGCGGCGGGGCGACGGTCGTGCCGACCCCGCGGCGGCGCTGGAGCCTGCCTTCCAGCTCCAGCTGTTCGAGCGCTTGCCTGAGCGTGGCGCGGGCGACTCCGAAACGGGCGGCGAGGTCACGCTCGTTCGGCAGGACCTCCCCCACCGCGAAGTCGGAGTCGAGCGCTTCGCCGAGCACGGTCTTGAGGTGCCAGTACTTAGGCTCCGGCACTGCTTCCAGCTGCGTGGTCCCCACCCTGATCCTCCGCAATCGCCGTCTCTCCGGCGGGTTTTCCGTGCCCTTGTTTATTAAAGGTTCCTACACTAAATAGCGACGATAGGACGGGCCATCCCGTTGGTCAAGACCAATCCTCCGTCGGTCACGGAGAGAAGTCACTCTCCGACGCAGGGTGTTCACAGTACGTTCGTACGCTGGTGAGACGCGCGTGACAGGGGCCCGGTTCGTCCGGATCGGATCCGGGGCCGGACGAACGCGGGGAGCGGCGAGCAGGGCTTACGCGGTGGGACGCTCCAGGACGGCTCCGCTGAGCTTGTCCGGATTCCGCACGATGTAGACGCGCCCCACCTTGCCGTCCCTGATCTCCAACTGGATGACGAGATCGGGTACTCCGCCGGCGAGGACGAGCAGCGCGGGGGCGCCGTTGAACTCCACGATCCGGAAGTCGAACAGCACCGCCTGCCCCGAGACGGCGAACAGGAACCGGCCCACCTTGTCGGCGCCCTCGATGACCCGCAGCGGTGCCTTGGCCTTGCCGCCGCTGTCTCCCACCAGTTGTACGTCGGGCGCGAGCAGGGCGAGCAGCGCGTCGAGATCGCCGCCGCCCGCGGCGGCGAGGAACCGTTCGGTGAGCGCGCGGCGTTCGGCCGGGTCGACGTCGTAGCGCGGCCTGCGTTCCTCGACATGGCGGCGGGCGCGGCCGGCCAGCTGGCGGACGGCGGCCTCGCTGCGTTCCAGAGTGGCGGCGATCTCGCCGAACGGGAAGCCGAACGCCTCCCGCAGCACGAACACCGCGCGCTCCAGCGGCGAGAGGGATTCGAGGACGACCAGTACGGCCACGGACACCGAGTCGGCGAGCACGGCGTGCTCGGCCGTGTCGGAGACGGCGGGTCCGAAGTCGGTGACGATCGGTTCGGGCAGCCAGGGGCCGACATAGGTCTCGCGACGCGCCTTCGCCTGCCGGAGCCGGTCGATGGCGAGACGCGTGGTGATCCGTACGAGATAGGCGCGCGGCTCGCGGATGTCGGTGCGTTCGGCGGCGCTCCAGCGCAGCCAGGCCTCCTGCACGACGTCCTCGGCGTCGGCGACCACGCCGAGCATGCGGTAGGCGACCCCGGTCAGTACGGGCCGGTGCGCTTCGAATTCGTCGGTGCTCGCGGTGTCGGTCGCCACGTGTCCATCCCAGCCGATGGACACGCCATCTGTCCAGGTCATTAGGCCGCGGCGGCCGGACCGTGCACGGCCACCGGGTGGCCGGTGCGTGCTCCGGTGCGGGAGATCCGCCGTCGGCCACCGGCGGACGCGCCGCTGTCGGCCCGCCTACCGGGAGGGGGTACGGCCTCTGGCGCGGGCCGCCCGGGACGGGTAGGACAGGCGGGGCGCACGGCCGGTTGTTCACCCGGGGTTCGCGCTCCGGCCGCCGCCGGGCGTTAGGCATGGCACGACACCCCGGCGCACTATCTGCCCAGGAGACGCATCGATGTCGCACAACCCCCGCACCACCTCCTCTTCCTCCTCTTCCGCTCCGTCCGCCGACGCCCCGGCGGCCCCGGGCCGCCGCAGTGTGCTGCGCGGCTCGCTCGCCGCGTCGGCCGTGCTGGCCCTGCCCGGTGCCGCCGCGCTCGCGGGCGCCGTCCCCGCCCAGGCCCTGTCCGGCCGGCCGCGTGCCGCCTGGGGTGTGCAGGCCGGCGATGTCACGTCCTCGTCCGGGCTGGTGTGGGTACGGTCCGACCGGCCGGCCCGCATGATCGTGGAGACCTCGGCCACCGAATCGTTCCGGCGCGCCCGCTCCTGGCACGGTCCGCTGCTCGGCCCCGGCACCGACTTCACCGGTACGGTCCCGCTGCGCGGACTGCCGGCCGGCGAGCAGGTGCACTACCGGGTGACCCTGGCCGATCCCCACGACCCGCGCCGTACCGGCGAGCCGGTGTACGGCACGTTCCGTACGGCGCCCGCGAGGCGTCGGCAGGGCGTGCGGTTCGTGTGGTCGGGCGATATCGCGGGGCAGGGCTGGGGCATCAACCCGGACATCGGCGGCTTCACCGTGTACGACGAGATGCGCCGGCTCCACCCCGACTTCTTCCTGTGCAGCGGTGACACGATCTACGCGGACGGGGTGATCGAGCCGAGCGTGACGCTGCCCGACGGCCGTGTCTGGCGCAATGTCACCACTCCGGAGAAGGCGAAGGTCGCGGAGACGCTGGCCGAGTACCGGGGGAACTTCCGGTACAACCTGCTCGACGCGAACGTTCGAAAGTTCAACTCCGAGGTCCCGTCGATCATTCAGTGGGACGACCACGAGGTGCGCAACAACTGGTACCCGGGTCAGATCCTGGACGATGTCCGCTACACCGAGAAGAACGTGGACGTGCTGGCCGCCCGCTCCACACAGGCGTTCCACGAGTACTTCCCGATCTCGGCGCAGCCCTCGCGCGGGGCGGACCGGCGCGTCCACCGCGTGGTGAACCACGGTCCGCTGCTGGATGTGTTCGTGCTGGACATGCGGACGTACCGCAACGCCAACTCGCCCGGCCGGCAGACCGATGACACCAACGGCATCCTCGGCGCGGAGCAGCTCGCGTGGCTCAAGCGCGAGCTGTCGCGGTCGCGCGCGGTGTGGAAGGTGATCGCCGCCGATATGCCGATCGGTCTGGTCGTGCCGGACGGTACGGCGAACATCGAGGCGATCGCCCAGGGCGACCCGGGCGCTCCGCTCGGCCGGGAGCTCCAGATCGCGGAGCTGCTGCGGCACATCAAGCACCACCGGATCACCGGCACGCTGTGGCTGACGGCGGACGTGCACCACACCTCGGCGCAGCACTACACGCCGGAGCGGGCCGCCTTCAAGGACTTCGCTCCCTTCTGGGAGTTCGTCTCGGGTCCGATCGCGGCGGGCCAGTTCCCGGCCAGCACGCTGGACGACACGTTCGGGCCCGACCGGGCCTTCGTCAAGGCGCCGCAGGGCCAGAACCTCTCCCCGATGGAGACGCCGCCGCTCTTCGGCGAGGTGGACATCGACGGCGCAAGCGGTGAACTGACGGTCCGGCTGCGGGAAGAGGGCGGGACGGTGCTGTTCACCAAGGTGCTCCAGCCGGGCAGGGTCGGCCAGTAGGAGCCCGCGGCTCCGCCCCTGCCGGGGTTCGCCCGAGGCCGGTTGTCAGTGCCGGGATCTAACGTCGTTTCCATGACGCGATCCGTACAGGCGCTTGCCTATTCCCGTCCGTCCGCCCTGGAGAGTGCGCGGGGCGGACGGCTGCTCGGTCTGGAGACCTCGGGCGGGCTCACTCCCACCGGTACCGAGGCGCATCCGCGTTTCTTCTCCGGGTTCCTGTCCTCGCCGCGGGTCGCCGCCCAGGGGCTGCTCGCGGTCGCGGATGTGGCGGGCGCCCGGTATTTCCAGCAGGTGTCGCGCGCGTCGCTGGATCCGGTGGTGACGGGCAACGGTGACCGGCTGCGTTTCGAGTCGTTCTCCGGCTGCTGCGGGGTGTACGCGCGGCTCGATGTGGGGCGGGACGGGCTCGACGGCGCGGAGACCGGGCACGGCACGACCAATGTGGATGTGAACGATCCGCTGCGTGCGGCCCTGTCGCGGATGACCGATGACGATCCGCTGCATCTGCGGGTGGGGCCAGACGAGTTGGCGGTCACCACGCTGGACGGCTCGGTGGTGGAGAAGAAGGTGCCGCTGCCCGACCGGTGGCTGCGCGGTTTCGCCGAGGCGCAGGTCGTCTCGGCCGGTTTCGATCTGCGGGCCGAGCTGAGCGCGGCGGAGGCCGTCCGTTTCCTGCGCGCGCTGCCGAGCGGCACGGGCGGTGCCTCGCGCGGGGCGATGTGGGTCGTACCGGCGGGCAGGACGCTGCGGCCGACCACCCGGCCGGTGCCGGGTGCGGTGTGTCTGCCGGGCCCGCAGCGGCTGGTGGCGTTGCGGCGGGTGCTGCGGGAGGCGACGGCCCTGCGGGTGTACGGGCCGGTGGCCGACGGGGCCGCGACGGCGAGCGCCTGGGAGGTGGTGCTGCCGGGCATGCGGCTCACGCTCACGCTGTCGCCCGAGGCGGCGCGCGGATTCTCCGGCGAGGGCGGGGTGCTGGAGGCGCTGGCCACGGAAAAGGCCGCCGAGGACGCCGAGTTGGTGTCCGTACTGCTGGCGTGGGAGCCGCGGATCGACCCGGCGGAGCTGGCCGGGCGGGCGGGGCTGACGGTGGAGCGGGTACGGGCCGCGCTGGTCCGGCTCGGGACGGCGGGCCGGGTCGGCTACGACCTCGCGGACGCGGCGTACTTCCACCGGGAGCTGCCGTATGACGCGGACCGCGCCGAGCGGCACAATCCGCGGCTGGTCGCGGCACGCGCCCTGGTCTCCTCGGGGGCCGTCGTCCTCGACGGCGAGCTGGCCTCGGTGGCGTCGGAAGAGCGGCGCTATCAGGTGCGGGAGGCGGCGGGCGTGCTGAGCTGCACCTGTCGCTGGTGGGCGGACTACCGGGGGAAGCGGGGGCCGTGCAAGCACGCGCTGGCCGTCCGGATGGTACGCCGCGAGGCCGTCGTGAGCGCCGGCGGTACACGATGAGCGAGCTGGTCGATGCCGTACGGGCCGGCCGGGCCCGTGCTGTTCCCGGGCTGGTCGAGCCGCTGACGGCGGCGGACCGCAAGGAGGCGCTGACGGCGCTGAAGGCACTCCGCCAGGAGCTGCGCGACTGGCCGTGGGACCGGTGGCGTGAGCGCGAACGGATTCAGGAGGCGCTGGTGGTCGCCGGGGCCGGCTGCCATGCGGGGGCGGCGGCGACGGCCGCCTGGATCGGCGCCCGCGATCTGCGCGAGGGTCTCCCGCTGCCGCACGAGCTGTTGCTCGGACTGCTCGCGGACCGCGAGCCCGGCTGGCTCGGCGATGTGGCGCACCGGCTCGCGGGGCGGGCGTCGACCGCGCGGCTCGACTATCCGTTCATCGCGGGCCTGGTCCGGCTGGCGGGATGTCCCGTACCGACGACGGACGAGTATGTGCACGGCTGGACCGAGGCGGTTCCGTCCGCCGGCCGGCTGCTGCCCGCGCTGCGGGAGGATCCACAGCTGTCGGTCATGGTCCCGTGTCTCTTCGAGACGGCCGAACTCCCCGACGCGCTCGTCCGGTACGGCGGTGCCACCGACCCGCACCACTGGCCGTCGGTGCTCGTCGCCCTCGCCGAGGAGGGGGTGGTGGAGCGGCGGCTGCTGGTGGACGCCTCGGTGGCGCGGCTGCTGCGCGGCGGGAAGCCCGGCGCGCTGGACTTCTTCCTGAAACTGCTCGACCGGCTGGTCCTGACCGCGGAGGAGGAGCGCGAGCGCGCCGCCGACTGGATCGCCATGGCGTCGGACGGCATCTCGACGGTCGCCGGGCACGCTCAGGGTGTGCTCGCACGGCTGGCGCTGTCCGGCGCGCTGCCGACGCGGAGTCTGGCCGGTCTGTCGGGGGCGGTGCTGTTCCGGCCCGAGAAGAAGCTCGTACGGGCCCAACTGGTGCTGATGGGCAAGGTCCTGCGCGCGGACGGCGGCGCCGCGGGCGAACTGCTGCCCGTGGTGGCCGAGGCGTTCGGCCACGAGGACGCGGGCATCCAGGAGCGGGCGCTGAAGCTGGTGGTCCGGCATCTGCCGGCCGTGACGGACGATCGGCGGTCGGAGCTGGCCATGGCCGCGGCCCGGCTGAGCCCGGTCCACCGGGCGCGGGCCGCCGAGGTCTTCGGTGAGCTGCCTGCGGAGCCGGATTCCGGTCCGTACGAGGAGATCCTGCCGCCCGCACCGCGGCCGGCTCCGCTGGCTCCGTCCCCGTCGGACCTCGCGGAGCTGGTGGAGCGGACGTCGGCGCTGATCACCTCGGGCGGGACGATGCCCGATTTCGAACGGGTGCTGGACGGTCTGGTCCGGCACGCCTACCGGGACCGGGAAGCGCTGGCCGGGAGGCTGCGCGACGCGCTGGCCGCCTGCTGGTGGATGAGGGACGGAACGCCGCGCGACCGCCACGAGTGGCTCTCCCGGCACTCCGGCGGGGTGGAGGTGGTGGCCGCCTCGGTACTGGAGAGGGTGTCCACGAAGGCGCTGCGGAACGCGACCACGCGAGGGGCGGGCAGGGGATCCTGCGCGCATGTCACGCTGAACGGGGTGATCGACGCGCGGCTGTGGGAGGCCGCGTATCTGGTGCGTACACGACCGCTGCCGTTCCTGCTCGCCACGCCGACCCGGGAGACGGGGGCGCTGGATCCCGATGTGCTGGTGGAGCGGCTGGGCGAGTACCGGCGGCTGTGTGCCACCCCGGCTCCGGTGGACTTCGCGCAGGCGCTGCTCCGGGTACGGCGCGGCAAGGACCCGGAGACGGCGCGCGCGGCGGCGGCGCTCGGCACCCCCGAGGCCGGCCGGCTGGCCGCCTGGCTGACCGGGGACGGGACGTCACTGCCCGCGCTCGACGGCGGTGCGGAACGGGAGAGGTCCACATTGGCCACGCGGCTGGGTCGGAGCCTGGCCGTCCGGCGGGAGTTCCCGCGGGCGTTCCGCTGGCTGGGCCTTCCGGACGTCCCGGACCCGTCGCGGTGCTACCACTGGATCGGGGACCGGCACGGCGACTGGCCGGCCGTCCTGCCGGAGGACCGGGAGACGCTCGCCGCGTGGCTGCTGCCCCAGGTGACCGCCTGCGCGCGGGACGATCAGCGGGGCGGGTCCTGGTGGCTGCCGCCGCTCGCCGAGAGCGGCGGCCCCGCGGGCCGCTCACTGCACCGGGGCGTGGCATACGGCCTCGGGGCGCGTCACCCGCAGGACCGGCTGGCGGCGGTGGACGCGCTGCTGGTGCTGGCGGCCCGCGGCGATCTGGACGGCGAGCTGCTGGGCCGGGAGCTGGCCGCTCTGGTGAACACGGACCAGGTCAAGGGGAACCGGCTGGCCGACGCCGTCCGTACGGCCGCGGCGACCGGCGCCCATGCCACGGTCTGGTCGGTCCTGGGCGCGGCCCTGCCCGGTCTCCTGGCTCCGGGGACCGCGCGTCCCGGGCTCGGGGAGATTCTGTCGGTGGCCGCCGAGTGCGCGGAGCGGTGCGGGGCGACCGGGGAGACCGCCGGGCTGGCGGAGTTGGCGGGGCGCGGGGGCAGCTCGCGGCTGGTCGCGGAGTCGGCCCGGCTGCTGGCCACATTGCGCTCCCGAAGCGAACACTCCGCGCCAAATTTGGCCAAAGATAGGCCAAAAGTGAACAGATCCATCCTTAACCCATCAGTCACAAACCGTTCGTGATCACGCAACACCATTCCGTCAGAGTGGGTCCATGACCAATGTGACTTCTGCGAAGAGTGTCCGCCGCCCGCACCACTGGCGGCGGGATCTCGTCGAACTGGCCGCCCTGTTCACCGCCGTGGCCGTCGCCGACGCCCTGGCGAACATGATCGCTCATGGACCCGACGGCACGTTCCTGCTGGTCGCCTCCGCCGTGGCGCTGATCGCCACGGCCATGTTCCACACATGGTGGGCACGAAGGCACGGTCATGCCCCTCCGCCGTCCGACGGCCCGGCCGCCGCCGCCCCCGCGCCCGCTTCGGCTTCGGCTTCGGCTTCGGCTTCGGACGCACGGGAGGGTGCGGCCCCGGCCGGACCTGTGGAGACGACGCTCTGGCGCATGCGGACCACCGTGCGGGACGAGCCGGGAAGCCTCGCCGCGCTGTGCACGGCGTTCGCCGCGCACCATGTCGACATCCTCACCCTCCAGACGCATCCGCTGGCCGACGGCACCGTGGACGAGTTCCTGCTGCGCGCCCCGTCCGCGCTCCGGGCGAAGGACCTCACCCGCGAGATCTCGGCCGCGGGCGGCAGCAGTACATGGATCGAGCGCGCCGACGCGCACGATCTGGTGGACACCCCGACCCGGGTGCTCGGCCTCGCCACCCGTACGGCCCTGGACGCCGCCGAGCTGCCGCTCTCACTGCGCCAGTTGCTCGGCCGCTGCACGATCCGCTCGCGTCCGGCCGGATCCCTCGCCGACCGCCCGGCCGGTGAGGGCGCGCCCGTCGAAGGGGTGCTGGACGGGACGGAGATGCGGCTGAACGACCCGCACGGCGGCAGCATCATCGTCGAGCGTCCCTATCTGCCCTTCACCCCGACCGAGTTCGCGCGGGCCCGCGCGCTGGTCGAGCTGGACGCCCGGCTCGGCCCGCGTATCCCCCGCGGCCAGGATGTGCTCCTGCTGCCCGAGGGCGAGGAGATCACCGTCCGCCGCGCCGACCGCGGCGATCTCGACGCCGCGCTCGCCATGCACGCCCGCTGCTCCGAACGGACCCTGGGCCTGCGCTACCACGGGCCGGTCGGTGACGCCGACCGCTATCTGAACCATCTGCTCAGCCCGCGTTTCGGACGTACGCTCGCGGTCGAGACGGAATCCGGCAGGCTCGTCGCCCTCGGCCATCTGCTCTGGGACGGCGACGAGACCGAGGTGGCGCTGATCGTGGAGGACGCCTGGCAGCGGCGCGGTATCGGTGCCGAACTGCTGGGCAGGCTCGTGGCGCTCGCCGTCGAGGCCCGCTGCGCCAGCGTGTACGCCGTCACGCAGGCGTCCAACACGGGCATGGTCGCGACCATGCGGGATCTCGGTCTGCCGCTGGACTATCAGATCGACGAAGGAACGCTGGTCATCACGGCCCGGCTGGAGCCGACGGCCGCGCGGGTGCTGCCTCCGTACGGCGACCCCGAGATGTTCGACCACGAGCAGGCCGATCGCTGAACGGACCGATCGCCGACCGATCGCTGAATGGGGGCCGGGGCTTCGGCTACATCGTGATCCGGCCAAAATCGGCCGTGCCGCGAGTGCCGTGCTTCCCCGCACGGCCCGAAGTCGCCCACGCCGAGGCCCGGTTGATCCGCCGCCCGAGGACGGCGGTCCCCCGGCGGCGCCGTCATCGGCCAATCCGGCCGGTCCGCCGCAATCAAACATGTGACGCGGGGTGCCCTCTCGGAGAAGATGTCCGGATGTCAGACACATCCGGCAGCGCGCTGCCCCGCCAGGTCGCCGACGCCTACGTCGACGCACTCATCGAACTCGATCCGATCACCGGAACCTATCTGGGCGTCGCGGAGAGCTCCCGTCGCCTGCCCGACTTCTCCCCGGCCGGACAGCAGGCTGTCGCCGATCTCGGCCGGGCGACGCTCGCCCGGCTCGATGTGGCCGAAACCCTGCCGGGCGCGGACAGCGATGCCGAGCGGCGCTGCGCCCGGCTGCTGCGTGAGCGTCTGACGGCCGAACTCGCCGTTCACGACGCCGAGGAGGGGCTGCGGCAGGTCAGCAATATCCACTCGCCCGTGCACCATCTCCGCGACGCGTTCCCGCTGACCCCGGCCGAGACGGACGAGGACTGGTCGGCGATCGCCGAGCGGCTGCGGGCCGTGCCCACCGCGCTGGCCGGGTACCGCGAGTCGCTCACCCTGGGCCTGGAGCGCAAGCTGCTGGGCGGTCCCCGGCCCACCGCGACCTTCATCGGCCAGCTGACGGAGTGGGTGGGCGAGGAGCGCGGCTGGTTCGAGGACTTCGTCTCCGCCGGGCCCGAGGTCCTCCGTACGGAGCTGGACGCCGCCGCCCGCTCCGCGACCGCCGCCCTCGCGGAGCTGCGGGACTGGATGCGCGACGTGTACGCACCCGCCGTCGAGGGCGCCCCGGACACCGTGGGCCGTGAGCGGTACGCCCGCTGGTCGCGGTACTTCAACGGCACCGATCTGGATCTGGACGAGGCGTACGCGTACGGCTGGTCCGAGTACCACCGGCTGCGCGCCGAGATGACGACCGAGGCCGCGAAGATCCTGCCGGGCGCGACCCCCTGGGAGGCGCTGGCCCATCTCGACGAGCACGGGCAGCACATCGAGGGCGTCGACGAGGTCAGGGTCTGGCTCCAGAAGCTGATGGACGAGGCGATCGACGCACTCGACGGCACGCACTTCGAACTCGCCGAGCGGGTACGGCGCGTGGAGTCCCGGATCGCCCCGCCGGGCGGCGCGGCGGCCCCGTACTACACCGGTCCCTCCGAGGACTTCTCACGGCCGGGCCGCACCTGGCTGCCGACGATGGGCGAGACCCGCTTCCCCGTGTACGACCTGGTCTCCACGTGGTACCACGAGGGTGTTCCCGGACACCATCTGCAGATCGCGCAGTGGACTCATGTCGCCGATCAGCTCTCCCGCTACCAGGCCTCGGTCGGTCAGGTCAGCGCCAACGCGGAGGGCTGGGCGCTCTACGCGGAGCGGCTCATGGACGAGCTGGGCTTCCTGCCGGACGCGGAGCGCAGGCTCGGTTACCTGGACGCGCAGATGATGCGCGCCTGCCGGGTGATCGTGGACATCGGCATGCATCTGGAGCTGGAGATCCCGGCGGACTCGCCGTTCCACCCGGGTGAGCGCTGGACGCCCGAGCTGGCGCAGGAGTTCTTCGGGAACCACAGCGGCCGTCCCGCGGACTTCGTGGAGAGCGAGCTGATCCGCTATATGTCGATGCCTGCGCAGGCGATCGGCTACAAGCTGGGCGAGCGCGCCTGGCTGCTCGGCCGGGAGAACGCCCGCAGGGCGCACGGCGACGCGTTCGACGCGAAGGCGTGGCATATGGCGGCGCTGTCGCAGGGCTCGCTGGGTCTCGACGATCTGGTGGACGAGCTGTCGAAGCTCTGACCCCGCCCCGGTACGTACGACGCGCCACGTACGGCGTGGTGCGTATACGGCGGTACGTACGCGGCGGCCCCTCTCCGTACAAGGTGCGTACGGAGAGGGGCCGGGCGCGTCCCACAGGTATGAGCCCGGCCGGCCGGCCCGTCGGCTCCGGTCAGCGGCGCAAGCCGCCCTCGGAGTCGATGACCTGACCGGTGATCCACTCGGCCTCGTCGGTGGCGAGCCAGGCGATCAGCCGGGCCGGGTCGTCGGGCATTCCCCAGCGGCCACCCGGGAACATCGCCGCGATCTCCTCGTACGCCGCCCCCGTCAGGTAACCCGTGTCGACGGGGCCGGGGTTGACGGTGTTGACCGTCACCGCCAGCTCCGCGAGCGTGGTGGCCAGCGACCGGGTCGCGGAGGCGAGGGCTCCCTTCGCCAGACCGTAGGCGATCTCCCCCGGCATCCCGCCCGCGATGTCCTGGCCCGACGTCATCATCATGACCCGGCCGCCGGGCGCACGGGCCGGAAGCGTCGCGCGCAGCCGGGCGTAGGCCTGGATGAGCAGGATCACCGACCGCGTGTCGATCGCCCAGTGGGCGTCGAGCATCGCCGCGTCGATGGTGTCGAGCGGGCCGTCGTCACCGCTGAGTGCGTGGTTGGCGACGAGGATGTCGAGCCGCCCGCCGAGCGCTTCGGCGGCGGTGGCGATCAGCGCGGCGGGCGCCTCGGCCCCGGACAGATCGGCGGGGCCGTGTACCACCCGCGCCGCCGGATCCGCGCGCGCCTCCCGTACGGCGGCGGCGACACCTTCCGGTCCGTCCGGGTCGGAGCCCCAGGGCTGTGCGGCGTCGTGCGGCACATGGTGATGGAGGTACACGCTCGCGCCGTACGCGACGAGGCGCCGGGCGACCGCGTATCCGATACCGCCGCGCCGGCTGGCACCGGTGACCAGCGCGGTACGGCCGCGCAGCGGCAGCGGGTCACGGCGGAGTGCTTCGGGGGCGGGGGGCTCAAGTTCGGGCATGGGCAACGATTTTGGGGTGCGGGCCGGTTGTTGTGCATCCGGTTTTCTTCTCAGGTCTTCTACTCGGGTCTTCTTCTCGGGTCTTCTTCTCGGGTCTTCTTCTCAGGAGGATCTCTCCGTTTCTCAGGGGGATCTCTCCGTCGCCTGCCGGACCGCCGAGCCGTTGCGGTCCTTGACGATCTCCAGCTGGGTGGGGATGCGACGGCGCAGATCGGCGACGTGGCTGACGATGCCGACGCTGCGGTCGCGCTCCCTGAGCGAGTCGAGAACGTCCAGGACCTCGTCCAGTGTCTGGTCGTCCAGACTGCCGAAGCCCTCGTCGATGAAGAGGGTGTCCAGCCGTACGCCGCCGGCCTCGTCGGTGACGACGTCCGCGAGACCGAGCGCGAGCGCGAGGGACGCGAAGAAGGTTTCGCCGCCGGAGAGCGTCGAGGTGTCGCGGGCGCTGCCGGTCCAGGCGTCGATGACCTGGAGCCCGAGCCCGGAGCGCCGCTGGCCGCCCGTTCTGGCGTCGGAGTGGACCAGGGCGTAGCGGCCGGAGGACATGCGCTGGAGCCGTACGGTGGCCGCCGCCGCGACCTGTTCGAGGCGGGCGGCCAGGACATAGGACTCCAGGCGCATCCTGCGTTCGTTGTCGGTGGAGGTGCCCGCGGTGAGACCGGCGAGGCGGGCCACCCTGTCGTACTCGTCGCGCACCGGGCCGAGTGCGCGTACCTCGGCCTCGGCCAGCCGGGAGAGTCTGCCCAGCTCGGCGCGGCGGCCTCCGGCGGTGGCCGCGGCGGACGACGCGTCGCGCAGGGCGCGTTCCGCGGTGTCGTGGGCCGCCTCGGCGGCCTCGGTCCTGGCGGGCGGATGATCCGCGGCGGCCCGGGTCTCCGGTTCGGCGAGCCGGTCGGCGACCGCGGCGGCCTCGGCCCGCCAGTCGTCCAGCCGGTGCTGGAGCTGCCGCCGGTCGGTGTCGGTGAGCAGGGCGTCCGCCGCGGCCTCCGGGGTGTCGAACCCGGCCCGGAAGGCGGCTCCCGCGAGCCGGCCGTCGGCCTCCTTGAGCCGGAGCGCGGTGGTTTCGACGGCGCGTACCGCCTCGGCCGCCCCGGCCAGATGGCCGGCCCGGTCCGCCAGCCGCGCGGCGCGCTCGGCGACGCTGTCCGCGTCTCCCCGGGCGCGGCTCAGCTCGGACCGCAGCGCGCTCTGTTCGCTTTCGAGGGCGTCCCGTCGCGACGTACGGGCGGCGACGCGGCGTTCGGCTTCGCGCTGCGCGGTGAGCCTGCCCTCGTACTCACGCTCGGCGCGGCCCAGGGCCTCGCGGGCCGCGTGCGTACCGGCGGCGACGCGGCGGGCCTCGGTGTGTTCCCGTTCCAGCCGTTCGGTGAGCGCGGCGAGTTCGGCCACACTCGACTCGCCGGCCGCCGCGCGGGCCGCCGCGTGTCGCTCCCGTACCGCCGTGTGCTCGCGTTCGGCGAGTCCGCGGGTCTCGTCGGCGCGCCGGTACGCCGCCAGCGCGGCGTCCTCCGCCGCGGCGTCGACCTGACCGTCGGCGGCCCGTGCGGGGCCGGGGTGGGCGGCGGAGCCGCAGACCGCGCAGGGTTCGCCGTCGACGAGCCGGGCGGCCAGCTCGGCCGCCATGCCGGCCAGTCGTCGTCCGCGCAGGTCGAGCCAGTGCTCGTGGGCCGTATTGGCCTGTTCTCGGGCCGAGTTGAGCCGTTGCCCGGCCTCGGAGGCCGCCGCGTCGAGGGTGTCACGCCGCCGGGCCGCGTCCAGCCGGTCGCGTGCGGGGTCGAGTTGTCCGGCGAGCTGTTCGGCGCGGGTCGCCGCCTCCTGTGCGGCCTCGATACGGTCCTGGAGGGCGCCGCGTCGGGACTCCCACCCGGCGAGCCAGTCGGCCGCTTCCTGGAGGACCTCGTCGTCGGCCCGCGCCTGCCGCTCCAGATCGGCGCGCTCGGCCGTGATCGCGGCGTCGCGGTGTTCGGCGCGCCGGGCGGCGTCGAGCGCGCCCAGTTCCTGCCGCAGATTCCCTTCCAGCGTGGCGAGTTGTTCCGCTCCGGCGTCCATGAGGCCGGCGGGCAGCAGCGTGCGTGTACGCGCGTGCTCGGCGGTGGCGGAGCGGTGTTCCTGTTCGGCGTCGGCGCGCAGCGAGAGCGCCGGGGCGACCAACTCCGCCTTGTGGGAACGCTCCAGCCGGGCCCGCGCCCGCTCGTGCTCGGCGCGCTGCTCCTCCAGTGCCTCGGCGCGGCGCCGTGTCTCCGCGAACCTGCCTTGCAGAGTGGCCAGTTCACGCGCGGCGTCCAGCGCGCGCCGGGCCGCGGCGGCGCGGCTCTCGGCGGCGGACAGAGCGGATTCGATGATGTCGGACCACTCGTGGGCGCCGGTGCGCACGACCGCCGACCACTCCAGAACGGCAGGGGCGAACCCGGCGTCGCCCGGCCGCAGTTCGGGCAGGGGCGGGGCCGTAGGGTCGGCCGGGGGCTGCGTACGTGTGCCTGAGGGTGACGCCGACCGGTCACCTGGAGGCTGCGCCGTACGGTTGTCCGTGGAGTGCGCCGTACGGTCGCCCGCGCCCGCTTCCTGGGCGAGGCGCTGCGCGACGGCGAGAAGCCGGTCGTCACCCGCGCGTACCCGGTGCTCGGCGGCGCGCCGCAGTTCGGCGAGGCGCTCCTCGACCGCGGCGAACCTGCGGGTGTCGAAGAGCTTGCCGAGGAGTCTGCCGCGCGCCTCCGCGTCAGCGCGCAGAAACCGGGCGAAGTCGCCCTGCGGCAACAGCACCACCTGGCAGAACTGCTCCCTGCTCATCCCGAGCAGCTGGCCGATCTCCTCGCCGATCTCCTGGTGGGAGCGGCTCAGCGCCCGCCAGGTGCCGCTCTCCGCGTCGTACTCACGCAGCCAGCTCTGCGCCTTCTCGGTCGTGAATCCCTTGGTCCGCTTCTTGGGCCGGAGCTGCGCGGGCCGTCGGACGATCTCCAGCCGCCGCCCGCCCACGGTCAGATCGAGGCCGATCTCGGTCGGGGTTCCTGCGGGCGCGTGATCGCTGCGGAGAGCGGCCCCGGGGCTCTGGCGGGCGCCCGGCACGGCGCCGTACAGCGCGTAGCAGACCGCGTCGAGTACGGAGGTCTTCCCCGCACCGGTCGGGCCGTGCAGCAGAAAGAGTCCGGCGGCGCTGAGCGCGTCGAAGTCCACTTCCTCGGTGGTGGCGAAGGGCCCGAAGGCCGTGATGGTCAGCCGGTGCAGCCTCACGGGGTCACCTCGCGCGCCGTCGCGTCGACCCGTACGTCCTCGAAGGCGGCCCGCAGCACGCCGCGTTCGGGCTCGTCGGGCCCCGATCCACCCCGTACGTGCGCCACGAAGTCCTCCGCGATCTGCTGGTCGGTACGGCCGGCGAGACGCTGCGCGTAGGAGGATCGCGGGTCGTCGTCCTCCCGCTCCGGGTCGAAGACAAGGCTGAGTGTGTACGGGAAACGCTCGGCGAGCCGGGCCATGGGCTCGGCGGGTCGTGCGGGATCGGTCAGGGTCGCCTCGACCCATGACTCCTCATGGCGGGCGAGTCCCGGATCGTCGAGCAGTTCGTCGAGCGTGCCCCGGATCCTGGCCAGCGCGCGCGGCACCGGGCAGTCGATCCGCTCGGCTTCGATCCCGCCCTCCGGGCCCAGCTCCACCAGCCACATCGTCTTGCGGTGTGTGGTCTCCGAGAAGGAGTACGCGAGCGGCGAGCCCGCGTAACGGACACGTTCGGTGAGGGTCTGGGCGCCGTGCAGATGCCCCAGGGCGACATAGTCGACGCCGTCGAAGACTCCGGAGGGCACGGCCGCCACACCGCCCACGGTGATGTCGCGCTCGCTGTCGCTGGGCGTGCCGCCCGTGACGAACGCGTGCGCGAGAACGACGGAGCGGGTGCCCGCATCGCGTCCCGCGAGGTCGGCCCGTACCCGCTCCATCGCGGCACCGAGCACCGTCTCGTGGCCGGCCTTGGACACCTTGAACTCGTCCCGTACCAGGGCCGGTTCGAGATACGGCAGCCCGTAGAAGGCCACCTCGCCGTGCGCGTCCTTGAGCAGGACGGGCGTGGCGCAGCCGGCCGGGTCGGTCCGCAGATGGATCCCCGCGCGCTCGACCAGGCCGGAGAGCACGCCGAGTCTGCGGGCCGAGTCATGGTTCCCGGAGATCATCACGGTCGGGACGCCGGCATCGGCGAGACGGTGCAGGGCCCCGTCGAACAGCTCCACCGCGCCGAGCGGAGGCACGGCCCGGTCGTAGACGTCGCCCGCGACGACGACGGCGTCGACCTCGCGGTCCTGGGCCGTGGCCACGAGGTGGTCGAGGAACGCGGCCTGGGCGTCGAGCATGCTCACGCGGTGGAACGACCGCCCGAGATGCCAGTCCGACGTGTGCAGAATTTTCAAGACCGGCCCTCCAGCGGGCGAGAGACGCGGGACATACCTGACACCGCGCGGGCGCCGCGCTCGTCGTGCTCGTCGTATGCGTGGTGCGCGTGACGTGCGTGGTGTGCGTGGTACTCGTCGCGGGCGCCGCGCTCGTCGTACGCGCTGTCCTTGCCGGACGCACTGCTCCGGTCGTACGCGCTGCTCGGGTCGTATGCACTGCTCGGGTCGTACGTGCTGGTCCGGTCGTACGCGTCAGGCAAAGGCTTCTCCGCCCAGTTCCAGCTCGGCGGTACCCGCCGTCGTATCGGCCAGCCACGCCCGGAACGCGGGCACCTCGGAGTCCGGCAGTCCGATCTCGATCGTCACCGCCTCGGCGTACCGCACGCCCCGCACCACCCGCCCGGTCGCCCGCAGATCGTTCTCCAGCCGGCCCGCGCGCTGATGGTCGACGGTGACCGTCGCCAGCCGGAAACGCTGCCGGGTCAGGGTGCCGACGGCGTCCAGGGCCTCGCCGACGACTCCGCCGTACGCCCGGATCAGACCGCCCGCACCGAGTTTGACCCCGCCGTAGTAGCGGGTCACGACCGCGGCGGTGTAGCGCACCTCGCGTCGCATCAGCATCTGGAGCATCGGCGCCCCCGCCGTACCGCCGGGCTCGCCGTCGTCACTGGCCCTCTGCACGGAGGCGTCGGCGCCGATCACATACGCGAAGCAGTTGTGCGTGGCCGTCGGGTGCTCCTTGCGGACGCGGGCGATGAACTCCTGCGCCTCCTCCTCCGTCGCCACGGGCGCCAGCGCGCAGATGAAACGCGACCGGTTGATCTCGGTCTCGTGCACGCCCGCGCGGGCGACGGTTCGGTACTGCTCCTGCATCCCCCCACCCTATGCGGGGCCCGATCCGCGCTTCGACCGGCATGCGGCCTGCGTGCGCTCGGCGTGCGACCGGCGCGCGCTCAGGCGGCGGGGCAGAGAGAAAGGCGCGGTCGCGCGGCCGTCGCGCGTTTCGGGCAGTGCGGAAACTCCTTGTCCGGCTTCGCGCGGTTCCGGGAGGGTGGGCGAGCGGCGCGGTCCCGCGTCCGCGTCCGTGGTGTCTCCCCCGCTTCCGGGTCGGCAGGACACAGGGCAACCGGACCACCGGACCAGAAGGCAGGATCGTATGACGGCGACGACCACCGAAGCCGGCAAGGCCCCGACGGGCCATCCACAGCGCTGGCTCATTCTCGGCGTCATCTGTCTCGCCCAGCTCACCGTGCTGCTCGACAACACCGTGCTGAATGTCGCGATCCCCTCCCTCACCAGGGAACTGGACGCGTCCACCACCGACGTGCAGTGGATGATCAACGCGTACTCGCTGGTCCAGTCGGGCCTGCTGCTCACCGCGGGGAGCGCCGCGGACCGCTACGGCCGCAAGAAGATGCTGATCGCCGGTCTCGCGCTGTTCGGTATCGGCTCGCTGGTCGCCGGACTCGCCGACTCCACCGCGCAGTTGATCGCGGCGCGCGCGGGGATGGGGGTCGGTGGCGCGCTGCTGATCACCACGACGCTCGCCGTCGTCGTGCAGATCTTCGACGAGACGGAGCGGGTCAGGGCCATCGCCCTCTGGGCGACCGTCAACTCGCTCGGATTCGCCGTGGGCCCGCTGGTCGGCGGCGTCATGCTGGACCACTTCTGGTGGGGCGCGATCTTCCTGATCAATATCCCGGTCGCGGTGATGGGCCTGGCCGCGGTGATCGCCCTCGTACCGGAATCGAAGACCAAGGAGGGCGACCGGCCCGATCTGCTCGGGGCGCTGCTCTCCACCATCGGGATGACGGGCGTCGTGTACGCGATCATCTCCGGTCCCGAGCACGGCTGGGCCTCCGGGCATGTGATCACCTCCGCCAGCATCGGCCTGGCCGTCCTGGCCGGGTTCGTGGCGTGGGAGCTGCGGATCCCGTACCCCATGCTGGATATGCGTTTCTTCCGCGACCAGCGCTTCGTCGGGGCGGTCGCGGGCGCGGTGCTGATCGCCTTCGGCATGGGCGGCTCGCTGTTCCTGCTCACCCAGCATCTGCAATTCGTGCTGGGATACGGGCCGTTGGAGGCGGGTCTGCGTACGGCGCCCCTGGCACTGACGGTGGTGGCCCTCAATGTCGTGGGTGTGGGTGCCCGGGTGCTGCCCAAGCTCGGCACTCCGGTCACCATCGCCGTCGGGATGACCCTGCTCGCCGCCGGTCTCGCCGCGATCGCGCTGCTCGGCGGACACGCGTACTCCGGGATGCTGCTCGGTCTGGTCGTCATGGGGGCGGGCATCGCGCTCGCCTCGCCGGCGATGGCCAACGCGATCATGAGCGCGATCCCTCCGGAGAAGGCGGGCGTGGGCGCGGGCGTCAACGGCACGCTCGGCGAATTCGGCAACGGTCTCGGCGTCGCCACCCTGGGCGCGGTGCTGAACTCCCGCTTCGCGGCTCTCGTTCCGGGAGCGGTGGGCGCGGCGTCGCTGCCGACGGCACTCGCCGCCGCGCACGACGCGGAGGAGAAGCGGCGTGTCGCCGAGGGCTTCGCGTCGGGCCTGGAGACCAGTCAGCTGGTGGGTGCGGTCGCGGTACTGGCGGGCGGACTGCTCGCCGCGCTGCTGCTGCGACGCGCGGAACGGTCGGACACGGCGGGGGCCTGAAACTCCGCTGCGGGTGCCCGCGGCTCTGCCGCGGGTGGCCGTGGCTCCGCTGCGGGTGGCCGTGGAGCCCGTTGAGGCTCCCGCGTTGGTTGACGCGGGAGCCTCAACGGGCTTCGTGGGTATCTCAACCTGCTGCCGCGGGCGCCTGAAACGCCGCCGCCGTACGCCTCAACGACACCTGCGGCGGGCAATGTCGCCGCCCGCCGCGGGTAACTGAACCGCCGCCGTGAACGCCTGTGCCGGCGTTCCCGTGCGTCAGCCCTCTTCGGTCCGCTCCACGCTCCGCGCGATCTCCCCGAGCGCCCGCGCGTAGGCGGTCGCCAGCCCGTCCATGGTCTCGCGCGCGTACATCGCCGACGAGTACGACCAGGTGACCGTGAGCCGTCCGTCCTGCACCACCGCGCCCACGTCGATCAGGTGCGGGCGCTCCTCCTCCAGGCTGAAGTCCCTCCCGGACACGTCCAGTTCGGAACGGATCAGCCCGTCGGCGACGCCCCCGCGTCCGCTCGCGACATCGAACCGGCCGAGGTAGTTGAAGCTGATCAGCGGCTCCCGCGCGGGTTCGGCGGCGAGCGTACGGCCCGGGGTGCCGGGGGCGCTGAACGCGCGCAGCGCGCCGTAGCCGACCCCGTGGTCCGGGACCGCCCGCAGCTGCCGCTTGACCGACCTGATCGTCCGGTCCCAGTCGGCGTCCACGGCCGCCTCCAGCGCCACGGGATGGATCGCGGTGAACCAGCCGACGGTGCCGGAGAGATCGATGTCGTCGAACAGATCCTCGCGCCCGTGGCTCTCCAGGTTGACGACGGTACGGTCCCGGCCGGTCCAGGAGGCGAGTACGCGCGCGAGCGCAGCGAGGAGCACGTCGTTGATCTGCGTGCGGTAGCGGCCGGGGGCGAGGTTGAGCAGGGCGTGTGTCTGCCCGGCGCTCAGCGTCGCCGCGACGGCGTCCAGTTCCGCGCCGGTGTTGGCCGCCCCGGGCCGGTCCACGGGGAGGGGCACGGCGGCGGGGTCGGTGACCGCTCGCCAGTGGTCGAGCTGCGCGTCGAATCCGCCGTCGGCGACCCGGCGGGCGAGGCGTTCCGCCCACTGCCGTACGGACGAGGTCCTCGGCCGCGGTACCACGGGTTCCCCGGCCAGGGCCTGCGCGTAGGCCGCTTCCAGGTCGTCGAGCAGGATGCGCCAGGAGACGCCGTCGACCACGAGGTGGTGTGCGACGACCGTGAGCCAGGGCGGCCGGCCGGGACCGCGCGTCCCGAACAGCACACGGAAGAGTGGCCCGGTCTCCAGCCGGAACCCCGCCTGTACGTCCCGGACCAGCGTGTCCCACCGGGCCTCGGGGTCGGCCGCGCCGGCCAGCTCGTGGACGGTGAACACCGTTTCCTCGCCGACGAGTTCCGGTTCCAGGATACGTCCCGACCAGCCACCCGCACCGGTCGGCTCGAAGACCGCGCGCAGCATGCCGTGCCGGGTGAGCAGCGCCGCCACCGCACCGCGCAGGGCCGATTCCTGTGCGTCAGGGGCCAGTTCGAACGACATCGTCATGTCGAAGTGCGCCGGGGCGGTGGTGTGTGTCGCGAAGAACCACTCCGCGACGGGCGTGGGCGGCAACGGCCCCGCCTCGGATTCCTCGCCTGCCGGGCCGGGGGTGGCGGAGCCGCGGGCGGCGTCCATCTCCGCCGCCAGGCCGGCGACCGTCTGTCCCACGAACACATCCCGGGAGTACAGCTCAAGGCCGGCACGGCGGGCCCTGGAGACCACCTGGATGCTGAGGATCGAGTCGCCGCCCAGCTCGAAGAAGCTGTCGTGGACGCCGACGTGGTCGATTCCGAGGACGTCCGCCCAGATCCGGCACAAGGCGCGCTCGGTCTCCGTACGGGGCGGGGTGTGCGCGGCGCGGTCCGCGGCGGGGTCGGGTGCCGGCAGCGCGGCACGGTCGATCTTGCCGCTGGCGTTGACCGGCAGCTCGGGGAGGGTGACGAAAGCGGTGGGCAGCATGTACTCGGGCAGGGAGGCACCCGCGAAGGCGCGCAGCGCCTCGGCCGACAGAGCGTTCGGCGAGGTCTCGGGCGCGGCCGTCGGCAAGGACGCGGACGCGGCTGTAGAACGGGGCTCAGGCGCGGCCGTCGGCGGAGGCTCCGGGGCGGCTGTCGGCAGGGGCTCCGGCGTGGCTGTCGGCAAGGACTCCCGCAACTCCCGCAACTCCCGCACCACTGTCGGCTGAGGCTCCGGGGCGGCTTCCGTTCGCTGATCGGGGACCCCGTACGCGCTTCCCGGCTCGGGCACCACGTACGCGACGATGCGTTTGACGCCCGGCCTGTCCTCGCGCACCGTCACCGCCACCCGCGCGACCGCCTCGTGCCGGGCGAGCACCGCTTCGATCTCTCCCAGCTCGATCCGCAGTCCGCGCACCTTCACCTGGTCGTCCGCGCGTCCCACGTACTCCAGCTGGCCATCGGGCCGCCAGCGTGCCAGGTCGCCCGTACGGTACAGCCGGCCGCCGCCGGAGGGATCGGCCACGAAGCGGGACGCCGTCAGTCCGGGCCGCCCCAGGTATCCCCGGGCCACCACGGCGCCCGCCACATACATCTCTCCGGGCACGCCCACCGGCACCGGCCGCAGCCGCCCGTCGAGTACGGACACCGCGGCGCCCGACACCGGCCCGCCGATCGGCGGCGTACCGCCAGGCGCGAGCGCGGCGCTCATCGTCGCGACGACCGTAGTCTCCGTAGGGCCGTAGGCGTTCACCATCGTCCTGCCGCCGTCGGCCCAGCGCTCCACCAGGTCGGGGCCGCACGCCTCGCCGCCCGCGAGCAGCGTCCGCAGCTCGGGGGCGCGCCCCCGCGGGATGCTGCCGAGGACGGTCGGCGGCACCAGGGCATGGGTCACCCGGCCCTCCTCCAGCACACCGGCCAGCTCCTCCCCGGCGAGCGGCCCGTCGACCGACGGCAGTACGAGCGTGCCCCCGCCGCCGAAGGCCAGCAGCAGTTCCAGTACGGAGGCGTCGAACCCCGGCGACGCGAGCTGGAGGACCCGGGTGGATCCATCGGCCGCGCAGCCGTCGGCCAGCGAAGCGGCCAGTGAGGTGAGTCCGGTGTGCGGCACGACGACGCCCTTCGGCCGCCCTGTCGAACCCGAGGTGTAGATCACGTACGCCGCGGCGGTCACCGGCACCGCGACCCGAGGAGGCAGGACGGAGTGGCGGGCCAGTTCCCCGGCCACCGTCGGATCGTCCACGGCCACGAGCACCGCCGCGCCGACACCCGCCGGCAGCCGACGAGCGTACTGACGATCCGTCAGAAGTATTCCGGCGCCGCAGTCTTCGAGCACGTACCGCAGCCGGTCCGTCGGCCACGCCGGGTCCACCGGTACGTAGACGCCACCGGCACGTACCACCGCGAGCACCGCGACGACCCACTCCGCCGACTTCGGCAGGAGTACCGCGACCGGCGCCTCGCCGCGCAGGCCGCGAGCGCGCAGCAGCCGTGCCAGCCGGTTCGCCCGCCGGTCCAGTTCCCGGTACGACAGCTCCTCACCGCCGCAGGCCACGGCGGGGGCGTCGGGGTGCTCCGTCGCGCGCCGGGCGAACCACTCCCCCAGCGGCTCGGGCCGCGCCGCCGCCGTGCCCGTGCCCCAGCGGGCCGCGCGTCGCGACTCATACGCCGACAGTGGCGCTATGTCGCTCAGCACACGGACCGTGGCCGGGTGCGCGTCGGCGGCCGGGCCCGTGCTCAGTTCCGCGTCCGCCGCCTCCGCGTCCGCCTCCGTCCCGAGGGACAACTCCTCGACCATCCGGGCGAGATGGGTGGCCAGCCGGTCGGCGGTGGGGGCGTCGAACAGCCCCGGGTCGTACGCCAGCGTCATGCTCAGCCCGTCGTTCCCGCCCCCGTCCGCGCCCGCCGAACCCGAACCGGAACTCGAACCCGAACCTGAACCTGAACCCGAGCCTGAACCCGCTCCCGCGATCAGGGTGAGGGGGTAGTTCGTGGCCTCGATGGCGTCCACGTCGCGCAGTGCGATGCCGTGTCTGGCCGCCGCCTCGCCGTCCACCGGATAGTTCTCGAACACCACCAGGCTCTCGAAAAGGCTGGCGCCCGGGGGGAGTTCGGTCTCGACATCGCGCAGCGCCACGTACTCGTGCTGTCTGGCCTCGGAGGCCCGTTCCTGGATGTCGCGCAGCCACGGGACGAGCGGACGGTCCGGGTCGACGTCGACACGTACCGGCAAGGTATTGATGAACAGCCCGAGGATCTCCTCCGCGCCCGGCAGCTCGGCCGGACGCCCGGAGACCGTGGCCCCGAACACCACGTCCCGCGTACCGCCGTGGTGCGCGAGAAGCAGCGACCAGGCGCCCTGCACCAGGGCGTTGAGGGTGATCCGATGACGTCGGGCGAACCCGGCGGCACGGCTCGCGGACGCCGGGGAGAGAGGCACCTCGACCCGCGCGGTGGACCGGCCGCGGTGCGCCCACGCGGCGGGGCGGTCGTACGGGAGCGCCACCGGCTCGGTGAAACCGGTCAGCCGTCCGCGCCAGTACGCGCGTCCCTCGGCGTGGTCGCGGTCGGCCAGCCACGCCAGATAGTCGCGGAACGGACCGCGCGGCGTCGCCGCGAGGGGCGAGTCCGGCGTGTGGGTGAGTGACGCGTACTCGGCGATCACGTCGGAGAGCAGCGCGGCGCTGCTCCACCCGTCGAGCAGCAGATGGTGGAACGTCCAGACCACCTGCGTTCTGCCGCCGGGAAGACGGGCCAGCAGGACCCTCGTCAGCGGGGCCGTGCCCAGGTCGAGACCGTGCTCCCGCTCCTCCGCGAGTACGCCGGCCACCCTGGCCGCGCGCTCCGCCTCCGGGCAGCCGGTCCAGTCCACCACCCGTACGGGCAGCCGGACATGGCGGCGCACCACCTGTACGGGACGCTCCACCTCCTGCCAGGCCACGGAGATCCGCAGCGCGTCCGACCGGTCCACGACCCGCTGCCAGGCGCGGGCCAGCACGTCCGGGTCCGTCACACCGTCGAGCACGCAGGCGAACTGTTCCAGGTACGCGGCTTCGTCCGGTTCGGCGAGGGTGTGGAACAGCATCCCGGCCTGAAGCGGTGTCAGCGGGTAGACATCCTCCACGTCACGGCCGTCCCCGGCGAGCCGGTCCACCTCGTCCTGGGTGAGGGCGACCAGCGGGAAGTCGGCAGGGGTGCATCCGCCGGCGCCGGGCTCCGCGCAGTGCGCGACGAACCCGGCCAGTTCGGCGGCGAAGGCGTCGGCGAGACGCCGTACCGTCTCCTCGCGGTGCAGCCCCGGCGAGTACGTCCAGGCGAAGGTCAGACGTCCGTCCTGGATTCCGCCGACGACGTCCAGGAGGTGGCTGCGGCGCTCGCGACCGCTGCGGTCGCCGCCCGCGTCGGGGAGTTCGGCGCGGTACAGGCCGTTGTCGCCGTCCCGGCCGCCGTCCTCGTCCCGTCCCACCACATCGAACTGGCCGTGGTAGTTGAAGGAGATCCGTGGGGCGGGCAGTGCGCGCAGCGCGTCCACGGACGTCGCGCCGGTGCCGGCCCCGGTTCCGGTCCCAGTACCGGTACGGGTGTTGGTGCCGGTGCTGATGCTGGTGTTGGCGTTGGTGCCGGGGGCAGTGGGTGTGCCGCCGAGAGTGCGCAGCGCCCCGTAGCCGATTCCGCGGTCGGGTACGGCGCGGAGCTGCTCCTTGACGGCGGTGATGCTCTCCCTCCAGTCCTCTCCGGACGGCAGGGCGAGAGCCACCGGATAGAGAGAGGTGAACCACCCGACGGTACGGGTCAGATCGATGTCGTGGAAGAGTTCCTCGCGGCCGTGGCCCTCCAGATCGATGGCGACGCGATCGTGCCCTGTCCAGCCGCGCAGTGTGCGTGCGAGGGCGGCGAGCAGCACCTCGTCCGTACGGGTGCGGTACGCGGCGGGCACGCGGTGGAGCAGTGCGTCGGTCTGCTCGGTGCTCAGCGCGCACATGGTCACGGCCTCGTCGGCGACCGTGCCCGCGCCCCCTGGGGTGTCCACCGGCAGCTCGGTCACGGCGCCGTCCAGCGCCGATTCCCAGTAGCCGGCCTGCGTGTCGAAGCCACCGGACGCGACATGCGCGGCGAGCCGGTCCGCCCACTGCCGTACGGAGGTGGTTTTCCGGCCGAGATCGATCCGCCGGCCGGCGAGCGCCTGCCGGTACGCCGTCTCGATGTCGGCCAGCAGGACGCGCCAGGAGACGCCGTCCACCACCAGATGGTGCGCGGTGAACTGCACGCGCGGGTGACGCCCGTCGCCCAGCCGTGCGAGGGCCACGCGCAGCAGCGGGCCGTCGTCGAGCCGGATCCGGGCCGCGATGCCTGCCGCCAGCTCCTGCCACGCGATGTCCGGATCGGGCGCGCCGGACAGGTCGTGCTCCGCGAACACCTCGTCGAGGTCGATGCCGCTGACGGGGAGAATACGGCCGCTGACGACTCCTGGATCGAGTGCGCCGGCTGTACGTGTGAAGGTGGTGCGCAGCGCGTCGTGCTGGGCGAGGACCGCGCGTACGGCGGAGCGCAGGGCCGCCGTATCGGTCCCCGCCGTCAGCTCGAAGGCCATCGACATGGCGAAGTGCCCCGGGTCCACGGGATGGCTGTCGAAGAACCATTCGCGGATCGGAGTGGTTCCCACGGTGCCCTGCGACTCGCCCTGCTCCGCGAGCACTTCGGGGCCCGCGGGGCGGCCCGCCGAGGCCACGGCGGCGAGAGCGGCGACGGTCTGTCTGGCGAACACATCGCGTGAGGAGATCTCCACTCCCGCGCGCCGTGCCTTGGCGACGAGCTGGATGCTCAGGATCGAATCGCCGCCCAGGTCGAAGAAGTTGTCGTACGCGCCGACGCGTTCGGCACCCAGCACCTCGGCCCAGATTCCGGCGAGCACCTCCTCCACGCCCGCGCGGGGCGCCACATACCCGGCGCTCCCATCGGCGGCCGGGTCCGGCGCCGGCAGCGCGGCGCGGTCGACCTTCCCGTTGGCGTTGAGGGGAATACGGTCGAGAGTGACGAAGGCCGAAGGCACCATGTAGTCGGGCAGCACGGCGGCGGTGTGTTCCCGGAGCACTGCCGGGTCCACCACTCCACGGGAGACCGCGGACCCCGCCCCGGGCGCGGTCCCATACCCGGGCGCGGTCCCTTCCCCGGACTCGGACCCCGCTCCGGACTCGGAGCCTGCCCCGGACTCGGACCCCGCCCCGGGCGCGGGCACCACGTAGGCGACGAGTCGTGAACCGCCGGACGGGACGTCGACCGTCACCTGCCCGACCGACTCGTGCAGGGTCAACACGCTCTCGATCTCGCGGGGTTCGACCCGGAAGCCCCGCACCTTCAGCTGGTCGTCGCGACGCCCGACGTACTCCAGTGCGCCGTCCGCACGACGGCGCACCACGTCCCCGGTGCGGTAGAGGCGCTCGCCGGAGCCGAACGGGTCGGCGACGAAGCTCCCCGCTGTCAGCCCGGGACGGTGGAGATAGCCCCGGGCGAGGGCGTGCCCGGCGACGTACAGCTCACCGGCCACCCCGGCGGGGACCGGGCGCAGCCAGGCGTCCAGCACGTAGGACCTGGTGTTGGCGATGGGGGCGCCGATGGGCGGCGTCCCGGCGGCGCCCGCGCGCAGTTCGGTGCTCATCGTGGCGCAGACGGTGGTCTCGGTCGGCCCGTACGCGTTGATCATCGTCCGGCCCGGGGCGCAGCGGTCGACCGTCTCCGGGGGGCATGCCTCTCCCGCCACCACCAGCACGGGCGGCAGATCGGCCGTGTCCAGCGCGGCGACGAGGGCGGGCGGCAGCGTGGCGTGGGTGACGCCTGCCGTGGCGACGAGGGGCCCGATCCTGACGCCCCAGTCGGCGGCCTGCCCGTCGGGTCCTGCGTCCGGCTCGTCCACGACGAGAGTCGCGCCGGTGAGCAGCGCCATGGACAGTTCCCACCAGGAGGCGTCGAATCCGGGCGAGGCGAACTGGAGGACCCGGGCTCCGGGCCCGGCGCCCAGCTTCTCCGCCTGGGTCGCGGCCAGGCTCGCCAGCCCGGAATGCGTCACCAACACGCCCTTCGGGCGCCCGGTGGAACCGGAGGTATAGATCACGTACGCCCCGGCGGAGAGCGGCACCTCGACGACTCCCACCTCAGCGGCGGACGCGGAGGTCGCGCGCGTACCCCAGCCGTCGCGCGTACCCGAGCCGTGGGGCGCGGCAGGGACGGACAGGGCGCGGACGGTCTCCGGCGCGTCGACGGCGGTCTCCGGCACGTCGACGGCGAGGACCGGAAGCCCTGCCGGGAGAGGCAGTTGGGCGGCCCGTGACTGGCGGGTGATCAGGAGTTCGGCGCCGCAGTCCGCGAGGATGTACGCGATCCTGTCCGCCGGATACGACGGGTCCACCGGGACGAACACCGCTCCCGCCCTGAGCACTCCCAGCACGGCGACCACCTGGTCGACGGAGCGGGGCAGCACGAGAGCGACGCGGGACTCCGGACCGATCCCGGCATCGCGCAAGTGACCGGCCAACCGGGCTGCCCGCGCGTCCAGTTCGCGGTAGGAGAGCGCGGAGCCGTCCGCGCGCAGTATGGCGGGGGCGTCGGGTGTCGTGGCCACCCACGTGCCGAACAGAGCGGGGGCGGAGAGCGCCGGCACATCGACCGCCGTGTGGTTGTGCCCGTGCGTCAGGGCTTCGCGCTCCGTGGTGGGGAGTGTGTCGATGCCGTGCAGCGGTGCGGCCGGAGCCGCGAGTACGGCCTCCGCCAGGTTCAGCCAGTGCCGGGCGAGCCGCTCGATGGACGCGGCGTCGAACAGGTCGGTGCTGTACTCGATGCCCGCCGCCATGCTCCCGCCGTGGTCCTGGAACCCGAAGGTGATGTCGAACTGCGCCGTCTCGCGGGGCACCTGCACCGAAGCCACGTGGAGTCCGAGCAGGTCCAACGGCTCGTCGGGCGTGTTCTGGAGGCTGACCATCGCCTGGACGAGAGGAGTGCGACTGGTATCGCGGTCGGGAGCGAGATCGTCCACCAGGACGCTGAACGGTACGTCCTGATGCGTAAAGGCCTGGAGGACCGTCTCGCGCGCCTCGGCGAGCAGATCGGTGAAGGAACGCGACTCGTCGACGCGCGTGCGCAGCACGAGGGTGTTGACGAAGAAGCCGACCAGATTCTCCAGTTCGGCCCGTTCCCGTCCGCTGACCGCCGTACCCAGCGCGATGTCCCGCTGTCCGGTCCACCGTGACAGGAGAAGCTGGGTGATGGCCGTCAGCGTCATGAACAGACTCGTCCCCCGCGCCTGACCGTGCCTCTGGCCGTGTCCCTGGCCGTGCCCGTGCCCGCGCCCCGGTCCCTCGCCCGCCTCCCTCAGGCGGCGGGCCAGCGCGTCGGGGACATCGAAGGAATGCAGCGCGCCGACCGTGGTACGGACAGCCGGGCGCGGCCGGTCGGTCGGCAGGTCGAGCGTTTCGAGTCCGGCCAGCTGCTCACGCCAGTAAGGGAGTTGGCCGGACAGCGGGACAGCACGCTGCCAGGCGGCGAAGTCGGGGTACTGCACGGGAAGTGCGGGAAGAGCAGGGTGCTCCCCACCTCGTGTCGCGGCGGCGTAGAGGGCGCTCAGCTCGCGCGTGATGACGCCCATCGACCAGCCGTCGGTGACGATGTGATGCATCGACAGTACGAGGACGTGCGTGGTTGGCTCGCTCAGGTCGGCCGGGGCCTTCGACCGGGACGGGGAATCGGGTCTGCGCATCCGAAGCAGCAGAACCCGTATCAGGGGTCCGGTGCGCAGATCGAAGGGTCTCGCGGCCTCCGCACGCAGTACGTCGTTCAGCTCGGCCGAGTCATCGCTCACCTCCGTGGTACGGATGGGGAGGTCGGCCATCACGTCCACCGCATCACGCACGCGCTGCACACCGCGTCCCTCGACGGAGTCGAAGGTGGTACGCAGCGCTTCGTGCCGTGCCACCAGCGCCGACACCGCCGAGCGCAGCGCGTCGATGTCGAGGGTGCCGGTGAGCCGGAGGGCGTCCACGACGTTGTACTCGACGCTGCCACCGGCGAACTCGTCGAGGAACCACAGCCGTTCCTGTGCGTAGGAGAGCGGCAGCTCACCGTCCCGGGGAACGGGGACGACCGTACCGGGGACGACCGTACCGGGAACCATCGTGCCTCCGGGAGCGGTCTCGGATGAAGAGCGCTCGTCGTCGACGACAGACGCCAGGCCGGCCGCAGTGGGGCGGTCGAACAGGGCACGCGGCGACAGTGCGACCCCGCAGGTGTCCCGTATACGGGAGACCACCTGGAGGCTGGAGATGGAGTCCCCGCCGAGGGAGAAGAAGTTGTCGTGGACGCCGATCCGCTCGATGCCGAGGACATCGGCCCACACGGCGGCGACAGCGCGCTCGCTCTCAGTACGCGGGGCCACGTACTCCTCAGCGGTGTCCAGGTCGGGAGCGGGCAGGGCCCGGCGGTCGACCTTTCCGTTCGTGGTCAGGGGCAACGCGTCCAGGACGACGAAAGCCGACGGCACCATGTACTCCGGCAGAAGCCCGGCAGCGTGCTCACGTACGAGCGAAACATCCAGGTCCCCGGACGGTACGAGGTAGGCGACCAGGCGCTTCGCCCCCGGCCGGTCCTCCCGCACGACCACCGAGACCCGCCCCACCGACGCATGACGCGACAACACGGACTCGATCTCACCGAGCTCGATACGGAACCCACGGATCTTGACCTGACCATCACTCCGGCCCAGGAACTCCAGCCGCCCATCCGACCCCCACCGCACCACATCACCCGTCCGGTACAACCGCTCACCGGAACCGAACGGATCCGCCACAAACCGCTCAGCCGTCAACCCCGCACGACCGTCATACCCACGCGCCAGACCCCCACCACCCAGATACAACTCCCCCGGCACACCCACACCCACCGGCCGCAACGCACCATCGAGAACGTATGCGGAGGTGTTGTCCATCGGCCCGCCGAGGGGCACCGCCGCACCTTCGGTATCGGAACCAGTGACCGGCCCGCATACCGCGAAGGTCGTCGACTCCGTCGGACCATACACATGCACCAGCTCGGTACCCGGGCAGGCTTCCAGCACCCGCCCCATCGCGACGCCCGACGCCGCCTCACCCCCCGTCCACACCTCACCCAGACCCGCGAAACACCCCGCATCCTCCTCCGCCAGCACATCAAACAACGCCTTCGTCAAGAAGAGCCCCGACACCCCACGCGCCACCGCATCCCGCACCACCGACACACTCAACCCAGCCCCCGCCACATCCACCGTCCCACCGTTCAACAACGGCACCCACACCTCATACGTCGCCGCATCAAACGAATGCGGCGAATGGAACAACACCCGCCCATGCGCACCCGACGACCACCGGGAATCAGCAGCCAACGCCACCACATCCCCATGCGTCACCGCCACACCCTTCGGCACACCCGACGACCCCGACGTAAACATCACATACGCCAACGCACCAGAAGGAACCACAACCGGAAGCCGCACATCCCCCACCGGCTCCGCATCCACCCGCACAACCGGCACCCCACCGACCTCATCCACCGCACGGTCCGTCACCACCACCACCGCACCACTACGCCCCAGCACCTCCCGCACCCGCCCACCCGGATACGACCCATGCAACGGCACATACGCACCACCCGCCCTCACCACCGCAACCATCGCCACCACCACATCCACCGACCGCTCCAACAACAACCCCACCCGCGACTCCACACCCACACCACACCCCACCAACACCCGAGCCAGCCGACCAGCCCGAACATCCAACTCCCCATACGTCAACGACACACCACCACACACCACAGCCACCGACCCCGGCGACTCCGCCACCCGAACCGCGAACCCCTCCACCACCGAACCACCCGACACCACACCCACCACACCACGCCCCGCACCCACCACCCACTCCCGCTCAGCCACCCCCACCATCGACACCTCACCCAACACCCCACCCGACCCCGCAACCACCAACCCACCCGCCAAACCCAGCCAATGCCCCACCATCCGCCCAACCGTCCCCGCATCGAACAGATCCGTGCTGTACTCGATCGCCCCCGTCAACTTCCCGTCGCGCTCGTCGAATTCGAGCATGAAGTCGAACGGAAGCGCGTCCCGGGACACACTCATCGGCTCGGTACGGAGTCCGGCGAACTCCGGCGCCCCGTCGGTGGAGTTCTGGAGTACCACCATGGCCTGGACCAGCGGCATACGGCTGGGATCGCGCTCCGGCGCGAGAGCCTCCACCACGCGGTCGAACGGGATTTCCTGGTGGTCGAATGCCTCCAGTACGGTCCCCTTCACCGAGGTCAGGAAGTCACCGACCGTGGCCGCCGGATCCACCCGCGTGCGCAGGACCAGCGTGTTGACGAAGAAGCCGACCAGATTCTCCAGCTCCGCACGGTCGCGACCGGACGTCGCTGTGCCAAGCGCGATGTCGTCCTGGCCGCTGTAGCGCGAGAGCAGCAGCTGAGTGACCGCCGTGAGCGTCACGAACAGGCTCGCGCCACGGTCCCGGCCGAGTGCGGCCAGCCCTTCCGCCAGCTCCGGCGGGATGTCGAACGCGTGCACCGCGCCCGCCGCACTCCGTGCCGTCGGCCTGGGGTGGTCCGTCGGCAGTTCCAACGGCTGGAGGCCGTCGAGCCGCCGCCTCCAGTACTCCAGTCCGTCCCGGAGCTCCGTCTCGGTCAGCCGCTCGTGCTGCCAGGCCGCGAAATCGGCGTACTGCACTCGCAGCGCGGGCAGTTCGTCGGCGTCCCGCCCCCGGAGCGCGGCGTCGTAGCACGCGGTCAGCTCGCCGGTGAGAATGTCGAGTGAGCGGCCGTCGCTGATGATGTGATGCATCGACAGCAACAGGGCGTGATCGTCGTGGCCGAGCCGCACCAGCAAGACCCGGAAGAGCGGTCCGACTCGCAGGTCGAACGGCGTGAGCAGCCGCTCCCGCAGGATCCTGTCCGCCTCTCCGTCCCGTGCCGCCGGGTCGTCGTGCGCGGACAGGTCGACGTGTTCGACCGGCACGGTCATGGAGGGGTGTACGACCTGGATCGCGCGGCCGTCCACCGCGTCGAAGGTCGTACGGAGGGCCTCATGACGCGCCACGATCTGCTTGACGGCCCGCTCCAGGGCCTGTTGGTCCAGCGCCCCCGTCATCCGCAGGGCGAGTCCCGAGTTGTACTCCACCCCACCCGGCCGGAACTCCTCCAGAAACCACAGCCGCCGTTGCGCGAACGACGCCGGCAGCTCGGTCGCGCGGTCCACGGGCGCGATGGCGTCGGTGACCACGGTGTGGCCCGCCATACGCTCGCGAAGGAGCGCCCGCATGTGCTCCGGCAGCGCGCTGATCCGGCTTTCACGGGACGGTGGCGTGCTCATCTCGGCATCTCCTTGTGAAACAACGATCGGCGTTCAGCGAGGAAGTGGGAAGGAAGGGCGGAGGGACGGGGGGACCGAGGGGAAGGGGGGACGGCGGCTGCGACACGTAGGTGTGGTGCGGGGCGGGCGCGCGTACGTACGTCAGCCCCGGCTCACGCTCCGCAGCCCTGCGATGAAGTCCTCCGCCAGCGCGGTCACGGTTGATTCCCGGTGCACCGCGGTGGAGTAGAACCAGGTGACGACGAACCTTCCCTCGTCCACGACGGCGACGACATCGATCAGGTGATTGCGTTCCTGCTGGGGGCCGTGTTCCTGGCCGTCCGTGGCCAGCGAGGTGCTGAGCAGGCCGCGATCGGCCGCCGCGGCCTCCGTGCCCCCACCCGCGCTGCCCGTGCCGGCCGAGCTGCCCGCACTACCGATGCCGAACTGCCCCAGGTAGTTGAAGCTGATCCGGGGATCCGGGTCACCGGCCAGCTCACCGCTGAGGTAGCGCAGCGCGCCGTAGCCGACACCTCGGTCCGGAACGGCCCTGAGCTGCCGCTTCACCGACCTCATGGTGGCCGGCCAGTCATCGGTCTCCGGCAGTTCCAGAGCAACGGGGTAGATGGACGTGAACCAGCCGACGGTACGGGTCAGGTCGATGTCGTCGAACAGCTCCTCGCGGCCGTGCCCTTCGAGATTGACCGCGACGCGGTCATGACCGGTCCAGGTGCGCAGTGTGCGCGCGAGGGCTGCCAGCAGCACATCGTTGATCTGTGTCCGGAACCGGCCCGGCACCTGGTGCAGCAGTGCATGGGTGTCGTCCACGTCGAGATACGCCATGACGGCGGCCTGATCAGCGACCTTGTTCCCGCCGTCCGGTGTGTCCAGCGGAAGGCGCGTATCGGCCGCGCTCGTGACCGACCGCCAGTACTCCAGCTGTTCGCCGAACCCGCCTTCCCGTACATGTGTGTTGAACCGGTCCGCCCATGCGCGTACGGAGGTCGACTTGGGCCCGAGGTCCGTCGCGGCGACCGACACGGCCTGGTCGTAGGCCGTGGCGAGGTCGCTCAGCAGGATGCGCCAGGACACGCCGTCGATCACCAGGTGGTGTGCGGTGATCAGCAGGCGGGCCGGGCCACCGTCCCCGCACGGCACGCCGACCACGACGCGGAACAGGGGACCGTGTTCGAGGTCGAGCCCTGACTGCGTACGGACGACGAGGGCGCGCCATTGTGCGTCGACATCGGCATCGGCGCCGGCATCCGTATCTCCATCCCCATCCGCGTCCCCATCCGCATCCGCATCCGCATCCGCATCGCCATTGGCGGCACCGCCGAGGTCACCGGCCAACTCGTGCACGGTGAAGACCGAGTCGACATCCAGGGCCGACGTGATGTATCCGGTCCAGGTTCCTTCGTCGGTACGGGTGAACGTGCTGCGCAGTGCGTCGTGCTGGGACAGCAGCGCACCGACGGCGATCCGCAGTGCGTCGAGGTCGACATCCTCGGGAAGCTGGAACGCGGTGGACATGTTGAAGTGCTCCGGCGCCACCGGGTGCGTGTCGAAGTACCACTCGCGTACGGGAGTTGGCGCCACGGGACCCGAAACGATCCCCTGCTGGGCCGGCCCGGCGTCGTCACTCCCCTGGTCGGCCTCGGTGAGACCGGCGGCGAGGGTGGAAATGGTGGGGTGGAGGAAGACATCGCGGGAGGACAGGGCGAGTCCGGCACGGCGGGCGCGCGAGACGACCTGGAGGCTGATGATGGAGTCGCCGCCGAGGTCGAAGAAGTTGTCCTCGATCCCCACCCGCTCCAGCCCGAGCACCTCCGCCCACACCCCGCACAAGAGCCGCTCGGACTCGGTACGGGGCGCCACGTAAGCCGCGTCGGCCGAGGCGAACTCGGGCGCGGGCAGAGCGCGACGGTCAAGCTTGCCATTGGCGTTCAGGGGCAGCGCGTCCAGGACGACGAAGGCCGCCGGAACCATGTACTCCGGCAGAGCCGACGCCACATGCTCACGCAGCGCGTCCACGTCCGGAGCCTCGTCTCCGTCAGTGACCAGGTAGGCGGCCAGGCGCTTCACTCCGGGACGGTCCTCCCGTGCCACCACCACCGACTGGGCCACGGACGGATGGGAGGACAGGACGCTCTCGATCTCACCCAGCTCGATACGGAACCCGCGGATCTTGACCTGATCGTCGCCACGACCCGCGTACTCCAGAGTCCCGTCCGCACGCCACCGCACCACATCCCCGGTCCTGTACAACCGACCACCCGAACGGAACGGATCCGCCACAAACCGCTCCGACGTCAACCCCGAACGCCCGTGATACCCACGCGCCAGCCCACCCCCGAGATACAACTCACCCCACACACCCACCGGCGCAGGAGACAGACCCGCGTCGAGTACGTACGTCGCCTTGCCGGCCACGGGGCGCCCGATCGGCACCATCGGACCGTCAGAGTCCGCATCGGTGTCGGAGAACCAGCCCGTCGCATACACCGTGGCCTCGGTCGGACCGTAGATGTTGGCCACGACCGCACCCGGCATCGCCCGCCGCGTCTGCTCCAGCAGACCAGCCGGAAACGCCTCACCCGCCAACACCACCATCTCCGCCGAAACAGCGGACTCCTGCCCCAGCACCCCCGCAAACGCCGACGGCACCGCGGAAATCAGGGAACCACTCCACGCGTCGCGCTCCGTCAGCGCGAGGACATCCCGGACCACCTCCACCGTCCCACCGGCGGCCAACGTCCCGAACAGCTCGAACACCGACACATCGAAGTTGAGCGACGTCGAGAACAGAGTCCGCGAGAACCGCTCTTCCCCCAGATCCACCGCCCACCGCACCAGACCCGCCATCGCCGCATGCGGAACAACGACCCCCTTCGGCCGGCCCGTCGAACCCGACGTATAGATCACATACGCCGCCGACGACAACGACACCGGCCCCACAGGAACCGCCACCGCCTCCCCCACCAGGGAACGCGCCAACACCTCCTCCGTGATCACCACCTCCACACCACTATCCGCCTTCATGAACTCCAGCCGGTCCGCCGGATACTCCGGATCCAACGGCACATACGCACCACCGGCCCGCAACACCCCCAACACCGCCACCACCAGATCCACCGACCTCGGCAGACACACCCCCACCCGCGACTCCACACCCACACCCAACGCCACCAAATACCCCGCCAAACGCTCCACCCGCACACCCAACTCGCCATACGACAGCGAGACACCACCATCCCCGATCACCGCAACCGCCCCAGGAACCGCGGCGATACGATCCTGAACCAACTCCACAACCGACCGCTCACCCACCCCGACCCCCGGACCGGCCCACCCCATCAACAACCGCTCCAGCTCAGCCCCACCCAACATCCCCACCCGCACCACAGGCACCAACGGCTCAGCCACCACCCGCTCCGCCAACACCAACCAATGCCCACACAACCGCTCAACCGTCTCCACATCGAACAGATCCGTATTGAACTCGGCGACCGCGGCCAGGCCACCGCCCCCGCCGGTCTCCTGGAAGTGCAGACTCAGTTCGAACTGCGCGGCCTCGCGCGGCATCTCCTCATCGGTCACTCGCAGACCCGGCAGCTCGAACTCCCCTATCGGCGTGTTCTGGAGCGCCACGAGGGCCTGTACGAGCGGCGTCCTGCTGGTGTCCCGCTCCGGGGACAGCTCCTCGATCAGCCGGCTGAACGGCACATCCTGGTGCGCGAACGCGTCGAGTGTCGTCGCTCGTACGTCGGCGAGCAGATCGGCGAAGCCGGCGTCCGGGTCGATCCTGGAGCGCAGGACGAGAGTGTTGACGAAGAACCCCACCAGGCCCTCCAACTCCGCACGCTCACGCCCCGAGACGACCGTGCCCACCGCCACATCCCGCTGACCGCTGTACCGCGACAACAGCAACTGCGTCACCGCCGTCAGCACCATGAACAGACTCGCCCCGCCTGCCTGACCGATCCGCACCAGACGTGCGGTGAGGTCGGCGGGCACCTCGAAGGTGTGCATCGAACCGGTCGATGTCCGTACCAGCGGGCGCGGGCGGTCCGTCGGCAGCTCCAACGGCTCCAGACCGTCCAACTGCTCACGCCAGTAACCGATCTGGGAATCCAGCGCCTCCCCGGACAGCCTCTCCCGCTGCCACACCGCGAAGTCCGGATACTGCACCGGCAACAACGGAAGCCGAGCCTCCTCACCCCGCACCGCAGCCGCGTACAACTCACTCAACTCACGCGTCACCACACCCATCGACCACCCATCGGTCACGATGTGATGCATCGACAACACGAGCACGTACTCGTTCGCCGACACCTCCGCGAGCAGCACGCGCATCAGCGGACCGGTCCGCAGATCGAACGGCGTGAGGGCTTCGGTGCGCAGGACGGTGTCCAGGTCCGCCCGGGTCGGGGATACGACCGTGCGCACCGGTACGTCCAGCGAGGCGTGGACCACCTGGACGCCGCGCCCACCGACCGAGTCGAACGTCGTACGCAGCGCCTCATGCCGGTCCACCAGCCCGGACACCGCGGAACGCAGCGCGGGGAGGTCGAGTGTGCCGGTCAGGCGCAGACCGCCCGTGATGTTGTACTCCACCCCGCCGGGAGTGAAGTTCTCCAGGAACCACAGGCGCTCCTGGGCGAACGAGAGCGGCAGGTGGCCGTCCCGTGCCGCGCGCTCGATCCCCGCACCCGCGTCCGAGGCGTCCTCGTGGGCGGGAAGTTCCTCGGCCAGGCGGGCGATGGTGGGATGGTCGAAGAGTGCCCGGGGCGACAGTCCGGCCTTCAGCACGGATCGGATCCGCGAGACCACCTTCAGGCTGGAGATGGAGTCCCCGCCCAGTTCGAAGAAGTCGTCGTGGACGCCGACCCGTTCGACACCGAGGACCTCGGCCCAGACGTCGGCCAACGCCATCTCAAGGCTGGTGCGGGGTGCGGCGTACTCCTCCGCGGCGTCGAACTCGGGCGCGGGCAGTGCACGCCGGTCGACCTTTCCGTTCACGGTCAGCGGCAGCTCGTCCAGCACCACGAACGCCGACGGCACCATGTACTCGGGCAACAGGCCGGCAGCATGCTCCCGTACGAGCGCCGCATCCAGCTCACCGGACGACGGTACGAGGTAGGCGACCAGCCGCTTCACGCCCGGACGATCCTCCCGGGCCAGGACCGCGACACCGCCCACACTCTCGTGACGCGCCACCACCGCCTCGATCTCACCCAGCTCGATACGGAACCCACGAACCTTCACCTGCCCATCACCACGGCCCAGGAAGTCCAGCCGACCGTCCGGACGCCACCGCACCACATCACCCGTCCGATACAACCGCCCACCCGAACCAAACGGATCCGCAACAAACCGCTCCGCCGTCAAGCTCGTCCGACCGTCATACCCACGCGCCAGACCCGCACCACCGAGATACAACTCACCCGGCACCCCGACACCCACCGGACGCAGCGCACCGTCCAGGACGTAACCGGTCGTGTTGTCCATCACCTGCCCGAGCGGCACCGAACCACCCGCCGCATCCTCCGCCACGATCGGCCCGCTCACCACGAAGGTCGTGGACTCCGTCGGACCATAGCCATTGACCAGCACCGTCCCCGGGCACGCGGCCAGCATCCGCTCCGCCGCCACCGCCGGCACCGCATCCCCACCCGTCCACACCTCACCCAGACCAGCGAAACACCCCGCATCCTCCTCCACCAGCACCCCGAACAACGCCGCCGTCACCCACAACCCCGACACCCCACGTGCCACCGCGTCCCGCACCACCGGAACACTCAGCTCGCCGTCTGCCACATCCACCGTGCCACCACTCAGCAACGGCACCCACACCTCATACGTCGCCGCATCAAACGAATGCGGAGAGTGGAACAAAACCCTGTCATGCGCGCCCGACAACCACCGGGAATCAGCAGCCAGAGCCACCACATCCCCATGCGTCACCGCCACACCCTTCGGCACACCCGTCGAACCCGACGTGAACATCACATACGCCAACGCACCCCCCGGAATGACGGCCGGAAGCCGCACATCCGCCACCGGCTCCGCATCCACCGCGATCACCGGCACGCCTGCGATTCCCGCACGTTCCCGCAGCGTTCCGTCCGTCACGATCAGCGCTGCGCCGCTCTGCCCGACCACCTGACGCAGTCGCTCGTCGGGATAACCGGCGAACAGCGGAACATAAGCCGCACCCGCCTTCAGCACCGCCAGCATCGCGACGATCACATCCGCCGAGCGCTCCAGCAGCAGTCCCACCCGTGACTCGATACCCACGCCGCGCCCGGCCAGCACCCGTGCCAGCCGTACCGCCCGCGCGTCCAGCTGCGCGTAGGTCAGCGACACATCACCGCAGACCAGTGCCACCGCGTCGGGGGATGCCGACACCCGGGCCGCGAAGCCGTCCACCAGGGACCGCGGGGACGTGTGACCGACTCCGTCAAGGCCGCCGACAGCGCCGACGCTCCACTCACGCGATACGCGTCGCCACTCCTCATCGGGCAGCAGGGACAGCATGCCGAGCGGGGCATCCTCGGTCTCGGTCAGGCTGGTGACGGCCCTGGTCAGCCGCGCGGCCAGCATTTCGGCGGTGGTCGCGTCGAACAGTGCCGCGTCGTAGGCGAGCGTCATCTCCAGTTGGTCACCGATGGCGGAAGCCACCAGCGTCAGCGCGTAGTTCGTCGACTCGACGGCCTCCACGCCGCGCACACTCAGCCCGTGCCGCGCCGCGGCCTCTGTGTCCACCGGATAGTTCTCGAACACCACCAGGCTGTCGAAGAGCGAAGCGCCCGCGGCCACCCCGGAGTCGATGTCCGACAGCGCCACGTACTCGAACTGCCGTGATTCGGCCATGTGGGCCTGGAGGTCGCCCAGCCAGCCGGAGACCGGTCGAGCGGAATCCACGTTCACCCGGACCGGAAGTGTGTTGATGAACAGCCCGAGGATGTCCTCGGCCCCCGGCAGATCCGCCGGACGCCCCGACACCGTCGTACCGAACACCACATCCGACGCCCCCGCGTACTGCGACAGCACCAGCGCCCACGCGCCCTGCACCACCGCGTTCACGGTCAGCCGGTGACGCCGTACGAAGCCGGTCACCCGTGCGGCGACCTCGGGCGGCACGTCCACCGAGATCCGCTCGCTGGACCCGCCGCCGCGCGCCTGCTCCGGTGCCCGGTCGAAGGGCAGGGCCACCGGGTCACCGAACCCGGCCAGCGCGGCACGCCAGTACTCGCGGCCGGCGTCCTGGTCCTGGTCCGCCAGCCAGCGCACGTAGTCACCGAACAGCCCGCGCGACAGCGGCGGCCCCCCGGCGGACGACGTCCTGGCCTCCGGGTCGGAGTCCTGAGCCGCCGCGAGTACGGGCACCGGTGCGGCGTCCGGTGCTGGTGTGGGCGCGAGGGCCGCCTCCGCGCCGAGCGCCGCGTATTCGGCGATCACATCCGACAGCAGCGCCGAGTTGCTCCAGCCGTCCAGCAGCAGATGATGGAACGTCCACACCACCCGGACCGCGTCGTCCGACAACCGCGCGAGAGCGACGCGCAGCAGGGGTCCGGCGGTCAGGTCCATGCCCCGCTCACGGTCTTCGGCGAGGAAGTCCCGCAGCAGCGCGGCCTGTTCGGCCTCGTCGGCACCGGACCAGTCCATCCTGCGCACCGGGAGGCTGACGCGACGGTGCACCACCTGCACCGGCTCCGGGACGTCGTCCCACACCAGCGACACCCGCAGCGCGTCCGAGCGCTCCACGACCCGCTGCCACGCCTTGGTCAGCCGGTCGAGGTCGACGGTGCCTTCGAGAGTGAAGGCGAGCTGCTCCAGATAGGCGGCGGACTCGGGCTCGGCCAGCGCGTGGAAGAGCATGCCCGACTGCAACGGGGTCAGCGGATAGATGTCCTCCACATCCCGGCCGTCGCCGGCGATCCGGTCCACCTCGGTCTGGTCGAGCCGTACCAGGGGGAAGTCCGCGGGAGTGCAGCCTCCCGTGCCGGGCTCCGCGCAGTGTTCGACGAACGCCACCAGTTCCGCGGCGAAGTCCTCGGCGACGCCGCGAACCGTCTCCTCCCGGTACGTGTCGGCGGAGTAGATCCAGGAGAACACGAGCCGGCCGTCCTGGACGGCGCCGACGACATCGAGCAGGTGCGGGCGGCGCTCGGCCGGTGCGTGGTCCCCGCCCTCGCCGGGCAGCGCCTCCCGGAGCAGACCGTCGGCGGTGTCACCGGCCACATCGAACTGCCCGTGGTAGTTGAAGCTGATCCGCGGATCCAGCTCCCCGGCCGGCGCACCGGCCAGATAGCGCAGCGCTCCATAGCCGACACCACGATCGGGCACGGCCCGGAGCTGCTCCTTCACCAGTTTGATCGCCGCGGCCCAGTCGTCGACGCCTCCCGGCAGCGCGAGGGCGACGGGGTAGATCGAGGTGAACCAGCCGACGGTACGCGTCAGATCGGTGTCGTCGAAGATCTCCTCACGACCGTGCCCTTCCAGATTGACCGCGACCCGGTCATGGCCCGTCCACGTACGGAGCGTGCGCGCCAGGGCGGCCAGCAGGACGTCATTGGCGTGGGTGCGGTAGACGGAGGGAACGTCGTGAAGCAGGGCCCGCGTCTGCTCGGGCGTCAGCTCCACCGAGACGGCGCGCTGGGAAGCGACGCTGTTGTGACCGTCCGTGTGGTCGACGGGCAGCCGGGTGACCGCTCCGTCGGCGACCGTACGCCAGTAGGGGATCTGGTCGTCGAAGCCACCGCGCGCGGTGTGTTCGGCGAGCCGTACCGCCCACTGCCGTACGGAGGTGCCCTTGGGTCCCAGGTCGGGCTGTCGGCCGGCCACGATCCGCTCGTACGCCGTGGACAGGTCCTCCATCAGCACGCGCAGCGACACGCCGTCCATCACCAGGTGGTGCGCGATGACCGCGAGCCGGGCGCTGCCGGGGCCGGGGCCCTGCCGCCCGAGCACGACGCGGACGAGCGGACCGTTCTCCAGGTCGAACCCGGACTGGGCGTCGAGGACGAGTGCGTGCCAGCGCCTGTCGGCGTCGAGCGGATCCGGCAGGTCGTGGATCTCGAAAGCGGCGTCCACACTGACCGCGGACCGGTAGTCGGCGTCTTTGCCACCGTCCGCGCCGACACCGAACGTGAGCCGGAGGGCGTCATGCTGGGCGAGTACGGCCGCGACGGCCCCCCGTAGCGCGTGCTCGTCGAAGTCCGGCGCGAGGGCGACCGCCACCGACAGGTTGAAGTGTTCGGGTACCTCCGGGTGGGTGTCGAAGAACCACTCCCGTGCGGGCAGCGTCGGTACGCGCCCGGACAGGATGCCCTGTTCGGCGAGGATGTCGGACTGGTCGTCGGAGACCTGGACCGTCGAGGCGAGGGTGAGGACGGTGGGGTGGAGGAAGACGTCGCGGGAGGACAGGGCCAGTCCGGCACGGCGGGCGCGCGAGACGACCTGGAGACTGATGATGGAGTCGCCGCCGAGGTCGAAGAAGTTGTCCTCGATCCCGACCCGCTCCAGCCCCAGGACCTCCGCCCACACGCCGCAGAGAATCCGCTCGGACTCGGTACGGGGCGCGGTGTACGCGGACCCCGCGGCCTCGAACTCGGGCGCGGGCAGGGCACGGCGGTCGAGCTTGCCATTGGCGTTCAGGGGCAGCGCGTCCAGGACGACGAAGGCCGCCGGAACCATGTACTCCGGCAGAGCCGACGCCACATGCTCACGCAGCGCGTCCACGTCCGGGACAGAGCGCTGCTCAGCGACGAGGTACGCCGCGAGGCGCTTCACTCCGGGACGGTCCTCCCGTGCCACGACCACGGACTGGGCCACGGACGGATGGGACGCCAACACGCTTTCGATCTCGCCGAGTTCGATACGGAACCCGCGGATCTTGACCTGATCGTCGCCACGGCCCGCGTACTCCAGAGTCCCGTCCGCACGCCACCGCACCACATCCCCGGTCCTGTACAACCGGCCACCGGACCGGAACGGATCCGCCACGAACCGCTCCGACGTCAACCCCGAACGCCCGTGGTAGCCACGCGCGAGGCCGCCGCCGAGGTACAACTCACCCCACACACCGACCGGCGCAGGAGACAGACCCGCGTCGAGTACGTACGTGGCCTTACCGGCCACGGGGCGCCCGATCGGCACCATCGGACCGTCAGAGTCCGCATCGGTGTCGGAGAACCAGCCCGTCGCATACACCGTGGCCTCGGTCGGACCGTAGATGTTGGCCACGACCGCACCCGGCATCGCCCGCCGCGTCTGCTCCAGCAGACCAGCGGGAAACGCCTCACCCGCCAACACCACCATCTCCGCCGAAACAGCGGACTCCTGCCCCAGCACCCCCGCAAACGCCGACGGCACCGCCGACACCAACGACCCCGACCACGACTCCCGCTCCGTCAGCGCGAGAACATCCCGGACCACCTCCACCGTCCCACCGGCGGCCAACGTCCCGAACAGCTCGAACACCGACACATCGAAGTTCAGCGACGTCGAGAACAGAGTCCGCCTGAAACGATCCTCACCCAGCGACACCGCCCACCGCACCAGACCCGCCATCGCCGCATGCGGAACGACGACACCCTTCGGCCGGCCCGTCGAACCCGACGTATAGATCACATACGCCGCCGACGACAACGACACCGGCCCCACAGGAACCGCCACCGCCTCCCCCACCAGGGAACGCGCCAACACCTCCTCCGTGATCACCACCTCCACACCACTATCCGCCTTCATGAACTCCAGCCGGTCCGCCGGATACTCCGGATCCAACGGCACATACGCACCACCGGCCCGCAACACCCCCAGCACCGCCACCACCAGATCCACCGACCTCGGCAGACACACCCCCACCCGCGACTCCACACCCACACCCAACGCCACCAAATACCCCGCCAAACGCTCCACCCGCACACCCAACTCGCCATACGACAGCGAGACACCACCATCCCCGATCACCGCAACCGCCCCAGGAACCGCGGCGATACGGTCCTGGACGAACTCCACAACCGACCGCTCACCCACCCCGACCCCCGGGCCGGCCCACCCCATCAGCAACCGCTCCAGCTCAGCCCCACCCAACATCCCCACCCGCACCACAGGCACCGACGGCTCAGCCACCACCCGCTCCGCCAACACCAACCAATGCCCACACAACCGCTCAACCGTCTCCACATCGAACAGATCCGTATTGAACTCGGCGACCCCGACAAGACCTCCGTCGCCGCTCTCCTGGAAGTGCAGGCCGAACTCGAACTGCGCTGCCGTACGCGGGACTTCGTATTCCTCGACACGGAGGCCGGGGAGGTGGAACGCACCTCCGGGGGTGTTCTGGAGGGTCAGCATGGCCTGTACGAGCGGCGTCCTGCTGGTGTCCCGCTCCGGGGACAGCTCCTCGATCAGCCGGCTGAACGGCACATCCTGGTGCGCGAACGCCTCCAACGTGGTGTCGCGGACCGCTGCCAGCAGCTCATCGAAAGACTGTGACTCGTCGATATGTGCCCGCAGAACGAGCGTATTGACGAAGAACCCGACCAGGCCTTCCAGTTCCTCGCGCTCCCGGCCCGACACCGCCGTTCCCAGCGCGATGTCGCGCCGGCCGCTGTAACGGGACAGCAGGAGCTGCGTCACCGCCATCAGCGCCATGAACAGACTCGCGCCCCTGGTACGCCCCAGCGAGCCGAGCTGTTCCGTCAGTTCCACCGGGACCGTGAAGATATGGGTGCTCCCGGAGGCGGTCCGTACCAGCGGGCGCGGGCGGTCCGTCGGCAGCTCCAACGGCTCCAGACCGTCCAACTGCTGCCGCCAGTAACCGATCTGGGAATCCAACGCCTCCCCGGACAGCCTCTCCCGCTGCCACACCGCGAAGTCCGGATACTGCACCGGCAACAACGGAAGCCGAGCCTCCACACCCCGCACCGCAGCCGCGTACAACTCACTCAACTCACGCGTCACCACACCCATCGACCACCCATCGGTCACGATGTGATGCATCGACAACACAAGGACATGCTCGGTCGGCGTGATCCGTACCAGCAGTACCCGCACCAAGGGGCCGGTCCGCAGGTCGAAGGGGGTGACGGACTCCTCCCTGAGCGCCGCGTCGAGGTCCGAGGGGTCACTGAGAGTCACAGCGCGCACGGGTACGTCCAGCGAGGCATGCACCACCTGGACGCCGAGCCCGTCAACCGAGTCAAATGTCGTACGCAGCGCCTCGTGCCGGTCCACCAGCCCGGCGAGGGCCGTACGGAGGGCGTCCGGGTCGAGGACTCCGGTCAGCCGGAGCGCGCCGACGATGTTGTATTCGATACTGCCGGGGGTGAAGTTCTCCAGGAACCAGAGGCGTTCCTGAGTGAGCGACATCGGCAGCTGCCCGTCGCGTGCGACCGGGACGATCGCGTCGGAGGCCGACGTCTCCTCTGTCTCCCGCGCGGCTTCGGCGGCCGGGATCGTCGACGCGAGTCCGGCCACGGTCGGGTGATCGAACAGGACACGGGGGGAGAACCCGGCTCCCAGCGCGGCGCGGAGGCGGGAGACCACCTTCAGGCTGGAGATGGAGTCCCCGCCCAGCTCGAAGAAGTCGTCGTGCATTCCGACCCGCTCCACGCCCAGGACCTCCGCCCAGATCCCGGCCAGGACGCGTTCGGCCTCGGTGCGCGGTGCGACGTACTCCGCCGCCGCGTCGAACTCGGGCGCGGGAAGCGCGCGCCGGTCGACCTTTCCGTTCACGGTCAGCGGCAGCTCGTCCAGCACCACGAACGCCGACGGCACCATGTACTCGGGCAGAGCGCCCGCGACCTGAGCGCGTACCGCCGCGACATCGAGCTGCCCGTCGGCCACGACATACGCCACCAGCCGCTTGATCCCGGGACGGTCCTCCCGCGCCACGACCGTGGCCGTACCCACGTCCGGGCACCTCATCAACGCGGCCTGGATCTCGTCGAGTTCGATACGGAAGCCACGGATCTTGACCTGTCCGTCGCCGCGGCCGAGGAAGTCCAGCCGGCCGTCCTGGCGCCAGCGCACCACATCGCCGGTCCGGTACAACCGTTCGCCCGAGCCGAACGGGCCCGCCACGAACCGTTCCGCCGTGAGTCCGGCCCGGCCGTGGTAGCCGCGCGCCAGACCCGCACCACCGAGATACAACTCACCCGGCACCCCGACCCCGACCGGCCGCAGCGCCCCGTCCAGAACGTAACCGGTCGTGTTGTCCATCACGCGCCCGAGCGGCACCGAACCACCCGCCGCATCCTCCGCCACAATCGGCCCGCTCACTGCAAAGGTCGTGGACTCCGTCGGACCGTAGCCATTGACCAGCACCGTCCCCGGGCACGCGGCCAGCATCCGCTCCGCGGCCACCGCCGGCACCGCGTCCCCACCCGTCCACACCTCACCCAGACCAGCGAAACAACCTGGGTCCTCCTCGACCAGGACCCCGAACAGCGCCGCCGTCACCCACAGCCCCGACACCCCACGTGCCACCGCATCCCGCACCACCGGAACACTCAGCTCACCCTCGGCCACCACCACCGTGCCACCACTCAGCAACGGCACCCACAACTCATACGTCGCCGCATCAAACGAATGCGGAGAGTGGAACAAAACCCTGTCATGCACACCCGACGACCACCGGGAATCAGCAGCCAACGCCACCACATCCCCATGCGTCACCGCCACACCCTTCGGCACACCCGTCGAACCCGACGTAAACATCACATACGCCAACGCACCCCCCGGAATGACGGCCGGAAGCCGCACATCCGTCACCGGCTCCGCATCCACCGCGACGGCAGGTATCCCACCGATCTCGTCCACCGCCCGGTCGGTCAGCACGAGCACCGCGTCGCTCTGCTCGACGACCTGACGCAGTCGCTCCGCCGGGTACGCCCCATGCAGCGGGACATACGCCCCGCCCGCCTTCAGCACCGCCAGCATGGCCACGAGGACGTCCGCCGAGCGCTCCAGCAGCAGTCCGACACGGCTCTCCGCACCGACGCCCCGCTCGATCAGCGTCCGTGCCAACCGGTCGGCCTGATAATCGAGTTGGCGGTACGTCAGCGAGACGTCGCCGCACTCCACCGCCACCGAATCCGGGGCGGCGGCCACCCGCTCGCCGAAGATCCCGACCAGGGAGGCCCCGGCCCTCAGGGTCTCGCTGATCCGACCGCCACTCCACTCACCCACCACAGCGGCACGTTCGGCCTCGCCCAGCAGGTCGATGTCCCCGACGGGGGCGTCCGCGTGCGCGATGAGACGGGTGACCGCGTGTCCGAGTTGTGCCGACAGCCGCTCCGCCGTGGTCGCGTCGAACAGCGCCGGATCGTAGGCGAGCGTCATGTCGAGCCGGTCGCCGGTCGCCGACGCGATCAATGTCAGCGCGTAGTTGGTCGACTCCACGGCCTCGGCCGCGCGGACGCCCAGTCCGTGGCGCTCGGCCGCGGCTTCGTCCACCGGGTAGTTCTCGAAGACGACCAGGCTGTCGAAGAGCGACGCACCGGCCGGCACGTCCGACTCGATATCGGACAGCGCCATGTACTCGTAGCGGCGCGACTCCGACTGTCCGTCCTGGATCTGCCGCAGCCAGTCGGCGACCGGCTGGTCCTGAGTGGCAGTCACCCGGACGGGGAGTGTGTTGATGAAGAGACCGAGGATGTCCTCGGCCCCCGGCAGATCCGCCGGACGACCCGACACGGTCGTACCGAACACCACATCGGAAGCGGCCACACCGGAAGCACCCGCGCCGGTCGGTGGCGTGTCCGACGACGAGACACCGGACGCGGCGGCACCGGACACCCCCGCGTACTGCGCGAGCACCAGCGCCCACGCGCCCTGGACCAGCGCGTTCGCCGTGATCCGGTGGCGGCGGGCGTAACCGCCCACCTCTTCTGCCACGCCGGGCTCCAGCGCCACCCGTACCCGCTCGCTGGACTGTCCGCGCCGGGCCTGCTCGGGCACCCGGTCGTACGGCAGGGGTACCGGCTCGTCGAATCCGGCCAGCACACCGCGCCAGTAGTCGGCGGCCACCTGGTGGTCCTGCGCACCCAGCCAGCGCATGTACTCGCGGAACGGCCCACGGTTCGCCGGAAGGGCCGCCGCACCCGCCACCGTCCCGCCGAGCGCCGTGTACTCGGCCAGGACGTCGGAGAGGAACGCGGACGTACTCCAGCCGTCGAGCAGCAGGTGGTGGAACGTCCACACCACCCGCACCACATCGTCGGCGGTACGGGCCAGGGTGACCCGCATCAGCGGGGCGGCGGTCAGATCGAGTCCGCGCGCCCTGTCCTCGCGGAGGAAGTCACGGAGCAGGGTCTCCTGCCCGGCCTCGTCGGTGCCCGACCAGTCCAGGTTCGTCACGGGTACGGTCACCAGCCGGTGCACCACCTGCACCGGTTCCCCGACCGCTTCCCAGGCCAGGGAAACGCGCAGCGCGTCCGACCGTTCCACGGTCCGCTGCCAGGCGTTCGCGAGCCGGGCGAGGTCGTCGACCCCGTCCAGGGTGAAGGCGAACTGCTCCAGATAGGCGGGCGAGTCGGGCTCGGCCAGCGCGTGGAAGAGCATGCCCGACTGGAGAGGCGTCAGAGGGTAGACGTCCTCGATCTCCCGGCCGTCACCCGCGATCCGGTCCACCTCGCCCTGCGTGAGCCGCACGAGCGGGAAGTCCGACGGGGAGCAACCGCCCGCGTCCGGTTCCGCGCAGTGCGCGACGAAGTCCGAGAGTTCGGCGGCGAAGTCGTCCACCAGCGCCCTTACCGTCTCCTCTCGGTGCAGCCCCGCGGAGTAGTGCCACGAGAACACCAGCCGGCCGTCGAGGAGCCCCGCGGTCACATCGAGGAGGTGGGGCCGTCCTTCCCGAACGCTGTGTTCTCCACCGGGGTTGAGCGCGGCCGAGCGGTACCAGTCGTCCGCGCTGCCCGCCATGTCCAGCCGGCCGAGGTAGTTGAAGCTGATCAGCGGGTCCGCGTGGTGTGCTGTCGCGTCGCTGAGAGTGCGCAGCGCGCCGTAGCCGATACCGCGGTCGGGTACGGCCCTGAGCTGCTCCTTCACCTGCTTGATCGTGGCAGCCCAGTCGTCGGCCGCGGGCAGCGCGAGCGCGACCGGGTGGATGGAGGTGAACCAGCCGACGGTACGGGTCAGATCGATGTCGTCGAACAGCTCCTCGCGGCCGTGGCCCTCCAGATTGACCGCGACCCGGTCATGACCGGTCCAGGTGCGGAGCGTGCGCGCCAGCGCGGTCAGCAGCGCGTCGTTGATCTGGGTGCGGTAGACGGCCGGGACCCGCTGGAGGAGTTGCTCCGTCGCCTCCCGTGTCAGCTCGCCGGACACCACGGCCTGGTCGGCGACGGTGTTGGCGCCGCCCGGATGGTCGAGGGGGATGCCCGTCCGCGCTCCGTCCATGACGGAGGTCCAGTACGGGATCTGGTCGTCGAAGCCGCCCGCCGCCGTGTGCTCCGCGAGCCGCGCCGCCCACTGCCGCACGGAGGCGGTCTTGGGGCCGAGTTCGGCGGGCCGGCCGGCGGCGGCGCGGGCGTACGCGGTCCTGAGGTCTTCGAGCAGGATGCGCCAGGTCACCCCGTCCACGACGAGGTGGTGGGCGATGACGATCATCCGCAGGGTGTGACCGGCGGCGCGTGTGCCGACCAGGACACGGACCAGTGGACCGTCTTCCAGGCCGAACCCGGATTGCGCGGCGTCCTTCAGTTCCTGCCAGGCCGAGTCCTCGTGGTCCGCCCGCGCGTCGGTGAGGTCGTGAAGGGTGAGTACGCGGTCGAGGTCGATGCCGGGGGCGATCCGTCCCGACCACCGCCCGTGCGCGTCCTGGGCGAATGTCGTCCGCAGCGCGTCATGGTGGAGCAGGAGTGCACGTACGGCCTCCCGGAGCGCGGGCAGACCGGTGGACGGCGGGAGTTCGAACTCCATGGCCATGTTGAAGTGGGCGGGGTCGGTGGTGTGTGTGGCGAAGAACCAGTCGCGGACCGGGGTCGGTCCCACCTCGCCCGACACCACGCCCTGCTCCGCCACCGACGTGCTCTGCCCCGTGTCGGCCGCTCCGGCACCAGCGGCGAGAGCGGCCACGGTCTGGCGCGCGAACACGTCGCGGGAAGAGAGTTCCAGCCCCGCCTGCCTGGCCCGTGAGACCACCTGAATGCTCAGGATCGAATCCCCGCCCAGGGAGAAGAAGTTGTCGTGGATTCCCACACGGCCGGCATCGAGAACGTCGGTCCAGATGGCTGTCAGCACGCGCTCGGTCTCGTTGCGCGGTGCGGCGTACTCGTCGGCGGGTTCGTCCGACGGTGCGGGCAGGGCCTTGCGGTCCACTTTCCCGCTCGCGTTCACCGGCAGCGCGTCCAGCACCACGAAGGCCGACGGCACCATATAGGCCGGCAGCTCAGCGGCAGCATGCTCCCGCAACACCGCCGACTCGACACCCCCACCATCCGACTCCGACGGCACCACATACGCCACGATCCGCTTCACGCCGGGACGGTCCTCACGCACCATCACCGACACCTGTCCCACCATCCCATGCCGGGACAGCACCGCCTCGATCTCACCCAGCTCGATACGCAGACCACGCACCTTCACCTGGTCGTCGCCACGCCCCACATACTCCAGCTGACCATCCACCCGCCACCGCACCACATCACCCGTGCGATACAACCGCCCACCCGAACCAAACGGATCCGCCACAAACCGCTCCGACGTCAACCCAGAACGCCCGAGATACCCACGCGCCAACCCCGGCCCCGCCACATACAGTTCGCCGGGTACGCCGACCGGCACCGGCCGCAGCCACTTGTCCAGCACCCACACCCGCGCGTCCGCGACCGGCACCCCGATCGGCGGAGTACCGGTTCCGGGGTCCAGCCGTCCGCTGACCGACGCCGCGACGGTCACTTCCGTCGGACCGTACGCGTTGAACATCGCGCGGCCCGCGGACCACCGACCCACCAGTTCGCTTCCCAGCGCCTCGCCGCCCGTCACCAGCACCCGCAGATCAGGCAGCTCACCGGCCGGCACACTGCCCAGCACCGTCGGCGGCACCAACGAATGCGTAATCCGCTCCCCCACAAACACATCCAGCAACTCCTGCCCGGCCAACGGCCGACCACCCTCAGGAATCACCAACGTCCCCCCACCACCCAGAGCCATCAACAGCTCCATCACCGACGCATCGAAACCCGCCGACGCCAACTGCAACACCCGCGAACCGCTGTCCAGCCCGAACCGCTCCACCATCGCGGCCGTGAAACCGGCGATACCCCGATGCGACACAACCACACCCTTGGGACGCCCCGTCGACCCCGACGTATAAATCACATACGCCGCCGAATCCAACGACACCGGCCCCACAGGCACAGGAACAGCCACGGTCCCAAGCTCGGACTCGGACTCGGACCCAGCCTCCGAAGCAGCAGCCAGAACCCCCCACATCTCCTCATCAATCACCAGCTCAGCACCACAATCCGCCGTCACAAACTCCATACGCTCAACCGGCCACTCCGGATCCAACGGCACATACACACCCCCCACGCGCACCACCGCCAACAACGCCACCAACCACTCCACCGACCTCGGCAAACACACACCCACCCGCGACTCCACACCCAGACCCCGACCAACCAGCACACCCGCCAACCGCTCCACCCACACACCCAACTCCCCATACGACAACGACACCCCACCACACACCACCGCCACACCCACACCAGCACCAGCACCAGCACCAGCACCAGCACCGCCAGCACCCGCCACCCGCGACGCCACCAACCCCGGCAACGTCACCGGCACCACACCCGCACCCACCCCCGACACACCCCAACCACCAGCCACCAACCCCCACTCAGCACCCGACAACAACCCCACACCCGACAACACACCACCCGAACCACCCACCACCACACCAGCCAACTCAACCCAATGACGACACAACCGCTCCACCGACACCGCATCAAACAAATCCGTGCTGTATTCGGCCGCCGCGAGCAGCCTTCCGTCCTGCTCCGAGAACGCGAACGTGATGTCGAACTGGGAGGCTTCGCGGACCGACGGAACCGCCTCGGCCCTGAGGCCCGGCAGGTCGAACTCCGCGCGCGGGGTGTTCTGGAGCACGAGCATGGCCTGTACGAGGGGGGTTCGGCTGGTGTCGCGCTCGGGAGCCAGCTCCTCGATCAGCCGGCTGAAGGGCACGTCCTGATGGGCGAAGGCGTCCAGCACGGTCGTACGGACGCGATCGAGCAGTTGGTCGAAGCTCTCGGACTCGTCGACCGTCGTCCGCAGCACGAGGGTGTTGACGAAGAATCCGACGAGGTCTTCCAGCTCGGCGCGCTCGCGCCCGGAGACACCTGTCCCGAGCGCGATGTCCGTCCGTCCGCTGTAGCGTGCCAGCAGCAGCTGCGTCACCGCCGTGAGCACCATGAACAGGCTCGCGCCCCGCGCACGCCCGGTTCCCGTCAGGAGCCGGGTCAGCTCCGCCGGGACCTCGAACTGGTGCAGGGCACCCGCCGAGGTACGAACCGCCGGGCGCTGCCGGTCGGTCGGCAGCTCCAGCGGCTCCAGTCCCTCAAGCTTCCCCCGCCAGTAGGCGAGTTGGCCGTCGAGCGTGTCGCCCGCCAGCCGCTCGCGCTGCCACACCGCGTAGTCCGGGTACTGAATCGGCAACGGCCGCAGACCGGCGTCCTCGCCACGTACCGCGCCGGCGTAGAGGGCGCTCAGCTCACGCGTGATGACGCCCATCGACCAGCCGTCCGTCACGATGTGATGCATCGTCAGCATCAAGGTGTGCGTGTCCTCGGCCGTCGTGGCCAGCAGCGCCCGCAGCAGCGGCCCCGTCGCCAGGTCGAACGGGGCCGCCGCCTCGGCGCGGAGAGCGGCCTCCAGTTCGCCGTCCGTGCCGGGCGCCGTCGTACGTACCGCCACGTCCATGGTGTCGTGCACGACTTGGGTGCCGTGCCCGTCCACCGTCTCGAAGGTGGTACGCAGCGCCTCGTGCCGGGCGACCAGTCCGGCGACGGCGGTCCGCAGCGCGGGGAGGTCGAGCGCGCCGGTCAGCCGGAGGGTGCCGCAGACGTTGTACTCGGCGGCGCCGGGGGCGAAGTCGTCGAGGAACCAAAGGCGTTCCTGGGCGAAGGAGAGCGGCAGCCGTCCGTCCCTCGACGCGGGAGCGATCGCGTCGCCGCCCTGTACGTCGGCACCGCTGGCCGAACCGTCGCCACCGGGCGCTGAATCAGCACCACCGCGCGCCGAGTCATTCGCCCCGGACGTGCCGCCCGCCAGGGCATCGAGAGTGGCTGCCAGGTCGGCGAGCCGCGGAGCCTCGAAGAGGTGACGTACGGTCAGTTCCGTCCCCAGACCGCTCCGGATGCGGCTGATCACCCGGGTGGCGAGCAGGGAGTGCCCGCCGAGCGCGAAGAAGTCGTCCTCGGCGCCGACCTGTGCCGTATCCAGCACCTCGGTCCAGATGGCGGCGAGTGCACGCTCGGTGTCGGTGCGCGGGGCGAGGTACTCGGCGGACTCGGCCCAGTCGGGGGTCGGCAGGGAGCGGCGGTCGAGCTTGCCGCTGGAGGTCAGGGGAAGCGCGTCGATCGGCACGAAGGCGGCGGGCACCATGTAGTCGGGCAGACTCTGCCGGATGAGGTCGCGCAGTTCGCGGGCGGCGGGTACGGAGTGGCCTTCGGCGGGGACGACATACCCGGCGAGCCGGGCGGTGCCCTGGCGGTCGTCCCGTACGACGATCGCGGCGTCGCTGATCGCGGGGTGCCGGCGGAGAGCGGCCTCGATCTCGCCGGGCTCGATACGGAAGCCGCGTACCTTCACCTGGTCGTCGGCGCGGCCGAGGTGTTCCAGGGTGCCGTCCGAGGTCCAGCGGACGAGGTCGCCGGTGCGGAAGAGCCGCCCGGAGGGATCGAACGGGTCGGCGATGAAGCGTTCCGCCGTACGGTCGGGACGGTTGGCGTAGCCACGCGCGAGCCCGGCTCCGGCCACGTACAGCTCGCCCGGAACTCCGCGCGGTACGGGGCGCAGCCGGCCGTCGAGGACGTACACCTGGTTGTTCCAGACGGGCCTGCCGATCCGTACGTCCGGGCCGTCGGCCTCCCAGACCAGGCTGTCGGCGCTGATCTCGGAGGAGCCGTAGAGGTTGAGGAGCCGGGCGTGCGGCAGCTGCTCGCGGAAGCGGGCGGCGAGCGCGCGGCTGAGGGGCTCGCCGCTGCTGATCCAGCAGCGGCAGGAGGCCAGGGACGCCGGGTCGGTCTCGTCCAGGAGGACGGAGAGGAGGCTGGGGACGAGCGTCATCCGTTCCACGCGGTGCCGCTCGATCAGCCGGGCCAGCGCCAGGGGGTCCTTGGCCTCGTCGTCGGAGGCGAGGATGATGCGCCCGCCGTGCACCAGGGTGCCGAGGATCTCCGTCGCGCTGTCGAGGAAGCTCACGGAGCTCTTGGCGCAGACGACGGCTTCGCGCCACTCGGGGTAGGTCTCGGCGAACCACGCCCAGCGGCTGAGCAGGCCGCCGTGGAGTCCCAGGACGCCCTTGGGCCGGCCGGTGGAGCCGGAGGTGTAGATGACGTACGCGGTGTTGCTCGCGGCCAGGGCCACCCGCGGCGTACGCGAGGGCAGCGCGGCGATCCGGTCGCGCAGACGGTCGACGGCGACGACGGTGCCGTGGAAGCCGTCCGGCAGAGGTCCGGTGAGCGCGTCCACCGTGACCGCGACCCGGACCCCGCTCTCGGCGAGCATCCACGCCACGCGGTCCCGCGGAAGCGCCGGGTCCAGCGGCAGATACGCTCCGCCCGCCTTGAGCACGGCCAGGATGGAGACGACGAGATCGATGCCACGCGGCAGGCAGACCGCGACCGGCTCCTCCGGGCGGACACCGCAGTCGATCAGGTGGTGCGCCAACCGATTGGCGCGCTCGTCGAGTTGACGGTACGTCAGTGTTTCGGCGTCGTCACCGTAGGTCAGCGCGGGCGCGTCGGGTGTGCGGTCGGCCTGCTCGGCGAAGCGCGCGGGGATGGTGCCGGCGGCTGCCTGGGGCCGCGCGACCGACTTGCCGTCGGCGAGCAGCCCCGCCAGTTCGTCGGCGGTGAGCAGCTCGGCCTCGTCCAGTCGCCGGTCGGGGGCGGTGACCAGGGCGCGGGCCAGCATAACGAAATGCCGTCCCAGCCGTTCGACGGTGGCCGGGTCGAACAGGTCGGTGCTGTATTCGATCGCGCAATGCAGCTGCTCTTCCTCGTCCTCCTCGAATTCCCAGCTCACGTCGTACGGGGATTCCTGGCGGGCGAGGGTTCCGCGGGCCACCCGGACGCCCTCGAATTCGGCGGATTCGGCCGGGGTGTTCTGGAGCACCACCATCGACTGGACCAGTGGTGTACGCGAGGTGTCGCGTTCCGGCGCGAGGATTTCCACCAGCCGTTCGAAGGGAACGTCCTGGTGCTCGAATGCCTCCAGTACGGTCTCCCGTACCTCGGCGAGGAATTCGGTGAACGAACGGGTCTGGTCGATACGGGAGCGCAGCACCAGAATATTGATGAAGAATCCGACGAGGTTCTCCACCTCGGCCCGCTCACGCCCGGGTACCGCCGTGCCGACCGCGATGTCGTCCTGGCCGCTGTGCCGGGCCATCAGCAATTGGGTGACCGCGGTGAGCGTGACGAAGAGGCTGGCTCCCTGTTCCCTGCCCACGTTCCGGATGCCCGCGGCGACGTCGGCGGGCAGGGTGAAGGCGTGGACGGCGCCGGCGCCGCCGCGGACCGCCGGACGGGGGCGGTCGGTGGGCAGTTCCAGCGGCTCCAGGCCGTCCAACCGCTCACGCCAGTAGCCGACATGGCGGTCCAGCGCGCTCCCGGAGAACCGCCCGCGCTGCCAGGCGGCGTAGTCGGCGTACTGCACCGGAAGCGGGGGCAGCCCGGCCGCGCCGGCATCTCCGCGCAGGGCGGCGGCGTAGTACGCCCGCAGCTCCCGGACGATGATCTCCATGGAGGCGCCGTCGGTGACGATGTGGTGCATGGCGAGCAGGAAGCGGTACTCCTCGGCGCCGACGCGGACGAGCAGGGCGCGCACCAGCGGGCCTGTGCGCAGGTCGTACGGCTCGGCCATCGCCGCGGAGATCAGCCGGTCGGGGTCCGCCGAGTCGGCCAGGTCCACGAAGCGGAACGGCAGCTCGGCCTCCGGACGTACGATCTGCCGCGCCACCCCCTCCTCCGCGGCGAAGGTGGTGCGCAGCGGCTCGTGCCGTGCCACGACGGCGTCGAGCGCCGCCCGGAACGCGACGACGTCCAGCGGGCCGGTGAGCCGCAGGCTGAGACCGGAGTTGTTCTCCGTGGAGTCCCGCTGATACTCCGTCATGAACCAGAGCCGCTGCTGAGCGAACGACAGAGGGAGCGTTCCGCTGCGGTCCACGGACTCGATGGCGTTCCGGCCGCCGCCCGCGCGACCCGCGAGCCTGCTCCGGAGTCTCTCCTGCACGTGCTCCGGCAACGAACTGATCCGGGCCTCGCGCGAAGAAGCGGCGTCCATGGAAAGCTCCCTCATATCCACATCATGAAAACAAGCAGGCAAAAGCACCGCGTGCGCAGTCGACGGGGTTTCGGGCCTGTCCCGGCCCCGTTGGTCCGTCGACGCGCACGCGGGTGACACATGGTGCGTAGTGCGTGGTACGCGGTGCGGTGGTTTCCGGCCCGGCTAAAGGACCGGATCACCGCCGTTCTCGATATCCTCGATGATCAACTCCTCGATCTTCCCGGCGAGTTGTTCGACCGTGGGGAAATCGAACATCACGCGGGCCGAGGGGTTGATGTCGAACACAGTCCGGACCCTAGCAATCACGCGAAGACTCAGGACCGAGTTTCCGCCCAGGCTGAAGAAGTCCTCCTGGATTCCGGTTCGTTCCAGTCCGAGCACCTCCGCCCAGATCTCCGCCACGGCCTCTTCCGTCGGGGTGCGCGGGGCCACGAACGCGGCGCGGCTGCCGTACTCGGGCGCAGGGAGCGCGCGGCGGTCGAGCTTGCCGTTCGTGGTCAGCGGCAGCCGCTCCAGCGCCACGAACGCGGCCGGAACCATATAGTCCGGCAGCGCGTCGCCCAGCGTCCGCCGCAGCCCGGCCTCGTCGAACCCCGCGAGCCCGGCCGCCCCGCCGGCGGGTACGACGTACGCCACGAGCCGCTGGTCCCCGGGCTGGTCCTCCCGTACCACCACGGCTCCCTGGGCCACCGCCGGATCGGCCGCGACCAGGGCCTCGATCTCGCCCAGTTCGATCCGGAAGCCGCGGATCTTCACCTGGTCGTCGTTGCGTCCCAGATAGTCCAGCGTCCCCGCGGCGTTCCAGCGGGCGGTGTCGCCGGTCCGGTACATCCGGGCGCCGGGGCCGCCGAAGGGGTCGGCGACGAACCGTACGGAGCTGAGTCCCCGCCGGTTCAGATAGCCGCGGGCCAGGCCGCCTCCGGCGATGTACAGCTCGCCCCGTACGCCCTGGGGCACCGGGCGGAGCGCGGTGTCGAGCACGTACGCGCGCAGATGCGGCAGCGCCCGGCCGATCACGCTTCCGGCGCCCGGGGTCACGAACTCGGGCTCGGCCCGCCGGCTCGTGACATGCACGGTGGTTTCCGTGATTCCGTACATGTTGACCAGTACGGGACCGCCGTTGCCCGACCGCTCCACCCAGCTCGCGATCCGCGACCAGTCCAGGGCCTCGCCGCCGAACACGACCGTGCGCAGCGCGAGCCGCTCCCGCAGCCCGTCCACCGCGTCGATCTCCTCGGCCAGCCGGTAGAACGCGGACGGGGTCTGGTTGAGTACGGTCACGCGCTCACGTTCGAGGAGCAGCGCGAAGTCCTCGGGGGCGCGCGCCACATCGCGGTCCACCACGACCAGGCGCCCGCCGTAGGCCAGCGCCCCCCACAGCTCCCATACGGTGAAGTCGAACGCGTAGGAGTGGAACATCGTCCAGACGTCGTCGGGGCCGCACGCGAACTGCTCCTGGGTGGCGGCGAGCAGCTCCGCCACATTGCCGTGCGAGACCACCACGCCCTTGGGACGCCCGGTCGAGCCGGAGGTGTAGATGACATACGCGGCGGAGGCGGCGGAGACGGGCGCGCGACGGGGCGGGTCGGTCTCCTCGGCGTCCGGTCCGGCTGGTCCGGCTGGTCCGGCCAGTCCGGCCGCAAGGTCGGTCGCGGGACCCTGGGCCTGACCGGCCACAGGACCGGCCTCCGGGGCGTCCAGCACCAGCGACCGGTGCGCTGCGTCCCCGGGCAGGACAGCCGCCGTCTCCCGGCTGGTGATCACCAGATCGGCGGCGCTGTCCTCGATGATGTACGCGATCCGGTCGGCCGGGGACGCGGGGTCGACCGGCACATACGCTGCCCCCGCCTTCAGTACGGCCAGGACCGCCACCACCAGGTCGATCGAGCGCGGCAGCACCAGCCCCACCCGGGACTCCGGGCCCACCCCGTGCGCGGTGAGACGGGCGGCGAGCCGCGCGGCACGCGCGGCCAGCTCGCCGTAGTCGACGGTGGTGTCTCCGAACGTCACGGCGGGCGCCCCGGGCACGGCACGGGCCCGCTCCTCGAACATGGTGAGGGGCGACACCGCGGGCACACCCGGATCCCCGCTGTCGTTCCAGGAGTCCAGCAGCAGTGAGCGCTCCTCCGCCTCCAGCGGATCGTGCTCCAGCAGGGGCCGTTCGGGGGCGGCGGTGAGCCGGTCGGCCAGCGTCAGCCAGTGCCTGGTGAGCCGGTCGACGGTGGCCGCGTCGAACAGATCGCTGTGGACGGCCACGGCCTCCAGGCCACCGCCCGGCCGCGGCTGGAACTCCAGGTGCAGATCGAACTGCGCGGTGTCACGCGGCGGTACGAACTCACCGACCCGTACCCCCGGCAGGTCGAATTCGCCGCGCGGGGTGTTCTGGAGCACCAGCATGGCCTGTACGAGGGGGGTACGGCTGGTGTCACGCTCAGGGGCCAGCTCCTCGATCAGCCGGCTGAAGGGCACGTCCTGATGGGCGAAGGCGTCCAGCACGGTCGTACGGACGCCGTCCAGGAACCCGTCGAACGTCAGCGCCTCGTCCACCTGTGAGCGCAGCACCAGCGTGTTGGCGAAGAAGCCGACAAGACCCTCCAGTTCGGCCCGCTCACGCCCCGAGACGACCGTGCCGACCGCGATGTCGCGTCGGCCGGTGTAGCGGGCGAGGAGGAGTTGCGTCACCGCCGTCAGCACCATGAACAGGCTCGCGCCGCGCCGACGGCCCGCCTGTGTCAGACGGTCCGTCAGTTCGGCGGACACCTCGAAGGCGTGCAGCGCCCCGGCCGAGGTGCGGACCGCCGGGCGTGGCCGGTCCGTCGGCAGCTCCAGCGGCTCCAGCTCCGCCAACTGGTCGCGCCAGTAGGCCAGATGGTCGTCCAGCGCCTCACCCGTCAGTCGGGCACGCTGCCAGACCGCGAAGTCCGGGTACTGCACGGGCAGTTCGGCGAGGTCCGGCTGCTCTCCGCGTACGGCGGCCGAGTAGCAGACACTCAGCTCACGCGTGACCACGCCCATGGACCAGCCGTCGGTGACGATGTGGTGCATCGCCAGGACGAGCACATGCTCACGCTCGTCCACCTGCGCCAGGAAGACACGCAGCAGCGGGCCCATACGCAGATCGAACGGTGTCGAAACGGCGGCCGACAGGGCCTCGTCCAGCGCGGTGACCTGGACCGGGACATCGACCGCGTCGTGCACCAGTTGTACGCCGCGCCCGTCCACGGAGTCGAAGGTGGTCCGCAGTGCCTCGTGCCGGGCGACCAGGCGCGAGACCGCCGTGCGCAGGGCGGAGATGTCGAGATCGCCGGTCAGCCGCAGGGCGGTGACGACGTTGTACTCGACACTGTCACGGGCGAAGTCGTCCAGGAACCAGAGGCGTTCCTGTGCGAAGGACAGCGGCAGATCGCCGTCGCGCGGTACCGGCTCCGGCACCGGGCCGCTGTCGTCGGGGGCGGGGGCGGGGGCGGGAGCAGAGGCGGGATCGGTGCCCGGGAGCACCGTCCCGCGCGGCACGGTCTCCGCGAGGCGGGCGATGGTGGGATGGTCGAAGAGCGCCCGGGGAGACAGTCCGGTGCCCAGCACCGTACGGATCCGGGAGACCACCCGCAGGCTGGAGATGGAGTCCCCGCCCAGTTCGAAGAAGTCGTCGTGGACGCCGACGCGCTCCACCCCCAGGACCTCGGCCCAGGTCTCGGCGAGCACGCGTTCCTCCGCCGTGCGGGGTGCGACATACTCCGCCACCGCATCGGACTCCGGCGCGGGCAGTGCACGCCGGTCGGTCTTCCCGTTCACGGTCAGCGGCAGCTCGTCCAGGACGACGAACGCGGACGGCACCATGTACTCCGGGAGTACGGAGGCCACGTGCGCGCGGACGGCGGAGACGTCCAAGTCACCGGACGACGGTACGAGGTAGGCGACCAGGCGCTTCACCCCCGGACGATCCTCCCGGGCCAGCACCGCGACACCGCCCACACTCCCGTGACGCGCCACCACCGCCTCGATCTCACCCAGCTCGATACGGAACCCACGAACCTTCACCTGACCATCACCACGGCCCAGGAAGTCCAGCCGGCCGTCCGGACGCCACCGCACCACATCACCCGTGCGATACAACCGCCCACCCGAACCGAACGGATCCGCAACAAACCGCTCCGCCGTCAGGCTCGTCCGACCGTCATACCCACGCGCCAGACCCGCACCACCGAGATACAACTCACCCGGCACCCCGACACCCACCGGCCGCAGCGCACCGTCCAGAACGTAACCGGTCGTGTTGTCCATCACCTGCCCGAGCGGCACCGAACCACCCGCCGCATCCTCCGCCACGATCGGACCACTCACCGCAAAGGTCGTGGACTCCGTCGGACCGTAGCCATTGACCAGCACCGTCCCCGGGCACGCGGCCAGCATCCGCTCCGCGGCCACCGCCGGCACCGCATCCCCACCCGTCCACACCTCACCCAGACCAGCGAAACACCCCGGGTCCTCCTCCACCAGCACCCCGAACAACGCCGCCGTCACCCACAGCCCCGACACCCCACGTGCCACCGCGTCCCGCACCACCGGAACACTCAGCTCACCCTCGGCCACCACCACCGTGCCACCACGCAACAACGGCACCCACACCTCATACGTCGCCGCATCAAACGAATGCGGCGAATGGAACAACACCCGCCCATGCGCACCCGACGACCACCGGGAATCAGCAGCCAGAGCCACCACATCCCCATGCGTCACCGCCACACCCTTCGGCACACCCGTCGAACCCGACGTAAACATCACATACGCCAACGCACCCCCCGGAATGACGGCCGGAAGCCGCACATCCGCCACCGGCTCCGCATCCACCGCGACGGCCGGTACCCCACCGATCTCGTCCACCGATCGGTCCGTGATCACCACGACCGCACCACTACGCCCCAGCACCTGCCGTATCCGCTCGTCCGGATACCCGGCATGCAACGGAACGTAGGCGCCCCCCGCCTTCAGCACCGCGAGCATGGCCACGACCACATCGACGGAGCGCTCCAGCAGCAGCCCTACGCGCGATTCGACGCCCACACCACGCGCCGCGAGCACCCGCGCCAGCCGATCGGTCCGCGCGTCCAACTGCGCGTACGTCAGCGAGACGTCTCCGCACACCACCGCCACCGCGCCCGGCGAGCCGTCCGCGCGCCGCGCGAAGGCGTCCACGACCGACGGGCCGACGGGTACGGTCCCGCCGCCGTCGCTCCAGTCCCGTACCAGCCGTTCCCGTTCACCGTCCGGCATCAGCGGCAGCGCTCCCACCCGGGTGTCCGGGCCGACGGTGAGCGCGTGGAGGAGGTGCTCCATCTGTGCCGTGAGACGCCGCGCGGTATCGGCGTCGAACCGCGCGGGATCGTAGCCGAGGTCGAAGCTCAGCCGGTCGCCCGCGTACGCGGTCAGTGCCAAGGGGTAGTTGGTGGTCTCCCTGACCTCGATGTCGCGGAGCGAGAGGCCGAACCGCTCCGCTCCGTCGGTGTCGACGGGGTAGTTCTCGAAGACGAGAAGGCTGTCGAAGAGGGCTGTTCCCGGCGGCAGTTCGGTCTCCAGATCGCTCAGCGCGATCTCCTCGTACCGACGCGCCTCGACCTGTGCGGACTGAAGACCGCCGAGCCACTCCGCCACCGACAGCCCGGATTCGACCTTCACCCGCACCGGGAGTGTGTTGATGAAGAGACCGAGGATGTCCTCGGCCCCCGGCAGATCCGCAGGACGCCCCGACACCGTCGTACCGAACACCACATCGGACGAGTCGGCGTACTGCGACAGCACCAACGCCCACGCGCCCTGCACCACCGCGTTGAGCGTGAGGCCGTTCAACCGGGCGAAGGCCGTGACCTGCGCGGACAGCTCGTCGGAGACCGCGAGCGAGACGCGTTCCGTGGACTGTCCATGGCTCGCCCTGCCCAGAGGAGTCCGGTCGTACGGGAGCGCCGTCGGCTCCGTGAATCCGGCCAGCCGCTCACGCCAGAAGGACCGGCCGGTGTGCTGGTCGCGCGCGGCCAGCCAGGCGAGGTAGTCCCGGAAGGGGCCCCTGTCCGCCCTGGATACCGCACCACTGTCGTCGGCCGCAGCCGTACCCGTGCCGGACTCTGTACCCGTACCCGTACCCGTACCCGTGCCGGGCCCCGCACTCGTATCCGTGCGGGTGAGGGACGCGTATTCGGCGATCACGTCGGAGAGCAGCGCCGCCGTGCTCCAGCCGTCCAGCAGCAGATGGTGGAAGGTCCACACCACCCGGATCCTGTCGGCGGCGAGCCGAATCAGCACCAGTCGCATCAGGGGCGGGGATTCGAGAGCGATCCCACGCGCCTTGTCCTCCGCCAGCAACTCGTCCAGCGCGACGGCTCGTTCCGGCTCGTCCAGCCCCGACCAGTCCAGGCTGCGCACCGGCAGGGTCACCGCTCGATGGACCACCTGCACCGGAGTGCCGATGTCCCGCCAGACCACCGAGGCCCGGAGCGCGTCCGACCGCTCCACCACCCGCTGCCAGGCACGCGCGAGCGCTTCGGGGTCGTGAGCGCCCTGGACCACGAAGGAGAACTGTTCGAGGTACGCGGGCGACTCCGGCTCTGCCAGCGCGTGGAAGACCATGCCCGCCTGGAGTGCCGTCAGGGGGTAGACGTCCTCGATCCCGCTGCCGTCGCCTCCACGGACCAGCCGGTCCACCTCGCCCTGATCGAGCGCGGCGAGCGGGAAGTCGGATGGCGTACGGCCGCCCGCGCCCGGCTCCGCGCAGTGCCGCAGGAATGCGCGTAGCTGGTCGGTCATTTCGGTCGCAAGCCGCTCGATGGTGGTCCGGTGGTAGCGGGACCGGGCATAGGACCAGGTGAGGGTGAGCCGGCCGGCTCGTACCTCCCCGATCACATCCAGCTCGTGCGGACGGGCCTCGGCCGGACCGAACTCGCCGCCGGGGTTGAGCGTCAACGACCGGTACAGATCGTGCCGGCCGGCCAATCCGTCGAGCTGGCCGAGGTAGTTGAAACTGACCTGTGGCTCGACGGTGCCGAGGCCGTCCGCGTCCCGGTCCGTGGCCAGGTGGCGCAGGGCGCCGTGTCCGATGCCCCGGTCGGGGACGGCGCGGAGCTGCTCCTTCACCGACTTGATGTCCTTCGCCCAGTCGTCGGCCCCGGGCAGCGCGAGCGCGACCGGGTGGATGGACGTGAACCAGCCGACGGTACGGGTCAGATCGATGTCGTCGAACAGCTCCTCGCGGCCGTGCCCTTCCAGATTGACGGCTGTCCGGTCGTGCCCGGTCCAGGTGCGCAGGGTGCGGGCGAGGGCCGTGAGCAGCACATCGTTCACCCGCGTCCGGTACACCGGCGGGACCTGGTGCAGCAGCGCCTCCGTCTGCTCGGCGTCGAGCGTGACGGACAGCGTCTCCTGGGCGGCGACGGTGTTGTCCCCGTCGGGGAGGTCGACCGGGATGGCGGAGTGCGCGCCGTCGACCACGGACCGCCAGTAGTCGCGCTGCGAGTCGAAGCCGCCTCGCGCGGTGTGTTCCGCCAGACGCTTCGCCCACTGGCGCACGGACGTGGTCTTGGCACCGAGAGCGATGGGGCGGCCTTCGCGGGCCTGGGCGTGAGCGGTGGCGAGATCGTCCAGCAGGATGCGCCAGGACACCCCGTCCATCATCAGGTGGTGCACGGCGATCAGGACACGCGAGGCATGGTGGCCGCCGGCCGGGACGCCGACGAGCACGCGGATGAGCGGGCCGCGTTCGAGGTCGAAGCCCGCCTGCGCGCGCCGTGTCAGCTCCTTCCAGGCGGCGTCGGCGGCCGTGGCCGGACCGTCGTCAGGTCCCTGTCCGCCGCTCCGCGCGGCCTCGGGACCGCCGACGGGCCCGGCACCGGGTCCGCCCGGAAGCTCATGGACCGTGAACACGGTGTCCAGGTCGAGCCGGGGTTCGATGCGCGCGGTCCAGTGCTGCGGTCCGCGGCGGGCGAAGACCGTCCGCAGCGCGTCGTGCTGCTCCAGTACGGCGGCGAGCGCGCTCCGCAGCGCGGCCGGGTCGGTGCCGGGGGCCGGGATGAACTCCGTCGCCATATTGAAGTGTTCGGGCACCACGGGGTGGCCTGCGAAGAACCACTCCCTGATGGGTGTGGGGCCCACTTCCCCCGTGACGGTGCCCTGCTCCGCCAGCACGACGGCACCGGCACCGGCCGTGCGCGCCACGGCGGCGAGGGCCGCGATCGTCTGCCGGGCGAACACATCACGCGACGACAGCTCCAGCCCTGCCTGCCTGGCCCGTGAGACCACCTGAATGCTCAGGATCGAATCCCCGCCCAGGGCGAAGAAGTTGTCCTCGATCCCGACCCGTTCGAGGCCCAGCACGTCAGCCCAGATGTCACAGAGGGTCCGCTCCGTGTCCGTACGCGGAGGTGTGTATCCGGCGACCGGAACGGCGTCGGGCGCGGGCAGGGCCGTGCGGTCCACTTTCCCGCTCGCGTTCACCGGCAGCGCGTCCAGCACCACGAACGCCGACGGCACCATATAGGCCGGCAGCTCAGCGGCAGCATGCTCCCGCAACACCGCCGACTCGACACCCCCACCACCCGACTCCGACGCCACCACATACGCGACAATCCGCTTCACGCCGGGACGGTCCTCACGCACCATCACCGACACCTGTCCCACCATCCCATGCCGGGACAGCACCGCCTCGATCTCACCCAGCTCGATACGCAGACCACGCACCTTCACCTGGTCGTCGCCACGCCCCACATACTCCAGCTGACCATCCACCCGCCACCGCACCACATCACCCGTGCGATACAACCGCCCACCCGAACCAAACGGATCCGCCACAAACCGCTCCGACGTCAACCCCGAACGCCCGAGATACCCACGCGCCAACCCCGGCCCCGCCACATACAACTCACCCAGCACCCCCACCGGCACCGGCCGCAGCCACCCGTCCAGCACCCACACCCGCGCATCCGCGACCGGCACTCCAATGGGCGGAGCACCGGCCCCGGGGTCCAGCCGTCCACTCATGGACGCGGCGATCGTCACCTCCGTAGGACCGTAGGCATTGATCATCGTCCGGCCATCCGACCACCGTTCGACCAGCTCAGGCCCGCATGCCTCGCCGCCCGTCACCAGCACCCGCAGATCAGGCAGCTCACCGGCCGGCACACTGCCCAGCACCGTCGGCGGCACCAACGAATGCGTAATCCGCTCCCCCACAAACACATCCAGCAACTCCTGCCCGGCCAACGGCCGACCACCCTCAGGAATCACCAACGTCCCCCCACCACCCAGAGCCATCAACAGCTCCATCACCGACGCATCGAAACCCGCCGACGCCAACTGCAACACCCGCGAACCGCTGTCCAGCCCGAACCGCTCCACCATCGCGGCCGTGAAACCGGCGATACCACGATGCGACACAACCACACCCTTGGGACGCCCCGTCGACCCCGACGTATAAATCACATACGCCGCCGAATCCCACGACACCGGCCCCACAGGCACAGGAAGAGGGACGGATCCGGTCCCGGACCCAGCCTCCGAAGCAGCAGCCAGAACCCCCCACATCTCCTCATCAATCACCAGCTCAGCACCACAATCCGCCGTCACAAACTCCATACGCTCAACCGGCCACTCCGGATCCAACGGCACATACACACCCCCCAC
>NZ_JBIUSY010000010.1:0-459838 GCF_044741565.1 Streptomyces sp. NPDC088147 | reverse complement strand
CAACCCACCGGACATCCGGCAGGTCGGGGTATCAACATATCTGGCGTTGACTTTTGGCACGCTGTTGAGTTCTCAAGGAACGGACGCTTCCTTTGGTCCCGTTTCCGGTCCCTCCGGGCTTTTCCCTTCGGCATTTCGTTTTTCAAACTCTATCAGGCCTTTTCGCTCTTCCTGACCACCGTTTCGCGGACATGCCGAAGCGAAGATCAGGATGGGATCGAGACTTGATAGGTGCCGCCGACCCCCGACTCAAAGTCGCGTTGGGGTCAGGCAGGAGTACGACAGTACATGCGGTCGGTCGGCGCAGGCAAATCGGTTTCGGTGCCCTCATGGTCCGTCAACCCGCCGCACTCACGCGGAACCGTCACTTCCTATGACTTACCCTTCTGAACAGCACGTCGCCCCCTCACGGACGGTGACGACAGCCCCGTACTTCTCCGCCTCTGGAGGCTCCCCCATGACCATCGTGACGGCCCCGCTCGCCGGACGCGCCATTGGTTTGCCCGCTGTACCCGACCCGGTGTTCGCCGGTGCGATGGTGGGGCCCGGCACGGCCATCGATCCCGTGCGCGAGCCCGGTGAGGCGGTGTCCCCGGTGGACGGCGTGGTGGTCTCCCTGCATCCGCACGCCTTCGTCGTGGTCGACTCGGAGGGGCACGGAGTGCTGACGCATCTCGGTATCGACACCGTGCAACTCAACGGCGAGGGTTTCGAGTTGCTGGTCAACAAGGGGGACACCGTCACGCGCGGACAGGCCGTGGTGCGCTGGAACCCCTCCGCCGTGGAAGAGGCGGGCAAGTCGCCCATCTGCCCCGTCGTGGCGCTCGAGGCCGCCGCCGACTCCCTCTCCGATCTCCGTGAGGACGGCGACGTGAAGACCGGCGAGACACTGTTCGGCTGGCAGTGACGCCGTCGGCGTATGTCAGGGACGGGCGCGGTGCGCTCGTCGTACATCCCTCGCGGCGACCGGGTCGTCGCATAACCGGAGACGGGTGAAATGGAGACAACGCTGCGAGGCGTCGGGGTCAGCCACGGAGTGGCGATCGGCGAGGTCAGGCACATGGGGACCGCGATGCTGGAGCCCCCGGCCAAGTCGATCCCGGCGGAGGAGGCGGAGCGCGAACAGGGGCGCGCTCACCAGGCCGTCGAGGCGGTGTCGGCCGATCTGATCGCCCGCGGCAATCTGGCCGGCGGCGAGGCGCAGGCGGTGCTCGAAGCTCAGGCGCTGATGGCGCAGGACCCGGAGCTGATGGCCGATGTGGAACGGCGGATCGCCGTCGGGAGCACGGCCGAGCGCGGGGTGTACGACGCGTTCGCCTCGTATCGCGCGCTGCTCGCCGGTGCCGGGGAGTATCTGGCCGGGCGGGTCGCGGATCTGGACGATGTACGGAATCGCATCGTCGCCCGGCTGCTGGGCGTTCCGATGCCGGGAGTGCCGGACAGTGACGAGCCGTACGTACTGATCGCGCGTGATCTCGCGCCCGCCGATACGGCGCTGCTCGACCCCACGCTGGTGCTCGGGTTTGTGACCGAGGAGGGCGGGCCGACGAGTCACAGCGCGATTCTGGCGCGCGCGCTCGGGGTGCCGGCCGTGGTCGCGCTGCCGGGGGCCGGTGAGCTGGCCGAGGGCACCGTGATCGCGGTGGACGGCAGTACCGGTGAGATCTTCGTCCAGCCGAGCGCCGAGAAGCGTGCCGAGCTCGAGGCGGCCGCCGCCGCGCGGAAGGCGGCGCTGTCCGCCTCCACGGGGCCGGGCGCGACGTCGGACGGTCACAAGGTGCCGTTGCTCGCGAATGTCGGCGGTCCCGCGGATGTTCCCGCGGCCGTCGAGGCGGGCGCGGAGGGCGTGGGGCTGTTCCGTACGGAGTTCCTGTTCCTGGACGACAGCAAGCAGGCGCCGTCGGAGGAGAAGCAGATCGCCGCGTACCGCGCGGTCCTCGAGGCGTTTCCCGAGGGCCGGGTGGTCGTGCGGGTGCTGGACGCCGGCGCGGACAAGCCGCTCGACTTCCTGACGCCCGCCGACGAGCCGAATCCGGCGCTGGGTGTGCGTGGGCTGCGGAGTCTGCTGGATCACCCGGATGTGCTGCGGACGCAGCTGACCGCGCTGTCGAAGGCGGCCGAGGGTCTTCCGGTGTATCTGGAGGTCATGGCGCCGATGGTGGCCGACCGCACGGACGCGAAGGCGTTCGCGGACGCCTGTCGTGAGGCGGGGCTGCACGCGAAGTTCGGGGCCATGGTGGAGATTCCGTCGGCCGCTCTGCGGGCGCGGTCGATTCTCCAGGAGGTCGAGTTCCTTTCGCTGGGGACCAATGACCTGGCGCAGTACACCTTCGCCGCCGACCGGCAGGTGGGTGCGGTGTCGCGGCTCCAGGACCCGTGGCAGCCGGCGCTGCTGGACCTGGTGGCGCTGTCGGCCGAGGGCGCCAAGGCCGAGGGCAAGAGCTGTGGCGTGTGTGGTGAGGCCGCGGCCGATCCGCTGCTCGCCTGTGTGCTGACCGGGCTGGGTGTGACGTCGCTGTCCATGGGCGCGGCGTCGATCCCGTATGTGCGGTCGGCGCTGGCGAAGCACACGCTGGCGCAGTGTGAGCGTGCCGCCGCCGCCGCGCGTGCCGCGGACACCGCCGAGGGTGCGCGGAAGGCCGCGCAGGCGGTGCTGTCCGGCGAGTGAGCCGAGAGGGCCGGATTCCGGTCCGGGTTCTGGAGGGGCTTCCCGTCGCACAGGACGGGAAGCCCCTCTGTCGTCGGCTCCGTTCAGTGGTGGGTCCCGGTGTCGTCCGGGCCGAGGTCGAATCCGGCGCAGTACTCCACGCCGGATTCGGGAGAGACCGGCTCTCCCGTGTCCGCGTCGGTGCAGTAGGCGCTGAAGACCTCGCCGACGGTGAGCGGAACGAGGCTGCCGCGCTGGAGGCGCCAGCCGTGCAGCCGGTCGGGGTCGTCGGCCCGGGTCGTACGGAGCACCACTCCCCCGGCGCTCTCCAGCGCGATACCGACGGCCAGTACGGTCACGAATTCGGTGGCCTGTGAGGCGTCGAAGCGTGCGGGCCCGCCGGATCCGGGTGGGCCTTCCTGTCCGTTGTCGGGGCCCTCGGTGCGCAGGACGGCGAGGAGTTGCTCGTCGGCGGCGGGGACACTACAGACCAGGTGGTGTGTGCCGGAGCCGGCTCCTTCGAGCAGCCGGAGCAGCAGGTGGGAGGCGCGGTCGAAGGCCGCGCGCCCGATGTCCTGTCCGCAGTCGGCGCATTCTCCGACGTCGGCGAGGAGCGTGGTCGCGTACTCCCAGGTGGCCCTGCGGACAGCGGTGCTGATGAGTTGGGGGACGAGGCTGTCGATGGGCTGGCCGGTATAGGCGATGGCGGCGCCGCTTCCGGGGATACGCGCCGTGAAGCGGCCGCGGCTCTCGGCGGTGTCGGGGTCGAGGCCGGACTCCGCGCAGTACTCGGCGTACTCCTCCGGGTCGAAGAGGGCGACGGTGGTGTGGACACCCTGGGATGCCAGGGATTTCAGCAGTCCGTCGATCTGCCGCAGATAGGCGGCGTGGTCGTCGAAGGTGAAGGTGCGGTAGCACCGCATCGCGGTGAAGTCCCGCTCGTCGGCCAGCAGGCCGACAGTGCTGGGGACTTCGCGGCGCAGGCTGCGCCGCGACGTCCTGGTTTTCTGTGCGCTGTGGTCGGTGTGCGCCATGGCTCCCCCTGAGCACGGTCGATCATTGCTCACTCAGAGTAACCAGAGGGTCTGACAACGCGGTCAGCGGCGCTCGCGGGCGAGGTTCTCGTAGAAGCGGAGGAGTTCGAGGTTGTCCACGGACCCCGCGTTGACGGCCTTGTCCAGCGCCGCGCCCTGGAGGAGACGCTTGACCGGGACTTCGATGCGCTTGCCGGTCAGGGTGTGCGGAATTCCGGGGACTTCGATGATCTCGTCCGGCACATGGCGCGGCGAGAGCTGTTCGCGGATGGTCGCCTTGACGCGGTCGCGGAGTGTGTCGTCGAGGACGGCGCCCGGGGCGAGATGGACGAAGAGCGGCATCCAGTAGCCGCCGTCCGCTTCCTCCAGGCCGATGACGAGGGATTCGCGGATCTCGGGGAGCCGTTCGACGGCTTCGTAGATGTCGGCGGAGCCCATGCGGACGCCCTGCCGGTTCAGGGTGGAGTCGGAGCGGCCGTGGATGACGACCGAGCCCCGGTCGGTGAGGGTGATCCAGTCTCCGTGGCGCCAGACGCCGGGGAACAGCTCGAAGTAGCTGTCGCGGTAGCGGCTGCCGTCGGGGTCGTTCCAGAAACGGATCGGCATGGACGGCATGGGGTTGGTGACGACCAGTTCGCCGACCTCCCCGATGACGGGGTCACCGTGCGGGTCCCAGGCCTGGAGGTCCGTCCCCAGACAGGCCGCCTGGAGTTCGCCGATATGGACGGGGAGGGTGGGTACGGCGCCCGCGAAGCAGCTGCACACGTCGGTGCCGCCGCTGACGGAGGCGATCCACAGGTCGTCGGCCACCTCGTCGTGGAGCCAGCGGAATCCGTCGGGCGGCAGGGGTGAGCCGGTGGTGGCGACGCACTTCACGCGGGAGAGGTCGTGGTCGCGGCCCGGGTGCGCCTCGGCCTTGCGGCATGCCATGACGTAGGCGGCCGAGGTGCCGAAGAAGGTGGCGCCGGTCCGTTCGGCGATGCCCCACTGGGCGTCGACGGCGGGGAAGCCGGGGCTGCCGTCGTACAGCACGATCGTGGTGCCGGTGAGCAGGCCGGAGACGAGGAAGTTCCACATCATCCAGCCGGTGGAGGTGTACCAGAAGAACCGGTCCTCGGGACCGAGGTCGCAGTGCAGGCCGAGCTGTTTGAAGTGCTCCAGGAGGATGCCGCCCTGGGACTGGACGATCGCCTTGGGCAGGCCGGTGGTACCGGAGGAGTAGAGGACCCACAGGGGGTGGTCGAAGGGGACCGGTTCGAAGACGGGCCGGGTGGTTTCGGCAGCGGCGGTGCCCGCGGTGAGGTCCGCCCATTCCAGGGCGCCTTCGGGAGCCGGGGTGCCGAGGAGCGGGACATGCACCACGGCCCGCAGGGTGGGCAGTTCGCGCCGGAGCTCGGCGACGGTCTCCGTACGGTCGTGCTCCTTGCCGCCGTAGCGGTAGCCGTCGACGGCGAACAGCACGACGGGTTCGACCTGCTGGAAGCGGTCCAGCACACCGCGGGCGCCGAAGTCGGGGGCGCAGGAGGTCCAGACTCCGCCGACGGCCGCGGTGGCGAGCAGTGCGGTGACGGCCTGCGGGACGTTGGGCAGATAGCCGCTGACGCGGTCTCCGGGGCGTACGCCGAGGGCGCGCAGCTCGGCGGCGAGTGCTACCACCTGCCGGCGCAGCTCGGTCCAGCTGACCGGGGTCACGTCATGTGTCTCGTCAACATGGAGGAGCGCCGGGTCATGGGCGCGCGCCGGGTCCTCAGCGGTACGCAGTGCGTGTTCCGCGTAGTTCAGGGTGGCGCCGGGGAACCACTGGGCGCCGGGCATGGTGCGGTCGCCCAGGACTTGTTCGTAGGGGGTGGTGAACCGTACGTCGAACCATTCGGCGACGGCGGCCCAGAAGGTGTCGAGCGCATCGACGGACCAGCGGTGCAGCGCCGCGTAGCCGCCCTCGGCGGGAGCTCCGTACCGTTCGGCGGCCCAGTCCTGGAAGCGGGTGATCCTGGCGGCGGCGATACGGTCGGGGCCCGGCTGCCAGAGAGGGGCGGGGCTTGCTGCTGCGGTCATGGGGCGGCTCCCGGGCTGACTCGGCGCTGAGATGATCGACGCTGGTGCACTCGACGCTGGTGTGCGCCGGCCGCGCGCACGTGCGGGGTGTGCGCGTGTACGCGACTGAGACGGACGATGCCACGTGATCGTCTTTCGCACCAGGGTGGCTTCTCCATGGTCGGTCAGGCAGATATGTGCCCCGGCCACAGGTGAACGGGAGTTGAACGGAGCGTCCGACGCTCCGGACGAATGGCAGGCTGAGCAGCATGGACGGTCGTGAACTGGTGCGTTCGATGAAAGTGGTCGGTTCGGTGCGGGGGCTGCGCGCGGTGCGGTCCGCCTGGCGCCAACGGCGGACGGACGCGAGAGAGCTGGCGCCGCGCGGTCCCGAGCGGGCCCGGGTGCCGGGTCCTGTCACGGGCGCCGAGCCGCTGCCCGGCGGTGGCACCGTACGGTTCGCGCGCGCGGAGCTGCATGTGTGCGTCATGGTGGGCGGCGCCGTCTTCTGGGGATGGGACGGCGCGGAGCCGCTGCCCTCGTACGCGCTCGCCGACGTTCCGCCGGAGCCCGATCCGCGGGCCGGGCTCGAACCCGACAAGGACGGCGGCTGGCGGGTGGTGTCGGAGCGGGTGACGGTCGCGATCTCGCGCAACGGCGGGGTGGAGGTCCGTACGCCGGGGGGCGTCGTGCTGCGCCGGGAGCTGCCGCCGCGCTGGTGGGAGCCGGTCGCGGGCGGACCCGCGCGCTGGGTGCAGCGCACCGAGGTCCCTGCCGACGCGCGCTTCTTCGGCCTGGGCGGGCGCGGATCCGGGCCCCGGCTGCGGGACGGTACCTACCGGCTGTGGAACACCGATCCGGGCGGTGGTTTCGGCCCTGGCGACGATCCGCTGTACGTGACGATGCCCGTGCAGCTGGTGGTGGCGGACGCCGGGACGCATCTGGCGTTCCACGACAACTCCTGGGACGGCCGGGTCACGCTCCGGGAGGGCGAGGAGGGCGCGGGCTCGGGGCACGACCGGCCGGGTACGAGCGAGCTGCGGATGGACGGCGGGCCGCTGCGCTGCTGGGTGGTGACCGGTACGCCCGCGCGGGTGCTGCACAGTTGGACGACGCTGAGCGGAGCGCCCGTACCGCCGCCGTCCTGGGCGCTGGGGCCGCAGCACGCGCGCTGGGGGTTCGGCAGCGCCCGGGAGGTGCGGCGGATCGTCGCGGGGTACCGGGAGCGGGGGCTGCCGCTGTCGGCGCTCCATCTCGACATCGATCACTACGACGCGCACCAGGTCTTCACCGTGGACCGTGAGCGCTTCCCCGATCTGCCGGGGCTCGCGGAGGAGTTGCGCGCGGACGGGGTCCGGCTGGTCTCGATCGTCGATCCGGCGGTGAAGGCGGAGCGGGGGAACGCGGTGTACGAGAGCGGGCGCGCGGTCGGTCCGGCCGGCGCGTTCGTACGGGACGGGCGGGGGCGTGAGGTGCTCGGTGTCGTCTGGCCCGGCGAGTGCGTGTATCCGGACTTCACGGATCCGGCGGTGCGCGCGTGGTGGGGCGGGCTCTACGAGGAGCGGCTGGCGCAGGGGTTCGCCGGGGTGTGGCACGACATGAACGAGCCGGTGTCCTTCGCGCCGTTCGGGGACACGACCCTGCCGCGCTCGGCCAGGCATCAGCTGGAGGGCAGGGGCGGCGACCACCGCGAGGCCCACAATGTGTACGGGCTCACCATGGCGCGGGCCGGTTATGAGGGGCTGCGGCGACTGCGGCCGGACGAGCGGCCCTTCCTCTTCTCGCGCTCCGGCTGGGCCGGGATGCAGCGGTACGGCGGCACCTGGTCCGGCGATGTGTCGACCGGCTGGCCGGGGCTGCGGGCGTCGCTCTCGCTGGTGCTGGGTCTCGGGCTGTGCGGTGTGCCGTACTCGGGCCCCGACGTGGGTGGTTTCGACGGGAGTCCGACGCCCGAGCTGTATCTGCGCTGGTTCCAGCTGGGGGCGTATCTGCCGCTGTTCCGTACGCACGCGGCGATCGACGCGGGGCGCAGGGAGCCGTGGGAGTTCGGTCCCGAGGTGCTCGAACACGCGCGGGCCGCGCTCAGCGGGCGGGAGCGGCTGCGGCCGTACTTCGTGACGCTGGCTCAGCTGGCCCGGCTGACCGGGGCGCCGTATGTGCGTCCGGTGTGGTGGGGTGCCCCGGAGGACCGGGCGCTGCGCGACTGCGAGGACGCGTTCCTGCTCGGCGACGCGCTGCTGGTGGCGCCCGTGCTGGAGCGCGGTACGGACCGGCGCGCGGTGCGGCTGCCGCGCGGCCGGTGGTACGACACGGCCACGGAGAAGGCGTACGAGGGTCCCGGCCAGGTACTGCTGGACGCGCCCCCGTCGCGTATCCCGGTGCTGGCGCGGGCGGGTGCGGTGATTCCGATACGCGGCGAGGACGGCCGGCCCGAACTGGAGGTGTGGGCTCCGGCCGCGGGGCGCTCGGGGGGCGGTCTGGTGGTACGGGACCCGGGCGGCACGCCGCCGGAGGCGGAGGTGAAGGTGGAGCGCTACACCTCGCGGCTGGTGAACGGCGAGGTCCGGGTGGAGCGGGTGACGGAGGAGGGCGCGGTGGAGGCGGAGTGGCCGGTCCGGGTGCGGGGTCGCTGAGCGGACCGGTACGGGTCGCGGGGGCGCCGGGCCGGGACCCGTACGAGTCGCGGGGGCGCCGAGCCGGGACCCGTACGAGTCGGGGGGCGCTGGGCCGGAGCGACCGGCCCGGGGCGCCGAGTCTTCGTGACCGGCCCGGGGCGGGGGCGTGCGTCCGGGCGTGTGAGTCCGGCGTGGCGCTCCGCGCTCAGGGGTGGCCCCCCGTGCCCTCCGTACCGTAGCGGCCCGCGAACCAGGCCCGTACGGCCTCCGTGTGCAGCGGGAACGCCAGCTCGGCGGGGCCGCGCAGCAGGTGCGTGCCCGCGGTCTCCTCGGTCGGGACCGAGGGCGGCAGCAGGGCCGCCGGGCGCGCCGGGAGCAGCCCGAAGAGCAGCAGATGACCGTCCGGGGAGCTGAGCGCGTCGGCGAGCCGTACGTCGCGCGCCGGTGCCTCGATGCCGGTCTCCTCGCGCAGTTCCCGTACGACGGCGTGCCGCCAGTCCTCGGTGCGGTCGATGAAACCGCCGGGGAGGGCGAGACCGCCGTACGCGGGCTCGATGGTGCGGGTGATGACGACGAGCGCGGTGCCCTCGTCGTCGGTCACCGGTACCAGCGCGACGGCGACGGGCAGCGGGTTGAGATAGGCGGTGGCACCGCAGGCCGCGCACGTACGGGGCCAGCCGGCTCCTGGCGGGTACGGCGTTCCGCAGCTGCCGCAGTGCGCATACGCCACCGCGGGCTTCTTCTGGGACTCGGACACGCGCGGACTGTATCCGATCCCTCTTCCCCGGGGTCCCCGGAGCTGATAGACGAAGGTGCTCATGACACGTCTGATATCCGCACTGCGCGTGCTGGCCGCCTCCGCCGCCGCGCTGCTGACCGTCGCCGCCACCGCACCCGCCGCGCGGGCCACGCCGGAACCGGTGGCGCCGAAGGAGTTCGTGGCCCTGCGCGCGGTCGCGCCGACGATCATCCAGGAGATGCGCTACCTCACCCCGCACAACTTCGTGGGCGAGCCCGTCGACCGCTACCGGCAGCCCGTCTGCATCGTCACCCGCCCCACCGCCGAGGCGCTGCGCACCGCCCAGCGGAAGCTGCTGCGGCAGGGGTACTCGCTGAAGGTGTACGACTGTTACCGGCCGCAGCGGGCCGTCGACCACTTCGTACGGTGGGCAGAGGATCTCCAGGACGAGCGCATGAAGGCGGAGTTCTATCCGCGCGTCGACAAGTCGCGGCTGTTCGCGGACGGTTACATCGCGGAGAAGTCCGGGCACAGCCGGGGCAGCACCGTCGATCTCACGATCGTCAGGCTGCCCGCCCTGCCGACGCGTCCGTACCGGCCGGGTGAGAGGCTCGCGCCCTGCTACGGGCCGAAGGCCGAGCGGTTCCCCGACAACTCCGTGGACATGGGCACGGGCTTCGACTGTTTCGACACGCTCGCGCACACCGACGATCCACGTGTCCAGGGCGCGCAGCGCGCGAACCGGCAGCTCCTGAAGTCGACGCTGGCCGGTGTCGGGTTCACCAATCTGCCCGAGGAGTGGTGGCACTTCACGCACAAGCCGGAGACCTTCCCGGACAGCTACTTCGACTTCCCGGTGGCGTGGCGTTCGGTCCTGGGGAGCTGAGAGCGGCGGCGGGACGGAAGCACGACGGCCGGCCGGGGCCACCCCCGTGGACTCCGGCCGGCCGTCTTCCGGTGGGACGCGCGGAACCCGTTCCCGGTTCACCGAAAAGCAATTACGGTGCCCGTATGGCGCGGAGAACAGATGAGCGGCGGACGAGCGGGCGGCAGACGAACGAGCGGCAGCCGACCGAGCCGCGCACGTTCGGCTCGTACGAGGAGTTCTGGCCCTACTACGTCGCCATGCACTCCAAGGCGGCGACGCGCTGGCTCCATCTCACCGGCACGCTCACCGGTCTCGCGGTCAGCGCCTACGGGCTGGCGCGCGGACGGAAGCGGTACGTGGCGGCCCTGCCGCTGATCGGGTACGGGACGGCCTGGCCCGCCCACTTCCTCATCGAGAAGAACAATCCCGCCACGTTCGGCCATCCGGCCTGGTCGCTGCGCGGTGACGCGCAGATGATCCGGATGATGCTCGCGGGCCGCGACAGTGAGCTGGCGGAGACCGCCGCCAAGTGGCTCGCCGCGAACCGTCCCTGAGGGAACCGCCCCGGGCGCCCGGGGCACCCTGGGCGAAACACCCCCGTCGGGCCGTTCACGTCGCCGTACGCGTCGGGCCGTACGCCTCAGGTCGTGGCGGCGTGCTCGCGCTGCCGCGCCGCCAGGGTCATCGCGTGCTCGACGACCGCCACCAGCACTTCCTTGACGGATTCACGTTCGCGCGCGTCACACATCACCAGGGGGACCTCGGGATCGAGGTCGAGTGCCGACCGTACGGTCTCGCTCGGGAAGCGGTCCGCGCCCTCGAAGCAGTTGACGGCGACGGTGAACGGGATCCCGCGCCGTTCGAAGTAGTCGACGGCGGCGAAGGAGTCCGCGAGACGGCGTGTGTCGGCCAGCACGACCGCTCCCAGGGCGCCCTGGGCCAGCTCGTCCCAGAGGAACCAGAAGCGGTCCTGGCCCGGGGTGCCGAAGACATACAGCACCAGGTCCTCGCGGAGCGTGATCCGGCCGAAGTCCATGGCGACCGTGGTGGTCGTCTTGCCCTCGACCCCGTCGACATCGTCGACGGGCCGGCCGGCCTCGCTCAGCACCTCTTCGGTGCGGAGCGGTCTGATCTCGCTGACCGCGCCCACGAGAGTGGTCTTGCCCACCCCGAAGCCCCCGGCGACCAGGATCTTCAGCGTCACCGGATCGGCCGGACGCTGCCTGCGGCTAGAGCGCCCGAAGACCATTGATCACCTCGCGGAGAATGTTCACGTCCGGCAGTTCGGCCGGCGGAACAGGACGGGTTACGTGCACGATTTCGTCCTCCACCAGATCGCCGACGAGGACCCTGACCACCCCGACGGGGAGGTCGAGGCCCGCGGCCAGCTCGGCGATCGACTGGGGGCTGGTGAAGCAGCGTTCGACGATCTCCACGTGCTCGGGGGAGAGCGTCTGGTCCCGGCCGGGGTCACCGGCCGCGGGTTCGCAGACGACGAGCGCGATCAGGTCGAGCCGGTGGCGCGTCGCGCTGCTGGTGCGGCCACGCGTCATCGCGTACGGACGTACTACCGGTCCGGCTTCGCCGTCGAACCAGTGCTGCTGATCCTGATCGCCTTCGCTCATCGCAGCCCGCTCACCCTCCGGCGGGCAGGCCGGTACGTGGGGAGGTACCCAGGTGGACGCCGACCCGCTTGACCATGAGCGTCATCTCGTAGGCGACCTGTCCGACGTCGGAGTCCGCGTCGGACAGGACGGCCAGACAGCTGCCGTCGCCCGCCGCGGTGACGAAGAGGAACGCGTCGTCCAGCTCCACGACGGTCTGCCGGACCTTGCCCGCCTCGAAGTGCCGGCCCACGCCCTTGGCGAGGCTGTGGAATCCGGAGGCGACGGCCGCGAGGTGCTCGCCGTCCTCACGCGTGAGGTCCTTGGACGTGCCGGTGGCGAGCCCGTCACCGGAGAGCACCACCGCTTTACGGATGCTGGCGACCCGGTCCACGAGCTCGTCGAGAAGCCAGTTGAGCTCTCCGACGACATTGGGGTCTATGGAGCGTGCTGCGGCGTTCGGTGCGGTCATCGACCGTCCCCCTCCGATGTGGTTCCTTGTATCTCGCCGGGGCCGGTGGGGTCCTCGGCATCGTTCTGCTGACGACCACGCTGCCAGCCCCGCTGGAGCGAAGCCATACGGCTGCGCACTTCGTCCGCGTCCCGCTCCGCTTCCTGGCCCGCGGCGGACGTGGAGCCGGTGCCGGGGTCCTGAGCGGTGTCCCTCAGCTGGGGGGCCAGACTGGCCTGCCGGATCCGGCGGGGCAGTCCGTCGATCGTGGGCGGGGCTCCGTCGGACGGCTGCCCGCCCGGTGCCGAGGAGCGTGAGGGCTGCGCCGGTACGCCGGACCAGGTGCGGCCCGTGCCGCCGGCCGCCGGATCCGGCGCCGCCTCGGGCAGGGCGCGGCCCGGTTCGTCCACCCGCCTGCCGCGGTCCACGACCAGGATCGGGGGCTTGCGGCGGGGCAGTCCGGCCGGGCGCTCGGACGCGGCGGCGTCCACGGGGCGCTGGGGCTGTCCGCGCCGGTCGCGCGGCGGCGGGACGGGCCTGCCGTCGCGCCGGTCGCGGAAGTCCCGGGCGTCGTCCCGTAGACCCCGCGCGTCGTCGCGGCCCAGCAGTCCGTCACGGGCGTCGCCGGTGTCCCGGCCGCCGTACGGGTCGCGTCCGTCGTCGCCGGTGTACGGGACCTCGATGCTGGAGTCGCGGAGGTGTTCCCGCGCGCGGAACAGTCCGCCGCGTTCGCTCTCCGTGTCCTCGATATCTGTGATGCCGTCACCTCCGCCGAGCAGCGGCCCGCTCTCCCTGTCGAGAGCGCGGACCGGAGGTTCGAGTTCGACCGGGCCGTCGAGCACGGACGGGTCGCCGCCGAGTCCGGCGGGGACTTTCGCGAGCGCGGTGCGCCGGCCACCGCCTCCGCCGTCGGCGCGATGGCGGCCACGCTCCGTGGCGGTCTTGCGGTCGAGCCGGAAGCCGGTGCCCTCGGTCTCGGGCGCGTCGGTGAGCAGCGCGACCGGCAGGAACACGATCGCGGTGGTCCCGCCGTACGGCGAGGGCTGGAGCGAGACGCGTACGTTCTGCCGCTGGGCGAGCCGGCTGACCACGAACAGCCCGAGGCGGTCGGTGTCGGACAGCTCGAACTCGGGGGTCTCCGCGAGCCGCAGGTTCGCGTCGAGCAGCACTTCGGGCGCCATCCCGAGACCTCGGTCGTGGATCTCCAGGGTGAATCCGTTGGCGACCCGCTCGCCGTGCACCTGCACCGCGGTGTGCGGGGGCGAGAACACCGTGGCGTTCTCCAGGAGTTCGGCGATGAGGTGGGTGAGGTCGGCGACCGCGGGGCCGCCGACGCCGATGCGCGGCAGCCTGCGGACCTCGATGCGCTCGTAGTCCTCCACCTCGGCGACCGCCGCGCGCACCACGTCCATGAGCTGGACGGGCTTGCGCCACTGCCGGGAGGGAGCGGCTCCGGAGAGGATCACCAGACCCTCGGCGTGCCGTCGCATACGGGTGGTGAGGTGGTCGAGCCGGAAGAGGTCTGCCAGCTCCTCGGTGTCCTCCGTACGGCGCTCCATGGTGTCCAGGAGCGTGAGCTGACGGTGGAGCAGGACCTGGTTGCGGCGGGCGAGGTTGACGAACACCTCGGAGACGCCGCGCCGGAGGTCGGCCTGTTTCACGGCGGCCTCGACGGCGGCGCGCTGGAGCGTGTTGAGGGCCTGGCCGACCTGGCCGACCTCGTCCCGCTCGTAGTCGAGCCGCGGTGCCTCGGTCTCCACGTCGACCGGTTCGCCCGCCGCGAGCCGGCGCATGACGCTGGGCAGGCGTACGCCGGAGACCTCATGGGCCTCCTTGCGGAGCCGGGAGAGGTCACGGATCAGATCACGGCCCACGCGTACGGACACGATGATGGAGACGAGGAGGGCGACGAGGCCGAGCGCTGCGGCGAAGCCGACCCGTACGAAGATGTCGGTGCGTACGGGCTCGATGTGGGCCCGGTACAGCTCGGTGGCCGCGTCGCTCTCGCGGGTCAGGTCCTCCAGGACCGAGGCGGTCATCTGCTGCCAGCCCACGGCGTCGACCGTCTTCGGACTCCCGGTGGCGCCCGCCGAGATGAGACGGTTCTCCGCCTCGCGCAGCGCGAGGGTGGCGGGGGTGCGCCAGTACTGTTCGAGGGTCGCGCGGTCCGAGAGCGGCAGGTCGGCCAGGTTGGTCTCGTAGAGCAGCGTGCGGTTGGCGACGAGGTCGGAGGTGGCGCGGACGTCCTCGGGGGTCATTCTGCGCGCGATCAGCGCGGAGGCGACGAGCGCGTCCTCGCGGGAGAGCATCTCCCGTGCGCGGTCGAATCCGATCAGCGCCCGGCCCCAGTTGTCGCCGTCGACGTCCTCGTGTCCGTACAGGGAGGCCAGGAAGTTGTGGCTGGGGTCGACGAGTCCGTTGTAGAAGGCGAGCGCCTTCTCCCGGGTGACCGTGCTCTCGTCCACGGAGCGGCGCATCAGCCCGAGACCTTCGAGGGAGCCGACGAGCCGGTCGAGCCGCTCGGCCGAGATGTCGTCCAGCTGTTCGCGTACCGCCGATTCGGCTTTTCCGACCTTGGCGAGGGCCCGGTCGGTGTCGCCACGGCGGGCCCGGAGTTCGGTCAGTGAGTCCGAGGCCGTGGGGTCGGCCAGGAAGATGAGCGTCTGCCGTCGTTCGCTCTGGAGGACACCGACCGACTCCTCGACGGGGTTGCCGACGGTTTTGATGACATGTCTGACGTCGATGAGCTGCTTGGCCTGGCTGCCTGCGAGCGTCGTGGCCAGTCCCCAGAGGACGGTCAGCGCGACGAGCGGCACGAGCAGCAGCGCCACGATCTTCCGGCGGATGGATTTCCCGCGAAAGCGCATGGCCTCCCCCAGCTCGACCCCCCGCCCGGCTGCGGGAGATTCTCCGTCAACAAACGGCGCGAGCCTACTACTGTCGCACCGGCAACTCGAAGACACATCCGGATGTTTTTCGGCCGCCCCTTGGCACCTTGATCATGAGTTGTCCTGGTATTCGGCGAGTTGGCTTCCTTGACGCGCATGGCTAAGAGCAGACGGGACGGTAGATATCCGGCCGGAACAGATGGCTGAAACTCAATGTTCGCCAAACGTTCCGGGAATCTTCCGGCACTCCCATTCGTCCTTGTGTGCGGGGATCAGGGGTTAGTTGGGAGCACTGCGGGCGGTTTCGCGTACACACTCGGTTCCATGGCCGGCGTGAAGCGGAGTGAGCCGGGCAGTCACCCTTGAGACGGACATGGGTGGGGAGTGACGGTCCATGGAGACGGACGGGCGGCGCGGTGCGGAGTCGGCGGAGGGGTTCAGGGAAGTGTCCCGTGGGCTCTGGGTCGAGGAGCCCGCGAAGCGGTATCGCATGCCGGACGCGGTCAGAACGGCCGCTGTACGCGCGGTGATCATCGCCGCGATCACACTGATCCAGGCCACGATCGCGTTTCTCAGTACGCTCGCCGGTTCCTGGCTGGCGTTCCCGATGGTGCTGAGCAGTGTGGCCTCCACGGTGGTGGCGACCTGGGGTGTGCTGGACGTATGGGTGACGCGCCAGATGTGGAACCAGCGGGGCGGTGTGGTGTCCGTACCGAGCAGCACCGCGCGCCAGTTGCGCCGGGAGCGGCGCAGGGCCAGGCGCGCGGCGCGGTCCGCCGCGCGGAGTGCGGACCGGGGAGGGGCCCGGATACGACGCGGGGCCCGGACCCGGGGAGGGGCCGGCGCTCCGGAAACCGGCGCTCCGGAGACCAGTGCTCCGGAGACCGGCGCCCACGAGGCCGGCGGCCAGGAGGCCGGGGCCGCTGCTACTCCGCGACGGGCTCCGGCGTCCGTTTGAACATCCGCGTCGCGGTGATCTCCCCGTGCACCGTCTCGCCGTCCGGGTCCTGCTGCGGCAGGCCGGGGCGCAGATGCTCCTCCACGCTGATGTACTTCAGCCCGGCGCGCAGATCCGCGTCATTGCGCAACCGGATGACCAGCGGGAATTCCGCGAGCGCGGTCGTGTCGAAGAGGCCCGTGGTGTAGAGGAGCTGCACCCCCAGGGCATCGGAGACCGCGCGCTGGAGCTCCAGCAGATAGGTGGCGTTGGCGCGGCCGATCGGGTTGTCGAGGAAGAGCGTGCCCGCGTGCCGGTGCTTGTCCCGGCCCCGGTCGTTGCTGCGCAGGGCCGCCATCGTGCAGTAGAGGGCGATCGCGGCGGTGAGCAGCTGGCCGCCGGAGAAGACATCGCCCATCTGGCCGACGGGGACCCGCTCGGCGCGCAGTACGGCGTCGGGCTTGAGGATCTCGACGGCGACGCCCCTGGGCTGGAGTGCCGCCTGAACTCCGCGCAGGAGCAGGGACATTCCGTCCCTGCGCAGATCGGAGTTCTTCTTGAGGGCGGCGCGGGTCGCCTCGTCGACGACCTCGCCGAGCCGCTCGGTGAGCGTCGCACGGTCCGGCTCCTCGAAGCGGATCCGCAGGAACTCCTGGCCCGACCACTCCCCCAGCCCTTCGGGCAGCCGGGAGAGCCGCTGAGCCGAACGGAGCGTGGTCAGCGCGGATTCCACCAGCCCGCGCAGCCGGTCCACGATGGAGTCGCGGTTGCGCTCCAGCTGCGCCAGCTCGTCCGTCAGGACGCGCAGCCGGGGCGCGAACGCCTGGGCCCACGCGGCGGCGTGCTCGGGCAGCGCGGACGCGGGCAGTTCGCGGATCTGCTGACGGGCGGGGGTGCGGACCTGCTCGTACCGGGTGGCGTTGGCATGCCGGACGAGCACGTCGCAGGCTTCCCGTACGCCGGTTTCCGCCGCGGAGAGATCGGCCGCGCAGGCGCGCAGTGAACGGCGGGCCTCGGCCGTGGAGTGCCGCGCCTCCTCCAGCGTGCCGGGGTACGGCTCGGGCTCCTGGGACGCCTCGTCGTCGCCGCGCTTCGGGTCGTGGTCGTCGGCCGCCGCGCCGCGCAGCAGATCGCGCAGGAGGGCGGCCGTCTCGTCGAAGCCGCCCGCGCCGTCCTCGGCGGCGCGGTGCGCGTACAGCAGCTCGCCGTGCGCGGCCCGCGCGGTCTCCAGCCCCTCGGTCCGTACGGCCAGTTCGGTGGTGGCGGTACGCAGCAGGGTCTGGGCCTGCTCGGCGTCGGCCGGGACCAGCTCCGCGGGCAGTTCGGTGTGCGCGTCGCCGTCCTCGGGGGCGAGCCGCTCGGCCTCGCCGCGGAACCGGCCCAGCTGCTCACTCGCGGTGGAGGCACGCGACTCCAGCATCTGGACGAGGGACTCCGCGCGGGCGGCGGCGGCCTGCCGGGACGGGCCGTCGGCGCCGTCCGTGGATTCGAGGAGCTGGGCGGCGCGGGTGCGGACCTTGTTGGTGAGCCGGTCCAGCTCGGCGACCGCCGCGCTCTCGTCGCTCTCCGCGCGCGCCTGCTCGGCCCGCAGATCGGCGCCGACGCCCACCTTCTCGTAGAGCTGGGAGGCGGCGCGGTAGGCCTCGCGCAGGGCGGGCAGCGCGGCACGCGGGGCGTCCGCGTCCGGCTCGGGGACGCTCTCCGGGGCTCCGGCGATCTCGGCGCGTTCGGCGCGCAGGGCGCGGGCGGTGCGGCGGGCGTCGTCGGCGGCGCGCTGGGCGGCCCTGCGGTCCTCGTCGGCGGCGCGGGCCCGCTCCAGGCATACGGTCGCGCGCGCCTCGGACTCGGCGGCGTCGTCGGCCAGTTCACGGAGCTTCGCCTGCCATCCCGACCGCTCCCGGAGCCGGAACGCGAGACCGGCCAGGGCGTCGGCGGCGCGGCGGGCGCGCTGCGCGGCCTCCTGCCGTTCGTCGCGTACCCGCGCGGTGTCCGCGGCGGCCTCGTCCGCCTCGGCGCGTGCCATACGGGCCTCGGCGAGGGCCGCGGCCGCCGTCTCGGCCGATTCCCTCGCGGCCCGCGCGGCGGTCGCCAGCTCCAGGAGCGTGCCGGGCGGACAGTCGGCCCGCCAGGAGCCGAGCCGGGCGGCGAGCGAGCGGTCGCCGGTGAGCCGGGCCGCGAGCACCCGGATCTCCTCGTCGCGGTCCGCCGCACGGCTGCGCAGCGCCTGGCGCTCCTCGTCGGCGGCGTGTTCGTCGTGCATGGCCGGGTTCGGCGGTACGAGGAACACCCCGCTGTCGGCCGGGCCTTCGGAACCGGGGCCCGGCACGGGGGCCAGCAGCGCGGCGGCGGTGCCCACGGCGACGGCCGAGCGCGGCAGCAGGGCGGCGCCCGCGAGGGCCTCGCGGGCGCGGACGTGCGAGGCCGGGTCGGTGATCACGACGCCGTCGACCAGCTCCGGCCTGGCGGCCAGCACCGCGGCGTGGTCGCCCGGGTCCACGGCCTGGGCCAGATAGCGCCAGCCGGGGAGAGCCGGAATGCCGTGCTCGCCGAGGTACTCGACGGTGGCGAGGACATCGGGCCCCGGCGGCAGCAGCCCGCCGTCGCCGAGCGCGCCGAGGATACGGGAGTCGTCGGCCGCGGCGGTGCGCAGGTCGAAGAGCTGCCGCTCGGCGGACGTGACGCCCTGGTCGAGCAGTTCGCGCAGTTCGTCGGCGTACCGGTCGAGGTCCTCGGGGCTCAGCGGCCCGTCGGGGCGCCGGGAGGCGGACCGGGCCGGGGGCTCCGGGTCCCGGTCGCCCGTACCGTCCCGCGGCGCGGGGACCGCGGCCAGGGCGGCGGCCGTCGCGGGCAGGCTGAGCAGTTCGGCCAGGCGCTCGTCCTGGGCGATCGACTCCGCCGCGCGGCGCTCCGCGTCGTACGCGTGCTCCGCGGCCTGGGCGGCGTCGGCGGCGCGGGCGGCGGCCAGTTCGGCACGGGATTCCGCGGAGGCCGCCTCCCTGGCCAGGTCGGCCGCCGTGCGCGCGGCCTCGCGCGCGGTGTCCCAGCCGGCGACCGCGGACTTCTCCGCGTCGCTCGCGGCCAGCGCGGCGCGGGCCGGATCCGCGTCGGGCGCCGTGTCGTCGAGCCAGCCCGCCCGTACCGCCTCGGCCGTCTCCTGCCCGACCTCCGCGAGCCGCTGGCGCAGATGCCCGGCCTCGCTGCGGGCCCGCTGTGCCTCGGTCGCCGCGGACGTCGCGTCGCGGTGGGCGGCCTCACCCGTCTCCTGGAGCGTGGCGGAACGCTCCTCCTCCTCGTTCGCCAGGCGCTCGCCGTCCTCGGCGGCGGCGTGCAGCGCGCGTACGAGATCGGCCGCCGCGGTGGCCCGCGCGGCCAGCGCGGGCGCGGCGTCGCGCTCGGCCTCCCGGATCGCGACGGCCACGCGCGCGGAGCGGTCCGCGGCGGCGCGGTGGCGCAGCACGGCCTCCGCGGCCTGCCAGGCGGAGTGGAGCGTACGGGCGTCGGTCAGCTCGCGACGCTGGGCGGCGGCGCGCTTCTCGGCGACGGTGAGGGCCAGCGAGGCGTGCCGGTAGGCCAGTTCGGCGGCGATCAGCGCACTCCGGCCGCGCTCCCCCTCCGCCGAGGTCACCGTATGGGCGGCGGCGGTCACCTGCTGGGCGAGGGCCGCGGCCCGCTCCCGCTCCCCCGCCGCGCGGGCCGTGAGCCGCCGTACGAGCGTACGGGCCCGGCGCTCGGCGCCCGCGTGGATGTCACGGGCACGGGCGCGGGTGTCGGCGGCCTCGACGATCCGGCCGAGCAGATCGACCGAGCCGGCCGTGAAGTCGCGCTCGGCGGTGAGCTCGGCGCGGCGGCCGAGCTTGTTGCCGAACCCCCCGACGAGATCCGCGAGCCCGTCCGTGTCCCGGGTGTCGGTGACGGCCCGCAGCAGCAGATCGGTGAAGTCGGAGTCCTTCTTGACCGCGAAGAGGCCCGCCGCCTCGCCCTCGTCGGCGTTCATCTCCCGCTGGTAGCGGAAGAGTTCGGGGTCCAGGCCCAGATCGCCGAGATGTTCGTTCCAGCGGTCGTGGATCTCCTCCCAGTGGACGTCGAGATGCGGATAGAACTTGCCCGCCTCGGTCAGGGAGTCCCGGAAACCCTTCATCGTGCGCCGCCTCCCCCGGGCACCCGAGGCACCCTCCACGGGCGGCCGGACGGCGGTGGACTCGGCGACGGGCAGCGAGTCGAGGCTGAGCCCGGGGCCCGGCCGGAAGGAGTACCAGCCCTCGGCGAACTTCCGCGGATCGTTGGACACCTGACGGCCGCGCCACTCACTGGCCTTGCCGACCACCACGAGTTCGCCGGTGAGCGTGTGCTGCCACTCCAGTGCGACATGTCCGCAGTCGTCCGCGAGAAGGAACTTGCGCAGCACGCCGGAGCTGGCACCGCCGAGCGTATTGCGGTGTCCCGGCAGCATCACCGAGAAGATCAGCTTGAGCAGCACGGACTTGCCGCCGCCGTTCTCCAGGAAGAGCACGCCCGCGGGAGCGGGCCGGCGCGGCGGGCCGACCGGCTCGTCCTCGAAGAACTCCGCCTGGGCGGGGGCGGGGTGGGGCACGGGTGCGCCCACTCCGCGCAGATCGAGCACGGTGTCGGCGTAGCGCGCACCGGCGGGGCCGATGGAGTAGAGGCGGACCCGGGACAGCTCGTACATGGCGGGGACTCTCGACGTGGTGGGGGGGCGGGTTCAGGCGTGGAACGGCAGGCCGGCGTCGGCGGCCAGCTCCAGATCGTCACCCTCGGGCGGTGGCAGCAGGGTGGCGGAGCCGTCGGTGACGGGGACGACGCCCAGCTCCAGCAGCTCGGCCATGGCCGCGTGGCCCGCCATGTCGCGGACCTGGAGCTGGTAGCGGGCGGTGGTGCGGTACGCGCCGCCGGCGTCGTCACCGGTGCGCTGGAGGAAACCGGAGTCGGTGAGGAACGCGACGGCCTTGCCGACGATGCCGGTCGTGGAACCGGCCAGCCTGCGGGCGTCCTTGGTGGCGCCCGTGGCGCTGCGCCGTGCGTAGATCCGCCACGCGGCTTCCAGCCCCGGCTCGCCGGTCGACGGATCGGTGTTCTCCCCCGCCTCCTCGGCGCGCTCCTCCAGCCGTCGGCACGCCTGCCGTACGAACGCGTCGACGCCGTTGACCGTGATCCGGCCGATGTATCCGTCGTCGGCGAGGTCGGCGGGGCGCGGGAACGCCATGGCCGCCACGGCGAGATGGGCGAGGCCGTGCAGGAAGCGGTCGGCGGAGTCGGTGGCGGCGCGGCGGGCGTAGTCGCCCATCCGAACCGCGAAGACCGAGTCCTCGCCCGCGGTCACGGCCATGCCGGCGCGGGGGGAGACCTCCAGGACGACGAGACCGAAGCCGGTGGCGACGGCGTCGGCGACGCGGGCGAAGGCGGGGTCTTCGCGGTAGCGGCGGAGCAGCTCGGTGTACTCGGCGTCGCGGGCGGGGAGCAGCTTGGGCTGGAGCCCGAAGGAGACGAGGCGGGCGGCGTCGGCGGCGTCGGCGGGCGTCACGCCCGCGGTTGTCGCGGGCGCGGTCTCGGTCGCGTCGGCGTCGCCGGGCTCGGTCCACGCGGCGGGGCGCTCGGCGTGGTGGTCGCTCACGGGGGGTCTCCTTGTGCGGTGCGGTGCGCTGCGCTGCGCTGCGCTGGGCTTGCGGTGTGCGGTGCGGGTTGCGGTGCGGGTTGCGGTGTGCGGGGTTTGGGTTGCGGTTGCGTACGGCTGGGCCGGGGTCCGGGGCCTCCGGAGGCACATGTCCGGACGGCATGATTTACGGCGCGACTCCGGCAAGTCGATGGTTCGGGCGTCCGCGCGCCACAAATCACGCTTTAGTGTCCGGACACGCACCTCCTACGCCCCCGACCCCCTCCCCCCGGTGGTCCCCCACAACCCGCCGACCTGGTGGGGGTACGGGGTCGAGTGCGGCCCGGCGGCCCCGGCCAATCACCGTCCCGGCTGGGGTGAGTGGGCTGGTGCGGGATGGTTCGTGAGCTCACGCACGGCCCCGTGGCTTGTGCGGACGGTGAAGGGGGGCGCGCAGGGGTCGTGTCCGGGACGTAGAGCGTGATTTGTGGCGCACGGACGCCCGAACCATCGATCGGGCAGAGTCGCGCCGTAAATCATGCAGTCCCGGACGCGAGCCCCGGAGCGCACCCCGGCGACAACCCGCACACGACCACCAGCCCCAGCCGAGACGCACATCGGCGAAGCAACCCGCACCCGGAAACCGGCCCCAGCCACAACTCACGCCCCCTCGCCCCGAACCGCGCGCCCCGCGCGCAAGCGCATCGTGCCCACGATCAAGTCCGCCCCGCCGAACCCCTCGTCGTCGAGCCGCGTGCCGTCGTCCACCGCGAACAGCACGCTCTCCTCCCCCTGCCGGTACGCCGTCCCCACCGGCGGGCTCGCCGCGTGGATGGCCAGGAGCGCCACCAGATACGGCAGTTCGGGATCGCGGCGGCGCGCCTCCGCCAGCAGGCCCGAGAGGCGGCGGGGCGCGTCGTGTTCCAGGTCGAGCAGTTCCTTCGCGCTCGCCAGCTGCTCTTCGGTGAAGCGGCTGTCGTCCGGGGTCGCGATCAGGTCCGGTTCCGGCATCTCCGCGCCCAGGTGTTCCCGCTCGACCGGTGGAGTCAGCAGCAGGTCGATCAGGTCGCCGACGCGGACCGAGACGGGCGTGCGCGGGCCGGTGCCGCGGGCGAAGAAGGCGTCCGTGACGCGTACCGCCCGCTCGACGGGGAGCGGCAGCAGCGGGGCGAGCAGCTGTCCGTACAGGTCGAGGCCCGTGTGGGCGGTGGGCCGGGCGAAGGCCTGCCGGTCCTGTTCCGCGCGGAAGAGCGGGCCCGCCTCCAGCAGCCGGGACTGGAGCTGGGTGTGCCGGCGGATGCAGTCCTTGACGATGTCGACCAGCTCGGCCGCGCGCCGCTTGTGCTCGGCCGTCTTGGGGTCCGCGCCGGTCTCGGCCTCGTCGCGGGCCTTGCGGATGTTGGTCAGGATCGCGTTCTCGTGGCGGTACCGGTCGGCGACATGGTCGAGGGCTTCGTCGATCAGGTCCGGTACGGCGTTGAGCCAGTCGACCGCCCGTACGTTGCGGCGGGTCGCCTCCAGCGTCCTGCGGAGCGTCTCCGCGTACTGCACGGTGCGGTATCTGGCCTGTTCCGCGGCGAGTTGGGCGTCGGCCAGTCTGCCGCGGTTGATCAGCACCTCGAGCTTGACCTCGGCGGCGATCTGCGCGCTGGTGACGTCCGTGTCGAGCGCGCCGACCAGGACGTTGACCGCTTCGTCGGTGGTCCGGAGGAAGACGCTGCCGCCGTGCCCCGGGACCTCTTCGATGAGTTTGAAGTCGTAGTCCCTGCGGGTGTAGACGCCGTCGGTGCCGAACGTGCCGTACACCGCGCGGAATCCTCGGTCCACGCTGCCGACGTTGATGAGGTTCTCCAGCACCCAGCGGGCGACGCGTTCATGCTCCGCGACCGGGCGGCGGGGTGCCTGCGCGGCGACGCGTGGCAGCAGTCTGGACACGATCTGTTCGTGGTCGGCGCCGGTGTCGAAGTCCATGTTCAGCGTGACCAGATCGATGGCCGAGAGCGCGACCTCGGCCATCGCATAGACGGAGTACTCACCCGCGAGATTGGCCTTGCGGGTGTCCAGGTCGTGCAGGGGCGCGGTGCAGGCGAGCGCGCGCAGCCGCCGCGCGAGCCCTTCGTCGGCGGCCGGGCCCTGCGCGGGCCGCGGCCCCGCGCTGAGCTGGGGCGGAACGAAGTCCGTCGGGGCAGGCGAAGTCACGCTGCACAGATTATGTCCTCGCACCGACAACGGGCGAAACGGTGCGGAAGCGGCCCCCGTCTCACTCCGTCCCGTCCTCGGCCACGAGCCTCGCGTACACCTCCACGAGCTGCTCGCGCGAGTCGTCCAGGTATGCGGCGAGCATCCGTTCCGTGCCGTCCCTGTCCCCGGCTCCGAGGGATTCCAGGAGCTGCCGGTTCCGTACGAGGTACGGCTCGTGCAGCAGGCGCGGGTCGTCCACCACGTGGAAGGCGAGCCGTAGTTCGGCCAGTACGGCGCTCATCAGTTCGTCGGTGCGTACGCTGCCGGCCAGCGCGACCAGTTCGCGGTGGAAGTGGATGTTCGCCGTCGAGACGCCCTTCCAGCGCCCCTCGCGGGCCGCCCGCCGGCCGTTGGCGACCGCCTTCTCCAGGCCGTCCAGCGTGAACGGGGGTTCGCCGAGGCCGCGTACGACGGCGCATTCGATCAGCCGCCGTGTGCGGTAGATGTCCTCGACGTCCTCGACCGCGAGCACCCGCACGAAGACCCCGCGGTTGAGCTCGTGGACGAGCAGCCGCTCATGCGTGAGCAGCCGGAACGCCTCGCGCAGCGTGTTGCGGGAGACGACCAGCGCCTTGCCGATGGACTCCTCCGAGAGCCGTTCGCCGGGCTGGAAGTAGCCCTCCGCGATACGGGTCCTGAGGATGTCCGCGACCCGTTCCGCCGTGCTCGTACGGCCCAGCAGGGGGCGGTCCTCCGCCAGCTCGCCGAGTTCGGTCCCGCTCGTCGCCACAGCGCCCTCTTCCGTCTCCGTTCACGTACGGACTCATCGTAGAAGCAAGAACGAAACAACAAGTCTCTTGTCGGATCGTTCAACAATCCCCTACGGTCGTCTCAGCTCACGGTCCCAGCACACTCCCCTTCCTGCGAGGTGCAGATGAGCACGACACAAGCACGTCCGAGCAAGGACGGATCTCCCGAGGACACCGGCGCGTTCGCCTGGCTGCGGGCCCTGGGGCCGCAGGGGCGCCGGGCCTTCGCCGGCGCGTTCGGCGGCTACGGCCTGGACTCGTACGACTTCTTCACGCTGCCGCTGTCCATGGTGGCGATCGCCGCGTACTTCAGCCTCGACAACGGCCAGACGGGGCTGCTCACCACCGTCACCCTCGTCGTCTCGGCCATCGGCGGGGCGATCGCCGGGGTACTCGCCGACCGCATCGGCCGGGTCAGGGCCCTGATGATCACCGTCATCACCTACGCGGTCTTCACCGTGCTCTGCGGATTCGCGCCCAACTACGAGACGCTGCTGGTCTTCCGCGCCCTCCAGGGGCTCGGCTTCGGCGGCGAGTGGGCGGTCGGCGCGATCCTCGTCGCGGAGTACGCCTCCGGCAAGCACCGCGGCCGTACGCTCGGTGCCGTCCAGAGCGCCTGGGCGGCCGGCTGGGCACTCGCGGTCGTCGTCTACACGCTGGTCTTCCAGTTCCTGGACGCGGACACCGCGTGGCGCGTGATGTTCTGGACGGGCGCGCTGCCCGCCCTGCTGATCGTCTACGTACGGCGGAACGTCCACGACGCGCCCGAGGCCGCCGCGCAGCGCCGCGCGAGCGCGCAGAAGGGCTCGTTCGGCGCGATCTTCCGCGCGGACCTGCTCCGTACGACGTTCTTCGCGACGCTCATGTCCACCGGCGTGCAGGGCGGCTACTACACGCTCGCCACCTGGGTGCCGACCTATCTCAAGACGGAGCGCGGCCTGACGGTGGTCGGCACCGGCGGCTATCTGGCCTTCCTGATCAGCGGGGCCTTCACCGGCTATCTGACCGGCGGCTATCTCACCGACCGGCTGGGCAGGAAGAAGAACATCGCGATCTTCGCCGTCCTGTCCGCCGTCGCCATCCTGGCCTACATCAACATCCCGGCGGGGGCGGACGGTCTGCTGCTCGTCCTCGGGTTCCCGCTCGGCTTCTGCATGTCGGCCATCTTCAGCGGCTTCGGCTCGTTCCTCAGCGAGCTGTATCCGACGGCCGTACGCGGTACCGGCCAGGGCTTCACGTACAACACCGGGCGGGCCGTGGGCGCGCTCTTCCCCACGCTCGTCGGCTTCCTGGCGACCAGCTGGGGAGTGGGGGGCGCCCTGGTCTTCGGCGCGGTCGGTTACGGTCTCGCGGTACTCGCGTTGATCGGGCTGCCCGAGACCCGCGGCCGCGAACTGCTCGTACCCGAACCGATCGGAAGGTGACTCCATGACCTGGGCGTCCATCGATCTCAACGCCGACCTGGGCGAGGGCTTCGGCCACTGGCGGCTGACCGAGGACGAGGAGCTGCTCTCCGTCGTCACCAGCGCCAATGTGGCCTGCGGCTTCCACGCCGGGGACGCGGCCACCATGCGGCGGGTCTGCGGCTGGGCCGTCGAGCGCGGGGTCCGGATCGGCGCCCAGGTCTCGTACCGCGATCTGGCCGGCTTCGGCCGCCGCTCGATGGAGGTGCCCGCGGACGAGCTGGCCGCCGAGATCGCCTACCAGATCGGCGCGCTGGAGGTGTTCGCGAAGGCGGCGGGCGCCCGCGTCGCCTATGTGAAACCGCACGGCGCCCTCTACAACAGGGTGGTCCATGACGCGGAGCAGGCCGAGGCCGTCGTGGAGGGCGTGCTGCTGACCGGCGAGCGGCTGCCGCTGCTCGGCCTGCCGGGCTCCCTGCTCCATGACGTGGCGGAGAAGGCCGGACTGCCCGTCGTCACCGAGGCGTTCGCGGACCGCGCCTACACCTCGGAGGGCACGCTCGTGCCGCGCGGGCAGGAGGGCGCCGTGATCACGGACGCCTCGGCGGTGGTGGAGCGGTCCGTGTCCATGGCCCGGTTCGGCGTCGTGACCTCCCTGTACGGGCGGTCCGTCGGCGTCCGCGCCCGCTCGCTGTGTCTGCACGGCGACACCCCGGGTGCCGTGGATCTCGCCCGGCGGGTGCGCCGCCGGCTGGAGATGTCCGGCGTCCGGGTGGAGTCCTTCGTATGAGGGCGCTGCCCGTCGGCGACCGGGCGCTCCTCGTCGAACTGGCCGACGGCGAGGAGACGGCGGCGTTCCACGCCGAGCTGCTGCGCCGCCGCGCCACGGGTGTCCTGCCGCCGGTGCGGGAGATCGTCCCCGCGGCCCGGACCGTTCTGCTCGACGGCCTGGACGATCCGGCGGACTTCGCCGCGGGGCTCCACGGCTGGCGGGCCGAGGCGGTGGACACACACGTGCCGGACACCGTGGAACTGCCGGTCCGTTACGACGGTCCGGATCTGGCGGAGGTCGCCGCGCTGTGGGGTGTGCCGCCCGAGGAGGTGGCGCGGATCCACTCGGCGGCCGAATTCCGGGTCGCGTTCTGCGGGTTCGCGCCCGGCTTCGGCTATCTGACCGGGCTGCCCGCGCGGTACGCCGTACCCCGCAGGCCCACTCCCCGTACCGCCGTGCCCCCGGGTTCGGTCGCCCTCGCGGGCCCGTACACCGGGGTGTATCCGCGCTCCTCGCCCGGCGGCTGGCAGCTGATCGGGACGACGGACACCGTCCTGTGGGACCCGGCGCGGGTGCCGGCGGCACTGCTCGCGCCCGGGACGCGGGTGCGCTTCGTGCCGACGGCGGCCGTCCGATGACGGACCGGGCTCTCTCCGTCGTGCGCTCGGGGGCGCTGACGACCGTGCAGGACCTGGGCCGGTACGGGCACGCCCACCTGGGGGTGCCGCGCTCCGGGGCCCTCGATCCGCCGGCGCTGCGGCTGGTCAACCGGCTGGTGGGCAATCCGGAGGGCGCCGCGGCGCTGGAGACGACCCTCGACGGCTGTGCGGTACGGCCGCGCTGCGCGGTGACGGCGGCGGTCGCCGGAGCGCCGTGCCCGGTCCTGGTCGACGGGCGCCCCGCTCCCTGGGGCGCTCCTGTGCGGGTGCCCGCGGGCGCGCTGCTGGAGGTGGCGAGGGCCGTCTCCGGGGTCAGGAGTTATGTGGCGTTCGGCGGCGGGGTGGCGGTGGAGCCGGTCCTCGGCAGCCGGTCGACGGACCTGCTGTCGGGCCTCGGGCCCGCGCCGCTGCGCGACGGTACGGTCCTGCCGCTGGGCCCGGCGACGGCGCGAGCGGTCCCGGCCGACGGGGTGCCCACGCAGGCCCCGCCCGCCGAACTGGTGCTGCGGATACGGCTCGGGCCGCGCGACGACTGGTTCACGGGCACGGCCCTGCGCACGCTGGCCACGCGCCCCTACCGGGTCTCGGCCGCGAGCAACCGTATCGGGCTGCGTACGGAGGGCCCGCCGCTGGAGCGCGCCGTCTCCGCCGAGCTGCCCAGCGAGGGCATGGTGACGGGGGCCGTGCAGGTGCCGCCCGACGGCCGGCCGCTGGTGTTCCTCGCCGACCATCCGACGACCGGCGGCTATCCGGTGATCGCGGTCGTGGCCGGGCGCGACCTCGCGGCGGCGGCGCAGGCCGTGCCGGGGACGCCCGTGCGGTTCGTGGTCGTACGGCACCGGTCCGCCGGATGACGCCGAGAGGGCCGTCGGCCGGTGTGAACGTGGCGGCGGGCCGCTGTGCGCGGCGGGCCGGTCCGGGCAGGTTCACGGTTCATCTCATCAACCTCCGCAAAATCAGCAGTGGTTGTAAGGCACTCCGGTAGACTTGACGGTGTCGCCCCACTTGTGCGGGGCGCGTGGCTCGGGGGGGCTGATGCGCGTGACGGAATCCGGAGTGCGCATGGGCCTCAGAGGCCGCAACGGCATCATCTCCCTCGTCGACGAGTGTCTGAGGCAGCAGCCCACCGCGGAACGGCCGGTGACGATGCTGCTCGGCCCGCGCGGCAGTGGTGCCAGCGAGGCGCACAGCGCGCTGATGGAGCAGTTCGGCCCCGAGAACCCGTTCGCCTATGTCAATCTCGCCGCCGAGCACGGGCTGTTGCCGCGCTACGGTCTGGGGCTGCTGGCCCGGCAGCTCGAACGGAAGCTGCCGCGGTACCGCCGCTCCCACTTCCCCCGACTCACCCTCGGACTGCTCGCCTCCGACCACGACCTGCGGATGACCAGCCTGGCCGAGGGGCGGCGCAATATCCGGCGGGAGCTGGACGCCTTCCAGGAACGGGCCGAGGCCCGGTACGGCGATTATCTGGCCGCCTTCTTCGAGGTGGCGGGCGGCGCCGTGGGGGCCCCCGACGGCGCGTCGACCGCCGCCCTCGCGCTGCTGCGGGACGCCCTGCGGCGCGGCCGTCGCCGGCTGCCCGGCCGTAAGTTCACCGGGAGCGCCGCGTGGTACGGCGGCCATCCGCTCATCCGGAGCCAGGACCCGTGGGAGGCGCTGGTCGAGCTGAACCTGTGGCGGCACGACGGCGACGCGGAGGACGAGGAGCGGCTCGACCGCGTGCTGTTCTCGGCGTTCCTGGCGGATCTGCGGGGCAACGCGGACCACTCGTTCACACCCCGCTCGTATCTGCTGCTGCTCGACAACTCCCATTCGGAGTACGGCCGTCGCTTCCTCGATCTGCTGATCCGCGCCCGGCACGACGACACCGTGGTGGCGGGGCTCTCCTGCGACCCGCTGACCATCGTCGCCAGCTCCAACCGCTGGCTGCCGCGCTGGGGTCCGGCCACCGGCGACCAGTGGCCCTGGCAGCTGCGCGGTCCCGACCGGGCCTCTCTCGCGGACTGGAGCGAACACCGGCCGACCCGCGACAGCGACGACACCTGGTGGTATCCGCTGCGGCTGCGGGATCTCAACCTCGACGAGGTCCGTATCCGTATCGAACTGGAGCTGCGCCGCCACCCGGATCTGGCGCCCTTCACCCGCCTCGCGCCCTTCGTGCACCGGCTGACCTGCGGGCTGCCGAGCGCCGTGCACCAGGTCCTGGAGGTGCTGCGGCACTCCGACGTACCGGCCGAGGACGGTCCCGAGCAGGACCGCTGGCTGCGCGGGCTGCCCGACCGGACGCTGCGCGACGGCGAGGAGGCGCGCACGCTCGCCGACGCGGCGCTCGACCATCTGCTCCAGGGCATCGACGAGCCGCGGCGCGCGACGCTCGCCGAGTGCGCCGCCGCGCGTGATCTGTCGATCGGTACGCGGGTGCTGAGCCCCGGGGACCCGCTCTTCGGCGAGATGCGCGCCCGCTGGCTGCTGCTCGGTCCCGGGAGCGTGACACCGGCCCTCCACCCCTGGCCGCGGCGGCTGCTGCTGTGGCGGCTGGCCCGGCGCCCCGACGACTGGGACACCGTGCACGAACTCCTCGCCGAGCACTTCGGATCCGTGGGACGCACGGTCCAGGAGATGTACCACCGGCTGGCCTGGGGCCGGATCGACGAGGTGACCGCCCATCTGGTCGGGCGTTTCCCCGAGGTGCCCGCGGCGCAGTGGATCAGTGAGTTCAACGCGATCACGGCGGCGCCCAACCGGCTCGTCTCCCTGGGCGGTCCACTGGATCTGCTGGCCGGGCTCGGTCCCGGCGAGCCCGGCGAGGCGGTCACCACCGGAGGGGTGATCCGGGAGCTGATCATCACCCGCTGGGTGTGGAGCGATCCGCTCGCCGACCCCGGGATGCGGCTGAACGATCTGATCGCCGACGGGTTCAACCAGCTGTCGCGGCTGCGCAGGAACGATGTCGTGGCGCTGTTCAACGAGGCGGAGCGTTATCGCCACTGGCGCCATCCGCTGACGTCCACGAGCGAGGGGTGAGCGGGATGCGCAGACTCGAATGGCCGCTGCACATCGTGCGCCGCGTGGTGATCGGGGTGGTCGTCGTCGCCGTGCTCGCGGTGGCGGTCCCGCTGGGGGTCCGCTGGATCGGGGAGGTGCGGGCCCGGTGCGACGACGGAGTCGTCAAGCGCGGCGAGGACAAGGAGTGCGTGGGCGTCACCGACGGCTCGTTCCACTTCGCGGACCATCTGGCCACCGTGGTGAAGAAGATCAAGGAGGAGAACGACCTGGTCAGCAAGGAGGCCAAGTCGGAGCCGTATGTCAGCGTCGCGTACATGACGTCCTTCACGCTCACCAACGACGACAGCAATTCCGAGGATTCGGTGCGGCACGAGCTGGAGGGCGCCTATCTCGCGCAGTACCGGCACAACCGCGGCGATCTCGCCTCCTCGCCCAAGATCCGGCTGCTGATCGCGAACACCGGAAGCAGCTCGGCGCACTGGAAACACACCGTGGACGAGCTGATCGCACGAAAGGACTCGGACGACAAACTGGTGGCCGTGACCGGTCTGGGCCCCAGCACCGGCCCGAACCTGGCGGCGCTCAGGAAGCTCTCCAAGAGCGGCCTCGCCACCGTCGCCAGCACCATGACCGCCACCAATATCCAGGGCATCCCCGGCTTCGTGCGGGTCTCGCCCACCAATGTGGACGAGGCGTACGCGGCGGCGGCCTATCTGAAGCGGTCCACGAAGCTCCGTACGGCGGTGGTCGTCCAGGACGCCGCCACGACCAATCTGTACGCGGCCACGCTGGGCACCGCCTTCACCGAGGCGTTCCCCGACAAGAAGACCGGCCACCGGCTGGTCGCGGAGCGGATGACGTTCGACTCGTCGGTGCCAGGCGGCGCCTGGAAGAACGAACTGCGCTATTTCCCCGCGCAGCTCTGTGACACACGGCCACAGGTCATCTACTTCGCGGGCCGCGGCCGGCACCTCACCAACTTCCTCGATTCGCTGGCCAACCGCAGCTGCACGGACCATACGTTCACGGTCCTCGCCGGTGACGACACCTCGAACCTGGACCGGGAGCAGATCGCCCACGCCGTCGAGAACGATGTCACGGTGCTCTTCACGGGGCTGGCCCATCGCGACATGTGGCGGGCCGATCCCGGGCGGGTCTCCGAGCGTTCCGCGCGGTACTTCCAGGAGAACGGCCAGCTGGACAAGTGGTTCCCGGGCGACGACCGCTACGACGGCCAGGACCTCATGGCCCACGACGCGGTGCTGACCGCGGCCGAGGGCGTCCGGATGGCGGCGGGCGGCCCCGGCGCCGTGACCGGGGGCGCGGTGGGCCGGATGTTCCAGCAGATGAACGGGCCGCAGCAGGTGGCGGGGGCGAGCGGTTTCATCTCCTTCCGGAACAACGGCAATCCGCGGAACAAGGCCGTCCCGATCCTGAGCCTCAACGCGCGGGGCCGCGCCGAACTCGTCGAGGTCTCCTCCGCCCAGGGCAAGCCCCCCGAAGGGCAGTGACCCGGCTCAGCGGGGCGGCGTCCCGTAGCCGCCACCGCCCGGCGTCCGCATGACCAGTACGTCGCCCGGCCCCACGTCCGCCGAGTCGACGCCCCGCAGCGGCGTGACCGTGCCGTCCGCGCGCTCCACCGCGTTGCTCCCGAGCGCGCCGGGTCCGCCGCCCGCCATGCCGTACGGCGGCACCCTGCGGTGCCCGGTCAGCAGCGTCACCGTCATCGGCTCCAGGAAGCGCAGCCGCCGTTCGACGCCGTCGCCGCCGTGCCAGTGCCCGCTTCCGCCGCTGCCGTCCCGTACGGCGAACGCGTCGACCCGTACCGGATAGCGCCACTCCAGTACCTCCGGGTCGGTGAGCCGGGAGTTGGTCATATGGGTCTGTACGGCGTCCGCGCCGTCGAAGCCGTCGCCCGCGCCCGAGCCACTGGCCACGGTCTCGTAGTACTGCACCCGGTCGTTGCCGAAGGTCAGGTTGTTCATGGTGCCCGAGCCCTCCGCCTGCACGCCGAGGGCCGCGTACAGGGCGCCGGTGACGGCCTGCGAGGTCTCGACATTGCCCGCGACGGTCGCCGCCGGCGGGGCGGGCGCGAGCATCGATCCTTCCGGTACCCGCACGTCCAGGGGTTCCAGACAGCCGCTGTTGAGCGGGATGTCGTCGGCCACGAGCGTACGGAAGACGTAGAGCACGGCGGCCATCACCACGGACTTGGGCGCGTTGAAGTTGCCGGGCAGCTGCGGCGAGCTGCCGGTGAAGTCGAGGACAGCCGAGCGCGCTTCCCGGTCGACCCGGACCGCGACCTCGATCACCGCGCCGCCGTCGGTCTCGTAGCGGTACGAGCCGTCGTGCAGTCCGGCGACGATCCGGCGTACGGACTCCTCGGCGTTGCGCCGTACGTGCCCCATGTACGCCTGGACGACGTCGGTGCCGAACTCGTCGGTCATGCGGCGCAGTTCGGCGATGCCCTTCTCGTTCGCCGCGATCTGGGCGCGCAGATCGGCGAGATTGGTGTCCGGGTCGCGGGAGGGGTGACGGGCGGTGGTGAGCAGGTCCCGGGTCTCGTCCTCGCGCAGCCGGCCGTCCCTGACGAGCGGCCAGTTGTCGAAGAGCACGCCCTCCTCGTCGATGGTGGTGCTGAAGGCGGGCATGGAGCCGGGGGTGATGCCGCCGATCTCGGCGTGGTGGCCGCGCGAGGCCACCAGGAACTCCAGCCTTTCGCCCTGTTCGTCGAAGACGGGCGTCACGACGGTCACATCGGGCAGATGGGTGCCGCCGTGGTACGGGTCGTTGATGGCGTACACCTCGCCGGGGCGCAGCGCGCCCTCGTTGCGCCGCAGGACCTCCTTGATGGATTCGCCCATCGATCCGAGATGGACGGGAATGTGGGGCGCGTTGGCGATCAGATTGCCGTCGGAGTCGAAGAGCGCGCAGGAGAAGTCGAGCCGCTCCTTGATGTTGACGGAGTGGGCGGTGTTCTCCAGGCGCACGCCCATCTGTTCGGCGATGGCCATGAAGAGGTTGTTGAAGACCTCCAGCAGGACGGGGTCCACGTCCGTGCCGACCGCGACCCGCGTGGGGCGCGGCCGTACGCGCGTGAGCAGCAGATGCCCCCGCTCGCCCGGGGCCGCCCGCCAGCCCGGTTCGACGACGGTCGTGGCGTCGGCCTCCGCGATCACCGCGGGCCCGGTCACGGTGTCGGCGGCGCGCAGGTCCTCGCGGCGGTACAGCGGGGTGTCCCGGACACGTCCCTCGGTGAACATCCCGACGGTCGCGTACGGCTCGCGCCCGCCGGTGCCGGCGGGCGGCGTGGGCGCGTACGGGAGGTGCGGGCCCGACACGCCGACGGCCTCGACCGATACCGCCTCCACCACCAGCGGTTTGTCCATGGTGAAGGCGTAGCGCGCGCGGTGTTCGGCCACGAAGGCCGCGGTCATGGCCGCGACTCCGTCCAGGGGTACGGGCAGGCTCGCGTCCGTGCCCGCGTACCGCAGCAGCACCCGCGCGCGCGTGGTGATCGCGTCGTCCGGGACGGAGTCGGCGCGCAGTTCGGCGCGGGTGTGCCCGGCGAGGGAGTCGCACAGCTCGCGCACCCGGCGCAGGGCGGGTTCTGTCAGCTCGGCCTCGACGGAGTGCTCCCGCATGGCGGTGGCGTCGGCGAGCCCGATGCCGTACGCGGAGAGCACGCCCGCGAGCGGCGGGACGAGCACGGTGTCGACGCCCAGCGCGTCGGCGACCGCGCAGGCGTGCTGGCCGCCGGCGCCGCCGAAGCTGGTGAGGGCGTAGCGGGTGATGTCGTGGCCGCGCTGTACGGAGATCTTCTTGACGGCGTTGGCCATGTTCAGGACGGCGATCTCCAGATAGCCGGCCGCGACCTCCTCGGGGGTGCGGCGGACGCCGGTGGCCTTCCGTACCTCCTCGGCCCGTCGCGCGAAGCGCTCCCGTACGACCTCCACGTCCAGCGGCTGATCGCCGTGGGGGCCGAACACGGCGGGGAAGTGGGCCGGCTGGACGCGGCCCAGCATCACCTGCGCGTCGGTGACGGTGAGCGGGCCGCCGCGCCGGTAGCAGGCGGGGCCCGGCACGGCGCCCGCCGAGTCGGGTCCCACGCGGTAGCGCTGGCCGTCGAAGTGCAGCACGGACCCGCCGCCCGCCGCGACGGTGTGGATGTTCATCATGGGCGCGCGCATCCGTACCCCGGCGACCTGGGTGCCGAGTTCGCGCTCGAACTCGCCGGCGTAGTGCGAGACATCGGTGGAGGTGCCGCCCATGTCGAAGCCGATGACCCGGCGGAAGCCCGCCTGTTCCGACGTACGGGCCATCCCGACGACCCCGCCGGCCGGTCCCGACAGCACGGCGTCCTTGCCGCGGAAGTGGGCGGCCTCCCGCAGGCCGCCGTTGGACTGCATGAACATCAGCCGGATGCCCCGGAGTTCACGGGCGATCTCGTCGACGTAGCGGCGCAGGATCGGTGAGAGGTAGGCGTCGACGACGGTGGTGTCGCCGCGCGGTACGAGCTTGATCAGCGGGCTGACCTCGTGGGAACAGCTGACCTGTGTGAAGCCCGCCGCCCGCGCGGCGCCGGCGACGGCGCTCTCGTGCGCGGGGTGGCGGTAGCCGTGCATCAGGACGACGGCGGCGCTGCGGAAGCCGTCCTCGTGGGCGGTGCGGAGGGCGGCGGCGACGGCGTCCGTGTCGAGCGGCCGTACGGTGGCGCCGTGCGCGTCGATACGTTCCGGGACCTCGATGACGCGTTCGTAGACGGCCTCGGGCAGCACGATATGGCGGTCGAACAGCCGGGGCCGGTTCTGGTACGCGATACGAAGGGCGTCGCGGAAGCCCTCGGTGATGAGGAGGACGGTCGGCTCACCGCGCCGCTCCAGGAGCGCGTTGGTGGCGACGGTCGTCCCCATCTTGACGACGTCGATCCGGTCGGCGGGCACCGGATCGTCGGGACCGAGGCCCAGCAGCAGCCGGATGCCGGCCACCGCCGCGTCCTGGTACCGCTCGGGATGGTGTGAGAGCAGTTTCCGTGTGACCAGCTCTCCGTCGGGGCGCCTGCCCACCACATCGGTGAAGGTGCCGCCCCGGTCGATCCAGAATTCCCAGCGCCCGGTCATTCCCCCATTCTGGCAAGGGGAGCGCCGGGCGACAGCGCGGCGAGCGCGCGGGACAGGGCGAGTTCGGCGTGCAGATCGAGCCGGGCGCCGGTGCCGCGCGCCCAGTGCGTCACCTCGTCGCCCGCCAGCCGCAGCAGCTCGGGCAGGAGATCCCGGCAGCGGCGGGCCACCCATCCGGTGCCCGAGGTGGCGAGCCAGCGCAGCGTGGCCGCGCGGCTCGGCGGGGGCTGGTCGGCCGCCAGGGAGGGTGCGGGGCCGAGGGCGAGTCCCCGTTCGGCGAGCAGTGCGTGGAAGCGCGCGGCGATCATCCGGTGCCCGCGCTCTGCGGGGTGCAGCCGGTCGGCGCTCCACAGGGACCGGTCGGCGACCCAGGACGCCTCCGCCATGTGCAGATGGACGGTGTCGTAGCGGGCCGCCAGGGCGTGGACGACGGCGTTGACGGCACGCTGCCGCCGGGCGAGGGGCAGGGCGAGCGGCGCGGGCAGCCCGAGCATTCTGCCGGGGTCGGGCAGACAGGTGGTCAGCAGTACGGTGCCGTGTGCGGCGAGTGCGCCGCAGGCGCGGTCGAGGCGCAGGGCGAGGTCCTGGATGTCGAAGGCGCGGCGCAGGGTGTCGTTGACGCCGACGACGACGGAGGCGAGGTCGGGGGCGAAGGCGAGGGCGGCGGGGGTCTGCTTCTCCTCCACGTCGCGGGTGAGCGCGCCGCTGACGGCGAAGTTGTGGAACCGTACGCCCGCCCCGGGGTCGCCCACGCCCGCGCCGAGCAGGGCGGCCCAGCCCCGCCATCCGCCGTCGACGGGGTCGCCGATCCCGGCGGTGAGCGAGTCTCCGAGGGCCGCGTAGCGCAGGACCCGCGGCGGCGCGGCGTCCGGAACCCGGTCCGGCGCCGGGTCCCGTCCGTGGTCCCGTTTCTGGTGGCGTTCCCGGTCCGGGGCCGCGTCCGAGGCCGCGTCCGGGGCCGCGGCCGCGTCCGCGGGCAGCGTGCCGCTCTCCGCCTCCGTCGTCATCTCGCCTCTCCCTCCGGCCGGTGGGCCTGCTGGACCTGCGACGGGACCTTGTTCAGGACGGGTACGCCGAGCGGGAGATCGTGGGCCGCGAGGAAGGCGGCGACCGCGTTCTCCCAGCTGAAGAGCTCCGCGCGGGCGCGGGCCGCGGCACGGCGCGCCCCCTCGGGGCGGGCCCGGAGTTCCTGGATCGCGTCGGCGAAGGCCGAGGCGTTGTCCCGGGCGGCGATGCCCGCGTCCCCGATCACCTCGGGCAGCGCCGACGACGCGCTGGCGACGACCGGTGTGCCGCATGCCAGCGCCTCCAGGGCCGACAGGCCGAAGGTCTCGGCGGGGCCCGGCGCCAGACAGATGTCCGCGGAGGCCTGGAGATCGGCCATCGCCTCGCGGTCGCGCACATGGCCGAGGAAGAGCGCGGGCAGCCGCTCGGCGCGGGCCCGGCGCACCAGCCCGGCCCGCAGCGGACCGTCTCCGGCGACGACCAGCACCGCGGGCACACCCCGCTCGCGCAGCTCGGCGAGCGCGTCGAGCGCGGTGCCGGGACGCTTCTCCACCGACAACCGGGAGCCGAGTACGAGCAGTAGTTCACCCTTACGTACGTACCGGGAGCGCAGCTCGGCGTCGTACCGCTCCGGCGTGCACCGGCGCAGATCGACACCGAGCGGTGCGCGCACCACATTGCGGGCCCCGATCCGGAGGAACTCCCGCTCCGCCCACTCCGTGGTGCAGACGATCCGCGAATACGCCCAGGCCGTGCGCAGATTGAGCCGGTCGGCGGCCCGGCCGGCGGCGACGCCGGGCACACCCCAGGTGCGCAGCACCCCGTCCGCCGTCTCGTGGGAGACCATCACGGACGGGATGCGATGGCGGCGTGCCCACTCCCCCGTCCAGCGCAGCGTGGTGCGGTCGGAGACCTCGAGCCGGTCGGGCCCGATCTCTTCGAGCACCTCCCGCAGCCGCCGCCGCGCGCTCAGCACCCGGTATCCGCCGGTGCCGGGCAGTACGGGCCCCGGCAGGGTGATCACCCGCCCCTGCGAGGTGTCCACGTCGGACTCCCGCTCCCCCGGCACGATCAGCACCGGCTGGTGCCCGGCCGCGAGATAGCCGCTGCCCAGCTCCTGGAGCGCGGTGCGCAGGCCGCCCGAGGCGGGGGTGACGAAGTTGGCCAGCCGTACGATCTTCAGCGCGCTCACGCGACCACCGCCGTACGGGCGCCGAGCACCTCGGTGTAGTGGCCGAGCAGCTGGTCCCCGACGACGGCCCAGGTCCTGCCCTCGACGGTGGCGCGGCCCGCCTGCCCGTAGGCCGCGCGGAGCGCGGGGGCGAAGGCGAGTTCCTCCACGGCGGCGGTGACGGCGTCGACGTCGTGCGGGGTGACCAGCAGTCCGGTACGTCCGTGGTCGACGAGGTCGAGCGGTCCGCCGGCGGCGGGCGCGATCACCGGCACCCCGCTGGCCATGGCCTCCTGCACGGTCTGGCAGAAGGTCTCGTAGGGGCCGGTGTGCGCGAACACGTCGAACGAGGCGAAGGTCCGGGCCAGTTCGTCACCGGTCGACCGGCCGAGGAAGACCGCGCCGGGCAGCGCCCCGCGCAGGGAGGTCTCGCTGGGCCCGTCCCCGACGATCACGACGCGGACGCCGGGCAGCCGGGAGACCCCGGCGAGGAGTTCGACATGCTTCTCGGGGGCCAGCCGGCCGACATAGCCGACGATCAGCTCCCCGTTGGGCGCGAGCCGCCTGCGCAGCTCCTCGTCACGCAGTTCGGGCCGGAACCGTACGGTGTCCACGCCCCGCGGCCAGAGCCGCACCCGGGGGATGCCGTGCTCGGCGAGATCGTTCGCGGCGGCGCTGGACGGCGCGAGGGTGAGGTCGGCGGCGGTGTGCACGGCACGGATCCGCCGCCAGGCCGCGGCCTCGCCCGCGCCCACATAGGTACGGGCGTAGCCCGCGAGGTCGGTCTGGTAGACGGCGACGGCGGGGACACCGAGCCGGGCGGCGGCCGTCATGCCGCGTACGCCGAGCACGAAGGGTCCGGCCAGATGGACGAGTTCGGCGCGGTGCGCGGTGATGGCCGCCGCGATGCGCCGGCTGGGGAGTGCCACCCGCACCTGCGGATAGCCGGGCAGGGGGAGTGAGGGCACGCGTACCACGGGGCACGGTGTGTCGATCTCGGCATCCCCGGCGACGGCCGGGGCGATGACGAGCGGATCATGACCGCGGGCGACGAGATGCCGGGCGGTCTGGAGGGCGCAGTGTGCCACCCCGTTGACGTCGGGCGGGAAGGATTCGGTGACGATGACGACGCGCATATCCGTGTTGTCGTCGTGCCGAGCGTGTCCCTGCCAACGTGGATCTTTCCGCGTGGGGAACGTCCCGTGAGCATTGGACGCGGGACGTTCCCCGGACGCGACGAAGGCGCACAGACCGTACGGACCGGCTTACGGAGCGAAGGTTTCCGGCCGTGCGCGACGGGGTGCGGCGGTGGCCGCCGGGCTCACCGCGCGGCGGCGTCCGGGCCCATCCTGCTGCGCACGGCGGTCTGCACCTCGGCCTCCTCGGCCGGATCGGCGGCCAGCCGCCGCAGTCTTTCCGCCACGCGTACGTCTCCGGTCTCGGCGTGCAGCGCCGCGACCTCCCGGGTGGTCTCCTCGCAGTCCCACAGGCATTCGACGGCGAAGCCGGTGGCGTAGGAGGGGTCGGTGGCGGCGAGCGCGCGCGCCGTCCGGCCGCGCAGATGCGAGGAGGCGGTCTCCCGGTAGACATGGCGCAGCACGGGCGCGGCGCAGACGATACCGAGGCGTCCCGCGCCGTCGACGAGGGTCCACAGCCGCTGGGTGTCGGGGCCCTCGGCCCGTACGGTCTCCCGCAGCGCGCCGAGGACCAGCGCGGTGTCCTTCGTACCGCCGCGGCAGGCGAGCACGCCGGCGGCGGACGCGCCGAGCGCGTCGGGCCTGTGGACCCAGCCGCGGGCCCGGTCGACCGCCTCGTCGCCGCACATCCGCTCGAAGGCGGCGACGGCCGCGTCGGCGACGGTGCGGTCCGGGCCGCCGGCCGCCGCCTCGATCAGATCGAGGACGACGGGGTCACGGACCTCGGCGAGATAGTGCAGCGCCGCGCAGCGGGCGCCGTCGGGGCCGTTGCGCGCGGCCTCGACGATCAGCGGGCGGTCGTCGGGCCCGGCGACGGCGGTGAGGCAGCGGGCCGCGGGCCCGTGCATCTCCGTGCCGCGCTCCAGGGCCTGCTGTGCCCAGTCGAAGACGGCGCGTACGCTCCAGCCGGGGCGCGGGCCGGTCGGCCGCAGCTGCCGTTGCCAGCGGTCGAAGGAGCCCTGTTCTCCGGCGGCCCTGATCCGCGCGCCGACCGCGGGCCGTGGATCGTCGGCCCAGAGCCGCCAGGGCCGGGGCTCGAAGGCGTCGCGGACGACCGACGCCAGTGCGGCGTCGCCCTCGGGTCCCGCCGGGAATCTGGCGAGGACCGGTACGGCCAGCGAGCGCAGGCCCGTGTCGTCGTCGCGCAGCGCCAGCTCGTCCAGGGCCCAGGCCCAGTTCGCGCCGGTCGCCGCGTACCGCCTGAGCAGGTCGAGGGCGTCGTGCCTGCCGTACGCGGCGAGATGGCCGAGCACGGCGAGCGCGAGCCCGGTCCTGGACTCCTCGGTGTCGAAGTGGTCCTCGGCCCGGAAGAGATGGTGGTCGATGGCGTCGAGACCACCGTGGAGATCCAGATACAGGCGTGCGTAGTACAGCGAACGGTTCTCGACCTGCCAGTCGTGGCGGGGGTCGTTCAGTACGCAGTGATTGAGGGCGGCGAGCGCCTCGGCGCGGGGTGCCGCGAGCGCGTGCAGCGTTCCGTCGCCGCGGCCTCTCTGCAACAGCCCGAGCAAGGTGCCGCTCGGCGCTATGACTGGATCGAACATGGGGAAAGCCTCACATCAAGCTGTCGACGCAACCGGGGGTGCGACCGGGGGACGTGGCACCCTTCCCGCTCTAGACCGCGCGGCGACATGATCGGCCGACCGTCGTCTTCCGCTTAATGCAGACCATCTTCCCTGCCTCTCGTTGATGACCCGTTGTGGGCCCGACGTCATGATGACCCAGCCATTTCGCCACCGCGACCACATTTACGACGTCTCTCACCCGGGGCATCACAGGTCGCCGAACAGCTCCAGAAGGTCCGTCTTCCCAAACATCCGCGCGGTATCCACCGCGGAGGGGTTTCCTCCGCTTGGATCCGCGCCGCCGGCCAGCAGTGCGCGGATCACGGCGTCCTCGCCCTTGAAGACAGCCCCGGCGAGTGGGGTCTGCCCCCGGTCGTTGACCCGTCCGGCGTCGGCGCCGCGCGCGATCAGCGCCTCGACCGCCTCGGCGTGGCCGTGGTAGGCGGCGAGCATGAGGAGGGAGTCGCCGCGGTCGTTGGTGAGGTTCGCGGGCACACCGGCGTCGACGTAGGCCGCGAGCGCCTCGGTCTCACCACGCCGGGCCAGATCGAAGACCTTCGTGGCCAGCTCGACCACGTCGGGATCCGGTGTCTCACTCATCGGTGGACCGCCTTTCAGTCCGGCTCGCACGCCGGTTCACACGCCGTTGACCTGCTCCGTACGGTCCTGGCGCCATACGGATAAACCGACAGGGTACTGCGGACCGCGCCCCTCACGGGCGCCACCGTGTCCCGTGGGCCAGCACAGTGAAATAGCTCGCATTTCACTCATTTGCACCTTTTATCGCATAGATACTTTCGGTGATCCTGGAAGAACTCATGGTGACTGTCCCCTCGAACCAGGAGAATTCTCATGATTCTGTCCATGTCAGGCGTGGTGCTGCTCGGAATCATCGTCTTCCTCTTCTTCCGCAAGGACGGACTCAAGGCGTCGCACGCCATGGTCTGCGCCCTCTTCGGCTTCTATCTCGCGGGCACGGCCATCGCGCCGAGCATCACGGCCGGCGGCGCGAGCCTCGCCGGGCTCATCGGCGGGATCAAGTTCTGACGCCCGCCCGCCCCCTTCCGCACCATCAGGAGACATCCGTGGCCCGGCGACCACTCCCCCGCATTCTGACCAGCGGCAGCGCCCAGATCGCCCGCAGTCGCGAACTGGCCCGCACGGCCGCCGACAGCGCCACCGACGTCCTCCATCCGCTGATCACGGTCTCCCGCGGGCTGCGCATGCTGGCCACCGCGGCACGCCAGAAGTGGGCCGGCACCCCGAAGGACCGGCGCGGTCCCGCGCTGTTCCTGGTGGCGGCCTGCGTTCTGGTGGTCGCGCTCATCCCGTACGGGCCGCTCCTCGGTCTGATCACGCTGATGGGCGTGGCCGGATGGAAGGGACGCGACACCACTCCCGTACCGACCGGACCCGACGACACGGAGGTCAAGCGGCTCCAGTCCCTCTACGAGGCGCTGGTGCCGTACTTCGCCGTGCCGGAGGACCCCGATCCGCTCTACGCCCACGGCGGCGCCTGGGGAGCGGCGTTCGACGACCACGCCTTCGACTCCGGCGGACGGCTCACCCGGCTCCAGCTGAGATACCCCCCGTACTTCCCCGACAGCGACCCCGGCGTGCGCGCCCGGATCGAGCAGTTGCTCCAGGCCAAGTGCGGGCGCGGGCGCGAGTACCTCTTCGAGTGGGAGGAGGAGGCCAACCAGCTCACGGTCACCGTGCTTCCCGCGCTCTCCACCGCCATCGTCGCCCAGCCCTTCGTCACCGCCCCCGGCGAGACCGTGCTCGGCTTCACGGACGACAGCGCGGTACGGCGCACCGTCCCGGTCGTGGCGGACGGCGAGAACCGGGACGAGCCACCGGTGCTCTGGCGGACGGGACCGCGCTCCACCGCGCCGCATCTGCTGGTCACGGGTCTGCCGGGCAGCGGCGCCACCAGCCTGCTGCGCTCTCTGGCGCTCCAGGCCGCCCAGCACGGTGAAGTCCTGATCGTGGAGGGTGGCGGGACCGGCGATTTCGGCTGTCTGGCCGGGCGTTCGGGCGTACTGGCCGTGGAGTGCGGACTGGCCGGGGCGCTGGCCGGTCTGGAGTGGGCCGCCAGTGAGACGGAGCGCCGGCTGATCGCCGCCAACCGGGCCGGGCAGTCGGGCCTTCCGGCACCCGAGGACACCAAGCGCCCGCTGTGGATCCTGCTGGACCGGCCGAGCGTCTTCGGTCATCTGGCCGCCGCCGAGGGACGGCCCGATCCGCAGGAACTGCTCAAGGTGCCGCTGCGGCACGGCAGATCGGCCCATGTGACGGTGGTCGTCGCCGACCAGCTCGACAGCCTGGACACGCTCAGCGAGGCCGTACTGACCTGCACCCGCGCGCGGGTGATCCTCGGGGCCGCCGCGCCCGCGCAGGTGGAAGCGGTGCTGGGCGCGCCGCCGCGCTCCACACCCCCGGCGGACGTCCCGCCCGGCCGGGGGTACGCGCGACTCGGCACCGGACCGGTGCTCAGGCTCCAGGTCCCGGCGACCCCCGACCCGTACGACGACACGACGAGCGAGACGCACCGCCGCGCCGTCCTCGGTCTTCTTCCGGCGTCCCACCCGGCGGTCGCGGCCCCCGCCGAGGACCCGGCCACCGCGGAACGGACCGCCGCGCAGTCGGTTCCCGACCAGGAGCGCGCGCCGGGTCACGGGCGCGCGCCGGCCGCCGCCGCGGGGCCGCTCGGCGGCGCCGTACCCGCCGAGGGCTGACGCGGCCCCGGACGCGTGGGGGCGTCAGGCCACGAAGGTGCGCGGCGCGTCCGTGCCGGTGCTCGCCCCGGTCTCCACGAGCCGCGCCGCCGCGGCCAGCCGCGCCGCCGCCTCGACGGCGACCGGGCCGCCCACGGTGAACGGCAGCCGTACGTACCCCTCGAACGCCCCGTCGACTCCGAAGCGGGGTCCCGAGGGCACCCGTACACCGACCCGTTCGCCCACCTCGGCCAGGCGTGATCCGGACAGTCCGCCGGTACGTACCCAGAGGGTCAGCCCGCCGCCCGGTACCTCGAACTCCCAGCCGGGCAGCTGGTCACGTACCGCCGCCACCAGCGCGTCGCGGTTCTCGCGGGCCTGGGCCCTGCGCAGGGCGACGGCCTCCTCCCAGCCGCCGGTCCGCATCAGCCAGTTGACGGCGAGCTGCTCCAGCACCGGGGTGCCCATGTCGGCGTACGCGCGCGCGGAGACCAGCGACCGGATCACATCCGGCGCGGCACGTACCCAGCCGATCCGCATCCCCGCCCAGAACGCCTTGCTGGCCGAACCGACCGTGATGACCGTGCCGCCCGCGGGGTCGAACGCGCAGACCCGCCTCGGCATCCGCAGATCCGCGTCCAGCCGCAGTTCGGACATGGTCTCGTCGACGACCAGGACCGTGCCCGCCGACCGTGCGGCGTCGACCAGCTGCCGCCGCTGGTCCTCGTCGGCCAGCGCGCCCGTCGGATTGTGGAAGTCGGCGACGACATAGGCGAGCCGGGGGGCCGCCTCCCTGAGCACCTGGCGCCAGCGCCCGAGATCCCAGCCGGTCAGCCCCTCCGCCATGGCGACGGGCACCAGCCGCGCGCCCGCCTCCCGCATCAGCTGGAGGATATTGGCGTACGAGGGCGACTCCACCGCGATCCGTTCGCCCCGGCCCGCGAAGAGATGGCAGATCGCGTCGATCGCCCCCATCGCGCCGGTGGTGACCATGATCTGCTCCGGCATGGTCGGGATGCCGCGCTCGGTGTAGCGGTCGGCGAGCATCTGCCGCAGCGCGGGCAGCCCTGCCGGGTAGTCGCCATGGGTGTGCGCGTACGGCGCCAGCTCCTCCAGCGCGCCCTGGACGCCCCGGGTGAGCCATGGCTCGGGGGCGGGCAGCGCGGCGGTGCCGAGGTCGATCATCGAGCCCAGCGACTCGGGCGGCAGCGGTTCCAGACCGCGCGCGGGCAGCGGATTGCCCGCCGGTACGGCCGTCCAGCTGCCGGCGCCCCGACGGGACTCCAGGAAGCCTTCCGCGCGCAGCGCCTCGTACGCGGCGGCCACGGTCGTACGGCTCACGGTCAGGGCGAGCGCCAGTTCGCGCTCGGCGGGCAGCCGGGCCGCGACGGGGACACGGCCTTCGAGGACGAGCAGCCGGATCCCGTCGGCGAGCGCCCGGTAGGCGGGCGGCCTGCGGGTGCCGGGGCCGCTGGGCCCGCGCTGCTGGGTCTTGAGCTGCCGGGCGAGCTGAGCCGCACCGACGGCGGAAGTCCACTGGGCCATGGAAATCAGTCCACCTTCCCCGAATTGGCCATGGCTGGCATCTGCCACCCCGCCACAGAGTGTCATGTATCAGTCCACCATCGCATCAGGGGGCGCCACCATGTCCATCACCTCCGGCCTCCACGGTCCACATCTCGCACGGCGGCTCGTCCAGCTGTACGTGGGACTCGCGCTGTACGGGACCAGCTCGGCGCTGCTGGTGCGCGGCGGCCTCGGTCTGGAGCCGTGGGGTGTGCTGCACCAGGGGCTCGCGGAGCTGACCGGGCTGACGATGGGGGTCGTCTCGATCATCGTCGGCGCGGTGGTGCTGCTGCTCTGGATACCGATCAGGCAGCGCCCCGGGCTCGGCACGGTCTCCAACGTCTTCGTGATCGGCGTCGCCATGGACGCCACGCTCGCCCTCGTCCCCGAAGGGCACCACCTGGCCGTCCGTATCCCCCTGCTGATCGCGGGCATCGTGCTCAACGGAGCGGCCACCGGTCTCTATATCGCGGCCCGGTTCGGACCGGGCCCGCGGGACGGTCTGATGACCGGACTGCACCGGCTGACCGGCCGCTCGGTCCGGCTCGTCCGTACGGGGATCGAGGTGGCGGTGGTCGTCACCGGCTTCGTCCTGGGCGGGTCGGTGGGCATCGGGACGGTCGCCTACGCCCTGGCCATCGGGCCGCTCGCCCAGCTGTTCCTGCGCGTCTTCGCCATCCCGGCGGCGGACAACGGCAGCACCGTGGTCGCCACCGGGTCACCGGGACAGGCCATACTGCGGCGGTGACTCGCGTACCCCACCCCTATCTGGACCGGCCGGCCCCGATCCCGTTCGCCCATCGCGGCGGCACGGCGGACGGCCTGGAGAACACCGCCGCCGCGTTCCGCCGTGCCGCCGGGCTCGGATACCGCTACTTCGAGACCGATGTGCACGCCACCACGGACGGCCGGCTCGTCGCCTTCCACGACTCGACGCTGGACCGGGTGACCGATGCCCGCGGCCGGATCGCCGATCTGTCCTGGAAGGAGGTGCGCCGGGCCAGAGTGGCGGGGACCGAGCCGCTGCCGCTCTTCGAGGAACTGCTAGAGGAGTTCCCCGACGCGCACTGGAACGTGGACATCAAGGCCGCCCCCGCCCAGCTCCCCCTGGTCGAGCTGATCCGCAGGACCGGCAGCTGGGACCGGGTGTGCGTGGGCTCCTTCTCCGAGGCGCGGGTGGCCGGCGCGGCCCGTCTCGCGGGCCCCCGGCTCGCCACCTCGTACGGGGTACGGGGCGTGCTGGGCCTGCGGCTGCGCTCGTACGGCATCCCGGCCCCCGTCCGGCGGGGCGCCGTCTGCGCCCAGGTCCCCGAGACCCAGAACGGTGTCCGGGTGGTCGACGAGCGCTTCATACGGACGGCGCACGCACGTGGCCTCCAGGTGCATGTCTGGACGGTCAACGATCCGGATCGGATGGAGGCGCTCCTCGATCTCGGTGTGGATGGCATCATGACTGATCAACTGGAGACGCTGCGCGCGGTGTTGACCGCGCGGGGAGCCTGGCACTGACCGGGTGGGGCGTGCGCCGGGAAAGGCCGGGAACAGCGACGGGGAGAGCGAGGGAACACCGGTGACCGCTGACACCGTGGACCGTGCCGACGGGTCGGCCGACGGGGCGTCGGAGCGCAGACGCGAGCAGCGCGGCTGGTACTTCTACGACTTCGCGTGCTCCGTCTACTCGACGAGCGTGCTCACGGTCTTCCTCGGCCCCTATCTGACCTCGGTGGCGAAGGCGGCGGCCGACGCGGACGGCTTTGTGCGTCCGCTGGGGATACCCATCCGCGCGGGCTCGGTGTTCGCGTACACGGTCTCCCTCTCCATCGTGGTGGCGGTGGTGGTGATGCCGCTGGTCGGCGCCGCCGCCGACCGTTCGGGACGCAAGAAGCCGCTGCTCGCGCTCGCCGCGTATCTCGGCGCCGGCGCCACGGCGGGCATGTTCTTCCTGGACGGCGACCGCTATCTGCTGGGCGCGCTGCTGCTGATTGTGGCGAACGCCTCACTGGCGGTCTCGATGGTGCTCTACAACGCGTATCTGCCGCAGATCGCCGGGCCCGAGGAGCGCGACGCGGTCTCCTCGCGCGGCTGGGCGTTCGGCTACACCTCGGGCGCGCTGGTGCTCGTCCTCAACCTCGTGCTCTACACCGGCCATGACACCTTCGGCGTCTCGGAGTCGACGGCCGTCCGGATCTGTCTGGCCTCGGCCGGCGTCTGGTGGGGCGCCTTCACCCTCATCCCGCTGCGCCGGCTGCGCGACCGCCGGGTGGTGCGGGACGGCACGGGCGCGGTCGGTACCGGCTGGCGGCAGCTGATCGCGACGCTGCGGGACATGCGCCGCCATCCGCTGACGCTGTCCTTCCTGCTCGCCTATCTGCTCTACAACGACGGCATCCAGACGGTGATCTCGCAGGCCTCGGTCTATGGCTCCGAGGAGCTGGGCCTGGACCAGACGACTCTGATCACCGCCGTGCTGCTGGTGCAGATACTCGCGGTGGCGGGCGCACTGGGCATGGGCCGAATGGCCAGGTCCTACGGGGCCAAGCGGACGATTCTCGGCTCACTCGCCGTCTGGACGCTGATCCTCGGAGCGGGGTATTTCCTGCCGTCCGGGGCACCGGTCGCGTTCTACGCGCTGGCCGCGGCGATCGGTCTGGTCCTGGGCGGCAGCCAGGCGCTGTCCCGCTCGCTCTTCTCGCATCTGGTGCCGAGCGGCAAGGAGGCGGAGTACTTCTCCGCGTACGAGATGAGCGACCGCGGCCTGAGCTGGCTGGGCCCGCTGGTGTTCGGGCTCGCGTTCCAGCTGACCGGCAGCTACCGGGACGCGATCATCTCGCTGGTGATCTTCTTCGTGCTCGGTTTCGTCCTGCTGGCGAGGGTGCCGGTGCGGCGGGCGATCGCCGCCGCGGGGAACCCCGTGCCGGAACGGATTTAGACGTTGAAGTCAAAGGGCGGTAGTGTACGCGTTTGGCCTGCCAGGCGGACCGTTACTGCGTAGTCGAGAAACGAAAACGCTGGGTGACATCTCCCGTTAGATGTGACAAACCGGGCGCTGGTGGGTACGCAATCCTGGAATGACCAGCGGCACAGACGGGCGACGCATGACCCGGAACGGGAATCTTTACCGCCGACCGGACGTTGACCGGATGACGACGACAGCGACACCTGTCCTGTGGGCGACAAGCCCGGGAGGCACGATTCATGAGTGAGCGAGCTCTCCGCGGCACGCGACTCGTGGTTACCAGCTACGAGACGGACCGCGGCATCGATCTGGCCCCGCGCCAGGCGGTGGAGTACGCATGCCAGAACGGCCATCGATTTGAGATGCCGTTCTCGGTAGAGGCGGAAATTCCGCCGGAGTGGGAGTGCAAGGCGTGTGGCGCCCAGGCACTCCTGGTGGACGGGGATGGCCCCGAAGAGAAGAAGGGCAAGCCTGCGCGTACGCACTGGGACATGCTCATGGAGCGGCGCACCCGCGAGGAGCTGGAGGAGGTGCTGGCCGAGAGGCTGGCCGTCCTGCGCTCCGGCGCCATGAACATCGCCGTGCATCCGCGGGACAGCCGGAAGTCCGCCTGACCGCGTAACCACCGCTTACGAACAGCGAACAGCACCAAAGCCGCGGGCCGCGTCACACTCCCTGTGTGACGCGGCCCGCGGCTTTGGTGTGCCTGACGGGCTGGGGCTCACGGGGTGAGGGGCGGGCGCGGGCCCTCGTCCCCGGGGTGGTGGGGGCTCCGCCCCTCGTCGTCGTGCTTGATGACCTCGCCCTGGACCACCTTGCCGTCCGGCTGGTGCATCCGGGCCTGCTGGAAGGCGTCGCCGAGGCTGCCGGGCACGGCGGCGGCGGCGCGCATCCGGCGCTCGAAGGACCGCTCCGTGTACCGGCCGAGGGCCATCCGTACCGGCGGGATGAGCAGGACCAGCCCGAAGACGTCGGTGATCAGCCCCGGCAGCATGATCAGCAGGCCGCCGAGCATCAGGAAACCATTGCCGGTGCTGCCGGTGCCCGTCTCGGTCTCGGGCGGCTCGCCCGGCTGTCGCTGCTGCTGCCGTTGCAGGGTCTCGGTGAGATTGCGGAAGGCGCGGCGGCCGGCGCTCTTGATGACCACCGCGCCGAGTACGACCGCGCCCACGAGCAGCAGCAGGACGGTCAGCCCGCCCGCCACATCGGCCACCACGGTCAGCAGCCAGATCTCCAGCACGAGCCAGGCGGCGACGCCCAGCGGGATGAAAGTTCGGGCGCGTGAGCGCTTGGGAACGGTCCGGGGCGATTGCGCGGTCGTCATACTCCCAGTGTGCCTGGGGACGCGTCCGGATGGCGTATGGGGACGAGCGGAATGATCAAGCGGATTCGGCGGATCCGGTTCCGGTGGATCCGGTGCCGGTCGGTCCGGCCGCGCTCGGTCCGGTTCCGGTCGGCCGGGCACCGGCGGACCCGGCGGGCTTCCGGCCGAGCAGCCGGTTCGTCCGGGACTCGACGCCCCAGGCCGTGACCCGCCACAGCGCCTCGACGAGGATGTCCTTGCTCATCTTGGAGTCGCCGAGTTCGCGTTCGACGAAGGTGATGGGCACCTCGACCACATGGCAGCCCGCCTCGATCGCGCGACGGGCCAGATCGACCTGGAAGCAGTAGCCCTGGGAGGAGACGGCGTCGAGGCCGAGCCGCTCCAGGGTCTCCCTGCGGAACGCCCGGTAGCCGCCGGTGACATCGCGGATCGGGACGCCGAGCAGGACACGGGAGTAGGTGCTGCCGCCGCGGGAGATCAGCTCACGCGTCCTGGGCCAGTTGACGACCCGTCCGCCCGGCACCCAGCGCGAACCGAGCACCAGATCGGCGCCCTTGAGCGCGGTCAGCAGCCGGGGCAGTTCCTCGGGCTGGTGGGAGCCGTCGGCGTCCATCTCGACGAGGACGCCGTAGTCGTGCTCGATGCCCCAGCGGAAGCCCGCGAGATAGGCGGCGCCGAGCCCTTCCTTGCCCCTGCGGTGCAGGACCTTCACATGGCTGTCCTCGGCGGCCAGTTCATCGGCGATCTTGCCGGTGCCGTCGGGGCTGTTGTCGTCGGCGATGAGGATGTCGGCCTCCGGCACCGCGGCGCGCACGCGGGTGACGATGGTCCTGATGTTCTCGGCCTCGTTGAAGGTCGGGATGATCACCAAGGCTGTACCGAGCGGGCCGTACCGCCTCTGGCCACCGTCGTTCACTGCTGCCCCTTAATCGCCGTACGCAGGTGCCCCAGCTTAGCGAGCACGCCATGGCCGGGGACCACCATGGTGACCCTGTGTCGGTGGGGATGGGCGGTGATGTCCGGAGATGGCGGACGGAACCGGAGATCTTGTTACGGAACACATACCGGCGGAGGGAAACCGGCGGGAACGGGGGAAGCGGAAGGAATCACCTGCTGCGGATCGGGACCCGGCGTCCTTCGGGCCGACCTGGGACCCGCTGGCTGCGGGTCGACCGAAAGCCGTTGTCTACTGAACGCCGGGCCCCATCCGGGGTCGCACCTGCCGGCCGGCTGAAACCTTCCCTCGCCCCCGAGACGCGACTGCTGGACCTGGCTCCCAGTGGTGGTGCGCCGGTGCGGCACACCGCCCCATGGCCCAGTGGCGTTCGACGACTGCGTGGAGGCTGCCGGACGGACGTCCTGTGGTGGACCCGGCCGAACCTACCCGCCGGTGGCTGCTTACTGTCAATAGTCGTTTGACCTGCGGTGTTGACCCAAATCACCAGGTCAGTGGGGAAGATCCGCAGGTCGCGGACGAGGCCGGCGGGCATCGGGCGGCGGCACGAAATGTCCGTACGTCACTCGTTCGGTCGCAGGAAGACCGTTTGTCCGGAGACGACGGTCCGCAGACATTCGGGCAGCGGTCGGCCGGGCGTCAGATCGGGCAGACCCGGCGTCCCCGAGCGCGGATCGGTGGACCAGCGGGCCACCCGGTCGTCGGGGGCCTGGACCACCAGCTCCTCCGTCCGCCAGACGGCGTAGTCGGCGGGGGCGCCGGGCACGAGCGTACCCGCGTCGTCCCGCCCCATGGCCCGCCGGCCGCCACGGGTGTGGGCGGTGAAGGCCGCCCGGACCGAGATCCGGTGCTCGGGGGTGTGGTGGAAGGCGGCGGCCCTGACGGTGCCCCAGGGGTCCAGCGGGGTGACGGGGCTGTCGGAGCCGAACGCCAGCGGCACGCCGGCGCGCAGCAGCGCGGCGTACGGATTGAGCGTACGGGCGCGGTCGGCGCCGAGCCGCTGGGCGTACATACCGTCGGTGCCGCCCCAGAACGCGTCGAAGACCGGCTGTACGGAGGCGGTGAGGCCCAGCTCGGCGAAGGCCGCGACGGTCGCGGGGGTGAGCATCTCGGCGTGCTCGACACGGTGCCTGGCCGCCCTGATACGGGCGAGGCCCACGCGCTCGGCGGCGGCGCGCACGCCCTCGACGACGGCGCTGATCGCGGCGTCCCCGATGGCGTGGAAACCGGCCTGGAGCCCGGCCTCGGTACAGAGGGCGACATGGACCGCGATCGCGGCGGCGTCGAGCTGGGCGGTACCGGTGTGGGCGGCGTCGGCGTAGGGCTCGTGCAGGGAGGCGGTGTGGGAGCCGAGGGAGCCGTCGACGAAGAGATCACCCGCGGCTCCGGCGGCGCCCAGCTCCCGGACGTGCCGGGCGCCCTTCTCGTCGGTGATCCTTTCGGCCCAGTAGCCGTGGATCCGTGGCCCCGGCTCGTCCTCGGCCAGCCGCAGCAGTGCGGTGAAGTCCTCCTCGTCGGAGATCTCCGGGCCGCCGCACTCATGGAGCGAGCCGATGCCGAGCGAGGCGGCGCGGGCACGGGCCGCCCGCTGCGCCTCGGTGCGCTGGCGCGCGCTGACGGACCCGTGGGCGGCGGCGCGCACGGCGTGGTGCGCGGCGGCCGTCAGCGGCGCGTCCGGGTGATAGCCGGTCAGCGCGGTGACGCCGGGGACCAGATCGAGCAGGGCGGTGGTCACGACCGCGGAGTGCACGTCGATCCGTGTCAGATAGAGCGGCCGGCCGCCGGCCGCGTCGTCGAGCTCGGCACGCGACGGGGGACGCTGCTCGGGCCACCGGGCGGAGTCCCAGCCGTGGCCGAGCAGGATCCGGTCGCCGGGGTGGGCGGTGCGGTGGTCCCGTACGAGGTCCAGCGCCTCCGGCAGGGTCCGGGCGCCGGAAAGGTCGAGTCCGGTGAGGGCGAGGCCGGTGGCGGTGGTGTGGACGTGGGCGTCGGTGAACGCGGGGGTGACGAGCGCGCCTTCGAGGTCGATGACCTCGTCGACGCCGGAGGCGAAGGAGTCCGCGGCGCCTTCGGAGCCCACCCAGGCGACGTGGCCGCGTTCTACGACCATGGCGGTGGCGAAGGGGTCGGCGGGGCTGTGGACTTCGCCGCGGCGCAGGAGGGTGGTGCGGTGGGCCGGGGCGGTGCGGTTGGTCATGGGGACAGTGTCGCGCGGCGCGGCCCGCCGTCCGGCGGGGGGTGCGGGGCGCGGGGCGCCTCCGGCGCGGGAGCCGGTGGGCTGCCGATTCGTTCCGGGTGCCGTCTTTCCGGCGGCGAGTGAGCCGAAGGGGCGCGCCGACGTCGAAAGGGCGAGCGCGCGGAGGTTCGCGAGGTACGAGCGAATCGAGCACGGTCAACCGTCGACGTTGGCTTAAAGCGCCCCGGAGGCGAACCGAGCCCCAAAAAAACTAAAGACTGGGCGGGCGGGACTCGTAGGGGGTGGAGAGGACCACCGTCGTGCGGGTGGACACTCCGGCCAGGCTGCGGATGCGGGTGAGCAGGTGTTCCAGGGCCAGAGGGGTTTCCACCCGGACCTTGAGGATGTAGTTCTCGTCGCCCGCCACGCTGTGGCACGCCTCGATCTCGGGGATCTCGGCGAGCCGCTCGGCGATGTCGTCGGGGGCGCTGGGGTCGAACGGTTTGGCCGAGATGAACGCGGTGAGAGGCAGCCCGACCTGCTCCGGGTCGACCACCGCGGCGTAGCCGCGGATGACGCCTCGCTGCTCCAGCCGGCGTACGCGCTGATGCACCGCCGACGTGGACAGGCCGGTGGCCTTGCCCAGGTCGGTGTAGCTCATCCGGCCGTCCTTGACAAGCAATTCCACGATCTGACGATCCAGCTCCTCCATGCGGATCAACCTATTGCCCCGGGCCGCTTCCAGCACAGTCGGGAGTGAGCCGAAGAGCCGCGCGAGGGGGCGTGTGACGAAGACCACAGGTCTCTGGGCGGGTCGGTCGAGACCTTACGGTTACCTGGCTCGCGCGACGGGAATTGCTTGCTGTGGTCGAGACCACAAGAGCCTGGTCGGCCCACCCGAGGGGGAATGTCTCCATGCAGAGCCTGAAGCGCGCCGGACGTACCGAACCGGAGCCCGTTGAGCTCGTCGACGCCGACGAACTCGACTTCTACGACACCTTCGAGATGTACCGGGTCGTCTGCCCGGACTGTGCGCAGCCAATCGCGTTGCTGGCGGACGAGGACGTCCTGCCGGAGCACGCGCTGTGCCCTTCCCCGTGGAATCCGTTCGTACTCTCGGTCTGTGCCGGTACGGGCCGTTCGGCGTCGGAGGCTCCGGCCGCCGACGCGTCGTCCGAGGCTCAGGAGCAGGACACCGCGCTGCTGCTGACGCTGCCGCAGGGGCTCGACTGGCGGACGCAGCCGTTCTCGCATGTCGGTGGTCCCGGCTCACGTCCGTTCAAGGTGCCGGCTCTCCAGCGGCACGCGGCGTAGCTCTCCGGCGCGCACGCTGACCGTCCGTCAGCGTGCGCGCGGTGGTCAGCGGGATTCGGGGCCCGCCAGGTGGCGGGCGATCACCATGCGCTGGATCTGGTTGGTGCCCTCGACGATCTGGAGCACCTTGGCCTCACGCATATAGCGCTCCGCCGGGAAGTCCGCGGTGTAGCCGTAGCCGCCGAGGACCTGTACGGCGTCGATGGTGACCTGCATCGCGGCGTCCGTGCAGAACAGCTTGGCCATGGCGGCCTGTTGGGAGAACGGGCGGCCCGCGTCGCGCAGCCGGGCGGCGGCGAGGTAGAGCGCGCGGCCGGCCTCGATCCTGGTGGCCATGTCGGCGAGCAGGAAGCGCAGTCCCTGGAAGTCCGCGATGGGCTTGCCGAACTGCCGCCGCCCTGTGGCGTATCCGACGGCCTCGTCCAGGGCCGCCTGGGCGAGTCCGACGGCGCAGGCGGCGATGCCGAGGCGGCCCGAGTCGAGGGCGGAGAGCGCGATGGCGAAGCCCTGGCCCTCGTCGCCGATGCGGCGGTCGTCGGCCACCCGTACGCCGTCGAAGTGGAGTTGGGCGGTGGGCGAGCCCTTCATGCCCATCTTCTTCTCGGGGGCCGCCGCGTTGAGTCCGGGGGCGTCGCCGGGGACGAGGAAGGCCGTGATGCCCCGGGCGCCCTCCTGCCCGGTGCGGGCGAGCACGGTGTAGAAGTCCGCGATGCCGCCGTGGGTGATCCAGGCCTTGGTGCCGGTGATGACCCAGTCGTCGCCGTCCCGTACGGCCTTGGTGCGGAGCGAGGCCGCGTCCGAGCCGGAGGCGGGCTCGGAGAGGCAGTAGGCGCCGAGGAGGCCGCCGCCCAGCATCGCGGGGAGGAGCTGGGCCTGCTGGGCCTTCGTTCCGTAGCCGGCGAGGGCGTGGCAGGCGAGGGAGTGGACGCTGACGCCGAGGCCGACGGTGAGCCGGGCGGCGGCGAGTTCTTCGAGTACCTGGAGGTAGACCTCGTACGGCTGGTCCCCGCCGCCATGGGCGGAGTCATAGGGGAGGCCGAGCAGTCCTGACGCGGAGAGGAGGGTGAAGACGTCGCGGGGGAAGTGCCCGGCGTCCTCCTCCTCGGCCGCCTTGGGAGCGATCTCCCGCTGGACGATGTCGCGTACGAGGGCGACGAGATCCTGGGACTCCTCGGTGGGCAGCTGGCGTTCCACCGGTTGCGGGGCACGGTCGGACATACGGCGCTCTCCTCCCTGTCGGGCGCTGCGGCGACGCGCACGCGGGGTGTGGCGGCGCCGCCGGCTGAAGTCCGGGGGTGCCCCCGGACGGCAGTGGTGCCCAGCCGATGCTGCACCTCCGGATCACGGAAGCAGCTGATCAGTGACTGTGGCGCGTTGGAGTATGCCCGATCGGGCGCCCTGCCGTCACGGGCGGGAAGTGGCCACTGGCCGGTCCGAACTTGGTCCGAACCATTGACCCCAGTGGTCTAGTCCTTCTAACGTCCACCCCAACGCATTTCGCGTTCATGCCAAGTCAACCCCATGACTTCGCTGCCCCCCCCACTCGCTCTTCCTCCCCCACGAGGAGATCCCGTGCTCAGACTCCACCGTCCCCGCGCCCGGTTCCGTGCGCTGATCGCCGCCGCGTGTACCGCCGTCCTCGGCGTGACCCTGCTGTCCGGAGCGGGCACCGCGTCCGCCGGTGAGGCCGCCCCCGCCACGGCTGCCGCGGCGGGCAACAAGGTGGTCGGCTACTTCACCAACTGGGGCGTCTACGACCGCAATTACCACGTCAAGAACATCGAGACCTCCGGCTCCGCCGCCAAACTCACGCATATCAACTACGCGTTCGGCAATGTCACCGGCGGCAAGTGCGTGATCGGCGACTCCTACGCCGACTACGAGAAGGCGTACACCGCCGACCAGTCCGTCGACGGCGTCGCCGACACCTGGGACCAGCCGCTGCGCGGCAACTTCAACCAGCTGCGCAAGCTCAAGGCGCAGCACCCCGGTCTCAAGGTGATCTGGTCCTTCGGCGGCTGGTCCTGGTCCGGGGGCTTCACCGAAGCGGCGAAGAACCCGGCCGCGTTCGCGCAGTCCTGCCGCGCACTGGTCGAGGACCCGCGCTGGGCCGATGTCTTCGACGGGATCGACGTCGACTGGGAGTACCCCAACGCCTGCGGTCTGACCTGTGACTCCAGTGGTCGTGACGCGTTCAGGAACCTGGCCTCCGCGCTGCGCACCGAGTTCGGTTCCGACCTGGTGACGGCGGCCATCACCGCCGACGGCTCGGACGGCGGGAAGATCGACGCCGCCGACTACGCGGGGGCGGCGCAGTACCTCGACTGGTACAACCCGATGACGTACGACTTCTTCGGCGCGTTCGCGGCGCAGGGCCCCACGGCCCCGCACTCGCCGCTCACGTCCTACCCGGGCATCCCGACCGAGGGCTTCAACTCCGACGCGGCCATCAGCAAGCTCAAGGGGCTCGGTGTCCCGTCCGAGAAGCTGCTGCTGGGCATCGGCTTCTACGGGCGCGGCTGGACCGGCGTCACACAGAAGGAGCCGGGCGGCACCGCGACGGGCGCGGCGCCGGGGAAGTACGAGGCGGGCATCGAGGACTACAAGATCCTGAAGACCTCGTGCCCGGCCAACGGCACGGTCGGGGGCACCGCGTACGCCTTCTGCGGCAACCAGTGGTGGAGCTACGACACCCCCGCGACCATCGCCGGGAAGATGGCGTACAAGAACCAGCAGGGGCTGGGCGGCACCTTCTTCTGGGAGCTGAGCGGCGACACCACCGACGGTGAACTGATCAAGTCGATCGACTAGAGACTGCGCGACGCGATCGCGCGACCGGCCCGTCGGGGGCGGGGAGAGCCTCAGAGGCCCCCGCCCCCGGCGACTTCATGCCCCCGGGGGCTCCTGGCCCGCGTCGAGGCCGGTGACGGGGCGCCAGTCGAGGTCCTGCGGCGGCGCGGGGCACTCCGGGGCGAACTCCTCGATCGTGTTCAGCGTGTGGCGCAGCATCCGTACGAGCAGATCGCGCGGGATCTCCCTCGGCAGGTCCTGCTGGTACTCCAGCCATTCGAGGGTGAGCCACTCGACGCTGCTGAGCCAGCCGAGCAGGGCGAGCCGGGCGATCGGCGGGATGTCGGAGCGGCCGTACGCGCCCTGGGCGACCGTGGAGACCAGGCCCGTCCGTACGGCGTCGCGGATGGCCTGGACCTGGGTGTCGAAGCCGACGCCGCCCGTGATGATGGTGCGGTACGCCGCCTCGTTGTACTGGGCGAAGCGCAGATAGGCCTCGACCGTGCCCTGGACGCGCTGGGTGCGCGGGAGTTCGGCGCCGCCCGAGGCGAGCGAGACGAGTTCGGCGACCGAGTCCTCGACGATGGCGAGGTAGTAGCCGCGCTTGTTCTTGAAGTAGTAGTAGATCAGCCCCTTGGCGACCCCGGCGTGCTGGGCTATGTCGTCCATCGACAGCGCGTCGTACGAGGTGTCGGCGAACAGCTTCCGGCCGGTCGCGATGAGTTCGGAGCGCCGGGCCTGGGAGCGTTCGGAGCTGCCGCGCTGTTCACTGCGATTCACATTCGCGTCCTGGTCTCCGGCTGCCACGGGGTGTGCGCACGATCGCCCGCAGTATCGCAGAGAGTCCCCGGGCCGCCACGAGCGGCCGGAGGGGCTCGTTCCTCCGGCCGCCGGGGAGGGCTCGACGCGTCAGAGCAGGCCCACCGAGCGCAGGGCCCGGCGCTGGGCCGCGTCCGGCGCGGCGGGCCAGTAGACGTAGCAGACGCCGCCCGTGCCGGAGGTCACCTTGCCCGAGGCGTTGTACCGCTTGGTCCTGAGCCAGATGTTCTCCCATTCCACACGCCGGTAGACGCGGCGTACGGCGGGGTTGTCCGGCGAGGCGGGGTCATTGGCGATCACATCGCCCTCGGCCGTGAAGCCGATGACGGTCATCAGATGGCCCGCGGTGCCGTAACCCGCCCCCGTCAGCTCCTCCTTGAGGAAGGACTGCGAGGTGATCACGGGGATACCGGCGCGGATGAGGGTCTCCACGTCGGTGAGCGAGCCCAGCCGGGTCACGGCCGCGCTCATGTCCCGGTAGGTGGTGGCGTACGCGGCGTTGAAGGGCCAGTTGCCGCATCCCTCGTACTGGTAGTCGTAGGTGAACCGGGCCGCGTGGCAGACCTGGGGGTCGGCGAAGTCCGGGTTCACCCAGGCGAGGTCCTCCGCGGTGGGCCGGCGCCCCCAGTACTCGATGATCATCTGCGAGGAGGTGGGGCTGCACCAGGCCTCGCCGCCGTTGTCGTACTCGGGGTACTGCCCGGTGTGGATGTTCTGCGAGTAGCGCGGCACGGTCAGCTCGCGGGCGAGGCCGGGCCTGGACGCGGGGACGGTGAACCGGTCCGGGACGTCGGAGGCCATCGCGCCCGCCCGGTGCACGACCGGCGTGAGCGTGGTGCCGGGCCTGCGGTAGAGGGTCAGCCGCAGCCGGTACGAGGCGAGGCGCAGCCCGCTCGCCGGGTCGTCCACCGAGAAGGTGTCGGTCCAGATGCTGCTGCGTCCGTCGGTCTGGCCGTCGAGGGACGTGCGCCGGATGTCGCCCTCGCCGTCGCCCGAGGTCCAGCGGCCCAGCACGTACCAGGGCGTCTCGGTGCCGTCGGCGTACTGGCCGCGCAGTTCGATCTGGAGCCAGGTGCCGGCCGGGGTCCTGGCGTTCCAGGAGGCGATCACCTCGGTGGCGGGGACCTTCGAGCGGTGCAGGGGCGAGGTCCAGGTCCCGTACTCCCAGGTGGTGGTCGTACCGGTGTGCGGATCGGCGTAGTCGGTGCGGCCGGCGGGGGCGCCGATCACCAGCGAGGGCCGGGTGCCGGACACCGCGCGGGTGCCCTTCGCGGTACCGGCGCGCCAGTCGGCGTACGAGGTCCAGAAGGCGTTGTCCACGAGAGGTTTCGCCCCGGTGGGAGCCGTTGAGGTCGAGGGGGGTGAGGCGGGGGCCGGGTCCCGGGTCGGGGCGGAAGCGGCGGCGGCCGGGACCGCGCCCGCCGCGCCGGTGCCCGCGACAGCCGCGAGCGCGGCGGCCAGCACGGTTCTGCGTGAGGTGGGGCTGGTCATGAGAACCTCCGGTCGAAGGCGGAGCGAGCGGTGAGAACGTTCGGAACGCTGAGAGCGGTGAGAACGCCGGGGATACGGGAGAGCGCGGAGAGATGACGGCGGTTCGACAGTCGTCCACTATCGCGGTTCGCGGTGGGCCTCTGCCAGCGATTCGGACCGCGTCGGCCCACCAATATTGGTCTTCACCGGTGGCGTGACCTGCGGCGGCGACGGCGCCGGGCCGCGCGGGACGCGGCCTCGTAGGGTGGGACGGATGAACGACCTGACCGAAGCGGCCACGGCCCTGCGCGCGCTGCCGCCCTCCTGTGGTCCCGTCCGGCTGATCGCGGTCGACGGGCACGCGGGCTCCGGCAAGAGCACGTTCGCGACGCGGCTGTCGGCGGAGCTGGACGGGGCGCCCGTACTGCGGCTCGACGACCTGGCGACGCACGAGCAGTTCTTCGCGTGGGTGGACCGGCTGAGGTCGCAGGTCATCGAGCCGCTCTCGCGCGGTGTGAGCGCGCGCTACGCGCCGTACGACTGGACGCTGCGGCGGTTCACCGCGCCGCGTCCGCTGCCGCCCGCTCCCGTGGTGATCATCGAGGGTGTGGGGGCCGGGCGGCGGGCGCTCCGGCCGTGTCTCGCCCGGCTCTTCTGGATGGACCGGGGCGCGGAGGAGTCCTGGGAGCGGGGCCGGCGGCGCGACGGCCCCGCGCTCTCCGCCTTCTGGGACGGGTGGACGACGGCGGAGACACGCCATTTCTCGGCCGACCCCTCGCGGCCCTTCGCCGATGCCCTGGTAACCGAGCGACAGACGGGGTACGTGATACGTACGGGGCCGGTGACGACCGCGAGGGCGGACCAAACCGTCACACAGTGTGATCAGCTTCTGCCTCCATACTGAGCAGTCGGAAATCGACCCCGGGAGAGTGCCCAACTCGGCTTGACCGAGGGGCCGGACAGGTCTTACGTTCTTAATGTGCGGCTTTTCGGAGCCGCCGCAGACGCGAAGCCCCCGGTTGTTCCCCCGTGATCGGGGGCTTCGTTCTGCCCTTCGGACCTGTTCGTCGCCCCTCCACCCGTGCCGTACCCCTCCCGCGCTCACCCTGGGTCACCGCTCCGCCCACGCTGCGGTGCCCTTCGTCGCACACCCTCTGCGCAGGTACGATGCCTCTCGGTGCGGTCAATTCCCGTCCGCGACAAGGTGGTTCGGCACGCTGCCGGCGGGCGCCCGCCCGGCGGGACATTCCGGGGGCACGGTTTGTGGGGGACCTGATGGATATCGGCGCGCAGGGCACACAGGCCCCGGCCGACCTCGCCTGGGTGCGCGGTGTGGACGCCTACACGATGGGGGCCTATCCCCAGGCGGAGGAAGAGTTCAGGACCGCCGTACGGCTCGATCCCGGGATGGCCGACGGCTGGCTCGGGCTGCACGCGCTGCGCGTCGACACCACCACCGCCCTGCTGCGCATGTACCGCCACCGCGACCGCTTCGGCGAGCAGCGCTCCCGCCACCGCCGCACCCTCAACTCCTGGTACTGGCTCGGCTGGTGGGTGCAGCCGGTGCTGGAGAGCGGGCGTGATCTGCTGCTCGCCCACGCCTCGCACTGGCTGGACGGCCGCCATGTGCCGGAGCTCGACCGGGCTCTCGCGGGTCTGCCGCCGGTGGACGCCGATCCGCAGGTGCGCTTCCTGCACGCCTGCCGCGCCTATCTGGTCAAGGACTGGGACCAGTTGGTGCGCCACACCGAACCGCTCGTCCATGACCCGCTGCTGGGGATCGAGGCCGGGCTCTTCGGCGGGATGGCGCGGGTGCGGCTGGAGATGTACGGGCAGGCGGAGCCGCTGCTGTCCACCGCGCTGATGCGCTGCCGCAGCGAACAGCCGCAGCGCAAGGAGCTGCGGTACTGGCTGGCCCGCGCCCATGAGGGCACCGGACGCAGCGCCGCCGCGCTGCCGCTCTACCGGGCCGTGCACCGGCTCGATCCTGCGTTCATGGACACCGCGGCCCGGCTCGCCGCGATCACCGATTCCGACGGGTACGAAGGGCCGGACGATCCGGTGGGGATCGCCTCCGTCGCGCGCGCGGGGCTCGGCCAGGACGCGGCGGACACGGCGGAGTCCGGGGGCGAGCCAGAGGGCTCGGTCGGCTCCGACGTACGGATCGGCAACGAGGTCCAGCCCCAGCTGGGCGGGGTCACCCCGCCCCCGGCACGCGAAGGCGTACGGGAGAAGGCCCCGCCGCCCGCGCCACCCGCTCCACCGCGCTTCCCGGACGGCCCGACCGATCCGGCGCTGCTCGCCGAGGCCCTCGCCGAGCTGGAGCGGATGGTCGGTCTGGAGCCGGTGAAACGGCAGGTCAAGGCGGCGACGGCGCAACTGCACATGGCGCGGCTGCGGGCCGGCCAGGGGCTGCCCGTCCAGCCGCCGAAACGTCACTTTGTCTTCTCCGGCCCCTCCGGCACCGGCAAGACCACCGTCGCCCGGATCCTCGGGCGGATCTTCTACGCCCTGGGGCTGCTCGGCGGGGACCATCTGGTCGAGGCCCAGCGGGCCGACATGGTCGGCGAGTTCCTGGGCCAGACCGCCGTCAAGGCGAATGAGCTGATCGACTCGGCGATCGGCGGGGTGCTCTTCGTCGACGAGGCGTACAGCCTCTCCAACTCGGGCTACAGCAAGGGCGACGCGTACGGCGACGAGGCCCTCCAGGTGCTGCTGAAGCGCGCCGAGGACAACCGCGACCATCTCGTGGTCATCCTGGCCGGCTATCCGGAGGGCATGGACCGGCTGCTCGCCGCCAATCCGGGCCTCTCCTCACGCTTCACCAGCCGTGTCGACTTCCCCAGCTACCGGCCACTGGAACTGACCGCCATCGGCGGCGTGCTGGCCGCGGAGAACGGCGACGTCTGGGACGAGGAGGCGGCGGACGAGCTGCGCTCGATCAGCGGCCATGTCGTGGACCAGGGATGGATCGACGAGCTGGGCAACGGGCGCTTCGTGCGGACGCTGTACGAGAAGAGCTGCGCGTACCGCGATCTGCGGCTGTCCGGGTACAGCGGGACGCCGACCCGCGACGATCTGGCGACGCTGCGGCTGCCCGATCTGATGCAGGCGTACGGCGAGGTGCTCTCGGGGCGCGGCCCGGCGAACCGCGGCCCCCAGGACCTCCCGCCCGCCTGAGGATCCGTACATCGCGCCGCGTACATCGAGCCGCGTACATCGAGCGCGGCCTCCCCTTCGACAGCGGCGCGCCGTCGGCACTCTCGCCTCGGGCGCGCCGCCTGCCGTGGACCGTCCCGTCAGCGTGCCAGGACCTGATCGGACTGGTCCGTGCGCTGCTCACCCACCAGGGCCGGCTTCGGCGCCGCCGTCGCCCGGTGGGACGGGTCGCGTACCTCACCGACCAGCATTTCCAGGACGTCCTCCAGGGCCACCAGACCGAGCACCCGGCCGGACGCGTCCGCGACCTGCGCGAGATGCGAGGCCGCGCGGCGCATCACGGTGAGCGCGTCGTCCAGCGGGAGTTCCGCCCGCAGCGTCGCCATCGGCCGCCAGATGTGCTGCGGCACGGCGCGTTCGCCGGCTTCCAGATCGAGGACGTCCTTGACATGCAGATAGCCCATGAAGGCCCCGCCGCCCTCCGCGCAGACCGGGTAGCGGGAGTAGCCGGTGCGTACCGTCAGCTCCTCGATCTCGCGCGGGGTGACCGCGGGGGTCACCGTCACCAGGGAGGCGCGGGTCAGGAGTACGTCCGTGACCGGGCGGCTGCCCAGCTCCAGGGCGTCCTCCAGCCGTTCCTGCGCCTCCGGTTCGAGCAGTCCCGCCTGGCCCGAGTCCTCGACGAGCCGGTTGAGCTGCTCGCTGGTGAAGACCGCCTCCACCTCGTCCTTGGGCTCGACGTGGAAGGCCCGCAGCACCAGCCGGGCGCAGGCGCCGAGGCCGGCCGTCACCGGGCGGCACAGCCGGGCGAAACCGACCAGACCGGGGCTGAACCAGAGCGCGGTCTTCTCGGGCGCGGCCATGGCGAGGTTCTTCGGGACCATCTCGCCGATGACCAGATGCAGGAAGACGACCAGCGCGAGGGCTATGACATAGCCCAGCGGATGGATCAGTCCCTCGGGCACATGGGCGGCGTGGAAGACGGGCTCCAGCAGATGCGCCACCGTGGGCTCGGCGACCGCGCCGAGCGTCAGGGAGCAGACGGTGATGCCGAACTGCGCGGCCGCCATCATCTGCGGCAGATTCTCCAGACCGTGCAGCACCTGTCTGGCCCGCGCGGAGCCGCGTGCGGCGTGCGGTTCGATCTGGCTGCGGCGTACGGAGACGAGGGCGAACTCGGCTCCGACGAAGAAGCCGTTGGCCAGGACGAGCAGCAGGGCGAAGACGAGTTGCAGGGCGCTCATCGGGGCCCCTCCGCCATCGCCGGGACACAGGCCCGCTGATCGGCCGGGGTGCCCGCCGGAAGCTCGGCGGTCCGTACCAGCCGGACCCGCTCGGCCCGGTAGCGGTCCACCTGGCGCACGGAGAGCCGCCAGCCCGGCAGTTCCGCCCGGTCGCCGGGGGCCGGGATACGGCCCAGCAGATCGGCGACGAGACCGGCGAGGGTCTCGTACGGCCCCTCGGGTACGTCGAGTCCGATCCGCCGCAGGGTGAGGACCCGGGCGCTGCCGTCGGCGTCCCAGGCGGGGCGGCCGTCCTCGGACGCGACGGGGGCCAGTTCCGGCCGTCCGTCGCCCTCGGCGTCGTGCTCGTCGCGCACCTCGCCGACCAGCTCCTCGATGATGTCCTCCAGGGTGACGACACCGGCCGTACCGCCGTACTCGTCGACCACGATGGCTATCGGCTGCTCGCTGCGCAGCCGTTCGAGGAGCTGCTGCACGGGCAGGGTCTCGGGGACCAGCAGGGCCGGTACGGCGATCCGGCCGGCCGGGGTGCGCAGCCGCCGCTCCACCGGGACCGCGAGCGCGTCCTTGAGATGCACCATGCCCACGATCTCGTCGATGCGCTCCCGGTAGACGGGGAAGCGGGACAGACCGGTGGCACGGGTGAGGTTGAGGACGTCCGCGGCGGTCGCGTCGGCCTGGAGGGCGCTCACCTTCACCCGGGGGGTCATCACATGCTGCGCGGTGAGCCGGCCGAGTGAGAGGGTCCGTACGAACAGATCGGCGGTGTCCTGTTCGAGGGTGCCCGCGCGGGCGGAGTGGCGGGCCAGGGAGACCAGTTCGCCGGGGGTGCGGGCCGAGGCGAGTTCGTCGGTCGGTTCCACGCCCAGCAGCCGGACGAGCCGGTTGGCGACGGTGTTGAGCAGGGAGATCACCGGCCGGAACACGGTGGCGAAGAGATACTGGGGGCCCGCCACGAACCGCGCGACCTGGAGCGGCCGGGAGACCGCCCAGTTCTTCGGGACGAGTTCGCCGATCACCATCTGGACGGCGGAGGCCAGCAGCATGCCGATCACCACCGCGACCCCGGAGACGGCCCCTTCGGGCAGTCCGGTCGCGGAGAGCGGGGCGTCCAGCAGCTGGGCGAGCGCGGGCTCGGCGAGCATGCCGACGACCAGCGAGGTGATGGTGATGCCCAGCTGGGTGCCGGAGAGCTGGAAGGACAGTTCCCGCAGGGACCTGACGACCGTACGGGCGCGGCGGTCACCCGCGGCGGCGGCGCGTTCGGCGTCGGGACGGTCCACGGTGACGAGGCCGAACTCGGCGGCCACGAAGAATCCGTTGGCGAGGATCAGAAGGAATGCCGCGGCGAGCAGCAGAAGGGGGATGGTCATGCCGCCGCCTCTTCGAAGGGGGCGGCGCAGGTACTACCGGACGATCCGTCCATTGCTGGAGGGAGTCACTCCTCGGGTCGCAGGTGCCCCGCGGGCCGGATGCGGCCGTCGGATGCGGAGCGGGGCGCACTCGGCGCCTCCGGCACCAGAGTAATCAAGACAGCGGCGAAGAGGGCAGTGCTGTACGGCCGTGGATGGGGCGCCGTACGGTCAGCCGTGGCCGGCGGCGGAGGAGTGGGAGTCGGCGAGCGCACGCAGGGCGCGGGCGTCGCGGATGGCGTGTGCCCTGGCGATTCCGGGCTGGATGGCCAGTACGGGCAGGCTGCTGCCGTCGCTGAGGTCGAGGAAGACCCAGGGGTCGCCGGGGCGCAGATTGACGCGCAGGATCTCGGCCCACTCCAGTCGGCGGCGGCGCGTGATATTGACGACAGTCACTCCCGTGTCGTCGGCCACGGCCTTGGGGCGGCTGAGCAGCATCAGTACCCCGAGGAACAGCAGGGCCGTGAAGATGAAGCTCATCCGCTCCCCCGCGCTCAGCTGGTCGAGTACCAGGCCGATGGCCGTGATGACGGCGAACATGACCACGCCGACGGTCAGCAGCACGGCCCGGGTACGGGTCGGCCGGAAGGTGACCGGAAGCGGGGGCGGACCGGATCGGCCGGACGGACCTGACACACCGGACGGTTCCTGTGCGGGCTGACCGGACGGACCTGGCTGGGGCACGGGGGCGGACATACGTTCTCTGACTTCCGGGAGTGGGTGCGGTGGCCGGGTGACCGGCGCGGGATCAGAGGCGGCAGGCGTGGATGGCCGTGGTGAGGATGGCGCGGGCGCCCAGCTCGTACAGACCGTCCATGATCCGCTGTGCCTCCTTGGCCGGGACCATCGCGCGGACGGCGACCCAGCCCTCGTTGTGCAGCGGGGAGACGGTCGGCGACTCCAGGCCCGGGGTGAGGGCGACGGCGCGCTCCAGGTGTTCGGCGCGGCAGTCGTAGTCCATCATCACGTACGTACGGGCCACGAGGACGCCCTGGAGCCTGCGCAGGAACTGCTGCACCTTGGGCTCCTCGCCGTCGGCGCCGCTGCGGCGGATGACGACCGCCTCCGAGGTCATGATCGGCTCGCCGATCACCTCCAGGCCCGCGTTGCGCAGCGAGGTGCCGGTCTCCACCACATCGGCGATGACCTGGGCGACACCCAGCTCGATGGCGGTCTCGACCGCGCCGTCCAGGTGGACGACCGAGGCGTCGACGCCGTTGTCCGCGAGGTGCTTGGCGACGATGCCCTCGTACGAGGTGGCGACGGTCATGCCGCCGAAGTCCGCCACGCCGCCCGCGGTGCCGGGCTTGGTGGCGTAGCGGAACGTGGAGCGCGCGAAGCCGAGCGGAAGGATCTCCTCCGCGTTGGCGCCGGAGTCCAGCAGCAGATCCCGGCCGGTGATGCCGATGTCCAGCCGTCCCGAACTCACATAGATCGCGATGTCGCGCGGGCGGAGGTAGAAGAACTCCACCTCGTTGTCCGGGTCGACCAGGACGAGTTCCTTGGACTCCTTGCGCTGCTGGTAGCCGGCCTCATGGAGCATCGCCGACGCAGGTCCTGAGAGTGAACCCTTGTTGGGAACGGCGATGCGCAGCATGAGGTCGGATTCCTTTGTGCGAAGGGGCTGTTGTACAGAACAGGTGATACGGGACGAAACGTGACGCGTGTGCTCGGAGATGGGCGAATCAGAGATGGGCGTACACGTCGTCGAGGGAGATTCCGCGCGCGACCATCATCACCTGGACGTGGTAGAGGAGCTGGGAGATCTCCTCGGCGGCGGCTTCCTTGCCCTCGTACTCGGCGGCCATCCATACTTCGGCCGCCTCTTCGACGACCTTCTTGCCGATGGCATGGACGCCCTTGCCCACCAGCTCGGCGGTACGGGAGGTGGCGGGGTCGCCCTCGGCGGCCTTCTGCTGGAGCTCGGCGAAGAGCTCCTCGAACGTCTTCTTGGACATGGTGAGGGTCACTTTACGCGGCCGGACGTGGCTCCCTGGCGCCAGGGTTCGGCGATGGTCCGCAGGGTGGTCGCGGTGGCGACGGCGGCGGTGACCGCCTCGTGCCCCTTGTCCTCGTGCGAGCCCTCCAGCCCGGCCCGGTCGAGCGCCTGCTCCTCGGTGTCGCAGGTCAGCACGCCGAAGCCGACCGGGACACCCGTGTCGACGGAGACCTGTGTGAGGCCCTGCGTCACGCCCTGGCACACATACTCGAAGTGCGGGGTGCCGCCCCTGATGACGACGCCGAGGGCGACGACCGCGTCGTAGCCGCGGCCGGCCAGCACCTTCGCGACGACCGGGAGCTCGAAGCTGCCCGGTACGCGGAGCAGGGTCGGCTCGTCGATGCCGAGGTCCCGCAGGGCCCGCAGGGCGCCGTCGACGAGGCCGTCCATGACCTGCTCGTGCCACTGCGCCGCGATCACGGCGACCCGGAGGTCTCCGCAGTTCTTCACACTCAGTTCGGGTGCGCCCTTGCCGCTCACGTCTCTCCTCGAAGCTGTTCGCCGCTGGTCTTCTGGGTGGTGTGGTGGATGGTGCGGTGGGTGGTCACTGGTTGTCGCAGGCGGACGCGGTGGACGCGTCCAGCCACGGCAGGTCGTGTCCCATCCGGTCGCGCTTGGTGCGCAGATAGCGGAGGTTGTGCTCCCCCGCCTGGACGGGCATCGGCTCGCGTCCGGTGACCCGCAGCCCGTGCCGGACGAGCGCCGTCGTCTTGTCGGGGTTGTTGGTCATCAGCCGCAGCCCGCGGACCCCGAGGTCGTCGAGGATCCGCGCGCCCGCCGCGTAGTCGCGGGCGTCGGCGGGCAGGCCGAGTTCGAGGTTGGCGTCCAGTGTGTCGTGGCCGCGCTCCTGGAGCTCGTACGCGCGCAGCTTGGACAGCAGCCCGATGCCCCGGCCCTCGTGGCCGCGCAGATAGACGACGACTCCGCGGCCCTCCTTGGTGATCCGCTCCATGGACGCCTGGAGCTGGGGGCCGCAGTCGCAGCGCAGCGAGCCGAAGATGTCGCCGGTGAGGCATTCGGAGTGGACCCGTACGAGCAGGTCCTCGCCGTCGCCGATGTCGCCGTGGACGAGCGCGACATGCTCGACGCCGTCGACCGTGGAGCGGTAGCCGTACGCGGTGAACTCGCCGTGGACGGTGGGCAGGCGTACCTCCGCCTCCCGGCGGACCGTGGGCTCCGAGGTGCGGCGGTAGGCGATCAGATCCTCGATGGAGATGATCGTGAGGCCGTGCTTGCGGGCGAACGGGATCAGCTCGGGCAGCCGCAGCATCACCCCGTCCTCGCCCGCGATCTCCACGATCGCCCCGGCGGGACGCAGCCCGGCGAGGCGCGCCAGATCGACGGCCGCCTCGGTGTGACCGTTGCGTACGAGCACCCCGCCGGTCTTGGCGCGCAGCGGGAAGACATGGCCGGGCCTGACGAAGTCACCGGGCTCCGCGTCCCCCGCGGCGAGCAGCCGGAGGGTGGTGGCCCGGTCGGCGGCGGAGATACCGGTGGTGACGCCATGGGCGGCCGACGCGTCGACGGAGACCGTGAAGGCCGTACGCATCGATTCGGTGTTGTGGCCGACCATCTGCGGGAGTTCGAGCCGGTCCAGCTCCGCGCCCTCCATGGGGGCGCAGATCAGTCCGCGGCACTCGCTCATCATGAAGGCGATGATCTCGGGGGTGGCCATCTCGGCCGCGATGACGAGATCGCCCTCGTTCTCGCGGTCCTCGTCGTCGACCACCACGACCGGGCGTCCGGCGGCGATCTCCCGTATGGCCTGCTCCACGGGGTCGAGCGAGAGGTCCTCGACATTGTCGGTGGAGTACCAGGTGGGCTGGGTCGGCAGTGCGGTCATGCTGCTGCTCCTTCCAGAGCCGGGGCGGTCGCGCGGGAACGGAGCCACCAGTCGCGCATCCCCCAGAGGACGAGGGCGAGGTAGATGACGTACACGAGGCCGGAGAAGGCGAGTCCGCTGCTGAAGGCGAGCGGGACGCCGACGATGTCCACGAGCAGCCAGGCGAACCAGAACTCGACCAGTCCACGGGCCTGGGCGACCATCGCGGCGAGCGTGCCGACGAAGATGTACGCGTCCGGCCAGGGGTTCCAGGACAGATCGGGGACGGCGGAGAAGAGGCCGCCGACCGCCAGGGTGCCCAGCGCCGTACCGCCGAGCAGCACCCCGCGCTCGCGCCAGGTGGCGAACCGTACGGCGATCGAGCCGTCCTGCGCCTGCCGCCTGCCGCGCTGCCACTGCCGCCAGCCCCACAACGCCACACCGATGACCAGCAGTTGCTTGCCGACACCGCCGCTGAGGTGGGCGGAGGCGTACGCGCCGACGAGGATGACGCCGGACAGGAACTGGGCGGGCCAGGTCCAGATCGAGCGCCGCCAGCCGAGCGCGAGGGCGGCCAGACCGATGGTGTTGCCGATCATGTCGGACCACAGGATGTGCTGGCCGAAGGCCGTGAAGGCCTCGCCGTTCAGCCAGGTCAGAGCGTTCACCGGGCCGACTCCTCGGTCTGTGCCGTACCGGTCTCCCCGGTCGGCGCCGTGCCGGTCTCCCCGGTTCGTCCCGTGCCGCTGCCGAGCAGCCGCTCGACGTACTTCGCGAGGACGTCGACTTCGAGGTTGACCGGGTCGCCGGGTCCCTTGATACCGAGCGTGGTCAGGGCGAGCGTGGTGGGGATGAGGCTGATGGTGAAGTAGTCGGGCCCGGCGTCGACGACCGTCAGGCTGACGCCGTCGACGGTGATCGAGCCCTTCTCGACGACATAGCGCGACAGGCCGGCGGGGAGCGCGACCTTGACCAGCTCCCAGTTCTCGGACGGGGTGCGCTCGACGACGGTGCCGGTGCCGTCCACATGGCCCTGGACGATATGCCCGCCGAGCCGGCCGCCGACGGCCACGGGCCGCTCCAGGTTGACCCGGGAGCCGGTCTCCAGCGCGCCGAGGCTGGAGCGGTTCAGCGTCTCGGCCATCACATCGGCGGTGAACTCACCGTCCTCGAAGTCCACGACCGTGAGACAGACACCGTTGACGGCGATCGAGTCGCCGTGCTTGGCGTTCTCGGTGACGACGGGTCCGCGGAGGCGGAAGCGTGAGGAGTCACCGAGGTTCTCGATGGCGGTGACCTCACCCAGTTCTTCGACGATTCCGGTGAACACTCAACGCTCCTTCGTGGTGGGGACATTCATGGCGGGCGCGGGTGCGAGCGCCTGTCCGGATCCGGATCCGTGTCCGTGTCCGTGTCCGTGTCCGTGTCCGGGGATGGGTCCGGGAACGTGTCCGGGCTCGGGGACCGCGGTGATCCGCAGGTCGGGTCCGATCCGTACGCTCTCCGTCATCCGGAGTCGCAACGCCTCGCCGATGGTGCTGATTCCGGCGTCGCCGAGTGCCGTACGGCCCGCGCCGAGCAGCACGGGGGCGAGATAGCCGACGACCTTGTCGACGGCTCCGGCGGCGACGAAGGAGCCGGCCAGGGCCGGGCCGCCTTCGAGGAGTACGGAGCGGACGCCGCGCGCGTGCAGGGCGGCCAGCAGGGCGGGGATGTCCAGACCGCGTCCGGCCCGCGGCAGCCGTACGACCTCGGGCAGTTCCCCCGCGTCGGCGTCCTCGGCGATCGCGATCAGGGTGGGCGCCGCGCCGTCGAGCACCCGGGCCCCGGGCTTCACGGCGGTCGCGTCGGTGTCGACGACGACCCGCAGCGGCTGCACGGCGCCCTCGATGCCGCGTACGGCGAGATGCGGATCGTCGGCGCGCGCGGTGCCCGAGCCGACCACGACCGCGTCGGCCTCGGCGCGCAGCCGGTGGACATCCGCGCGCGCCTCGGCGGAGGTGATCCAGCGGCTGGTGGAGTCGGCGGCGGCGATCCGGCCGTCGAGCGTGGCCGCGTACTTCCACAGGACGTGGGGACGGCCGTGGCGTACGGAGGTGAGCCAGGCCGCGTTGCCCGCCTCTGCCTCCTCGCCGAGGAGCCCGCGGGTGACGGTGAGTCCGGCCGCTCGCAGGGTGTCGGCGCCGCCCGCCGCCTGTGGGTTCGGGTCGGCGACGGCGTAGCTGACCCGGGCGACACCGGCGTCGATGAGCGCCTGGGCGCAGGGTCCGGTACGGCCGGTGTGGGCGCAGGGTTCGAGGGTGACGTACGCCGTGCCGCCGCGGGCCCGTTCACCGGCCGCGCGCAGCGCGTGGATCTCGGCGTGCGGGCCGCCCGCGCGCCGGTGGAATCCCTCGCCGGCGAGGCGTCCCGAGGCATCGAGGATCACGCATCCGACGACGGGATTGGGGCTGGTGGAACCGAGTCCGCGTGCGGCGAGCGCGATGGCGCGACGCATGGCGTCGGCGTCGCCCACGACGTCGGTTTCCGTGGCCACCGGGTCCTCCTGCCTCTTCGGGCACGGACTCCGGGGCCTGTCGATGACGACAGAGAAGCGGGAACGCACAGGGGGACGCCGAGGCCGAAGATCCGGCTCGTCCGAGGACGAACCGCCGACGGCGGCGTACCTGTGAGGGCCCGCCGCGCACTGCCTCCCATCCGGACTTTCACCGTCGGTCCAGGAATCTCACCTGGTCAACCGGCCGCTGGATGCGGACGGGTCGCGGACTATAACCGCCGGTTCGGAATTGCACCGACCCCGGAGTGCGCTGCTTCTGGTACCCGACCAGTGTGCCACGGCTGATCGTGGGCCAGTCGGGGGAGGGTTGTGGGCTGACTCACAGGTCCGGTCCGTGAGACGCGCAGGGCCGCGGCCGTGGCGAGCCCGCGCGGCCGGCGCGGCGGATCGGACCACGACCCTTCACGTGCGGGGGGGCGAATCTCAGCCGTTCACGGGCTGGGGGGCGAACAGTTCGTCCTGCGCCGCGTCCCGCGCCGTCAGCAGGGCGCCGCGCAGCACGCCCGCGCCGCCGAGCGCCCCGGCTCTGACCTCCGTACGCAGCGGTGTCATCGCGGCCAGCCGCTCCTCGACCCGGGCCGCCAGCGCCTCGCCCCCCGCGTGGCCCGCCTCGCCGGCCAGCACGATCCGGCCGGGGTCGAGTACGGCGCTGACCGCCGCCGCACCGAGGGCGAGCCGTTCGGCGAGGTCGTCGAGAAACGCCGCCGCGGACCGCGCCTGCTCCCCCGGGGCGTCCCCGGCGGCTCTCACCGCTGTGCGTACCAGCGCGGCGGAGGGCGGTTCCTGAGGCGCGGGGACGGCCGTGATGCCGTACCGCCCGGCCAGCTCGGCGACGCCCGCCGAGCCCGCCAGGGTGTGGAAACCGCCGTCACAGGCGATCGCCGAGGGCAGCCGCGAGGTGCCGGGCACGGGCAGGAAACCGATCTCGCCCGCTCCCCCGGAGGCGCCCCTGCGGAGCCTGCCGTCGAGCATGACGGCCGCGCCCACCCCGTGGCCGAGCCAGAGCAGGACGAAGGTGTCCTGGCCACGGGCCGCGCCGAGGCGCTGTTCCGCGAGCGCGGCGAGATTGGTCTCGTTCTCGACCAGAACGGTGGCGGGCAGCCGTTCCTGGAGCACGGCGACGAGCCTGCGGTGCCAGGCGGGCAGTCCGCTGGAGTCGCGCAGTTCGCCGGTGACCGGGTCGACCAGGCCCGGGGCGCCGATGCCCACGCTGTGCAGGGGTACGGAGCCCGCCTTCCCTGCCGTACGCTCCAGCAGGGCCACGGCCCGCTCGACGGCGGCTTCCGTGGCGGTGTCGCTGCCGATGGGCAGGACCGCCTCGGCGAGGGTCTCGCCGAGCAGATCGGCGACCACGACGGAGACGCTGTGGGTGCGTACGTCGAGGGCCGCGAGATGGGCGCGGTCCGCGACGATCCCGTACAGCCGCGCGTTCGGGCCGCGGCGCCGGTCGCCCGTCTCACCGACCACCCTGACCAGTCCGGACTCCTGGAGCCGCTCCACCAGATCGGCGACGGTGGGCCGGGAGAGCCCGGTCAGCGTCTTCAGCTGTCCCGCCGTCAACGGGCCTTCCTGCTGGAGCAGTCGCAGGGCGAGCCGGTCGTTGATGGCTCTGGCGGTGCTCGGGGAGGCGGCCATGCCGGAATCCTTCCAGATCGCCGGGGCGGCCCACGCGCGCCCAGCTCATTAAGGCCTATTTATCAGGCAGGGTTCCTGATAATTTACTCCGGCACCGACGACGGTGCGCCGCCGGGTGCGTCGGACACGGGCACCTCACAGGGGAGGAACAGGCACACATGTCGGCTGAAGTGGTCCACGACAAACAGAGGTTGCGGCGGGCCCGGTTCGCGGTCGCCGCCGTCTTCTGCGTACACGGAGCCGTCACCGGCAGCTTCGCCACCCGTATCCCGTGGATCCAGGACCACGCCGGGATCAGCGCGGGACAGCTCGGGCTCGCGCTCGCCTTCCCGGCGATCGGCGCGTCCGTCGCGATGCCGCTGGCGAGCGGGATCAGCCACCGTTTCGGCTCGCGCAACGCGCTGCGCGTCCTGCTCGCCCTCTGGACGCTCGCGCTGACCCTGCCGTCCCTGGCGCCGAATCTCCTCACGCTGTGCGCGGCCCTGTTCGTGTACGGCGCCGCCTCGGGCCTGTCGGACGTGGTGATGAACGCCCTCGGGGTGGAGGTCGAGAACCGGCTCGACAAGTCGATCATGTCGAGTCTGCACGGTATGTGGAGCACGGGTGCGCTGATCGGCTCCGCCGCCGGCACCCTCGCGGCCCATCTGGGCAGTGACGCCCGGCTGCACCATCTGCTCGCCGCCGCCGTGCTCACGGTGCTGGGCCTGCTGGCCTGCCAGGCCGTGCTCGACCTGCGCAGCGCGCCCGAGGAGGACCCGCCGCCGCGGTTCGCGCTGCCGCCGAAGTCCGCGCTGCTGATCGGCGCGATCGGGTTCTGCGCGGTCTTCGCGGAGGGCGCGAGCCTCGACTGGTCGGCGGTCTACCTCCGGGACGTGCTGGACACCTCGCCGGGCGTCGCGGCGGCGTCGACCACGGCGTTCGCGCTCACCATGGCGGTGGCGCGGCTCGCGGGCGACCGGGTGATCGACCGGTTCGGCGCGGTACGGACCGTGCGGACGGGCGGAGCGCTGGCCGTGGTGGGCGGCTTCCTGGTGGTCGTCGCACCGCAACCGCTGGTCGCCATGGCCGGGTTCGCGTTCCTCGGGCTCGGCGTGGCCGTGGTCGTACCGCTCGCCTTCGCGGCGGCGGGCCGCGCGGGGCCCAACCCGAGCCAGGCCATCGCGGGTGTCGCCACCATCACCTACACCTCGGGCCTGATCGCGCCCTCGGCGATCGGCGCGGTCGCGGACGCGACCTCGCTCGTGGTCTCGTTCGGCCTGGTGACGCTGCTCGCCTGCGGGCTGATGGTGGGCGCGGGTGTGCTCCGCACGGGCGACCGCCGCACCGTGGCGACCGCCGCCGACCCCACCACCAGGCCCGCGCCGGCCCCCACCCCGGAGACGTAGGCCACGGCCCCGGGTACCCCTCCGCGCGGGTGCCCGGGTCCTTCCGCCTCAGCCCGCTATGGAGTCCAGCTGTTCCGCGGCGGGCCGCAGTGTCCAGAGGTCACCCCCGGGCGGGGTCTCCAGGCGGGGAACCGCGGCGCGGGCCGCGCGGCTCCCCGCGTCGGCCGCCGCGTGGACGATGTCGCTCGCCGCGAAGCGCTTGAACTCCAGCTCGGGGTGCGGCCAGGGGGCGGCGCCGGTCGCGGCCGGCAGCAGATACTCGACGGCCTTGAACAGGCTCTGCCCCTGCGGCCCTTCGTACGCCCAGAGGTCGACGCCGACCTTTTCCCCGATGGCCGCGAGGCGCGTGTAGGCGACCAGATCGAACGTCGAGTAGTGCCAGCTGCGCGTACGGGTCAGTTCCTGGGGCTGACTGCCGTCGCCCGCGATCTGCGGGTCGATGCGCTTCTCACGGGCAGCGAGGACGGTCTTCCGCGCGAGCCCGCGGTCGCCGGTGGCGAGCGCGAGACCGGCGACCTGCATGTCCATGAAGGTGCCGTGGTTGTTCTTGGCGGCCGACTCCTCCTTGCCGAAGGGCGAGTTGACCAGCCAGTCCAGGAACGCCTTGTTCCACGTACGCATCCCCGCGCGGTCGCCGCTGGTCCACCCCGGGGCTCCGGTGCCGAGGATCGCGAGGGCGTCGAGGACGCTGGTGTACTGCTGGGAGAAGTCGATGATGCCGATGGCACGGCCGTCGTACTTGCAGGGAATGAACTGCCCGTGGTCGAGGTTCGGGTTCATCCGGGTCGCGGGGTCGATGAACCAGGTGCGCAGGATCCGCGCCGCGTGCTCCGCGTACCGCTTCTTGCCCGTGTAGTACCAGGCCAGGCTGAGTGTGGTGGCGGAGTTGAAGACCTTGCCGATGTTGGGGCGGTCGGTGCCGGTGTCGACCTCGGGGTTCCGCTCGCCGTCGCGCTGGACGTACGGGCAGCCCCAGGGGTTGGCGTCGGTCTTCGGCTGGGACGGCCACCAGTACGGAGCCTGGCTGAGGTAGTCGTGCGGGTCACCGCTGGGGGCGGGCCTCGGCTTGTCGGTGACGGTCCAGGGGCCCTGGCCCAGCCATGCGTCCGCTTGCGCGGTCAGGGACTTGACCGCCGCGCGGAGGGCGGGATCACCGCGGTCGAGGGCGATACGGGCCTGCCGCATCCGCTTGCCGTCGATCACCACGGTCTGCGGGGCCACGGGATCCGTGTGGTGTCGGCCGGAGGGCTGGGACGCGAGGGGCGACGCGGCGAAGGCCACCGCCGGGGCGAGTACGGCGGCGACGGTGGACATGACGGCGAGCATGACGGCCGGACGCCGTCGGATGGATTCGCTCACTGAGACACTCCAATCATGTACGTGAACTACATTCACGAACGAGGCCGTGCGAGCGTAGAGGCGACCGGTATCACTGACAATGATCTGCGCACGATTCATGAATGGGGACGACCGGCGTCGGATACCGAACGGACCCCACTCCCCCGCGCGACGGCGCGCCGCGCACCGCCCCCGGCGGCCGGAACCGTACCGTAGGGAGGTCCAAAGGTTGAGCGCTCAACAAGGCGTTGCCTTACGGTAGTTGTCCCACCGATCGCACGAATCCGCACGAAGGAGTGCACACATGCCGGTCAGACTCGGTCTCGGTCTTCCGCAGATGAAGCAGTACAGCCTCGGCCGCGATGTGCCCGCCGTGGCGCGGGCAGCGGAGGAGGCCGGATACGAGAGTCTCTGGGTCTTCGAACGCGTCCTCTTCCCCGAGCCCGCCACCCAGGGGCTGTACGGCGTACCGGGGCTGCCCTGGCCCGACCATTACCGGAGCGTCGCCGACCCGCTGATCACCCTCACGCTGGCCGCCGCGGCCACCGAGCGGGCCCGGCTGGGCACGAGCGTCCTGGTCGCGCCCCTGCACGTACCGTTCCAGCTGGCCCGCTCGCTGGCCTCGCTCGATGTCGCGAGCGGCGGCCGGGTGATCGCCGGCCTCGGCACGGGCTGGTCGCTCGACGAGTACGCCGCCTCCTCCGTCGCCCCGTTCGAGAAGCGCGGCGCGGTCCTGGACGAGGTGCTCGACGTCTGCGCGGCCGTCTGGGGCCCGGACCCGGTCTCGTACGAGGGCGAGCTGACCACCATCGCGCCGTCCGAGGTCGGCCCCAAGCCGGTCCGTCCCATCCCGGTCTTTCTGCCCGCGAACAGCCCGCGCGCCACCCGGCGCCTGGTGGACCGGGCGGACGGCTGGGTGCCCGTGGCCATGGGCGCGGCGCAGCTGACCGAGCAGTGGCGGCAGGTGCGGGAGCTGGCCGCCGAGCGCGGCAGGGAGCGTCCGCTCGACGCCTGTGCCCGTGCCAACGCGCTCTACAGCGCCAAGCCGTTCGAGGGCGAGGGCCGGCAGCCGTTCCAGGGCAGTGTGGCGCAGATCGTCGAGGACCTGGCGGCACACGCGGAGTCGGGGGTTCCGGAGATCATGCTGGACCTCCAGAGCACGACGCGTGACGCGGCGGAGCTGGTCGATGTGGCGGCCGAGGTGTACGCGGAGGCGCGCGCCGCGGGCGTCTGACGGACCCGCCGCGCGCGTCGGACGAAGCCCCTGACGCAGACGGGCGCGCACGACGTCCGACGGCGACGGCGACGAGGCCCGCTCCCCCCCTCCCGGAGCGGGCCACGTCACCGTCAGTCCTCGGGCAGTTCGACCGGCGCCAGCTCGTCGTACAGATCACCGGGCCCCGGATTCGTGGCGTCCGTGGCACCCCCGAAGTGGTGCATCACGCCCCACACCGCGTTGAGCGCGGTCTGAACGGCGCCCTCCGCCCAGCCCGCGGTCCACGAGATGTCGTCGCCCGCCAGGAAGATCCCCCGCTTGTCGGCGGGCAGCCGGTCCTGCATGAAGTGGGTGAACAGCCGTCGCTGGTAGCGGTAGTGCCCCGGCAGATTGGCCTTGAACGCGCCCATGAAGTACGGCTCGTTCTCCCAGGAGACGGTCACGGGGCTGCCGATGAGGTGCTTGCGGATGTCCACCGTGGGATAGATCTCGCGCAGCGAGTTCAGCATGACCTCCATCCGCTCCTCGGCGGAGAGCGGCAGCCACTTGAGACTGTCGTCGCACCAGGTGTACGAGAGACAGATGACGGCGGGCCGGTCGGGGCCGTTGTCCAGCAGATACGTGCCCCGGGTCATCCGGTCGGTGAGCGTCATGGACATCGTGTCGCGCCCGGTCGGCACGCCCCGGTCGTCCACGGCCGGGTCCAGCCAGAACGGCCGGTCGACCGGCACGAACAGCTTGGACGACTCCATGTAATGGGTGCGCTCCATCGCCGTCCAGTGGTCGATCGGGAAGAGCGAGTCGTCGCAGGCGATCTTGGAGAGCAGCAGCCAGGACTGCGCGGTGAAGACGGCGGCGCGGTAGGTACGGATCCGGCCGGAGGCGTCCGTGACGGTGATCCGGTTGCCCGAGGTGCGGTGCAGCCGGGTCACGGCCGGCAGCGGCGCGCCCTCGTGCAGGGACGACAGCGAGGTCCCGGCCGGCCAGTACGTGATCTTCCGTGGCTCGTCCTCCCACAGCCGCAGCGGCAACCGCTGGCTGCCGCCGACGATGGAGTGGTGGTGGTCGTCGGCCTCGGTGTAGACGACCCGCAGGATCTCCAGGATGGAGTTGGGGAAGTCGGTGTCCCAGCCGCCGGTGCCGAAGCCGACCTGGCCGAAGATCTCCCGGTGGCGGAAGGACTTGAAGGCCGGGGAGTCGCAGAGGAACCCGTAGAAGGTCTGATCGTCGAGCTTCTCGACCAACCGGGCCCAGATCTCCCGGATCCGCGGCACATCGCGCTCGCGCAGGGCGCGGTTCATGCCGGAGAAGTCCGCGCCCTCCTCCAGACAGGTGGTCCAGGCGTCCATCACCTCGCGGTAGACCGGCGGCAGATCGTCCACCGTCTTCGCGTAGTGGGACTCGCCCTTGAGATCGACCACGGTCGACGGGGTGCCGGGCGCCAGCGGATTGGGGAACGGCCGGGTCTCCAGGCCCACCAGATCGATGTAGTGCCGCAGCGCGGTGGAGGAGGGCGGGAAGCGCATCGCGCCCATCTCGGCGGTCAGTTCCGGGTCGCAGCCCTCGAAGCCGACCGTACGCAGCCGCCCGCCGATCCGGTCGGCCTCGTACACGACGGGCTTGAGGCCCATCTTCATCAGCTCGTACGCGGCGACGAGAGCGGAGAGCCCGCCGCCGATGACGGCGACCTCGGCGCCGTGCTCGGTCGCGGGTATCTGGCCGAGCCCGGCGGGGTGCGCCAGGTAGTCGTCGTACGCGTAGGGGAAGTCCGGTCCGAACATGGTGATCGGCGGCTGTACGGCGGCGGGCTGCGCGTCGGTGGGCTGGACGGCGGTGGGCACCGTGGACGTCATGGGGTACGGACTCCTTGCGGGTACGGCTGGTGCGGCGGGTACGGCCGCTACGAGGACGGGCGGGAGCGGCGCGGGCCGGCTCGGGTCGGACCGGTGGGGCCGGTCGGCCCGGTGGGCCCGTTGGGGGCCGGTGGGGGTCGGCTCAGCGGCGGTCGTCAGAAGGGGGCGTCAGAAGGGGGCGTCAGGGGTGGTCGTCAGCAGTGGTCGGCTCGGACGAGCGAGGTGTACAGCCCGGGATGGCGGTCCCGCAGATACGGATTGGCCGCGCGGGAGGCGGTCAGCAGCTCGCCGTCCGCCTCTCCGAGCACCAGCTCCTCGCTCCGCCCCGCGCGCGCCCGGACGGTCCCGTCGGGGCCGGCGAGACAGCTCAGCCCGACGAAGTCGAACTCGCCTTCCTGGCCCGTCCTGTTCACATACGCCACATACATCTGGTTCTCGAAGGCCCGGACCGGCACGACGGATTCGGCGACGAACGGGAACGGATGCATCAGGGCGGTGGGCACCAGCAGCAGATCGGTACCGGCCAGGGCGTGCGACCGTACGTTCTCGGGGAACTCGACGTCGTAACAGATCATGATCCCGATCCGCAGCCCGGCCAGCTCGGCCTGGACGACGGGCCGCTCCCCCGGGGTGAACCACTCGCGTTCGTAGCCGCCGAAGAGATGGGTCTTGCGGTAGTTGGCGAGCCGCGTGCCATCGGGTCCGATCAGCTGCGCGGCGTTGTAGATCCGCTCGCGGTCGCGCTCGCCGTCCCGCTCGCCACCGTGCTCCCCGTCGCGTTCGGGGTAGCCGTACAGCACCGCGAGTCCATGGCGTACGGCGATCTCGGCGACGGCCGCGGCCCCCGGGCCGTCCGCGGGCTCCGCCAGCCGGGGCACCTGGTCGCCGAGCGTGTAGCCGGTCAGGAACATCTCGGGGCAGACCAGCAGCCCGGCGCCCGCGGCGGCGGCACGGGCCGCCTCCTCGTCGAGCACCTTGAGGTTCCCGGCGACCGAACCGGGTCGGCCGGAGCTCTGGAGCAGGGCGGTGCGCAGCGGCGGCATGGCTGACCTCGGGCGGTGCGAAGGGACGCGGGGGTGACGTCATTGACGCTACGGTCCGGCCGGCGGCGTGGACAAGACGGGACCGTTGCGCGCCGACCATCGATCCATTGCGTGTGCCGCGGCGCTCTCGGCGATTCGTTGCGCGCGATCCGTCGCGCTCGATCCGTCACACGTGATCGGTCGCGCTCAGCGGTGGGCGCCGGTCCCGGTCTGTTCGAGCCCCGAGTAGCGCCTCAGCAGCGGGGACAGCACGAGCACGGACTTCGTACGCTCCACATACGGCTCGCCCGCGATGCGTTCGAGCACCTGCTCGAAGTGGCGCATGTCGGCGGCGAAGACCTGCACGATCGCGTCCGCCTCTCCGGTGACGGTGGAGGCGGACACCACCTCCGGGAGCCGTTCCAGGCCCCGTTGAATGGCTTCGGGCGAGGTCTTGCGACGGCAGTAGATCTCGATGAACCCCTCGGTCTCCCAGCCGAGCGCCGCGGGGTCCACCCGCACGGTGAAGCCGGTGATCGCGCCCTCGGCGCGCAGCCGGTCGACGCGCCGCTTCACCGCGGGCGCGGACAGGCCGACGAGGGAGCCGATATCGGCGTAGGAGCGGCGGGCGTCCGCGGCGAGGGCATGGACGATGCGTTCGTCGAGATCGTTGAGTCGCACGGCTGGTGGTTCACTTCTCTGCGGTGGCCGGAGGTGCGGCGGAGGGCCGTCACCGAAGTAGAACACGGTCCGCGGGACCCGGTGATGTGTGGCCGCCGGGCCGGGATCAGAATGAGGCCGATGCCGGTGAAAGACCGACAACGGGGTAGATGGGGCAGTGATGAGCAACGAGCCGCATGTGGTGGTCGTGGACTCGCCGTACCGGGACAGTGCGGCGGCCCGCGCCACCGCCGCCGCATTCCTCCAGCAGCACTGTCCGTGGGCCGATCTGGACGCGGTGCTGCTCGTCGTCTCGGAACTCGTCGCGAACGCCGTCCGGCACACCCCGGGGTGGTGGCGGCTCCATCTCATCGCGGAGGACGAGACGTTGACGGTGGAGATGGACGACTCCAGTCCAGAGCCGCCGGTCGCCCGCGCGCCCGACTTCTCCGGGGGCGGCGGGTTCGGCTGGCACATGGTGCTGAGGCTCGCGGGCCATGTCGAGGTACGGCCGCTGCCGGAGGGCAAGCGTGTCCAGGCGGTCTGGCGGCGGCCGGCGGTCCCCGCCCCTGCCCCCGCCCCGGTCTGACCGCCGGGCACGTCGGCCGACCACGGCAGGCGTAGCCGACGACGGCAGGCGGACGAGGGCGTACGCGAGCGGACGTACGAGGGGGGCGCTCCAGCCGCGGAGCGCCCCCCTCGTACGTCGCCTGCGCGCGACCGGCTCAGCGGCTCACTCCACCGCGAGCAGACCCGCCCTCAGCCGCCCGGTGATCCGCGACAGCAGCCGGGACACATGCATCTGGGAGACGCCCAGTTCGGCACCGATCTCCGACTGGGTCATCTCGTCGCCGAAGCGCATGCGCAGGATGCGCCGCTCCCGCTCGTCGAGCTCCTCGATGAGCGGCTTGAGCGCCTGGACGTTCTCGGCCGTCTCCATCCCGGCGTCGGGTGCGCCGATCCGGTCCGAGAGCGGAGCCGGGGAGCCCGACGCGTCGTCCGTCGGCATGTCGATCGAACCGGCCGTATAGCCGTTGCTCGCGACGACACCCTCGATGACCTCCTCCTCGTCCAGACCGAGATGCTCGGCCAGTTCGGGGGTGGTGGGCGCGCGGTCGAGCCGCTGGGACAGCTCGTCCGTCGCCTTGGCCAGATCGATCCGCAGCTCCTGAAGGCGGCGCGGCACGTGCACGGCCCAGCTGGTGTCACGGAAGAACCGCTTGATCTCGCCGACGATGTACGGCACGGCGAAGGTCGCGAACTCCACCTCACGGCTGAGCTCGAAGCGGTCGATCGCCTTGATCAGGCCGATGGTGCCGACCTGGACGATGTCCTCCATCTGGTCCGCGCGGTTACGGAACCGGGTGGCCGCGTAGCGGACCAGCGCCAGATTCAGCTCGATCAGGGTGTTGCGTACGTACTGGTATTCGTGGGTGCCTTCTTCCAGCTCCACCAGCCGGGCGAAGAAGAGCTTCGAGATTTCCCGCGCGTCCTTGGGCGCCACTTCCGCCGGGCACTCCACGTAGGGAAGTTCCAGCTCCGCCGCCTCCGCGCGCTGCTGGGTTCCGTATTGCGTGCTTTCGGTCGGGACCGTGCTCACCGTGGACACTTTGTCCTCCCCTGCTCCGTGGTCAGTGCACAGCGCGTGTACCCGCTCCCAGCACACTCATGCGTGCCGGATGCCGGATAAATAAATCTGGTCGTCAACCGCGTCCGGCCGCCGCGCGGGACGGCGGCCGGACGGTGGGCCGAGCGGACAGGGCCCGGACGAGTGGGCCCGAAGTCCCGTCTAGCTCCAACTGGCGTGCAGCGGCTTGCCCTCGGCGTAACCGGCGGCGCTCTGGACACCGACGATCGCCTTGCGCGCGAACTCCTCCAGCGAGTCGGCGCCGGCGTAGGTGCACGAGGAGCGCACCCCCGCGATGATCGAGTCGATCAGGTCCTCCACCCCGGGGCGGGACGGGTCGAGGAACATCCGCGAGGTGGAGATGCCCTCCTCGAACAGCGCCTTGCGCGCCCGGTCGTACGCCGACTCCTCGCTCGTACGGTTGCGTACGGCGCGGGCGGAGGCCATGCCGAAGGACTCCTTGTAGAGCCGTCCGTCGGCGGCCTGCTGAAGGTCGCCCGGGGACTCGTACGTACCGGCGAACCAGGAACCGATCATGACGTTCGAGGCGCCGGCGGCGAGCGCCATGGCGACATCGCGCGGGTGCCTGACCCCGCCGTCGGCCCAGACGTGCTTGCCGAACTTCTTCGCCTCCGCCGCGCACTCCATGACGGCGGAGAACTGGGGCCGGCCCACACCGGTCATCATGCGGGTGGTGCACATGGCACCCGGCCCGACACCGACCTTGATGATGTCCGCGCCGGCCTCGATCAGATCCCGTACGCCCTCGGCGGCGACGATATTGCCCGCGACGACCGGCACCTTCGGGTCGAGCGCGCGGACGGCCTTGATGGCGGAGAGCATCGACTCCTGGTGGCCGTGCGCCGTATCGACGACAAGCGTGTCGACGCCCGCGTCGAGCAGCTGTGCCGCCTTGCCCGCGACGTCGCCGTTGACGCCGACCGCGGCGGCTATCCGCAGCTTGCCCCGGGCGTCGGTCGCGGGCGTGTAGAGGGTCGCGCGCAGAGCGCCCTTGCGGGTGAGGACACCGGCCAGCCTGCCCTCGGAGTCGATGGCGGGGGCGATCTTGCGATTGGCGTTGTCGAGGGTGTTGAACGCCTCGCGGGGGTCCATGTCCGCGGAGATCAGCAGCAGGTCCTTCGACATCACCTCGGACAGCTGGGTGAAGCGGTCGACCCCGGTCAGGTCGTGGTCGGTGACGACACCGACGGGCCGGCCCTCGGCGTCGACCACGACGCCCGCGCCGTGCGCCCTCTTGGGCAGCAGGGACAGGGCGTCGCCCACGGTCTGGAGGGGGGCGAGCACGATCGGGGTGTCGAGTACGAGATGGCGCGTCTTGACCCATGAGATGACGTCGGTGACGACCTCGATCGGGATGTCCTGCGGGATGACGACGAGACCACCGCGCCGGGCGACGGTCTCGGCCATCCTGCGGCCCGCGATCGCGGTCATGTTCGCCACGACGAGGGGGATGGTGGTGCCGGTGCCGTCCGGGGCGGAGAGGTCCACCGCCTGGCGGGAGCCCACGGCCGAACGGCTCGGCACCATGAACACGTCGTCGTATGTGAGGTCGTACGGCGGCTTCAGGTCATTGAGAAAACGCACGTGCAGAACATCCCAGTCGATCGGAGTTGGCCCCGGTCGGTGGAGCCGGGGAAAACGCACGTACTTGATTCTCCCATGCCGGACCGGATACCCGGCCGGGGAGGAACATCCAGCTCAGAAGGGGTGCCCTCGTACGATGATCCAAAACCCCCCGGCTCCGGACGGTGACCCGCCGGACACCGTCCGGGATACACCGCACCACCTCAGGCCGGACCAGATCGGACCGAACAAACCGAACGGACCAGCTCAGTCAGGTCAGGTCAGGTCAGGTCAGGTCAGGTCAGGTCAGGTCAGGTCAGGTCAGGTCAATGGAAGCCGGGTCCTGGCAGACCGGTCGGGTCAGGTCTCGTCCGGGTCGACCCGCTCCAGCGCGGGCCGCGGCCCCGGGCTGAACTCCGTCAGCAGGAAGTCCGCCGCTGCCGTGTCCGTGACCAGGCTGGTGACCAGTCCGGAACGGAGTACGGCCCCGATCGCCTCCGCCTTGCGCAGCCCGCCCGCGATCGCCACGACCTCCGGGATCCGGCGCAGCCGGTCGGCCTCGACCGTGATGCACCGCTCGCCCAGATCGCGGCCGACCCGTCTGCCCTCCGCGTCGAAGAGATGCGCGGACATCTCGGCGGCGACGCCGAGCGAGGCGTAGTGGGTCCGCTCCTCCTCGGTGATCATGTCGTGCACCGTGGAGATGCCCGGCTCCCAGGAGCCGATGGAGACGGCGGCGACGGTCACCTTGTCGAAGTACTCGAAGGCGCGCGCGATCCCGGTCTGGCTGCGCAGCGCGGCCGCGGTCGCCGGGTCGGGGAGCAGCATCGGCGCGTAGATGGGGTGCGCCTCTCCCCCGGACACCTGCGCGGCCCGCCGTACGGCCTCGACCGAGCCGCGCTCGGCGGTGCCCGCGTCGTACACGCCCGTGAGCTGGACGACCGTGCAGGGCGGCAGCCGGTCGAGCGCGGCGGCCATGTGGATGGTGGACCGGCCCCAGGCCAGGCCCAGCACATCGCCCTCGACCACCAGCTCACCGAGGAGATCGGCGGCGACCTCGCCCAGGTTCTCCGGGTCGGGCGACTCGTCCTCGGCCTCCGTGGGCGACTCGACGACCACCGCGTGCCGCAGTCCGTAGCGGGCGCGCAGCGCGTCGGAGCGCTCGGCGTCCAGCTCGGACGGGACGCGGATCTCGATCCTGACGAGGTCGCGCTCCAGCGCGGTCTCCAGGACCCGGGCCACCTTGAAGCGGCTGACGCCGAACTCCTCGGCGATCTGGATCTTGGACTTGCCCTCCAGGTAGAAACGGCGGGCCATGGCCGCCGCCTGCACCAGTTCCGCGGGTCCCATCCGCAGGGCTGGCCGACCCGCCGACATACCAGACACCGCGATCTCCTCACTGCTGTTCACACTCTGGACTCGCTGTTCATCCTGTCAGATCCAGCGATCCTTGATCAGCCCCGAAGGGCGCCGTTCATGTTCCCGTGGCGCACTGGTCCACCGGAGCCCCGTCCGCTCGCGCGGAGGGTCAGTGACCGCACGCCCATGAGGCGGCGGAGGTGGCCTCGGTCGCCTGGTTGCGGAGCATCCGCACCGCCGCGGCGGGATCGTCCGTGCCGTACACCGCGGATCCCGCGACGAAGACATCGGCGCCCGCCTCGGCGCAGCGTTCGATGGTGGTGGCCGAGACCCCGCCGTCGACCTGGAGCCACAGTTCAAGACCGTGCTTGGAGATCAGCTCACGGGTACGGCGGATCTTGGGCAGCATGATGTCCAGGAACGCCTGGCCGCCGAAGCCCGGCTCCACCGTCATGATCAGCAGCATGTCCAGCTCGGGCAGCAGGTCCTCGTACGGCTCGATGGCCGTCGCGGGCTTGAGCGCCATGGACGCCCTGGCGCCCTTGGCACGGATCTCGCGGGCCAGTCGTACGGGGGCGGCGGCCGCCTCCACATGGAACGTCACCGAACCGGCGCCGGCCTCGACGTACTGCGGGGCCCAGCGGTCGGGCTCCTCGATCATCAGATGGCAGTCCAGCGGGGTGTCCGTCGCCCGTCCGAGCGCTTCGACCACCGGCACGCCCAGGGTCAGATTGGGCACGAAGTGGTTGTCCATGACATCGACGTGAAGCCAGTCGGCGCCTTCCACCGCCTTCGCCTCTTCGGCGAGCCGGGAGAAGTCGGCGGACAGGATGCTGGGGTTGATCTGAGCCATGTGCCAAGCCTGCCATGTCCGGGACCACTTCCGGACCGCCCGGGGGACCTCGGTATGGACCAATGCGCCGCGAGGCGGTGCGGGAACGGCACAGTCCGCGCAATCCTCGCGTCTTGCCCGGCCGAACAGCGGCCCGACGCGCCCGCTCGGCCTTCCGGCCCCGGGTCTCCCGCCCCGACTCCCCTGCCTCGGCTCCTTCAGTCCGGCTTCTTCAGTCCGGCTTCTTCAGTCCGGCTTCTTCAGTCCGGCTTCTTCCGCCATGGCTCTGGCTCAGCCGTCTTGACTCTCCCACGGAGGGAGACCGCACGGTGGCACCATGCACAGCGAACCCGTACCGGCCCCGGCGCCGGATCTCGCACCGGAACCCGTACTGCTCACCATCGGCGCGGTGGCCGAGCGCACCGGTCTGCCGGTGAAGCTCATCCGCCACTGGTCGGATCTCGGCATCGCGCCGCCCGCCGACCGCACCGAGGCCGGCTACCGCCGGTACGGCCCCGAGGCGGTGGCCCGTCTCGATCTGGCGCGTACGCTCCGGGACCTCGGTCTCGGCCTGTCCACGATCCGGGACGTTCTCGACCGTGAACGGGACCTGCCCGAGGTCGCGGCGGTACATGCCGACGCCCTGGAGGCCCGGATCCGGACGCTGCGGCTGCGGCAGGCGGTGCTCCGGTCGGTCGCCCGTCGCGGTGCGGACGCGGCGGAGCTGACCGCCCTCGACGAACTGGTCCGGATGTCCGCCGCCGAACGCGAGGCGATCGTCCGCGCGTTCGTGGCGGAGGCGCTCGGGGACGTCGGGACCTCGTCCTTCGGCCGGGGCCTGCTGGCGGCGTTGCCCGAGCTGCCCGCCGACCCCACAGCCGAACAGGTCGACGCCTGGTGCGAGCTGAGCGCTCTCGTACGGGATCCGGCCCTGGCCGCGGCGCTGCGGCGGATGGCCGAGTACGCGGCCCGGTACGCCCCGGCCGACGCGTCCACGGCGCACGCGCCCACGGCCGGGAACGGGGCCGAGGACGGGCACGGGACCGGGACCGGGGCCGAGGACGGGCACGGGACCGGGACCGGGGCCGAGGACGGGCACGGGGCCGGGGCCGGGAGCCAGGCCCAGAACGGGAGCCAGGACGGGGACGGGAGCCAGGCGGAGGACAGGAGCCAGGCCGAGGCGGCCGAGCGGCTGACCGACGCCTGGGTACGGCGGGTGTCCGCGGCGATGGACGGCTGCCTGGCGCCGGACTCACCCGCGGCGGACGCGGTGGTGACGGCCGTCGTGGCGGAGTGGCTTCCCCTCCAGAGCGGCACGCCCGGCGCACCGGACCGCGATGGACCGGCGGCCCGCGCCCGGCTGCTGGAGCAGCTGGAGATGGCCGCCGACGCCCGCGCCGAGCGGTACTGGCAGCTGGTCTGTGTCATCAACGGCCTGCCCGTGCGGCCGAGCCTGGCCCCGGCCGGCGCCTGGCTGATCACGGCCCTCAGGACCAACCCGACGCCCGGCGCCCGCGCCACGGCGCTCGAAGCGCTCTACGACGGGGACGCCGCGCCCGGCGCACCGGAGCCGCCCGGGACCGGCCTCGTGGACGCCTTCGCCTCGGTACTGGCCGAGGTCGAACGGCTGGTGACCGCCGTGGGGCCCGACCGCTTCGGCGATCCGACCCCGTGCGCCGACTGGGACGTACGCGCCCTGCTGGACCATCTGGTCTGGGAGAACCTGATCTGGGCCGGGCTGGCCGAGGGCTCACCGCCCACCGATCACGGGGCCGACCACCTCGGCGCGGACCCTCTCGCCGCGTTCCGCGCCGCCGCGTCGGCGACGATGACCGCCTTCCGTCGCCCCGGCATGCTGGAGCGTCGCTACGGCCCGGCCCCCGGCCGGAGGCTGGTCGAGCAGTTGCTGATCGAAATGCTGGTGCACGGCTGGGATCTGGCCATGGCCACCGGACAGCGGCCCGGCTTCGCGGAGGAGACCGTGGAGGCCGTCCTCCCCTCCGTACGGGAGATCTACGGCGCGCTGCCCCGGACCCCGGGCGGTTCGTTCGCGCCCGAAGCGCCGGTGCCGGACGGGTCGAGCGCGACGGACCGGCTGGCGGCCTTCCTCGGCAGACGGGTCGTACGGACGCCGTAGCCGAGCCGGCCGCGCCGGCCCCCGGCTGTCAGGCGGTACGCCGCAGCAGCGCCAGGTACATGGCGTCCGTCCCGTGCAGATGCGGCCACAGCTGGACGTCGGGACCGTCCCCCAGCGCCGGTACGCCCGGCATCAGCGGCCTGGCGTCGATCCACTCCGCCTCGACCGCCGGGCCGCCGCGCCCCTTGAGGACGTCCTCGACGACCGCCTTGGTCTCGGCGGGATGCGGGGAGCACGTCGCGTAACCGACGACGCCGCCGACCCGTACCGCGTTGAACGCCTCGCGCAGCAGGCCGCGTTGGAGCGGCGCGAAGCCCTCCAGATCCTCCGGACGGCGCCGCCAGCGCGCCTCCGGCCTGCGCCGCAGGGCACCGAGGCCCGTGCACGGCACATCGACCAGGACCCGGTCGAAGGAGCCGGGGACCCAGGGCGGCCGGGTGCCGTCGGCGGCGATCACCTGATACGGGCCGGGGTTTCCGGCCAGCGCGCGGGCCACGAGCCTGGCCCGGTGCGGCTGCTTCTCGGCCGCCAGCAGGGAGGCGCCGCGTCCGGCGGCCAGCGCGGCCAGCAGCGCCGCCTTGCCGCCGGGACCGGCGCACCCGTCGAGCCAGCGCGCGTCCGCCCCCTCCAGCGGCGCGTTGGCCAGAGCGATCGCGACCAGCTGACTGCCCTCGTCCTGGACGCCGGCCCGCCCCTCCCGTACGGCGTCGAGCGCACCCGGCTCACCGCCCTCGGTGAGCCGTACGGCATACGGCGACCACCGGCCGTGCAGTCCGGAGTCCTCACCGAGCACATCGAGCAGCTCGTCGGCGGTCGAGCGGCCCGGCCGGGCCACCAGTGTCACCTCGGGCCGTTCGTTGTCGGCCTCCAGGAGATCCTCGATACCGGCGCGGCCACCGCCCAGCGCGTCCCAGAGCGCGGAGACCACCCAGCGGGGATGCGAGTGGACGACCGCGAGATGGTCCTCGGCGTCCTCCTCGTACGGCGGCGCGACCCGTTGCAGCCAGGTGTCCAGATCGTCCCTGGAGATCTTGCGCAGTACGGCGTTGACGAACTTGGCGCGGCCGTCCCCGAGCACCACCCGGGCCAGCTCCACGCTCGCGGAGACGGCGGCATGTGTCGGGATCCGTGTCCCGAGCAGCTGGTGCGCCCCAAGGGCCAGCACATCGAGGACGGGCGGGTCGACCTCGCGCAGCGGCCGGTCGATGCAGGCCGAGATGATCGCGTCGTACGTGCCCTGGCGCCGCAGCGTCCCGTACACCAGCTCGGTGGCCAGCGCCGCGTCCCGTGCCTCGAAGCCGCTGTTCTCGCGCGCCTTCTTGAGCAGCGGCGGCAGGACGAGATTCGCGTACGCGGCCCGCTCGTCGACCGCCCTGAGCGCCTCGAAGGCGAGGAGCCGCACAGGGTCCTTCTTGGGGCGGCGATACGGCTTGGAGGGGCGGCGGGGGGCCTGCTGGTTCAAAGGTGCTCCGCGGTGAGAAGAATTGATCCCTCCCAGCCTAGACGAGTGAGCCCGACGCCCTTTCCGCCCTCCGGGCGCACCGCGCCGCCTCGGACGTACGCGTCTACCGCTCCTGCCCGAGCCGCTCGCCCGGGGCGATCCGCACCCCGCGCGCCCAGTCGGCGGCGCGCATCGGCTTCTTCCCCTGCGGCTGCACCCACAGCAGCTCGGCGTCGTGCGATCCGGTGCCCACGTACACGTTGTTCTTGCCGACGGCGAGCGCCCCGGGCACCAGCTCCGTACGCTCCGGCAGCAGCCCCAGGTGGATCAGTTTGAGCCGCTCCCCGCGGAAGACCGTCCAGGCGCCGGGCGCCGGTGTGCAGCCGCGAACCACCCGGTCCACGCGCAGCGCGGGCGCGGACCACTCCACCCGCGCGTCCTCGACCGTGATCTTGGGTGCGAGCGTGACGCCCTCGGCGGGCTGCGGTACGGGCTTGAGCGAGCCGTCCCCGATCCCGTCCATGGTCGCCGCGAGCAGCCCGGAGCCCGCGAAGGCCAGCCGGGTCAGCAGATCACCACTGGTGTCGGTGGGCCGTACGTGCTCCGTGATCACGCCGTACACCGGTCCGGAGTCCAGCCCTTCCTCGATCTGGAAGGTGGACGCGCCGGTCATCTCGTCGCCCGCCATGACGGCGTGCTGCACGGGCGCGGCACCGCGCCAGGCCGGCAACAGCGAGAAGTGCAGATTCACCCAACCGTGGACCGGCACATCGAGGGCGACCCTCGGCAGCAGCGCACCGTACGCGACGACCGGACAGCAGTCGGGCGCGATCTCGCGCAGCCGGGCCAGGAAGTCCTCCTCGCGCGGCTTCGCCGGCTTGAGCACCTCGATGCCGGCCTCCTCCGCGCGCTGGGCGACAGGGCTGGCGACCAGCCTGCGACCGCGCCCGGCCGGGGCGTCGGGCCGGGTCACGACGGCGACGACCTCATGCCGTTCGGAGGCGATGAGTGCGTCCAGGGCGGGTACGGCGACCTCGGGGGTGCCGGCGAAGACGAGCTTCATCGGTGGCTGACTGCCTCTCGGGCTGAAAGTGCGGTGATCGGGCAGCGCACCAGTCTATGGGCCATGACGTCAGGGGGCGTACGACGGCCCACGCGCCCCGCGCATATGCGCATACGCCCCCGCAGCGTGACCACAACGCCAGGTGGCGCGTTGTCAAGGGAGATTGACCAGCACGGGCCGCACCGGTGCGGCCCGGATCCTTTTCAACGCCGGTTCGAGAGGCTTGTTCATGGCCGACCACGCAACCCACGACGCACAAGCCCGAGCAAGTCTGCACCTGTTGGTGCGCGACATCGAGCGGGTCCGGCGGCAGGTGGACGCATTGCGCACCCTCACCGCCCAGTTGGGCAATGTCTACCGCCCGCGGCGATCGGGTCCTTCGACGGGCTTCGTCGTGTACGGCAGAGCACCCGCGCCGACCGTACGGCTCGCGCAGGAGCTGAGGGACAGCGTAGAGACCCTGGTGACCGCCGCGGTGGACTTCGACCGCTCGCTGGGCTTCTCCTGGGACGCGGTGGGTTCGGCGCTCGGCGTCACCAAGCAGGCGGTGCACCGTCGTTACGGTACGCGCCGTACCGCCCAGCAGCCGACCGCGCCCGAGGCGGACCGCCCGCAGGACCCCGCGACGCCCCGCACCACGGTGCCGGCCGCGGTACCGGCGGCCCGGTCGATGCCACCGCAGCCGACGGCCGGCACGCAATCCCTCCGTGAGGAACCCCGCCCGAACGTCTTCCCGGGCCCGAGGGGCGGCTGACCGCCACCCGCACCCGGGCCTCCGATCCCCCGGCCGTGCGCGAGGGCGAGCGTGCCCACCGGGGGAGGGGGTCGGGGTCGGAGGAGGTGCGTGTCCGGACGTAAACCGCAGCGCAGTCCGGACACGCACCTCCGGAGGCCCCGGCCCCCGGCCCCACGACACACCCCGTGCCGGGAGGCGCAACTCACCCAATGTCCGGCGGATCGATCCGCACCCGTACCGGGTCCCCCCCGCCCCGGGCCAACCGCGCCGCCTGCGCCGCCTTCAGTGCCCCGGCGAGCGCGGCCCCGCTGCCCGGCGGTACCCGTACCAGCGCCCGTTCCCACCGCTCCCCCACCGGCGCGTCACCCGCCCGGCGCGGCCTGCCCGGATCCGTGACCGGCATCGGCACAGGCCCCAGCACCTCCGCGTCGACGGGCAGCCCGGCAGCCGCCAGAAACGCGGCCACCGCCTCCCCCCGCCCCAGCACCGCCGCCATCCGCGACACCGGCGGAAACCCCAGCTCGGCCCGTTCCGCCAGCTCGCGCTGCGCGTGCCCCACCGGATCCCAGCGCACCAGCGCCTGCACCGGCCGGAGCGTCGGCTCGGCGACCACGACCACCGTGCCGCCCTCGCTCTGTCCGCGTACGAGCGACCCCGCCTGTATCCAGCGGCGCAGGGCTTCCTCCCCTGCCCGCAGGTCAGGCCGCCCGAGCATGGCCCAGCCGTCGAGGAGCAGCGCGGCCGCGTAGCCGCCCTCCGCCACCGGTTCGGCGCCGGGGGTGCTGACCACGAGGGCGGGGCGGCCGGGGACGGAATCGAGCACGTGGTCGCGTCCCGAGGTACGGACGGGGACGGCCGGGAACGCCCGTCCCAGTTCCTCCGCCGTCCGCCGCGCCCCCACGATCCGGGCGCGCAGCCGGGTGTTCCCGCACTCCACGCAGTGCCAGGACGGTTCGTCCCGGCCGCACCAGCCGCAGTGCAACTCCCGTTCCCGCGGCGCCTCCAGCGGCCCCGCGCAGTGCCGGCAGCGGGCGGGCGTACGGCAGCGTTCGCAGGCCAGCCGGGGCACATAGCCGCGCCGGGGCACCTGCACCAGCACCGGCCCGGTCTTCAGTCCGTCCCTGACGGCCTGCCAGGCGAGACTGGGCAGCCGCGCGGCGCGCGCCGCCTCGTCCCGCGCCAGCTCGCCGTCGCCGACGGTGCGCACGAGCGGCGCGGCCGTACGCACCTGCTCGCGGCCGGCCGCGAGGGGCAGCGCCCAGCCGGTGCCGACCAGTTGGGCCGCCTCGACGGTGCAGGACGTGCCGCCCAGCAGGAAGGCGCATTTGTCGTGCGCGGCCCGCAGCAGCAGTACCTCGCGGGCGTGCGGCTGGGGTGCGTGCTGCTCGCTGTGGCTGCCGTCGCCGTCGTCCCAGATCACCACCAGTCCCAGGTCCCGCACCGGCGCGAACATGGCCGCGCGGGTCCCGACGACCGCCCGGACCGCTCCGCGCCGTACGGCGAGCCACTCCCGGTAACGCTTCTCGGGCCCCGCCTCGGCCGTGAGCAGCGCGTGCCGCCCTGGGCCGAGCAGCGCCGTCAGCGCCGCGTCGACCCGAGCGGCGACCCGCCCGTCCGGTACGACGACGAGCGCGCCCCGCCCCGAGGCCAGCGCGGCCGCCACGGCGCGCGCCAGCTCGTCGGCCCACTGGGGACCGGGCAGGGCGGTCCACACGGCCCGGGGCGCACCACCGCCGGCGAGCGCGGCGAGGAAGGCGGGCCCGTTGACGTACCGCTCCCAGCTCCCGGCCTCCGGCGCGGCGGGGGGCGGCAGCGGCTCGGGGGAGGGCTTCGACTCGGCCCGCGCGTTCCTCGGCGGAATCGCGAGCTGGAGCACATCCGCCAGGCTTCCCGCGTACCGGTCGGCAACGGCACGGGCCAGCCCCAGCAGCTCCGCGCTGAGCACGGGCTCGGGCGACACGACATCGGCGAGCGCGGCGAGCGGCCCGGAGTAGTCCGACTCGGCCCGCCGCTCGACCACGAACCCGTCGATCAGCCGCCCGCCCTCACGCCGCCCGCCCCGCACCTGATGCGCCCCGGCCCCGAACCGCACCCGCACCCGCACCCCCGGCTGCGCGGCCTCGTCCAGCTCCTCGGGCACGGCGTAGTCGAAGAACTGATCAAGATGCAGCACGCCCTTGTTGACCACCACCCGCGCGACCGGCAACTCCCCGGCCAGCGCGGCCCCCCGCCACGTCCGCGGCTTCGCCCGCGGCACCTTGGCCTTCCGCACGCTCTCCCGAATCAGCGCAAGCTGCTCAGGCCCACCCCCGGCGGGATCCTCGGCCTGCCTGTCGTCGCTGCTCACAGCTTCATACCTACCAGACAGCACCGACACCCCCCGCCTCACAGGGAGACAGGAGGAGTAGCGGGCGAAGCGGGAACCCACGGTTGAGGCCCCGGACCGTCGTGCGGTCCGGGGCCTCAACGGCACATCTCAAGGGGACGAACCCCGAAGGGTCAGACTCCCGCGGCCTTGCGCAGGGCGTCCACGCGGTCCGTGCGCTCCCAGGTGAATTCGGGCAGCTCGCGGCCGAAGTGGCCGTACGCCGCCGTCTGCGCGTAGATCGGGCGCAGCAGGTCGAGGTCACGGATGATCGCCGCCGGGCGGAGGTCGAAGACCTGCACGATGGCCTGCTCGATCGTGTCCGTGTCGACCGTGGCCGTACCGAAGGTCTCCACGAAGAGACCGACCGGCTCCGCCTTGCCGATCGCGTAGGCGACCTGGACCTCGCAACGCGAGGCCAGACCGGCCGCGACGACGTTCTTCGCGACCCAGCGCATCGCGTACGCCGCCGAGCGGTCGACCTTGGACGGGTCCTTGCCGGAGAAGGCGCCGCCGCCGTGGCGGGCCATGCCGCCGTACGTGTCGATGATGATCTTGCGGCCGGTCAGGCCCGCGTCGCCCATCGGACCGCCGATCTCGAACCGGCCCGTCGGGTTGACCAGCAGACGGTAGCCCTCGGTGTCCAGCTTGATGCCGTCGTCGACGAGCTCCTTGAGCACGTGCTCGACGACGAACTCACGCACGTCGGGGGCGAGCAGCGAGTCCAGGTCGATGTCCGAGGCGTGCTGCGAGGAGACCACGACCGTGTCGAGACGGACGGCCTTGTCGCCGTCGTACTCGATGGTGACCTGCGTCTTGCCGTCCGGGCGCAGGTACGGGATGGTCCCGTTCTTGCGGACCTCGGAGAGGCGGCGCGAGAGCCGGTGCGCGAGGTGGATCGGGAGCGGCATCAGCTCGGGCGTCTCGTCGCAGGCGTAGCCGAACATCAGGCCCTGGTCGCCGGCGCCCTGCTTGTCCAGCTCGTCCTCGTCGCCCTCGACGCGCTTCTCGTACGCCGTGTCGACACCCTGCGCGATGTCCGGCGACTGAGCGCCGATGGACACCGAGACGCCGCAGGAGGCGCCGTCGAAGCCCTTCTTCGAGGAGTCGTAACCGATCTCCAGGATCTTGTTGCGCACCAGCTGGGCGATCGGCGCGTAGGCCTTGGTGGTCACCTCGCCGGCCACGTGCACCAGACCGGTGGTGATCAAGGTTTCCACGGCGACCCGGGAGGACGGGTCCTCCTGCAGGAGTGCGTCAAGAATGGTGTCGCTGATCTGGTCAGCGATCTTGTCGGGGTGACCTTCGGTCACGGACTCCGAGGTGAACAGACGGCGGGACACATCGCTCCCTGTGGTTGCAGCGGCTGCTGGCTGATCATGGGCGGACCGGCGGAGGGCTGCAGCCCCGCGACGGTCCACGACCACTTTATCGGTCGAATCGGGCCACGGGGGCAAGTGTCTCGATCTGTGGGAGTCCCGCGCCCGCGGCTCTGCATTATGCGATACGCCGATCGACCCTGGCCAGGGGGCGCTACGCCGGGATTCTCCGGATTTTGGCCCGGCACCGCGGAGATTCCCCCGGGAACGGGGCGAGAGAGGGGCAACAAAGAATTCACGCGCAGCACGTTTCGCGTTCAGCCGACGCGATCAAGGCGCGGCCGGGCCTCCGCGCGCGCCCGGCGTACGCCCCTCCGCCGCGCCCCGCCCCGTGTCCCCGCTCCCAGCCCCCTGGCCTCCGGCGCCCCTCGGCCCCTCAGACCCTCAGGCCCTCAGGCCCTCGGGCCCTCAGCCGCGGCGCCACCAGGTCCCAGACGACATCCGCCAGCGCTTCCTTGGGGCCGTACGGCACCGCTGTCTCGCCGCCGTCCGCCGCGAGCACGACCGCCTCGTTCTCCTCGGCCCCGAAGGTCTTCCGCTCCCCGACCTCATTGACCACGAGCAGGTCGCACCCCTTGCGCCGCAACTTCTTCCTGCCGTTGGCCAGGACGTCGTCCGTCTCCGCCGCGAAGCCCACGATCACCTGTCCGGGGCGGGCCCGCTCGGCGGAGATCTCGGCGAGGATGTCCGGGTTGCGGACCAGCTCCACCGGCGCGGGCTCCTCGCCGTCCTTCTTCTTGATCTTTCCCGCGGCGTAGAAGGCGGGCCGGAAGTCGGCCACGGCCGCCGCCATGACCACGGCGTCGGCCTCCGCCGCGGCCTTCAGCACGGCCTCGCGCAGCTGCACGGCGGTCCCGACGTGGACCACGTCCACACCCGCGGGGTCCGTGAACCCGGTGTTCGCCTCGATCAGGGTGACCCGCGCGCCGCGCGCCACCGCCGTACGGGCAAGGGCGTATCCCTGCTTCCCGGAGGAACGGTTCCCCAGGTAGCGCACCGGATCGAGTGGCTCGCGCGTGCCGCCCGCGCTGATCACGACATGCTGTCCCGCCAGGTCGGCCACGGAGCCGGGTACGACGGCGGAGCCGGATACGGAGTCGGCGGAACCGGATACGAGGTCGGCGGAGCCCGGTGCGGACACTCCTCGCGCCAGCACGCGCCGGCAGACCTCGAAGATCTCTCCCGGTTCCGGCAGCCGCCCCTTGCCCGTGTCGACGCCGGTGAGGCGGCCGACGGCGGGCTCGATGACGACGGCGCCACGGCGGCGGAGCGTCGCGACGTTCTCCTGCGTGGCGGGGTGCTCCCACATCTCCGTGTGCATGGCCGGCGCGAAGACGACCGGACAGCGGGCGGTGAGGAGCGTATTGGTCAGCAGGTCGTCGGCGAGCCCGTGCGCCGCCTTGGCGAGCAGATCGGCGGTGGCCGGCGCGACGACGACCAGATCGGCGGACTGCCCGATCCGCACATGCGGCACCTCGTGGACATCGGTCCAGACCTCGGTGGAGACCGGGTGGCCGGAGAGGGCCGACCAGGTGGCCGCCCCCACGAAGTGCAGCGCCGAGTCGGTCGGTACGACCCGTACGTCATGGCCCGACTCGGTCAGCCGTCGCAGCAGCTCGCACGCCTTGTACGCGGCGATCCCGCCCGCGACCCCCAGAACGACCTTCGGCTTGTCCACCGTGTCTCCACCTCTCTCGTCCGTACCCGGCTCTCGCCGTACCCGGCGCGCGTCCGTACCCGGCGCTCGTCCACCGCCGGCCCTCGTCCGCAGTCGTCCGTCCCCGGCCCTAGGGACATGACACACCACAGGCCCGGCGGTCGTACCGCCGGGCCTGTGGTGAAAAGCCTGTACCGAAGAGTGTGTACGCCTACTGGGCGGGGCCGTCGATGGCCTCGGAGGTCAGCAGACCCGCGTTGATCTCACGCAGGGCGATCGAAAGCGGCTTCTCGTGGACGTGGGTGTCCACGAGCGGGCCGACGTACTCAAGCAGGCCCTCACCGAGCTGCGAGTAGTACGCGTTGATCTGGCGCGCGCGCTTGGCCGCGTAGATCACGAGGCTGTACTTCGAGTCCGTGGCCTCGAGCAGCTCATCGATCGGCGGGTTGATGATGCCCTCGGGCGTGGTGATGGAAGAGGACACTCTCTAGCCTTCCGAAGAAAATTCAGGGAGAAACCGGTAATCGCGGGATTCACGATGGAAGGAAATCCCACAAAAGATCATGCAACTGCCATCAAGGCTAGCAGCTCGCGCGCGACGTCCTCGACCGAGGTGTTGACCAGCGTCGTATCGAACTCCGACTCGGCGGCCAGCTCCACTTTGGCGGCCTCCAGACGCCGCTCGATCACCTCGGGCGATTCCGTGCCACGGCCGGTGAGCCGGCGTACCAGCTCGTCCCAGCCCGGGGGCGCCAGAAAGACCAGCCGGGAATCGGGCATCGACTCCTTGACCTGCCGTGCGCCCTGGAGATCGATCTCCAGCAGCACGGGCTCGCCCGAGCCCAGCCGGTCGAGGACCGCCTGGCGCGGTGTGCCGTAGCGGTTGCCCGCGAACTCCGCCCATTCCAGCAACTCACCATTGGCGACCAGCTTGTCGAATTCATCGTCGGTGACGAAGAAATACTGGACGCCATGACGTTCGCCGGGGCGCGGCTTTCTGGTGGTGGCCGACACCGAGAGCCATACCTCGGGGTGGACCTTGCGCATATGGGCGACGACCGTGCTCTTGCCGACCCCGGAGGGGCCGGAGAGCACGGTCAGCCGCGGTCGTACCTCTGCTGCCATGCAGCGATTATCCAGGTTCCCGGGAGTGCCCGGGAACGTCAGGCGGCCTTGCCGCCGAACTCGCGCTCCAGGGAGGCGATCTGGTTGGAGCCAAGACCACGCACTCGGCGGCTCTCGGAGATGCCGAGCCGCTCCATGATCTGCTTGGCGCGGACCTTGCCCACGCCGGGCAGGGACTCGAGCAGTGCGGAGACCTTCATCTTCCCGATGACGTCGTTCTCCTGACCCTGCTTGATGACGTCATGGAGGGAGGCGCCGGAGTGCTTGAGTCGATTCTTGACCTCGGCCCGCTCCCGGCGAGCCGCGGCGGCCTTTTCGAGCGCGGCTGCGCGCTGTTCAGGGGTAAGGGGCGGAAGAGCCACGCCTACGTCACCTCGGATGTCGAACTGTCGGATACGGACCGGTGAGGAACCTAATCGCCCCACACCAGGCGAGCAACGGGCAACGCACTGCACGTTGGCTCTCGACGGAGACTAGCGGCCATGGCCGCCGGAGTCAGCGAGAACAGACGAAAAGTCCTGGTCAACGTCGATCGGGCCGTACATTTCAGGCATATTGCCCAGCTTTTCGGCCAAGAATCTCTTCATCGGCGTCCCGGCGGCGTCCCGTCCGCGTCCCATCGGTGTTCCCCTGGTGTTCAGAGTCACCCTCGAAAGCCTCCCGGCACGCCCCCGGCGTACGCCCCGAGCCGTCTCCCCGGCACGCCCTACGCGCCGACCGCCGCCCTCACCTCATCGGTGAAACGCTCCGCCGCCTCCCTCAGCGCGCCGAGGTCCGGACCGTGCCGCAGTACGCCCCGGCTGACGCTCGGGACCACATTGCCGACGGCCGCGCCGAACACGCGGGGCAGATCGGCCGGGGTCGCGCCCTGCGCGCCGATTCCGGGCGCGAGCAGCGGCCCGTTGATCGCGAGGTCGACCCCCGCGTCCCCCAGGGTGGCGCCGACGACCGCGCCGACCGAGCCGAGCGGGGTCGCGCCCGCGTTCTCCGCGGCCATGTGGTCCAGCATCAGCTGCGCGACCGGCCGGCCGTCGGCGGCGGTGGCGCGCTGCACCTCCGCGCCCTCGGGGTTGGAGGTCAGGGCGAGTACGAAGACGCCCGAGCCGCTGGACGCCGCCGCGTCCAGCGCCGGACGCAGCGATCCGAAGCCGAGGTACGGGGAGACCGTCACGGCGTCCGAGAAGAGCGGCGAGTCCTTGTCCAGATAGGTCGCCGCGTACGCGCCCATGGTCGAGCCGATGTCACCCCGCTTGGCGTCCATCAGGACCAGCGCCCCGGCCGCCCGCGCCTCCTCGACGGTCTTCTCCAGGACGGCGGTCCCGCGCGACCCGAAGCGCTCGAAGAACGCCGACTGGGGCTTGAGCACGGCCACCCGGCCCGCCAGTGCCTCCACCGTCGTACGGGCGAAGCGCTCCAGGCCCGCGATGTCGTCGGCCAGGCCCCAGTCCGTGAGCAGCGAGCCGTGCGGGTCGATGCCGACGCAGAGCGGTCCGCGCGTGTCCATGGCGCGCCGCAGCCGGGCCCCGAAGGGCTCCCCCGGGACCGAGGCGGTCGAGGCGTCCGGCGTGGTCGGCGTGGTCGGGGTGGAAGCGCTGCGGGTCATGCGGTCACCTTCCGGGTGTCGGCGCCGACGGCCTCGGCGAGCGTGGCGTACGGGCTGACCGCCAGCCTGGCGGCGAGCCCCTTGTGGATCGCGCGGCTCCAGAACGGGCCCTCGTAGATGAAGGCGCTGTAGCCCTGGACGAGCGTGGCGCCCGCGAGGATGCGCTGCCAGGCGTCCTCGGCGTTCTCGATGCCGCCGACCCCGACGAGTGTGATCCGGTCGCCCACGCGCGCGTACAGCCGGCGCAGCACCTCCAGTGAGCGTGCCTTCAGCGGAGCGCCGGACAGTCCGCCCTTCTCCGCGACCCGCGCCGGGTCCGAGCGCAGCCCGAGCCCCTCGCGCGCGATGGTGGTGTTGGTGGCGATGATGCCGTCCAGGCCCAGTTCCACGGCCAGGTCGGCGACCGCGTCGATGTCCTCGTCGGCGAGATCGGGCGCGATCTTGACCAGAAGAGGTACGCGGCGGTGGGTGACGGTGCGGTCGGCGGCCTCGCGTACGGCGGTGAGCAGCGGGCGCAGCTGGTCGACGGCCTGGAGGCTGCGCAGTCCCGGGGTGTTGGGCGAGCTGACGTTGACCACGAGATAGTCGGCGTGCCCGGCCAGCCGCTCCGTCGAGAGCACGTAGTCGCCGGTCGCCTCACTCTCCGGGACGACCTTGGTCTTGCCGATGTTGACGCCGACGGTGGTCCTGAAGACGGGCCTGCGGGCCGCCAGCCGGGCCGCCACGGCGGCCGAACCCTCGTTGTTGAAGCCCATCCGGTTGATGAGCGCGCGGTCGGCGACGAGCCGGAAGAGCCGCGTCCGCGGGTTGCCCGGCTGTGGCTCGCCGGTGACCGTGCCGATCTCGATGTGGTCGAAGCCGAGCATCGCCATGCCGTCGATGGCCACGGCGTTCTTGTCGAAGCCCGCCGCGAGCCCGAAGGGGCCGTGCATCCGCAGCCCGAACGCCTCGGTGCGCAGTTCCCGGTGGCGCGGGGCCAGGGCGGCGGCGACGAACGTACGCAGGACGGGGATACGGGCGGCGAGCCGGATCCAGCGGAACGCCAGGTGGTGGGCCCGCTCCGGGTCCATCCGGCGGAAGACCAGCCTGAAGAAGATCTTGTACATGGAGTGATGTGTCCTCGAACGGAGTGGCGTGTCCATGAAGAGGCCGCATGACCTCATGAAGAGGGGGACACCGGTTTCGGTGTCCCCCGTCTTCGGACCGGCTAGCTTTCGCGTGCCGCGATCAGGTGCCGGGCGTGTTCCTGGAGGGAACGGACGCCGACCTCGCCGTGTTTGAGGGCGTCGATGCCCTGGACGGCGGCGGCCAGCGCCTGGACCGTCGTCAGGCAGGGAACGCCGCGCGCCACGGCCGCCGTGCGGATGTCGTAGCCGTCGAGCCGGCCGCCGGTGCCGTACGGGGTGTTGACGATCAGGTCGACACCTCCGTCGTGGATCATCCGGACGATGGTCTTCTCGCCGTCCGGGCCCTCGCCCTCGCTCTGCTTGCGTACGACGGTGGCGTTGATGCCGTTGCGCTTGAGCACCTCAGCGGTGCCCGAGGTGGCGAGCAGTTCGAAGCCGTGGGCGACCAGCTCACGGGCCGGGAAGATCATCGAGCGCTTGTCGCGGTTGGCGACGGAGATGAAGGCGCGGCCCTTGGTGGGCAGCGGGCCGTACGCGCCGGCCTGCGACTTGGCGTACGCCGTGCCGAAGGCGGAGTCGATGCCCATCACCTCACCGGTCGACCGCATCTCCGGGCCGAGGACGGTGTCCACCCCGCGTCCGTGGATGTCGCGGAAGCGCGACCACGGCATCACGGCCTCCTTGACGGAGATCGGCGCGTCGAGCGGCAGCGTGCCGCCGTCGCCCTGGGCCGGCAGCAGCCCCTCGGCGCGCAGCTCGGCGACGGTGGCGCCGAGCGAGATACGGGCCGCCGCCTTGGCGAGCGGTACGGCCGTAGCCTTGGAGGTGAAGGGGACCGTGCGGGAGGCGCGCGGGTTGGCCTCCAGCACGTACAGGATGTCGCCGGCCATCGCGAACTGGATGTTGATCAGCCCGCGGACGCCGACGCCCTTGGCGATGGCCTCGGTCGAGGCGCGCAGCCGCTTGATGTCGAAGCCGCCCAGCGTGATGGGGGGCAGCGCGCACGCCGAGTCGCCGGAGTGGATCCCCGCCTCCTCGATGTGCTCCATGACGCCGCCGAGGTACAGCTCGGTGCCGTCGTAGAGCGCGTCCACGTCGATCTCGATGGCGTCGTCGAGGAACCGGTCCACCAGGACGGGCCGGGTGGGACTGATCTCGGTGGATTCGGCGATGTACGAGGAGAGCCTGATCTCGTCGTACACGATCTCCATGCCGCGTCCGCCGAGCACGTACGAGGGGCGGACCAGCACGGGGTAGCCGATCTCGTCGGCGATGGCCTTGGCCTCGGCGAAGGTGGTGGCGGTGCCGTGCTTGGGCGCGGGCAGCCCGGCCTCGGCGAGTACCCGGCCGAAGGCGCCGCGGTCCTCGGCGGCGTGGATCGCCTCGGGGGGCGTGCCGACGACCGGTACGCCGTTGTCCTTGAGCGCCTGGGCGAGGCCGAGCGGGGTCTGCCCGCCGAGCTGGACGATGACGCCCGCGAGGGGCCCGGCCAGCGTCTCCGCGTGCACGATCTCCAGGACATCCTCCAGGGTGAGCGGCTCGAAGTAGAGCCGGTCGGAGGTGTCGTAGTCGGTGGAGACGGTCTCCGGGTTGCAGTTGACCATCACGGTCTCGTAGCCCCCCACAGGAGTCGGCGCCGTGCTGAGCGCGAAGGAGGCGTGGACACAGGAGTAGTCGAACTCGATGCCCTGGCCGATCCGGTTGGGGCCGGAGCCGAGGATGATCACGGCGGGCTTCTCGCGCGGCGCGACCTCGCTCTCCTCGTCGTAGGAGGAGTAGAAGTACGGGGTCTTCGCGGCGAACTCGGCGGCGCAGGTGTCGACCGTCTTGTAGACCGGGCGGATGCCGAGCGCGTGCCTGACCTCGCGGACCACGTCCTCGCGCAGTCCGCGGATCCCGGCGATCTGGGCGTCGGAGAAGCCGTGCCGCTTCGCCTCGGCGAGCAGCTCGGGGTCGAGCTTGGGCGCCGAGGCCAGCTCGTCCGCGTACTCCTTGATCAGGAACAGCTGGTCGACGAACCACGGGTCGATCTTCGTGGCGTCGAAGACCTCCTCGGGGGTGGCACCGGCCCGGATGGCGTGCATGACGGTGTTGATCCGGCCGTCGGTGGGGACCTTGGCGGTCTCCAGCAGGGCGTCCTTCTCGGCGGGGCCGCCCGCCTCGCCGGTGAAGTCGAACTGGCTGCCCGCCTTCTCCAGCGAGCGCAGCGCCTTCTGGAGCGCCTCGGTGAAGTTACGGCCGATGGCCATGGCCTCGCCGACCGACTTCATGGTGGTGGTGAGGCTGGCGTCCGCCGCCGGGAACTTCTCGAAGGCGAAGCGCGGCACCTTCACGACGACATAGTCGAGCGTGGGCTCGAAGGACGCCGGGGTCTTCTCGGTGATGTCGTTGGGGATCTCGTCCAGCGTGTAGCCGACGGCGAGCCGGGCGGCGATCTTCGCGATCGGGAAGCCGGTGGCCTTGGAGGCGAGCGCGGAGGAGCGGGAGACGCGCGGGTTCATCTCGATGACGATGACCCGGCCGTCGTCGGGGTTGATCGCGAACTGGATGTTGCAGCCGCCGGTGTCGACGCCGACCTCGCGGATCACGGCGATGCCGATGTCCCGCAGGATCTGGTACTCGCGGTCGGTGAGCGTCATCGCGGGCGCGACGGTGATCGAGTCGCCGGTGTGCACGCCCATCGGGTCGAAGTTCTCGATGGAGCAGACGACCACGACGTTGTCGTGCTTGTCGCGCATCAGCTCCAGCTCGTACTCCTTCCAGCCGAGGATGGACTCCTCCAGGAGCACCTCGGTGGTCGGGGAGAGCATCAGGCCCTGTCCGGCGATCCGGCGCAGGTCCTCCTCGGTGTGCGCGAAGCCGGAGCCGGCGCCGCCCATGGTGAAGGAGGGGCGTACGACAACGGGGTAGCCGCCCAGTTCGTCGACGCCCTTGAGCACGTCGTCCATGGAGTGGCAGATGACCGAGCGCGCGGACTCGCCGTGGCCGATCTTGGTGTGGACGGCCTTGACGACGTCCTTGAAGAGGTCGCGGTCCTCGCCCTTGTTGATGGCCTCGACGTTGGCGCCGATCAGCTCGACGCCGTACTTGTCGAGCGTGCCCGCGTCATGGAGCGAGATCGCGGTGTTGAGCGCGGTCTGCCCGCCGAGGGTGGGCAGCAGCGCGTCGGGGCGCTCCTTGGCGATGATCTTCTCGACGAAGTCGGGGGTGATCGGCTCGACGTAGGTGGCGTCGGCGATCTCCGGGTCCGTCATGATCGTGGCGGGGTTGGAGTTGACCAGGATGACCCGCAGTCCCTCGGATTTGAGGACGCGGCACGCCTGGGTACCGGAGTAGTCGAACTCAGCGGCCTGGCCGATGACGATCGGTCCTGAACCGATGACCAGGACGGACTGGATATCGGTGCGCTTAGGCACGCTGGCCCTCCATGAGCTGTGTGAAGCGGTCGAACAGGTACGCGGCGTCGTGCGGGCCCGCCGCCGCCTCGGGGTGGTACTGGACGCTGAAGACGGGCCGGTCGAGCAGCCTGAGCCCCTCGACCACGTGGTCGTTGAGACAGACGTGGGAAACCTCGGCGCGGCCGTAGGGGGTGTCGGAGACCCGGTCGAGCGGTGCGTCGACGGCGAATCCGTGGTTGTGGGCGGTGACCTCGACCTTGCCGGTCGTACGGTCCTGCACGGGCTGGTTGATCCCCCGGTGGCCGTACTTCAGCTTGTACGTGCCGAACCCGAGCGCGCGGCCGAGCAGCTGGTTGCCGAAGCAGATGCCGAAGAGCGGGGTGCCGCGCTCCAGCACGCCCTTGACGACGGTGAGATCGGCGGTGGCCGGGTCGCCGGGGCCGTTGGAGAGGAACACTCCGTCGGGCCGGGTCGCGTACACCTCGTCGAGGGTGGCGGTGGCGGGCAGGACGTGCACCTCTATGCCGCGCTCGGCCATCCGGCGCGGGGTCATGCCCTTGATGCCCAGGTCGAGCGCGGCGACGGTGAAGCGCGCCGTGCCCAGCGGGAGTTCCTCGCCGTCGGGGCCGAGCGCGGGGACGACGTACGTCCGCTCGGTGGCGACCTCGGCGGACAGGTCGGCGCCGGTCATCTCGGGGGCCCGCTGGACACGGGCGAGCAGCGTCGCCTCGTCGGCCAGGGAGGCTCCGGAGAAGATGCCGACGCGCATCGCGCCGCGCTCGCGCAGATGGCGGGTGAGCGCGCGGGTGTCGATCCCGCTGATGCCGACGACGCCCTGGGCGACCAGTTCGTCGTCGAGGGAGCGCCGGGAGCGCCAGTTGGAGGGGGTGCGCGCGGGGTCGCGTACGACATAGCCGGAGACCCAGATCCGCCGCGATTCGGCGTCCTCGTCGTTGACGCCGGTGTTGCCGATGTGCGGCGCGGTCATCACGACGACCTGGCGGTGGTACGACGGGTCGGTCAGGGTCTCCTGGTAGCCGGTCATGCCGGTGGAGAACACCGCCTCGCCGAAGGTCTCCCCCACGGCCCCGTAGGCACGGCCGCGGAAGCTGCGGCCGTCCTCCAGGACGAGTACGGCGGGAGTCGCCTTGTCGCGGGCGGTTCCCGGGGTGGAGGTGGTCATCGTGCGGGGCCTTCCGTCGTCGTGAACTGGTTGGTGAGGTTGATGGCCTCGACCCATGCGGGGTGCTCGGCGGAGTGGTCGGAGCGGAAGCCGGAGTCGATCAGCTTGTCGCCGTGCTGCCAGGTGACGATCAGCAGCCCGCCCTCGGCCAGCACCTTGCCGGCGATGCCCTTGTCGAGCCGGGCCTCGCGCAGCTGGGCGGCGGGGACGAAGAAGTCGTTCGCGCCGGGGCGTACGACATCCAGTCCCGCGTCCGTGAGCGTCAGCTCGACGCGGCTGCGGGCGCCGAGGCCATGGGCCACGATCCGGTCGAGCCACTGCCCGGCGGTCGTGGAGCCGTGGTAACGGCCGCTCATGCTCAGCTTGGCCTCACCGGGCGCTTCGGGCGCGCCGGGCAGCTCCGGCAGATCCGACTGGAGGCTGCCGCGCCATTTCCAGCCCTGGCGCATCAGCCAGTACACGAAGGCGATGAAGAGCAGCAGGCCGAGGACCCAGCCGATCCGGGCGGCCCAGTCGGTCACCTCCGCCGATTTCTGTTCGGCGGCCAGTGGAAGCAGAAGGTTCGCAGTAGTCACGCCAGATTCCCGTCGACGACCGTGGCACGGCCCCGCAGGAAGGTGTGGGTCACCCGCCCCGGCAGCTCACGCCCCTCGTAGGGGGTGTTACGGCTGCGGGAGGCGAACCCCGCGGGGTCCACGGCACCACGGTATGCCGGATCCACCAGCGTGAGGTTGGCGGGCTCACCCGGCGAGACGGGACGGCCGTGGCCGTCGAGCCTGCCGATACGGGCCGGCCGGAACGACATGCGGTCGGCGACCCCGGCCCAGTCGAGCAGTCCGGTCTCGACCATCGTCTCCTGGACCACCGACAGTGCCGTCTCCAGCCCCACCATGCCCATGGCCGCGGCGGCCCACTCGCAGTCCTTGTCCTCGTGCGGGTGCGGGGCGTGGTCGGTGGCGACGCAGTCGATCGTGCCGTCCGCGAGCGCCTCGCGCAGGGCCATCACATCGGCCTCGGTGCGCAGCGGCGGGTTCACCTTGTAGACGGGGTTGTAGGACCGTACGAGTTCGTCGGTGAGCAGCAGATGGTGCGGGGTGACCTCGGCGGTGACGTTCCAGCCCTTGGACTTCGCCCAGCGGATCAGCTCCACCGAGCCGGCGGTGGAGAGATGGCAGATGTGCACGCGCGAGCCGACATGGGCGGCGAGGAGCACATCGCGGGCGATGATCGACTCCTCGGCCACGGCGGGCCAGCCGCCGAGTCCGAGCTCGGCCGAGACGATGCCCTCGTTCATCTGCGCGCCCTCGGTCAGCCGCGGTTCCTGGGCGTGCTGGGCGATCACCCCGTCGAAGGCCTTCACGTACTCCAGCGCGCGGCGCATGATCACCGCGTCGTCCACGCACTTGCCGTCGTCGGAGAAGACCCGGACGGTGGCGGCCGAGTCGTGCATCGCGCCCAGCTCGGCCAGGTGCTTGCCCGCCAGGCCGACGGTGACGGCGCCGACGGGCTGGACGTCGCAGTAGCCCGACTCCCTGCCGAGCCGCCAGACCTGCTCGACCACTCCGGCGGTGTCGGCCACGGGGAAGGTGTTCGCCATGGCGTGGACGGCGGTGAATCCGCCCACGGCCGCGGCCTTCGTGCCGGTCAGCACGGTCTCGGAGTCCTCGCGGCCGGGCTCGCGCAGATGGGTGTGCAGATCGACCAGCCCCGGCAGCAGGATCCGGCCCCCGGCCTCGACGACGGTCGTCGCGCCGTCCGCCGGCAGCCCGGTGCCCACCTGGGCGATGGTCTCGCCGTCGATCAGTACGTCCTGTGCCTCGCCGCCGAGTACCCGCGCGCCCCGGATCAGAATCTTGCTCATGGTTACTTGTTCTCCTCGGCGTTCAGGCGGGAATGGGTGACGGCGGGCTCGTTGCCGCCCAGCAGCAGATAGAGCACGGCCATCCGGATCGAGACACCGTTGGCGACCTGCTCGACGGCGGTACAGCGGTCGGAGTCGGCGACCTCGGCGGTGATCTCCATGCCGCGGTTCATCGGCCCCGGGTGCATCACGATCGACTTCCCGGGCATGCGGCCCATGCGCTCGCCGTCCAGCCCGTAGCGGCGGGAGTACTCCCGCTCGGTCGGGAAGAAGGCGGCGTTCATCCGCTCGCGCTGCACCCGCAGCATCATCACGGCGTCGGACTGGGGCAGCACCCGGTCCAGGTCGTACGAGACCTCGCACGGCCACCGCTCGACCCCGATCGGTACGAGCGTGGGCGGGGCGACCACGGTGACCTGGGCGCCGAGCGTGTGCAGCAGCAGGACATTGGAGCGCGCGACCCTGCTGTGCAGCACATCGCCGACGATGGTGACGCGCCGCCCGTCGAGATCCCGCCCGATGCCCGCGTCCGCGCCGACGAGCCGGCGGCGCAGGGTGAAGGCGTCGAGCAGCGCCTGCGTGGGGTGTTCGTGCGTACCGTCGCCGGCGTTGACGACGACGCCGTCGATCCACCCGGAGGTGGCGAGCCGGTACGGGGCGCCCGAGGCGCCGTGCCGGATGACGACGGCGTCGGCGCCCATCGCCTCCAGGGTCAGCGCGGTGTCCTTGAGCGACTCGCCCTTGGAGACGGACGAGCCCTTGGCGGAGAAGTTGATGACATCGGCCGACAGGCGCTTGGCGGCGGCCTCGAAGGAGATCCGGGTACGGGTCGAGTCCTCGAAGAAGAGGTTCACCACAGTGCGGCCGCGCAGGGTCGGCAGCTTCTTGATGGGCCGGTCGGCGACCCGCGCCATCTCCTCCGCGGTGTCGAGAATCAGGACGGCCTCGTCGCGGCTGAGGTCGGCGGCGGAGATGAGATGGCCGGGTGTGCGGGGGCCGGCCCCCGGGAGGCGCAGCATCTGGAGTGCTCCGTTGTGTGGGTGTGCGGGCGTGCGGGCGCGCGAAGGCATCCGTACGGGATGGGTGGCGTACGGAGGCGTGCTAGCGGTCGCCGGACGCGGACTGCTTGAGGCCGAGCAGCACGGTGTCCCGGCCGTCTTCCTCCGCGAGCTGGACCTTGACCGTCTCGCGCAGCGAGGTGGGCAGGTTCTTGCCGACGTAGTCGGCGCGGATCGGCAGCTCGCGATGGCCCCGGTCGACGAGTACGGCGAGCTGGACGGCGCGAGGCCGCCCGATGTCGCCGAGCGCGTCGAGGGCGGCGCGGATCGTACGGCCGGAGAAGAGCACGTCGTCGACGAGGACGACCAGCCGTCCGTCGACGCCGTCGCCGGGGATGTCGGTACGGGCCAGCGCGCGGGCGGGCCGCAGGCGCAGATCGTCGCGGTACATGGTGATGTCGAGGGAGCCGACGGGGATCGAGCGGCCGGTGATCTCCGCGAGCTTTCCGGCCAGCCGGCGGGCCAGGAAGACTCCGCGGGTCGGAATGCCGAGCAGCACCACGTCGTCGGCGCCCTTGGCGCGTTCGACGATCTCGTGCGCGATACGGGTCAGGGCCCGTGCGATGTCGGGGGCCTCCAGGACGGGGCGTGCCGCCTCGCCTGCGCCTTCTGCCCGGTCGGCCTCGCCGCTGTGGACGGTCGGGCCGGTGTCACTGGTGTTGCTGGTGTCCATATGAAACGGACCTCCTTCTCCGCCTCACGGGACGGATCTTAAAGGACGTCGAAATTACGCCACCCAGGCTAGCAGGAGGCCATCGGAGTACGTGGTCGCACCCCTGTCGTGGCACGGCGGGAAGCCCACCGCGGACCTTGGCGTGACTCCTTCGGCTTGACGCATCCAAGTAACGCTGCGTAACCTCACAGTGAGTTACCAGACTTCGTCCGGGGAGCTATATGTCCAGCGAATACGCAAAGCAGCTCGGGGCCAAACTCCGCGCCATCCGCACCCAGCAGGGCCTCTCGCTCCATGGCGTGGAGGAGAAGTCCCAGGGCCGCTGGAAGGCAGTGGTGGTCGGTTCGTACGAGCGTGGCGACCGTGCCGTGACGGTGCAGCGCCTCGCCGAGCTGGCGGATTTCTACGGGGTCCCCGTGCAGGAGCTTCTTCCCGGCACGACCCCCGGCGGAGCCGCCGAGCCGCCGCCGAAGCTCGTCCTCGACCTGGAGCGGCTGGCCCATGTGCCGCAGGAGAAGGCGGGCCCCCTCCAGCGTTACGCGGCGACGATCCAGAGCCAGCGCGGCGACTACAACGGCAAGGTGCTGTCGATCCGCCAGGACGACCTGCGCACGCTCGCCGTGATCTACGACCAGTCGCCCTCGGTCCTGACCGAGCAGCTGATCAGCTGGGGCGTTCTGGACGCCGACGCGCGCCGTGCGGTCGCCCACGAGGAGGGCTGAGCCGGCCCGCCGCCGACCAGCAGAAACGTCACCTCCGGAGGGTGGGTCCCGTATGCCGTACGGGCCCACCCTCCGGTGCGTTCAGCGCCCCGCGACCAGCGGCCCGCGAACCCTCGGGAAGCGACAAAGCGCCGGACAGGGCTGGGACAGCCCGCCCGGCGCTTTCGCGGTACGCCGCCGCTCGGTACGCCTGCTCTCGGTGCGCCGACTCGCGGTACGTCGGCCAGTGCCGTGATCCGGAGGTTCCGGAAGCCGGTGCTCAGACGCGGCGCAGGCTCGGCTTGAGGTCCTTGAACCGGCCGAGCAGGCCGTTCACGAAGGACGGGGAGTCGTCGGTGGAGAACTCCTTGGCGAGCTGCACCGCCTCGTCGATCACCACCGCGTCCGGGGTCTCGTCCACCCACACCAGCTCATACGCGCCGAGCCGCACGATGTTCCGGTCGACGACCGGCATCCGGTCGAGCGTCCAGCCCACCGAGTAGGTGGAGATGAGCTCGTCGATGCGGTCCGCGTACTCCGCGTACCCCTCGACCAGTTCCATCGTGTACTCGCCCACCGGCGGCTGGCGGTCGTCGGTCCGGGCGTGCCGTATCCAGTCCGCGAGGACCGTCTGCACGGACGCCCCGCGCTGGTCGGCCTCGAAGAGAATCTGGAAGGCGCGCTTACGGGCCTTGTTCCGGGCAGCCACGGTTAGCTGTTCACCCGGCCGAGGTACTCACCGGAGCGCGTGTCGACCTTGATCTTCTCACCGGTGGTGATGAAGAGCGGGACACCGATCTCGTAACCGGTCTCCAGCGTGGCGGGCTTGGTGCCACCCGTGGAGCGGTCGCCCTGGACGCCGGGGTCGGTGTGCTGGATCGTCAGCTCGACGGCGGCGGGCAGCTCGACGTACAGCACCTCGCCCTCGTGGGTGGCGACGCTGGCCGTGAAGCCCTCGATCAGGTAGTTGGCGGCGTCGCCGACTGCCTTGCGGTCGACCATCAGCTGGTCATAGGTCTGCATGTCCATGAAGACGAAGTACTCGCCGTCCATGTACGAGAACTGCATGTCGCGGCGGTCAACGGTGGCCGTCTCGACCTTCACGCCGGCGTTGAAGGTCTTGTCGACGACCTTGCCGGAGAGCACGTTCTTCAGCTTGGTGCGCACGAAGGCCGGGCCCTTGCCGGGCTTGACGTGCTGGAACTCGACGACGGACCAGAGCTGGCCCCCGTCGAGCTTGAGCACCAGGCCGTTCTTGAGGTCGTTCGTGGAAGCCACGGTTGCGGAATCTCCTGGACTGAAGCTGGTGGACGACCGAGGGTGCGCACTAGAGCGCGAGCAGTTCCTTGGTCGTGATGGTGAGTAGCTCGGGTCCGCCGTCCGCCTCGGGGCGGACGACGAGCGTGTCATCGATCCGGACACCGCCCCGGCCCGGGAGGTGGACCCCCGGTCCGACGGTGACCGGCACACAAGCGTCCAGTTTACCCATGGCCGCGGGGGCCAGCTGCGGGTCCTCGTCGATTTCGAGTCCGACACCATGTCCCGTACGGGGTGCGAGCCCCTCGCCGTGCCCCGCCACCTCCAGCGGATGCCGGGTGGCGTGGTCCACCTCGCGGTAACCGGCGCTCGGCACAAGGGCCTCCCGACCTGCCCGTTGTGCCGCGAAGACCAGTTCGTACAGCTCGATCTGCCAGTCGGCGGGGGAGGTCCCGATGACGAACGTGCGGCCGATCAGACAGCGGTAGCCGCGGTAGTCGGCACCGAGGCTGACGGAGAGGAAATCGCCCTCCTCGACCCGGCGGTCCGAGGGATGGTGCCCGCAGCGGCCGGAGTTGGGGCCGGTGGCGACGGCGGTCGGGAAGGCGGGGCCGTCCGCGCCGTGGTCGACGAGGCGCCTCTCCAGCTCCAGCGCGAGATGGCGTTCGGTACGGCCCACGAGGATCGACTCCAGCAGCTCGCCCAGCGCCTGGTCGGCGATCTCGGCCGCGATGCGCAGGCAGGCGATCTCCTCCTCGTCCTTGACGATCCGCTGCTGTTCGACGGCGCCGCCCAGATCGGTCAGCCGCAGCCGTGGCGCCACGGAGCCGATCGCGCGGTGGCGGGCGACGGTCAGATGGTGCTCCTCCACGGCGAAGGTCCCGGCGACCGACGAGCCGAGGGTTCCGGCGGCGGCGATCGCGGGGTCGCCGGTGGTGTGGGGCAGGACGGTGAGCCGGAGGTGTTCGTCGATCCGCCGTCCCCCGGCGTCGTCGTCGGCGGGGGGACGCGGGCAGAACAGCATGTCTCCGTCGGGGCCGGCGCCGAGCAGCAGGACGGCGCCGGGGGGCGCCCCGCCCGCGAGGTAGCGGACATTGGCGGGGCGGGAGACCAGGGCCGCGGCGTCGCCCGCCGCCGAGCACCGGTCACGCAGCCGCGCGCGGCGGGCCGCATACACGTCTGACATGACCCGAGCGTATGAGCGAGGGCGTCACCCGGCCGGTTCAGCGCGTCCGACCGGGGGGCGCGCTCGGGCCGTGGGCGCGCGACGCACGCCGTGAGCGCGGCTCACGTCCGCCGTCCACGCCCGCGCGCCGCTGTCGGCCGTCAGCCGCTCGTCGGGCCGTCGGGCCTCAGGTCCCGTCGGGCGTCGGGTCCGTCGGGCGTCACCAGCTGGGCGGGCTCGTGAGGGAACGGGCGAGGACGTCGTCGAGGACCCGGGCCGTGGTCTCCACGTCGTACTTGGAGTTGTCGATGATCGGCAGTCCGGAGCCATACCAGCCGGCCATGCGGCCGTGGATGCTGGCCACCTCCTCGTCGGACAGCCTGCGGTTGCCACTGCGCTCGGCGTTCCGCTCCAGCACGATCTCCAGACCCGGCAGCAGCACCACCGGCAGCAGCCCGGGACCGACATGGCGCTTCCAGCCCCCGAGGCCGACGACCGGCCGGTCGGGGAAGACCGCGTCGTCCAGGATGCAGGAGATGCTGTTGGCGAGGAAGTTGCGCGCGGCGAAGCCGCAGGTGCGGCGGGCCAGCCGGTACTGCGCCTCGGAGTGGTCGTTCCATCCGGACTGCGGATCCGCGAACCCGGAGCAGACCCATTCACGGACGTCGTCCAGGCTGATGTGCGCCGTGGGCACCCGGCGGCTCATGGCCCAGTGCCTGGCCACGGTCGTCTTGCCCGCGCCGGCCGGGCCGATCAGCAGGACGGCGAGGGTCGCCGCGCCGGTACCGCCGTCGGGGACCGGCGGCGGGGCGGGTACGGGCACCGGGCCGCCGGGCGGCAGCTGGATGTGCCCGGTGGAGTCCGCGGAGGGCGGCGCCGGGGGCGGCCCCTGCGGCGGTACGGGCGCGCCGTGCGGTCCATGCGCCGGACGAGGGCCGGGCGGCTGGTGCGAGCTGGGAGGCTGGTGCGGGCCGGGCGGCTGATGGGGGCCCGGTGCCTGGTGCGGGCCGGGCGGCTGGTGCGGGCCCGGTGCCTGGTGCTGCGCGGGCGCGTGGTGCGGCCCCGGAGGCTGCTGGGGTGTTGGGGGCTGATGCGGCACAGGAGGTTGCTGTGGCCCCGGTTGTGCTCCTTGGTGCGCCCACCCGCCGGATCCGTACCCCGGTCCCTGGGAAGGCGGCAACGGAGCCCCCGCTGAGTGCTGCATCCGGTGCCACTCCGTCTCGTGCGACTGACGCTGGTCGGCGGCTCCCTGCCCTGTCGGCCGCGCGCTACCGAACGGTACCGCCCCCGGCCGCCACACTGGCAACGGCCGGGGTGCGCCAACAGTGCCCCGTCAGCCGGTCACTTCCTCCGCGAGCGCGCGCAGGGCGAGCCGGTACGAGCCGATGCCGAAGCCCGCGACCGTACCGCTGGCGACGGCGGCGACCACCGAGGTGTGGCGGAATTCCTCCCGTGCGTACGGATTCGAGATGTGCACCTCGATGAGCGGCGCGGTGCGCTGAGCTGCCGCGTCCCGCATCCCGTACGAGTAGTGGGTGAACGCACCGGGGTTGAGAACGACCGGAATTGAGCCATCCGCGGCCTCGTGCAGCCAGCGGATCATCTCGCCCTCGTCGTTCGTCTCACGGACGTCGACCTCGAAGCCGAGCTCCTTGCCCAGCTCACGGCAGGCGTCCACCAGACCCGCGTACGAGGTCGCTCCGTAGACATCGGGCTCGCGCGAGCCGAGCCGGCCGAGGTTGGGGCCGTTGAGGACGAGGACCCGTCGGGTCACGCCGACACCTCCCCGTACGCGGCGAGCAGCACCGCCGGGTCGGGGCCCTCCAGGACGGTCGGCTTGGCGAGCCCGTCCAGCACGATGAACCGCAGCAGATCGCCGCGGGACTTCTTGTCGACCTTCATCGTCTCCAGCAGCTTGGGCCACTGGTCACCGCGGTAGGTCAGCGGCAGCCCGACGGACTCCAGCACGGAGCGGTGCCGGTCCGCGGTCGCGTCGTCCAGCCGGCCGGCGAGCCGGCCCAGTTCGGCGGCGAAGACCATGCCGACGGAGACGGCCGCGCCGTGCCGCCACTTGTAGCGTTCGTTCTTCTCGATCGCGTGGGCGAGGGTGTGGCCGTAGTTCAGGATCTCGCGCAGCCCGGATTCCTTGAGGTCGTTGGAGACGACCTCGGCCTTGACCCGGATCGAGCGCTCGATCAGCTCGGCGGTGTGCGGGCCGGAGGGCGTGCGCGCGCCTTCGGGGTCGGACTCGACGAGATCGAGGATGGCGGGGTCCGCGATGAAGCCGGCCTTGATGATCTCGGCCATGCCGCTGACGTAGTCGTGGACGCCCAGCGAGTCCAGCGCGGCGAGGTCGCAGAGCACCCCGGCGGGCGGGTGGAAGGCGCCGACGAGGTTCTTGCCCTCCGCGGTGTTGATCCCCGTCTTGCCGCCCACCGCCGCGTCGACCATGCCGAGCACCGTGGTCGGTACGGCGATCCAGCGCACCCCGCGCAGCCAGGTCGCGGCGACGAACCCGGCCAGGTCGGTGGTGGCGCCGCCGCCGACACCGATGATCACATCGGTACGGGTGAAGCCGGTCTGTCCGAGCGCCTTCCAGCAGTACGCGGCGACCTCGGCGGTCTTGGCCTCCTCGGCGTTGGGCACCTGGATCGCGACGGCCTCGTACCCCTGGTCCGCCAGATCCTGGCGCAGCGCCTCGCCCGTGCCCTCCAGCGCCTCGGGGTGCAGGACCGCGACCCGCTTGGCCTTGGGGCCGACGAGCGCGGGCAGCTCCCCCAGCAGCTGCCGGCCGACCAGCACCTCGTACGGGTCGTGCCCGGCCGTGCCGCCGACCTGGATACGGGTGACTGTCTGGTCCGTCATGCGGGGTTCTCCTTGCCGGGGGTCCGGAGTTCTTCTGCCGGGAGGTGCTTCAGCTCCAGCGCGTCGAGGACGGCCTCGGCGACCTCTTCGGGCGTGCGGTCGTCGGTCGGGACCACCACCCGGGCCACATCCGTGTAGTGATGGCGGCGGGCCTCCATCAGCGTCTTCCACTGCTGGCGGGGGTTGACGGCCAGCAGCGGGCGGGCGATGTTCAGGCCGACCCGCTTCACCGCCTCACCGACCTCCATCGACAGATAGACGACGGGCAGCCCGGTGAGCAGCTCACGCGTGGCGGCGTCGAGGACCGCGCCGCCGCCGAGGGCCAGTACGCCACGGTGCTCGGCGACCGCCAGCCGTACCGCCTCGCGCTCCAGCTCGCGGAAGCGCGGCTCGCCCTCGTCGACGAAGATGTCCGCGATCGACCGTCCCTGGGTGGCGACGATATCGGCGTCGCTGTCGCGGAAGCCGGTGCCGAGACGCTCGGCGAGCAGTTCGCCCACGGTGGACTTGCCGACGCCCATCGGCCCGACCAGCACGATGACCGGTGCGCTCACCCGATCCGCCCCCTTCGCCTTCACCGGATCTGCCTTCTTCGCCTTCTCCGCCGGATCCGGCCCACTCATCGGATCCGCAGGTTGTCGAGGTACGAGCGGACGTTGCGCCGGGTCTCGGGCACGCTGTCGCCGCCGAACTTCTCGGCGACCGCGTCCGCGAGCGTCAGCGCGACCATGGCCTCGGCGACGATGCCGGCGGCCGGCACGGCGCACACGTCGGAGCGCTGGTGGTGCGCCTTCGTGGCCTCGCCGGTGACCACGTCGACGGTGGCCAGCGCGCGCGGCACGGTCGCGATGGGCTTCATCGCGGCCCGTACGCGCAGCAGCTCACCGGTCGTCAGCCCGCCCTCGGTGCCGCCGGAGCGGCCGGACGCGCGCCTGATGCCGTCGTCGGTCGCCACGATCTCGTCGTGCGCCTGCGAACCGGGCACCCGCGCCAGCCCGAAGCCGTCGCCGACCTCGACGCCCTTGATCGCCTGAATGCCCATCAGGGCAGCGGCGAGACGTGCGTCGAGCCTGCGGTCCCAGTGCACGTGCGAGCCGAGCCCGACGGGCACTCCGTACGCCAGCACCTCGACGACGCCGCCGAGGGTGTCGCCGTCCTTGTGGGCCTGGTCGATCTCCGCGACCATCGCCTCGCTCGCGTCCGCGTCCAGACAGCGCACCGGATCCGCGTCCAGCTTCGCCACGTCGGACGGGACCGGGTACACCCCGTACGGAGCCTTGGCCGCGGCCAGCTCGACGACATGGGACACGATCTCGATCCCGGCCGTCTCCTTCAGATACGAACGCGCCACCGCGCCGAGCGCGACCCGCGCGGCGGTCTCCCGCGCGCTGGCCCGCTCCAGGACCGGCCGTGCCTCGTCGAAGCCGTACTTCTGCATCCCGGCGAGATCGGCGTGGCCGGGCCGGGGCCGGGTCAGCGGCTCGTTACGGGCGAGTCCCGCCAGTACGTCGGGGTCGACCGGATCGGCCGCCATGACCTGTTCCCACTTGGGCCACTCGGTATTGCCCACCATGATCGCGACGGGCGATCCCATGGTCAGACCGTGCCGTACGCCGCCGAGGAAGGTGACCTCGTCGCGCTCGAACTTCATCCGGGCACCGCGCCCATAGCCGAGGCGCCGCCGGGCCAGGTGGTCCGCCACCATCTCCGTGGTGATGGGCACACCGGCGGGAAGTCCCTCCAGCGTCGCCACGAGTGCGGGGCCGTGGGACTCCCCCGCGGTCAGCCAGCGCAACCTGCTCAACGGTGCTCCTCATACTCGCGCCCGGAACTGCAGCGGCACGACCGGGTGCGCGGCCCTGGCCCGCCTTGTCCGATCCTCCCACGGCCGGGACGCGGACCGGCGACACGGTCCGATACGCGGACAAAGACCCGGACGAAGACCGGGACGAAGACGCGCGGCGGGCGCCCGCCGTCAGGACGGGAACGAGGACGAGGAGGGGAACGAGGACGAGCCGAGCGCGGCGGTTCCCGCCGCCCGCATGACGGCGAGCGGCGCGGGCGAGCGGCCCGTCATCAGTTCCACCTGGAGCACCGCTTGGTGCACCAGCAGGTCGAGCCCGCCGATGACCGCCCCGTCGCGCGCGGCCCAGGCCGCCGCGAGCGGTGTCGGCCAGGGCTCGTACAGCACGTCGAAGAGCGTCCCGGCCCCGGCCGGGACGGCCTCGGTCAGCTCGTCGGTGGCACCGGCCGGGGTGGTGGCGATCACGAGAGGGGCGTGCAGCGCCCGGTCCGCCTCCGCCCAGTCGGCGATCCGGACGTCGACGGCGAGCCGCTCGGCCCAGCCGCGCATCTCGGCCGCGCGCGTCTCACTGCGTACGTACGCGGTGACCGGGCCCGTGCAGATCAGGGCGAGCGCCGCGACGGCGGACGAGGCGGTCGCGCCCGCGCCGAGGATCGCCGCGGACTCCACCTTCTCGACGCCGCGCTCACGCAGCGCGGCGATCATTCCGGGGATATCGGTGTTGTCGCCGGTACGCCGGCCGTCCTCGGTGAAGACGACGGTGTTGACCGCCTCCACCGACGCCGCGGTGTCGGTGATCTCGTCCAGCAGCGGGATGACGGCCCGCTTGAGCGGCATGGTCAGCGAGAGACCGGCCCAGGACGGATCGTCCCGCAGCGTCTCGAAGAAGCCGGGCAGCCCGACCTCTCCGACCTCGAACCGGTCGTACGACCAGTCGTCGAGGCCCAGCGCGTCGTACGCGGCGCGATGCAGCACCGGGGACAGGGAGTGGGCGATGGGCGATCCGAGGACCGCCGCCCGCCGGCGTCGGGTCACGGTTTCTTGCTTTCCTTCTCGTACTGCTGACGGTTCTCCTCGTGCTCCTCATTGGTGACGGCGAAGAGCGTCTTGTCCGAGGTCACCGAGACGAAGTAGTACCAGGGACCGTCGGCCGGATCGATCGCCGAATTCAGGGCGTCGGTACCCGGATTTCCGATCGGGCCCGGCGGAAGACCCTTGATGTCGTACGTGTTGTACGGGTCCTTGATCTTCCGGAGATCGTCGACCGCACCGATATCCAGGCGGCTCTGGCTCTTGATGTAGTTGACCGTGGAGTCGAATTCGAGACGTCCGACGGTCTCCGTGTTCTCCGGCTGGAGGCGGTTGTAGACGACGCGCGCGACCTTCTCGAAGTCGTGCTTGTACTTGCCTTCCGCCTGGACGAGGCTCGCGACCGCGATCAGCTGGAGCGGTGATTTCAGTCCGAGCTTCTCGGCCTCGCCCTTGAGATCCTGCTTGCCGTATTCGGCGTTGGCGCGGATGACCATCTTCTTGAGGACGGCCTCGGGCTTCATTCCCTTGGCGACGGGATAGCTCGCGGGGAAGAGGAATCCCTCCAGCGGATCCTTGATGTCCTTGTTGTCATTCGCCCACTTCGGCAGACCGAGGTTCTTCGCCTCCGCCTTGGCGACAGCGGCGGTCTCGCCCGCCTTGAGGCCGAGCCGCTTGTCGATCTGCTCGTAGACCCAGACATTGCGCCGGCCCTCGGGAATGACCAGCGCGTTACGGCTGCTCGGGCTGAGCATTGTCTTCACCGCGTTCGCCGCGGACATTTTCTTGCTGAGCCGGTAGACGCCCGCCTGGATCGTATTTCCCTTGGGATTCGCCTGCTGGGCGGAGACAAAGGCGCGCTGGCTCTTCACCACGCCCTTCTTCACCAGAAGTGCGGCGATCTCATAACCGCCGGCACCCTGGGGGATCTCCACCTCCACGGAGCCCGATCCGGTACCGGCGAAGTCCGGCGGAGGGCCGAATTTCGTCTGCCAGTACTGGTAGCCGACATAGCCGACGCCGCCGACACCGCCGACCAGCACCGCGGCCACCACCACGCAGGCGACGCCGTTGCGGCCCTTCTTCTTCGTCTTGCCGCGCCGGTCGCGGCCACCGCCCCGGCGGCCCTCGCCCGGTTCGGTGTCCTCGCCGTCGCCGTCGCCGTCACCGGTGAAGAAGGGGTGGGTCTCCTTCTGCTGCCCGTCGTCCCAGCCGTCGTCCTGCTCGAGCGCCGGCTCCGGCTCGGTGCGTCGCTGAGCGGGCGGCTGCGGCGGCGGATACGCGTCGGGGGTGGCGTAGTAATCCTGGTTGTCGCCGTAGCCGGCGGGCTGCTGTGCGTCGTAGGACGTTCCGGGCTGCCCGCCGTACGGCATGGTGGCCTGCTGGCCGTTGTCCCAACTGCCGTTGTACTGCGGGTCGTTGTACTGCGGCTGCGGATGCTGCGGAGGTGACTGCCGCGCCTGGGCATGCTGCTGGGAATGCTGCTGATGACCGCCGTACTGCTGCGCCAGGTGGGCCTGGTGGGACTGCTGCGCGTCGCCGTACTGGGGGTTGTGGTACTGCTGCCCGTCGTACTGCGGCTGCTGCGCCTCGTAGTGCGGCTGCCCGCCGTGCTGCGGGTGGTACTGCTGCTGGTACGGGTCCTGACCGCCCCCGTACTGTGCCTGCCCCTGCGGGTGCGGCTGCTGCGCGTACTGCTGCTGAGGCTGCCCGGCATAGGGAGCGCTGCCGTCGGTGGCCTGCTGTGCCGCCCACCCCTGGTCCCCGTACAAAGGGTCCTCTGGGTGCCACGGTTCGGAGCCGGGGCCCCGGCCATAGTCAGTCATCGATCCCCTAGAGCCGCGAGGCGATGATCGCGGAGCGCCCTGGCGCCGCGTCCCTTTCGCCTCTTTGCTGTGCGGCAGCTGTTCGAACACTGCCGCATCGCGCGGAACGTTACCGTATCGCGATCAGATGACCACTTCGACGCCCTCGCCGGGAGGATTACCTGATACCCGTTCGGCCTCAAGCGCGCTCTGGAGGATGACGACCGCCGCCACTTGGTCGATCACGGACCGGCCCTTCTTCGCCTTCACGCCCGAGGCCCGCAATCCCTGACTGGCCGTCACTGTGCTCATCCGCTCATCGACCAGTCGTACGGGCAGCGGCGCGACGGACCGCGCCATCTCCTCGGCGAACGTCCGTACCTTCGCCGCGGCCGGTCCCTCGCCCCCGTTGAGCGAGCGCGGGAGCCCGATCAGCACCTCGATCGGTTCGTACTCCTCGACGATCTGGCGCAGCCGCCGGTGGGCGGCCGGGACGTCACGCCCCGGCACGGTCTCCACCGGCGTGGCCAGGATCCCGTCGGGGTCGCACGAGGCGACCCCGATCCGGGCGTCCCCGACATCGATCGCGAGCCGGCGTCCGCGTCGCATACGGCGTCAGGCCGTCTCGGCGACGAGGCGTTCCACAGCGGCGACGGCGTCCCCGATGGCGTCCGGGTTCTGGCCGCCGCCCTGGGCGACGTCCGGCTTGCCGCCACCGCCGCCACCGAGGGTCTTGGCGGCGGTACGGACCAGGTCACCGGCCTTGAGACCGCGTCCACGGGCGGCCTCGTTGGTGGCGATGACCGTCAGCGGGCGTCCGTTGGCCGTGGTGAACAGCGCCACGACGGCCGGCCGGTCGCCCTGGATACGGCCGCGGACGTCGAGGACCAGCTTGCGCAGATCGTCGGCCGAGGTGCCGTCCGGGACCTGCCCGGTGACCAGCGCCGTGCCCCGTACGTCCTTGGCGCTCTCGGCGAGTCCGGCGGCGGCGGCGAGCACCTTCTCCGCGCGGAACTTCTCGATCTCCTTCTCGGCGTCCTTCAGCTTGGCCAGCATGCCGGAGATCTTCTCGGGCAGTTCCTCGGAACGGCCCTTGACCAGCTCCTGGAGCTGGGCGACGACGGTGTGCTCCTTGGCGAGGAAGTGGTAGGCGTCCACGCCGACCAGAGCCTCGATGCGCCGCACCCCGGAACCGATCGACGACTCGCCGAGCAGCTTCACCAGACCCAGCTGGGCGGTGTTGTGGACATGCGTACCGCCGCACAGCTCCTTGGAGAAGTCGCCGATGGTGACGACGCGGACCCGCTCGCCGTACTTCTCGCCGAACTCGGCGATGGCGCCCTGCTTCTTGGCCTCGTCGATCGACATGACCTCGGCCTGCACGTCCAGCTCGCGGGAGAGGACCTCATTGATCTTCTGCTCGACATCGAGGAGGACCGTGCCGGGTACGGCGGCGGGCGAGCCGAAGTCGAAGCGGAAGCGGCCCGGCGAGTTCTCCGAGCCGGCCTGGGCGGCCGTCGGGCCGAGGGCGTCACGCAGCGCCTGGTGCGTGAGGTGCGTGGCGCTGTGGGCGCGGGCGATGGCGCGGCGGCGGTTGATGTCGATGGCGGCATAGGCGGAGGAGCCCACCGTCACCTCGCCGACCTGCACGGATCCCTTGTGCACGGAGACACCGGGGACCGGCTGCTGGACGTCGCGGACCTGGATGACGGCGCCGGTGTCGAGCTTGATCCGGCCCTGGTCGGCGAGCTGGCCGCCGCCCTCGGCGTAGAAGGGCGTGCGGTCGAGGACGATCTCGACCTCGTCGCCCTCGGTGGCGGCGGGCGACGGCACACCGTCCACGAGGAGGCCGACGATGGTGGACTCGCCCGCGGTGGAGGTGTAGCCGGTGAACTCGGTGGAACCGCTGTTGTCGGCGACGGCGCGGTAGGCGGAGAGGTCGGCGTGGCCGGACTTCTTGGCCTTGGCGTCGGCCTTGGCCCGCTCCCGCTGCTCCTTCATCAGCCGCCGGAAGCCGTCCTCGTCCACGGAGAGGCCCTGTTCGGCGGCCATCTCCAGGGTGAGGTCGATCGGGAAGCCCCAGGTGTCGTGGAGCAGGAACGCCTTGTCGCCGGAGAGGACCCGGCCACCGGCGGACTTGGTCTCGGTGACGGCGGTGTCGAGGATGTTCGTGCCGCCCTTGAGGGCCTTGAGGAAGGCGGCCTCCTCGGCGAGGGCCACGGTCTCGATGCGCTTGCGGTCGGTCTCCAGCTCCGGGTACTGCTCGCCCATGGTCTTGATGACCACGTCGATCAGATCGGCGACGACCGGTTCGGTGGCGCCGAGCAGCCGCATGTTGCGGATGGCGCGGCGCATGATGCGGCGCAGCACATAGCCGCGGCCCTCGTTGCCGGGGGTGACGCCGTCGCCGATGAGCATGGCGGACGTACGGATATGGTCGGCGACCACGCGCAGGGAGACGTCGGAGCCGTGCTCGGCGCCGTACCGCACGCCCGTCAGCTCGGTGGCCTTGTCCATGACGACGCGCAGGGTGTCGGTCTCGTACATGTTCTGTACGCCCTGGAGGATCATGGCGAGGCGTTCGAGGCCGAGACCCGTGTCGATGTTCTTCGACGGCAGGTCCCCGAGGATCTCGAAGTCCTCCTTGCCGGTCCCCTCACCGCGCTCGGACTCCATGAAGACCAGGTTCCAGATCTCCACGTACCGCTCGTCGTTGACGGCGGGGCCGCCCTCGACGCCGAACTCGGGGCCCCGGTCGTAGTTGATCTCGGAACAGGGACCGCAGGGGCCGGGCACGCCCATGGACCAGAAGTTGGGGCCCATGCCCAGGCGCTGGATGCGCTCGGCCGGTACGCCGATCTTCTCGCGCCAGATCCGCTCGGCCTCGTCGTCGTCGAGGTAGACGGTGATCCACAGGCGCTCCGGGTCGAGCCCGTAACCGCCGTCCGCCACGGAGCTGGTGAGCAGCTCCCAGGCGTAGGTGATCGCGCCTTCCTTGAAGTAGTCGCCGAACGAGAAGTTGCCGCACATCTGGAAGAACGTGCCGTGCCGGGTGGTCTTGCCGACCTCTTCGATGTCCGGTGTGCGCACGCACTTCTGCACGCTGGTGGCGCGCTGGTACGGCGGCTTGACCTCGCCGAGGAAGTACGGCTTGAAGGGCACCATGCCCGCCGGGACCAGCAGCAGAGTCGGGTCGTCCGCGATGAGCGACGCCGAAGGGACGACGGTGTGACCGCGCTCCTCGAAGAAGCGCAGCCAGCGGCGACGAATTTCAGCCGACTCCATCAGTGGTCCTCATTCCGGTTGTGCGGGTCGTGGTGACGCGGGTGGTTCCGCGGGTGGGCGGAGTACACGGTCCGGGACTGTTCCGTGTACTCGATGGCGGCGCGGTGCCGGGGAGCGGGAAGCGCGTGGTCGGCGGACGCGTCGAGACCGAGCGCCTCGCCGAGCTCCGCCTCGCGCCGTGCCATCCCGGCTCTGACGTCAACGGCGAATTCCCTGACTTTGTGCCCGGCGTCGATCGCCTTGTTCGCGGCCTGGGCCGCGAGGCTCTCCGGGGTCAGCTGCTTGATCTTGCGGTGGACCTTGGTGGTGGCCCAGACACCGGCGGCCGCGCCCGCGGTGAACCAGAACGTACGGCGGAACATCGCTGCGTCAGCCCTTCTTCTTCCTGCGCCGGGCGGACGGCAGCGTACGCCCGGGGATGACCCTGCGCCGGACGGCCGGCTCGGGCGCCGCGGCGGCGTCCGGTGCTCCCCTGCGTCCGAGCGCCTGGCGTACGCCGTAGCCGAACGCGGCGACCTTGACCAGCGGGCCGCCGAAGGTCGAGGCGACCGTCGTGGAGAGCGCCGAGGCGTTGGAGGTGACTTCCTGGACGTCCGTCGCGATGGCGTCGACCCGGTCGAGCTGGGTCTGCGCGGAGCGGACCGTCGCGGACGCGTCCGCCAGCAGCGGCACGGCCTGTTCGGTCACGTCCGCCACCAGCCTGGTGGTCGCCTTGAGGGTCTGCGCCAGCCTCACCAGCACCACGGCCAGGAAGGAGACCAGAATGGCCCAGAACACGGCCACCAGGATCCCGGCAACCTCTCCACCGGTCACGCCGCACCGCTCCCTGATCGTCGAAGGTCATCTGGAAAGCGACTGGAAAGTCGTCCTCCGACCCTATCGCGCCGGGGGTCGCGTCCCGTACCGGATTAGCGGCGGCCGGGGTGGCGTTCAGCGGGAGAGATTGTACGGAGTGCGGCGGGTTGAGTACTCTGCGTGTCCCATGCGACGCCCCTTTCGCTCCGGCCCTCCGTCGGCCGTGCCCGCCCCGGCTCCGGGCAGTCTCCCCGCCGAGCTGAACCGCTTCGTGGGGCGCGACGACGAGCTGGCCTCCCTGACACGGCAGCTCGGGGCGTCCCGGCTGGTCACGGTGGTGGGGGTGGGCGGAGTCGGCAAGACCCGGCTGGCCCTGAAAGCCGCGGATGCCATGAAGAAACGCTACTGCGATGGCGTCCGGCTCGCCGAACTCTCCGCGCTCCGCGACCCCGAGCTGCTCGACCACGCGTTGGCGGAGGCGCTCGGACTGACGGACCACAGCGGCAGGCCCACGCGCCGGGTGCTCGCCGGCCATCTCGCCACGCGTCAACTACTGCTGGTCATCGACGGGTTCGAGCAGCTCGTCGACGCCTGCGCCACGCTCGTACGGGAACTGCTGCGCCGGGCACCGGAGTTGCGGGTGCTCGCCGTCGGCAGGCGTCCGCTCAGGGTGGACGGCGAGCTGACGTTCGCGCTCGCCCCGATGACGGAGACGGACGCGGTCCGGCTCTTCACCGAACGGGCCGCCGCCGTATCACCCGGTCCGCGGCACGGTCCGGGTCCGGGTCCGCGGCACGGTCCGGGTCCGGGGCGGGCCGACGCCCCGTCCGCGGCCGTCCGGGAGCTGTGCCGGCGCCTCGACGGGATCCCGCTCGCGCTGGAACTGGCGGCCGGGCGGCTCCATGCCCTCTCCGTCGAACAGATCCTCGACCGCGTCGGGGACCGCTTCCGGGTGCTCACCGACGGCAGACGGGGCGCGCCGCCGCGCCACCAGACGCTCAGGACCGCGATCGGCTGGAGCCATGAGCTGTGCACCCCGGCCGAACGGCTGCTGTGGGCGCGGCTGTCGGTCTTCGCCGGACCGTTCGATCTGGAGGCCGCCGAGTATGTGTGCGGCGGACCCGAGCTGCCGGAGGAAGACGTCCTGGACGTCCTCGCCGAGCTGATCTCCCAGTCCCTGGTCGTCCGCGAGGAGACCCGGGCGGGTACGCGCTACCGGATGCTGGACACCGTCAGGGCGTACGGCGCCGAGTGGCTGGACGCCCTGGAGGACACCGACCGGATGCGCCGCCGCCATCGCGACTGGTACATGGGGCTGGCGACCTGGTACGAGCTGGACTGGTTCAGCCCGCGTCAGGCGGAGGTCGCGGCCGGTACGGAGAGCGCGCTGCCCAATCTGCGCGCCGCGCTCGAACTGTGTCTGGAGAGTCCCGACGAAGCGCATCTGGGCCAGCATCTGGCGGGCACGCTCTGGTTCTACTGGGCGGGATGCGGCCGGCTCACCGAGGGGCGGCACTGGCTGGGCCGGGCTCTCGCGCTGGACACCCCGTATGACGAGTCGCGGCTCAAGGCCCTGTGGGTGCTCGGCTATGTCGCGGTGCTCCAGGGGGACAACACGGCCGCGTCCGGCGCCCTGCACGAGTGCCGGGAGGAGGCGGAGCGCACCGGCAACGCGCTGGCGCGCGCCTATGCCGTGCACCGACTGGGCTGTCAGGCGCTGCTCACCGACGACATGCCGCGCGCCGAACGGCTGCTGCGCTCGGCGCTCGCTTCGTACCGGGAACTCGGCGAGCTGAACAGCAATGTGCTGATGGGCCAGGTCGAGCTGGCCATGGCGCTGGTGTTCCAGGGCGATCTGGAGGCGGCGGTCGCGCTGTGCGAGGAGGTGCGCGAGATCTGCGAGGACAGCGGCGAGCGCTGGACCAGGGCGTACGCGCTGTATGTACTGGCCTACTCCGCCTGGACGCGCGAGGGGCACACCGAGGCGCGCGCGCTCATCGCGGAGTCGATCGCCATCCACCATGGATTCAACGATCTGGTGGGGCTGGTGCTGGCCGTCGAGCTGATGGCGCTGGTGACCGAGAGCGAGGGCGATCCGGCGGAGGCCGCGGTGCTCCAGGGGGCCGCGAACGGGCTGTGGGAGTCGGTCGGCCCGCAGCTGTTCGGCTCCGGCTTCTTCGGTGCGCCGCGCGCGCTGTGCGAGCGGCGCGCGAGCGAGGAGCTGGGTACGGAGCGGTACGCGGCGTACGAGGGCGAGGGGCTCGGGCTGTCGCCGGGCGCGGCCGTGGAGCGCGCGCTCGCCGTGCGGCGGCCGGCCGCCACGCCGCGGCACCAGCAGCGGGAAGCCCGCCGGCCGGCCCGGAAAACGCGGAAGCCCGCCGGCTCCCCCACCGCGCGGGGCGGGGAAGCGGCGGGCTGAGACTTCGGGTCCGCGTCAGCGGGCGTAGTACTCGACGACCAGCTGCTCGTCGCAGATGACCGGGATCTCCTTGCGCTGCGGGTCACGGTCCAGGCGGAACGCCAGGGCCTTCAGGTTGACCTGCAGGTAGCGCGGGGTCTCGCCGTCGGTGTCGTAGCCACCCTCGCGCGCGACCTGGAAGGGGACCTTCTCGCGGCTGCGCTCGCGGACCATCACGACGTCGTCGGGACGGACGCGGAACGACGGCTTGTCGACCTTGCCACCGTTGACCTCGATGTGGCCGTGGACGACCATCTGGCGGGCCTGGTAGATGGTGCGGGCGATGCCCGACCGCAGGACCAGCGCGTCGAGGCGGCGCTCCAGCTCGACGACCAGGGCCTCGCCCGTCTTGCCCTCGGCCTTGCGGGCGCGGTCGTAGGCGCGGGCCATCTGGCGCTCGCTGATGTCGTACTGGGCGCGCAGGCGCTGCTTCTCCAGCAGACGGACCTTGTAGTCACTGTTCTGCTTGCGTCCACGGCCGTGCTCGCCCGGCGGGTAGGGACGGGCCTCGAAGTACTTGACAGCCTTCGGCGTCAGCGCGATACCGAGCGCGCGTGACTTCTTGACCTTGGGACGCGACTGGTTAGGCACGTTCTCCAGACCTCCGTTGTAGGTTAGGTTAGGCTCACCTTACTTAAGGAGATCGCATGTCTCGCCCTGGGAACACCACGCGCATCACAGACAGCCTCGGCGCACAGAGCGACGATTCGACGGAGGTCCGATCAGCTCATGGTCAGCCGCGTCCCAGCGGGCTTGAAATCGATCGGATGCCGTCAGCAGCCGAGCGCACACGAACTCTCGTACAGAGTACATGCTCGGCAGTACTGATCATTCCGGGCCTGGACGGGGCCAAGCCGTACCAGCTGATGCCCGACGCGCGGAGCGTCGGACCGGACGGCGAGGTGTTCCTCGCGTTCCCCGCGGACTCCCCCGCCGTACGCGCCGCGGCGCACGCGCAGGACGACGAGCTGAACGCGGTGCTGGAGGTCACGGATGTCGCGCCCGTGTCCGTACCCCACCGTATCCGGGGCCGGGCCTGGCTCTCCGGCTGGCTCACCCGCGTACCGGGCGGCGCCGAACCCGGTCGTATGACGCTGCGGCTGGAGGTCGGCGAGGCGTGCGTGGACGATCTCTGGGGCGCGGACTCGGTGGAGCCCGAGGACTTCGCCACGGCCGCGGCCGATCCGCTCGTGGAGCACGAGGCGGAACTGCTCCAGCATCTGCACTCCGCGCACGGCGCGGAGGTCCGGTCGCTGCGCGGGCTGCTCGGCGAACGGGCCACCGGCCCCTCGGAGTCCGGGGCCGCCGGGACCGTCGCCGTACCCGTCGCGCTCGACCGTTTCGGGCTGCGGGTGCGCTTCACCGGAGTGCGGTGCTTCGACGCCCGCTTCGACTTCCCCGAGCCGGTGCGGAACGTCAACGAGCTGCGGTACGCGATGCACACGCTCTTCGACGCGGCCGCGGGATAGCGCCTAGGCCCTGTCCCCGCGCAGCCGTTCGCGCACCTTGTCGACCACGTCCGCGTACCGCGCCTCCGCGCCGTACCGCGTGGGCTCGTAGTAGCGCCTGCCCCGCACCTCTTCCGGCGCGTACTGCTGGGCGGCGATACCGCCCGGCACATCGTGCGGATAGATATAGCCCTGGGCGTGGCCGAGCTTGGCCGCGCCCTTGTAGTGGCCGTCGCGCAGATGCGTGGGGACCGGCCCCGCCAGCCCCTTCTTGACGTCCTCCAGGGCGGCGGAGATGGCGGTCGTGGCCGCGTTCGACTTGGGGGCCAGCGCCAGCGCGATGGTGGCGTGGCTCAGGGTGAGAGCGGCCTCCGGGAATCCGATCATGGCCACGGCCTGGGCGGCGGCGACCGCCGTCGGCAGTGCGGTGGGATCGGCCAGACCGATGTCCTCGCTCGCCGAGATCATCAGCCGTCTGGCGATGAACCGGGGGTCTTCCCCCGCCTCGATCATCCGGGCCAGATAGTGCAGTGCCGCGTCGACGTCGGAGCCGCGGATGGACTTGATGAGCGCGCTCGCCACGTCGTAGTGCTGATCGCCCTCACGGTCGTAGGCCACCGCCGCCCGGTCGACGGTCTCCTCCACGGTCCGGAGGCCGATCTCCTTCTCGCTCTTGTCGATCGCGGCGCCGGCCGCCGCCTCCAGCGCCGTCAGCGCGCGCCGTGCGTCGCCGCCCGCGATCCGCAGCAGATGCGCCTCGGCGTCGTCGGGGAGCGTGACCGCGCCGCCGAGACCGCGCTCCTCGGTGAGGGCCCGCCGCAGCAGACCGCGCAGATCGTCGTCGCTGAGCGGCTCCAGCGTGAGCAGCAGGGAGCGGGAGAGGAGCGGGGAGATCACCGAGAAGTACGGATTCTCGGTGGTGGCGGCGATGAGCGTGACCCAGCGGTTCTCGACCGCGGGCAGCAGGGAGTCCTGCTGGGCCTTGCTGAAGCGGTGGATCTCGTCGAGGAAGAGGACGGTCTCCTTGCCGAAGCCCCCGGACGCGCGGCGGGCCCCGTCGATGACGGCCCTGACCTCCTTGACGCCCGCGGTGATCGCGGAGAGCTCCACGAAGCGTTTGTTGGTCGCCTTGGAGACGACATACGCGAGGGTCGTCTTGCCCGTGCCCGGCGGGCCCCAGAGAATCACGGACGAAGGACCGGCCGGGCCGCCGTTCCCCTCGCCCACCAGTCTCCGCAGCGGGGATCCGGGCTTCAGCAGATGGCTCTGGCCGACGACTTCGTCGAGGACGCGCGGGCGCATCCGGACGGCCAGGGGGCTGCTGGACGGGTCCTTCTCCTGGCGGTCTTCCGCCGCTGCGGTAAAGAGGTCGGGCTCCACGCGTGAAGCCTATGCCAGACCACTGACAACGCCGTCGCCCTCGGCGGCCCCGGTCCGCCTACGGTGTCCTCAGCCGGTCCAGAAGTCCCACCAGCGGGTCAGGATGAGCATCCCGATGATCCCGATGTGCAGCACCGGCAGCACCCATGTGAACTCGCCCAGGAAACCGCGCAGCCACGACGGCGCGGGCAGGACACCCTCGCGGATGTTGTGGGACGTGACGTACCAGAACATCAGGATCGTGGCGACCCAGGCCAGGCAGCACCACAGGCAGAGCGAGTTGATGGTGTACAGCGACTGGTACTGGAGCCAGGTGCAGAATCCGACGCCGAAGAGGGTGCCCGCGTTCAGCCCGAGCCAGAACCAGTTCCGGTAGCGCGCCCCGGCGAGCAGTCCGACCCCGATGAAGATCACGACGGCGTAGGTGACGAGTCCCAGCATCGGGTTCGGGAAGCCGAAGGCGGACGCCTGGTCGCTCTTCATGATGTTGCCGCAGGAGACCACCGGGTTCAGGCTGCAACCGGGCGTGAAGGACGGGTCCTCCAGCAGCTTGAACTTGTCGAGGGTGATCACCCAGGCCGCCAGCAGCCCCGCCGCGCCTGTGATGACCAGCAGGAGCGCGAACGCCCGGCTGCCGCCGACGGTGCCCGTGGCCGTCCCTTCCTCGCGGTCGGAGGAGACGTCGTCCACCACTGCTCGCGTCATATCACCGTTCCATCACTCGGGGAGTTCGCGCGCTCAGGGAGTTCACACGGGGAGCTAGCGCACTCGGAGACCTCCGGGGCAGGCTCATTGTGCCGCACAGGCCCCCGGGTCCACCGTTCGCCCGGCATAAGGAAAGCGGGGCCCGGACGGTCTCCGTCCAGGCCCCGCACCGTTTCCGCGCGGTCAGCCGAGCCGCTGTGTCAGCTCCGTCACAAGGTCGTCGAGCGGCACCGCCGACTGCTCGCCGCTCTCCATGTCCTTGAGCTGGGCGACGCCCTCCGCGAGATCGCGCTCGCCCACGACGATCGTGTAGCGGGCACCGGACCTGTTGGCGTTCTTCATGGCGCCCTTGAGGCCCTTCGCGCCGTACGAGAAGTCCGCGGGGATCCCGGCCCTGCGCAGCTCGGTGACGACGGCGAACAGCCGTCGCCGCGCCTCCTCGCCGAGCGGCACCGCGAAGACGCTGGTGGCGTTCGGGAGATCGAGCCTGATCCCCTCGGCCTCCAGCGCCAGCACCGTACGGTCCACGCCGAGCGCCCAGCCGACCGACGGGAGCGCCGGGCCGCCGATCATCTCGGAGAGCCCGTCGTACCGGCCGCCGCCGCCCACCGCGGACTGCGCGCCGAGCCCGTCGTGCACGAACTCGAAGGTGGTCCTGGTGTAGTAGTCGAGACCGCGTACGAGCTTCTCGTCGTCCTCGTACGCCACCCCGGCGGCCGTCAGCAGCTCGCGGACCTCCTCGTGGTACGCCTTGCACGCGTCGCACAGATAGTCGCGCAGCATCGGCGCCCCGACGAGCTGCTTCTGTACGTCGGCGCGCTTGTCGTCGAGCACCCGCAGCGGGTTGATCTCGATGCGCCGGCGCGTGTCCTCGTCCAGGTCGAGCCCGCGCAGGAAGTTCTGGAGCACCTCGCGGTAGACGGGGCGGCACTCCTTGTCACCCAGCGAGTTGAGCAGGATACGGAAGTCGCGCAGCCCCAGGGAGCGGTACGCCTGGTCGGCCAGGATGATCAGTTCGGCGTCGAGCGCGGGGTCCTCGGCGCCGATCGCCTCGGCGCCGACCTGCGAGAAGTGGCGGTAACGGCCCTTCTGGGGACGCTCGTAGCGGTAGTACGAGCCGGAGTACCAGAGCTTGACCGGCAGATTCCCGGCCTTGTGCAGATTGGCCTCCAGCGCGGCGCGCAGCACGGAGGCGGTGCCTTCGGGGCGCAGCGCCAGCTTGTCGCCGCCCTTGGTCTCGAAGGCGTACATCTCCTTGGAGACGATGTCGGTGGACTCGCCGACGCCGCGGGCGAACAGCTCGACCTTCTCGAAACCGGGCGTCTCGATATAGCCGTAGCCGGAGTTGCGCAGCGGCGCGGAGATGGCCTCGCGCACGGCGAGATAGACCGCCGAGGCGGGCGGGATGAGGTCGTAGGTGCCCTTGGGGGCCCGGAAGGTGCTCATGGAGATCGGTGCTTCACATTCCTCGTCGCGGAGCGGCGGTCGGGCCGCTTCCGTGGCCGGCGGCCAGCTCCCTCAGATAAGGGTTGGCGGCGCGCTCGCGGCCGATGGTCGTCTGGGGGCCGTGTCCGGACAGGACCACGGTCGAGTCGTCGAGCGGCAGGCACACCCGTGCCAGGGACTCGATGATCTCGGCGTGGTCGCCACCGGGCAGATCGGTGCGTCCGATGGAGCCGGCGAAGAGCAGATCGCCCGAGAAGAGAACCGGCGGGATATCGGCACCGCCGACCGCCTCGGGCGTTCCGAACGTCACCGACCCCTTGGTATGGCCCGGGGCGTGCGCGACGGTGAACTCCAGTCCCGCCAGCGCCAGTTCGGCGCCGTCCGTCAGCTCCTGGACCTCGGCCGGCTCCCCCACGGTCAGCTCGCCCATCAGCGGCATCCCGATCGAGCGGCCGAGCGCCTTCTCGGGGTCGCTCATCATGTAGCGGTCCGCGGGGTGGATCCACGCCGGTACGTCATGTGCTCCGCACACGGGGACGACCGAGGCGACATGGTCGATGTGCCCATGAGTCAGGATGACGGCGACGGGCTTGAGCCGGTGCTTGCGAACCGCGTCCTCGACGCCCTGAGCGGCCTGGTGGCCCGGGTCGATGATCACGCACTCCTCGCCCGCGGCGGGGGCGACCAGATAGCAATTGGTCCCCCAGGCCCCGGCGGGGAACCCGGCAATGAGCACGATCGTCCTTATATGTCGTCCGTCGGGAGAATGCAGCAGTTCAGAGACTACCGGCGGTCCTCAATCCACAGCGAACCCATATACGGTAACGGGCTAGATCAGGCCGGACAGGATCACATACACATACGAGGAGTGGACCCGGTGGTCAACAGCGATCAGCGGCGGCGGCAGCTCGCCCGGGAGAAGTTCGAGCGGCAGCAGCAGCGCCGGGCCGAGGCCCGGAACAAGGCGAAGCGCCGCAATGTCATCATCGCGTCCGTGCTGGCCGTGGTGGTGCTCGCGGGAGCCGCGGCGTACGCCTCGGTCGGCCTGACGGACGGCGACAGCAGCGACAAGGCCGCCGCCCCGGAGTCGAGCGCCTCCACCTCGCCCTCGCCCTCGCCGAGCGAGAGCAGCGAGCCCGAGCCGAAGATGACGATCGACAAGAACGCCAAATACACCATGGCGCTCACGACGAGCCAGGGCGACATCTCCATCGCGATGGACGCCAAGAAGACACCGCACACGGTGAACTCGTTCAAGGCCCTCGCGGACAAGAAGTACTTCGACGGCACGAAGTGTCACCGGCTGACCACCGAGGGCATCTTCGTGCTCCAGTGCGGCGATCCGAAGGGCGACGGCACCGGCGGTCCCGGCTACACGATCGAGGACGAGAATCTGACGGCCCTCGGCAAGGCGGGCGCCGACGGCTCGGTCACGTACCCGGCGGGGACGGTCGCGATGGCCAATACCGGCCAGCCGCACACCGGCGGCAGCCAGTTCTTCCTGGTCTACAAGGACACCAAACTCCCGCCCAGCTACACGCCGTTCGGGACCATGGACGACGCCGGCCTGAAGGTCGTGGAAGCCGTGGCGAAGGCCGGAGTGGACGGCGGCACGGGCGACGGCGCGCCCAAGAAGACCGTCACCGTGGAGAAGGGCACGGTCGACACGGCGTGACCCTGTGAATTTCGGCCGCGCTGAGTGCGGACAGCCGGGCGGCCGGTCGCCTAGATTGGCGTTGTGCAGGGCGGGCGCAGCCCGTCCCAGGAAACTGTGGATGATGCCCGGGGGCCACACCCCTCACGGACATCAGGTGGAGGAGGCGCTGTGAGCAGCGACCCGTGGGGCCGCGTCGATGAGACGGGCACCGTGTACGTGCGTACGGCCGAGGGCGAACAGGTCGTCGGATCGTGGCAGGCTGGCTCTCCGGAGGAGGCTCTGGCCTATTTCGAGCGCAAGTACGAGGGCCTGGTTGTCGAGATCGGCCTCCTCGAACGGCGGGTGAAGACCACCGATCTGTCCGCGAAGGATGCGACGACCGCCATCGAGCATCTGCGCGGACAGGTCGACGAGCACCACGCCGTGGGCGATCTCGAAGCGCTGCGCAAGCGGCTCGACGCGCTGGTGGCGACGGTCGACTCGCGCCGTGAGGAGCGCAAGGCGCAGCGGGCGAAGCAGACCGACGAGGCGCGCCACGCCAAGGAGGCGCTGGTCACCGAGGCGGAGGAGCTGGCGCAGAGCGATCAGTGGCGGTCGGCCGGTGAGCGGCTGCGGGCACTGGTGGACACCTGGAAGGGCCTGCCGAGGCTGGACCGGAAGTCCGACGACGAGCTGTGGCACCGCTTCTCGCACGCGCGCTCGGCGTTCTCCAAGCGCCGCAAGGCGCACTTCGCGGCGCTCGACGCGCAGCGCGAGGACGCCCGCAAGGCCAAGGAGAAGCTGGTCGCGGAGGCCGAATCGCTGTCCGGCTCCACCGACTGGGGCGGTACGGCAGCCCGCTACCGCGAGCTGATGACCGAGTGGAAGGCGGCGGGCCGCGCCCAGCGCGAGGCCGAGGACGATCTGTGGAACCGCTTCCGCGGCGCCCAGGACGTCTTCTTCGCCGCGCGTGGCGAGGTCTTCGCCGAGCGGGACGCCGAGCAGGGCGAGAACCTCAAGCTCAAGGAGGAACTCGCGGTCGAGGCCGAGCGGCTGGTGCCGGTCACGGACCTCAAGGCGGCCAGGGCGGCGTTCCGGGCGCTCAACGAGCGCTGGGAGGCCATCGGCCACGTACCGCGTGACGCCCGGCCCAAGGTCGAGGGCCGGATGCACGCGGTGGAGCGGGCTCTTCAGGAGTCCGAGGAGAACGAGTGGCGCCGGACGAACCCGGAGGCGCGTGCGCGCGCCGCGGGTCTGACGGGTCAGCTCCAGGGCGCGGTCGACAAGCTGCGTACGCAGATCGACGCGGCGCGCGCGGCGGGCAACAACGCCAAGGCGGACAAGCTCGCCAAGGAGCTGGAGGGCCGGCAGGCCCTGCTGGACCAGGCGCTGAAGGGTCTCCAGGAGTTCGGCGGCTGACGGACCGGGCCGGGCACCACCCGGCCCGGCGTCATCCGGAGACGACGAAGGGGCTCCCCGCATCCGCTGCGGGGAGCCCCTTTCGTCGTTGCCTTCGTCGTTGCCGTTCGTCGCCCCTCGTCCGTCGTCCTCTACGGCCTGCGCGCCGAGGTGACGCGGTAGACGTCGTAGACGCCCTCCACACCCCGTACGGCCTTCAGGACGTGTCCCAGGTGCTTCGGGTCGCCCATCTCGAAGGTGAACCGGGAGGTGGCGACCCGGTCGCGGGAGGTCTGGACGGCCGCGGACAGGATGTTCACATGCTGGTCGGACAGGACGCGGGTGACGTCCGACAGCAGCCGGGAGCGGTCCAGCGCCTCGACCTGGATGGCGACCAGGAAGACCGACGACTGGGTGGGGGCCCACTCGACCTCGAGGATCCGTTCGGGCTGCTGGGAGAGGGAGTCGACATTGACGCAGTCGGCGCGGTGCACCGAGACACCGCTGCCGCGCGTGACGAAGCCGATGATCGGGTCGCCCGGGACCGGCGTACAGCAGCGGGCGAGCTTGACCCAGACGTCCTCGACGCCCTTGACGACCACGCCGGGGTCGGCGTTGGCGCGGCGCTTGCCGCGGCCGTGCGAGGGCGGGGCGCTCTCGGCGATGTCCTCGTTGGCGGCCTCCTCACCGCCGAGGGCCTGCACCAGCTTCTGTACGACGCCCTGCGCGGCGACATGGCCCTCGCCGATCGCCGCGTACAGGGACGAGATGTCGGGATAGCGCATCTCGTGCGCGAGCGTGACCAGCGAGTCGCCTGTGAGGATGCGCTGGATCGGCAGGTTCTGCTTGCGCATGGCCCGCGCGATGGCGTCCTTGCCCTGCTCGATCGCCTCGTCGCGGCGCTCCTTGGAGAACCACGCGCGGATCTTGTTCCTGGCCCGCGGTGACTTGACGAAGCCCAGCCAGTCGCGCGAGGGGCCCGCACCGGACGCCTTGGAGGTGAAGACCTCCACCAGATCGCCGTTGTCCAGCGTCGATTCGAGCGGTACGAGCCGCCCGTTGACCCGGGCTCCTATGGTCCGGTGGCCGACCTCCGTGTGCACCGCGTACGCGAAGTCGACGGGGGTGGCACCGGCGGGCAGCGCTATCACGTCACCCTTGGGCGTGAAGACGAAGACCTCGTTGCGGGACAGGTCGAAGCGGAGCGACTCCAGGAACTCGCTGGGGTCCTCGGTCTCCTTCTGCCAGTCCAGCAGCTGCCGCAGCCACGCCATGTCGTTGACGGTGTCCTGGCCCGCGCCCTTGCCCGCGTTCCTGGGCACGTCCGTACGCACCTTGGAGGCGCCCGCGACGGCCTCCTGCTTGTACTTCCAGTGCGCGGCGATGCCGTACTCGGCGCGGCGGTGCATGTCGAACGTACGGATCTGGAGCTCGACGGGCTTGCCGTTGGGTCCGATGACCGTCGTGTGCAGCGACTGGTACATGTTGAACTTGGGCATCGCGATGTAGTCCTTGAACCGGCCGGGGACCGGATTCCATCGCGCGTGGACGGTGCCGAGCGCCGCGTAGCAGTCGCGGACGGTGTCGACGAGGACGCGGATCCCCACCAGGTCGTAGATCTCCGCGAAGTCCCGGCCGCGGACGATCATCTTCTGGTAGACGCTGTAGTAGTGCTTCGGGCGGCCGGTGACGGTGGCCTTGATCCGGGCGGCGCGCAGATCCGACTGGACCTCGTCGGTCACTATGGCCAGATACTCGTCCCGCTTGGGGGCGCGCTCCGCGACGAGCCGGACGATCTCGTCGTACATCTTCGGGTAGAGGATCGCGAAGGCGAGGTCCTCCAGCTCCCACTTGATGGTGTTCATGCCCAGCCGGTGGGCCAGGGGCGCGTAGATCTCCAGCGTCTCGCGGGCCTTCTTCTCCTGCTTCTCCCGCTTGAGATAGCGCATGGTGCGCATGTTGTGCAGCCGGTCGGCGAGCTTGATGACCAGGACCCGCGGGTCCTTGGCCATGGCGACGACCATCTTGCGTACGGTCTCGGCCTGCGCCGCCTCGCCGAACTTGACCTTGTCCAGCTTGGTGACCCCGTCGACGAGCAGCGCGACCTGGTCGCCGAAGTCGCGGCGCAGGGTGTCGAGGCCGTACTCGGTGTCCTCGACGGTGTCGTGCAGCAGACCCGCCATCAGAGTGGCAGGGTCCATGCCCAGCTCCGCGAGGATCGTCGTCACCGCGAGGGGATGCGTGATGTACGGGTCGCCGCTCTTGCGCTTCTGACCGCGGTGCCAGCGCTCGGCGACCTGGTAGGCGCGCTCGATCTGGCGGAGCGTGGCCGTCTCGATCTTCGGGTCGTTGCCCCGCACGGTCCGCAGGAGCGGTTCGAGCACCGGGTTGTACGGCGACGAGCGCTGTACCCCGAGACGGGCGAGCCGGGCCCGTACGCGGTTGGAGGACCCGCCGGAACGCGGCGTGGCCGCGGGGCCGGGCTTGGGGGCGCTGACGGGCGTGGAGGGGCGTTCCGGGGGCGCGGGGGGCACGGGCGCCGGGGGCGCCTCCACGGGGCGCCCGTCCGAGGTCTCCGCGGACGCGCGGGCGGCCTTCTCCTCCGCCGCGACCGCGGCCTGGTGCCGCGACACGGACGATGCCGCCGCGGCCTGCTCGGCAGAGTGATCGGGCGTTGCGGCGGCCAGTGGCTGGACCTCTTCTGGCAAGGGCGCTCCTCGTGCGGATCCAGGTCCCCCGGTCAGGCCCGGAGGTTCCATGGTATCGACCTCGGGCGTCCCTCTCGCCCCAGGACCTGAGAGCCCTGGAACGACGGACGGGCACCCGGTTGTTCCCGGGTGCCCGTCCGTATGCCTCGAAGGGCCGCTCAGAGCGTGATCAGAGCCTCCAGCGGGGCCCCGCCCAGGACGGGCTCAAGACGGGCCCTGCCGCCCAGGAAACCCAGCTCCATCAGGACCGCGACGCCCACCACCTCGGCGCCGGCCCGCCGGACCAGCTCCAGCGAGGCCTCGGCCGTGCCGCCGGTGGCCAGTACGTCGTCGATGACGAGGACCCGGTCGTCCTGGTCAAGGTCCTCCGCGTGGATCTCTATCTCCGCGGAGCCGTACTCCAGCTCGTACGTCTGCGACAGCGTCGCGCCGGGGAGCTTGCCCGCCTTGCGTACGGGGATGAAGCCCACGCCCGCCCGGACCGCCACGGGGGCCGCCAGGATGAAGCCGCGGGCCTCCAGGCCCACGATCTTCGTCGCGCCGTACCGCACGCACAGCTCCGCGAGCGCGTCGGTGAGCGCCGTGAAGGCCTTCGGGTCGGCCAGCAGCGGCGTGATGTCCTTGAAGACGACGCCCGGCTCGGGGTGGTCCGCGACATCACGGATACGGCTGAGCAGCAGCTCCCGCGTGCTGGTGTCCGTCACCGACGCCTCCCCGAGCCCGACGGGCGGCCACGCCCGCCCCTGGCGCGCTGGCCGGCCACGGCGGCCGCCGGCGCTCCGGGGACCAGGTCCTCGGGACCGTCGTCCTCGATGCCGTCGTCATCGTCCGAGGGGCCGTCGGGCCGCTCCCCCTTGGCGGCTGCGGCGGCCCGCTTGGCGAGCACCCGCTTCTTCAGCGCCTTGATCCGCGGGTCGCGTTCCTTCAGGTCGGCGACGAGCGGCGTGGCGATGAAGATCGAGGAGTACGCACCGGCGGCGAGGCCGACGAAGAGCGAGAGCGAGATGTCGTTCAGCATGCCGGCGCCGAGGAAACCGCCGCCGATGAAGAGCAGACCGGCGACCGGCAGCAGCGCGACCACGGTGGTGTTGATGGAACGCACCAGCGTGCTGTTGATCGAGCGGTTGGCGACCTCGCTGTAGGTCCAGCGGGTCTGTTTGGTGATGTCCTTCGACCCCTCCTTGAGACTGTCGAAGACGACGACGGTGTCGTAGAGGGAGTAACCGAGGATGGTGAGCAGACCGATCACCGTACCCGGGGTGACCTCGAAGCCGACCAGCGCGTACACACCGACGGTGATCGTGAGGTCATGGATCAGGGCGATCAGGGCCGCGACCGCCATTCTCCATTCGAAGGCGATCGCCAGATAGATCACCACCAGGACCATGAAGATCCCCAGGCCCATCCAGGCCTTGTTGGCGATCGTCGCGCCCCAGCTCGGACCGACGAGTTCGGCGTTGATCTTCGCCTCGTCGACCTTCAGGTCCTTGGCCAGCTCCGTGCGCACGCCGTCGGCCTGCTTGGTGTCCAGTTCGGTGACCTGGATCCGCATGCCGCCGTTGCCGAGCTGCTGGACGATCGCGTCGTGGCCCGAGGCCTCTTCGGTGATCGTCCGGGCCTGCGTCACGGAGACGCTCGTGCTCGGGATGGTGAAGACGGCACCGCCCTTGAACTCGATGCCCATGTTGAGACCGCGTACCGCCACGCCCGCGATGGCCGTGATGGTGATCAGGATCGAGAGCGCGTACCAGAACTTGCGCTTCCCGATGAAGTCGTAGCCGACTTCACCGCGGTAGAGCCGGGCGCCGAGTGCGCCGAGTCGCGACATCTCACGCCTCCTTCGGGTCGGTGGGAGCGCTGACACGGCGGGAGCGGCGCAGCGGGGGCTTGGCGCCGAGCCGCTTCGGGTCCAGTCCGGACCAGGGGTGACCGCTGGCGAAGAACGTGGTGCGGGCGAGGAGCGTCATCACCGGCTTGGTGAAGAAGAACACCACGACCACGTCGAGGAGAGTGGTCAGACCGAGGGTGAACGCGAAGCCCTGGACCTTGCCGACCGTGACGAGGAACAGCACGGCGGCGGCGAGGAACGACACGAAGTCGGAGACCAGGATCGTGCGCCGGGCGCGCGGCCAGGCGCGTTCGACGGCGGGCCTGAGCGTGCGGCCCTCGCGGATCTCGTCACGGATGCGCTCGAAGTAGACGATGAACGAGTCCGCGGTGATACCGATGGCGACGATCGCACCGCACACGGCGGGCAGGTTCAGCGCGAAGCCGATACCCGGGCCGAGCAGCGACATGATCGTGTACGTCATGACGCCCGACGCGCCGAGGCTGAGGATCGCGATGCCGGCGAGACCTCGGTAGTAGGCCACCAGGTAGATGACCACCAGGGCGAGGCCGATCGCACCGGCGATCAGGCCCGCCTCCAGCTGCTCACCGCCGAGCGCGGCGGTGACCGTCGTGACGCTCTGCTCCTGGAAGGAGAGCGGCAGCGCGCCGTACGACAGGATGTTGGCCAGGTCCTGGGCGGACTGCTGGGTGAAGCTGCCGGAGATCTCGGCGCTGCCGCCGAGCGTCTGGCTCACCGAGGGTGCCGAGACGACATTGCCGTCGAGCACGATGGCGAACTGGTTCATCGGCGGCTGCTGCTGGGAGAGCTTGCCGGTGATGGACTGGAACTTCTTCGTGCCACCGCTGCTGAAGTCCATCGTGACGATCCAGATGCCACGCTGCGGGTCGAGAACGCCCTTGGCGTCATCGACGTCCGTGCCCTCCAGCTCGGCGGGGCCGAGGATGTACTTCTCCCACTCGCCGCCGGAGTTCTTGCCACAGGCCACGATCGTGTCCTTGGGCGCGGCTCCCTGGTTGGCCTTGGTGCGCGCGGCCTGGTTGGTGCAGTCCAGGTCCGTGAACTTCTTCTCCAGCGCGGCCGTGGCCGGGTCGGTGGAGGGAGTGGTGGAGGGGGAGGGCTTGTCCGAGGCGCCGGGCTTGTCCTTGTCCGAGGACGCACCCGAGGAGGACGCGCCCGGGGAGGGCGTCACGTCCTTCTTCAGACCGTCCGTGACGGCACGGCCCTGAGCGGTGGAGCTCGACGAGGGCGACGGGTCCGAGTTGCCGGCGGACTCGTCGCTCGACGGGTTGCCCGCGGAGGAGGAGGGGGAGCCGCTCGGAGTACCGCCGGCCGAGGGCTGCGGAGCGGCCGGGCCGCCCGCGGCGACGGTCAGTACCGGCCGGAAGTACAGCTGGGCCGTAGTGCCGACCTGATCACGGGCCTGCTTCTCGTTCGTCCCCTTGGGGATGTTGACGATGATGTTGCTGCTGCCCTGCGTCTGGACCTCGGCCTCCGAGACACCAAGACCGTTGACACGCCGCTCGATGATGCTGACGGCGGTGTCCATGTTGGTCTTGTTGATCGCGTTCGGCTTGCCCGGCGTGTTCTTCGCCTGGAGCGTGATGCTCGTGCCGCCGGCGAGGTCGATTCCCAGGCGTGGCGTGACATGACCGGACCAGAACATCCCGCCCGTGAGGGCGACCATGGCAATCAGGAACAGTGCCAGGGTGCGCCCTGGCCTGCCTGGGGACCCCGCTTGCCTGCGGCCCTTATTAGGTGCTGCCACCTTCTCGTTTCTCCCTGTCCAACCGCCCCACGCCGGGTGTGCGCCGGAGCGGCCACGAAGTGTTGTGGGGACCTGCCCCCGCAGAATTCCAGCGCGACCGTACGCCGCGACGGGCCGCGGCGCGGCCCGTCGGCACGGTCGGGACTACTTCGCGCCGGCCTCGCCGTCGGCCTTGCCGTCCTTGGCCTCGGCGTCGTCGGCCTCGGGCTTCTTGCCCAGGTCGATCTTGGCGTCTTCCGGGGTGCTGTCCGTCCCGGTCAGCGAGGAGGCGTCGTCCGGGACGACCGGAGCGTCGAGGTCGCTCTTGAGGTCGTCCTCGCCGTGCACGATGCGGTTGTACTCGTCGTCGTCCAGGACGGCGCCGATGGCGTTCTTGGCGTAGACGGCGTGGACGCCGGGAGCGACCTCCAGAAGGACCATGTCGTCGTGCACCTCCTTGACGGTGGCGTACATGCCGCCGATGGTGCGGACGCCGGTGCCCGGCTGCATTTCGTCGCGCATCTGCGCGGCTGCCTGCTGCTTCTTCTTGGCGGACCGGGTCATCAGGAACATGGCCCCGATGAGCACGATGAAGGGGAGGAGGGTCACGATACTCACGGGAGGGAACTTCCTTCGCACGACCGCGCTGTCGAGCGGCCTGGTATACGGGGGTGGGCACGCCGACCCGGAAGGGCGGCATCGGCGGAGTCTAAGCGAGTCCGCTTCGTTGGAACAACGCCCAGCATCGCACCGGGGTTCCTGACCCGGCGAGTGCCATCGCCCTCACGCCCCGAACAAACCCGGCTGTCCACCCGCGCCGGGGGCCTGCTGAGGGGGTGCGAGCCCCAGGTGTGCCCAGGCGGCGGGGGTCGCGACCCGGCCGCGCGGAGTACGGGCGAGCAGTCCCTCCCGTACGAGAAAGGGCTCCGCGACCTCCTCCACCGTCTCACGCTCCTCCCCCACGGCCACCGCCAGGGTCGACAGGCCGACGGGGCCGCCGCCGAAGAGCTTGAGCAGGGCTGTCAGTACGGCGCGGTCGAGCCGGTCCAGGCCGCGGGCGTCGACCTCGTAGACCCCGAGGGCCACGGCGGCCACCTCGCGGTTGATGACGCCGTCCGCCTTGACCTGCGCGTAGTCGCGTACGCGCCGCAGCAGCCGGTTGGCGATACGGGGCGTGCCGCGGGAGCGTCCCGCGATCTCCGCCGCGCCCGCGGTGTCGATCTCCAGGTCGAGGAGGTGGGCGGAGCGGTGGATCACACGCTCCAGCTCGGCGCTCTCGTAGAACTCCATATGGCCCGTGAAACCGAAGCGGTCGCGCAGCGGGGGCGGCAGCAGACCGGCCCGGGTGGTGGCACCCACCAGAGTGAACGGGGGCAGCTCCAGCGGGATGGCGGTGGCGCCAGGACCCTTGCCGACGATCACGTCGACCCGGAAGTCCTCCATCGCCATGTAGAGCATCTCCTCGGCGGGCCGGGACATCCGGTGGATCTCGTCCAGGAAGAGAACCTCACCCTCCTGGAGGGAGGACAGGATCGCCGCGAGATCGCCGGCGTGCTGGATGGCGGGGCCCGAGGTGATCCGGATCGGGGCCTTCATCTCAGCCGCGATGATCATGGAGAGGGTTGTCTTGCCCAGCCCCGGAGCGCCCGAGAGCAGTACGTGGTCGGCGGTCGCGCCACGTGCCAGGGCCGCCTTCAGTACCAGGTCGAGCTGCTCGCGGACCCGCTCCTGCCCGACGAACTCACCCAGCGACTTGGGCCGCAGCGCCGCCTCGACGGCCTGGTCCTCGCCGTCGGCGGACGAGCCGACGAGCCGCTCGGCCGTGTCGTCCGGCGGCGTACCGCCGCTGGTGTCGTCCCAGTTCACTCTGTTTCACCTCGGGAAAGGGGCGCGTCGCTCGACGGCGCCTCGGAGTACGGCACGGAAGGGCGGCCGGCGCCGGCTCAGCGCGTTCTGTTCAGGCTCTGGAGCGCGGCCCGCAGCAGCCGCGGCACGGGGGGCTGTGTCCCCTCGGCGAGCGCCGCCTCGGCCTGCGGGGTGACCAGGGCCACCGCGTCATCCGCCTCGCGGGTGGCATAGCCGAGACCGATCAGCGCGGCGTGCAGCTGGTCGCTCCAGGAGGCGGAGACGGCGGAGCCGACGCCCTGCCGCCCGGCCACGCCGACCGGTTCACCGAGCCGGTCCTTCAGTTCGAGCAGCAGCTTCTGGGCGCCCTTCTTGCCGATGCCGGGGACCGCGGTCAGCGCCTTCTCGTCGCCCGTGGAGACGGCGAGACGCAGCGCGTCCGGGCTGTGCACGGCGAGCATGGCCTGCGCCAGCCTCGGGCCCACCCCGCTGGCGGTCTGCAACAGCTCGAAGACCTGGCGTTCGTCGTCGTCCGCGAAGCCGTACAGGGTCAGGGAGTCCTCCCGCACGACCAGGGAGGTGGCGAGCCTCGCCTCCTGGCCGACGCGCAGCCCGGCGAGCGTCCCGGGCGTGCACTGGACGGCCATGCCGACGCCGCCGACCTCGATCACCGCCGTGGTCGGGGCGAGGGCGGCGACCGGGCCGCTGACGAAGGCGATCATCGCGTGACCTTCCGTACGGATGCGGTGGTGGGGACACGGGAGGGACGGGCCGCGGCCTGCGCCCGCTGAAGCCGGTTCAGCACGGGGGCACGCCAGATATGGCAGATGGCGAGCGCGAGGGCGTCGGCGGCGTCGGCCGGCTTCGGCGGGGCGTCGAGCCGCAGCAGCCGGGTCACCATCGCGCCGACCTGGGCCTTGTCCGCCCGGCCGCTGCCGGTGATGGCCGCCTTGACCTCGCTGGGGGTGTGCAGGGCCACGGGGATGCCGCGGCGCGCGGCGCAGAGCATGGCGACCGCGCTGGCCTGCGCGGTGCCCATGACCGTACGCACATTGTGCTGGGCGAACACCCGCTCCACCGCGACGAGTTCGGGCCGGTGCTCGTCCAGCCAGCCGTCGATGCCCCGCTCGATGGCGACCAGCCGCAGGCTGGTCTCGGCGTCCGCGGGCGTACGGACCACGCCGACGCCGAGCATGGTCAGCGGACGGCCCGCGACGCCCTCGACGACGCCCACACCGCACCGGGTCAGCCCGGGATCAACTCCCAGCACCCGCATGGCGCCCCCTCCTTCGGTCAAATGTTCCCGCTGATCAGCACAGTATCGGTCGCCACCGACAACGCGACGGGCCGACGGGAGGGCGTGTCCCGTCGGCCCGTCAGATGAAGCCGTGTCAGCCGTGACCGTCAGGCGTCGACCTTCTCCATCACATCGTCCGAGACGTCGAAGTTGGCGAAGACGTTCTGCACGTCGTCGCTGTCCTCAAGGGCGTCGATCAGCTTGAAGATCTTGCGCGCGCCCTCCTCGTCCAGCTCGACCTGCATGGTCGGGACGAAGTTGGCGTCGGCGGAGTCGTAGTCGATACCCGCCTCCTGGAGCGCGGTGCGGACCGCGACCAGGTCGGTCGCCTCGCTGAGCACCTCGAAGGACTCACCGAGGTCGTTGACCTCCTCGGCGCCCGCGTCGAGGACCGCGCCCAGGACGTCGTCCTCGCCCAGCTCGCCCTTGGGGACGATCACGACGCCCTTGCGGTTGAAGAGGTACGAGACGGAGCCCGGGTCGGCCATCGAGCCACCGTTACGGGTCATGGCGACGCGGACGTCGGAGGCGGCGCGGTTGCGGTTGTCGGTCAGGCACTCGATGAGCACCGCGACACCGTTCGGGCCGTACCCCTCGTACATGATCGTCTCGTAGTCGGCGCCACCGGCCTCCAGGCCGGCACCACGCTTGACGGCCGAGTCGATGTTCTTGTTCGGCACCGAGCTCTTCTTCGCCTTCTGAATGGCGTCGAAGAGAGTCGGGTTGCCGTCGACATCGGCACCGCCGGTCCGGGCCGCGACCTCGATGTTCTTGATCAGCTTCGCGAAGAGCTTGCCGCGCTTGGCGTCGATCACGGCCTTCTTGTGCTTCGTCGTAGCCCATTTAGAGTGGCCGGACATCTGCCTGTCTCCTTCGCGTAACCAATCCTGCTCCGTTCGGCAGCGATCCTACCGGGATACGGTCACCGTGCGGAGCGCACCATGTCGGTGAAGAACCGGTGCAGCCTGTGGTCGCCCGTCAGCTCCGGATGGAACGAGGTCGCGAGGGCGTTGCCCTGCCGTACGGCGACCACATGGCCCCCGTACTCCGCGAGCACCCGCACCTCGGCGCCGACCGACTCGACCCAGGGGGCCCGGATGAAGACGCCCTCCACGGGGCCGCCGTCGACACCGCTGACCTCGACCGCCGCCTCGAAGGACTCGTTCTGCCTGCCGAAGGCGTTCCGGCGGACGATCATGTCGATCCCGCCGACCGTCTCCTGGCCGGAGCGCGGATCGAGGATCTTCTCGGCGAGCATGATCATCCCGGCACAGGTGCCGTAGACCGGCATCCCGGCCCCCACCCGCTCGCGCAGCGGCTCCAGCATGCCGAAGAGCGCCGCCAGCTTGGACATCGTGGTGGACTCGCCGCCGGGGATCACCAGCCCCTCGACCTCGTCGAGCTCCGCCGGGCGCCGGACGGTCCTGGCCTCGGCTCCCGCCGTCGCCAGGGCCGCCAGATGCTCCCGGACGTCGCCCTGGAGCGCCAGGACGCCGATCACAGGGGTGCTCATCGCCGGTTACCAGCCACGGTTCGCGTAGCGCTCGGCCTCGGGCAGGGTGTCGCAGTTGATGCCGACCATGGCCTCGCCCAGATCGCGGGACGCCTCCGCGATGACCTTCGGGTCGTCGTAGAAGGTGGTGGCCTTCACGATCGCCGCGGCGCGCTTGGCCGGGTCACCGGACTTGAAGATGCCGGACCCGACGAAGACGCCCTCGGCACCGAGCTGCCGCATCAGCGCCGCGTCGGCGGGGGTGGCGACACCGCCCGCGGAGAACAGCACCACCGGCAGCTTGCCGAGCGCCGCGACCTCCTTGACGATCTCGTACGGCGCGCGCAGCTCCTTGGCGGCGGCGTACAGCTCGTTGCCGTCGAAGCCGCGGAGCCTGGCGATCTCGTTCTTGATCTGCCGCAGATGCCTGACGGCCTCCACGACATTGCCCGTGCCCGCCTCGCCCTTGGAACGGATCATCGCCGCGCCCTCGCCGATCCGGCGCAGCGCCTCCCCCAGGTTGGTGGCACCACAGACGAAGGGCGTGGTGAACGCCCACTTGTCGGAGTGGTTGACCTCGTCGGCCGGGGTCAGCACCTCGGACTCGTCGATGTAGTCCACGCCCAGCGACTGAAGGACCTGGGCCTCCACGAAGTGACCGATCCGCGACTTCGCCATCACCGGGATCGAGACCGCGTCGATGATCCCCTCGATCATGTCCGGGTCGGACATCCGGGCGACGCCGCCGTCCTTGCGGATATCGGCGGGCACCCGCTCCAGCGCCATCACGGCGACCGCGCCGGCGTCCTCGGCGATCTTCGCCTGCTCCGGCGTGACGACGTCCATGATCACACCCCCCTTGAGCTGCTCGGCCATACCGCGCTTCACGCGCGCGGTGCCGGTCTCGGGGGACTGGGGAACGGTGGGAAGCGTGGTGGACACGGAGCGACCTCACTGGCTGAAAACGATGGGGAACTGCACCCCAAGAAAACGCCCCGGAACCAGTCCACAGCAAGAGCCAATGAGGAGGCGGTGGCTCGTTTCGCGTGCTCAGGTACCCGGCCGGTCGGCCAGCGCGACCGGCGGCTCGTCGTCCATCTCGAACGCGAGCGGGAACGGCGCGTGGCCGGCGAGCCGGAACCAGCGGACCTTGCGGTGCCGGCGCAGCGCGCGGGCCGCGCGTACGGAGTCGTTGTGGAACCGGCGCGCCATGGGTACGCGCCGCACCGCGGCGGCGAGCTCCCCGGCGGCCTCCTCGCCCCCGGGCGCGGCCTGCACCGCCTCCACCTGAGCGGTCTCCCCGAAGACGGCCCGCAGCGCCTGGCTCAACTCGCTCTCGGCGACCTCCCGCTGCTCCTCCTCGGCCTGCCGGGCGGCGTGCGCGGCCTGATACAGGACGATCGACGCGGCGGGATCGAGCACGCCGGAGGAGGCCAGCTCCTGAGTGACCGAGGCGCGCCGCAGCAACTGGGCGTCGAGGGCGGCGCGGGCGGCGTCGATACGGGCGTGCAGCCGGTCGAGGCGGCCGGCGGTCCAGCTGAGGTAGAGGCCGATCGCGACGACGGCGACGACGATCCAGATAAGGGTCTCGATCACAACGGGCAACGGTATCGCCTCCCGGCGAGGGGTCGTGGCGCGGTCGCGTTGTCGTGGGCCGGGAGCGGGGGCTCCGGAGGTACCTGTCCGGAGGGCATGCAGTGTTATCCCGGGGGACGCCCCCGGAGCGCACCCCGGCGACGACCCGCACCGCACCACCGGCCCCAGCCGAAACGCACCCGGAAACCGGCCCCCGCCGAAGACGACCGCCCCCGGACGGCGCACCGGCCCCGCCGAAACGAACGGCTACCCGCCCGAGAAGAGCGCCTCGCCGTCGCCCTCTCCCCGCCGCCACAGCCGGCCCCGCAGTCCCGTCCGTTCGTCCGTCGCCACCGACGCCGCCCCGTCCGTCACCGTCTCGTACACCGCCAGAATGTCCGCCCCCACCGTCGACCAGTCGAAGCGCCGCACATGCGCGCTCCCCCGCTCCCGCAGCTCCGCGCGCCTCTCCGCGTCGCCCAGCAGCCGTACGGCCGCCCCCGCCAGCGCGTCCGCGTCCTCGTTCGTGAACAGTTCGCCCGCCGCCCCCTGGTCCAGGACCTGCGCGAACGCGTCCAGATCGCTCGCCAGTACCGCCGCGCCCGCCGACAGCGCCTCGACGAGGATGATGCCGAAGCTCTCGCCGCCCGTGTTGGGCGCGACGTACAGGTCGACGCTGCGCAGCAGCCGCGCCTTGTCCTCGTCGCTGACCATGCCGAGGAACTCGACGCGCTCCCGCATCTCCTTGGGGAGCGACTCCACCGCTTCCTTCTCGTCCCCGCGCCCCGCCACCAGCAGCCGTGTCTCCGGGTAGACGGCGAGGATCTTCGGGAGGGCGTTCATCAGCACCGGCAGGCCCTTGCGCGGCTCGTCGATCCGGCCGATGAAGCCGATGGTGCGCCCCTGCCAGTCGGGGTTGACGTCGGCCTTGGCGAAGAAGTCGACGTCGACGCCGTTCGGGATGACCACGGCGTCGCCGCCCAGGTGCTCCACCAGCGTCCGTCGCGCGTACTCGCTCACCGCGATCCGCGCGCTGATCTTCTCCAGCGCGGGCTGGAGGATCGGGTACGCGGCGATCATGGCCCGCGACCGCGGGTTCGAGGTGTGGAACGTGGCGACGATGGGGCCCTGCGCGGCCCAGCAGGTGAGCAGACCCAGCGACGGCGCGGTCGGTTCGTGGATGTGGATCACGTCGAAAGCGCCGTCGTGCAGCCAGCGCCGTACCCGCGCGGCCGACAGGAAGCCGAAGTTCAGCCGGGCGACCGAGCCGTTGTACGGGACGGGCACGGCGCGGCCGGCCGAGACGACGTACGGCGGGAGCGGGGTCTCGTCGTCCGCGGGGGCCAGTACGGACACCTCGTGTCCGAGCCGGATCAGATGGTCCGCCAGATCCCTGATGTGGAACTGGACTCCGCCCGGTACGTCCCAGGAGTACGGGCAGACGATGCCGATCCTCACTCGGGCCCCCGCTCCAGGTCCTTGAGCCACAGCCGTTGCAGCATGTGCCAGTCCTCCGGGTGCTCGGCGATTCCGTCGGCGAAGGCATCGGCCATCGCCTGTGTCATCACAGACGTCTTCTCGGCGCGGGTACCTGTCCCGGGTACCTCGATCGCCGGGTACACGCGTCCCCGCATGACCGTCGAATCGTCGAACCAGAGCGCCGCCGGCATGAGAAGCGCCCCGGTCTGCTGGGCGAGCAGCGCGGGCCCCGCCGGCATCCGGGCGGCGTCCCCGAAGAAGTCGACCTCGACGCCGGACGACGACAGATCGCGGTCGGCGACCAGGCAGACCAGTCCGCCGCCGCGCAGCCGCCGCGCGAGCCGGCCGAAGGCGGAGCCGCCGGTGTGCGGCAGGACCTCCATGCCCAGGCTCTCGCGGTAGGCGACGAACCGGTCGTACAGCGTCTCGGGCTTGAGCCGCTCGGCGACCGTCGTGAACGGCACCCCCTGTCCCCGGGTGAGCCACGCGCCCGCGAGGTCCCAGTTGGCCATGTGCGGGAGGGCCAGTACGACGCCGCGTCCGGAGGCGAGTCCGTCCATCAGCAGGTCGATGTCCTTGATCTCGGCGCCCGCGCGCACGCGCTCCGTGCTCCAGGCGGGCAGCCGGAAGGACTCCATCCAGTAGCGCATGTACGAGCGCATCCCGGCCTTGGAGAGTGCGGCGAGCCGCTCGGGCCCGGCGTCGGGCACCACACGCGCGAGATTGGATTCGAGGCGCAGGACGCTCGGCCCGCGCCGCTTCCACACGGTGTCCGCGATGGTCCGGCCGAGGGCCGTGGCCACGGGCTCCGGCAGCTTCTTGACCGCGCCCCAGCCGAGCCCGTACAGCGCGTCGGTCACGCGGTCGCGCGCCCCGCTCATGAGGTGGCCCCGCTGCCCCGGGAGCCGGCCGCGGCGGCGTCGGCCTCGGCGGATTCGCGGCGTACCGTGACGACGCGCTGGCCGAGTGTGACCACGCTGCCCACGGCGACGATCCACAGGGCGATCGGCAGCAGGATGTCGATGCCCGGGACTCCGAAGCCGTGCAGCCCGGCGAGACCGGCCGCGACCAGCGAGATGACCAGCCGCTCGGCGCGCTCGACCAGTCCGTTGACGGCCACGGGCAGCCCGATGGACTCCCCCCGGGCCTTGGTGTACGAGACGACCTGGCCGCTGGCCAGGCAGAAGATCGCGACGGCGCAGAGCGCGTTGCTGTCGCCGGTGCCCGCGTACCAGAGCGCGAATCCGGCGAAGATCGCGCCGTCCGCGACCCGGTCGAGGGTCGAGTCCAGGAAGGCGCCCCAGCGGCTGGAGATCCCTGCCTGCCTGGCCATATTGCCGTCGATGAGATCGGAGAAGACGAAGACGGTGATGACGATGGTGCCCCAGAAGAACTCCCCGCGAGGGAAGAAGACCAGCGCACCCGCCACCACTCCGGCCGTACCGATGAGCGTGACCGCATCCGGGCTGACTCCGCGGCGGAGCAGAAATGCGGCGAACGGTGTGAGGACACGCGTGAAGAATGCACGCGCGTACTTGTTCAGCATGGCCTTCCCGAGGTTCGGTGGGCCGCGTGGCCCCGACGGCCACCGGCTGGGCCCTGTCCGGTGGGTCTCCGTGGGCCTTCGGACAGGACCTGGCCCATCGTAGCCAGGACCCCGGCGCCGTACTCCGGGGCACCCGCACCATGCGCCCGCGTACGACGTATGGACGCACCGTGGCCGGGGTGCGAAGCTCGAAGGACCACCGCGGGCCTCGCCGGAGCTGCCGCGCGGCTCACCCGGCCCGCTCCTCTCTCCATCCCCTCACGTGGACGATCGGGAGGCAGGGATCATGGGCGACAAGGCGCGTATACACCCCGGGGCCGCCGGAAGGGCGCCGACGGCCGACCGGCCCGCGTCCGTACGGAACGTGGTGCTGGTGGGCCACAGCGGTTCGGGAAAGACCACGCTGGTCGAGGCTCTGGCGCTCACCGCCGGAGCGGTGAACCGGGCGGGACGGGTCGAGGACGGCGCGACGGTCTCGGACTACGACGAGATCGAGCACCGCCAGCAGCGTTCCGTACAGCTTTCTCTCGTGCCCCTGGAATGGGGCGGGTGCAAGATCAATCTGCTGGACACCCCCGGCTACGCGGATTTCGTCGGAGAGCTGAGGGCCGGTCTGCGAGCAGCGGACGCGGCCCTCTTCGTTGTGTCGGCCGCCCAGGAGGCGGAGGCCGTGGCGGGTGCGACCCGTACGGTCTGGGACGAGTGCGCGGCGGTCGGGATGCCGCGCGCGATCGTCGTCACGCATCTGGACACGGCGCGCACCGGCTTCGACGAGATGACCCGGATCTGCGCGCGGATCTTCGGCGGGGACGATCCGGACGCCGTACTGCCGCTCTGTCTCCCGGTGCGGGGAGCGGAGGGCCCCGACGGACACGCCCCGGCCACCGGGCTCGTGGGGCTGCTGACGCGGAAGATCTCCGACTACGCCTCCGGGGAGCGCCGGGAGAATCCGCCGGGTCCCGACGAGCTGCCGCGGATCGAGGAGGCGCGCGACCGGCTGATCGAGGGGATCATCGCGGAGAGCGAGGACGAGACCCTCATGGACCGCTACCTCGGCGGCGAGGAGATCGATGTCGGGACGCTGACCGAGGATCTGGAGAAGGCCGTGGCGCGTGGCGTCTTCCATCCGGTGCTCGCGGCGGCTCCCGCGCCGCCCGGCGCCCGGCAGGGCCTGGGCACGGTCGAGATGCTGGACCTGATCGTCGGCGGCTTCCCGACCCCGCTGGAGCGGCCGGCCCCCGTCGTGACGACCCCGCAGGGCGACCCGCGCCCGGACATCCACTGCGACCCGCGGGGTCCGCTGGTGGCGGAGGTGGTCAAGACCGCCTCGGATCCGTACGTCGGCAGGGTCTCTCTCGTACGGGTCTTCTCCGGCACCCTGCGGCCGGACGAGACGGTCCATGTCTCGGGCCACGGGCTGACCGACCGGGGGCACGAGGATCACGACGTCGACGAGCGGATCGGCGCCCTGTCCTCCCCCTTCGGCAAGCAGCAGCGCGTGCTGGCCCACTGTGTCGCCGGTGATCTGGCCTGTGTCGGGAAGCTGTCCAGTGCCGAGACGGGCGACACGCTGTCCGCCAAGGACGATCCGCTTCTGGTGGAGCCCTGGGTCATGCCCGATCCGCTGCTGCCGCTGGCCGTCGAGGCGCACAGCAAGGCCGATGAGGACAAGCTGTCCCAGGGGCTCGCGCGGCTGGTCGCGGAGGACCCGACGATGCGGCTCGAACAGAACCAGGACACCCATCAGGTGGTCCTCTGGTGCCTGGGCGAGGCCCATCGGGAGGTCGCGCTGGACCGGCTGCGCAGCAGGTACGGGGTGCAGGTGGACGCCGTACCGTACCGGGTCGCGCTGCGGGAGACCTTCGGCGAGAGTTCGGCGGGGCGCGGCCGGCATGTGAAGCAGTCCGGCGGCCACGGCCAGTTCGCGATCTGTGAGATCGAGGTGGATCCGCTGCCTCCCGGCTCCGGGATCGAGTTCGTCGACAAGGTCGTGGGCGGCGCGGTGCCGCGGCAGTTCATCCCCTCCGTCGAGAAGGGCATACGGCTCCAGGCGGCGCGGGGTGTCGCGGCGGGTCATCCGCTCGTCGACATCCGGATCACGCTGCTGGACGGCAAGGCCCACTCGGTGGACTCCTCCGACGCCGCGTTCCAGACGGCGGGCGCCCTGGCGCTGCGCGAGGCCGCGGGCGACGCGTCCATCCATCTGCTGGAGCCGGTCGCGGAGTTGGCGGTCCTGGTGCCCGACGAGTACGTGGGGCAGGTGATGAGCGATCTGTCCGGCCGGCGCGGCCGGGTGGTCGGCACCGAACAGGCCGGGCGGGGAAGGACGTTGGTGAAGGCCGAGGTCCCGGAGCTGGAGATCGGGCGGTACGCGGTGGACCTGCGGTCGGTCTCGCACGGCACCGGCCGCTTCAGCCGGTCGTACGCGCGCCACGAGCCCATGCCGCCCGCGGTCGCGGACCGGCTGCGCGAGCGGGAGGGGGCCGGGGTCTGACATCCGTTCCGGCCGGGGGTCCGAGCCCTGTCCGGTACATCCGTTCCGGGGCAGGAGAGTTGTCCCGTTCCAGGCTTTCGGGTGCCGCGTGTGGCGAAAGAGCGCCAGGTCTCCTGACGCGGAGGGCACGGCCCGGTTACGCTGTGGTGCCCAGCTCCAGCAGGTGTGCGGGGCACGCGCGCCGGGTGGCCGGCCGCGGCAGCGGAACCTTGTGGCGAAGGGGCGTCAGTGGCGGACGACGTATTCGACTTCGGCCCGGGGGCACAGGTCCCGATCATGGGTTCGGACGGACAGACCGCGGCGACGCATGCCCTCGCCTCGGCCGCGTACCGGGACAGTCCGGTCGAGGAGATCCTCAAGGCCGACAACGAGTGGCACAAGTCCTCTGTCTCGAAGGGCAAGTTCTCGCTCTTCGAGCCGAATCTGGGCGAGGCGTTCTCCCGTGCCGTACAGCTCCGGATGCTCGGCGGCGGCCGTGGCGCGCTGATCCAGTCCTTCGGCATGGAGCCGCAGACCGTGGTGGAGCACGCCCTGGCGGCGTCGCGTATCCGCAAGGAGCGTGACTCCAAACTCACCGCCGTGACGGTGGTGTTCGGGGTGCTGTTCCTGCCCGGACTGCTGCTCTGGCTGGGCGTGTTCCAGCTGCGCCGCACGCTGGCGGGGGCCAAGGACAAGCGTGCCGGCATGGTGGGCGGCGCCCTGCTGTTCGCGGTGGCGGCGCTGGCGGTGATCGTGCTGGTCGCGCTGCCGTTCAACGGCGTGCTGGGCTGGTATCTGCGCGGCATGATCGTCGCGCCCGTCATCGGCTGGCTGGTCGCCAGGCGGATCTGTGAGATGACCGCGAAGGATCTGCGCACCCGCTGGGACAATCTCCTCTCGGGCGGCGGTGTGGGAGCCAAGATCCCCGAAGCCGTGCCGGGGAACCCGGGCGACGCCACCCGCGAGGCGCTCCGCCAGGGCCTGGAGAAGCTCACCGCCGAGCAGCGGTCCAACATGGTCTTCTACGCGGGCCCCAAGGGCATATTGGGCATGGGCACCCGCTGGGGCAGCTGGCAGCTGGCCGAGGAGCTCGTCCCCAAGGACGCGGGCAAGGAGATCCACCAGTTCCGCGCCTATGACGTGATACGGGCGATCCACGACCAGATGAAGCTGCTGGAGCGCGGGCCGCTCAACTCCGGTGGTTTTCCGACGCCTTCCGTGAAGCACTGGATCGTGTCGCCGGTCGGCGAGGGCGCGGGCTCGGTGTCCCGGCGTGAGGGCCAGGACGTGGAGGCGTTCCAGGTCAAGCCCCACGAGATACAGCGGATCTGCAACCACCAGCAGTTCGGCAGCGGCGACCGGCACTATCTGGGCGTGCAGTTCGTCCTCTGGGACGGCCAGCTGGTGATCACCATGATGATCACGGTCACGGTGCTCCACGAGACCCTGCGCATCGAGGTCACCGGCCATGCCCTGGGCCCGGTGCATGGCCTGTTCACCACGAAGTCCTCGCCCAAGACGGTCACGGTCGCCAAGACGGTCCGGTTCTGGGAGACCACCTCACGGACGCTGCCCCTGATCGATCCGCCCGAGGTGGTGCGGCTCGCGGTCCGTGCGCCGTTCACCTGGTATCCGCCGATCCTGGACTTCCTCGGCGGCAAGCTGTCGCTGCCCGAGCCCTTCGGTCTGCGGCACGCCTGGGCCGATCAGCCCTGGCGCCACCGCTTCATGGCCGACGACGCGATGCGCGCCGCCACCCCCGTACTGCGCGTGGCGCACAACGCCGCGCTGCGGGTGCTGGAGGAGCACGGCGTGGACACCGAGCGCTTCAAGGGCCGCGCGTCCTCGCTGAGCGGCGCGGTGCAGGACCTGTCGCCGAAGAAGGCCGACGCCTACGACGCGTAACGGCGGCGCCTACGAGCGCGCCTGCGTGCGCGTGCTCACCGCGCCTACGGGCGCGGCCAGGCGTCGGCCAGCATCGCCCGGGTGTCGGCGAGCAGCTGCGGAAGCACCTTCGTATGTCCGACGACAGGCATGAAGTTGGTGTCGCCGCCCCAGCGGGGCACCACATGCTGATGCAGATGGGCGGCGATGCCGGCCCCTGCCACCGTGCCCTGGTTCATCCCGATGTTGAAGCCGTGCGCGCCGGACGCCGTACGGAGCGCGGTCATCGCCCGCTTGGTGAACAGGCCCAGCTCGGCGGTCTCCGCCTCGTCCAGCTCCGTGTAGTCGGCGACATGACGGAACGGCACCACCATCAGGTGCCCGCCGTTGTACGGGTAGAGGTTCAGCACCGCGTACACGCGCTCGCCGCGCGCGATGACCAGTCCGTCCTCGTCGGACTTGGACGGGATGGAGCAGAAGGGACAGCCGTCCTCGGCGCCCGGTCCGGTGGGCTTGTTCTCGCCCTGGATGTAGGCCATCCGATGGGGCGTCCACAGGCGCTGGAACGCGTCCTGGGTCCCCACTCCGATCTGCTGCTCCGGCTCACTCGTCATGCTGTGCAGCATATGACTTCGGCCCCGTGGAGCGTGTCGCCGGGCCCGCGCCCGACGGGCCCCGGCGATGCTGGGGCGATGCATGTCCGAAATGGGCCCGACCGGCAGCTCGGCTGGGAGCGGCGTACGGAGCTGCCGCTGCTCGTGGCCTCGGTGCTGTTCCTCGCCTGCTACGCGGTACGGGTCCTGAACCACAGCCCCGACCCGTTCTGGCGCGACCTCGCGATGGGCCTGGCCCTGCTGATCTGGCTGCTCTTCGCGGTGGACTACGGGGTGCGGCTGGTGCTCAGCGGCCAGGGCCTCCGGTTCGTCCGTACGCACTGGCTGGACACCGTCGTACTGGTACTGCCGCTGCTGCGTCCGCTGCGGATCGTGAACACCTATGTGACGGTCCAGCGGCGCCGGGACCGTCCCCGGCTCAGTCTGTACGGGCGGGTGATGGCGTACGCCGGGATCACGTCCGTCCTGCTGAGCCTCGCCGCCGCCCTCGCCGTCTACCAGCAGGAGCACGACGCGCCGGGGGCCACGATCACCACGTTCGGCGACGCGGTCTGGTGGGCCTGCTCGGCGATCACCACCGTCGGCTACGGCGATGTGACGCCCGTGACGCCGCTCGGCCGGGTGTTCGCCGTGTTCCTGATGGGGTGCGGGCTGGCGCTCCTCGGCGCGGTGACCGGTTCGTTCTCGTCCTGGCTGATCCAGGTCTTCGACAGGGAGGGCGAGGAGGAGCCCCCGGGGGGCGACGGCTCCCCGGGGGCTTCGTCCTGACCGGCCGGGACTGGGACCGACCGCGGTCAGGGACCGACGACGGTCTCGGACCGACTGCGATCACGGACCGACGACGGTCTCGGACCGGCCGCGATCCCGGACCGACCGCGATCGCGGATCCGACCTCGTCCTCAGATCTGGGCGCGCTCGTCGACGACCTTGGCGATCTTCGCGATGGCCTCGTCGACGGGGATCCCGTTCTCCTGCGAACCGTCGCGGTACCGGAAGGAGACGGCCCCGTTGGCCATGTCCTCGTCGCCCGCGATGATCATGAACGGAACCTTCTGCTTCTGCGCGTTCCTGATCTTCTTCTGCATACGGTCCGACGACGAGTCCACCTCGACCCGCAGCCCCCTGGCCCGCGCGGCCTTGGCGAACTCCTGGAGGTACGGGATATGCGCGTCGCCGATCGGGATGCCCGTCGCCTGCACCGGCGCCAGCCACGCCGGGAACGCGCCCGCGTAGTGCTCCAGGAGCACCGCGAAGAAGCGCTCGATGGACCCGAACAGCGCGCGATGGATCATGACGGGACGCTGCTTGGACCCGTCCGGCGAGGTGTACTCCAGGTTGAAGCGCTCCGGCAGATTGAAGTCCAGCTGCACGGTCGACATCTGCCACGTACGGCCGATGGCGTCCCGCGCCTGCACCGAGATCTTCGGACCGTAGAACGCGGCGCCGCCCGGGTCGGGGGTCAGCGGCAGCCCCTGCTTCTCGGCCACCGCGCGCAGGACCTCGGTGGCCTCTTCCCACGCCTCGTCCGTGCCGACGAACTTCTCCGGGTCCTTGGTGGACAGCTCCAGATAGAAGTCGGTCAGTCCGTAGTCGCGCAGCAGGTTCAGCACGAAGGTGAGCGTCGAGTCCAGCTCGTCCGCCATCTGCTCCTTGGTGCAGTAGATGTGCGCGTCGTCCTGCGTGAAGCCGCGGGCCCTGGTCAGCCCGTGCACGACGCCCGACTTCTCGTACCGGTAGACCGTCCCGAACTCGAACAGCCGCAGAGGCAGCTCACGGTAGGAGCGGCCCCGCGCGTCGAAGACCAGGTTGTGCATCGGGCAGTTCATGGGCTTGAGGTAGTAGTCCACGCCCTCGTCGAGCTGCATGGGCGGGTACATGCCGTCGGCGTACCAGTCCAGGTGCCCGGACTTCTCGAAGAGCTTCCCCTTCGTGGCGTGCGGCGTGTAGACGAACTCGTACCCCTCCTCCTCGTGCCGGCGGCGCGAGTAGTCCTCCATCGCCCGGCGGATGACGCCGCCCTTGGGGTGGAAGACCGCGAGACCGGAACCGACCTCGTCGGGGAAGGAGAACAGGTCAAGCTCGCTGCCGAGCTTGCGGTGATCGCGCTTCTCGGCCTCGGCGAGGAACTCCAGATGCGCCTTCAGCTCTTCCTTCGACGGCCACGCGGTGCCGTAGATGCGCTGGAGCATCGGGTTCTTCTCGCTGCCCCGCCAGTACGCGGCGGCGTTCCGCATCAGCTTGAACGCCGGGATGTTGCGGGTGGTGGGCAGGTGGGGGCCGCGGCAGAGGTCCTTCCAGCACAGCTCGCCGGTCTTGGCGTCCAAGTTGTCGTAGATGGTCAGCTCGCCGCCGCCCACCTCGACATCCGCGCCGTCGTCGGTGGACGCGGCGCCCTTGATGCCGATGAGCTCCAGCTTGTACGGCTCGGCCGCCAGCTCCTCGCGGGCCGCCTCGTCGGTGACGACGCGGCGCGAGAAGCGCTGACCGCGCTTCTGGATCTCCTGCATCTTCTTCTCGATGGCCTTGAGGTCATCGGGGGTGAAGGGGGTCGCCACGTCGAAGTCGTAGTAGAAGCCGTCCTTGACCGGCGGGCCGATGCCCAGCTTGGCCTCGGGGTGCAGCTCCTGTACGGCCTGTGCCATGACATGCGCGGTGGAGTGGCGCAGGATGGCGAGGCCGTCCTCGGAGGAGATCTCGACGGGCTCGACGACCTCGCCCTCGCCGATCTCGTACGCCAGGTCCTTCAGCTCGCCGCCCACGCGCGCGGCGATCACGGTGCGCTCACCGGGGAAGAGCTCGGCCGCCGTAGTGCCCGTCGTCACCACGCGCTCTTCCCGCTCGGAATCGCGTTGGATGATCACACGGACGTCTGACACCGGTCTCTCCTGCTGTACTCGCGAGGCGCGACAGCGGTCGCTGCGCGTTCTGAATCGTACCGAGCCCGGAGGGCCGCGCGCGAAACGGTTGACCGGGACACAGACGGAACGGCGCGGTACCGGCCGCTCTCGTCCCGCCCCGTATCCCGTCCGGTCACCGTAAGGCGCCCACCGGACACGGCGCGTACCGAACGACCTGTCCGGGTATCCCCTTTTCGGGCAGAGCTGGAACATCTGCCGCTCATGCGCGAGGAGTTCGGGAATGACGTGTTGGTACGAAGGGCCGCTGGCCGCATTCGACACCGAGACGACGGGGGTGGACGCCGAGGAGGACCGGATCGTTTCGGCCGCGCTGGTCGTCCAGGACATGGCGGGCACCCGGCCGCGGGTGACGCGCTGGCTGATCGATCCCGGTGTGCCGGTGCCCGCGGCCGCCACCGAGGTGCACGGGCTCACGGACGACTTCCTGCACCGCAACGGCCGCTGGCCGGCGCCGGCGATGGAGGAGATGGCGCGGGCGCTGGCCGGGCAGTGCGCGGCGGGCCGCCCGCTCGTGGTGATGGACGCGCCGTTCGATCTGACGGTCCTCGACCGTGAGCTGCGCCGCCACCGCGCCTCGTCGCTCGCCGAGTGTCTCCAGAACGTGCCGCTGTGCGTGCTGGACCCCCTGGTCCTGGACAACCATCTGGACCGGTACCGCAAGGGCGGCCGTACGCTCGCCGATCTCTGCGCCCATTACGAGATCGAGCTGGACGGGGTGCGGGACGCGACCGGTGGCGAACTGGCCGCGCAGGCGGCGCTCGACGTCGTGCGCGCGGTCGGACGGCGTTTCTCCGCGCGGATGGAGCGGCTGAGCGCCACCGAATTGCACACGCTCCAGGCCGTCTGGCACGCGGCGCAGATCCGGGGCCAGCAGACGTGGTTCTCGCGCGGCGGCGAGGATACGGCGGATCCGGCCTGGCCCCTGCGGCCCGAACTGCCCGCGGAGGCAGCCTGATCCGGAGGGCCGTGACTCCGGAGGGCCGTGACCCAAGGGGGCGGAACGCGCGAAGGCCGGTCCGTCAGCGACGGACCGGCCTTTCCCGGTGGGCGATACTGGGTTCGAACCAGTGACCTCTTCGGTGTGAACGAAGCGCTCTCCCACTGAGCTAATCGCCCGGGAACGGACTGAACCATACAGGTCCTCGCGGGCTTCCTTCAAACCGAATGCGGCGCACCCACCCGCGTATTCGAGTGCGCGTGCGCGGTGATGGCGAACTCGCCGACGGACACCGACGGACGCCGACGGAACGACCGAGGCTCCGAAGACCTTGTCGGTCTTCGGAGCCTCGGTTCCGGGTGGGCGATACTGGGTTCGAACCAGTGACCTCTTCGGTGTGAACGAAGCGCTCTCCCACTGAGCTAATCGCCCGGACGCACCGCAAACATTACCCCATGTCAGCGGCGTCCCCGGACGCGTTCCGGATCACTGGTCGATCTTCCAGGGCATGACGATCCCGAACTTCCAGAGATAGATCCCGAGCAGTACGGCGATGATCACCAGGCCGATGGTGGTGAGGATGATGTTGCGCCGCCTCACCTTCGGGTCCAGGGCCTTCTGGGCCGCCTCGGTGACCTTGCGCCGGGTCCAGCGCAGCACCAGCTGCGCCCAGACGAACTCGGTCGCCCAGATCGCCATACCGCCGAAGATCACCAGCCAGCCGGGCCCCGGCAGCACGAGCATGAAGACGCCCGCGATCACCACCGCGAGGCCGACGACGAAGACACCGACCTGCCAGCTCAGATGCAGCGTCCGCGACGCCTTGATGAATCGGGGCGCACGGGACCCGAGCTCACGCTCCGGGTTCGCCGTCACACCCTCCGCCACGTCCCCCGGGACAGGCCGCTCGGCCGTCGGCACCACGACCCGCCCTCGCTCGTCACTCTCCGCACGCATGGGTCCCAACGTACCGGAACCGTCCGCGTCACCGGAATGGCCGTATAACCCGAAGTCACACACCGCCGTACGAGCTACCCGAAGAATCACAAAACAGACAGAGGGGTTTACAACGGCACCGTAGGTGGCATGTCGACTTCGCCGACGTGCGAATCCCCGAGCGCACACTGAGCGAAAGGCCCTGGCGCTTATGAACACCACGGTCAGCTGCGAGCTGCACCTGCGCCTCGTTGTATCGAGCGAGTCCTCACTGCCTGTACCCGCGGGCCTCCGGTATGACACGGCCGATCCCTATGCCGTGCACGCCACCTTCCACACCGGAGCCGAAGAGACGGTCGAGTGGGTCTTCGCCCGCGACCTTCTCGCCGAGGGGCTGCACCGGCCCACCGGCACCGGCGACGTCCGAGTCTGGCCGTCCCGCAGTCACGGTCAGGGCGTCGTCTGCATCGCTCTGAGCTCCCCTGAGGGCGAAGCCTTGCTCGAGGCCCCGGCGCGGGCCCTGGAGTCGTTCCTCAAGCGGACCGACGCCGCGGTGCCACCCGGCACCGAGCACCGTCACTTCGACCTCGACACGGAACTCTCACACATCCTGGCCGAGAGCTGAGCCAGGCAGAGGACTGCACGGCGCCGTCCGACTCGGGGAGACGGCGCCGCGCGGACAACCGCATACGGAGGACACCGACGCCGTCGCCGCGGAACCCACCGCGACGACGGCGCCGGTGCGTTTCCGGCCCGGCCCCGTCCGGCGCGGCCAGCGACTAAAGTCGGCGGGATCAGGCGGGCACCGGCCCGCGGCAGGCAGGGAGCGGATCGTGCTGATTCCACACGACACCCGGATCGCGCTCGACACGGTCGTCGATCTGGTGAACACCGCACCGGAGGAGGATTCGGACGGCGCCGGCGGTACGGACGGGCTCGGGGACGTCGAGGCGCTGTACGGCTTCGTACGGACCCATGACATCAGCGGGGTGGGAGAGCTGGGCAACCGCGATCTGCGGGCCGTACTGAACGTACGGGCCCGGTTCGCGGAGGTCTTCGCGGCGCGGGACCCGCGCTCCGCGGCCGATCTGATCAATCAGCTCGTCGCGGCCGCGGGGACGACGCCGCAGCTGACCGATCACGACGGCTACGACTGGCATGTGCACTACTTCGCGCCGGGCGCCTCCGTCGCCGATCATCTCGCCGCCGACTGCGGCATGGCCCTGGCGTTCATGGTCGTGGCCGGAGAACAGGAAAGGCTGCGCCGCTGCGAGGCCCCGGACTGCGGGCACGCGTTCGTCGACCTGTCGCGGAACCGCTCGCGCCGTTACTGCGACAGCCGCACCTGCGGCAACCGGCTGCATGTGGCCGCGTACCGGGCACGCCGCAAGGAAGCGGCGGCCGGCTGAGGGCACTCACAGCAGGAAGAGATCGTGGACCGCCGCCATCAGCAGCAGCGAGCCGATCACCGTCAGGAAGATCATCAACGGCGGCTGGGAGAGCGCGAAAAGACAACCGCGCTGCTCATCGGTGGGTGCGGGGGGTTCACCCCGTGAGGTATCGAGCATCTCGGGGCGATCATGACGCACCCCGAACCGGCCTGTTGACCAACACGCGTCCTCGGAGCGGGAGTTCATCATATTCCGTGGAAAACATCCACGAAATCCCGCCGAATCCCGTCTCACCTGCGATGCTGCCCCGCACTCCCGGAAACGGGGAGGGCGCTCCGGCCGGTCCCGGCAGGTCCCGGCAGGTCGCGAGAAGGCTCAGATGCCGTGCTTCTTGAGAATGGCCTCGATGTCACTGAAGTCGTCGCCCGGCTTCGCCGCGGGCTCCTTGGCCTTGGGCTGAGCGGCCGGCCGGGTGCCGGGGCCCAGTGAGGGCGCGGACGCGGCGGGCTCGACCGCGGCGCCCTGGCGCGCGGCCTTCGCAGCGGCTCTGCGCTCCTTGCGCGTCCCGCCCCGCCGGCGCTCCACCGCCCGGGTGGTCATGAACAGCAGCCATGCCACCGCCAGGACGCCGAAGCCCGCCCACGCCATCGGGCTGAACGCCGTGCTGGCGGCCCATTTCACGATGCCCGTCATCGCCAGCGCCACCGGCACCAGCGCATAGGCCGCGATGCGGGCCGCGGCGAGGAAGCGCTTCCGGTACGCCGTGATCGCGGCGATGCCCAGGCCCGCTGCTGACACCGCGGAGCAAATGGTCTCGGCAATCATCAGGTCCTCCAGGCAGGCGCGTCTCATCGGCCGGAAACGTCTCGCTCTCCATCCTGCACCTCGCGACCGGCTCGGGGCCACGGTGCGGGGCGAGGCCGGACGGATCTGGGGGAGATCTCGGGGGCGGTGTCCTCCCCAGGTCCCGGTCGGCCGGGGTCCCGCGGGCTGGAAGACTGGACCCATGAACGACTCCACCGCCATCCGTCCCGTCGTCCTCGACATCTGGTGCGACCTGGAATGCCCCGACTGCCACCGGGCCCTGGACGATGTGCGCGCGCTGCGCGCCCGCTACGGGGACCGGCTGGAGCCGCGGCTGCGGCACTTCCCCCTGGAGAAGCACAAGCACGCGTACGCCGCCGCGCAGGCCGCCGAGGAAGCCGCGGAGCAGGGGCGCGGCTGGCCGTACGTCGAAGCCGTACTGGCCAGGACGGCGGAGCTGGCGGCCGAGGGGGAACCCGTCCTGCTGGAGGTGGCGCGTGAGCTGGGACTGGACGCCGAGGAGTTCGACACCGCGCTGATCGACGGCCGGCACCTCCTGGCCGTCGACGCCGACCAGGCCGAGGGCAAGGCGATCGGGGTCACCGGCACCCCCACGTATGTCATCGGGGACGAGCGGCTGGACGGCGGCAAGAGCCAGGAAGGGCTGCGCGGGCGCATCGAGGAGATCGCGGACCGGCTGCTGGCGGGCGTTTAGGCCCCGTCCGGTCGAGCGTCAGGGGGTCTCGGGGGCCGTGCTCAGAGCAGTTGTTTGAAGAAGTTGCGGTTCGTGGTGGCGTACTGGAGCGATTCGTACAGCCGGATCGCCGGGGTGTTGTTCGCGAACACATGCAGCCCCAGCAGGCTGTCCCCGGTCTCCAGCGCCGCCCGCTCGGCGAGCAGCATCAGCGCGCGGCCGTAGCCCTTGCCGCGCTGGTCCTCGGCGACCGCCACGTCGTACACCCACGAGCCCCACTCGCCGGGTCGCACCTCGCGCGGCGCGACCCAGACATGGCCGACGGTGGTTCCGGCGTGGACGAGGACGCTGATCGAGACGCCCGGGGTGGCCAGGCCCTGGGGGAGGTTCTCGCGGTGGCTGGCCTCCGCCTTGCCGCGGGCCTGCTCGGGCGGCACGCCACGGGCCGTCCAGTTGCGGGCGTAGTCGTCGAGGGCCTGTGCCTCCCAGACCTCGTACTCCGCGTCGTTCATCGGACGGCCCTCGACATCCGCCGGAAGCCGTGGAGGCCGGGCCGGTACCGCCTTGTCCATGTTGCGGCTGCGCTCGGTGTAGCCGAGGGACTCCAGCAGACGGAGCGCGGGCACCGCGTCGGACGGTACGGCGGCCAGCACCTGGCCGCAGCCCCAGCCGCGCAGCACCTCCTCGGCGGCGAGCAGCGCGACGGTGCCCCGGCCGCGTCCGCGGTCGGGTTCGTCGACGCGGAGGGCCTCGATGATCCCGGCCCTGTGCCCGAAGCCGGGGTCCGTGGCGAGTGCGATCGTGCCGACGGGGCGGCTGTTCACGCAGACCTCGTAGGAGCGTGATTTCCCGCCGTCGTCGGCCTGCTGAAGCGGCCCGGTCGGCCGCAGAGTGGTGGTCATCAGGGGAGTTGTACCCAACGCGTGGCGCGGAGTCATCCGCTTTACGGACCGGCGGCGCCGCTCACCAGGGCTCAGGGGTCCAGGTCGGCGCCTGCCCGCTCCTCGAAGACGCGCATCGCCTTGGTGGTCACCGGCCCCGGGGCGGCGGGCAGTTGACGGTCGTCGAGACGGTGGACGGCCTGTACGTCGCGCAGCGTGGAGGTCAGGAAGATCTCGTCCGCGCGCTCCAGGACGTCCAGCGGCAGATCCGTCTCATGGGCACCGCACCACTCGGCCGTCAGGGCCCGGGTGATGCCGGCGAGACAGCCGGACGCGAGCGGCGGGGTGTGCAACTCGCCGTCGAGGACGACGAAGACGTTGGAGCCCGTGCCCTCGCAGAGGGCGCCGACCGTATTGGCGAAGAGCGCCTCGCTCGCGCCCCGCTCGCGCGCCCGCGCGAGGGCGACGACGTTCTCCGCGTACGAGGTGGTCTTGAGGCCGGTCACCGCGCCGCGCTCGTTGCGCGCCCACGGCACGGTGATGGCGGCGGTGGTGTCGGGCCGGCGCTTCGTCCCGCCGACGGCGACCACCAGCGTCGGCCCCGCCTCGCCCCGGTCGGAGCCGAGCGGGGAGAGCCCGCCGGTGTAGGTGATCCGCAGCCGCCCCAACTCCACGGGATTGGCGTCGAGAACGGCCGCGCAGGCGCGGCGTACCTCGTCGAGATCCGGCTCCGTCAGTCCGAGTCCCCGGGCGGAGCGGCTCAGCCGGTCCAGATGCCGGGTGAGGGCGAAGGGCCGGCCCTGGACGGTCTTGACCGTCTCGAAGATGCCGTCCCCCACGGTCAGTCCATGATCCAGCACGGACACGAGGGCACCCTCGGCCGTGTGGAGTGCGCCGTTGACCCAGATCTTCATCTACCCGGTCCTTCCACTCGCTTCGTACGCACCCGACGCTATCGCGAGCAGCCGGGCGGCCTTCAGCTCGGTCTCCTCCCACTCCCCCTCGGGGTCGGATCCCCAGGTGATGCCCGCGCCGGCGCCGAAGCGCAGGACGGGTCCGGGGGCCGTGTCGCGGTCGATCCAGAAGGTACGGATCCCGACGGCCAGCGCGGCGGTGCCGCGGTCGGCGTCGACCCAGCCGATACCACCGCAGTAAGGGCCGCGCGGGGCGGTCTCCAGCTCTTCGATGATCCGCAGGGCGCTGGACTTGGGGGCGCCGGTGACCGAGCCGGGCGGGAACGTGGCGGGCAGCAGCTCCGGCCAGCCCGCCTTCTCGGCGAGCCGGCCCCGTACGGTCGAGACGAGATGGACCAGTCCGGGGTGCGGCTCGACCGCGCAGAGCGCGGGGACCGTCACGGATCCGGTGGCGCAGACACGGCCCAGGTCGTTGCGGACGAGGTCCACGATCATCACGTTCTCGGCGTGGTCCTTCTCCAGCATCTCCTCCGCGCTTCGGGCGGTGCCCTTGATCGGACCGGACTCGACGGTACGGCCGGCCGTGCTCAGATACAGCTCGGGCGAGGCGGTCGCGATCTCCACGCCGTGCGCGGGCAGCCGGATCGTTCCGGCGTACGGCGCGGGGTTGTCACGCGCGAGCAGGGCCGTCAGCGCGTCGACATCGGCCGTGTCCGGGGCGGGCAGCGGCGCGGAGAGCACCCGGCAGAGGTTCACCTGGTACACGTCGCCCGCGGCGATGTACTCGCGGATCCGGCGGACGCCCTTGGTGTACGCGTCGCGGTCGAGCGACGACGTCCAGTCACCGGCGGCGGGCCCGCGCCACTGTCCCGGCACCGGTGCGGGCACGGGATCGGCTCGTACGTCGTCGAAGCGCGCGCAGGTGAGACGGCCCTCGAAGTCCGCGGCGACGGCCCAGAACCCGGCGGAGTCGAGCGCTTCCGGATCATGGGTGACATCCCGCAGACCGGTGGCCAGAAGGCCGCCGAAGCGGGCCAAAGGAGCGAGGTCGTGCACGCTTGCGAGTCTAGAACAGCCACCGTCGGGCCGCTCCGGGCTGAACGTACGGCGAACGCACCCCAGCACGCTGCGGAAACGCGTTTTTGTGCTGGCCCCGGAATCCGCTAGAGTTCAACACGTCGCCGGGCCGTACGACGGTCCGGAAACGATACGCGGACGTAGCTCAGTTGGTAGAGCGCAACCTTGCCAAGGTTGAGGTCGCCAGTTCGAACCTGGTCGTCCGCTCGAATATGGGGGATCCTTCCCGAACCCCCGTACTCCTGGTGGAGTGGCCGAGAGGCGAGGCAACGGCCTGCAAAGCCGTCTACACGGGTTCAAATCCCGTCTCCACCTCCAAGGACGATTAGCTCAGCGGGAGAGCGCTTCCCTGACACGGAAGAGGTCACTGGTTCAATCCCAGTATCGTCCACTGGATCCACTTGGATTCGCGCGCGATTAGCTCAGCGGGAGAGCGCTTCCCTGACACGGAAGAGGTCACTGGTTCAATCCCAGTATCGCGCACGCAGCACGCACCACATGAGGTCCCACCCGCGCGATTAGCTCAGCGGGAGAGCGCTTCCCTGACACGGAAGAGGTCACTGGTTCAATCCCAGTATCGCGCACAGTCCGAAGCCCCCGGCCGTCTCCATGGCCGGGGGCTTCGTCGTATGCCTGGCTCTCAGTCGCCTGGCTCTCAGTTTGCCTCAGGAGGAGAACAGCATCCGCCCGAAGCTCTTCTGACGGTGGTGTCCGCCGTGGTGACCCCCGTAGTGGCCGCCGCCGTGCTGCGGCGCGCCCCAGGCGGGGGCGGGGGCGGCGGGGTACGCCTGCGGGGGCGGGGGCGGCGCCTGCTGTACGGGCGGCGCCTGCTGCGACCACTGCGACTCCAGGCGGGTCAGGGACTCCAGCTCGCCGTAGTCGAGGAAGATCCCCCGGCAGCCGCTGCACTGCTCTATCTGGACACCGTTGCGGTTGTATGTGTGCATCGCCGCATGGCACTTGGGACACTGCATGGTCTGCTCGCTCCTCGCCGTTCGTCCGGCGTCGCCGTAACACGCTCCCGGCGGCCGTGGGTTCGTCTGTGGCCCCACCCTACGACGACGCCTCCGGCGACAACTCGGTTGCGACGGCCGCGATCCGGGCGCAGGCGTCGATCATCAGCTGCTCGACGTCGTCCGGATCCCGGCCCTCGGCGGCCGACTTGGCGACGGCCAGTGCGGCGGTCTGCACGGTGAGGGCGCGGGCCGCGATGTCCAGCCGGGGCCAGGGATCCGCGTCGGGGCCGGCGGGCACGGCGGGGCCGTGCGCGGACCGGTAGGCGCCGAGGAAGCGCAGCCAGGCCTCGGGGGGCAGCAGTCCGGCGGCGTACCAGGCGGCGGGGCGGGCCAAGTCCCAGGCCGGGTCGCCGAGTCCGAGGTCGTCGATGTCGATGAGCAGCCAGGGGCCGTCGGGGGCCGGGTGGCGTACGAGCTGGCCCAGGTGCAGATCGCCGTGGCACAGGGCGTACGGCCCCGGAGCGCGCGCCTCACCACGGGCCCAGGCGGGCAGGCGCTGCCAGGCGCGCTCTACGGGAAGGGCGGCGGGGTGAGGCCCGGCGGCGCGCATCCGCGCGACGGCGCGGGCGGCCTTGGCGGGTCCCCGCATGTCCGGCAGCCCCGGACGGCCGCCCGCTGCCACGAGGGCTCCCGCCACGGCTCCGGTCCCGGCCACCGCTTCGGAGAGCGTCGCGAGCGGCAGGGTGTGCAGCCGGGCGAGGAGCGTGCCGGCCTGCTCCCAGGGGGCCGCGTCGGGGTCGGCGGGGTCGACCGGGGCGCCGTACGGCCACGCGGTCACCGGACGGCCGCCCACCTCCGCGGTGGCGGCCGGAAGCGGCGGCAGCAGTACGCCGGCGAGCAGGGGATGCGCGGCGACGGCGAGCCTGGCGCGGTGCCCGGCCCGGTCCGTACCGTCGGCATGGGCCTTGGCGACGACCTCGCCGTGCCGTACGACGATCCCGTCCGGCCGGTCGGCGAGGACGGTACTCCCCCGGCCGCAGGCCCGGCAGCCCGCCGGGTCCGCCGCGCGCAGCGCCGGATGGGCGGTGTCACGGGCGACGCGGCCCAGCGCGCGTACGACGGAAGCGGTCACGGAGGCCCCTCTGATGCGTGGTGTTCCGCGGCGAGCGTACGGCGAAGGACCCGGGGCGTGCCGTGCGGATCGGTCCGGACAGCGCGATGGCCGGTCAGCTCCCCAGCTGACCGGCCAAACGCTGCCGTCCGCCGCACCCCCGTCCCCACGGGGTTGTTGGCCGGATGTCCCCGATCCGGGCCGCTCTCCCGGATCCGAAGCGCCGCTCAGCGCCCCAGCATCACGCCCACGGACGACGCTTGTGTCACCACTGCGTCCCAGCCGCCGAAGGCGACTACCAGCAGGGCTGCCAGAGGAAGGACCATGGCGGTCGCCACCAGGGGGTGACGGGTGCCGGACCGGCGCCCGCCGAACGCGGCGAACGCCTTGCGTCCCTGCGTGCGGATCATCGCCCGCGATGCCGTGTCCGCCATGGTCCTTCTCCTGTCCTGATTCCAAGAGCGGCGAGTGTCCGACCTCGGGGGACGAGCACCGCACCCGCCGCTTGACCTCAACATTAGGGAGCGGGCGGGCCCCGGTCGTCATGCCCGCGTACCCATTGCCGGGCCTCCCGGAGGATGAGCCGGACGCCGGTACGTACTCCCCTGGGTGGAGACCCCCTAGTACCCGGGGTCGTCCCGGACGGGACGCTCCTCGGAGCGCTCCGAGGACTCCACCCGGGGCACCGGCTGCTCGACCAACGCGAGGACCCGCGTGGCCATGAAACGCGCCGTTCTGACCACCCCTCCGCTGCGGGTGACTTCGCTCACTTCCACCACTCCCCTGCGCACCGCGGTCTCCACTCTGCGGCCCGCCCGGCTCGCCACCACTTCGTAGGTCCGTGTCGTGTCCCCCGCGTCCACGACTATCTCCACCCGGTCACCCTTCACGATCCAATCCCCCTTCTGTGTCGGATCTTTGAGATCACGCACGGGCCGGAGGACCTGGGCTCCGCCACTCCCCTGACCACTGCTCAAGTTTCCCACCCGGCACTGACAATCGGTCCGTACGCGAGGGCGCGGCCTATGAGCGCGCCGGGGCGCGGGTACGTAAGCTGTGCCACGTCACACGGACGACCGGGCAGCGGGGATGGACATGGCGATGATGCGGCTCCGGCGCGAGGACCCGCGTGTCGTCGGTTCGTTCAGGATTCACCGGCGGCTGGGGGCCGGCGGTATGGGGGTCGTGTATCTGGGCTCCGACCGGCGCGGCCAGCGGGTCGCGCTGAAGGTGATCCGGCCGGATCTGGCCGAGGATCAGGAGTTCCGGTCGCGGTTCGCCCGCGAGGTCTCCGCGGCGCGGCGGATCCGGGGCGGCTGTACGGCACGGCTGGTGGCCGCGGATCTGGACGCGGACCGCCCGTGGTTCGCCACCCAGTACGTGCCGGGTCCCTCACTGCACGACAAGATCAACGAGGAGGGGCCGCTCTCGGCGGCCGAGGTCGCCTCCGTGGGCGCCGCGCTCTCCGAGGGGCTGGTGGCCGTGCACGAGGCGGGCGTCGTCCACCGCGATCTCAAACCGTCGAACATCCTGCTCTCCCCCAAGGGCCCGCGCATCATCGACTTCGGCATCGCCTGGGCGACGGGCGCGAGCACGCTGACCCATGTCGGTACGGCCGTCGGGTCGCCGGGCTTCCTCGCCCCGGAACAGGTACGCGGCGCGGCGGTCACCCCGGCCACGGACGTGTTCTCGCTGGGCGCCACGCTGGCGTACGCGGCGACCGCCGACTCCCCGTTCGGACACGGCAGTTCCGAGGTCATGCTCTACCGGGTGGTGCATGAGGAGGCGCATCTCGACGGGATGCCGGACGCGCTCGCTCCGCTGGTGCGGGCCTGTCTGGCCAAGGACCCGGAGGAACGTCCCAGCACGCTCCAGCTCTCGATGCGGCTCAAGGAGATCGCGGCGCGCGAGGCCCAGGGGCTCTCGGACAGCCGGCCGCCCGTACAGCGGACGCGGAACGGGCAGGAGCTGCCGACCGGCCGGCTGACCGAGCGTTATACGGAGCGGAGCCCCGGACTCGGCGCGCCGGGCCGTGCGCCGGGAGCGTCCGGTGGCCAGGCGTCGCGTCCCGGGCCTTCCCGGAGCACGGGCGCCTCCCCCCGTACCGGCGGTTCCTCCCCCCGCAACGGCGCCCCGCGCCCGCCGCGGTCCCGGGGCGCCGTGCGTACGGGCGGCACCCGTCCGAAGCCCGGCCCCCGGACGGGTGCGGGCAAGCTGCGGCCCGCCAACCCGCGCCTGCTGCGGCAGCGGCTGATCGTCTTCGTCGTCGTGACCCTGATCGTCGCGCTGGGCATCGCCGCGGCCCAGCAGCTCTGAGCCGTACGGCCTCCGCCGCACGGCCCGGGTCGGTCAGCTCTCCGGGCGGCCCGTCGTGACCGCGTAGAAGGCGACCGCCGCCGCCGCGCCGACGTTCAGCGAGTCCACTCCGTGCGCCATGGGGATACGCACCCAGGTGTCGGCCGCGCCCAGCGCCCGCCCGGACAGCCCGGCGCCCTCCGCGCCCAGCATCAGCGCGACACGCTCCAGCCGGTGCGGAGCGGCCTCGTCCATCGGGACCGCCCGCTCGTCGGGGGTGAGCGCCAGCAGCCGGAAACCGGCCTCCCGTACGGTGTCCAGCGCCCGTGGCCAGCCTTCGAGCCGGGCGTACGGCACGGAGAACACCGCGCCCATCGAGACCTTCACCGAACGGCGGTAGAGCGGATCGGCGCAGTCCGGGGAGAGCAGTACGGCGTCCATCCCGAGCGCGGCGGCGCTGCGGAAGATCGCGCCGATGTTGGTGTGGTCGTTCACCGCCTCCATGACGGCGACGCGGCGGGCCGTACGGAGCACCTCGTCCACCGTGGGCAGCGGTTTGCGGGCCATGGAGGCGAGGGCGCCGCGGTGCACGTGGTAGCCGGTCACGCGCTCGGCCAGCTCGGGGCTGACCGCGTACACCGGGGCCGTGACCTCGTCGATGATGTCCCGCATGGTGTCGACCCACTTGGCCGACAGCAGCATCGACCGCATCGGGTAGCCGGCCTGCCCGGCCCGGCGGATGACTTTCTCGCCCTCCGCGATGAACAGCCCTTCGGCCGGCTCGCGCCTGCGGCGCAGCTCGACATCGGTCAGACCGGTGTAGTCGCGCAGACGGGGGTCGTCGGGGTCGTCGACGGTGATGAGTTCAGCCACGGGGTGACACTGCCTTGTCGGTGAGTGGTGTGCGGGGCGGACGGCCAGGGCCTGTCCGACGGATCATCGCGGATCGGCCGCGGCGGTCCGGTGCAGGGGGTACCCCCGCGCTGTTCCGGCTGCGGGGAGCATCGCACGGTGGATCATCCACGTACCGCACATACGTACTGCGTAGATATGGACGATTCCGGCACCGCGGCAGGCGGCTGGGGTTTCAGGCGGAGGTGCCGGGCCACGGAGCGGGAGCGGGACGAGTCCCCTCATCGGAGACGCTGTCCTGGTCGTCGGCCGCGGCCCGGCCGGCCAGCAGGTTCAGGGCGTCGCGTGCGGGTGTGGCGGGTTCGGCGCTGTAGGCCATGATGGTCAGTCCGGTGTCGGCCGGCAGTTCCAGGGCCTCGTATTCGAGGGTGAGTTCGCCGACGAGGGGATGACGGAGCTGTTTGACGCCGCCGCGGTGCAGGTGGACGTTGTGGGTGGCCCAGCGGGTGCGGAAGAGGTCGCTCCGGGTGGAGAGTTCTCCGACCAGCTCGGTCAGGGCCCGGTCGTGAGGGTCGCGTCCGGCTTCGGCGCGCAGGATCGCGACGGTGCCGGCGGCTATGCGTTCCCAGTCGAGGTAGTAATCGGCGGCGGCCGGGTCCAGGAACATGAAGCGAGCCACGTTGGGCGGCAGGCGCGGGCCCGCGAGGATCGGCTGGAGGAGGGCCTCGCCGAGTTGGTTGGTGGCCAGGATGTCCAGGCGGCGGTTGCGTACGTAGGCAGGGGTGCCTGACATGGAATCCAGGATGCGCTGGACGCTGGGGCGCACGTGAGGCTTGGGGGTGCGCCCGGGTGTCCGCGTGCCGGTGCCGGCGGCGCGGGCCAGATCAAACAGATGTGCGCGTTCGGCCTCGTCGAGGTGGAGGGCGCGGGCGAGGGCCTCCAGGACGCCGTCGGAGACGCCGCGGGCGTTCCCGCGTTCGAGTTTGATGTAGTAGTCGGCGCTCACGCCGGCCAGGAGCGCGACCTCCTCGCGGCGCAACCCGGTCACCCGGCGGTTTCCGCCGCTGACGGGCAGGCCCGCTTGTCCGGGAGTGATTCGTGCCCGGCGGGAGGTGAGGAAGTCGCGGAACTCGGAGCGGGCGTCCATGCCGACGACGATACGTCCGTTTCCGTGAGCGTGGGGGGCTCTGGCAGTACCCGCAACCGCAGGAACTCCCTGGTGGGAGGCCATGAGCCGCAGTCCGTGCCACGGTGGGGAGTGTGAAGGCGGCCGCCTTCTTCGGGACACGTACACACGTCCACATCACCGGGCAGGAGCAGGCCATGGAGTACACGCGCTTGGGAACGTCAGGGCTCAGGATCAGCCGGATCGCCCTGGGCTGTATGAGCTTCGGCGACCCCGCCAAGAGGGACACCTGGGTGCTCGACGACAGCGCGGCCGAGCCGATCTTCCGCCAGGCCGTCGAGCTCGGCATCACGTTCTGGGACACCGCGAACATCTACGGCCTGGGCACCTCGGAGGAGATCGTCGGGCGGGCGCTGCGCACGTACACCCGCCGCGAGGACATCGTTCTGGCCACCAAGCTGTGGGCGCCGATGGACCAAGGTCCGGGCGGGGCGGGTCTGTCCCGCAAGGCCGTCATGGAGCAGATCGACGCCTCGCTGCGGCGCCTCGGCACCGACTTCGTCGACCTCTACCAGATCCACCGCTTCGACCCGCAGACGCCGATCGAGGAGACGATGGAAGCGCTGCACGACGTGGTCAAGGCGGGCAAGGCCCGCTATATCGGCGCTTCGTCGATGTGGGCCTGGCAGTTCGCCGCGATGCAGCATGCCGCGCGGACCCACGGCTGGACCCGGTTCATCTCCATGCAGGACCAGTACAGCCTGATCCACCGCGAGGAGGAACGCGAGATGTTCGGCCTGCTCGCCCACCAGGGCGTGGGAAGCATCCCGTGGAGCCCGCTGGCCGGGGGCCTGGTCACCCGCCCCTGGGGCGAACGCTCCACGCAGCGCGCGGAGATCAACCGGAGAGTCGACCAGCAGGGCCGGCCGATTTTCCTCGACAGCGACCGGGCCGTCGTCGAGGCCATCCAGCGCATCGCCCTGGCCCGCGGCGTGTCGATGGCGCAGATCGCGATGGCCTGGGTGTTGAAGAACCCGGTGGTCTCCGCCCCGATCGTGGGCGCGACCAAGCCGCACCATCTCCCCGACGCCGTCGCCGCGCTCGACATCGAGCTCACCGCCGAGGAGATCGACTCCCTCGAAGAGCCCTACGTCACGCGCCTGCCCACGTTCTTCTGACCCCGTCCCCGCTGTCGATCGCACAGCACATGTGACAACGAGGAGCGCGTCACTCCGTGCCGGTCCTTCCGCGACTCGGCGAGGGCCCGGCCGACGGGGATGCTGAGGTGCCGTCCCCCAGGGCGACGACATCGCCGATGACGATGACCGCCGGGGGCCGGATCTCCTCGGCCCGTACGACCTCCGCGACCGTCGCGAGCGTGGCGTCCACCCTCCGCTGGGCGGCCGTGGTGCCTTCCTGCACCAGCGCGACCGGCGTCCCGGGGGCCCTGCCGTGCTCGACGAGCGCCTGGGCGATCGCGCCGATCTTGTCCACGGCCATCAGCAGGACGAGCGTGCCACGGAGCCGGGCGAGCGCAGCCCAGTCGACGAGCGAACGGTCGTCGTCCGGGGCGACATGGCCACTGACCACGGTGAACTCGTGGGCGACGCCCCGGTGTGTGACGGGGATTCCGACCGCGCCCGGCACGCTGATCGAGCTGGAGATACCCGGCACGACGGTGCACGGGATACCGGCCGCGGCCAGTGCGTGCGCCTCCTCCATGCCCCGCCCGAAGACGAACGGATCGCCCCCCTTGAGCCGGACCACGGCCTTGCCCGCCTTGGCATGCTCGATCAGCGCGTCGTTGATCGCCTCCTGCGCCATGGCACGGCCGTACGGGATCTTCGCGGCGTCGATCACCTCGACGTGCGGCGGCAGTTCGTCCAGCAGATCACGCGGGCCGAGACGGTCGGCGATCACGACATCCGCCTCGGCGAGGAGCCTCCGGCCGCGCACGGTGATCAGGTCCGGGTCGCCGGGACCACCGCCGACGAGGGCGACGCCAGGGGTACGGCTGCGACGGTGCGGGGCGGCGAGCGTGCCGTCGCGCAGCCCCTCCACGATGGCGTCCCGCACGGCGGCGGAGCGACGCGGGTCGCGCCCGGTGAGCACGGCGACGGTGAGGCCCGCGCTGCGGCCGGTGGCGGGGGTCCAGGCGGTGGCGGCCTCCGCGTCGTCGCTGCGCACGCACCAGACGCGGTGGCGCTCGGCCTCGGCGGACGCGGTGCGGTTGGCGTCCTCGTCGCTGGACGCGACGAGGACGTACCAGGCGTCGGCGAGGTCGCCCTCTTCGTAGCGGCGGCGCTCCCAGCGGATCTCGCCGGCCGCCGCCATGGCCTCGACGGAGGGCTTCGCGGACGGCGACACCAGCACGATGTCCGCACCGGCCGCGATGAGCGCGGGCAGCCGGCGCTGCGCGACCTGCCCGCCACCGACGACGACAACGCGCCGCCCGGCGAGGCGGAGTCCGACGGGGTAGGCGGGATGCGGGTGCGCTTGCTGGTTCGCGTGCTCGTGCGCGTGCGCCTGCTCGTCGTGCGCGTACTCGTCGTGCTCGGGCATGTGGGTGGGGGCTCCTCGGGCGGGCGGGGTGTGAAGCGGCAGGTGGGGTGCGGTGCGGTCGGGCGCGTCCAGCTTACGGCGGGGGCGGTGCGGCTCCGGCGGGGGTGGGGGTGGGGGTGCGGGGTGCGGGGTGCGGTCGCCGGGTTGCGGTTGTCGTGGCCGGGCCGGGGGCCGGGGCCTCCGGTGGCACAGGTCCGGACGGCATGCTGTGTCTTCCCGGGGGACACCCCCCGGACCGCCGTACATCATGGAGTCCCGGGCACGAGGCCCCGACTCGCACCCCGGCGACAACCCGCACGCAGACCACCGACCTCAGCCAAAACGCACCCCGGACCACGGCCCGCCGGAGGCCCACCGCGCACCCCGGCGACAACCCGCACCAGACCACCGGCCCCAGCCGAAACGCACCCGGATCCACGACTCCCCGCCGGGAGACGCACCGCCGGAGGCTACTTCTCCGTTACGCCCGCCGAGTCGAACGTCGCCACCTCATGCATCGCCCGCGCCGCGCTCTGCACCACCGGCAGTGCCAGCAGCGCGCCCGTGCCCTCGCCCAGGCGGAGGTCCAGGTCCACCAGCGGGCGCAGGCCGAGTTTGTTGAGGGCCGCGACATGGCCGGGCTCCGCGCTGCGGTGGCCCGCGATGCAGGCCGCCAGCGCCTCCGGGGCGATCGCCCGTGCGACCAGTGCCGCCGCGCCCGCGCTCACGCCGTCCAGGATGACCGGCGTACGCAGCGACGCGCCGCCCAGCAGGAATCCGACCAGCGCCGCGTGCTCCAGGCCGCCGATCGCCGCGAGGACGCCGACCGGGTCGGACGGGTCGGGCCGGTGGAGGTCGAGACCCCGGCGGACGACGTCGACCTTGCGGGCGTGCATCTCGTCGTTGATGCCGGTCCCCCGGCCGGTGACCTCCGCCGGGTCCTGGCCGGTGTAGACGCAGATCAGCGCGGCCGACACGGTCGTGTTGGCGATGCCCATCTCGCCGGTGAGCAGGGCCTTGTTGCCCGCGGCCACCAGATCGCGCGCCGTCTCGATGCCGACCTCGATCGCGGCGAGGACGTCCTCGCGGCTCAGCGCGGGGCCCGTCGTGAAGTCGGCCGTACCGGCGCGGACCTTGCGGGGCACCAGGCCGGGTGTCGCCGTGAGTTCGCCCGCGACGCCCACGTCGATGACGCAGACCTCCGCGCCCACCTGGTTCGCGAACGCGTTGCACACCGCGCCGCCGCCGAGGAAGTTGGCGACCATCTGGCCGGTCACCTCCTGCGGCCACGGGGTCACCCCCTGCGCGTGTACGCCGTGGTCGCCCGCGAAGATCGCGACGGCCGCCGGTTCCGGGATGGGCGGCGGGCAGAGCCGGGACAATCCGCTGAGCTGGGCGGAGATGATCTCCAGCATGCCGAGCGCGCCGGCGGGCTTGGTCATCCGCTTCTGCCGCTCCCACGCCTCGCCCAGCGCCTTGGCGTCCAGCGGGCGGATACCGGCGATGGTCTCCTGGAGGAGGTCGTGCGGCTCCTTGCCCGGCAGGGCGCGACGGCCGTAGGTCTCCTCGTGGACGACCCAGGAGAGCGGCCGGCGCTTGGACCAGCCGGCCTGCATCAGCTCGGGCTCGACGGGGAATTCGTCCACGTATCCGACGCAGAGATACGCCACGACGTCGAGATGTTCGGGCAGCCCGAGCGCGCGTACCATCTCGCTCTCGTCGAAGAAGCTGACCCAGCCGACGCCGAGGCCCTCGGCGCGGGCGGCGAGCCACAGGTTCTCCACGGCGAGCGCCGAGGAGTACGGGGCCATCTGCGGCTGGGTGTGCCGGCCGAGGGTGTGCCGGCCGCCGCGCGTGGGGTCCGCGGTGACGACGATGTTCACCGGGGTGTCGAGGATGGCCTCGATCTTCAGTTCCTTGAACTGTTTGGCCCGGCCCTTGGGCAGTGCCTTGGCGTACGCGTCACGCTGACGCTGCGCCAGCTCGTGCATGGACCGCCGGGTCTCGGCGGAGCGGATGACGACGAAGTCCCAGGGCTGGGAGTGGCCGACGCTGGGCGCGGTGTGCGCGGCTTCCAGGACGCGCAGCAGGACCTCGTGCGGGATGGGGTCGGAGCGGAAGCCGTTGCGGATGTCCCGGCGCTCGCGCATCACGCGGAGCACGGCGTCGCGTTCGGCGTCGTCGTAGCCGGACGGGGCCGCGGTGCCTTCCTGCGCGACGGGTGCGGGCTCGGGCACGGCTTCGGCCTCGGCCGCCGCCGCCGCTGCGGGCTGAGGCTCGGGCTCCGGTACGGCGGCGGGCTCCGGCGCCGGTTCGGGGACGGGTTCCGGGGCGGCCTCCGCGAGGGGCTGCGGTTCCGGCTCCGGCTGCGGCTCCGGCTCGGGGGCAGGCTCAGGCGCCGGTTCGGGCGCGGATTCCTGGACGGGTGCGGGCTCGGGCTCCGGCTCGGCCTCGGGGGCGGACTCCTGGACAGGCTCCGGTTCCGGGGCGGCGGCCTCGGGCTCAGGGGCCGGTACGTGTACGGGCTCTTCCGTCGGCTGCTCGGCCTGCTCGGCGGCGGGAGCCGGTTCCTCCTGCGCTTCGGCCGGCTCGACCACGACGGCGGCCGGGGCCCCGGGCTCGGCCGCGGGCTCAGCCGCGGGCTCGGGCTGCGGTTCCGGGGCAGGCTCCGGCTCGGGGGCGGGCTCCGGCTGGTGCTCCGCGGCGGGCGGTTCGGGGGCGATCGGCTCGGGTCGCGGTTCCGGCTCGACGGCCGCCTCCACCTCCGGCTCCGGCGCGGCCGGAACCGGGACGGGCTCGGCGACGGGCTCGGCTTGGGCTTCCGGCTCCGGGACGACCGTTTCTGCTGCCGCCTCCGGCGCCACGGCCACCGCCACGGGCTCGGCGGCCGGCGGCTCGGCCGACCACGGAACCCCGGCCTGCGGCGGGATCTCGCTCAGCTGCGGCCCCGCGAGGAGGGCGGACTCCTCACGCGGGACGTCCAGATACTCCGGGCCCGTGGTGGCCGGCCCCTGCGCCTGGGCGCGTACCCGGACGGCCTGCGTCGGCGCCCCCGCGGGCCCCCGGTCGGCGAGCGAACGCACCACGCCGCCCGTCGGGTCGGGTACCGGCGGGCCCATGTGCAGCGGGCGGCGCATCGGCGCCTGGGCGGGGGCGGGCGCGGGAGCCGGTACGGGCGGTGGCATGCGTACGCCGGTGAGATCGACCGAACCGGAGTCCCGGCCCCCTGCCTCATGGGCACCCGGCTGGTGCGCTGTCCGCGCAGGCTGCGCGAGATCCGTCGCCTCCTCGGGCGCGACCGGGGCCGCGGGCTCCACGGGGGCGGCGGGCGGTGCGAACTCGGCCTCGGCGGCCGGGGCCTGCTCCGGCTGCGCGGGCTCGGCGGCGAACTCCTGCTGCGGCTGGTACCCGTCCGGCGCCTCGGCCCGGACCTGCGCCACCGGCTCCTGGATCGACGCCGGCTGTTCTATGGGCGGCATCTGCTGCTGGATCAGAGCCTGCTCGGGAACGGCGTACCCCTCGGGCGCCGCCGGGGCATAGCTCTCCGGCGCGGCGGCGTACCCGTCGGGCGTGGCGTACCCCTCGGGCGTGGCATAGGCGACGGGCACCTCGCCGGGCACCACCTGGGGGTCGTTCCAGCCGCCCTGGGCGCTCGGCATGAGGAGGAGGTCTTCGTCCTCGGTGACGGGTGCGGAGGGGTCGAGGTAGGTGTACGCGCCGGGAGCGGGGATGCCCGGCTGCTCCACCATGCCTGCGTTCTCCGGCAGTCCCTCGACCGGGACCTGGCCGGTGTCAGTCATGTGCGTACCCCTCGCCCATTGGTTCTGCTCCTTCAGCCCTTCCACCGGGGCGCCCGATCCGCGGCGCTTCCGGCGCCCGTCATACACAACGAGCGTGGGCGCCGGGCGGCACGAAAGCCCGCGTCGGCCCTGATGTCTGGGCTCCCGCGGTCTTTCACAGCCCTGGCGGTGGTGTCCGCCACGGCCCGCTGTGGACTGCGCCACGTCGCGCGTCCCCCGGTTGTCGCCGTACCACATCAGGGCTCAAAACGGGCCCCTTTTCCGGACATTGACGAACGAAGTGACGAACGCCCGGCTGCTGTACAACGATCGGCCAGCCTACCTCGCGCGGCGCGGAAGCAGGGTCAGGGGCCGCTTTCCGGACGTCGGCCGGAGACGAGGAAGACGACGGATCGCTCACGCTCGGACCAGTCGCCGGTGTCGAGGCCGACGGACTGGAGCAGTGCGCACTCCACCTCATATCCGCCCGCCGCCAAGGCCGTTCCGACCGCCTCGGCCTCGTCCCGGGTGGCCGCGTGGGTGACGATGCGCTCGGGCCTGCGGTCGGCGCAGGCGGTGACCACATCGACACCGCCGCCGCCGATCCGTACGACATCGGGCTCGGGCAGCCGCTCCAGTGCGTGCGGCGCCCGTCCCTCGACGACCTGGAGCTGTACGCCGGCGCGGCGGGCGGCGGCGGCCGTGCTGGCGCAGGCTCCCGGCTCGTCGTCGACGGCGATGACGGCCGCGCCGAAGCGGGCCGCCTCGGCGGCGAGGGCGCCGCTGCCGCAGCCGATGTCCCAGACGAGATCGCCGGTACGGGCGCCGAGCCTGGCCAGCTGGGCGGCGCGCAGCCAGGTCGACTCGCCCTCGTCCAGCTCGATGCCGTACTCCTCGGTGGGCAGCGCCCAGCCGCGTGCGGCTGGCGGGTATCCGGGGTCGCGGCCGGCGATCCAGCCGCTGCCCGGGGAGACCGCGGTGCCGACTCCGCCGATGACGATCACCACGTTCGGGTCGCGCCAGACGTGGTCGGCGGCCTTGTCGGAGGTGAGGACGGTGACCTGTTCCCGTTCGGTGCCGAGCTCCTCGCAGATGACGAAGGTGCGGTGGACCCCGTCGAGGAGCAGCGCGAGTTCGGCGGGGCCGGCGCCCGGGGAGGTGAGGACGGCGACCTTGGTGTGCGCCCGGCAGACGTTGACGGCGCGGCGGAGCGTACGGCGTTGGGCGACGACGACTTGGGCGTCGTCCCAGGCCATCCCGGCCCGCGCGAAGGCGCCGGCCACGGCGGAGACCGCGGGGACGACTTCGACCTCCAGGCCGTGTTCCGGGGCGCGCAGGGTGCGTACGACCCCGAAGAAGCCGGGGTCGCCGTCGGCGAGGACCACGGCGCTGCCGCGGTGTCCGGCGATTCTGCGGGCCGCGAGGTCTATCGACCCGAGGCGGATGCGCTCGGCGCCTCGCGGCACCTCGGGGAGCGCCAGATGGTGGGCGGCTCCGGCCACCAGAGTGGCTGCGGAGAGCGCGGACTTGGCCGCGGCGGTGAGGGGCGAGCCGTCCCAGCCGATCACCGTGACGCGGTCGGCCATCGTCGTCAGTCTCCGTAATGTCGTCGAGCGGGCGGAAGCGGGGCAGAGGGGGAGATCGCTGCCGGTGGTCGTCGATCGCCGCCGCCGCACGGAGCACTGCCCGTACGGTCGCGAGCGCACGGTGAGAGTACCTGGCCGGGTCGGGAGGCGGCCGGGCGGTGTGGGTGGCGGCCGGGTGACGGCCGGGCGGTGCGGGTGGCGGCCGTCAGTTCCAGTCGGTGAAGGACGCGTAGCCCGTCGCGTCCGCCATCTGTTCGGCGACGCCTTCGAGGTCCTCGGGCAGCAGGCTCCAGACGATCAGGTCGGTGCGGATGTCGGTCCAGCCGCCGTCCTCGGTCTGGGTGCGCGCTATCCAGGCGTTGCGCAGGACGCCCTCGCTGATGCAGCCGATCTTCTGCGCGACCTGCTGGGAGGCGGTGTTGCCCGCGGGGGTGCGCACCTCGATGCGTTCGAACTTCTGGTCGCGGAAGAGCCACTGGGCGACCGCGAGCACCGATTCGGTGGCGTATCCCTCACCGCGTGCCCAGGGCGCGGTCACATAGGCGGCCTCGGTGGCGAGTGCGTGCCAGTTGGTGTTCCGCAGCCGTACGACGCCGACGAGCCGCTGGGTGAGGAACTCGGTGACGGCGAACGCGATCCCGCGCCCTTCCAGGCGTTCGGCGGGGGCGATTCTGCCGGTCCACTCCTCGGCGTCTCTTCTCGTATACGGATGGGGGACGGAGGTCCAGGCCGTGACCAGCTCGTCATTCATCATCTCGATGTGTGCCGGGATGTCCGCCGGCTCGAAGGGGCGCAGCACCAACCGCTCCGTGCTGATGGAAACGTCCGGAAAGGTGGTAGTCATGCACAGCTCCATGCCTCAGTCCGTCGTAAATGCACAGCATGCAGCATCGGGTGGAGGATGCGCATGGCCGGGTCCGTACGGATGCGGAAGCCCCGCACACGACGGGCGTGTACGGGGCTCTCGCCGACAAGAACGTTACTGCGGTGACTACTTGACCGCACCGAAAGCGGGCACGATCGAGCCCTCGTAGGTGTCCTCGATGTACTTCCGCACCTCGGGCGAGTTGAGGAGCTTCGCGAGCTTCTCCACCCGCGGGTCCTTCTCGTTGCCGCGCTTGACGGCGAGGAAGTTGGCGTACGGGTTGCCGTCGGGCTTCTCCAGGGCCAGCGCGTCCTCGGCGGGCTTGAGGTCGGCCTCGATGGCGTAGTTGCCGTTGATGACGGCGGCGTCGACATCGTTCAGGGCGCGGGGCAGCGTGGCGGCCTCCAGCTCCTTGAACTTCAGGCCCTTGGCGTCCTTGACGTCGGCGAGGTTGGCGTCGGTGCCCGCGCCGTCCTTCAGGGTGATCAGGCCGTTGTCCGCGAGCAGCTTCAGCGCGCGGCCCTCGTTGGTGGTGTCGTTGGGGAGGGCGACGCTCTGGCCGGACTTCAGCTCCTTGAGGTCCTTGACCTTCTTGGAGTAGAGGCCGAGGGGCTCCAGCTCGACATTGACGACGGGCACGATGTCGGTGCCCTTCTTCTTGTTGAAGTCGTCCAGATAGGGCTTGTGCTGGAAGAAGTTGGCGTCGACCTCGCCGCTCTGGGTGGCGGTGTTCGGCAGGACGTAGTCCGTGAACTCCTTGACCTCCAGCTTGAGGCCCTCCTTGTCCGCCAGGTTCTTCTTGACGAAGTTCAGGATGTCGGCGTGCGGCGTCGGGGACGCGGCGACGACGAGCGGCTCGGAGGTGTCGGCGGAGGCTCCGGCGGCGGACGAGGCGCCCGGGTCGGAGGAGGTGCCGCAGGCGCTGAGGCCGAGGGCGAGAGCGGCGGTGGCGGCGGCTGCCGCGCTGAACTTGACGGTGGTACGCACGAAGAGTGCCTCTTTCCGGTGATGCGGGTGACGTGGCCCGGACAAGGAGTGCGGGCCGGAGGGTGGAATCGGGTCAGGTGGCGGTACGGCCGCGGCGGGCCAGCAGCCGTACGACGCCGTCCCCGAGCAGCTGGACCACGGTGACGATCGCGATCAGCAGGACGACCGTGGCGATCATGAAGCCGTTCTCGAAACGCTGGAATCCATAGGTGACGGCCTTGGATCCGAGCCCCTCACCGCCGACCGCCCCGGCCATGGCGGAGTAGCCGATGAGCACGATGACGGTGGTGGTGACGGCGGACACCAGCGACGGCAGGGCCTGCGGCAGCAGCACCTTGCGGACGATGGTGGGGATCGAGCCGCCCATCGCCTGGACGGCCTCGACCAGTCCGTGGTCGACCTCGCGGATGGCCGTCTCGACGAGCCGCGCGAAGAACGGGATGGCGCCGATCGCCAGCGGCACGATCATCGCGGTGGGGCCGATGAAGGTGCCGACGATCAGGGTGGTGAACGGGATCAGCGCGATCAGCAGGATCATGAAAGGCAGCGAGCGGCCGATGTTCACGATCACTCCGACGGCCTTGTTGACCGGGGCGTTCTGGAGCAGTCCGCCCTTGTCGGTGAGGACCAGCAGGATGCCGAGGGGCAGCCCGCCGGCGAGGGTGACGAGCGCGGACCACAGCACCATATAGAGGGTGTCGATGGTCCCCTGGGACAGCAGCGGCTGCATTTCCGACCAGGTCACTGGGCATCTTCCTTCACCGGTGCGGGGCTCTGCGCGGGGACGGTGGCCGCGGCTTCGTCTGCGGCTGTGGCTGCGGCCGCGCCTTCGTCTGTGGCTTCGTCTGTGGCCGCGTCGTCCACGATCTCGGCCTGGAGTCCCTGCTCGCGCAGGAAGCCGATCGGTACGACGTTGTCCTCGTAGGCGCCGGGCAGTTCGATCCGCATCCGGCCGATCTGCCGGCCGCCGACGGTGTCCATCGCGGCGCCCAGGATCGATATGTCGATGTTGTAGGTCCTGGCGAGCTGCGAGATCACCGGCTGGGTGGCGGCGGCGCCGTGGAAGGTGACGTCGAGGACCGTACGGCCGGGGCCCGTGGCCGCGCCGCCCACCGGGAACAGCTCCTGCGCCAGCTGCGAACCGGGCGTGGCGAGCAGTTCGCCGACCGTGCCCGACTCGACGATCCGGCCCTCGCGCATCAGCGCCGCGGAGTCACAGATCGTCTTCACGACCTCCATCTCGTGTGTGATGAGCAGCACCGTGAGACCGAGCTGCCGGTTGAGGTCGCGCAGCAGCTGGAGGATCGAGCGGGTGGTCTCCGGGTCCAGGGCGCTCGTCGCCTCGTCCGAGAGCAGCACCTTCGGGTTGCCCGCCAGCGCGCGGGCGATACCGACCCGCTGCTTCTGACCGCCGGAGAGCTGCGCCGGATACGCCGTGGCCTTGTCGCCGAGACCGACCAGATCCAGCAGTTCCAGGGCGCGGCGCGTACGTTCCCGGCCCGCCACGCCGAGGATCTCCAGCGGCAGTTCGACGTTGTCCCTGACCGTGCGGGAGGACAGCAGGTTGAAGTGCTGGAAGACCATGCCGATCGAACCGCGCGCCCGGCGCAGATCCTTGCCCGCCCGTCGCCCGCGGCCGGCGAGCGCGGTCAGGTCCCGGCCGTCGACGGTGACCGTGCCGGCGGTGGGGCGTTCGAGGAGATTGACGCAGCGGATGAGCGAGGACTTCCCGGCGCCGCTCTGTCCCACGACCCCGAAGACCTCGCCCTCGCGGACGTGCAGGTCGACGCCGTCGAGTGCGGTGACGTCGCGGCCGTGCGACGAGGCGGACCGGTAGATCTTCGTCAGGCCCGTAGTAGTGATCACAGGGGTTTCCATCACTGTCGAGTGCGCGGCGAGGAGTCCGCCGGGCACGGGGCATTCGTCATTCCGACATGGCGCGCTGACGCGGTGGGTGACCGGGAGGCGGCGCACGCGGGGGCGGGCACGACGCGTCGGCGGACCTTCGGGCCATGGCTCTCATGGCCTTCGCAGGTCCGGACGCGGCTCGGCCGTCGGGTCTCGCTTCGGGGCGCGAGGCTCAGGCAGGGGCCCTCAGTTGGCGCACATTCGACACAGACAACGAGCACCGGGCGTGTGGTTCGCCTCGGTCGCGGGGACGCGGTAGCTCGTTGTGGTCATGTCGTCAGTAAAACAGACGTGCCTTCGGACCCCCGGGAGTTGTCCGTATAGCGGACAGAATCGTCGCGGCATACGGACACGCCGTCCAGGTCCACGAGGCCGTGCGGGGACGGTCACGGCCGGCCCTTGTCCCCACCGTACCGGCTGTGACCTGCACGGATGCCCCGGATCGGGGAGCGCGGGCTCCGGCCGGGGCCAGGCCGGAGCGGTCGCCCTCTGTGGCCAAGGCCACGGTCCCCGGGGCGGTGGGCACCGCCCCGGGGACCGCCCGCGCGGGGCGGTGGCACCGGCCCCACGGGGGCGGGCGCGGCGGGTCTTTCGCCCCGTAATACGCTCGGCCCATGCTTGTCGCCCTGACGGTCGCGGTCTCCGTGACCGCGCTCGCCCTCGCCGCCTGGTGCGGCTTCGCCGCCTACCGCGACCAGCCCACCAAGGACTGGCACTTCATCGGCATGGCCGTGGTGTCGGTGCTCGTGCTGGCGCAGCTGGTCGTCGGGATCGTTCAGCTGGCGCGCGGCGAGCAGGCCGACGAGGGCTCGGTGATCTTCGTCTCGTATCTGCTGGGCGCGCTGTTCGCGGTGCCCGCGGCCGGGTTCCTGTCGCTGAGCGAGCGGACCCGCTGGGGCTCGGTCACGGTCGCCGCCGGAGCGGTCGTCCTGGCCGTGCTGGAAGTACGGCTGTACGACATCTGGGAAGGCTGACGACATGACCACCGAAGGCGCCGACGGGGCTCCGGTCAGGCTGGTCCAGGGGCCCGGACTGCTGCTGGTCTGGCTGTACGGCGTGATGTCGGTCGGCGCGGTCTCCCGGTCCGCCTACCAGATCGCCACGGAATTCGACCGCGCGCCGCTGGCCTACGCGCTCTCCGGCCTGGCCGCCGTGGTCTACGCGTTCATCACCTACACGCTGGTACGCGGCGGCGAGACGGCGCGGAAGGCCGCTCTGATCTGCTGCGCCGCGGAGCTGGTGGGCGTGCTGACCGTGGGGACGTGGACGCTGGCCGATCCGTCGGCCTTCCCGGACGCCACGGTCTGGTCGGACTACGGGATGGGCTATCTCTTCATTCCGGTGCTGCTGCCGGTCACCGGCATTCTGTGGCTGCGCACGTCCCGTCGGCAGGCGACCGCGCCGCCGCCCGCGCCGGGTGACCGGGAAGCCGAACACCGTCCCGGTTGATCGAGAAGCGGAACCCCCTTCGTACCCCTGAGGCCGTGCCACTGGAGTCGTGCCGCCGGGGATTCCGCCCTCACGTCAGGCGCTGGCGACGTACGCCCCCACGGCCGCGGCTTCCTTCGCGGCGTTCTTCTCCAGGGTGACGAGCCTCAGTCGCGGACCCGCCTGCTCCGTCGACACCGGGGCGTAACCGCGGCTGCGGTAGAGCCGCAGATTGCCTTCGCTGCGGTGGCCGGTGAAGAGCTGGAAGCGCTGGGCGGCCGGCTGGGCCGCGAAGTGCGTCTCGATGGCGTCGAGCAGCCGTCCGCCGAGGCCGTGGCGCCGCATCCGGGGATGGACGATGAGCTTGGCTATCCGTGCGGTGCCCGTCGCGTCGATACTGCCGCGCACCGACGCCACCACTTCGTCGCCGAGCCTGGCCACCAGGCCGTGACCCTCGGCGAGTTCGGCCCGCAGGTCGTCGAGCGTCTGGGTCAGGGGCTCGATGGTGTAGTCGCCGTACAGCTCGGCCTCGTTCTGGTAGCACAGGTACTGGAGCTTCAGGATCTGTTCAGCGTCCTGCGCTCTCGCCGCTGAGATGGTCACGCTCATGCCCATGTGTGCATGCCTCCCGCTCACTTGGTCCGCCGGTGGTCTACCGCTCCTTTCCCCCGAGTTCAGGAGCCGCAACCTCGGCGGCCAGCATTCTGCGCAGGCATCCCAGGCATCTGGAACGTAACGGTCCCAAACTGCCCTGTGACATACCCAACTCCCCCGCGATCTCGCGGTAGGTGAGATCCTCCGGCGACAGCATCGCGGTCAGGACCAGCGGACAGCGGCCGGGCGTACGGCCGATCGCCGCGCGGAGCATCTGCCTCCGGTCGGTGCGCAGCGCCGCGCCCTCGGGGTCGGACTCGGGTCCGGCGGCGGGTTCGTGGCGGTACGGGAGTTCGCGGACGGCGGTGCGCCGGGCGCGGCGGGCCTCCGCCCGTACGACGTCCCGTACCCAGCGCGCGGTGTCGCCGGGCCAGGGCTCGCCGGCCGGCCGCTCCAGCAGCCGTACCCAGGCGGCCTGTTCGAGATCTCCCGGCTCGGCCCCGGCCCCCGGCGCCTCCGCCGCCGCCTCCGCGCGCACCAGCGGAAGCAGCGCGTGGACGAGAGCCGACGACCGCGCGGGCTCCGACGGCCGGGCGGGCTCCGACGAGCGCGTTCCCGCCGACGGGTACGTGCCCGCCGGCGGGCGGTGCGCCACGGGCAGGGGCGGTCGGGGAGCGGGGAGGGGCCGGGCGGCCCGGACTGACGTCATGCCCGCCGTGACGTCCGCACGACGACGGGCGGTTGCTCCCCGGCCGGGCGGTCACCCGACCGGGGCACGCGCGGTCAGCGGCTGACGAAGTCCGCCCGCGCCAGCAGACCGGTGTCCGGGTTGTCGGTGAAGATGCCGTCGATGCCCTGCTCGAAGTAGGCCCGGAACGCGCCGAAGGCGTCGCCGTACGCGTTCGGGTCCGTACCGCGCCGGAAGTCGGCCGGCAGGAAGGAGTTCTCGTCGCGCAGCGTGTACGGGTGGAGGATCAGCCCCTTGGCGTGCGCGTCCCGTACGAGCGTGGTGGGCGTGCCCAGCTTGCCCGCGGCGTCCTTCGGGATGATCAGGTCGAGCGTCGGGCCGATGCCCTGCGCGTAGGACGCGATCCACTTCAGGCCCTCGGGCTTGACCAGATCGGCGACGGTACGCGGGTCGTTCGCGACCTTGAAGTCCCACGGGCGGGTCCCGGCGGCGTCGAGCAGGACGACGCGCGGCGAGGAGACCAGCTTCGCCATCCGCTGCATGCTGCTCGGCTCGAAGGACTGGAGGAATATGGCGGAGTCCTTGCGGTCGCGCCCGTAGCGGCGCAGCAGCTTCGCGAGGGGCTCCTCCAGGCCGAGGCCGAGACCGCGGAAGTAGGTGGGGTGCTTGGTCTCGGTGTACAGCCAGATCTTGCGGCCGAGGCGGCGGCCCTGCTCGTCCGCCCAGCGCAGCACCTCCTCGAAGGTGGGGATCTCCCAGCGGCCGTCGTAGAGGGTGTTGCGCTGCCGGACGCCGGGGATGCGCTCCTTGGCGCGCAGCGTCTTCAGCTCGGCGAGCGTGAAGTCCTCGGTGAACCAGCCGGTGAGGCTGACGCCGTCGACGCTCTTGGTGGTCTTGCGGCCCGCGAACTCCGGGTGGTCCGCGACATCGGTCGTGGCCGTGATGTCGTTCTCGTGACGGCACACCAGATGGCCGTCCTTGGTGGGCACCAGGTCCTGCTCGATCACATGCGCGCCGAGGTCGAGAGCGAGCTGGTACGAGCCGAGGGTGTGCTCGGGACGGTAGCCGCTGGCGCCGCGGTGGCCGATGATCGTGGGCACGGGCAGGGCCGGCTTCGCCGGTCCGTGGCCGCCCCGGCCGCGTTCGGCGGCCCGCTCGGCCGCCTGTGCCGAGGCGGGCAGCGCCACGGCCGCCGAGCCGAGCACCGCCGCTCCCAGTACGGTCCGCCGTCCGGGCGTATTCCGCGCACCCTGTGTCATGAACGCTCCTCGATGTGATGTCCCGCACCTGTCAACGACTGCCAAACGAGGGCCGAGCGTAGGCGGCCTCGCCTTCCGTACGGGAGACCCTGGGCGAACGTGGCGAAAACTCACGTCAACAGCGCGTATCGGGTCGGTGAACCCGATGTGCGCTCGTGTGGAGTTGCGAGTACCGTCCTCACCTGCAGAGATTTACTCGGCCGTCCAACAACATCGCACGACACCGGAGGACCCGTTGTCCCGCTTCGCGCTCATCAAGGCAGCGCTCGGACCGATCATGCGCCTGATGTTCCGCACCCGTGTGGAAGGCGCCGAGAACATTCCGGGGAGCGGGCCGGTGATCCTCGCCGGCAACCATCTCACCTTCATCGACTCGATGATCCTGCCGTTGGTCTGTGACCGTCAGGTCTTCTTCATCGGCAAGGACGAGTACGTCACGGGCAAGGGCCTCAAGGGCCGGCTGATGGCCTGGTTCTTCACCGGTGTGGGCATGATCCCGGTGGACCGCGACGGCGGCCGGGGCGGGGTGGCGGCGCTGATGACGGGCCGTCGGATCCTGGAGGGCGGCAATATCTTCGGTATCTACCCGGAGGGCACCCGCTCCCCCGACGGCCGGCTGTACCGGGGCCGTACGGGCATCGCGCGGCTGACGCTGATGACGGGCGCACCGGTGGTGCCCTTCGCGATGATCGGTACGGACAAGCTCCAGCCGAACGGCTCGGGCATGCCCAGGACCGGCAAGGTGACCGTGCGCTTCGGCAAGCCGATGGAGTTCTCGCGGTACGAGGGCATGGACCGCGACCGCTATGTGCTGCGGGCGGTGACGGACTCGGTGATGACCGAGGTCATGGGGCTGTCGGGGCAGGAGTACGTGGACATGTACGCCACGAAGGCGAAGGCGGCGTAACCCGCCGGGCGCGGCCGGAGAACTCTCCCGCCGCGCCCGGCACCCCGTCGGTGCTCCACGTCTTCTCGGTGACCCGGTCTTCTCGGTGACCCGGTCTTCTCGGCACCCTAGTGCTCCACGCCTTCCTCCAGCTTCTGGCCGCGCAGCAGGAACCAGGCCGCCACCGATGTGGCGAGCAGCACCACCGCGCCCGCCCCCGCCGCGAAGCGCAGGCCGTCCACGAACGCCTCCTGCGCCGCCGCCACCAGCGCCGCGCCGGAGTGCCCGGGGAGTCCGGCGGCGGCCTCGACGGCGCCGCCCAGGGACTCGTGCGCGGCCGAGGCCGCGTCGGCCGGGATCCCCGACGGGGTGGGGAAGCCCCGGTAGACCCCGGTGACGATCGAGCCGAGCACCGCGATACCGAGCGCCGCGCCCAGTTCGTACGCCGTCTCCGACACGGCGGAGGCGGAACCGGCGTGCTCCTTGGGGACGCTGGAGAGGATCACATCGGCGGTGACGGTGAAGGAGAAGCCCGCGCCGACGCCGACGACCAGCAGGACGGCGCCGAGGAGCGGATAGCCGGTGGACTGGCTGATCGTGACCAGCGCGGCGAGGGACAGCCCGATCGCCGCGAGCCCGCCGGCCACCACGGACCGTACGGAGTAACGGCGTGCGACGTTCCCTGCGAGGAGTCCGGCCACCACCGCGCCGACGGCGGCGGGCAGTTCGGCCAGCCCCGCCTCCAGCGGCCGGCGGCCCTGTACGAGCTGGAGATACTGCGACAGGAAGAAGACCAGCCCGGAGAGGCCGAGGATGGTCAGCAGGTCGGCCAGGACCGCGCCGGAGAAGCCCCGGTGGTGGAAGAGCCGTATGTCGAGCAGCGGGGCGGGCAGCGTGAGCTGGCGCCGTACGAACCAGTAGAGCGCGCCCACGCCCAGCAGACCCACGACGACGACGTTCCAGCCGGGCCCGTGCGTCGCCCCTTCCTTGATCGCGTAGACCACACCGACGATGCCGACCAGGGAGAGCAGCACGCTGGTCAGGTCCCAGGGGCCCGGCGCGGGGTTCTTCGACTCGGGCAGCGTCTTGACGCCGACGATCACCAGGACGGCCATCACGGGCAGGTTGATCAGGAAGACCGAGCCCCACCAGAAGTGCTCCAGCAGGAAGCCGCCGACGACCGGACCGACCGCCGCGCCCGCCGAGGCCATCGCGCCCCAGATACCGATGGCGACGCTGCGCTCCTTGGGGTCGTGGAAGATGTTGCGGATCAGGGCGAGGGTGGCGGGCATCAGCGTCGCGCCCGCGACACCCAGCAGGGCCCTGGCCACGATCATCATTTCCGGGGTGGTCGCGTAGGCGTTGAGCACGGAGACCCCGCCGAACGCGACCGCGCCCGTCAGCAGCAGCTTCTTGCGGCCGATCCGGTCGCCGAGGCTGCCCATGGAGACCAGCAGACCCGCGATGACGAACGAGTAGATGTCGCCGATCCAGAGGAGCTGGGTGCCCGTCGGCTTCAGGTCCTCGCTGAGGAACGGGGTGGCGAGGCCCAGTACGGTGGCGTCGACGGCCACCAGGAGCACGGCCAGGACGAGCACGGAGAGCGCGATCCAGCGGCCGGGACGGGGCGTCTGTTCGCTCTCCGTCACGGTGAGATGGCTGCTGGTCATGGCTTCACACTCCGTCGTGCTCCGCCGAGCAGCAACTCGGCGATCATGTACTGGAAATCCTTGGGGGCGGCCCGGCCGTCATGGACGGTCCAGGCGCCGGCGCTGATCAGTCCGTAGAAGGCGTCCGTCAGCCAGGCGTGGCTGAGGTCGATCCGGAACGCGCCCTCCTCCTGCCCGCGCCGGAACACGGCGGAGATCCGGGCGTCGGCGCGGTTCCAGCCGTCGTAGACGTCGCCCTCGAAGAGCTGGTTCTCGGTGAGGAGGAAGGCGAGCAGCCCGGCGGAGGGCTCGACGCAGGCGATGAGCCGACGCAGCGCCTCGTCCGCCGGGCCCTCGTCGAGCCGGGCGCCGTCGAGGGCCGTCTCCAGCTCCCTGAGGCCCAGCTCCTCCAGCGCCTTGATCAGCGCGTCCCGCCCGGCGAAGTGCCGGTGCAGGGTCGCTCGGCCTATCCCCACGGAGCGGGCGACCTCGTCCATGGTGGCGGTTGCCCTGCGCGTGAGGAGGGCGGCAGCGGTGCGCAGCACCTGTTCACGATCGACCGTCATGAGACGACCATAACCCACATGAGACACAGATGTCTCATTCGATACAACGCCGCACCACTGCCCGGAGCACCCCGGGGCACTACCCAGAGGGAGAGAACCCGCGTATGAAGTCGCGTATGGACTCGCGTGAGCGCTCGCGTACGAAGCCGCTGCTGCTGATCGATGTCGACGGTCCGCTCAACCCGTATCTCGCCCTGACGGCCGAGCGGGCGCCTGAGGGATACGCCCGGCACTGGATGCGGCCCTCGGGCTGGCCCGAGGATCAGCCGCTGGCCGTGCTGCTCAACCCGGAGCACGGAGCGGAGCTGCTGGCGCTCGCCGACCGGTACGAGCTGGTCTGGGCCACCACGTGGGAGGACGACGCCAACGCGTGGATCGGGCCGGTCCTCGGGCTGCCGGAGCTGCCGTACGTCGAGTGGTCCGGCCCGGAGCGGAGGGGCGCCCCTCCCGGGACCTTCTGGAAGACGCCGTACGTACTGGAGTACGCGGCCGGACGGCCCTTCGCCTGGGTCGACGACGAGATCACCTCGTACGACCGCGAGTGGGCGGACCAACGCCACCTCGCCGCCGCCCTGTTGCTGCGTATCGATCCCGGGACCGGACTGACCCGTCGGGACTTCGACACGCTCGCGGAGTGGGCGGCGGCGTTGTAGTGGCTGGTGGCCCGCGGCACGAGGCCGGCGGCCGGGGAGGTTCCGGAGGAGCCGGTTACTTCTTGGCGTCTGCCCAGGCGTGCTGTATCACCAGATCGGCCTTGACCTCGGAGAGCTGGACGGCGACGGCCGACGGGGCCGTGCCGCCCCGGCCGTCGCGGGAGGCCAGCGAGCCCGCCACATTAAGCACCGTCCGCACACCGGGCGTGAGGTGCTCGGAGATCTTCGCGAACTGCTCGTCCGTCAGCTCGGCCAGCTCGATGCCGAGCGTCTCGCACTCCTTGACGCACTCCCCCGCGACCTCGTGCGCCACCCGGAACGGCACGCCCTGCCTGACCAGCCACTCGGCGATGTCCGTGGCGAGCGAGAAGCCGGCCGGTGCCAGCTCCGCCATCCGCTCCCGGTTGACGGTGAGCGTCGCCATCATGCCGGTGAAGGCGGGCAGCAGGACCTCCAGCTGGTCGCAGGAGTCGAAGACCGGCTCCTTGTCCTCCTGGAGATCGCGGTTGTACGCGAGCGGCAGCGCCTTCAGCGTGGCCAGCAGCCCGGTCAGATTGCCGATCAGCCGGCCGGACTTGCCGCGCGCCAGCTCGGCGATGTCCGGGTTCTTCTTCTGCGGCATGATCGAGGAGCCGGTGGAGAAGGCGTCGTGGAGGGTGACGAAGGAGAACTCCTTCGTGTTCCAGAGAATGATCTCCTCGGCGATCCGCGACAGGTTGACGCCGATCATCGCGGTGACGAAGGCGAACTCGGCGACGAAGTCACGGGAGGCCGTGCCGTCGATCGAGTTCCCGGCCGAGCCGCGCTCGAAGCCGAGATCGGCGGCGACCGCCTCGGGGTCGAGCCCGAGCGAGGACCCCGCGAGCGCGCCGGAGCCGTACGGGGAGACCGCCGTGCGCTTGTCCCACTGCCGCAGCCGCTCCGCGTCCCGGGACAGCGACTGCGCGTGCGCCAGCACATGGTGGGCGAAGAGGACGGGCTGGGCGTGCTGGAGATGCGTACGGCCGGGCATCGCCACGTCCGGGTGTGCCTCGGCGAGACCGACCAGCGCGTCCTGGAGGTCCGCGATCAGTGCGCCGATGATCCGGGCGTGGTCGCGGAGGTACATCCGGAAGAGCGTGGCGATCTGGTCGTTACGGGACCGCCCGGCGCGCAGCTTGCCGCCGAGGTCGGCGCCGAGCCGCTCCAGCAGCCCACGCTCCAGCGCGGTGTGGACGTCCTCGTCGGCGACGGTGCCGGTGAACGAGCCGTCGGCGACATCGGCCTCCAGCTGGTCCAGACCGGCCAGCATGCGGGTCAGCTCGTCGGCGGTGAGCAGCCCGGCCTTGTGCAGCACACGGGCGTGGGCGCGGGAGCCGGCGATGTCGTACGGCGCGAGCCGCCAGTCGAAGTGGACGGACGCGGACAGGGCCGCCAGCGCTTCCGACGGCCCGTCGGCGAACCGGCCGCCCCAGAGCCGGACATCACCGTTGCTGCTGCTCACTGCTGCTCCTCAGAAGGGATCGGGAAGTGCGACCGCCTCCCCGCCGCGGAGGAACGGGGAGGCGGACTGTCAAACGGTTCGGATCAGGCGAGGTCACGCCGGGCGGCGATCTTCGACGAGAGGCCGAAGATCTCGATGAAGCCCTGCGCCTTGGACTGGTCGAAGGTGTCGCCCGAGTCGTAGGTGGCGAGGTTGAAGTCGTACAGCGACTCGTCCGACTTCCGGCCGGTGACGACGGCCCGGCCGCCGTGCAGGGTCATCCGGATGTCGCCGGTGACGTGCTGGTTGGCCTCGTTGATGAAGCCGTCCAGGGCGCGCTTGAGCGGGGAGAACCACAGGCCGTCGTAGACGATCTCGCCCCAGCGCTGCTCGACCTGCCGCTTGTAGCGGGCCAGCTCGCGCTCGACGGTGACGTTCTCCAGCTCCTGGTGGGCGGTGATCAGCGCGATGGCGCCGGGGGCCTCGTAGATCTCGCGGGACTTGATGCCGACGAGCCGGTCCTCGACCATGTCGATCCGGCCGATGCCCTGGGCGCCCGCCCGCTCGTTGAGCTGCTGGATCGCCTGGAGGACGGTGACGGGCTTGCCGTCGATGGCGACGGGCACGCCCTCCTTGAAGGAGATGATGACCTCGTCGGCCTCACGGGGCGTGGCCGGGTTGGAGGTGTACTCGTACACGTCCTCGATCGGACCGTTCCAGATGTCCTCCAGGAAGCCCGTCTCGACGGCGCGTCCGAAGACGTTCTGGTCGATGGAGTACGGGGACTTCTTGGTGGTCGCGATCGGGAGGTTCTTCTCCTCGCAGAAGGCGATCGCCTTGTCACGGGTCATCGCGTAGTCGCGGACCGGGGCGATGCACTTCAGGTCCGGGCCGAGCGCGGTGATACCGGCCTCGAACCGCACCTGGTCGTTGCCCTTGCCCGTGCAGCCGTGGGCGACGATGCCGGCGTCGTGCTTCTTCGCGGCGGCCACGAGGTGCTTGACGATCGTCGGCCGGGAGAGCGCGGAGACCAGCGGATAGCGGTCCATGTAGAGGGCGTTGGCCTTGATCGCCGGGAGGCAGTACTCCTCGGCGAACTCGTCCTTCGCGTCCGCGACCTCGGCTTCGACGGCACCGCAGGCGAGCGCGCGCTTGCGGATGACGTCCAGGTCCTCGCCGCCCTGGCCGACGTCCACGGCGACGGCGATGACCTCGGCGCCCGTCTCCTCGGCGATCCAGCCGATGGCGACGGAGGTGTCCAGGCCGCCCGAGTAGGCGAGTACGACGCGCTCGGTCACGGGTTTCTCCTTACGGTGCATTCACTGACAGGTATAACTATGCGATGCACCGTATTGTTTTGTCAATGTGCTCCCCCGCGGACCTCCGCGGCGAGCAGGAGGGCATGGCTGTACCGCGTGTCCTTGGTGGCCGTGAGCAGGGTGAGCGTGTCCTCGGCGGCCAGTGCACGCAGCCGGGCGAGGGCCGGCCCGGGTCCGGGTCCGGCGAGTTCGGCGGCATACCGGCCGGCGAATTCCCCGAAGCGCGCCGGATCGTGTCCGTACCACTTCCGCAGCTCGGCCGAGGGCGCGGCGTCCCTCAGCCACTCGTCCAGCGCGGCCTCGCTCTTTGCCAGTCCGCGCGGCCAGAGCCGGTCCACCAGTACCCGGGTCCCGTCACCGGGCTCCGGCGCTTCGTACACCCGGCGCACGCGTACCTCGTGCCCCGCGGTGCCGTGCTTCGTCTTCCGCCCTGTCGTCATCGTTCCATCGTGTGGCCGTGCGGGCCGTCCCACCCGTTGCAAACGGCCTTCCCTCCCGGCCCCCGGCGCCGATAATCCAGCACATGGGTAAGCGCTACGAACGGATCGACGGCAGGATAAGGACCTTCATCGAGGAACAGCCCGTCTTCTTCACCGCCACCGCGCCGCTCGCGGCCGACGGGCATGTCAATCTCTCGCCCAAGGGGCGGGCCGGGACCCTCGTCGTGGTCGACGAGCTGACCCTCGCCTATCTGGACTTCGGCGGCAGCGGCGCCGAGACCATCGCGCATCTGCGGGAGAACGGGCGCATCACGCTGATGTGGTGCGCGTTCACCGGACCGCCCAAGGTACTGCGGGTGCACGGACGCGGGGAGCCGGTCTTCCGGGACGACCCGCGCTGGAGCGAGTACATCCGCCTCTTCGCGGACGCCGACGGGCCCGGCGCCCGCGCGATCATCGTGATCCACGCCGAGCGCGTCAGTGACGCCTGCGGGTTCGCCGTCCCCTTCATGGACTACCGGGAGGAGCGCACCCAGCACGCCGAGCACTTCGGCCGGAAGACGGACGAGGAGTTCGCCGCGTACTGCGCGAAGAAGGACCACGTCGGAGTGAGCGTGGACGGGCTGCCGGCGCTGCCGCTGCCGCTCCCGGCACGCGCGGACTGACGGCGGACGGGCACACGGCGGGCGGACGGGCGGACGGGCAGACGGGCAGACGGGCAGACGGGCAGACGGGCAGACGGAACGTCCGTTACGGCGTCGGTGCGCCGTTCGGAGCAGCGGGGAGGCCGGATCCCGGCCCGGCGGCGTACGGTCCGGGCATGCGCATCGCTCTCGTGCTCGGCTCCGTCCTGCTCTCCGTCGCCTCGCTCACGGCCGCGTCCCCCGGGGCGTCCGCCGCCGATGTGCCGCTTCCCGAGCGCATGGCGGACACCGGCGGCGGCAGCCAGCTGATCACCGCCGAGGCCCCGGAGCGCGGGGCGACCACCGGCCGGGTGACCTGGTGGGACCGGCGCGGCACGCGGTGGGTGGCGGCCGGTTCCGTCACGGCGCGCTTCGGGGCGGGCGGGCTGACCGAGGGCCGGTCGCGTACGCAGGGCACCTCGACCACCCCGACCGGGCTGTACGACCTGCCGTACGGGTTCGGCCTCGCGCCCGCGCCGGACGGGACACGCGTCGGCTACCGCCCGGTGACGAAGGAGTCCTGGTGGTGCCAGGACAACGAGTCGCGCGCGTACAACCGCTGGGTGGAGGGGCTGCCGTCGGACTGCCGGGCGACGGAGTCCGAGCGGCTGGCCGACTACCCCGCCCAGTACCGCCTCGCTCTGGTGATCGGCTTCAACTACGACCACCCGGTCCGCGGCCGGGGCGCCGGGATCTTTCTGCACGTCAACGGGGAGGGCGCGACCGCCGGCTGTGTCTCCGTACCGTCCGGCGCGATGAGTGCCGTCCTGGCCTGGGCCGATCCGGGCCGCCGTCCGCATATCGCGATCGGCACGGCCTCGGGACCGACGGCGATCACCTCCGTGAGGGCCGCCGAGAGCGCCTCCTGACCGGACTCGGCAGTCGCCCGCCGGGAGTTCCGCCGGCCGTCCGTTGAACCCTCCGCCGCTCACATCCGTATCGCCGGGCACGGAGGCAACGGAGGAGCAGTCCTGTGGCGATGTTGCACAACGGCCGGGCCGCCAGAAGGCAGACCCTGCGCGCGATCCGACCGCGGCGGTCGGGCGCGCTGCCCGTACTGGCGGTCTGCTGGGCGGGGGCGGCGGCCGTCCTGGCCCTGTGGTGGCGGAACACCCCGGTCGTCCATCTCGACGCGGCGGAGTGGCTGACCGGAGCGGGCCGGCTGACCGGGCTGCTCGGCGGGTACACGATCGCGATCGTGGTGCTGCTGATGGCCCGGATCCCGGCGCTGGAGCGGCGGGTGGGCTCCGACCGGGTGACGCGCTGGCACGCGAGGGGCGGACGGTACGCGGTCGGGCTGGTGCTCGCCCATGTCCTGCTGACCGTCTGGGGGTACGCGGTCCGGACCGGCACCGGCTTCGTGGAGCAGGGCGCCGATGTCGTCCTCGGCTACCCGAGGATGGTCGAGGCGGCCATCGGAACCGTGGTCTTCCTGGTGATCGGCGGGGTCTCGGCGGGGGCGGTGCGCCGCCGGGTGCGCTACGAGACCTGGTACTACCTCCATCTGCTCACCTACGTCGCCGTCTATCTGACGTTCTGGCATCAGCTCGCCACCGGGGCCGAGTTCGTCGGGAACGCGACGGCCCGCACCGTCTGGTACGTGCTGTACGGCACGGCGGGCGTGCTGCTGGTGCGGTACCGCGTACTGGCCCCGGTCCAGCTCAACCGGCGGCACCGGATGCGGGTCGAGAAGACCGTGTACGAGTCGCCCGGCGTGGTCTCCGTACTGATCACCGGCCGGCGGCTGCACCGGCTCGGCGCCCAGCCCGGCCAGTTCTTCCGCTGGCGGTTCCTCACGGACGGGCTGCGCTGGAGCTCCAATCCGTACTCCCTGTCGGCGGCGCCCCGGCCCGATCTGCTGCGCATCACCGTCAAGGCGAACGGCGGGCACAGCGCGGCCCTGGCCCGGCTGGAGCCGGGCACCCGGGTCTGGGCGGAGGGCCCGTACGGCGCCCTGACGGCGGCCCGGCGCAGCAGGGAGAAGGTGCTGATGATCGCGGGCGGCGCCGGGATCACCCCGATGCGGGCGCTGTTCGAGACGCTGCCCGGCGGGCCCGGTGATCTGACGCTGCTCTACCGGGCGGGCAAGACCGAGGACCTGGCGCTCTGGGCGGAGCTGCGGGAGATCGCGTCGGCGCGCGGCGCCCGGCTGCTGTACGCGGTGAACGGGCCGGACGGTGTCCGGCCGGAGATCACCCCGCGGCGGCTGCGGGAGCTGCTGCCGGACATCGGGGACCACGATGTCTATCTCTGCGGACCGGCCGGGCTCGCACATCAGTCGTACGAGGCACTGCGCGAGGCGGGCGTGCCCACCCGTCGTATCCATCACGAGTCCTTCGAAATGTGAGGCAGCCGATGAAACCGATGGCCACGCGGCATCCGCTCCGGCGGACCATGATCGGTGTCGCCGCGACCGTGTCGGGCGTTGTCCTGCTGCTGGCCCTGAAGCAGCCCGGCGGGTCGCCGGTGGCGGCGGGCGCGGGTGCGGGTTCCGGAGTGGGCGCGGCGGGGGCCGGCACCGGGGTGTCCGCCACGGCGGGCGCCTCCGGCCCCGGGGGCGGGGAGTCGGCCGCCGGCGGCTCGCGGGCCGTGGTCGGGGATCCCGTGGACACCCAGTACGGGCCCGTCCAGGTCCGGATCACCCTGGACGGCTCCACGATCACCAGCGCGGAGGCGGTCCAGGCCCCCGGCGCCGACGCGCGCAGCCAGTCGGTCACCGCCGACGCCGTGCCCCGGCTCAACCAGGCGGCCGTCACCGCCCAGAACGCGCGGATCGACGCCGTCTCCGGGGCCAGCTACACCAGCCAGGGCTACCGGGACTCCTTGCAGAGCGCGCTCGACAAGGCGGGTGTCTGATGTCCCAGGACACCGCCCGGCTGCGCCATGTCGAGGAGTCGATGGGCACGGTCTTCTCGTTCGACATCCGCGGGGTACGGGACGAGCCCCGGGTCCGCGCCGGACTGCACGCGGCCGTGGCCTCGCTGCACCGCGCCGACGAACTCTTCTCGACCTTCCGGCCCGACAGCCAGATCCTGCGCCTGGGCCGGGGAGAGCTGGCCCTGTCCGCGTGTGCGCGCGAGGTCGTCGAGGTCCTGGAGCTGTGCGCGGCGGCGGAGCGGGAGAGCGCGGGATGGTTCACCTCCCGCTACGCGGGCGGTCTCGATCCGACGGGGCTGGTGAAGGGGTGGGCGGTGGAGCGCGCGGTACGGATGATCGCCTCGTCCGGGGCCGGTTCGGTGTGTCTCAACGGCGGTGGCGACATCCAGCTGCTCGGCGGGCCCTGGCGGGTGGGGATCTCCGACCCGCTGCGCCCCGGCGGGCTGGCCACGGTGATCGAGTCCGGGGAGGGGCTGGGCGTGGCCACCTCGGGGCCCGCCGAGCGCGGCTGCCATGTCATCGATCCGTACACGGGCCGGCCGCCGGTCGGCGGGCTCGCCTCGGTCACCGTGGTCTGCCCGGAGGGGCTGACCACGGCCGACACCCGCGCGACGGCCGCGTACGCGATGGGCGGGCGGGCGCGCGACTGGCTGGAGGCGCTGCCGGGCACCGAGGGCTTCGCCGTGATGCCCGACGGCCGTACGTGGACGACGAGCGGCTTCCACCGCTATGTCGCCAAGGTCAGTGCCTGAAGCGCCTGAACGGAACCGGATCCACCGCCGGACCGCGGACCGGACCCCCGAGCCGGCTCCGAACTTCCGTGCTCTCAGCGGTCGTTCTGGGCGAGCTTCAGCAGATGGTCCGCGAGCGCCTGGCCGCCCGCCGGGTCGCGGCTGATCAGCATCAGGGTGTCGTCCCCCGCGATGGTGCCCAGGATGTCGCTCAACTCCGCCTGGTCGATGGCCGAGGCGAGGAACTGGGCCGCGCCCGGCGGCGTGCGCAGCACGACGAGATTGGCCGACGCCTCGGCGGAGATGAGCAGTTCACCGGCGAGCCGGCGCATCCGCTCCTCTTTCGCCGACTCCCCGAGCGGGGCGTGCGGGGTACGGAAGCCGCCCTCGCTCGGGACCGCGTAGATCAACTCACCACCGGTGTTACGGATCTTGACCGCGCCCAGTTCGTCCAGGTCCCGGGAGAGCGTCGCCTGGGTGACGCTCAGCCCGTCGTCCGCGAGCACCTTCGCCAACTGGCTCTGGGAGCGCACCGGCTGCCGGTTGAGGATGTCGACGATCCTGCGGTGGCGGGCGGTTCTGGTCTGCGGTACGGACTGCCCGCCGTGCTCGGTGTCCTGGGCCTCGGTCATCGTCGTCTCGTTTCTCAGGATCTTCCGTCCCCGTGGGCTGTGCCGAGAACGCCGGGCAGCGCGCCCAGGAACGCGTCCACCTCGGTGTCGCCGATGATCAGCGGGGGCATCAGCCGTACGACGTCCGGAGCGGGCACATTCACGAGGAACCCGGCACTCTGAGCCGCCTGTTGCACCTGGGGCGCGAGTGGCTCGGTGAGCACGATACCCAGGAGCAGGCCCGAGCCGCGGACATGCGAGACCAGCGGATGGCCGAGACCCTCGATACCGTTCCGCAGTTTCTCGCCGAGCCGCTTCACCTGGTCCAGGAGTCCGCCGGCGGCGAGCGTGTCGAGGACGGCGAGTCCGGCGGCGCAGGCGACCGGGTTGCCGCCGAACGTCGTACCGTGCTGGCCGGGCCTGAGCAGCTCGGCCGCTTCCCCGAAGGCGACGGCCGCGCCGAGCGGCAGACCGCCGCCGAGGCCCTTGGCGAGGGTGACGACATCGGGCTCGACGCCTTGGTGCGCCTGGTACTCGAACCAGTGCCCCGTCCTGCCGATGCCGGTCTGGACCTCGTCCAGGACCAGCAGTGTGCCGGTGGCGCGGGTGATCTCCCTGGCCGCCTCCAGATAGCCCTTGGGCGGGACGACCACGCCGTTCTCGCCCTGGATCGGCTCGATGATCACGAGGGCCGTCTCCTCGGTGACCGCGGCGCGCAGTGCCTCGGCGTCCCCGTACGGGACATGGGTGACGTCACCGGGCAGCGGCCGGAAGGGCTCCTGCTTCGCGGGCTGGCCGGTGAGCGCCAGCGCGCCCATCGTGCGGCCGTGGAAGCCGCCGTCGGTGGCGACCATGTGCGGACGGCCCGTCAGCCGGCCGATCTTGAAGGCCGCTTCGTTCGCCTCCGCGCCGGAGTTGCAGAAGAAGACCCGGCCGGGGCGGCCGAAGAGCTGGATCAGCCGCTCGGCGAGCGCGACCGGCGGCTCGGCGATGAAGAGGTTGGAGACATGGCCGAGAGACGCGATCTGACGGGAGACGGCCTCGACGACGGCGGGGTGCGCGTGGCCGAGGGCGTTGACCGCGATACCGCCGACGAAGTCGGTGTACGCGACGCCGTCCGCGTCCCGGACCGTGGCTCCCTCGCCGTGGACGAGAGACAGCGTCGGCGTACCGTAGTTGTCCGCCATGACGCCCCGCCAGCGCTGCGCGAGGTCCTCGTTGCCGGTCACTTCGTAGCCCCTTCCTGTCCGTCGGGCACGACCATCGTGCCGATGCCCTCGTCGGTGAAGATCTCCAGCAGGATCGAATGCGGGACCCGGCCGTCCAGGACGCGCGCGGTCGTGACGCCGTTGCGCACGGCGAACAGACAGCCCTCCATCTTCGGCACCATGCCGCTGGACAGCTCGGGCAGCAGCTTCTCCAGCTCGGTGGCCGTGAGCCGGCTGATCACGTCGTCGCTGTTCGGCCAGTCCTCGTACAGCCCCTCGACATCGGTGAGGACCATCAGCGTCTCGGCACCCAGCGCGGCGGCGAGCGCGGCGGCGGCGGTGTCGGCGTTGACGTTGTAGACATGGCCGTCGTCGGCGCTGCGCGCGATGGAGGAGATGACCGGGATCCGGCCGTCCGCCAGCAGGGCCTCGATGGCGCCCGGGTTGATCGCGGTGATCTCGCCGACCCGGCCGATGTCGACCAGCTCCCCGTCGATCCGCGGCTGGTGCCGGGTGGCGGAGATGGTGTGCGCGTCCTCACCGGTCATCCCGACGGCGAGCGGGCCGTGCTGGTTGAGCAGTCCGACCAGCTCGCGCTGGACCTGTCCGGCGAGGACCATCCGTACGACGTCCATCGCCTCGGGCGTGGTGACCCGCAGTCCGGCCTTGAACTCGCTGACCAGACCGTGCCGGTCGAGCTGGGCGCTGATCTGCGGACCGCCGCCGTGCACGACGACCGGCTTCAGGCCGGCCTGCCGCAGGAAGACGACGTCCTGCGCGAAGGCGGCCTTGAGGTCCTCGTCGATCATGGCGTTGCCGCCGAACTTGATGACGACGGTCTTCTCGTTGTGCCGGGTGAGCCAGGGCAGCGCCTCGATGAGGATCTGCGCCTTGGGCAGCGCGGTGTGCTTACGGGCGGTCATGAGCTGTACGCGCTGTTCTCGTGGACGTACTCGGCGGTGAGGTCGTTGGCCCAGATGACCGCGGAGTCCGTGCCCGCGGCGAGGTCGGCGGTGATCCGTACCTCGCGGTACCGCATGTCGACGAGGTCGCGGTCCTCTCCGACGGAGCCGTTCCTGCACACCCAGACGTCGTTGATGGCGACATTGAGCCGGTCGGGCTCGAAGACGGCGCCGGTGGTGCCGATGGCGGAGAGCACCCGGCCCCAGTTGGGGTCCTCGCCGTGGATGGCGCACTTGAGGAGGTTGTTCCGGGCGATGGAGCGGCCCACCTCGACGGCGTCGTCCTCGGTCGCGGCGTTGATCACCTCGATGCGGATGTCCTTGGAGGCGCCCTCGGCGTCGCCGATCAGCTGGCGCGCCAGATCGGCGCAGACCGTACGGACCGCCTCGGCGAACTCCTCGTGGTCCGGCGTCACCCCGGCCGCGCCGGAGGCGAGCAGCAGCACGGTGTCGTTGGTGGACATGCAGCCGTCGGAGTCGACGCGGTCGAAGGTGGTACGGGTGGCGGCGCGCAGCGCGGTGTCCAGGTCCGGCGTCTCGACGTCGGCGTCGGTGGTGAGGACGACGAGCATGGTGGCGAGGCCGGGGGCGAGCATGCCCGCGCCCTTGGCCATGCCGCCGACCGTCCAGCCGTCCCCCTGGACCACCGCGGTCTTGTGCACCGTGTCGGTGGTCTTGATGGCGATGGCGGCCTTCTCGCCACCGTGCGCGGAGAGTTCGGTGGCGGCCTTCTCGATGCCGGGAAGCAGCTTGTCCATGGGGAGCGGCAGGCCGATCAGCCCGGTGGAGGCGACGGCGATCTCACCGGCGCTGTGGCCGTCCGTGCTCTGCCCGTCCGCGCCGTACCCGCCGAGGACCTCGGCGGCCTTCTCTGCGGTGGCGTGGGTGTCCTGGAAGCCCTTCGGCCCCGTACAGGCGTTGGCGCCGCCGGAGTTGAGGACGACGGCGGTCACCGCGCCGCCCTTGAGGACCTGCTCGGACCAGAGGACGGGAGCGGCCTTGACACGGTTGGAGGTGAAGACGCCCGCGGCGGCGCGGCGCGGACCGTTGTTGACCACGAGGGCCAGGTCCGGGCCGCCGTTCTCCTTGATTCCGGCGGCGATGCCCGCTGCCGTGAACCCCTTCGCTGCGGTGACGCTCAAGGTGCCACTCCGATCGTGGAAAGTCCGGTGTCCTCGGGGAGTCCGAGGGCGATGTTCATGCTCTGCACGGCGCCGCCGGCGGTGCCCTTGGTGAGGTTGTCGATGGCGCTGATCGCGATGATGCGGCCCGCGGACTCGTCGTACGCGACCTGGATCTGTACGGCGTTGGAACCGTGGACGGACGCCGTGGCGGGCCACTGCCCCTCGGGGAGCAGCCGGACGAAGGGCTCGTCCGCGAGGGCCTTCTCGTACGCGGCCCTGACCTCCTGCGCGGTGGTGCCGGGCTTCGCCTTGGCGGAGCAGGTGGCGAGGATGCCGCGCGGCATGGGGGCGAGGGTGGGCGTGAAGGAGACGGTGACGCGCTCCCCCGCGGCCTCGCTCAGGTTCTGGATCATCTCGGGGGTGTGCCGGTGTCCGCCGCCGACGCCGTACGGGCTCATGGAGCCCATGACCTCGGAGCCGAGCAGATGCGGCTTGGCCGTCTTGCCGGCGCCCGAGGTACCCGACGCGGCGGTGATCACGGCCTCGGGCTCGGCCAGCCCCGCCGCGTACGCCGGGAAGAGCGCGAGCGAGACGGCGGTGGGATAGCAGCCGGGCACCGCGACGCGCTTGGACCCCTCCAGCGCGGCGCGGGCGCCCGGCAGCTCGGGGAGGCCGTACGGCCAGGTCCCGGCGTGTGCGGAGCCGTAGAACCGCTCCCAGTCGGCCGCGTCCTTCAGCCGGAAGTCGGCGCCCATGTCGATGACGAGCACCTCGTCGCCGAGCTGCTCGGCGACGGCCGCGGACTCGCCGTGCGGCAGCGCGAGGAAGACGACCTCATGGCCGGCGAGCACCTCGGACGTGGTCTCCGCCAGCACCCGGTCGGCCAGCGGCAGCAGATGCGGCTGGAGTCCACCGAGCCGCCGGCCCGCGTTGGAGTTGCCGGTGAGGGCTCCGATCTCGATCCCGGGGTGGCCGAGAAGCAGACGGAGCAGTTCCCCGCCCGCGTACCCACTGGCCCCCGCCACCGCGGCGCGCACCGAACGTACAGCCATCGAAAAACCCTCCTCCGTGATGGCATGACTATACGTTTCTCCGCAGCTTTATGCAATGACTGATCAGGAAGGCGCCGCGGCCGTCGGTCGCGGCGTCCGCCCCGGGCCCACGGCGGGCCTCAGGGTTCCGTGATCTCGCCGTCGCTCAGTTCCACCACCCGGTCGGCCAGATCGAGCAGTTGGGGGTCGTGTGTGGCGACGAGCGCGGCGACGCCCTCGCTGTGCACCACGGTGCGCAGCAGTTCCATCACCGCGAGGCCGGTCTGCGCGTCCAGCTGCCCCGTCGGTTCGTCCGCGATCAGCAGCGCGGGCCGGTTGGCGAGGGCGCGGGCGATGGAGACGCGCTGCTGCTGGCCGCCGGAGAGTTCGCCGGGACGCTGCGCCGCGTGATCGGAGAGGCCCACGAGCGAGAGCAGCAGCGCCACCCGCTCCTCGCGCTCACGCGGATCGGCCCTGCGCAGCCGCAGCGGTACGCCCACGTTCTCCGCCGCGCTGAGGATGGGGATCAGGCCGAAGGACTGGAAGATGAAGCCGATGCGGTCGCGGCGCAGTTCCAGCAGCCCGTTCTCGCCGAGCGTGGCGAGGTCGGTGCCGTCGATGACGACCCGTCCGCGGTCCGGGGAGTCCAGACCGCCGACCAGGTTGAGCAGCGTGGTCTTCCCGGCGCCGGAACGGCCCTTGAGGGCGACCAGCTCGCCGCGCGCGACGTCGAGGGAGGCACCGCGCAGCGCGTGGACGGCCGCGGCACCGGTGCCGTACGAACGGTGCAGGTCCTCCGCCCTGACCATGGGTCCGCCGGACCGTTCGGCCAGGACGGCGGCGGCCCCGGCGCCGGTGCTGCTGTGCTGCGTCATTGGTGCGCCCCCCGTGCGTGATCGGTCCGGTCACAGTATGTGCGGACATCCGCCGAGCGGGCAACGAAGCCGAACTTCTTTTCGACCGAGTGCTGTTTCCTGATACAAAGCCATATCGACTGGCGTTGATCCGGAAGCGGGCGGGGGAACGGGTGGCGGGCTTCATATTTCTGCGCGCGGCGGGGCACCGGCTGCTCCTGGCGGCCGCGTTGCTCGCGGTGGTGCTGACCACCTGCGTGCTCGCCGCCCTCACCTCGTTCTCCGGTTCGCTCGCGGACACGGCGCTGCGGGAGACGCTGCGCGGCCGGGGCGCCGCCTCCGCCGTGCTCACCGTCCGAGCGGACATTCCGCCGGAACGGAGCGACGCCGCCCAGGAGGCGGCGGTCCGGGGCGCGCGGCGGGCCTTCGACGGACTGCCCGTGACACTGCGGAAGCTTCAGCGCTCGGGAACGTACGCGCTGCCCGCGTCGCTCCGGGCGTCCGGCGCCCCCGAGGACAAGCCCGACCTGACCCACTTCGCCGCACTGGACCGTTCCCGGCTCACCCTGGTGTCGGGCGCGTGGCCGGGCGCCGGACGGGACGCCGCCGACGGCGCCGTACCCGTCGCCGTGCCCGAAGTCGCCGCCACACAGCTGACGTTGCGCGCGGGAGCGCGCGTCACGCTCACCGACCGGCTGGCCGGCACCCGGCTGACCGTCCACGTCACCGGCGTCTACAAGGCCACCGACCCCGCCGATCCCTACTGGCAGCTGGACACGCTCGGCGGCCGGGGAGTCCGTGACGTCGACTTCACCACCTACGGTCCGCTGCTCACGGACCCGGCCGCCCTCACCTCCGGTCCCGTCTCCCGCGGCGACAGCGCCTGGGTGGCCACCGCCGACTTCCGGAGCCTCACCACGGACCGGATCGGCGCGCTGCGCGGCACGTCCGCACGCGCCCCCGCGCTCCTGCGCGCGGAGCCTGCGCTCGGGGCCGGCGCGACCGTGAGCACCGCGCTGCCGTCCCTGCTCGACCGGACCGAGCGGGCGCTGCTGGTGTCCCGGTCCACGCTGCTGATCGTCGCTCTGCAACTGCTCCTGCTGGCCGGGTACGCGCTGCTGCTGGTCGCCCGGGTCCTCGGCGCGGAACGGGCGGGCGAGACCGCTCTGCTGCGGGCGCGCGGTGCCTCGCGCGGCCGGCTCGCCGCTCTCGCCGTGATGGAGGCACTCCTGCTCGCGGCTCCGGCCGCCCTCTGCGCCCCGCTGCTGTCGGGCCCGCTGACCGGCCTGCTGATACGGCGCTCCGCGCTGGACGACGGCGCCGGATCGCGGTTCGGCGACCTCGCGGCCGGACCGGTGTGGCTCGTCTCGGCGGCGGTCGCCGTCTGCTGTGCGGCGGCGGTCGTGTCGCCCGCGCTGGCGGCGACGTCCGGCGGGATGCGGCGTGGCCGCGCCGCCGCGCTGCCCGGCTCCGTACGCGCCGGGGCGGACGTCGGGCTGCTGCTGATCGCGGCGGTCGCCTACTGGCAACTCGACCAGCAGACCCGGACGTCCGGCGGCGGAGCGCTCAGTGGCGACCGCGAGGGCGTGCTGGGCGTCGATCCGCTGATGGTCATGGCGCCCGCGCTGGCGCTGCTCGCCGGCACCGTGCTCACGCTGCGGCTGCTGCCTCCCGCGGCGCGGCTCGCGGAGCGGCGGGCCGCGAGCGGCCGTGGTCTGCCGGCCGCGCTGGCGGGCTGGCATTTCAGCCGGGGGGCGCTGCGCGGCGCCGGGCCCGTGCTGCTGCTGGTACTGGCCGTGGCGATGGGCCTGCTCGCGATCGGCCAGAGCGCCTCATGGGACAGGTCCCAGCGCGACCAGGCCGACTTCGGCACGGGGGCCTCGGTACGGGTGCTGGACAGCAGGCCCGCCGGTCCCGGCCAGGCCGGCCTGTACGCGTCGCTGCCGGGGGTACGGCAGGCGGCGCCCGCGCACCGTACGGTCACGGATCTGTCCGGCGGCCGTACGGCGACGGTGCTCGCGCTGGACACGGCGCATGCCGGCGAGGGGTTGCTGATGCGCGGTGATCTCGCCGATGAGCCGGCGGAGGCGCTGCTGCGGGCGGCAGCGCCGGGCAAGACCCCGCCGCGGGCCGTGGTACCGCTGCCCGACGGCACGCGCCGACTCGCGCTCGATGTGCGTATCGCGCGTGAGGAGGCGGCGCGAGGCCGGGCCTCCGGGTTCGCGCCCGTGCTCCAGGTCCTGGTCGAGGACCGTTACGGGATTCCCTACCGGCTCGGCGCCGGGACGGTGCCCGTCGACGGCCGCGCCCACCGGGTCGTCGTCGATCTCGACGCGGCCACATCGGGAACGCGTGGCGCCCCCGCGGGGCCGCTCGGCGTGACCGGGTTCCAGCTCGGCGGGGAGGCCCCGGCCACGGGATCCGAGCGGCACCGGCTGACCGTCGAACGGCTGCTGGCCACGGGCCCCGACGACACCGGACGCCCCGTGTCCGTACCGGGTGACACGCGCTGGCGGGGCAGCGCGAGCGTGACGGAGAACGAGGAGGAGGGCGCGCCCACCACCCTGAGCCCGGCCGCGTCACCGACCACGCCGCTGACCGTCTCGTACGGCACCCCGAGTGTGGGCGAGAGCGGCGGCCATCTCTCCGTACGGCTCGACCTCGCGCGCCCCTCCGCCCAGAAGCGGATCCCGGCCGTCGCCACGGACGGCTTCCTGCGCGCGTCGAGCGCCGGGGTCGGGGAGAGCGTCGACCTGACGCTGGCCGGGGAGCAGCTCCGGGTGACGATCGTGAAGGCCGTACGGGAACTGCCGACGACCGGAGGGGCGGCGGCCCCGGGACCCGGGAGCGACGCCGGACCCGTGACCGCCGCGGGGGAGAGCGAGGCGGCGGACGGCGGTGCCCTGCTCCTCGATCTGCGGGCCGTCAACGCGGTGCTGGCAGACCGCGCGAGCGGCGCTCTCTCCCCCAACGAGTGGTGGCTGAGCACCGCCCCCGGCAGGTCCGCGGACGTGGCGTCGGCGCTGCGGGCCCGCCCGGACAGCACGCCCGGCCAGGTGCTCGTACGCGACGAGGTCGCGGCCGGGCTGTCGGACGACCCGCTCGGCAGCGGCCCCCGCGCGGCGCTGATGGCCGTCGCGGTGGCCGCCGCCGCGCTCGCGGCGGTGGGTTTCGCGGTGAGTGCCGTCGGTTCCCTGCGGGAGCAGTCCGCCGAACTCTCCGTCCTGCGTGCCCTCGGGGCGTCGCGGCGGAGTCTCGCCCGGCTGGTCGCGACGAAGCAGGGGCTGCTGATCGGCATCGGGCTGCTCGCGGGCGCGGTGCTCGGGACGCTGCTGACGCGGGCCGTGGTGCCGCTGGTCGTCCTGACCTCGCAGGCCGCCCAGCCGGTCCCCCGGGTGCTCGTGGAGCTCCCGGTGTCCCAGGTCGCCCTGTTCCTCGCGGGCGTCGCCGCCGTTCCGCTACTGATCACCGCGGCCATCGCCGCCCGGCGCGCCGATCCCGCCGGCTCGCTTCGCCACCAGGGGGACAACTGAGATGACACGCGGGCCGGTCGATGGACCCACGACGCACGCCGAACCGACGAAACACGCGGAACGCACCGGGCGTGTGGTCGCGCCATGGGTGCGGACGCGGCTGCGGACAGCCCCCGGGGCGGCCGTGGCCTTCGGCCTGCTCGTGCTGGTCACGGCGTTCCTCGCCGCCGCGCTCCCCCGGGCCGTCGACGCCTACGAGACGGAGGGGCTGCGGCGGGAGATCGGCGCCGCGCCCCCGGGCGCGACGGTGCTGGAGCTGACCGCGCCCCAGCCCGGACTGGAGATTCCGCGGCCCGCCCGCGAGGAGGAGATGCGGCCCGCCGCGCTCTCGGCCGTCCATCGCGCGGCGCGGGCGGGTCTGCCCGCGCCGCTGCGGGCGGACCCGGCGGAGTCGGCGTATGGGGTACGGACCGCCGACGGCCTCAGCGGCACGGACACCTGGCTGCCGCGCCCCGATGGGGTGCCGCCCCGTTTCACGCTGGCCGCGCAGTCGGGAGTGGCCGCTCACGCGGCCGTGCGCGAGGGGCGGCTGCCCGCCACCGGCGGGCGGATCACCGCGGAGACCAGGGAGCTGGAGGCCGCCGTGACCGCGGCGACCGCCCGTGATCTGCGTCTGCGGGTCGGCTCGGTGATCCGCCTGAGCGACGCCACCGGCTCCACGGATCTGACCGTACGGATCACCGGGATCATCGAACCCCGCGAGCCGCTGGGCGCCTACTGGTCCGTCGAGCCGCTCCTGCGCACCCCCGGGCTGACCGCCCTGCCGAGCAACCCGCCGCAGTACCGCTGGGAGGCGGGCCTCCTGCTGGCGCCCGACGCCGGGCCCGCCCTCCTCGGAACGCAGTCGACGCCGGAGAAGTACTGGCGCCTCGCGCCCGCCACCGCCGGGCTGACCGCACAGGACACATCGGCGCTCCTCCAGCGGATCGCCTCCCTCGAAGGCGGGCCCGACCTGCTGAGGATGCGTGAGATCGCCGGTGGCAACGCGGTCCTGAGCACCGGGCTGGAGACGGTGATCGGCTCGCATGTCGCGACACGTGAGGTGATCACCCGCATCGTCGTCGTCGCGGCCTTCGGCATCGGCTCCGTCGCCGCCGTCGTGCTCGCGATGGCCGGTGGTCTGATCGCCGCGCGCCGCACCGCCGAACTCGCCCTTCTGCGCTCCCGCGGCGGCTCCCTGCGCGGCATCGGCGGACGGCTCCTCGCCGAAACCGCCGTGATCGCGCTGCCCGCGTCCGCGGCCGGACTGCTGCTGGCCATGGTCGCGGTGGACGAGGCGCGCGCACTGCCCGCCGTGTACGGCGCGAGCGCGGTGGCACTGCTCGCCTGCCTCACCCTGCCGGTGCGGGCCATCGTCCAGCACCGGCGGCCACGGGCGCACGGCGACCGCGACGACCTCGCCCACGCCAGGCCCGGCAGACGGCGGACCGTCGCCGAACTCACCCTGCTGGTCATCGCGGTCGCCTCGGTGGTCACCCTGCGCCGTCGCGGCATCTCCGGAGCCGGTGATCTGCTGGTGAGCGCGGCTCCGGTGCTCGTCGCGCTGATCGCCGCGCTCGTGCTCATACGGCTGTATCCGCTGCCCCTGCGATGGGCGGCCCGTCCCGCCGCGCGGCTGCGCGGCGCGATCGGTTTCCTGTCGCTGGCCCGCGCGGGCCGGTCGTCGGTGACGGGAACGCTGCCGTTGCTGGCGCTGCTCATCGCGCTGACGACGGCCGCGTTCGGTGGCTCCGTACTGTCCGGCGTCACCGAGGCACGGGACCGGGCCGCGCTGCTGGCGGTCGGCGCCGACGCCCGGGTCGCGACCCCCGGCGACGTCCTACCCCTGCCGGCGGAGGCGGAACGGGCCGCGCGGAAGGTGACGGGCGTACGGGACACGACGGCCGTACGCGTCGAGTGGTCGGCGGAGCCGGCGCGCGGCGAGGGCGGCGGCACAGCGCAGCAAAAACCGCTCACGCTCATCGGGGTCGAGCCGGAGTCGTACACACGGCTGGCCCGGCAGCTGGGCTTCGAGGCGTTCCCCGCCGACGCGCTGAAGAGCACGGGCGGGGTGTTCGACGCCGTCGCCTCACCGGGTCTCGCCGGGCGGCTCGGTACCGCACCGCGCCGGATCAGCTCGCCCGCCGGTGAGGTCACCGTACGGATCGCCACCGTACGGCCCCATACTCCGGCCGCCCCCCGCTCCGAGTTCCTGCTGGTCGACCGCAAGGCCCTGAAGCACGCCGATCCGACGACGCTGCTGGCCACGGGCGAGGGCATGGACGCGTCGGCGCTGCGGGCCGCCTTCAAGACAGGCGCCGGGCAGGAGATCGAGGTGTCGCTCCGGAGCGAGGAACGCGCGGCGCTCACCGGTTCACCGCTCCAGTCGGGCGCCGAGCGGATCTACGCCGTCGCCGTCGCCGCGGGCGCGGCCTACGCCCTCTTCGCCCTGCTGCTCTCGCTGCTGCGATCGGCGCCGGAACGGGCCGCGCTGCTGGCCAGGCTGCGCACCATGGGCCTGACGACCCGTCAGAGCCGTCAGTTGCTGGGCCTTGAGGCCCTGCCCCAGGCGCTGCTCGCCGCCGGGGGCGGGATCCTCGTCGCCTGGGCCACCATCCAGTTGCTCGCTCCCGGCGTCGACCTGGCCCGTCTCGCGCTGAGCGCCGCTTCCGGCCTCACGCCCGCGGGCGGCGTGTCGCTGCGTACCGACGTGTGGACGCTCGCGCTGCCCGCGGCCGGCGTGGTCGTGCTGACAGGGGCCGTGGCCCTCGGCCAGGCTTGGTGGGCGGGGCGGCGCGGATCGATCACCGAACTCAGAGCAGGAGACTCGCGATGACCGACACGACGACCGATCCGGCGGCCGGAACCCCGGGCGCGCGGCCGACCCTCGCGGAGCTGGAGCGGCGCGCCGCCGCACGCGGCGGCCGTCCCTCGTACGGTCATGACGCGCTGATCGCCTGCGACCGGCTGGTCCGTATCTTCACCACGGACGGGGTGGAGGTGCAGGCCCTCCAGGGGCTCGACCTCACCGTCCAGGAGGGCGAGCTGATGGCCCTGGTCGGCGCTTCCGGCAGCGGCAAGTCGACGCTGATGAACATCCTCGCGGGCCTGGACGTGCCCACGGCGGGCGCGGCCAAGGTCGCGGGCCGTGATCTGCTCACGATGGACGCCAGGGCCCGGCTGGACTACCGCCGCCATGTGGTCGGTTTCGTCTGGCAGCAGACGGCCCGCAACCTCCTCCCCTATCTGACGGCGGCCCAGAATGTGGCGCTCCCGATGCAGCTGCGGGGACGCGCCGGGCGGGGAGGTACGAAGCGGAAGGCCGAGCGGGCGACGGAGCTGCTGGCGATGCTGGGGGTGGCCGACTGCGGCGACCGCCGGCCGCACCAGCTGTCCGGCGGACAGCAGCAGCGGGTCGCGATCGCCGTCGCTCTCGCCAACGCGCCCTCCGTCCTGCTCGCCGACGAGCCGACCGGCGAGCTGGACTCGGCGACGGGTGAGCAGGTCTTCGCGGCGTTCCGCCGGGCCAACGAGGAGCTGGGCACGACGATCGTGATCGTCACCCACGACCAGGCCGTCGCGGACGAGGTACGCCGTACGGTCGCGATCCGGGACGGCCGCACCTCGTCGGAGGTCCTGCGCCGTACGGAGGTCGACGCGGAGGGCCGGGAGTCGGTGGTGGCCCGGGAGTACGCGATGCTGGACCGGGCCGGACGGCTCCAGCTGCCCGCGGAGTACGCCACGGCGCTGGGCATGGAGCACCGCGTGATGCTGGAGCTGGAGCAGGACCACATCGGGGTCTGGCCCGACGACGCGGGCGGGAAATAGCTCCGCGGGGAGCGGTGGGCACACGCACGGGTGAGGTTGTTCCGAACCGCTGCGTCCGCCGTACGGCCGCCGCTACGGTGACCGGCATGGACGCCAAGGACGCACCCCGCCCTGAGGAGGAGTGGCCGCTGCCTCCTTCCTGGATGTGGAGCTGCCACGAGTGCAACAGGCTGTACAAGGCGATGAAGCGCGCGCCCGAGGTCGTGGAGGCGGCGCGGGCGGCCGGTGAGCCGGGGGTGGACTACGACCCCTTCGACTCGGTGGTGACGACACAGATCCGGCTCGCCCAGCACATCGCCGCCGAGCACACATCGGAGGTGCCCGCGGTCGATCCGGCGTGCGAGCGGTGTGTGTCGGACACGTCGGGCAGGCGGATGCGCGACGAGATGGTCCTGGAGCACCGTGCCCGCCATCTGTTCGCACCGCCGCGCATCGTCGGCTTCATGTGACGGGAACACCGCCGTGCGGGGCCGGGGCGGCCGGTCCGGAAAAAATCTTGAAAGATTTCCGGAGCGGCTGTCGATCCGGCCGTGCCCCGTTCGACGCAAGGTTGTGAGAGGCGGGGAAAGCCCCCGCCCTCCCGACCGAGGAGTCACCATGCCGCGTTACCTGACGATGGTCCGCATCGACGAGCGCAATGCCCCCACCGAGGCCCCCGACCCCGACTTCGACGCGCGGATGGGCGCGCTGTTCGAGGAGATCAGCAAGGCCGGGGTCATGCTGGACACGGCCGGGCTCACCCCGACGTCCGAGGGCACCCGGATCACCTGGTCCGACGGCAAGCTCGGCTACACCGACGGGCCCTTCACCGAGAGCAAGGAAGTCGTCGGCGGCTACTCCCTCACCCGCTGCGAGAACAAGGCGGAGGCCCTGGAATGGGCGAAGCGGTTCCTTGAGGTCCACCCCAAGAACTGGACCGTCACCGTCGAGGTCCGCGAGATCGCCGAGGGCTGACCGGGCCGCGCTTGCCCCGTTCCGGCACGGCTGCTCTGATGGGTGGTCGTGACGTCAGCGAGCGCGACCGAAACGGTCGAGGCGGTATTCAGGATCGAGTCCGCGCGGATCATCGCGGGTGTCGCCCGCGTCGTGCGGGACGTGGGCATCGCCGAGGAACTCGCGCAGGACGCCCTGGTCGCCGCGCTGGAGCAGTGGCCGGAGTCGGGCGTCCCGGAGAAGCCGGGCGCTTGGCTCATGGCCACCGCCAAGCACCGCGCCATCGATCTCGTACGCCGCAAGGAGACGTACGCGCGCAAGCTGGCGGAGGTCGGCAGGGCGCTGGAGGACGTGGCCCCGCCACCCGAGCCCACGGGCGAGGACGACATCGACGACGATCTGCTGCGACTGATCTTCACCTCCTGCCATCCCGTGCTGTCGACGGAGGCCAGGGTCGCGCTCACGCTGCGGCTGCTGGGCGGGCTGACGACGGAGGAGATAGCCCGCGCGTTCCTGGCCCCGGAGCCGACGGTGGCCCAGCGCATCGTCCGGGCGAAACGGACGCTCGCCAGGGCCGGGGTCCCCTTCGAGGTCCCGGGCGCCGCCGACCGGGCCGCCCGGCTCTCGTCCGTGCTCGAGGTCATCTACCTCGTCTTCAACGAGGGCTACTCCGCGACGGCCGGGGACGATCTGGTGCGCCCGGCCCTCTGTGAGGACGCGCTGCGTCTGGCGCGCGTCCTGGCCGGGCTGATGCCCGAGGAGCCCGAGGTCCATGGCCTGACCGCGCTCCTGGAGCTCCAGAGTTCGCGGATCGCCGCCCGCACGGGCCCGGACGGCGAACCGGTGCTGCTCGCCGACCAGGACCGCCACCGGTGGAACCGCGCGCTCATCCTCCGCGGCGTCGAGTCCCTGCGGCGCGCGGGCACCGGCCCCTACTCCGTCCAGGCCGCGATCGCCGCGTGCCACGCGCGGGCGGTGCGCTACGAGGACACGGACTGGACGGCGATCGCGGCGCTGTACGGGCGGCTCACGGCGCTGACGCCGTCCCCGGTGGTGGAGCTGAACCGGGCGGTCGCCGTCTCGATGGCGGAGGGCCCCGCGGCCGGACTGAGACTGGTGGACGCCCTGGCGGAAGGACCGGCCCTCAAGGACTACCACCTGCTGCCGAGCGTCCGGGGAGATCTGCTGGAGCGCCTGGGGCGCGGGGACGAGGCGCGCGCGGAGTTCGAGCGGGCGGCGTCCCTGACCCGTAACGCACGGGAACGGGCACTCCTCCTGGAACGGGCCGCCCGGTCCGCTCCCGGCCCGGAGTCTCCCGCCCCGGAGTGACGGAACCTCCCACGGGCGGGATCCCCCGAATGGCCCCGACCGGGCAGAAGGGAGGAGACTGGATACCGGCAGGAGGAGGTACGTCATGCGCAAGATAGCCGACTGCCGGGATTTCCCGAGCGAGACCAATTGCACCCTCGCCATCTCGGGCGAGGAGGAGGAAGTGGTCCGCGCCGCCAGCGAGCACGCTGTGTCCATGCACGGCCACAAGAGCAGCCCGGAACTGCGTGAGCAGATCCGCTCCGCGCTCAAGGACGAGATGCCGCAGCACGCCTGAGGCCCGGGGCCGGTCATGACCTGGCCCGGCGGGCCGGCCATGACCGGCCCGGCCCCGGACAGGGCCCACGGCGACAAGCCCTACGCCCCGGACAGGGGTCCTACGGCGTGTCCGCCAGCCGGGCGCCCACCTCGAAGGCATTGCCGAAGGGGTCGGTGATCTTCGCCATCCGCGCGTAGATCGTGTCCGAGGGGACGCTCGCGGTGCCGCCGGCGGCCACCGCCCGCTCCGCCGCCGCGTCCGCGTCGGCGACCTCGAACAGGGTCTCCCACACGGCGGACGGCGTCTCCGGAACCCCCATGATCCCGCCGATCTCATGACCGTCGGGCCGGCGCAGGAAGGTGAAGTCGACGCCGGGGAGATCGTCGTTGCCGTCCAGGGTGAAATCGAAGACCGCCGGGTAGAACTTTCGCGCCGGACCCGGGTCCGGGCTGGTCAGGTCGTTGCGCAGAAGGCTGCCCGGCTCGTTCACGGTCTCGCAGCCGACGAGCGCGCGCCCCTCCCAGAGGCCGAACCGGGCGCCGGACGGGTCCGTGGCGAGCGTCAGCCGGCCCTGGTCCCCGATCTCCAGCGGGCCCCGCGTCAGGGTGCCGCCCGCGTCGGCGATCCGCTTCACGGTGGCGTCGGAGTCGTCGGTCGCGAAGTACACGCACCACAGGCCGGGGCGCGCCGTGTCCCGGGGCTCCGGAGCGGGGACCTTCCGGAATCCGGCCACCGCCCGGCCGCGCAGCCGGCAGAGCGTATAGGCGGGCTCACCCGGCTCGTACTCCCAGCCGAACAGCGCGCCGTAGAACTCCTTCGCGCGCTCGACATCGGGTACGTCGAGGTCGATCCAGGTGGGGGTACCGGCCGGCTGATTGCGGGTGACATGGCTCATCGTTCGCTCCTGATCGATCGCTGCGTGCCCGGAGGTTTGCTCCGTGCCGGGTCTCCGACGCTAGAGGCGATGCAGGTCAGACCATGTCCTACACGGAAGATCGCGATCGGCCCGATCGATGTCGGTGGACCCTCGTAGAATCGGCGGATGAGCTCCCCGGAAACCGGCACCCCTCCCGAAACGCGCCGTGAAGCAGTTCCAGAGACCGGTCCTGGGACGGGTCAGGACAGAGGTCCCGGGACGGGTCCTGAGGCGGTTTCCGCGACAGGTCCGGCAGCGACAGGTCCGGCAGCGACGGGTCCGGCAGCGACCGAGTCGCTCGAAGTGCTGCGTCGCGTCTTCGGATACGACTCCTTCCGGGGCGGCCAGCAGGAGATCATCGAGCATGTGGTCGCCGGCGGCGACGCGCTCGTGCTCATGCCCACCGGTGGCGGCAAGTCGCTCTGCTACCAGATCCCCTCCCTGGTGCGTAAGGGCGTCGGGGTCGTCGTATCCCCGCTCATCGCGCTCATGCAGGACCAGGTCGACGCCCTGAGGGCGCTCGGTGTACGGGCCGGATTCCTCAACTCCACCCAGGATCTCGACGAACGGCGCCTCGTCGAGGCCGAGTTCCTCGCCGGGGAGCTGGATCTGCTCTATCTGGCGCCGGAACGGCTGCGCGTCGAGTCGACCGTACGGCTGCTGGAGCGCGGCACGATCTCGCTGTTCGCCATCGACGAGGCGCACTGCGTCGCCCAGTGGGGACACGACTTCCGCCCCGACTACCTCGCCCTCTCCTCGCTGCACGAACGCTGGCCCGATGTGCCGCGTATCGCGCTGACCGCGACCGCCACCGAGGCCACCCACGCGGAGATCGCGTCCCGGCTCGGCCTCCAGGACGCGCGGCACTTCGTGGCCAGCTTCGACCGGCCCAACATCCAGTACCGCATCGCGCCGAAGAACGACCCGAAGCGGCAGCTTCTTCAGCTGCTGCGCGCCGAGCACCCCGGCGACGCGGGCATCGTCTACTGCCTCTCGCGCGCGTCGGTGGAGAAGACCGCCGAGTTCCTGGTGAAGAACGGCGTCGACGCGCTGCCGTACCACGCGGGGCTCGACGCCCGTACGCGCGCCGGGAACCAGGCGCGCTTCCTGCGGGAGGACGGGATGGTGATGGTCGCGACGATCGCGTTCGGCATGGGCATCGACAAGCCCGACGTACGGTTCGTGGCCCATCTCGATCTGCCGAAGTCCGTCGAGGGGTACTACCAGGAGACCGGGCGCGCGGGCCGTGACGGGCTGCCGTCCACGGCCTGGCTTGCGTACGGACTCCAGGACGTCGTCCAGCAGCGCAAGATGATCGAGACGTCCGAGGGCGACGACGCGCACCGCCGGCGGCTGGGCGCCCATGTCGACGCCATGCTCGCGCTGTGCGAGACCGTCGAATGCCGGCGTGTCCAGCTGCTCGCGTACTTCGGGCAGCGGAGCACCGCGTGCGGCAACTGCGACACGTGTCTGACGCCCGCGGAGTCCTGGGACGGCACGGTCCCCGCGCAGAAGCTGCTGTCGACCGTGGTCAGGCTGAAGCGCGAGCGCAACCAGAAGTTCGGCGCGGGGCAGATCACCGACATCCTGCTGGGCAGGAAGACGGCCAAGGTCATCCAGTTCGACCATGACGCGCTGAGCGTCTTCGGTATCGGTACGGAGCTGCGCGAGGCCGAGTGGCGGAGCGTGGCGCGGCAGCTGCTGGCGCAGGGGCTGATCGCCGTCGAGGGCGACTACGGGACGCTGGTCCTCACCGACGAGAGCGGCGAGGTCCTCGGCGGGCGGCGCCCGGTCGTCCTGCGGCGCGAGCCCGAGAAGGCGGCCAGGCCGGCGCGCGCGGAGAAGTCGTCCAGGCAGCGTTCCGCGCCCGTGGATCTGCCGGAAGAGGCCGTGCCGGTGTTCGAGACGCTGCGTGCGTGGCGGGCGGCGTCGGCGAAGGAGCAGGGCGTTCCCGCGTATGTCATCTTCCATGACGCGACGCTGCGCGAGATCGCGACGCTGGCGCCGTCGACGCTGGCGGAGCTGGGCACGGTCACCGGGGTCGGCGAGAACAAGCTGGCGAAGTACGGGGAGCAGATCCTGGAGACGCTCGGTACGGCGGCGGCGGCCGGTACGGCGGAATGAGCCGGTCCCGGTCGTCTCACGCACCACGGCCACCGCTGCCGCACGTGCTCTGGATCGGCGGGCCGCCGGGGGCCGGCAAGACGACCGTGGCCCGGCTGATCGCCCGGCGGTACGGACTGCGCTGGTACAACGCCGACGCCCACACCTGGGAGCACCGCGACCGCGCGATCGCCGCCGGGCACCCGGCGGCGATCCGGTTCGAGGCGCTGCCGCGCGCCGAGCGCTGGTCCCTGCCCGAGGCGGAGCTGATCGCGATGTCCCTGCACCATGAGCGCGGGCGGATGATCGTCGACGATCTCCGCGCGCTGCCGGCCGCGCCGCTGATCATCGCGGAGGGCACCCCGATCACCCCGGCGGTGGTCGCGACGATCCCCGGTGGCCCGGCCGCGTCCGTCTGGCTCCGGCCGTCGGCCGAGGTCCAGCGCGCCCGGCTGGCCGGGCGCGGGCTGTCCGACGGACCGCTCACGCTCTACCGGTCGCTGGTCGGCGAGATCGAGGCCGAGGTGGCGGAGTACGGGGCCCGGAGTCTGGTGATCGACGGGAGCGGCGGGGTCGAGGAGACCGTGGCGGCGGTCGAGAAGATCTTCGCCGGGACTCTGGGCGGTGGACCGGTGGCGGAGACGGCCGGGGAGCGGGCTCGGCTGCTGCGGTACGCCAACCGGGCCACGGTCGCTCAGTACGAGGCGTTCTTCGCGCGCCCGTGGTCCCCGGGCGACGCGCGGACGGCCGTGCACGCCTTCGCCTGCGAGTGCGGACGGGCGGACTGCCGGGACGACATCGACCTCGCCATCGCCGATTTCCCGGCACCGCCCGACGACGCCGCGTCCCCGCCGGTCCTGGCCCCGGGCCACCACCGGGCCGACCAGGGCGGGTTGCGAAAGTAGCGCCGTCCGCCCGCAGGCCAGGCGGGACTTGCGCACCACGCCCTGGACGGGCCGCTCAGCCGCCGCCGTCCAGCCGCAGACTCCACCGGCCGGGGGTGCCCGTCAGGGTGACCGTCGACAGCGGCTGGACATCCACGTACCAGTACGTGCGCGGCGGCGCCTTGAGCGCGTACACCAGCGCCGCCCGTACGACGGCCGGTTCGGCGACCGCCACGATCGCGGCGATGTCCTCGGCGGGCCGGGTGTCCAGCCAGCCTCCTATCCGGGAGATGAAGGCGAGCAGTGTCTCACCGCCGTGCGGGGCGGAGCGCGGGTCGGCGACCCAGGCGTCGACGGCGGCCGGTTCGCGGGCCATCACCTCGGCGAGGGTGAAGCCGCGCCAGCGGCCCATGTCGCAGTCGCGCAGGGCGGGTTGCGCGAGCGGCGCGTAGCCGAGCGCGTCGCCGGTGGTACGGCTGCGCGGCGTCGGCGAGCAGTAGCGGAGGTCGGCGGCGGACAGCGGGACGAGGGCGTGGGCGACGCGCTGCATCTCGTACCAGCCGACCCGGTCGAGGGGGCGGTCGTCGTCGAAGCGCTCGTCGTACAGGTCCGAGCTGCGCGCGGCGGCGACCAAAGTGACCCGAACACTCATGGCCGTGATCGTGCGGCCGAAAACCGGACCGGTCAAGAGGCGGCCGAGGGCGGTGAGGAAACGCTTACGGACAGGCGACCGGCGTCTTCCCCGCCCTGTCGGCCCGGCGGTCCCGTGCCGGTTCAGCCGAGGGTCTCGTCCCAGGCCGTACGGAGCCGTCGTACGCCGTCGGTGATCTCCGCGGGCCCCGCCACCGCGGCGAAGCTCAGCCGCAGATGAGGGGCGGGCGGTTCGGCGCTGAAGTACGGGCGGCCCGGGGCGACCGCGACGCCCGCGCGCAGGGCGGCCGAGACGACGGCCTGTTCGTCCGTACCGTCCGGGAGGCGCAGCCAGAGGTGGTAGCCGCCGGACGGGATGTGCGGGAGCGCCGGCCCCGGCAGTTCCGTGCGCAGCGCGGTGGTGAGGGTGTCCCTGCGGGTCTTCAACGCGGCGGAGACGGAGCGCAGATGGCGGTTCCAGGCGGCGGAGCCGACCAGTTCCAGGGCGGCTTCCTGGAACGGGCGCGGTACGAAGAAGGTGTCGACGACATGGATGGCGCGCAGCCGTTCGAGGACCGGGCCCCGGGCGGCCAGGACGCCGACCCGCAGGCTCGGGGAGGTCGCCTTGGTGAGGGAGCAGACATGGACGACGACGCCGTCGGGGTCGTCGGCGGCGAGTGGTCCGGGCAGCGGGCCCGCGTCCTCGTGCACCAGCCGCCGTACGAAGTCGTCCTCCACGACGAATGCCCCGGCCTCCCGTGCGATGCGCAGGACGTCGGGTCTGCGGGCCGCGGAGAGCACGGCTCCGGTGGGGTTCTGGAAGAGCGGCTGGCAGACGAAGACCCGGGCGCCGCTGGCCCGGAAGGCGGCGGCGAGGAGGTCGGGCCGTACGCCGTCGGGGTCCACCGGCACCGGTACGGGGCGCAGCCCGGCGGCGCGGGCGATCGCCAGCATCCCCGGGTAGGTGGGCGATTCGACCAGGACCGGCGCGCCGGGCGGGGCGAGCGCGCGCAGCGCGGTGGTCAGCGCGCTCTGGCCGCCTGCCGTGACGAGGACTTCGGCGGCGGTCCAGGTGTCCCCGATCCCCCGCGCGAACCAGTCGCGCAGTTCGGGCAGGCCGTCGGTGGGCGGTCTGCCCCAGGCGCCGGGCCGTCTGCCCGCCCGTGCCAGCGCGGCGGCCATCGCCTGCTCCGGCTGGAGCGAGGGGTGCAGATAGCCGCCGTTGAACTCGATGACGCCGGGCGGCGGCGCGGCGAGCGTGACCAGTACGCCGGTGGCGTCGACCGAGCGCGGTACGAGTTCGGTGGCGGCGTCGGCGCTGAGGGCGACCTCCTGCCAGGAGGTGTCGCCCGGCCGCACGGCGGCGTTCCTGGCGGGTGCGCGGAAGGCCCCGGCGCCGGGGCGGGTGACGACCAGCCCTTCGGCGGCGAGTCTGGCGAGGGCGCGGGAGACGGTCACCGGCGAGACGCGGTAACGGTCGACCAGGGCCCTGCTGGACGGCAGCTTTCCACCGGGTGAGTAGCGGTTCAGCTCCCGCTTCAGGGAATCCGCCAGTTCCGCCACGCTGCTACGCTCGTGCATGACAGCACAGGATAGCGCTACTCCCCCTGACTCGATATCAGTCAGCGGCCACGGCGAGGGCCGCACCGGCCGCGGTACCGGCAGCACGCCCGGCACGTCCCCCGCCTCCCCCACGTCCTCCGCGTTCCCCGTATCTCCTGCGTCCGGCGTACCCGGCTCGCCCGGTACGCGGGGCACCTCCGGCGCACGCGGCGGCACACTCCTCGCCGTGCTGGGCGTCGTCGCCTTCTCGCTCACCTTCCCGTCCACCGTGTGGGGCCTGGAGAGTTTCGGCCCCTGGTCCTTCGTCGCCGTACGCAGCGCGCTCGCCGCGCTCATCGCGGGCTGCTTTCTGCTGGCTCTCCGTGTCCCGGTCCCCGCGCGCCGGCACTGGGCCGGGCTCGCGGTCGTCGGCGGCGGGGTCGTGGTGGGTTTTCCGCTGCTGACGACGCTCGCGCTGGAGACCTCCACCACCTCGCACGCGGCCGTGGTGGTCGGGCTGCTGCCGCTCACCACGGCCGCGTTCGCCGCCGTCCGTACGGGCAGGCGCCCCTCCAGGGCGTTCTGGCTGGCGGCTCTCGCCGGCGCGGCCGTGGTGATCGTGTTCGCGGTGCGGCAGAGCGGCGGGGTCCTCTCCTCCGGGGATCTCTATCTCTTCGGCGCGCTGCTGGTGTGCGCGGCGGGCTATACGGAGGGCGGCAGGCTGGCGGGGGTGATGCCGGGCTGGCAGGTGGTGGGCTGGGCGCTGATCGGCTGTCTGCCGCTCGCGGTGACGGGCGCGGCGGTGGCGCTGTCCCTCGAACCGGTGCGGCTGACGGCCCATGGCGTGATCGGACTCGGCTGGGTCGCCGCGGGCTCGACGTTCTTCGGTCTCTACGTCTGGTACCGGGGGATGGCGTCGATCGGTATCGCGAGGGCCAGCCAGCTCCAGCTCGCGCAGCCGGTCCTCACGCTGGTCTGGTCCGTGCTGCTGCTGGGCGAACACCTCACGCCCGCGGCGCCGGTCGCGGCCGTCGCGGTGCTCGTCTGTATCGCCGTCACCCAGCGCGCCGGCACCTGACCGCGCCCGGACGAACGGGCCAGGGATCAGCGCGCCCGGACGACCGCCCCCGGACGACCGCGCCCTCCCGGGCGGATCCGGGAGTCCGGCCCCGCCCGGCCCGTTCCGGCACGCGCCCGGCTCATGGCGTCGCGCGCTTCCCGTAGTGGTCGGCCACCACCCTCGTCATCGCCCCGATCGGATCCGCGCCGACCTCCTTCGCCGAGAAGAAGCAGTGCCCGCGCGCTCCCGCGTACTTCTTGGCGAGGGTCAGATGACGGGACAGCTCGGCCGGATCCTGCCAGGCGGCGGGCTGGGCCGGATCGCCCGCCTTGTAGAGGGCCTCGCCGAGGTACAGGTCGACGCCCGTCCCCCGGACGACGCCGTCCCACCAGGCCAGCAGCTTCGCGTAGTCGGCGGCGGCGAAGCCGATGTTCCAGTACAGCTGCGGGGCGATGTAGTCGATCCAGCCCTTCTTGATCCAGCCGCGGGTGTCGGCGTACAGATCGTCGTACGTCTGCACCCCGGCCCGGGTGTCGGAGCCGAGCGGGTCCGTGGCGGCGTTGCGCCACACCCCGAACGGGCTGATCCCGAACCGCACATGCTTCTTGATCTTCTTGATCCGCTCGGCCGTCTCCCGCACCAGCCGGTCGGTGTTGTCCCGCCGCCAGGCCGCCTTGTCGGGGAAGCCCGCGCCGTACCGTTCGTACTCCGCGTCGTCGTCGAAGACCTGTCCGGCGACGGGGTACGGATAGAAGTAGTCGTCCCAGTGCACGGCGTCGATGTCGTAACGCCTGACCGCGTCGAGCATCGCGTCCTGGACGAACGTCCTGACCTCGGGCAGACCCGGGTTGTAGTAGAGCTTCCCGCCGTACGGCAGCACCCAGTCCGGGTGGACCCGGGCCGGATGTGTCGCGATGAGCCGCGAGGGGTCGGTGTGGTTGGCGACCCGGTACGGGTTGAACCAGGCGTGCAGCTCCAGTCCGCGCGCGCGTGCCTCCCGTACCGCCGTGCCCAGCGGGTCCCAGCCGGGGTCCTTGCCCTGGGTGCCGGTGAGGTACTGCGACCAGGGCTCGTACGGCGAGGGCCACAGCGCGTCCGCCGTGGGCCGCACCTGGAAGACCACGGCGTTCAGCCCGCGGGCGACCGCCGTGTCCAGATGCCGGAGCAGCTCGGCCTTCTGCCGGTCGGCGGTGAGCCCCGGCACCGAGGGCCAGTCGCGGTTGACGACGGTCGCGATCCACATCCCGCGCAGCTCCCGGCGCGGAGCGTGCCGCCGCGGTACGGACGCGGCCACGGCCGCCACGTCCCCGGCGGCGACCAGCGAGGTCACCACCCCTGTCGCCGCCGCCACGAACTCTCTTCTGCCGATCTGCCCCATGCGCCGTCCCCTGCGTCAGGTCCGCGCGGCCGGGTCACCGGGACCCGGCCCGCCGTACGGGCTCAGCATGCCCGCCCCGGCACCCCGTCCACACACCCTGGCGGAGTAACGTCCTGTCCCGAGGCGGGCGCCGGAATCACACGGGGGACCTGCCGGGACACGGACCAGCGAAAGGCACGATGTGACCGACACCCTGACCGATATCGCCCGCGTCGGAGTGGTGGGCTGCGGCCAGATGGGCGCAGGCATCGCGGAGGTCGCCGCGCGCAGCGGCCTGGAGGTCAAGGTCGCCGAGACCACCGGCGAGGCCCTGGAGATCGGCCGTACCCGGCTTCAGAACTCCCTCTCGAAGGCCGCGGAACGCGGCAAGATCACCGAGGCGGAGCGGGACGAGACGCTCGGCAGGCTCAGTTTCACCACGGACCTCGGGGAGTTCGCCGACCGCGATCTCGTCATCGAGGCCGTCGTCGAGAACGAGCAGGTCAAGACAGAGATCTTCCAGGTGCTCGATCAGGTCGTGACGCGTCCGGACGCGATCCTGGCCTCCAACACCTCCTCCATCCCGCTGGTCAAGCTGGCCGTCGCGACCTCACGTCCCGACCAGGTCATCGGCATCCACTTCTTCAACCCGGCCCCGGTGCAGAAGCTGGTGGAGCTGATCCCCGCGCTCACGACCTCCGACGAGACGATCAAGCGGGCCGAGGGTGTCGTCCAGGGGGTGCTCGGCAAGCACGCGATCCGCGCTCAGGACCGTTCCGGGTTCGTGGTGAACGCGCTGCTGATTCCGTATCTGCTCGCCGCGATCCGGATGTTCGAGTCGGGGATCGCGAGCCGCGAGGACATCGACAACGGGATGGAGCTGGGCTGCGCTCATCCGATGGGCCCGCTCAAGCTCTCCGATCTGATCGGTCTGGACACCGTGGCGTCGGTCGCCGATTCGATGTACGCCGAGTTCAAGGAGCCGCTGTACGCGGCGTCTCCGCTGCTCCAGCGGATGGTGGACGCGGGCAGGCTGGGCCGTAAGACGGGCGCGGGCTTCTACACCTACGCGTGACGGTCACGGAGGGTGAAGAAATTCGCACGGCGTGTGCGAAGGGTGCTCGCATATGCCATTCACACACCCTGCTGCCCCGCGCGTAAGGGGAGTTGACTCGGTTCCGCTTGGTCCCGGCACCACCGGGGCCCGGCGAAGAACCGTTGGACGACTTCCCGAACAGGAGCGGATTCGTGACCACCCCCTCTGACCATTCCGTGGTCGGCGAAGAGTGCGCCGAGTTACGGCGCGGCCTCGACGTCGGTCTCGCCAGAACCGACGGCAGGCTGGCGTTACTGGCCCAGCGCAACGACCAGACCGACAAGGATGTGACCGATCTGGCCGCGCGCGTCGCGGCTCTGGAGCACGCCAGGTGGCCGCTGCCCGCCGTGGCGGCGCTCTGCTCGCTCGGAGCGCTGGCGGTGGCGGTCTGGCAGTCCCTGGGCCGCTAGCCGGGCCAGGGGCGTATCGCCCCGGGGCGTGTTGCGAAAGCGGCGCCGTCCGCCCGCGATGCGGGCAGGGCACGGCTTTCGCAACGCGCCCTAGCCCAGCCGCAAGTGATGGAGCATCAGCAGCCCGGCCGTCATGTTGGCGGCCGGGATCTCACCCCGGGCGATCATGTCGGGCACCAGCTTGAGCGGGACCCACTCCCGGCGCGAGGACTCGAAGTCGTCCTCGGGATGCCCGATGTACGTGGCGTCCTCCGCCCAGTAGAGATGGTGCCTGGCGTCGGTCAGGCCGTTGGACGGCTCGACCGTGAGCAGATGCCGGAGAGGTCCCGGGCGCCACCCGGTCTCCTCCTCCATCTCCCTGGCGGCCGCGGTCTCGATGTCCTCGCCGTCCTCGACGACCCCCGCGGCCAGCTCCCAGCCCCAGCTGTCGGTGATGAAGCGGTGCCGCCAGAGCATCAGCACCTCGTTGGCGGAGTTGACCGCGGTCGCCACGGCGACCGGGCGCAGCCGGATGAGGAAGTGGTCCAGATGCCGGCCGTCAGGGAGTTTGACGTCCGCGAGATTGACCCGGAACCAACGGTTCTCGTACACGGTCTGTTCGCTAAGTTTCGTCCACTGCACGTTTCTGCCACCTTCCGACAAGTTGATGGCAATATCGCAGCAGCAGTCTCGGCGAACGGGAACGTGCCGGGGGCTCATAAAGGGGCTCACAGAGGAACGCGCAGCGCGCCTTCGATCAGCTCCGCCGTCTCCTCTGCGTCCGTGGATCCGCTGGCCACCAGCTGTTCCCGTACGGCGCGCAACCGGTCTCGCAGGCGCTGGGACTCCATCCCCCGCGCGCGCTCGGCCATTTCGGCCGCTGTCCTGGCGGCGCGGTCGGCCTCGCCCTGCCGCAACTCGATATGGCTGAGCATCGCCAGCCGGTGGACCCGGCCGCGATCGTGCGCCGGGGTGTCCACGGCCGCCGCCGCGTGCGCCCGCGCGGCCGCCAGATCACCGAGGCTGAGCAGCGCCTCCGCCACCTGTACGTTCACCAGGCCCGGCTGTACGTAGCCCGTCTCGTCCGGCTCATGACCCGGCCGGATGCGTTCCGCCTCCGTCTCGGCGCGCCGGATACAGCCGAGCGCTCCGCTGCCGTCACCGAGATGCGCATACGACTTGGCCTGCATCGCGTACAGGTCCGCCGCGAGCGCCGGGGTGATCTGGCGCCCGGCCGTCCGCAGCGCCGCCTCGGCGAACGCCACGGCCTGCCGGTACTCCCCCATGTGCAGCGACTGGTTGACCAGCAGCGCGATCACATACGCGCCGAGGCCCCGGTCGCCGCTCGCCTTGGCCAGCCGCAGCGCCTGGTGGAAGTAGCGCTGGGCGAGCCCGTGCGCGTCCGAGTCATAGGCGCAGATACCGGCCACCGCCACCAGACCGCCGGTGGCGCGGTGCAGTTGGCGGCCCAGCGCGTCGCTGTACCCGCCGCGCAGCAGCGGAGCGGTCTCGGCGTTGAGGAAGCGGACGATCCTGGCGCGGGTGGCGACTCCGCCCGCCCGCCGGTACATCAGCTCGTAGTGCGCCCTGGCCGACCGCAGCAGCTTGATGTCGGCCGGGCCGACCTTGTTGCGCCCGCTGCGGGAGACATCGGCGTCCTCGGGAGGGTTCTCCCACTCCCAGACGGGCATCACGGCGGGCGTCCCGGTGACGGTGGGGGCGCCCACTATGTGCGGACGTTGCTGTTCGTCGCAGCGCCACAGCGCGGTGGCCCGCTCCACGAAACCGGAGAGCGGGGTGCCGTGCGGTACGAGCGACTCCCCCGTCACCCCGAGCCCGATGTCGTCCAGCGTGAGCGAGCGGTGCAGCCGCTCGCTCAGCACCGCGCAGATCAGGTCGGGCACTTGGCCGCGCGGCCGCTGTCCCTTCAGCCACCGTGAGACGGCGGTGTGTTCGTAGCGCAGGGCGAGACCTCTGGCCCGGCCGGCTTGGTTGACCCGCGCGGCGAGACCGGCATGGGAGATACCCGCCTCGTCGAGCAGGGAATCGAGCAGAGAATTGGGGTGCATGAGTGCCCCTCCGGTGGCTCGGCCGAACCAGCGTAGTGGAACGGGAAACGCACGGGGTGTGAACGTAATGCCCGGAAACGCGCCCCGTGCACCCTCCCGCCGGGAAAGCGTGGCCTGTTGACTGAATCGCCTCGCAAAAGAGGCGCCGGGCCGCCGGCTCCCCCTCGTACAGTGCGGTGGCCCACAACCGCGCCGTCCGCCCTGCCGACCTGCCCGACACTCCGCGGCAGAGTGGACGGCGCGTGTACGGGACCGCCCATACGGGACAGCGGGGCCGGGACCGCGGGGCCGGGCATCCGGCGGGGCCTTCCGACAGGGGGCGTTCGACGGGGAGCGTTCGGCAGGGGCGTTCGTGGGAGGGGATGCGCCGTCATCCCGGGCCGGGCGCGTGCGTGGTGGCCTCCCGCGCGGGGACCCACGTACGGCACAGGCCCGGCCCGCCGGGCTGCGCCGGCACACGCGAGGAATCGCCCACCGGTGGGCGGTCGTTGCGCAGCACGAGCAGCGCCATGTCGTCGGTGATCCGCCCGCCGGTGTGCCGCAGCAGCGCCGCGTGGACCGTGCGCACGACGGCGGCGGGCGCCAGGGGCGGCCCCGCGGCGGCCTCCGTGAGCGCTTCCTCCAGTGCGAAGAACCGTCCCGCGGAGTCCCGGGCGTCCTCCGCCCCGTCGGTGTGCAGGAACAGCGCCTCACCGGGCAGCAGCGGACCGCACTGATACGGCAGCAGATCGGGGGGCAGCGGAAAGGCGCCCAGCGGCGGCAGCGGCTCGCCCGACGCCAGCCGCGCGGCGCCCCGGCCGAGCCGATAGGGCCAGGGATGCCCGCAGTTGAGGGCCCGTACCTCCGCGTCGGCCCCGATCTCCAGCAGCAGTACGGTGACGAACTCCTCCGCCGACAGGGAGTCCGGCTCCTGCCCCGCGGCGGCGGGCGGCTCCTGGCGCGCCAGCTCCCGCAGATGGCGCTGGTGGGCCCGGTCGAGCCGGCGCAGCACGCCGTCGAGCCCGGCCTCGTCATGGGCCGCTTCCCGGAAGCTGCCGAGGACCGCGGCCACCGCCCCGATGGCGGGCAGTCCATGGCCGCGCACATCCCCGATGACGATCCGCACCCCGTAGGCCGTGGCCACCGCCTCGTACAGATCGCCGCCGACATCGGCACCGCGCGACGCGGAGAGCTGGCGTGCGGAGAGCGTGAGACCGTCCAGCCGGGGCGGCAGGGTCCTGATCAGCACCTCCTGGGCCGCCCGCGCCACGGCCTTGACCTCCCGCAGCTCCCGGGCCGCCCGCCGCCGTACACGGATCAGCAGATACGCCACCACCAGCAGGAAGACGACGCAGGTCACGATGCGCGAGAGCAGATCGTCGCGGTCCGCCGCCGGGCGGGTGAGCTCCCAGGTGATCACCGCTGTGAGCAGACCGCCCGGGATCGCGCATTCGACAAGGCCCCAGGAGGCCGGCGCTTCCGCCTGCGCTTCCTCTGTTGCCTTGGTCCGGTTCATCCGTCGGCCTCCCTCGGCCGTCCGGCCGCTAAGCCGTGGGGCGTACGTCGACCGTCTCGGCCGGATCGATTCTGTCGATCACGGAAGCCCCATGACGTGACACGCCAGGACTTCTCACCCGAATGAGTGAGGGGCGCATCCGATGATCCGGATGCGCCCCTCACCGGCCGAGAGCCAGTACAGCGACGGCGCGCGGCAGGGTGGTCACGCGCCGCGCAGGACCGCCCCGGTCCGTTCGGCGGCGAGCGCGACGGCCGCGTCACGGGCCGCCGTGGCCTCGTCGACCGTCAGTGTGCGGTCCGCCGCGCGGAAACGCAGCGCGTAGGCAAGGGACTTGTGCCCCTCGCCGATCTGCTCGCCGGCGAACACGTCGAACAGCCGCAGGGACTCCAGGAGTTCCCCGGCGCCCTCGCGCAGCGCCCGCTCCACCTCGGCGGCCGGCACCTCGGCCGGTACGACAAGCGCGACATCCTGCGTCGCCACCGGATAGGTGGAAATCCGCGGCGCCTTGATCACGCCGGTGCCCGCGCGCTCCAGCAGATCGAGATCGATCTCCATGGCGCAGCCGCGCTCCGGCAGTCCGAGCGCCTTCAGGACGCGCGGGTGCAGCTCTCCGGCGTGGCCGAGGAGCGTCTCCTCACCGTCCACGGTGGCGAACAGCGCCGCGCACCGGCCGGGGTGCCACGGCTCGTACTGCCCGGCCCGTACGGTCAGTTCGGCCCCGGCCTCGCGGGCGACGGTACGGGCGGCCTCGACGGCGTCCGACCACTGCGCGGGGCGTCCCTTGCCCCACCAGCCGGCCTGCTCGCGCGCCCCGGCCAGCACGACGGCGGCGTGCCGCGGCTGGCGCGGCAGCGCGGCGTCGAGCGCCGCCACCTCCTCGTCGGTCGGCCGCCGGTCGACGGGCAGCCGTACCGGCACGGTCTCGTGGCCGGTGGGCAGGAAGACCAGTCCGGTCTCGAAGAGCGCCAGATCGTGCGAACCCCGGCCGTCGTTGCGCCGCAGCGCCGTGAGCAGGCCCGGCAGCAGCGTGGTGCGCAGCGCGGGCTCCTCGTCGGAGAGCGGGTTGACGAGCGTGACCGTACGGCGCCGGTCGTCGTCGGCCGGCAGCCCGAGCGCGTCGAGCGCCGCGTCGCCGAGGAACGGGTAGTTCAGCGCCTCGACATAACCGGCGCCGGCCAGGGCGCGGCCGACGCGGCGGTGCAGCCGCTGGCGCTCGGTGAGCCCGCGGCCGGACGGCGGGGTCGGCAGCGTCGAGGGAAGGTTCTCGTACCCCTCGAGCCGGATGACCTCCTCGGCGAGGTCATTGGGCTCGCCGAGGTCGGGGCGCCAGGACGGCACGGTGACGACCAGCTCGTCCTGGCCGTAGACGTCGCAGCCGATCTGCTGGAGCCGCCGTACGACCGTCTCCCGGCCGTAGGTGACACCGGCGACCCGGTCGGGGTGGTCGGCGGGCATGGTGATGGTGTGCGGCGCGGAGGGCGCGATGATCTCAGTGACGCCGGCCCCGGCGGAGCCGCCGGCGAGCAGCACCAGCAGGTCGACGGTCCGCTGCGCGGCGGCGGACGCGGCCTGCGGGTCGACCCCGCGCTCGAAGCGCTTGGACGCCTCGGAGGCCAGCTTGTGGCGGCGCGCGGTACGGGCGATGGAGATCGCGTCGAAGTGCGCGGCCTCGATCACCACGTCGGTGGTGCCCTGGGTCTCGCCCGTTTCCGGATGGGTCGTGGTGTCGGCGATCTCGGTGTTCGCGCCGCCCATCACGCCCGCGAGGCCGATGGGCCCGCGGTCGTCGGTGATGACCAGGTCCTGGGCGTCCAGCACCCGCTGGACGCCGTCGAGCGTGGTGATCTTCTCGCCGGGCCGGGCACGGCGGACGCCGATGGCGCCCTCCAGCCGGGAGCGGTCGTACGCGTGCAGCGGCTGGCCGAGCTCCAGCATCACGTAGTTGGTGATGTCGACAGCGAGCGAGATCGGCCGCATCCCGGCCTTCTGGAGCCGGCGGCGCAGCCAGATGGGGCTGTGCGCCTCCGGGTCGAGGCCGGTGACCGTACGGGCCGTGAAGCGGTCGCAGCCCCTCGGGTCGGCGACCTTCACCGGGTGGCCGTACGAGTTGGGCGCGGGCACGTCGAGCAGCGCCGGGTCCCGCAGGGTCAGTCCGTACGCGATGGCGGTCTCGCGGGCGACCCCGCGGAGCGAGAGGCAGTAGCCGCGGTCGGGCGTGACGGCGATGTCGAGGACCTCGTCCACCAGCTCCAGGAGCGCGATGGCGTCGCTGCCGGCCTCGTGCTCGGGCGGGAGCACGATGATGCCGCCCGAGCCGTCATCGCCCATGCCCAGCTCGTCGCCGGAGCAGATCATGCCGTGGGACGTCCTGCCGTACGTCTTGCGCGCGGCGATCGCGAAGTCGCCCGGCAGGACCGCGCCGGGGAGGACCACGACGACCTTGTCGCCGACGGAGAAGTTCCGCGCGCCGCAGACGATCTCCTGCGGCTCGCCGGTGCCGTTGGCCGTGCCGACATCCACCGTGCAGAAGCGGATGGGCTTCTTGAAGCCCTCCAGCTCCTCGATGGTGAGCACCTTGCCGACGACGAGGGGGCCCTTGAGGCCCGCGCCGAGCTGCTCGACGGTCTCGACCTCGAGACCGGCGGAGACGAGCTTGGCCTGGACGTCACGGCCGGTCTCCGTCGCCGGCAGGTCGACGTACTCCCGCAGCCAGGAAAGCGGGACGCGCATCAGATCTCCATCCCGAACGGCCGGGTGAACCGGACGTCACCCTCGACCATGTCTCGCATGTCTTCGACGTTGTGGCGGAACATCAGCATCCGTTCGATGCCGAACCCGAAGGCGAATCCGCTGTACTTCCTGGGGTCGACACCGCAGGCGATGAGCACCTTGGGGTTGACCATGCCGCAGCCGCCCAGCTCGATCCAGCCTTCGCTGCCGCAGGTGCGGCAGGGCCGGTCGGGGTTGCCGACCGAGGCGCCGCGGCACACGTAACAGACCATGTCCATCTCGGCGGACGGCTCGGTGAAGGGGAAGAAGTTCGGACGGAGCCGGGTCTTCATGTCCGCGCCGAAGAGCGCCTGGACCATGTGGTCCAGAGTGCCCTTGAGGTCGGCCATGGTCAGGCCCTCGTCGACGGCGAGCAGCTCGATCTGGTGGAAGACCGGGGTGTGCGTGGCGTCCAGCTCGTCGGTGCGGTAGACCCGCCCCGGGCAGACGATGTACACGGGCGGCTCGCGGTCGAGCAGAGCGCGCGCCTGGACCGGGGAGGTGTGCGTACGGAGCACCACACCGGACTCGTCGCCTTCCGTGCCCTCGGGGCCCCGGACGAAGAAGGTGTCCTGCATCTGGCGCGCCGGGTGGTCGGGCACGAAGTTGAGCGCGTCGAAGTTGAACCACTCCGCCTCGGCCTCGGGGCCCTCGGCGACCTCGTAGCCCATGGCCACGAAGACGTCCGCGACCCGCTCCATGAAGCCGGTCAGCGGGTGGCGGGCACCGGGCGGGGTGCGGTCGTACGGCAGCGTGACGTCCACCGCCTCCTCGACCAGCACCCGGGCGTCACGCTCCGCCTCCAGCTCGCTCTGGCGGGCGGCGAGGGCCTTGTTGACGGCGCCGCGGGCCTGGCCCACGCGCTTGCCCGCCTCGGCCTTGGCCTGCGGGGGCAGGGCGCCGATCTCCCGGTTGGCGAGGGCGAGCGGCGAGGTACCTCCGGTGTGCGCGGTCTTCTCGTGCGCGAGCGCGTCGAGATCACCGGCGGCGGCGAAGGCGGCGAGCGCCTCGTCCCGCATCCGCTCGATCTCTTCCGGTTTCAGTGCCTCGACCTCGACTGGGTCGTACGACTTGTTGGGTGCCGACATCTCTTCCGTACTTCCGTTTGGCTGGCGAAACGACCCTGCTCGATCACTGGGGAGCGCGAAGGCGCGAAGGTGCCAAAAGTCGAGTCTAAAGGTCGTACGAAGGTGAAGAAGCCCGTGGGCCGCTCAGGACAGGTAGGCCGGAGCGCCGACGGGCAGGATAAACCGGAACTCGGCACCGCCGCCGGGTCCGCGGCCGACGGTGATCGTCCCGCCGTGCGCCTCGACAATGCCCTTGACGATATACAGGCCGAGGCCGGTCCCGCCGCGCTTGCTCCCCCGCCAGAAGCGGGTGAAGACACGGCCCATCGACTCCTCGGGGATGCCGGGACCCTCGTCGCACACGGTGACGGCCGTTCCCTTCTCCGGCTCCGTCTCGGTTTCCGGCCGCGCCGCGTGGCTGAGCGTCGCGGCGGCCACCTCGATGGTGACGGTTCCCTCCCCGTGGCGCACCGCGTTTTCCAGCAGATTGCCGAGCACCTGATCGATCTTGTCGGGATCCGCCCACAGATCGGGCAGCGGCTGCTGTATCCGTACGAGGAACCGGTCCGGCGACTGGCCCGCGGCGGTGTGCGACTGGACATGGCGTCCCACGGCCGCGCCGATGTCCACCGGCTGCCGGCGCACCTCCAGCCGGCCCGAGTCGATCCTGGAGATGTCCAGCAGCTCCGCGATCAGCCGGGTGACCCGGTTGGCGTCGGCGTCGACGGTCTCCAGCATCAGCCGCTTCTGGTCGTCGGTGAAGCGCTCCCACTTGGCGAGCAGCGTCGCCGTGAACCCCTTGACGGAGGTGAGCGGGGAGCGCAGTTCATGGGCGACGGTCGCGATGAGTTCGGCGTGGCTCAGTTCGGTACGCCGTCGCGCCTCCGTGCCCCGGATGGAGACGACCAGCCGGCGTACGGGCCCGGTCGGGTGCGTGCGGACGTAGCGGGCGGAGACCAGGACCTCCCGGCCGCCCGGCAGCAGCAGATTGCGCTCGGGCTGGCCCACCCGGGTGGCGAGCCCGCCGTACGGGTCGGTCAGCGCCCACCAGCGGCGGCCCTTCAGGTCCTCCAGCGGCAGCGCCCGTTCCAGCGGGCGGCCGAGGGCGTCGGCGCACGGGACGGCGGTGATCCGGGCGGCGGCGGCGTTGAAGCAGATCACCCTGCCGGTCTCGTCGGCGACGACCAGCCCGTCGGGCAGTTCGTCGGGGTGGATCCCCCCGTCGCCCGTGCCGATCCGCTCGTCCACACCGGTCCGCTCGTCCGCGCCGGGCGGCTCACCCGCGCCGGTCCCGTACGGGGGCGGTAAGGCTCCCTGGACCGCGGCGGGTCCGCTCGCCCCGACACTCATCCCCGCATCCCACCTCTTCCGCGTAGCTCAGTGGGCCCCAGAAAGCGCAACAGTACTAGCTGAACGTGACGGAGCGGGACCCCCTCAGCACGTACCGCGCACGCGCTGGGCGCGCGCCGAGGCATAGAGACATACGGCCGCGGCCGTCGCGAGGTTCAGACTCTCGGCCTTTCCGTGGATCGGCACCCGTACCACCGCGTCCGCGAGGGCGCGGGTCTCGGCCGGCAGTCCCCAGGCCTCGTTGCCGAAGATCCAGGCGGTGGGCCCGCCCATGGTGCCCGCGTCCAGTTCGTCGTCCAGGTCGTTCTCGCCCGCGCCGTCGGCGGCCAGGATCCGTACGCCCGCGTCCCGCAGCCCCCGGACGGCCTGCTCGACGGGGACGCCGACGGCGACCGGCAGATGGAAGAGCGAGCCGACGGACGCCCGGACGGATTTGGGGTTGTAGAGATCGACGGAGGCATCGGTGAGGACGACGGCGTCGGCGCCCGCGGCGTCGGCGCAGCGCAGCACCGTACCGGCGTTCCCGGGGTCGCGGACATGCGCCAGTACGGCGACGAGCCGGGGCCTGGCGCGCAGGATCTCCTCGAACGGCGAGTCGAGGAACCGGCACACCCCGAGCAGCCCCTGCGGGGTGACGGTCTGGGACACCTCGGCGAGCACGGCGTCGGGCGCGAGGTGCACCCGGGCCCCGGTGGCGCGCGCGGCGTCGACGATGTCGGCGTACCGCTCGGCGGCCTCGACGGTGGTGAACAGCTCGACGAGCGTGGGCTCCCCGCCGTCACCGCGATGGAGCACCGCTTCCCGTACGGCCTGCGGCCCCTCGGCGATGAACCGGCGTTCCTTGCCGCGGAAGGCGCGCTTGGCGAGTCTCCTGGCGGCCGTGACGCGCGGGGAACGCGGGGAGATCAGCTCGGGGGTGCCCATGGACGGCGTTATCTCACTTCTCGTATGAGGACGAACGGATACGGGCGGCATACCGGACGCAGGGGTCCGGACGGACGCGGAGGGAGGCGCGGAACGCGCCGGACCCGCAGGCGCGATGCCTGCGGGTCCGGCGGGAAGTACGGCGGCCTGACGGGATCAGGCGGCGGCCTTCGGGGCGTTGACGTCGCTCGGGAGGGCCTTCTGGGCCACCTCGACGAGCGCGGCGAACGCGCTGGAGTCATTGACGGCCAGCTCGGCGAGGATCTTGCGGTCCACCTCGACGTTGGCGGCCTTCAGACCCTGGATGAAGCGGTTGTAGGTGATGCCGTTGGCGCGGGCAGCGGCGTTGATCCGCTGGATCCACAGCTGACGGAAGTCGCCCTTGCGCTTCTTGCGGTCGTTGTAGTTGTAAACGAGGGAGTGGGTGACCTGCTCCTTCGCCTTCCGGTACAGACGCGAGCGCTGGCCGCGGTAACCGCTGGCCGCCTCGAGGATTGCCCGGCGCTTCTTGTGGGCGTTGACTGCCCGCTTGACGCGTGCCACGTGTTAACTCCTTGTAGCTGGGTCACGGGTGGTGGCGTGACCCAAGAACGGCATGGTTCCTGTAGGTGTCCCGGCCCCGCGCTGCGGCGGGACGCGCGGACTACAGGCCGAGAAGCTTCTTCGCCTTGGCGGCGTCGCCCGGCGCGAGCTCGACGGTGCCGGCGAGGCGGCGCGTCAGCGTCGAGGGCTTGTGCTCCAGGTAGTGGCGACGGCCGGCGCGCTGCCGGAGCACCTTGCCCGAGCCGGTCACGCGGAAGCGCTTCTTTGCACCGCTGTGCGTCTTGTTCTTCGGCATGGCGCCGCTCTCTCCTCGTCAGTGGCGCTCCCAGCCGGCCGGTCGGCCGGCGCTCGGGAGCGTCATATCTCTGGTGTGTGGTTCCGGACCGGATCCGAGGCGCCGCCTGTCGGCGCCCCCCGGATCACGCTTCGGAAGATGCCTCGGCCGGAGCCTCGGCCGCAGTGTCCGCGGATTCCTCGGTCGGGTACCCCTGGCGCTCCGCCTTGCGGGCGGCCTGCGCCTCACGGGCCTCGGCCATGGCCTCGGTCTTCTTCTTGTGCGGGCCAAGAACCATGATCATGTTCCGGCCGTCCTGCTTCGGGTTCGACTCGATGAAGCCGAGCTCCTCGACATCCGAAGCGAGACGCTGGAGCAGTCGGAAACCCAGCTCGGGGCGGGACTGCTCACGACCACGGAACATGATCGTGATCTTGACCTTGTCCCCCTGCTTGAGGAACCGGACGACATGACCCTTCTTGGTGTCATAGTCGTGCGGGTCGATCTTCGGCCGGAGCTTCATCTCCTTGATGACCGTGTGCGCCTGGTTCTTGCGCGCCTCACGGGCCTTCATGGCCGACTCGTACTTGAACTTCCCGTAGTCCATGAGCTTGCACACGGGCGGACGGGCGTTCGCCGCGACCTCGACCAGGTCCAGGTCGTACTCCTGCGCAAGCTCTAGGGCCTTGGCGAGCGGGACAATGCCCACCTGCTCGCCACTGGGACCGACAAGTCGCACTTCGGGAACGCGAATCCGGTCGTTGATGCGGGGCTCGGCGCTGATGGATCCTCCTCGGTAGCACCACACGACTGCCTGGCAGACAGCCGCGTAACGTCTGTGTATGCAGACCAACCGCGGCGGAACATCAAAAATGCCCCGGACGGCACACAGGCAGGAGCTCCTCGAATACCGGAGCACCGCCGCGCGTATGCCACGGGGCGCATCGGGCGGTTCCATCGTCCGTACGGAACGATGGGCACCACCTGACCGGTGACCCGCCGCCCCTGAGGAGCAGCCAGGTGGGAGATCGGAGCCTCCACTTGTGGGCCGGGCACACACGTGTCCGACCGGTCGTTACACAAGGTTAGCAGCTCCTCGGGGGTGGTGCGAACCCCGCGTACCAGTCCGCTCCCGCGGCCGGGGCCACTCAGGCGTACGCCTATCGTGTGGGCATGAGCGACGCGACCTCTCCCCAGGAAACCCCCGGCTATGACGCCATGGCCCGCGACATCGCGGAAGTCCCCGCCGTCGAGGTGATCGTCACGGTCGCCGTGAATCTGATGAGCGCGGCGGCCGTCAAGCTCGGGCTGACCGAGGAGGGCGACGAGCACAAGGACCTGGACGAGGCGCGCAAGCTGGTCCACGCGCTGGCCGGGCTGATGGACGCGAGCGCGACGGAGATCAGCTCCTTCCACGCGGCTCCGCTGCGTGACGGGCTGAAGTCGCTCCAGCTGGCGTTCCGCGAGGCGTCGCTCGTGCCGGACGAGCCGGGGCAGGGTCCCGGCGAGAAGTACACGGGGCCGGTCTACGGCTGATCCGTCCCCGTCACGTCCCGCGCGGAGGGGCACCACGCGCGCGCTCAAGCGCGTCGCGTGCGTGGGTCACGCGCGGACTGAGCACCTCTCCCGCGTACGTACGTCACGCGCGGACGAAAAGGGGCTCGCCGGGTGGTGTGGCCTCGGCCGGCAGCAGTGCCAGGTCGAGTCCGCGTACCAGGCGGGCCCTCAGTACGTCATCGGCCGCGAGGGCCTCGGCGATCCGGCGGGCCGTCTCGGCGGGACGCGCGGCCGGATCGAGCACGAGCGCGAGCGTCCCGTCCGCGCTGCCGGGGCCGAGATGCGCGCGGAGCACGGCGGGCTCGGCGGCGACGGCGGACCGCACCGCCGCGCCGACGGCGGGATCCGCGAGCGGATCGGTGCTGGTACGGCCCTCGGCGAGAGCCAGCAGCGCGGGTCCGGTGAGCTGGTAGGTGACGGGACCCGCGAGGTCGATCACCACCGTGTCCGCCCGCTCGTGCGCGGCGGCCCGGAGCGCCTGGTGCAGCGGTACGGCGACGGGCCGGGCCTCCGGGTCCCAGCGGGCCAGCGCCGCGACGGAGGTGAAGGCGGGCAGCGCGCGGCGGTCGCCCGCCCGAAGGGTCGGGACGGCCATGTCGCTGGTCTTCTCGCGGCGCAGGCCGCTCGCCTCGTCCTCCTCCGTCTCTCCGAGCACGGCGACCACGGGGACCAGCAGCCGGGCGTCCTTGAGCGCCGCCAGGACGCGCGGCTCGGCCGACCGGTCCCCGGCCCAGGCCGCGAGCGCGGCCGTCAGCTCGGGCGCGGCGGTGCCGTCGTCGTCGGAGAATCCGGAGTCGGGGATGTTCTTGAGGGCCACGGGACGAGCCTAAGGGGCCCGGTGGGACGTACGGTCGTCGGGTGGATCTCTCGGTCGCGGTGTACGACCTCGCAGGCGGGGGCGAGTGGGCGTGCGGCGAGGACCGGACGTATGTCACCGCGAGCATCGTCAAGGTCGCGGTCCTGGCGGCGCTGCTGCTGCGGGCGCGGGACGCGGGGCGGTGGCTGACGGCCGGTGAGGAGCGGCTCGCGGAGGCCATGATCGAGCGCAGCGACAACGAGGCGGCGACGGCGCTGCGGGCGGCGGCCGGGGGCGTGGCGGGACTGGACGCGGCGCATGCCCGGCTCGGGATGACCCGGACGTCGGCGGCGCCCGCCTGGGGGCTCACCCGCACCACCGCGCGCGACCAGCTGACGCTGCTGAGGGCGGTGTTCGCCGGCGCGGATCCGGCGACGCCCGCCGTCACGGATCCGGCGGTGCCCACAGGTCTCGACGAGAGGTCGCGTCGCTATCTGGCGGGGCTGATGGGGCGGGTGGTGCCCGGACAGGACTGGGGCGTCTCCGCGGCGGCGACGGACGGCGACTGGGCGCTGAAGAACGGCTGGCTGCCGCGAAGCGACAGCGGCCTGTGGGTCGTCCACTCGGTCGGGCGGGTACGGGACTGTCTGGTCGCCGTGCTGTCCGACGGGCACACGGCGAAGGACGCGGGGATCGCGCGGGTCGAGGAGGCCGCCGTCAGCGCCGTACGCCGGTTCGCCTGAGGCCGCCGCGCCACAGCAGCACCGCGCAGGCCAGCAGGAGGGCCCCGGCGCCGCCCACCGCGGGCGCGAGCCAGGCGGCGGGTTCCGCGTCCGCGCGCGGGGCGTCGGGGCCGCTGCCGAAGTACCGCTTGTCGTACCCGTCGGCGGCCGCGGCCTCGCTCTTCAGATCCGTACGGGACAGTTTCGCCCCGGCCTTGATCGCGGCGGCGGGATCGACGAGCCCGTGCCCACGGGCGTCGTCATGGCCGTCCTCCGGCGCGTCGCGGGCGGTGTCCGCGAGGAGCTTCTTGATCTGCGCCGGGGTGAGATCGGGGTGGGCGGAGCGTACGAGCGCGACGGCGCCGGAGACGAACGCGGCGGCGGCGCTGGTGCCCCAGCCCTCGTAGTAGCGGCGGTCGGGATCGGCGATGACCACATTGACGCCCGGCGCGCTGACGGTGGCGTACCAGCGGCGGGTGGAGAACGCGGCGCGCGTCCCGTACTCGTCCACGGCCGTCACCGCGATCACCCCGGGATAGGCCGCGGGGTACGAGACATGGTCGCCCTTCTCGCCGCCGTTGCCCGCCGAGGCCACCACGACGGCGCCCTTGGCCAGCGCGTACTGGACGGCCGCGTCCTCCCCCGGTTCCGGATGGGCGGACTCGCTGTCGTCGCCGAGGGAGAGGTTGATGACGTCGGCGCCCTGGTCGGCGGCCCAGCGGATGCCCTCGGCGAGGGCGCCTCCCTTGGAGGAGCGCGCCTTGGCGCGGGCGGGGTCGGTGCCTTCGAGGATGACGCGGACCGGGAGGATCTTCGCCTCGGGCGCGATCCCGAGGACTCCGTCCGCGCGATTGGCGCCATGGCCGTGTCCGGCGATGATGCCGGCCATGGCGGTGCCGTGACGGGCCCAGGCGCGGTCGCCGCTGCGTGCCCCGAAACCGATCAGATCCCGGCCGGGGAGCACCTGGCCCTCCAGGTCGGGATGGGTGGCGTCGACGCCGGTGTCCAGGACGGCGACGGTGATGCCCCGGCCCTGCGCGGTGCGCCACGCCTCCTCGGTGTGCATGGCGTCGAGGGCCCACTGCTGCGCCCGGATCGCGTCGGCGTGCGCCGGAGGGGCGGGGACGAGCAGCAGGACGGACGTGGCGGCGAAGGCGGCGGCGAGACGGTGGCGCCGGGACGGACGGCCGGAAGGCGCGGGACGGGAAGGTTCCGAGGTCATGTGCGAGGTCATCGAGGAGCCGCCGTTCGGGCGCCCACGGTCTTGCGCAGCCCTCGTTCTATCCGGTCCGCGATGCCCTTGGCCTCGTGACCGAGACCGGACTGCGCGGGCGCGGTCGTGGCGCCCTTGGCCATGGCCTTGCCGATGGGCTGGGGAGTGGGGACCGGTCGTCCGTCGGCGAAGCCGGAGACGGCGAACACGACGACAGGCGCGTCGGTGAGCACACGCACCGTCCAGCTCGCGCGCTGGGCGTCACCGAAGCCGCCCGCGACGGTGCCCTTGACGGGGAACGTACGGGGCATCAGATCGGTGCGTTCGGCGAGGCGCTCGTCGCGGAACCGGACGCGCAGGGTGTCCATCGCGAGGGCGTCGGCCTGGGTGAAGACCAGACCGACGGTGGTGACGCTGCTGGAGGTGGCGTCGGCGTAGGTGGCGCGCAGCACGCGCGCGCAGCCGACGGGGCGCAGCGTGCCGAGCAGCAGCGGGTCGAGGGTGCCGGTACAGCCGCTGTCGGGTGCGACGCCGATCCTGGTCCACTCACGGTCCGCGCCGCCGGGTCCCGCGCCGTCTCCCGCGAGGGTGCGGGGGAAGAGGGTGTCGACGGGCACGTTGTGCCAGAGGCCGCGCGCGGTGGCGAAGGTGTCCCGGGCGGCGGGCTCGGCGGCCGAGTCCCCGGTCAGCCAGCTCCCGGTGGCGGCGCCGCCGATCAGTCCGAGCCCGAGCACGACGCAGGCCACGGCGGCGGCGACCCTGAAGGGGTGCTGCCGGGAGGGAACGGGGCGCAGCCTGGTGGTGGTCTCCTGCGGCGTCTCGGGACGCTGCCCGCCCCAGGGGTACGGCGGCGGGGTCGGGAAACCGGGCGGGCGCAGCGGCGGACTGGCGGGTACGGGCGGCGGCGGCGCGGAAGGCGGGGGCGGCGTGCGCGGCACCGCTCCGGCGGGGGCCGGGGGCACCGGCCGGAGGCGGGTGGTGGTCTCCACGGGCGTGGGGGGTGCGGCGGCGGGCGGGGCCGGAGCCGGGGCTGTCGCGGGGGGCGGGGCCGGGGCTGGTGGCGGGGGCGGCGCCGGGGGGCGGGCCGGGATCACGCCCGGGGCCGGATGCGCAGCCGGGGCGGGGTGCACAGCCGGGGCCGGTTGGGCGACCGCGGCCGGGGCCGGTTTCACCGTCGGCGCCATGGACTTGGCCGCGGGCGGAGCGGGAGGTCCGGACGGCGGTGGTGGTATCCGTACCGGCTCGGGCGGGGGCAGCAGCGCGTCGGAGATCCGTGATCTCGGCGGACGCGGGGCGTCGGCCGACGCGTCCTCCCCGGTCCCGGCCGTCCCGGACTCCGGCGCGGACGGTGGTGTCGCCGGGCGGGGTGGTACGGGAGCGCGTCGCGCTTCGGTACTCATCCGTCCCCCTGTGCCACCTGTGCAGACCGGTCCCACCGTGTCGACCGCCGTACGGAACAGGCCCGTTCGACGCGGCGTGTGCGTCACTCTACGGGGTGGAGCGGGCCCGGCGGGAACGACCGCGAAGGCCCGTGGTGATCTGCCCAGATCATCCCCCTACCGTGCGGTAATCCCGTCTGGCAAGCTCGGACCATGACTCCGCGCGCCACTGACCGGGCACGGTACGACCGCGCCACCGCTCACCTCGACGCCCCGCTCGCCCTCGTTGATCTCGAAGCCTTCGACGCCAACGCGGACGATCTCGTCCGGCGGGCGGCGGGCAAGCCGATCCGGGTGGCGAGCAAGTCGGTGCGTTGCAGGGCGCTGCTGGAACGAGTGCTGGGGCGCGAGGGCTTCGCGGGGATCATGTCGTTCACACTGGCCGAGTCGCTGTGGCTGGCGCGGGCCGGGTTCGAGGACGTACTCCTCGCCTATCCGTCGGCGGACCGCGCCGCCTACGCGGAGCTGGCCGCCGATCCCAAGCTCGCCGCCGCCGTCACCGTGATGATCGACGACCCGGCGCAGCTGGACCTCATCGACGCGGCGCGGGACGGCGGACGTGAGGAATTCCGGATCTGTCTTGAACTGGACACGGCCTTGCGGCTGTTCGGCGGGCGGGTCAGGATTGGTGCACTGCGCTCCCCGCTGCGCGAGCCGGCCCAACTGGCCGAGCTCGCCAGATCGATAGCCCGACGCCCCGGATTCCGGCTGGTCGGGCTCATGGCATACGAAGGACATGTGGCCGGGGTAGGGGACGCCCTGGCAGGACGGCCGCTGCGGTCGCGTGCGATCCGGCTGATGCAGTCCGCGGCCCGCGGAGAGCTGGCGGAGCGACGCGCGGCGGTGGTGCGCGCGGTGCGGGCCGTCGCGCCGGAGCTGGAGTTCGTCAACGGCGGCGGCACGGGCAGCGTCCAGCACACGGCGGCCGAGGAGGCGGTGACGGAGATCGCCGCGGGCTCGGGGCTCTACGTACCACGGCTCTTTGACAACTACACATCGTTCACGGGCCGTCCGGCGGCGCTCTTCGCCCAGCCCGTGGTGCGCAGGCCGGGGGTCGGTGTGGTGACCGTGCTCGGCGGCGGCTATCCGGCGTCGGGGGCGCCGGGTGCCGACCGGCTGCCCGTGCCGTATCTGCCCGAAGGGCTGCGCTACGACCGGCAGGAGGGGGCCGGCGAGGTGCAGACCCCGCTGCTGGGGCCCGCCGCCGACGATCTGCTGCTCGGCGACAAGGTGTGGTTCCGGCATGCCAAGGCGGGTGAACTGTGCGAGCGCTTCGACACGTTGCATCTGGTGGAGGGCGACCGGGTGGTGGCGGCCGTGCCGACCTACCGGGGTGAGGGCCGCACGTTCCTCTGAGGATCGCTCCTCATGAACGTGGCCCCGGTGCCCGCTCTCCCCCTCACGAGGACGATCCCCGGGTCGAGCGGTCGGGGGTGCCCGGCCCAGGAAGTCCCGTCCCACCGGCGTTCGATGGTGGGGACACCTGGACCGGGATACCGACCAGAGGTGGCCGCAGGGCCGGACGGGGTCTAGACGGGCGTGACGTACGCCCCCGAGATGCCTCCGTCGACGAGGAAGTCCGTGGCGTTCACGAACGAGGAGTCGTCACTGGCGAGGAAGGCGACCGCCGCAGCGATCTCGTCGGCCTCGGCGAACCGGCCGACCGGAATGTGCACGAGCCGGCGGGCGGCGCGCTCCGGGTCCTTGGCGAACAGCTCCTGGAGCAGCGGGGTGTTGACGGGCCCCGGGCACAGGGCGTTCACCCGGATCCCCTCGCGGGCGAACTGCACGCCCAGCTCACGGGACATCGCGAGCACCCCGCCCTTGGACGCGGTGTACGAGATCTGGGAGGTCGCCGCGCCCATGCGTGCCACGAACGAGGCGGTGTTGATGATCGAGCCCCGGCCCTGCCGCCGCATATAGGGGATGGCCGCCTTGCAGCACAGATATACGGAGGTGAGGTTGACCTCCTGGACCTTCCGCCAGGCGTCCAGGCCGGTGGTGAGGATCGAGTCGTCCTCGGGGGGCGAGATGCCCGCGTTGTTGAAGGCGATGTCGACGCTGCCGTAGGTCTCGTGGGCGATCCTGAACAGGGCGTCGACCTCGTCGGCGTTGGTCACGTCGACGCGTACGAAGGTCCCGTCGACCTGTTCGGCCGCGGCTTTGCCCGCGGTCTCGTCGATGTCGCCGCAGACGATGTGCGCGCCCTCGGCGGCGAGCCGGCGGGCGGTGGCCAGGCCGATGCCGCTGCCGGCACCGGTGATCACGGCGGTGCGGCCGACAAGCCGGCGGCAGATGACGTCGTTGGTAGGGGCGGTCATGATGGCTCAGGCCTCCGTGCTGATGAAGACGTTCTTGGTTTCGGTGAAGGCGGCCAGGGCGTCGGGGCCCAGTTCGCGGCCGAGTCCGGACTGTTTGTAGCCGCCGAACGGTGTCCCGTACCGGACGGCGCTGTGTGAATTGACGGAGAGGTTGCCGGCGGCGACGGCGCGCGAGACCCGCAGGGCGCGGCCCACGTCGCGGGTCCAGATCGACCCCGCGAGCCCGTAGTCGGTGTCGTTGGCGAGCCGGACGGCGTCCTCCTCGTCCTCGAAGGGCAGGACGACCGCGACCGGGCCGAAGACCTCCTCCGTGGCGACCGGGGAGTCGGCGGCGGCATCGGTGAGGACGGTCGGCGGGAACCAGAACCCGGGCCCTTCGGGCGCGGTGCCGCGGATGCCCTTCGCGCCGTCGGGGACGTACGACCGTACGCGCTCCAGCTGGACCGCCGAGATCAGCGGGCCCATCTGGGTCTTCTCGTCGGACGGGTCGCCGACGACGACCGACTCGATGGCCGGGGCGAGCAGTTCCAGGAACCGGTCGTGGACCTCGCGCTGGACCAGGATGCGGGTACGGGCGCAGCAGTCCTGTCCGGAGTTGTCGAGGAAGGCCATCGGGGCGGTCGCGGCGGCCAGCTCCAGATCGGAGTCGGCGAAGACGATATTGGGGCTCTTGCCGCCGAGTTCGAGGGTCACACGCTTCAGCAGCGCGCTGCCCTTCGCCATGATCTGCTTGCCGACGCGGGTGGATCCGGTGAAGACGATCTTGGCGACGCCCGGATGTTCGACCAGCGCGTTGCCCGCGATATCGCCCGCTCCGGGCAGGACCTGGAAGAGATGCTCGGGAAGTCCTGCCTCCAGGGCCAGTTCGGCCAGCCGGAGCGCGGTGAGCGGGGTGGTCTCGGCGGGCTTGAGCAGCACCGCGTTGCCCGCCGCGAGCGCGGGGGCGGTGCCCCAGGCGGCGATCGGCATGGGGAAGTTCCACGGGGCGATCACGCCGACGACGCCGAGCGGTTCCAGGAGGGTGATGTCGAGTCCGCCCGCGACCGGGATCTGCCGGCCGGTCAGCCGCTCCACTCCCCCGGCGCTGTAGTCCAGGAGATCGCGGACGTTCCCCGCCTCCCAGCGGGCGTTGCCGAGGGTGTGGCCCGCCTCGCGGACCTCCAGCCGGGCCAGTTCCTCGTTGTGTTCGTCGACGACGACGGCGAAGCGGCGCAGCAGCCGCGCGCGGTCGGCGGGGGCGGTCGCCGCCCAGCCGCGTTGGGCCGCCGCGGCCCGGCGTACCGCCGTGTCGACCTCCGCGGCGGTCGTCGCGGCGACCGTGGCGATGGTCTCGCCGGTGGCGGGGTCGAGGATCTGATGTCCGGCGGCGTGGTGTTCGTGCACGTCGTTCCTCACAGACGTTCGAAGGAGCGGCGAAGCTCCCAGTCGGTCACCGCGGCGTCGAAGGCCTCGACCTCGACGCGCGCCATATTGCGGTAGTGCGCCACGACCTCGTCGCCGAAGGCGGCGCGGGCGATGGGGCTGTTCTCCCAGAGCTCGGCGGCTTCGCGCAGGGTGGTCGGGACCTGGTCGTAGCCGGACGCGTAGGCGTTGCCCGCGCAGGGTTCGGGGAGTTCCAGCTCGTTCTCGATGCCGTACAGACCGGCGGCGACCAGGCCCGCGACGGCGAGATGCGGGTTGACGTCGCCGCCGGGGAGCCGGTTCTCGAAACGCAGGGACCGGCCGTGGCCGACCACCCGCAGCGAACAGGTGCGATTGTCGTAGCCCCAGGCGACGGCGGTGGGGGCGAAGGATCCCGGCTGGAAGCGCTTGTACGCGTTGATGGTGGGCGCGTACAGCAGGGAGAAGTCCCGGAGCGCGGCGAGCTGGCCCGCCAGGAAGTGGCGCATCACGGGCGACATCCCGCCGGGTCCGTCCCCGGCCATGACATTGGTGCCGTGCGCGTCCTGGAGCGAGAGATGGATATGGCAGGAGTTGCCCTCGCGCTCGTTGTACTTGGCCATGAAGGTGAGCGAGACACCCTCCTGGGAGGCGATCTCCTTGGCGCCGTTCTTGTAGATGGCGTGCTGGTCGCAGGTGACGAGGGCTTCGTCGTACTTGAAGGTGATCTCGTGCTGGCCGGGGTTGCATTCGCCCTTGGCGGACTCGACGGTCAGTCCGGCCGCGGCCATCTCCTTGCGGATCCGGCGCAGCAGCGGTTCGACACGTCCGGTGCCGAGGACGGAGTAGTCGACGTTGTACTGGTTGACGGGGGTCAGCCCGCGGTAGTGGCTGTCCCAGGCCTGCTCGTAGGTGTCCTTGAAGACGAGGAACTCCAGCTCCGTGCCGGCGTACGCGGTGAAGCCGTGTCCGGCGAGGCGCTCCAGCTGGCGGCGGAGGATCTGGCGGGGTGCGGCGACGACGGGTGTGCCGTCGTTCCAGACGAGGTCGGCGATGACCATGGCCGTGCCCTCGTTCCAGGGCACGCGGCGCAGGGTGGCGAGGTCGGGGCGCATCGCGAAGTCGCCGTAGCCGCGGTCCCAGGAGGACATCGCGTATCCGTCGACGGTGTTCATCTCGGTGTCGACGGCGAGGAGGTAGTTGCAGCCCTCGGTACCGTGCTCCAGGACGTCGTCAAGGAAGAACTGCGCGGCGAACCGCTTTCCCTGGAGTCGGCCCTGCATATCGGGGAAGGCCAGGACGACCGTGTCGATCTCGCCGCTCTCCACGAGGACGCGCAGCTCCTCGACGCGGAGCGGGGGTGTGCGGTCTGCCACGGGATTACTCCTCCTTCGGTCAGCCGGAAGCCATAAGGTATTCCTGAAGACCTTTGGTTGGGAAGGGGAAACGGCCACGTGGCGAAGACGAACGAGCCGATGGACCCGCCGCCGAACGCGGACCCGCTGACGCCGGTGCTGCGGCCCGTGCGGGCGGGAAACGGTTTCGAGGAGGCACTGGAGCAGATCCTCCAGGTGGTACGGCTCGGGCTGGTGGCGGGCGGTGAGCGGCTGCCCGCCGAGCGGGAGCTGGCGGAGCGGCTGGGGATCAGCCGGGTCACGCTGCGCGACGTTCTCAAGGTCCTCCAGGACCAGGGGCTGCTGGAGAGCCGGCGCGGCAGATACGGCGGCACATTCGTACGACAGCGGCCCGACGCACCGACCGGTGGGGCCGAGGAGGAGCTGCGGCGCCGGGTGGCGGGCGTGGACATCGAGGACGTACTGCGCTTCCGTGAGGTCCTGGAGGTCGGCGCGGCGGGGCTGTGCGCGGCGCACGGACTCACCGGTGAGCAGCCGCGGCGGCTGCGCTCCGCGCTGGCGGCGACACGGGACGCGCCGCTGTCGGAGTACCGCAGGCCGGACACGATGCTGCATCTCACGCTCGCCGAGCTGTCCGGCTCCGCGACCCTGACCGCGCAGTACGCGGCCGTGCGGGCGACCGTGAATGATCTGCTGGACTGCATCCCGCTGCTGGTGCGGAATCTGGAGCACTCGCAGCGGCAGCACACGGCGCTGGTCGAGGCGGTGCTCGACGGTGACGCGGACGCGGCACGCGAGATCGCGCGCGAGCACTGCGGCGGCACGGCGGCGCTGCTGCGCGGCTTCCTGGCCTGAACCGGCGCCCCGCGGCCCGGCGGCCGGAGCCGGGACCCCGGCGGCCGGAGCCGGGACCCCGGCGGCCGGAGCCCGGAGCGCGCCGAACGGCCCGCCAGAGGCTTTCCCGATCCGTAACAGCCGGTTTACGCATGGGGCTTGCGCCGCGCCGCTCGTGGAGCAATGGTATGGCCCCACACCATTACTCCGAGGCAGGAGCGGATCATGTCCGAAGGCACGGACTCGCGCGTCCCACCGGCCGACGCGGCCGACGGCGCCGCCGAGCGGGGCACGCCCCAGGGGGACGCCGAGTATCTGCGACGGCGCACGCTGCGCCGGGGCAGCGCGGGCTGGCTGCTGCTCACCGGTCTCGGGGTCGCCTATGTCGTCTCCGGGGACTTCTCGGGGTGGAACATCGGACTCTCCGAGGGGGGCTTCGGCGGTCTCGCGATCGCCACGCTGCTGATGGGGGTGATGTACGCCTGTCTGGTCTTCTCGCTCGCCGAACTGTCCGCCATCCTGCCCACCGCGGGCGGCGGTTATGGCTTCGCCCGGCGCGCGCTCGGCACCTGGGGCGGCTTCCTGACCGGCACGGCCATCCTCATCGAGTACATCCTCGCGCCGGCCGCCATCTCCATCTTCATCGGCGAATATGTCGAGTCCCTCGATCTCTTCGGTCTGACGGCCGGCTGGCCGGTCTATCTCGCCTGCTTCGTGATCTTCATCGGAATCCATCTCTGGGGCGTGGGCGAGGCGCTGCGCTTCAGCCTGGTGGTGACGGCGATCGCGGTGGCCGCGCTGCTGATCTTCGCGGTCGGGGCGTTCACCGAGTTCGACGCCAGTGGCCTCAATGACATCCCCGTCGACCAGGACGCGTTCGGCTCCGGCTCCTGGCTGCCGTACGGAGTCCTGGGTATCTGGGCGGCCTTCCCCTTCGGTATGTGGTTCTTCCTGGGGGTGGAGGGCGTGCCGCTGGCCGCCGAGGAGGCCAAGGACCCGGTCCGGTCGATGCCGAAGGCACTGTCGATCGCCATGGGCGTGCTCGTACTGCTCGCGCTGATCACCTTCTTCGCGGCGACGGGTGCTCGCGGTTCGGCCGCCGTCCAGGACGCGGGCAATCCGCTGGTGGTGGCGCTCCAGGGGGACGGGGATCCGACCGCGCTGAGCCGGTTCGTCAATTACGCGGGGCTCGCGGGTCTCGTCGCCTCCTTCTTCTCCCTCATCTACGCCGGGTCCCGGCAGCTGTTCGCGCTCTCCCGCGCGGGTTATCTGCCCCGGTTCCTGTCCCTCACGAGCGGCCGCAAAGCCCCCTATCTGGGTCTTCTGATCCCGGGCGCGATCGGTTTCGCTCTCGCGGCGGGCACCGGCGACGGCGGCCGGATGCTCAATGTCGCGGTGTTCGGCGCGACGATCTCGTACGCGCTGATGGCGCTGTCCCATCTCGTACTGCGCCGCCGCGAGCCGGAGCTGCCCCGCCCGTATCGCACGCCCGGCGGCATGCTCACCTCCGGTGTCGCCTTCGTCCTCGCGCTGTCGGCGCTGGTCGCGACGTTCCTGGTGGACAAGGACGCGGCGTTCATCGCGCTGGGCGTCTATGTCGTCGCCCTCGCCTACTTCACCTTCTACAGTCGGCACCGGCTGGTCGCGGCGGCCCCGGAAGAGGAGTTCGCGGCGCTGGCCGCGGCCGAGGCCGAGCTCGAACGAGACTGACGCGAGCGCGTACACATACGGAAGAGCACGAACGACGAACGGCGAACGACGGAGGCCGGATCGATGAAGCCGCTCATCGGCGTCAGCACCTATCTGGAGGAGTCCGCCGCGTGGGGGGTCTGGAACCTGCCCGCCGCGCTGCTGCCGGCCGGCTATCCCCGGCTCGTCCAGCGCGCGGGCGGGCTGGCCGCGATGCTGCCGCCGGACGACCCGTCGGCCGCCGCCCGGATGGTGGCGCGGCTCGACGGGGTGGTGATCGCGGGCGGTCCTGATGTGGAGCCCGTACGGTACGGAGCCGAGCCGGATCCCCGTACCGGACCGCCCGCCCGGGAGCGGGACGCCTGGGAACTGGCCCTGATCGAGGCGGCGCTGGCCTCCGGCACCCCCCTGCTGGGGATCTGCCGGGGGATGCAGCTGCTCAATGTGGCCCTCGGCGGGACGCTCCGTCAGCATGTGGACGGCCATACCTCACCGGTGGCCGGTGCCTTCGGCGAGCATCCGGTGACGCCGGTGGCGGGTACCCGCTACGGGGCCCTGGTGCCGGAGGAGTTCGCCGTACCGACCCACCATCACCAGACGGTGGACCGGCTCGGGAAGGGGCTGACCGTCTCGGCGGTCGCGGCGGACGGCACGGTCGAGGCGGTCGAACTGCCGGGACCGCGCTGGGTCCTGGGCGTTCAGTGGCACCCCGAGATGGCCGAGGACACCCGCGTCATGACCGCCCTGGTCGAAGCGGCGGGTGACCAGGACGGGGGCTCCGGGTCCTGACGGCGGCCGGCGGAGGACCGGCCGTTCAGTCCAGGGCTCCGCGTGTCAGGGACAGCAGGTCGCGGGCCGGGCCCGCGGGGCGGTTGCCGACCGGCCAGACCGCGCGCAGATCGCGGCGGAGCCGGATGCCCTCGACCGGCACCCTGACGAGCCGGCGGGCCGCCAGTTCCTCGCCGACCGCGAGTTCGCTCAGCACACAGGGACCGGCCCCGCTGACCGCGGCGGCCTTCAGCGCGGTCGTGGAGGCCAGTTCGAGCAGCGGCTCGGCGAGACCGCCGTACGCGCTGAGCCCGGCGTCCAGCACCTGACGGGTGCCGGAGCCGGGTTCGCGCAGGATCAGCGGGGTCGCGGCCAGCTCCGCCGGGTCGAGCGGGGTACGGCGGCGGGCCCAGGGATGACCGGGGGCCGCGACCACCAGCAGCCGGTCATGGCCGATGACAGCGGAGTCGAGCCCCTCCGGAGCGGCCACGCCCTCGACGAAACCGAGGTCCGCCTCGTGGCCGAGCAGCCGTTCGGCGACCGCGGCGGAGTTGCCCGCGTGCAGCGAGACGGCGGTGTCGGGCCGGGCCCGGCGGAGCGCTATCAGCCAGCCGGGCAGCAGATACTCGGCGATCGTCATGGAGGCGGCGACGCGCAGCCGGGAGTCCCGGCGGTCGCGCAGCGCCTGCGCTCCCGCGTCGAATGCCTCGGCGGCCTCCACCACGCGCCTCGCCCAGTCGGTGACGAGAGTGCCGGCGTCGGTGAGCCGGGAACCGCGCGGTGAACGGTCCACCAGCGAGACCCCGAGCAGCCGTTCCATGGCCCGGATCCGGCTGCTGGCGGCGGGCTGGGAGATCCCGAGCTCGCGGGCGGCCCGGCCCAGACTGCCGAGCCTGGCGACGGCGAGCAGCAGCTCCAGCGCACCGAGGTCGGGCACCCGGCGCGCGAGCTGCGCGGCGGGCGAAGCCGCTGAGGGCGGTCCGGCGGAGGGCGGTCCGGCGGAGGGAGCGGCGAGCGGTACATCGGCCATAAGCCCAGGTTATGACCTCATAGGGACAACGGGGCTGGTGGGGGCCGTACACGACCCCGAGGCTGGAAGTCATGACTACCCTCGCGCACCCCGCCGCCCCCGCCTCGCTCGCCACCGCGCGCGTACGGCCGCCGGCGCTCCGGCAGTTCGGGCCCAACTGGTACGCGACGGTGATGGGCACGGCGATCGTGGCGAGCGCGGGTGCCGGGCTGCCGCTGGAGATACCGGGGCTGCGGGCCGCCAGTGTCGTGGTGTGGGCGCTGTCGGCGGTGCTGCTCGTCGTCGTCCTCGTCGCCCGCGCCGGGCACTGGCTGCACCACCGCGACCGGGCGCGCGCCGATCTGCTCGATCCTGCCGTGGCGCCGTTCTACGGCTGCGCGGCCATGGCGCTGCTGGCCGTCGGCGGCGCGACGCTGCTGGCGGGGCGCGATGTACTGGGCGAGCGGGCCGCGGTCGCCGTGGACGCGGTGCTGTTCGGGGCGGGGACACTGCTCGGTCTCGTCGTCGCCGTGGCGATCCCGTATCTGATGGTCGTCCGCCATCGCGTCGGACTCGCGGACGCTTCGCCCGTCTGGCTGCTGCCGGTGGTGCCCCCGATGGTCTCGGCGGCGGTCGGACCGCTGCTGGTGCCGCATCTGGCGCCGGGCCAGGGGCGCGAGGCGCTGCTGCTCGGCTGCTACGCCCTGTTCGGGGCGAGTCTGCTCGCGACGCTGATGATCCTGCCGCTGGTCTTCGGCCGGCTGGTGGCGCACGGCCCGCTCCCGCTCGCGCTGACCCCGCTGCTCTTTCTGGTGCTCGGCCCGCTGGGTCAGTCGACCACCGCGGTCGGTCAGCTGGCCGATGTGGCGCCCGGGGCGATCGGCGCTCCGTACGCGGGGGCGCTGGGCGCCTTCGCCGTGGTGTACGGGGTGCCGGTGATGGGGTTCGCCCTGCTGTGGCTGGCGCTGTCGGCGGCGCTGGTGGTGCGGGCCGTGCGGCGCGGGATGCGGTTCACGATGACGTGGTGGGCGTTCACCTTCCCGCTCGGTACGTGTGTGACGGGCGCGGCGGGGCTGGGCCGGCACACCGGTCTGGTGGCCCTGGAGTGGCTGGCGGTCGGGCTGTTCACGCTGCTGGTGGCGGCCTGGTCCGCGGCCGGGTGGTACACGCTGCGCGGAGTGTTCAGCGGAGCGCTGCCCGCAGCGCCGCCGGTGCCTCGGCCAGTGACGGTCCGTACCAGGTGAGGTACCGCCCGTCGACAAGCGCGGCGGGCATTCCGGGGAAGGCTTCGGGCCCGTCGTCGGCGGTGAAGCGGTACGGCTCGTCGGGCAGCACGACCAGGTCGGCTCCGGCGGCCCGCAGTTCGTCGAGCGGGATGCGCGGATAGCGCTCGGGGTGGCTTCCGTACACATTGACCACGCCCAGCCGGGCCAGCAGATCCCCGGCGAAGGTGTCGCGTCCGAGCACCATCCAGGGGCGACGCCAGATCGGTACGACGGCCCGGCGCTGCCCACGCCGCCCGTACTGTCCGTAGGACGCGGGCGGGGGCGGGGGCGGGGGCGCTTCCCAGGCGGCCCTGGCGTCGGCCAGCCAGCGCGGCGCCCGCACTCCGCATCCCGTCACGAGCACCCGTTCCAGCTCGGTGAGGGCCTGGTCCAGCGTCCTGACCTCGGTGACCAGCACGTCGAGCCCGGCGCCCCGCAACACGGCGAGATCCGGGGCGCGGTTCTCCTCCTCGTTGGCGACGACCAGATCGGGCCGGAGCGCGATGATCGCCGCCACATCGGGGTTCTTCGTGCCGCCGACACGGACGACGTCGAGGCCGGCCGGACGCACGCACCAGTCGGTGGCGCCCACCAGCAGTCCGGGCGCGCTGACGGCGATCGCTTCGGTGAGCGAGGGGACGAGCGAGACGACGCGCGGACCGCGCTCGCGCCCGGCGGACACGGCGTACCCCTCAGCGTGGCGGGTCGATGGTCGCGTCGATGTGTTCGGCGACGGCGACGACCAGGATGCGGGTGCCGGGTTCGGTGGCGCGCCAGCGGTGCCGTACGCCACCGGAGAGATACAGCGTGTCACCGCGTTCCAGCCGGTACGCCCTGCCCTCGGCCTCGACCTCCGCGGCGCCGTCGGCGATGTACATCACCTCGTCGTTGCGGTGCTGGTACTCCCTGCCGGTGTCCTGCTCGCCGGTGAATTCCTTGGCGTTCAGCTGGTGACCGCCGCGTACCACGCGGCGGACCCCGGGGCCGGGTGCGGGGGCGGCTCGTACGACATCGACGGTCCGTGCCGAGTCCGCGGCGGCGTGCAGCTGGGCGGGGGTCGTCTCCAGGGCGTCCGCCACCCGCTCAAGTGAGCGGATGCTCGGCCTGGCGCGCTCATTCTCGATCTGGCTGAGGAACGGCACGGACAGTCCGCTTCGGCCGGCGACCGCCGCCAGCGTCAGGCCCAGGGACCTGCGCCTCCTGCGGACGGCCGCGCCCACCCTGAGCGCTTCCTTGTCGTCCATGACTGGCTCCCTCCCGCCCGGATCGTCATCCTCTCAGAGTTGACGCCCGGACAAGAGCTGTCCTGCCTCACCCGGTGCCGGACCCGGCGAATCCGCCGTCCGTGCGTACACGCGAGCGAAAAGGGATGTGTGCCCCTGGATCAATGATGCGCGCGAGCGGGCCGAACCGGAACGTGGAGGAGGGATGGGCCGCGCACCAGACGCTGCCCATCCCTCCCGCGAACGTGCCTCCGCGAACGCGTCTCCACGAACACGTCTCCACGAACGGTATCCGCGAGAACGCCTCCCCGGGACACCTCCGTGCACGCGCTTCCGCGAACCGCTCCCGCTACACCGGGGCCATGGCGTCCGCGATGCCCGGATTATCCGCCATCCAGGCCTTCACCGCCTCTTCCTCGTGTCCCGTACCGCGCTTCTGGATCTCGTTCTCCAGCCCGCCGAGCTGCTGCTCGGTCAGCTTGAAGTCCTTGAACCACTTGGTCAGCTGCGGGTAGTTCTCGGGGAAGTCCTTGTTGGTGACGGTGGTGAGCTGGTCGCCCTCGCCGAAGGCCTTCTTCGGGTCCTTCAGTTTGGTCAGGTCGTACTCGTTGTAGGCCCAGTGCGGGGTCCAGAGCATGACCGCGATCGGCTCCTTCTTCGCGTACGCCCGCTTCAGCTCGGCGAGCATGCTGGGCGTGGAGCTGTCGATGACCTCGTAGGACTTGTCGAGCCCGTACTCCGGCAGGACCTTGTCCTTGAGGATGTTCATGGTCTCCGTGCCGGCCTCGATCCCGACGATACGGCCCTTGAACTCGTCCTCGCGGCCCTTGAGGTCGTCGAGGGTCTCGACGCCCTTGACATACGAGGGGACGGCGATCTCCAGCGAGGTCGGGCCGTACCAGGACCCGAGGTTGTGCAGACTCTCGTGGTACTTGTCCCAGTATCTCTTCTGCGTGTTGGGCAGCCAGCCGTCGAACTGGACATCGATCTGACCGCGGGACATCGCCGCGTACATCGGGCCGACCTCGAACTGCTTGAGGTTCATCGTGTACCCGCGCTCCTCCAGGACCGCCTTCCACAGATAGGTGGCGGCGATGTCCTCCTCCCACGGGAACCACGCGACCTGCAACGGACGCTCGCGTTCGTCCTTGCCGTTCGCGGCCTTGGCGGCCTTGCCGCCCTGGGCGACCGGGGTCCACTTGTCGGCGACACCGGGGTTCTCCTTGAGCCAGGCGCGGACGGCGTCCTGCTCCTTGCCCTTGCCGGTGACCTGGATCTTGGCCTCAAGGCTGGTGAGCTGCTTCTCGGTCATCGAGAAGTCCTTGAGCCACTTGGCCACCTGCGGGTTGTCGTCCGAGAAGCCCTTGCGGGCGAGGGTGTGGACGCCGTCGCTCTCCGCGCCGAAGGCCTTCTTCGGGTCCGCCAGCTTGGTCAGGTCGTAGTCGTTGTACGCCCAGTGCGGGGACCAGAGCACGACCGCGATCGGCTCCTTCTTCGCGTACGCCCGCTTCAGCTCGGCGAGCATGCCGGACGTCGAGCCGTCGATGAGTTCGTACTCGGTGTCGAGGCCGTACGCCTTGAGGACCTTGTCCTTGAGCAGGCCCATCTCGCCCGCGCTGGGCTCGATGCCGACGATCCGGCCCTTGAAGGTGGAGGACTTGCCCTTCAGGTCGGCCAGGGAGTTGACGCCCTTGACGTACGAGGGCACGGAGATCTCCAGGGAGGTCTTGTCGTACCAGGCCCCCATGTCCTCCAGCTTGTCCTTGTACTTGGCCCAGTAGGTGGCGTGGGTGACCGGCAGCCAGGAGTCGGTCTGGATGTCGATCTGACCGGCCGCCTGGCCGGTGTAGAGCGAGCCGGCCTCGTACTGCCGCGCGTCGACCTCGTAGCCGCGCTGCTCCAGCAGTTCCTTCCAGAGGAAGGTGGAGGCGATGCCCTCGTCCCAGGGGATGTAGCCCATGCTGATCTTCTTGCCCTGGCCGACGTTCTTCCCGTCGGCGGCGGTGCCGCCGGACGAGGAGCCGCCGAACAGGCCGATGCCGCCCGCGACGAGCGCGAGCACGACCACACCGGCGATCGCGACGACGGGCTGGGGACGGTGGTTCCAGATCTTCAGTCCGCCGGTCAGCTCCTTCGCCTTGGCCAGCGCGCGGCGGCCGACCGGGGAGACCTGGAGGCTGAGCGAGCCGGTGATCCGGTCCAGGTACACGGCCAGGATGACGACGGAGAGACCCGCCTCGAAGCCGAGACCGATGTCGATGTTGCCCAGGGCGCGGTAGACGGCGCCACCGAGGCCGCCGCCGCCGACCATGCCGGCGATGACCACCATGGACAGGCCCAGCATGATGACCTGGTTGATGCCCGCCATGATCGTCTGGAGGGCCAGCGGCAGCTGGACCCGCAGCAGGGTGTTGCGCGGGCTGGTGCCGAACGCCTCCGCGGCCTCGACCAGTTCCCCGTCGACCTGCCGGATACCGAGTTCGGTCATCCGGACGCCGGGCGGCAGGGCGAAGATGATCGTGGCGATGATGCCGGGCACCACGCCGATCCCGAAGAAGACGACGCCCGGGATCAGATAGACCATCGCGGGCATGGTCTGCATCAGGTCGAGCACCGGCCGGACGATGGAGCTGACCGTCTTGGAGCGCGCGGCCCAGATGCCCAGTGGGATCGAGATGACCAGGACGATGATCGTCGCCACGAGCACCAGCGAGAGAGTCTCCATCGACTCGTCCCACAGCTCGATCGAGTCGATCAGCGCGAAGCCGGCGAAGGTGAGGACACCCGCGGACAGGCTGCGCAGCCACCAGGCGAGCACGGCCAGAATGCCCGCGAGGAGCAGCGGCTCAGGTGCGGAGAGCACCGCGTTGATGCCGTCGTACATGCCCGAGACGACCGAACCGATCGCGTCGAACAGCCAGGAAAGGTGGTTCTGGAGGAAGTCGACCGCGTTGTCGACCCAGTCGCCGAGAGGGAGCCTAGGCACTGGCTACCGCCTTGTCGGTCCTGGTCTTCGAGACGGTGGTCCCGGCGGGCTCGTCCACGGGGACCGAGGGCGTCATCGGCTCACCGAGGACGGCCAGCAGCCTGGCGCGCGGGACGACTCCGACCAGCTCGCCCGCGTCGTCGGTGACGGCCACGGGAACCGCGCTGGTGGAGCAGGGCGTGAACAGCTCGATGATCGGGGTGGACTCGGCCACCCTGGCGGGCGCCGCGTCGAGCACCTCCCGCGCCGTACGCAGTTCCTTGCCACCGTCCGCGCGGGCGCCGAAGGCGGTCTCCGGGTCGGCCATGATCGCACCGGCGGTGAGCACCCGGGAGCGGTCGACGTCCTGGGTGAAGGAGGCGACGTAGTCGTTGGCCGGGGTGACGAGGATGTCCTCGGCGCTGCCCTGCTGGACGATCGCCCCGTCGCGCATGACCGCGATCCGGTCACCGAGGCGCATGGCCTCGTTGAGGTCGTGGGTGATGAACACGATGGTCTTCTTGAGCCGCTTCTGGAGCTGGAGCAGCTGATCCTGCATATCGCGGCGGATCAGCGGGTCGAGGGCGCTGAAGGACTCGTCCATCAGCAGCAGATCGGCGTCGGTGGCGAGCGCGCGGGCGAGGCCGACGCGCTGCTGCATACCGCCGGAGAGCTCATCGGGCCAGGACGTCTCCCAGCCGCCCAGGCCGGTGAGTTCCAGCGCCTCGGCGGCGCGCTTCTCGCGCTCGGCCCGGGGCACGCCCTGCACTTCGAGGCCGTACCCGGCGTTCTCCAGGACGCTGCGGTGCGGGAAGAGCGCGAAGTGCTGGAAGACCATGCTGATCTTGGTGGAGCGGACGCGGCGCAGCTCCAGCGGGCTCAGGGCGGTCAGGTCCTGGCCGTCGAAGAGCACCCGTCCCGAGGTCGGGTCCAGCAGTCCGTTGAGCATGCGCAGCAGCGTGGACTTGCCGGATCCGGAGAGACCCATCACCACGAATATCTGCCCGGGCTCGACCGAGAACGAGGCGTCGATCACCGCTGCGGTCGTACCGTCGGCGCGAAGCTCGTCACGGTCCGTACCGTTTTCGAGCTTCGTCACGGCTTCGTCTGGTCGTCTGCCGAATACCTTGTACAGGTGTTCGGCTTGCAGCCTGGACACATACACCTCACGCGTTGAACGGAAAACGGCCCGTCACCCCCGCGGGCGGGCCGTGGAGCGGGCGGATTCTGTCCGCTGACAGGACACGGTGGGTGACACCGCGACCTGGTTCGCTCCAGTCGCGCGCCTGCCCGCGCTTACACCGACCAAACAGAAAGGTGTCCCAGGTCACTCTCCTGAGGGAACACTTCGACCTGAAAGGCTCTTTCCGAGACGGACCGATCACCGTCGGTCACCGTGTGCACCCGTGCGCCCCGCAACGGCCTGTGTATCCGTCCGCCCCGATGCGGCCTGTGTATCCGTCCGCCCCGATGCGGTCCGCGTGCCCGTCGCCCGATGCGGGCTCACGGATGCGGTACGGGGCGTTGTCAGTGGGCTGGGGCATCATCGGGGTGTGACGCGACGCCTGATGCTCCTCGACACCGCCTCCCTCTACTACCGGGCCTACTTCGGGGTCCCCGACTCCGTACGGGCCCCCGACGGCACCCCGGTCAACGCGGTGCGCGGTCTGCTGGACTTCATCGGCCGTCTGGTCCAGGACCACCGCCCGGACGAGCTGGTGGCCTGCATGGACGCCGACTGGCGGCCCGCGTGGCGGGTGGAGCTGATCCCCTCCTACAAGGCCCACCGCGTGGCACAGCCGCATGAGGAGGGGCCCGACGAGGAGGAGACCCCGGACACGCTGGCGCCACAGGTCCCGATCATCGAGGCGGTGCTCGACGCGCTCGGCATCGCCAGGGTGGGGGTCGCGGGCTACGAGGCGGACGATGTGATCGGCACGCTCGCCGGCCGGGCGACGGGCCCGGTGGACATCGTCACCGGCGACCGCGATCTCTATCAGCTGATCGACGACAAGCGCGGGGTGCGGGTGCTCTACCCCCTCAAGGGCGTGGGGTCGCTGCATCTCACGGACGAGGCGGCGCTGCGGGAGAAGTACGGGGTCGACGGCCCCGGCTATGTCGATCTGGCCCTGCTGCGCGGGGACCCGAGCGACGGGCTGCCCGGGGTGCCGGGGATCGGCGAGAAGACCGCGGCCAAGCTGCTCGACGCCTTCGGCGATCTGGCCGGGATCATGGCGGCGGTCGACGATCCGCGGTCGAAGCTCACCCCGTCCCAGCGCAAGCGGCTGGACGAAGCCCGGGACTATGTGGCGGTCGCGCCCACGGTGGTCCGGGTGGCCGGCGACGTACCGCTGCCGGACTTCGACCCGACGCTGCCCGCGGCGCCGCGCGATCCGGCCATGGTCGACGCGCTCGCCACCCGGTGGGGGCTGGGCGGCGCCCTGCGGCGACTGCTCGCCACCCTCCAGCCGTGAGTGTTAGCTTAGGTAAACCTAAGCAGCGCAATCGTCAGGGAGACCGCCGTGGCAGAAAAGCCGGCCCGCACGTCGCCGAAGGCCCACGAGGGGCAGGTCGTACGTACCGAGTGGATCACCCCGCACATGGTGCGCGTGGTCCTGGGCGGTGAGGGGCTGGCCTCGGTGGAGTGCGGCGAATTCAGCGATCACTACGTGAAGGTGCTGTTCGCCCCCGAAGGGGTCAGCTACCCCGAACCGTTCGACATGGAGCGCATCCGCGCGGAGTTCCCGCGCGACCAGTGGCCCGCCAACCGTACGTACACGGTCCGCGGTTGGGACCCGGCGGCGCGCGAACTGGCCATCGACTTCGTCGTGCACGGCGACGAGGGGCTGGCGGGTCCGTGGGCGGCGCGTGCGCGGCCGGGCGAGACGGTGCGCTTCCTCGGCCCCGGCGGTCTCTATGTACCGGACCCGGCGGCGGACTGGCATCTGCTGGTGGGGGACGAGAGCGCCCTGCCCGCGATCGCCGCGTCGCTGGAACGGATGCCGGCCGGCGCCCTGGTCCACGCCTTCGTCGAGATCTCGGGTGCCGAGGAGGAGCAGAAGGTCACGACGCCCGACGGGACCGGGATCACCTGGCTGCACCGGGGGGAGCGCCCGGTGGGCGAGGCACTGATCGCCGCCGTCCGCGGCCTCGACTTCCCCGCGGGGGACGTCCTCGCGTTCGTACACGGCGAGGCGGGCTTCGTGAAGGAGCTGCGCCGCCATCTGCGGCTGGAGCGGAACGTCCCGCGCGAGCGGCTCTCGATCTCGGGGTACTGGCGGCTCGGCCAGACCGACGAGGCCTGGCGGGCCGTCAAGCGCGAGTGGAACGAGCGGGTGGAGCGCGAGCAGGAGACCCCGGCCGCCTGAGCACGCCCTCTCCCTTCGCTCCCTCCCCTTCGGCCCCTGTCGCGCGTGCGAACAGGGGCCGACGGGTGCGCGCGAGGGCAACGGGCCGGGCTCGGGTCCTAAACGGACTTCTGGTACGAGCGGAACGTACGGGTCGACAGCCAGACCGCCGCCACCGCCAGGGCCAGCAGCGCACCGCCCCTGGTCAGTACGTCGCCCCAGTCGGGCTCGGCCGCCAGCGCGGAACGTCCCGCGACCATCGCCCAGTTGACCGGGTTGAAGTCCGCGATCGTGGCCATCCAGGACGGCATCTGGGAAGACGCCATGAAGGCGGAGGAGAGAAACGTCAGCGGCAGCAGCAGAAACGTGTTGATGCCGATGATCGACTCACGCTCGCGCACCAGCATGCCCAGCGCGTTGGAGAGCGCCCCGAAGACCGTACCGAGCAGGATCGAGGCGGCGACCAGCACGAGCAGTCCGCCCGCCCCGCCCGGGTAGCGGGCCCCGCCGAGCAGCCCGAGCAGCACGATGATCACCGACTGGCCGGCCGTGCTGATGCCGTTCTGCACGACATTGGCGTGCATGAGGGCGCTGCGGCTGACCGGGGTGGTCAGGAAGCGGTTGAGCGTGCCGCGTTCGATCTCCTCCAGCGTCCCCATCCCGGCCCACATGCTGGAGCCGAGCGCGCTCATCACCACGATGCCCGGGACCAGATAGTCCAGATAGGTCGTGGTGCCGAAGCCGCCCAGCTCGACGACTCTCTTGAAGAGATTACCGAAGAGGAACAGCCAGATCACCGGCTGGATCAGCGAGATCAGCAGAAAGACGGGCTGACGCACGATCGCCATCAGCTGACGCTGCGTCATATACCAGGTGTGGGCGAGGGTTTCGGTACTCACCGGGCACCTCCGTCGGCGGCCTGGCCGGAGGTACCGGCTCCGGCGCTGTCCGCCTGGGCCTCGGCCTCGGAGAACCGGCGTCCCGCGTACCGCAGATAGACGTCGTCCAGGGAGGGGCGGGCCACGGTCGCGGCGGCCACGGACGCTCCGGCGCGCTCCAGCGCTGCGAGCAGGACGGGTACGGCGGCGGCGCCGTCGTCGGCGCGGACACTGACCCGGCGGCCGTCGACCGCCAGGTCGTGCAGACCGGCCAGCCCGGCGAGTACGCCGGTGAGAGCCGCCCTGTCGCCGTCGGCCCGCAGCTCCAGATGGACGGCGTCGCCGCGCAGTTCACCCTTGAGCGCGTCGGGGGTGCCCTCGACCACGATCCGGCCGCGGTCGACGATCGCGATGCGCTCGGCGAGCCGGTCGGCCTCCTCCAGATAGTGCGTGGTGAGCAGGATGGTCAGACCCTCGTCACCGGAGAGGCGGGTGATCTCGTCCCACATGGCGGTACGGGCCTCCGGGTCGAGCCCGGTCGTCGGCTCGTCCAGGAAGAGCACCTCGGGCCGGTGGACCAGGCCGAGCGCCACATCGAGCCGGCGCCGCATACCGCCGGAGTACCCCTTGACCAGCCGCCGCGCGGCGTCGGTGAGAGCGAACCGGTCCAGCAGTTCGTCGACGCGCCGGTTCAGTTCCGCCCCTCTCAGGCCGTACAGCCTGCCCTGGAGGACGAGGTTCTCCCGGCCGGTGGCGGCGGGATCGGCGCCGGACTTCTGGGCGACGACGCCGATCGCGCGGCGTACCCGGCCGGGGTGGCGCAGCACATCATGGCCGGCGACCGTGGCCGTGCCGCTGTCGGGGCGGGCGAGGGTGGTGAGGATCTTGACGGTGGTGGACTTGCCTGCGCCGTTGGGGCCGAGCAGTCCGAGGACGGTGCCGGCCTCGACGGTCAGGCCCAGGCCGTTCAGGGCGGTGACTCCGCCGGGATAGGTCTTGACCAGATCGTCCGCCCGTACGACGGGCGTTCCGTTACTCGTAGGTCCGCTGCCGGTCGGTCCGGTACGCGTGGATCCGGTACTCATGGTTCCCATACTCGTGCTCACGACTAGCTCTCCTGGGTTGCGCGGGTGGCTCGGGGGTGTCCGTGCCCGAGCGGGTCGCTCGGGCACGTCCGGGCCGGTCCACGCGAAGAGCGCCGGGCTATCCTGGGCGTGCCGCGCCTCGATCGCCGGGCGCCTTCACGGTGGTCCGGTCCGGGGTGAGAGACCCCGGCGGGGGCTGCTGCAACAGCGACCGCCGGGGTCGTTTCCGTTGAGGGCCGGAGTCGGCCGGGTCAGGGTTTCCGGGAGCGGTCCTCCTCCCCCGCGGTGTCCAACGGCCGCTCATGCTCCAGCTCCTGCCATTCCGGTGGCGGCCGGCCGGTTTCGTGCAGGGTCCGCCAGCCGTCGAGACCGGAGAGCGATCCCTCGCCCATCTCCTTGAGGAATCCCTGGATCCAGGCCTCCTCGGCCTCGATCATGTGCAGCTGGAACTCGGTCTCCACGACGAAGAGCCGCGGCAGCGTCTCGTAGAGCTGCTCCAGCACCCCTCGCATACCGGCGGCCTGGACGCGCAGCGCCGAGGCCCGGTCCTCCAGCAGCGAGGTGACCTCGTCCGGCGGCAGGACACCCATCAGCGAGAGGCCCGTCTCGAACAGCGGGAACTCACGGGCGGGGACGGCCAGCAGATCCGCCATCCACTCCAGCATCTCCTCGTGCCCGCTGGAGGTGAGGCCGTACAGCGTGCGCTCGGGCCGGTTGCCCTGCCGCTGCACCTCCGCCACCTCGACGAAGCCGTGCTTCTCCAGGTTCTGGACGACGGTGTAGAGCGATCCGAAGTTGATCTTGACGCTGTTCTCCTTGCCGCGCTGCCGCAGCGTCTGCGCGATCTGGTACGGGTGCATCGGCCGCTCCGAGAGGAGCGCCATCACCGCGAGCGCCAGCGGATTGCCCAGCTTGCGCCGTTTCACCCCCATCGCGACCCTCTCGCCTTCTTTACTCCACCCCAAATACTCGTCTGCGAACATATCGCGAGTTCCCCTTACCCGTCAATCGCGATACATCGCAATTCTTCCGTGCCATCCGGTGCGAAATCAATCCGCGGGACGGACCAATCCATCGGTGTCCCGGCTCCGAATACACGGTGACGTCTGGTCGGATGGCCGGACGGGATGATGCCGGACGAGCGGGTCGGCTCCGTCCGCTCCGTGGAGGAAAGCCGCGTGAAAGAAGCCGTACACATCGGCGGGCCCGCTGCGGCGGGGCCCGATTTGCAGGAACTGCTCGGCCAGGTGGCCAGGGGCGACCAGGAGGCGTTCTCGCGCGTCTACGACCAGGTCTGCGGCCCCGTCCTGGGGCTGGTGCGCTCCGTACTGCGCGATCCGGCCCAGTCCGAGGAGGTGGCACAGGAAGTGCTGCTGGAGGTCTGGCGCACCGCCGCGCGCTTCCGGCCCAGCCGGGGCAGCGCCATGACCTGGGTGCTGACGCTCGCCCACCGCCGGGCGGTGGACCGGGTGCGCTCGGCGCAGGCGGCGGGCGACCGTGAGCACCGCGCCGCGCTGCTCGACCGTACCCCCGCCTTCGACCAGGTCACCGAGCAGGTCGAGGCCACCCTCGAACGGGAACAGGTGCGCCGCTGTCTGCGCACCCTCACCGAGCTCCAGAACCAGTCCGTGACGCTCGCGTACTACCGGGGCCTGTCCTATCGCGAAGTGGCGGAACTCCTCTCGGTCCCGCTGGGCACGGTCAAGACACGACTCCGCGACGGCCTCATCCGGCTGCGCGACTGCCTGGGGGTGAACGCGTGACCACCGCGGATCTGCACACGCTGACCGGCGCGTACGCGCTGCACGCCCTGGAGCCCGGGGAACGCGCCGCGTTCGAACGGCACAGGGCGGTCTGCCCGGCCTGCGACCAGGAGGTACGCGAACTGGCCGCCACGGCGGCCCGGTTGGGACGGGCGGTCACCGTGACCCCGCCGGCCGCGCTCAAGGAGCAGGTGCTGCGCAGGATCGCCACCGAACGGCAGGAGCCGCCGAAGGTCGCCCCGCGGCCCCGCCCCGGAGGCGGAATCGCCCGGGGGCGCGCGCTCTCCCGGTTCGCCCTGGCGGCGTGCCTGGCCGCGGCGGCGGTGTTCGGAGGGGTCGCGGTGTGGCAGCACGAGGAGGCACGGGACGCGCAGCAGCAGGCGCGCGCCTCGGAACAGCGGTCCGCGGAACTGGCCGCGGTACTCGGCGCCCCGGACGCCAGGATCACCGGCGGCAGGCTGCCGGACGGCGCGACCGGCACCGTGGTCGTCTCCCGTGGCCGCGACAAGGCCGCCTTCATCGCGTCGGGGATGCCGAAACCGCCGAGGGGCAAGGTCTACCAGCTCTGGTACGACGACGGAGGGACGATGCGCTCCGCCGGCCTGATGGACCCCACGGGCGGCGCGGACACCGTCCTGATGGCCGGCCGGGTGGGCACGGCGTCGGGTATGGGCATCACGGTGGAACCGTCGGGCGGCTCCGTGCGGCCGACATCGCCGCCGCTGGCCCAGATGAACTTCCCGGCCGCGTAGGGCAACGTCGGGAACGCGCGCGGACAGGACGTGCGCGGACAGGACATGCGCGGACGGACGGGCCGTGAGGCGAGTGGCAGCGAGGAACAGGGACACGAGGAACAGGGACATGAGCGTTGCGGTGGTGCTCTTCACCTCGGATCTGCGGGTGCACGACCAGCCGGTGCTGCGCGCCGCCGTGGACGGCGCGGAGGAGGTGGTGCCGCTCTTCGTCCGCGATCCCGGGGTGGCGGCGGTGGGCTTCGACGCGCCCAACCGCCGTGCCTTCCTGGCCGATTGCCTGGCCTCGCTGGACACCGCCCTGCGCGAGCGAGGCGGCCGGCTGGTCATCCGTTCGGGTGATCCCGTCGAACTGGTCTGCCGGGTCGTGCGCGAGAGCGGCGCCCGGCGGGTCCATGTGGCGGGCGGGGTGAGCCGGTACGCGGCACGCCGGGAGGAGCGGCTGCGTACGGAACTGCCGGCCGCGGGAGCCGCCCTGACCGTGCACGACGCGGTGGTCACGGTGGTACCGCCTGGGCAGATCGTCCCGGCGGGCAGGGACCATTTCGCGGTCTTCACCCCGTACTTCCGCCGCTGGGAGGAGACGGGCCGGCGCGCGGTGACAACCGCGCCCGGGAGCGTACGGGTGCCGCGGATCGACAGTGAGCCGCTGCCCGTGCGCGGTGCGGTCGAGGGGGTCTCGCCCGGTCTGGCCGAGGGCGGCGAGAAGGTGGCGCGCGAGCGGCTGGCGGCCTGGCTGGCCGACGGGATCGCGTCGTACGAGGACCGTCACGACGACCTGTCCGGCGACGCGACCTCCCGGCTCTCGCCGTACCTCCACTTCGGCTGTCTCTCACCGGTGGAGCTGGTCCGACAGGCCCGGCGCCGGCGCGGTCCGGGGGCGGCGGCGTTCGTACGGCAGCTGGCCTGGCGGGACTTCCACCATCAGGTACTGGCCGCGCGCCCCGCGTCGGCGTGGTCCGACTACCGGCCGCGCGGGGATCACTGGCGTACGGACGAGAAGGAGATCAGCGCCTGGCGGGAGGGGCGCACCGGCTATCCGGTCGTCGACGCGGCCATGCGCCAGCTGTCCCACGAGGGCTGGATGCACAACCGGGGACGGCTGCTGGTGGCGAGCTTCCTGACCAAGACGCTGTACGCGGACTGGCGCGTCGGCGCGCGGCACTTCCTGGATCTGCTGGTGGACGGCGACCTCGCCAACAACCAGCTCAACTGGCAGTGGACGGCGGGCACCGGCACGGACACCCGCCCCAACCGCGTCCTCAATCCGCTCACCCAGGCCAAACGGTTCGATCCGCACGGCGACTACGTACGGCGCTGGGTACCGGAGCTGGCCGGGGTGGCCGGGGTGGCCGGGGCGGCCGTCCACCAGCCGTGGCTGCTGGACGCCCGGGACCGGGGCCGGCTCGACTACCCCGACCCGATCGTGGACCTCACCGAGGGCCGGGATCGCTTCTCGCGGGCCCGCGGTCTCTCCTAGCCGAGTAAGCCCGGTCGTTCTGCGCGAGCCCGCGTAGAACGACCGGAAGGTATTCGCTGCCGCGCGGGCCGGGGATGGGTGGGCGGGCGGTCTTTCTTCGGCCGGCGGGACTTTTTCACTCCTTCGGGTCACTGACCAATCCGCCGTCGTTCCGGTGCCGAATGGCGAGTGTGAGCGAAGATCTGAAGGTCCCGACGCCGGAGGGTGGTTGCCCCGGCCCCGCGGCACGACTGGTGCGTGCCGCTGCGGGGGCGCTGAGCGGGCTGGTCACCGGCGCCTCGGCGCTGGCGGTGGCGGAGCTGGTCGCGGCGGTCGTACGGCCCGAGGCCGGTCCCGTCAACGCCGTGGGCGGCGCGTTCATCGACCGCACCCCGCCCTGGCTGAAGGACTTCGCCGTCCGGAACTTCGGGACCAACGACAAGCTGGTGCTCCAGCTCGGCATCCTGGCCCTCCTGGCGGTCTTCGCCATGGCGGTCGGAGTGGTCGCGCCGCGGCACCGGCCCGCCGGTTTCGCGGCGGTGCTGGTCTTCGGCGCGCTCGGGGCGGTGGCGGCGGTCGAGCGGCCCGGTGGGGGCCCGCTCGACGCTCTGCCCTCCGTCGTGGGCGCCGTGTCGGCCTGCGGAGTGCTCCACCTGCTGGCCGGCAGGCTCACGTTCCGTCCGTCCCCGGCGGCTGAGGGGGCGGACGGAACACCGGACGGACCATCGAACGGAACGCAGGGGCCGGGCGCGGCCCCGGACGGAACGTTCGACCGCCGCGGCTTCGTGATCGCCGCCACCGCGGCGGTCGCCGCGTCGGCCGGTATCGGTGCGCTGGGCAGCCGGCTCAACGGCTCGGGCGCGGCCGAGGCCGCCACCTCGCGCGCCGCCATCGTGCTGCCCGCACCGGCGTCACCGGCCCGCCCCGTGCCGGCCGGGGCGGAGCTGGGGGTCCGGGGTCTGGGGCCGTTCACCACCCTGACCAAGGAGTTCTACCGGGTCGACACCGCTCTGGTGGTCCCGAGGATCGATGCCGGTGGCTGGCGGCTGAAAATCCACGGAAAGGGCGTCACCCGCCCCCTGACGCTGAGCTTCGACGATCTGCTCCGTCGCGAGCTGATCGAGCGGGACATCACCCTGACCTGCGTCTCCAACGAGGTCGGCGGCCCGTACGTCGGCAACGCCCGCTGGATCGGCGTACGGCTGGCCGATCTGCTGCGCGAGGCCGGGGTCGCACCGCCCTCGAAGGGCGGGCCCGCCGATCAGCTGGTGGCGCGCTCGGTGGACGGGATGACCATCGGGTCGCCGGTCGAGACCGTGATGGACGGCCGCGACGCCCTGCTGGCGCTGGGCATGAACGGCGAACCGCTGCCGTTCGACCACGGCTTCCCGGTACGGATGGTGGTGCCGGGGCTCTACGGCTATGTCTCGGCCTGCAAGTGGCTCCAGGACCTGGAGCTCACCACGTTCGCCGACTACGACGCGTACTGGGTGAAGCGGAGCTGGTACCGGCGGGCGCCGATCAAGACCGAGTCGCGGATCGACACCCCGCGCCCGTTCGCCTCTCCGAAGGCGGGCGTCGTGCCCGTCGCCGGAGTGGCCTGGGCCCAGCACCGCGGAATCGCCCGCGTCGAGGTACGGGTCGACGGCGGCGACTGGCACACGGCGCGGCTGGCGGCCCAGCACACCAGGGACACCTGGCGCCAGTGGGTGTGGGAGTGGCGGGCCTCCACCGGCAGCCACACCCTCGAAGTCCGCGCCACCGACCTGGACGGCTACACGCAGACGGAGAAGCGCGTCGGGACCGTGCCCGACGGCGCCACGGGCTGGCACTCGGTGGTGGTCGCCGTGACCTGACGATCCGGCGGGCGCCATCGGCGCCCCGCACGCGAACCACCGCACCGGCCCTCAACAGACCTTTTCCGCACCACTTCTCGGTACACCCCTCAAGGAGATTCCAGTGACCACCACCACCCGTTTCCGCCGTGCCGCCCTCGCCGTCGCCGGTGTCGTCGTACTCCCGCTGGCCCTCACCGCCTGTTCCGGCGACGACGGCAAGGACAGCAGGGACAGCAAGGACTCGGCGGCCTCGGCCGCGGCTCCCCAGGAGTCCGAGAGCACGACGGACGACGCCGCGAGCGCGGGTGACCAGCCGTTCGGTACGGCGTGTGCGTCCGTCCCGGCGTCCGGCGCCGGCAGCTTCGACGGCATGTCGAAGGACCCGGTGGCGACCGCCGCGTCCCACAACCCCGCCCTCTCCACCCTGGTCACAGCGGTGCGGAAGGCGGGCCTGGCCGACACCCTGAACAACGCTCAGAACATCACGGTCTTCGCGCCGACCAATGACGCCTTCGCCAAGATCCCGAAGGCCGAGCTGGACAAGGTCCTCGGCGACAAGGCCACCCTGACCAAGATCCTCACCTACCACGTCGTCGGCGAGAGGCTGGCCCCGGCGCGGCTGGCGAGCGGCACCTACCCGACCCTGGAGAAGGGCACGCTGACCACGGCGGGTTCGGGCGAGTCGTACACCGTCAACGACTCCGCCAAGGTCGTCTGCGGCAATGTGTCCACCTCCAACGCCACCGTCCACATCATCGACACGGTCCTGATGCCGACGATGTAGCCGGGGGTCCTCGCACGGCGGCGGGGCGGCTCCCCGCCCCGCCGCACCCGGACAAGGCCGGAACGCATACGGCGCCCCCCGCCCGGGATCACCCGGCGGGGGGCGCCGTACGCACCGTTCCCGGCCCGGCCGTCAGCCGACCGAGCTGTACGCCACCACCCCGCGCAGCACCGACTCGACCGCCTTGCGCGCGTTCTTCGCGACCGTGCTGTTCTCGCGCGGCGCGGCGGCCGCGATCTGGCCGAGGACGTCGATGACCTGCTTGGACCAGCGCACGAAGTCACCGGCCGGCATCTCCGCCTCGCGCAGCACCTCGTCCAGACCCTTGCCCGAGGCCCACATATAGACCGCCCAGGCGAAGCCGAGATCGGGCTCGCGCTGCCCGACGCCTTCCGCCTGGCTGATCTTCAGGTCCTCCTCCAGGGCATCGAGCCGGCCCCAGATACGGACCATCTCGCCCAGCGCGGCCTTCGCCGCGCCCGAGGGGACCTTGGGCGCCACCGCGTCGTCCGACTGCCTGGCCTCGTACACCAGCGCCGAGACACAGGCGGCCAGCTCGGCCGGGGAGAGCCCTTCCCACACCCGGTCGCGCAGGCACTCGCTCGCCAGCAAATCCAGCTCGCCGTAGAGCCTGGCCAGCCGTCGTCCGTGCTCCGTGACCTCGTCCCCGCGCAGATAGTCCAGCTCGGTGAGGAGCGCGACGATCCGGTCGAAGGTACGGGCGATGGTGTTCGTCCGCCCCTCGATCCTGCGCTCCAGCTGCCGGGTGTCCCGCTGGAGCCGGTGGTAGCGCTCGGCCCAGCGGGCGTGGTCCTCCCGCTCGTCGCAGCCGTGACAGGGGTGGGCGCGCAGCTCCGTACGGAGCCGGGCGATCTCCCGGTCGTCCGCGGCGGCGGCGCGCTGCTTGCGGTGCCGTTCGGGCACGATGTGCCCGGCCTTCGTCCGCAGCACGGACGCCAGATCGCGGCGCGACTGCGGGGAGCGCGCGTTGAACGACTTGGGGATGCGCATCCGCTCCAGCGCCTCCACCGGAACCGGGAAGTCCATCGAGGCGAGCCGCTTGACCTGCCGCTCGGCGGTCAGGACGAGCGGCCGTGGCCCGTCCTGGTACTCCAGTCCGCGATGGCCGTTGGCGCGCCCGGCCGGCAGCCCGGGGTCGAGCACCAGCGCGAGACCGGAGAACTTCCCGGTCGGCACATGGATGACATCGCCCGGCTTGAGCTTCTCCAGCGACGAGGCCGCGGCGGCCCGACGCTGCGCCGCGCCCTGCTTGGCCAGCTCGGTCTCGCGGTCCTTGAGGTCGCGCCGCATGCGCGCGTACTCCTCGAAGTCCCCGAGATGGCAGGTCATGCCCTCCCGGTAGCCGTCGAGCCCCTCCTCGTTGCGCTGGACCTGCCGGGAGATCCCGACGACCGACTTGTCGGCCTGGAACTGGGCGAAAGACGTCTCCAGCAGCTCGCGCGAGCGATGCCTGCCGAACTGCTGCACGAGATTGACGGCCATGTTGTACGAGGGCCGGAAGCTGGAGCGCAGCGGATAGGTACGCGTCCCGGCGAGCCCGGCGAGCGCGCCCGGGTCCATACCCCGCTGCCAGAGCACCACGGCGTGGCCCTCGATATCGATCCCGCGCCGCCCCGCCCGCCCGGTCAGCTGGGTGTACTCACCGGGGGTGATGTCGGCGTGCTGCTCGCCGTTCCATTTGACGAGCTTCTCCAGCACCACGGACCTGGCGGGCATGTTGATGCCGAGCGCCAGGGTCTCGGTGGCGAAGACCGCCTTGACCAGACCGCGGACGAACAGCTCCTCCACGACCTCCTTGAAGGTCGGCAGCATCCCGGCGTGGTGCGCGGCGATGCCACGCTCCAGACCCTCCAGCCACTCGTAGTAGCCGAGGACATGGAGGTCCTCACCGGGGATCGAGGCGGTGCGCTCCTCGACGATCTCGCGGACCCGCCGCCGTGCCTCGTCGTTGTTGAGCCGGAGCCCCGCGTACATGCACTGCTGTACGGCGGCCTCGCAGCCGGCCCGGCTGAAGATGAAGGTGATCGCGGGCAGCAGCCCCTCGGCGTCGAGGCGCTCGATGACCTCGGGTCTGCCGGGTGTCCAGATCCGGGAGCGCTGGCGGCGCTCGCGCTCCCGGTCCGCCTCGCGGATCATCTTCCCGCGCCGGCGCTCGCGCGGGTTGTACGTGCGCTGGTTCTCCATCCGGGCCAGCCGGACGAGATCCGGGCTGACCTCGCGCTTGCCCGCGCCACGGCCGCCGTGGTCGGTCTCCTCCTCGAAGAGGTCGTACATCCGGCGCCCGGCCATCACATGCTGCCAGAGCGGCACGGGCCGGTGTTCGGAGACGATCACTTCGGTGTCGCCACGGACGGTGTCCAGCCAGTCACCGAACTCCTCGGCGTTGGAGACCGTCGCCGAGAGCGAGACCAGCGTGACCGACTCGGGGAGATGGATGATCACCTCTTCCCAGACGGCGCCCCGGAAGCGGTCGGAGAGGTAGTGCACCTCGTCCATCACCACATAGCCGAGTCCGGTGAGCGCCTGGGAGCCCGCGTAGAGCATGTTGCGCAGCACCTCGGTGGTCATGACGACCACCGGAGCGTCCGCGTTGACGCTGTTGTCCCCGGTCAGCAGGCCGACCTTGGCGGCGCCATAGCGCTTGGCCAGATCGGCGTACTTCTGGTTGGACAGCGCCTTGATGGGGGTGGTGTAGAAGCACTTGCGGCCCTCGGCCAGAGCCAGGTGCACGGCGAACTCGCCGACGATCGTCTTGCCCGAGCCGGTGGGCGCGGCGACCAGCACGCCCTTCCCCGCCTCCAGGGCCTGGCATGCCTCGATCTGGAAGGGGTCCAGGCCGAAGTCGTACATCTCGCGGAAGGGGGCGAGCGCCGTGGCCTGCTCGACGGCGCGCATCCGGGAAGCGGCGTAGCGCTCGGCTGGTGAGAGGTCCTCTGTCATCTTGAAGTCGAGCCTACCCGCCACCTCTGACAGTCAGCCCGATCTTTAATCGCCCTTGGACAGCCCCCGGCGCGAGGAGCGTGATCCGCGCCGGGGGGATGCGATCAGGTGATGTCGTCGTAACCGTTCAGTCGCTTCGTGCCGCTGCTGTCGGACTGCCCGGGAAGAGCGGCCGGCGCCGAGACGGGCTCGATCTCCCCGACGGCCTCCGGGGTCAGGTCCAGGTCCGAGGCCTCGTCGTCATCGGGTCCCAGGGCGTCGCGCCGTGCCTTGCGGCGGTCGTTCAGGAGCGAGATCGCCGTGGCGACGAAGTACAGCACCCAGATCGGTACGGCCAGGGCCATCATGCTCAGCGGGTCGGTGCTGGGCGTGGCCACCGCGGCGAAGACCGTGATGCCCATGATCATGGCGCGCCACCAGCCGGCCATCCGCTTGCCGGTGATCACCCCGCCGAGGTTGAGCATCACCAGCAGCAGCGGCAGCTCGAAGGCGAGACCGAAGACGACGACCATGCGGGTGATCAGATCGAGCAGGTCGTCGAGCGGAAGCTGGTTGTCCAGGTTGGCGGGCGAGAATTCGAGCAGCACCTTCGCCATCGTCGGCAGCGTCTTGTACGCGAAGAAGCCGCCGGCCAGGAAGAGCGGGAAGCCCGCCGCCACGAAGGCGAGCGAGTACTTCTTCTCCGCCCTGTGCAGCCCTGGGGCGACAAAGGCCCAGAGCTGGTAGAGCCAGATCGGTGAGGAGACCACGACACCGGCCATCAACGAGACCTTGAGCGCGAGCGTGAACGGCGTCAGCAGACCGTTCAGGACGATGCGGGCACAGGTGCCGTCCTGCCGCTTGGCCAGCTCCGCGAAGCTCGACTCGCATCCGACCGACCTCAGTACGGGGTCGGTGAAGAACTCGATGATGTCCTTGTAGAAGAACGCGGCGACGAGCGTCACGACGACGATCGCCACCAGCGCTTTGGCGAGCCGGTTGCGCAGCTCACGCAGGTGCTCCACCAGGGGCATCCGCCCCTCGGGATCGGTCTCCTTCTTGCGGGCAGACTTAAGCAACCCACGTCCTCATCTCGTGCGGCGGGCGGCCCGCGACAGCGGCACCCGCTTCGGCCCAGGTGTCAGCGCTTGGTGGTCGAGTCCGTCGGCTCGGTCACCGGGCGCGCGCTGGTCACGTCACCGGGCGCGGCCTGGATCGTACGCGGCACGACGTGGTCCTGAGCGGTCTCGTCACCCTTCGGCTCCGCCGGGGCCGTCTGCCCGCCCTCCGACTTCATCGCCTTGGCCTCGCTCTTGAGGATGCGGGCCGACTTGCCGAGCGAACGCGCCATGTCCGGAAGCTTCTTCGCGCCGAACAGCAGGACGATCACGACGAGGATGAGAATGATCTCGGTGGGACCGAGCCTTCCGAACATAAGCTTTTACCTTCTCACCGAGGCGGCATGGGAGGGGCCTGCGCAATTCCGGCCGGACGCGTGTCCGACCTACTTGCCCAGCGATCGTAACGCGCAGGGGTGAACACGGGGCAATCCCTGTGCGTACTTCCGTCGGCGGCCCGCGCCTCGCTGCCGGGGCCGCGTTCAGCAGCGTACCCCGCTCTTTCCCTGGTGAGCAGGGGGCGTCGCTACCTCAACGTGTCACCCGTGGCGGCCAGCCGGGTGGCCGCGCGCTCCAGGTCCTCGGCGGCCCGGTTGATCGTCTCCGTGGTGGCGGCGACCTGCCGGCCGAGCCGCTGGGCTTCCACGAAGACGCGGACGGCCAGCACACCGAGCACGGCGATACCGCAGAAACCCAGGGCGATGGCGAGCATGGGCCAGAACATGGGCAGAGCCTAGACCGTTCCAGGGAGTGGTTTCAGTGGAGTGGAGGTGGGTTCAGCAGGGGTGATTCAGGGGGTGGTGATTCTGGGTGGTGATTCAGGGGCCGGAGTGGAGACGCAGGGTACGTACCCCACCGCCGGTGAGGAGTTCCACGATCCGCTCCCCGGCGGGCTTGCGCACCATGGCCTCGCACTCGGGACAGGTGAAGGAGTAGAAGGTGGTCTTCGCGCTGGCGCCTATCGCCAGCCGCAGGGCGCCCGCGGAGAGCTCGAAGCGGGCACGGCACTCGGGACAGGCCGCTTTGAAGAGGACCGGAGCGACGGCCGAAAGTCCGGACAGCCCAGCTATGGTCGACATGCGCGTGGTTCTCCTTGTCCTCGTCCTCAGCCGTTCACCGGTGCTCGTCGTAGGCCGCGAGCGCTTCGGCCGCCGCCCGCCGCGCGCTTTCCGCCAGCTCCGGCGGGGAGACGATCCGTCCGTCCCCGCCGAGCCGCAGCGCCAGCCGTCTGAGCGAGGCGGGGGCGGGGGTGCGCAATGTGATCCGCAGCCCGCCGTCGGAGAGTTCGACCGCGCTGTCGTGCGGGTAGTACTCCGCCACCCACCGGCCGCCCGGCCCGACCTCGATCACCACCTCGGGGTCCTCGGCGGAGGGCTGCACCAGCCCTTCCGACAGATCCCTCAGCTCCAGCTCCGGAGGCGCGGCGGGCGCGTCGAGCAGTTTGATCTCGGCGACCCGGTCGAGGCGGAACGTACGCCGCGCCTCGGAGAGCCGGCACCAGGCCTCCATATAGGTGTGTCCCACGGCGAACAGCCGGATCGGGTCGACCTCGCGCTCCGTCAGCTCGTCACGCGCCGGGGAGTAGTAGCGCAGCCACAGCCGGCGCCGCTCCGAGATGGCCCGGTCGACCTCGGCGAACACGCCGCCCTCGGACTCGAAGGTCACCGAGAGCCGGGAACTGGCCCCCGCGACCTCACCGGCGGCGGTCTCCAGCTTGGCGGTGGCGCGCAGCAGCGCCTGCCGGTCGCCCTCGCGCAGCCCCGGCAGGGTGGCGACGGCGCGGGCGGCGACGAGCAGCGCCGTCGCCTCGTCGGCGGCGAGCCGCAGCGGCTCGGCGACATCGTCGGGGTTGTGCCACCAGATGCGGTCGCCGTCGGTGTCGATGTCGAGCAGATCGCCGCCGCGGAAGCTGGTGCCGCACATGGGCAGCACATCGAGGTCGGAGATCAGCTCGTCCTCGGTGATGCCGAAGGCGCGGGCGACATCGCTGACATGCGCGCCGGGGCGCTCCCGCAGATAGGTCACCAGCGAGAGCATCCGCCGGGTCTGGTCGATGGCGTTGGCTGCCATGGTTGTACGAGTCCCCCTCAGCCCTTGGCCACGGCGCGCAGCCGGTCCAGGACATCGGCCCGCAGGTCCGCGGGCTCCAGTACGACCACGTCCGGGCCGAACTCCACCAGCCAGGCGTCCAGCCCGTGTCCGTACGGGACCTCCAGCTCGTCCCAGCCGTCGCCCAGTTCCCGTGACGACAGTGCCTTGGCGCGCAGCGGATAGCCGCACCCGGAGCGCAGTTTGATCAGCGCGGAGCGGGTCGCGGTCTCGCCCGCCCAGCTCTCCACGGTCTCCCGTACGGTGACGACGTCCGGTACGGGCGCGCTGAAGACGCCCGTGCGGGAGCGGACCCGGCCGGTGATCCGGGAGAGCCGGAAGACCCGCTCGGCGCCGCGGTCCCGGTCCCAGCCGGCCAGATACCAGTGGCCGCGCCAGCACTCCAGCGTCCATGGCTCGACCTGGCGCTGCTCCGGGCGGGCGGCGTTGGCCTTGCGGTAGTCGAAGACGACGGGGCGCCGGTCCCGGCAGGCGAGCATCAGCGGTTCGAAGGCGGCCTCGTGGACGGGGATACGGGGTTCGAGCGCGCCGTGGTGTGCCTCGTACGCGTCCTCGGCCTCCGGCATCCCGGCGGCGCGCAGCTTCTGCAAGGCGCCGCTCGCCGCACCGGCCAGCCGTGCCTGCTGCCAGACCTTGGCGGCGAGACCGAGGGCGGCGGCCTCCTCGGCGTCGAGGGTGATGGCGGGCAGCCGGTTGCTGTCGCGGCGGGCGAGATAGCCGGTGTCGCCGTCGAGGTTCTCCACCGTCTCGATGACCAGGCCGAGTTCGCGCAGATCGTCCTTGTCGCGCTCGAACATCCGGTTGAACGAGTCGTCGGTCCCGGCCTCCAGATAGGCCTCGATGGAGCCCCGCAGCTCACGCTTGCTGAGCGGACGCCGGGTCCCGAGCAGACACAGCGCCAGATTCATCAACCGCTCGGCCTTGGCAATGGCCATCGACGCCTCGCACCCCTTTGATCGTGCCGCGCTGTGATCGTGCCGCGCTCACCCCGCTGACCGTACCGCCCCGGGGTGTCGTGGTAAAAGCCGAGGGCCCATGCCGGACAGCATGGGCCCTCGGGTGTCCTGATGTGATCAGACAGCGACCAGGTCGCAGACGAAGATCAGCGCCTCGCCGGGGGCGATACGGCCGCCGCCGGCGCCGCGCTCGCCGTACGCCAGGTGCGAGGGGATGATCAGCTGGCGACGGCCGCCGACCTTCATGCCCTGCACGCCCTCGTCCCAGCCCTTGATGACCTGGCCGGCGCCGAGCTGGAACTGGAGCGGGGTACCGCGGTTCCAGGAGGAGTCGAACTCCTCACCGGTGGAGAACGCGACGCCCACGTAGTGGACGGACACGGAGTCGCCCGCCTTGGCCACCGCGCCATCGCCTTCGACGATGTCCTTGATCTCCAGATCGGCCGGCGGCTCGCCACCCGGGAAGTCGACCTCGGGCTTCTCGATGCTCACTGAACTGCTCCTCTAAATGATGAACGGGCAACCGGGACAGTCTTACACCTTCGCCAGGATGTCCACCGCGAAGACCAGCGTGGAGTTCTTCGGGATGCCCTGCTGCTCCTGGTTGCCGAAGGCCTGGTCCGGCGGGATCACGATGAGGACCCGGCTGCCCACCTTCTTGCCGACGATGCCCGTCTTGAGGCCCTTCAGCGTGAGCTGCGGCAGCGGGAAGGTCTGCGTGCGGCCGGTCTTGTACGTGCTGTCGAACTGCTTGCGGTCCTTCCAGATGTACGCGGCGTAGTTCAGCACGACGGTGTCCGAGTCCTTGACGGCCTCGCCGTCGCTCTCCAGCACGTAGTTGGAGACCAGCTTCTTGGGCGGGGCGCTCTTCGGGACGGTGACGGTCGGCTCCTTGCCGTCGTCGTTCGTCCCGACCTTGGGCAGGTCGATGTTGTCCTGCGCGACCGCGGTTCCCTTGGCGGAGGCGGGGACCTGGGTGGCCTTCAGGATGTCGACGACGAAGACGAGCGTCGAGTTGGGCTTGATGTCGCCCTGGCCCTGGGCTCCGTAGCCGAGCTCCGGCGGGATGCCCAGCTCGACACGGCTGCCGACCTTCTGGCCTTCCAGACCCTGGTCCCAGCCCTTGATGACCATGCCGGCCCCGACGGTCAGATCGAACGGCTGCTTCCGGTCGAAGCTGTTGTCGAACGGCTTGTCGGAGTCCCAGCTCTGGCCCAGATAGTTGACCTGGATCGCATCGCCCTTTTTGACCGTCGCTCCGTCACCCTTGCTGAGGACGTCGACCTTCAGCTCCTTGGGCGGCGTGCCCTCCCCCTTCTCGAGGGTCGGCTTCTGACCGAACTTGGCACCCGAGCTGATCGCGGGAAGCCCGTTCTTGGACGGGGTGGAGTCGGAGCCTCCATCGCTGCCACAGGCCGCTGTCGACAACAGCAGCAACGGGACGACGATGAGGCCGGCAAGTCGGCGCACGTGTTCCTCAGATCTCAGACGGCACAGTAGTTGCCCGCCACTCTAAGGCGTGCCGAGGGCCTCGTACGCGATACGTACGAGGCCCTCCGCACATTCCACCAATGCGTGTCTCCCCGGCCCGCTCACATACCGGCGATCAGTTTCTCCACCCGTTCGTCCACCGAGCGGAACGGGTCTTTGCAGAGCACCGTGCGCTGTGCCTGGTCATTGAGCTTGAGATGCACCCAGTCGACGGTGAAGTCCCTGCGCTGCTCCTGCGCCCGGCGGATGAAGTCGCCGCGCAGTCGCGCCCTGGTGGTCTGCGGGGGCACCGACTTGCCCTCGAAGATCTTCATGTCGTTGCAGATGCGGGCGGCCTGGCCCTTCTTCTCCAGCAGGTAGTAGAGACCGCGGCGGCGGTGGATGTCGTGATAGGCGAGGTCTATCTGAGCGACCCTCGGATGCGACATCGTCATATTGTGCTTCGCCCGGTACCGCTCGATGAGCTGGTACTTCATGACCCAGTCGATCTCCGTGCCGATACGGTCGAGATCCTCGGCCTCGATCGCGTCGAGCGTGCGGCCCCAGAGCTCCAGGACCTGGTCGACGGTGCCGGTGCGGATGCCCCGGCGCTCCACGAAGTCGACGGCCTTCTCGTAGTACTCGCGCTGGACCTCCAGGGCGGAGGCTTCCCGGCCGCTCGCCAGGCGCACCTTGCGCTGGCCGGTGAGGTCGTGGCTGACCTCGCGGATGGCCCGGATCGGGTTCTCCAGGGTGAGATCGCGCATCACCGTGCCCGCCTCGATCATGCGCAGGACGAGATCGGTGGCGCCGACCTTGAGCAGCATGGTCGTCTCGGACATGTTCGAGTCGCCGACGATGACATGGAGGCGGCGGTAGCGCTCCGCGTCCGCGTGCGGTTCGTCACGGGTGTTGATGATCGGACGCGAGCGGGTGGTGGCGGAGCTGACGCCTTCCCAGATGTGCTCGGCGCGCTGGCTGACGCAGTAGACCGCGCCCCGCGGGGTCTGGAGTACCTTGCCGGCGCCGCAGAGCAGCTGGCGGGTGACGAGGAAGGGGATGAGGATGTCCGCGAGCCGGGAGAACTCCCCGTGGCGGGCGACCAGATAGTTCTCGTGGCAGCCGTAGGAGTTTCCGGCGGAATCGGTGTTGTTCTTGAAGAGATAGACGTCGCCCGCGATTCCCTCCTCGTGCAGGCGGCGTTCGGCGTCGACGAGCAGCCCCTCCAGAATGCGCTCGCCCGCCTTGTCGTGCGTGACCAGCTCGGAGATGTTGTCGCATTCGGGAGTTGCGTATTCCGGATGCGAACCCACGTCGAGGTAGAGGCGGGCGCCGTTCCGCAGGAAGACATTGCTGCTGCGGCCCCATGAGACAACACGGCGGAAGAGGTAGCGCGCCACTTCGTCAGGTGACAGTCGGCGCTGTCCCCTGAACGTGCACGTGACGCCGTACTCGTTCTCCAGCCCGAAAATGCGGCGGTCCATGTCTGAACATTACGCCTGATGACCAGAGCTGAAACCGGGTTGGGCCGCACCGCTTCGATCATTTTCCGTCCGGATGGTGGCATCCGAAGGGGCGGTGGGAGCCTTCAGGACCCGCTGGGTGGCCAGGAGTACCAGGAGCGCGGCGAAACCCCCTCCCCCCGCCACGGCGAAGCCGGCCACGGTGCCGCCGGCCTCCACGGCGGGGCCGGCGGCGCCGGTGCCGAGCGCGGCGCCGACACCGAACGTGGTGACGAGCCAGGAGAACGCCTCGGTGACCGTGCCGCGCGGGGCGTGCCGGTCGACGACGATGAAGGCGCAGGCCAGCGCCGGCGCCAGGAAGACACCCGCGAGGGCGGACAGCGCGGTCATCGCGACCACCCCGGGGGTGAGCATCAGCGGGAGGTAGCAGAGGGCCAGCAGGGCGACGATGCCCCGCAGCCGGCGCTCGGGGCCTCCGGCCCACTGCCGCGATCCGTACGCCACGCCGCCGATCAGCGCGCCGAGGCCGAGGGCGGCCATCAGCCAGCCGTACACGGACGCGTCGCCGTGGTCGTCGGCGTAGGCGACGCCCGCGACGGTGATGGAGCCGAGGGCCATGCCGACGAAGAGGAACGCGCCGAGCAGGGCGAGCAGCCCCGGCGAGCGCAGGGCGCCGAGCCAGTGCGCCTCCCGGGGCGCGGAGCGCCAGGCCCTGGAGGGCCCGGACAGGACGACGGAGAGCGCGCCGAGTATGCCGACGATGTTGATGACGAACAGCGCGGCGCCCGGGGACCAGAGCGCGACCAGCAGGGTGACGAGGAGCGGACCGACCGTGAACATGACCTCCTGGGCCACGGCGTCCATGGCGTACGCCCGGTGCACCCGGTCCTCGCTGCCCAGCACACTCGGCCACAGCGCCCTGAGGCCGCCCTCCAGCGGCGGGGTGAAGAGGCCCGCGATCGCCACGGCGGGGTACGCGAGGGCCGGCACGTCTGTGCCGACGGCCACGAAGACCACCATGCCGAGGCCCGAGACCAGCGCCGCCGGGAGCTGCACACGGGGCTGCCCGAACAGGTCCACGGCCCTGCCCAGCAGCGGCTGGCCGATGGCCGTGGCGATGCCGTAGAGCGCCACGAACACCCCGGCCAGGGTGTAGCCGCCGTCATCGGCCCGGATGAACAGGACGATCGCGATGGGGCCCGTGGCGTTCGGCAGCCGGCCCACCAGCGTGCCGGTGAGCAGCCGTGCGGCGTACGGCGCCTTGAGGATGTCCAGATACCCCGTGGCCATGTCGCCTCTTCTTTCCCTCGGCTCGTCCCCGGGCAGCGCCGTCCGGTCCCGTCCGTGCGGTTTTACGTATAACGTGCAGCGCCATACGTACCATGATCGCAGTCCGCGGGTCCACCGCGAGCCTCACCGCGCGACGGAGAACGGCAGTCATGACAGAGCAGTCCGCGAGGCCCACCAGCAAGGACGTGGCGCGCGCCGCGGGAGTGTCCCAGGCGACGGTCTCCCTCGTCCTCGGCGACAAGTGGCGGGGCAGGGTCTCGGAGCGGACCGCCGGGCTGGTGCGGGAGGCCTCGCGCGCTCTGGGCTACCGGCCCAATCTCGCGGCCCGCAATCTGCGGCTCGGCACCACCAGAACGGCGCTCCTGGTCGTTCCCGCGCTCACCAACGAGTTCTTCGCCCGTGTCTACACGGGAGCGGCCAGGGTGGCCGCGGAGCACGGCTTCGGAGTCGTCCTCTACCCGTCACCGGCGGGGGTCGGTCCCGCCAAGGACCCGTTCGCCTCCGCGCGGGCCGCGCTGGACGGGGTGATCGCCTCCTCGATGGCGACCGACGCGCTGGACGCGATCCGCGGCTCGGACGGCGCGGATCTGCCGCTGGTGATGCTCGACAGCGATCCGGCGGCTCCCGGAGCCGCCGCTCGGGTGAACCTCGACATCGCCGACGGCATGCGGCAGGTCGCCGGGCACCTGCTGGGCCTCGGCCACCGGCGGCTGGTCCATCTCTCCTCCGCCGTCGCCTCCTGGACCTTCGACGTACGGGCCGCGACTCTGGCCGAGACGGTACGGGGGGTGCCGGGCGCGGTCCTGAGCACGATCTCCGCGCCGCTGGAGGTGGGCGCCGCACGGGAGGCCACCGAGCGCGCCCTCGCCGGTCCCGGGCCCCGGCCGACGGCGCTGGTGTGCGACGACGACATCCTGGCCGCGGGCGCCTGCAAGGCCGTACGGCGGCTCGGTCTGCGGGTGCCGGAGGACATCTCGGTCAGCGGCTTCGACGATCTGGCGCTCGCGACGGCGGTCGAGCCGGAGCTGACAACGGTACGGCTGCCCGCCGAACGGGTGGGCGAGCGCGGGATGTCGGCCCTGCTGGCCGTCCTGGACGGCCGCCGGCCGGAGACCGGCGATCTCCCGGTCTCGCTGGCGGTCCGGGACTCCACGGCGCCCCCGCCGCCCGCACGACCCGTGCCCTGACACGACGGGCGACCCGCGCCGCGACACGGCGATGCCCCGGCGCGTACGAGCGCGCCGGGGCATGGTGAGACGTTTCCGCCGGGCTACTCGCCGGAGTCCTTGTCCTTCCCGTCCGGCTTGCCGCTGTCCTTGCCCTCGGACGCCTCGGGGGCCTTGGACGGCGTCTTCGCCGGGGCGGGCGTGGCGCCGTCCGGCTCCTCGGTGTCCGAGGGGGCGTCGGTCGGCGTGGAGGCCGCGCCGTCCGCCTCCAGCAGCCGGGAGAGCTGGCGGCCGACGATCCGCTTGAACTTGCGCTGCTGCGGCCGCGTACGGTCCAGGACCGCCACCTCAAGCCGCTCGGCCGGGATCTCCCGCTCGCCGCCGTTGGTGTCCCTGGAGAGCGCCTGGACGGCCAGCTTCAGGGCCTCGGCGAGGGACATGCCGTCGCGGTGCCGCTGGTCCAGATAGGAGCTGATCTGCTCCGAGCTGCCGCCGACCGCGACCGAGCCGTGCTCGTCCACGATCGAGCCGTCGTGCGGCAGCCGGTAGATCTGGTCGCCGTCCGGCGTGGCGCCCACCTCGGCGACCACCAGTTCCACCTCGTACGGCTTCTCACCGGCGCTGGAGAAGATCGTGCCGAGCGTCTGGGCGTAGACATTCGCGAGACCGCGGGCGGTCACGTCGTCGCGGTCGTAGGTGTATCCGCGCAGATCCGCGTAGCGCACCCCGCCGATGCGCAGATTCTCGTACTCGTTGTACTTCCCGGCGGCCGCGAAGCCGATCCGGTCATAGATCTCGCTGAACTTGTGAAGTGCGCGGGACGGGTTCTCGCCGACGAAGACAATGCCGTCGGCGTACTGCAGCACGACCAGGCTGCGACCGCGGGCGATGCCCTTGCGGGCGTATTCCGCCCGGTCGGCCATGGCCTGCTGGGGTGAGACATAGAACGGCGTCGACACCGGCTATCCGTCCCTTTCTGTCAGTGGCATGTTTTTTCAGAAGAGAGCGGCATCAGAGCAGCGCGGCGCGCGGGCCGTCGGGCTGTTCCAGCCGGCGCTCCAGGATCGAGCGGGCGATCTCGGCGGATTCCTCGTCGGTCAGCTTCCGGAAGCCCTGTTCGGTGATGACGGTGACGATGGGATAGATCCGGCGGGCCACATCGGGGCCGCCCGTCGCCGAGTCGTCGTCCGCGGCGTCGTAGAGCGCCTGGATGACCAGGGTGGTGGCCTGGTCCTCGGTCAGATCCTCGCGGTAGAGCTTCTTCATCGCGCCACGGGCGAAGATCGAGCCGGAGCCGGTGGACGCGTAGCCCACCTCCTCGGAACGGCCGCCCGTCACGTCGTACGAGAAGATGCGGCCCTTCTCGCGGTCCACGTCCCAGCCCGCGAAGAGCGGGACGACGGCCAGGCCCTGCATGGCCATGGCCAGATTGCTGCGGATCATCGTGGAGAGCCGGTTGGCCTTGCCCTCCAGGGAGAGCTGCGCTCCTTCGACCTTCTCGAAGTGCTCCAGCTCCAGTTGGAAGAGCTTGACCATCTCCACGGCGAGACCCGCGGTGCCCGCGATGCCCACGGCCGAGTACTCGTCGGCCGGGAAGACCTTCTCGATGTCGCGCTGGGCGATCATGTTGCCCATCGTCGCTCGCCGGTCACCGGCGAGCACCACACCGCCGGGGAAGCTGACCGCGACGATCGTCGTGCCGTGCGGCGCCTCGATGGCGCCCTGGAGGGGCGGCAGCGAGCGCTTGCCGGGCAGCATCTCCGGCGACTGGTGGGACAGGAAGTCCATGAACGAGGACGAGCCGGGCGTCAGGAAGGCCGCCGGCAGACGCCCGTTGTTACGAGGGTTGGCTTCCACGCGTTTCCTTCCGGATGGGCGGCGGCCCGCCGCTCGCGCCGGGCCGATCTTAAGAACTGTGCACGGACCTTACCCGCGCCGCCGCGTGTCATCCGTCCCGGTGCGACCGGCTTTCACCGGCGCACCGGGACGGACAACCGCTGCTACTGGCCGCCCTTTTGGACGAAGGAGCGCACGAAGTCCTCGGCGTTCTCCTCGAGGACGTCGTCGATCTCGTCCAGGACGGAGTCCACGTCATCGGACAATTTCTCCTGGCGCTCCTTGAGGTCCTCGGACGCCTGCGCCTCCTGCGCCTGCTCCTCGGTCTCCTCGGTGGAACGCGTCGCCTTCTGCTGTCCGCCGCCGGTGTCCTTGGTCGCCATAACCCTCACCCCGCTCGGTTCGCCCCGCTCGATGTGACCTACAAGATCAGACCCTACAAGGAGGGTCCGACATCGGCCCCGCACTTCTGACAACGTCCGGGTACCACCTCGATCATTCCCGGACCGGGACCGTTTCAGCCTCCGGACAGCACCCGGACCAGCTCCTCCGCCGTGCGGCACCGGTCGAGCAGCTCCTTGACGTGGTTCCGGGTGCCCCGCAGGGGCTCCAGGGTGGGTACGCGCTGGAGCGAGTCACGGCCGGGCAGGTCGAAGATGACCGAATCCCACGAGGCTGCCGCCACGTCGTCCGCGTACTGCTCCAGGCACCGTCCCCGGAAATACGCCCTGGTGTCCTCCGGAGGCTTCGTCCTGGCCCGCTCGACGTCCTGGTCGTCCAGGAGCCGCCGCATCTTGCCGCGGGCCACCAGACGGTTGTAGAGGCCCTTGGCGGGGCGTACGTCGGCGTACTGGAGGTCCACGAGGTGCAGCCGGGCCTCGTCCCAGTCCAGGTTGTCCCGGCGCCGGTAGCCCTCCAGGATCTCCCGCTTGGTGATCCAGTCGAGCTCTCCCGACAGGCTCATCGGATCGTTCTCCAGCCGGTTGAGGGTGTCCTCCCAGCGGCCCAGGACGTCCTTGGTCTGCTCGTCGGCGTCAACGCCGTAGCGCTCCTCCACATACTTTCTGGCCAGCTCGTAGTACTCCATCTGGAGCTGGACAGCGGTGAGTGTCCGTCCGCTGCGGAGCGTGACCAGCCGGCCGAGGCCGGGGTCGTGCGAGACCTGGTGCAGCGTGCGGACCGGCTGGTCGACGGCGAGATCGACGTTGATGAAGCCGTCCTCGATCATGGAGAGGACGAGCGAGGTCGTGCCGAGCTTGAGATAGGTGGAGATCTCCGACAGATTCGCGTCGCCGATGATCACATGCAGCCGGCGGTATTTCTCCGCGTCGGAATGGGGTTCGTCGCGGGTATTGATGATGGGGCGCTTGAGCGTGGTCTCCAGGCCGACCTCGACCTCGAAATAGTCCGCGCGCTGGCTGATCTGGAAGCCGTGCTCGTGCCCGTCCTGGCCGATGCCGACCCGGCCCGCACCGGTGACGACCTGCCGGGAGACGAAGAACGGCGTCAGATGGCGCACGATGTCCGAGAACGGGGTCTCCCGCTTCATCAGATAGTTCTCGTGCGTGCCGTAGGACGCGCCCTTGTTGTCGGTGTTGTTCTTGTACAGATGGATCGGCTGGGCGCCCGGAAGCTGTGCCGCTCGTTCCGCGGCCTCGGCCATGATGCGCTCGCCCGCCTTGTCCCAGAGAACGGCGTCGCGCGGATTGGTGATCTCGGGAGAGCTGTATTCCGGGTGGGCGTGGTCGACATACAGCCGTGCGCCATTCGTGAGAATCACATTGGCCAGCCCGATGTCCTCGTCGGTGAGCTGGCTGGAATCGGCCGTCTCGCGGGCGAGGTCGAAGCCACGGGCGTCCCGCAGCGGATTCTCCTCCTCGAAATCCCAGCGGGCACGTCGTGCCCGGTGCATCGCCGCCGCGTAGGCGTTGACGATCTGGGACGAGGTGAGCATGGCATTGGCGTTCGGGTGACCCGGAACGGAGATGCCGTACTCCGTCTCGATGCCCATTACTCGCCGTACGGTCATGCGGCCCTCCTTGCCCGGCGGCACTCCCCTCCGGAAGCGCCGCTCAAGTACCGCTGTCTCTCCGTCGCGTATGCGTGTGCGGTGCCCGACCCCGCACTGCGCGACGCGGCGGTAGGAAAGAGCCTAGAACGCCTCCGGGCCGGTGGGGAGATCATTTCCGTCATTGGCCTGGTGTGGTGGAAGGTACGGGGAAAGCAACCGGCTGCGGATGCCCTTCCGGACATCCGCAGCCGGGCCGCGCTCTACAGGTACTGACCGGTGTTCGCCACCGTGTCGATGGAGCGTCCGGTGTCCGCGCCCTGCTTTCCGGTCACCAGGGTACGGATGAAGACGATCCGCTCGCCCTTCTTACCGGAGATACGGGCCCAGTCGTCCGGGTTCGTGGTGTTCGGCAGGTCCTCGTTCTCCTTGAACTCATCCACGCAGGCCTGGAGGAGATGGGAGACCCGAAGGCCCTTCTGGTCGTGGTCGAGGAATGCCTTGATGGCCATCTTCTTGGCCCGGTCGACAATGTTCTGGATCATCGCACCGGAGTTGAAGTCCTTGAAATACAGGACTTCCTTGTCGCCGTTCGCGTACGTGACCTCCAGGAAGCGGTTCTCCTCGGATTCCGCGTACATCTGCTCCACGACGGACTGGATCATCCCGTGGGCCGCGGCCTCCTTGGAGCCGTTGTGCTCCGAGACGTCGTCCACGTGCAGCGGCAGCGAGGGCGTCAGATACTTCGCGAAGATGTCCTTCGCCGCCTCCGCGTCCGGACGCTCGATCTTGATCTTCACATCGAGCCGGCCGGGCCGCAGGATCGCGGGGTCGATCATGTCCTCGCGGTTGGAGGCGCCGATGACGATGACGTTCTCCAGACCCTCCACACCGTCGATCTCGGCGAGCAGCTGGGGGACGATGGTGTTCTCCACGTCCGAGCTGACACCGGATCCGCGGGTGCGGAAGAGGGATTCCATCTCGTCGAAGAAGACGATGACGGGCGTGCCCTCGCTCGCCTTCTCCCGCGCACGCTGGAAGACCAGGCGGATGTGGCGCTCGGTCTCACCGACGTACTTGTTGAGGAGCTCGGGACCCTTGATGTTGAGGAAGTAGCTCTTCCCCGCGGGCCGGCCGGTCACCTCGGCGACCTTCTTGGCGAGGGAGTTCGCCACGGCCTTGGCGATCAGTGTCTTGCCGCAGCCGGGAGGGCCGTAGAGCAGGATGCCCTTCGGCGGTCGCAGTTCGTGCTCCTTGAAGAGGTCCGGGTGGAGGTACGGAAGCTCGACCGCGTCGCGGATCATCTCGATCTGGCCGCCCAGACCGCCGATCTTGTTGTAATCGACGTCCGGAACCTCTTCGAGGACGAGCTCCTCGACCTCGCTCTTGGGAACCACTTCGTAGACGTAGCCGGAGCGGGGTTCGAGCAGGAGGGCGTCGCCGGGACGGACGGTGATGTCCAGCAGAGGCTCGGCGAGCCGCACCACCCGTTCCTCGTCGGTGTGCCCGATCACCAGGGCGCGCTCGCCGTCCTCGAGGATCTCCTTGAGGGTGACGATGTCCCCGGCGCGCTCGTACTCCATGGCCTCGACCACGTTGAGCGCTTCATTGAGCATGACTTCCTGGCCGCGCCGTAGCTCTTCGAGCTCGACGCCGGGGCTGACATTCACCCGGAGCTTGCGGCCCCCGGTGAAGATATCGGCCGTGCCGTCCTCATTGGCCTGCAGAAAGACACCGAATCCGGCCGGCGGCTGCGCGAGCCGGTCGACCTCCTCCTTGAGGGCCACGATCTGATCGCGGGCCTCACGCAGCGTATTGGCGAGCCGCTCGTTCTGTGCGGACACACCCGCAAGATTCGTCTGCAACTCGACGATCCGCTCTTCGAGAATCCTCGTGTGCCGCGGAGAGTCGGCGAGCTTACGTCGCAGGACGGCGATTTCCTGCTCGAGATAGGCAACCTGGCCGGCTGGGTCTTCGGACCCCCGCCCGGGCCGGATGCCGCGGTTGATGTCGTCGTCGTGGGCTGCCACGGTCCTCACCTCCTCCAAGGGGAGCTGGACGCTTCCTGACCCTACCTGGGTGGGTGATGATTGAAACCCCTAGATCACAAAGACTGTCGGGGTAGGTCCGATCTTCACCCTTGCGCCCTCCCTCACGCCAGGGGAATACCCACCCAGGAACATCGGAAAGCTGTCGGTTGTATCGTCGAAGCGTTCAACACCCGTCAGGGCCGCAGCGACTTACTCCATAATGCGCTGCCCGGCGCAGTAAACGGCAGGAGAGATGACCGTGCAGCAGGAGGCTCCCACCGAAGGCGTCACCGAGAACGGTGAGCCGCTGGAGGTCTGGATCGACCAGGACCTCTGCACCGGGGACGGGATCTGTGCGCAGTACGCCCCTGAGGTGTTCGAGCTGGACATCGACGGCCTGGCCTATGTGAAGAGCCCCGACGACGAGCTGCTCCAGGCCCCGGGCGCGACCACGCGCGTACCGCTGCCGCTGCTGCGCGATGTGGTGGATTCCGCCAAGGAGTGTCCCGGTGACTGCATCCATGTACGCCGTGTGACGGACCAGGTCGAGGTCTACGGCCCCGACGCGGCGTAACTCCCTGTCACGGCCCGTCGCATGGCGCCATCGGTGGTGATCTTTCACACACTCCGTGCGACGGGACGCTCACCGCGTACGAACGCGCCGTTCTGCCACCGCCAGGAGACCCGCTGTTCCTCGTCGGGACAGCAGCTGGGGACCGTGGGGCCCGAGTAGCCGAACAGGGTCGCGAGGATCTCCCCGTCGCGCACGGCGAAGTCGGGACCGACGGTGAGCTTGTCCGCGGGGTCCACCAGCGTCGCCACGATCCTGGCCCGCCCGCCCTCGCTTCCGGCCCTGGTCAGTACGTACACACCGTTGGGCGGGGTGCCGGATCCGGCCGCGCAGCGTACGACCGCCACGGTCTCGGGGTTGTCGTCCCCGTCGAGATCGCCCGAGGCCTTCTTCGTGACGGTCGTGCCCACTCCCCCGCACTCCAGTGGGAAGTCCACGCCGGAGGGGTCGGGGGCGGGCAGCGGGGCCCGGCCCGGGTCCGCGGCCTTCGGGGATCCCGAGCCCGTCTGGGACGCCGTCGCGGCGCCGGGCTGGAGCAGGCCCGCCAGGGCCACGACAGCGGCCATCGCGGTGGCCGTCGCGAGCCAGTGCACGGCGCGGGGCCGGGTGTGCGCGAGGTCCGGGACGTCGGAGAGCTGCACGCGGAGTGTCTCCTGTGAAGGCGGTGACGGCGAATGACCAACGGTGGGAGGGAGACAGCATCGTGCCACACGTCACAGGGCGGCGGAACAGCGGGGTCCGTAAGACCAACGTAAAGAGAGCGCCGCCGAGTTCCCCCGTTCCTGAGGGGAACTCGGCGGCGCTGTCGCCGTGTTGACGGTCGCCGTGGCGGGAGGGAGAGCCGGTCAGCCGCGCGAGCCGCTGCCGCTGCCGGGACCGTCGTAGTCGTCGCCGTACGCGCCCTTGGCGGGACGGCGGCGGCGCAGCGGCGGCTCGACGCCGTCCGCGAGCCGGCGCGCGGTCACCAGGAAGCCGGTGTGGCCGATCATCCGGTGGTCCGGACGTACGGCGAGACCCTCGACGTGCCAGTTGCGGATCATCGACTCCCAGGCGGCCGGCTCGTTGAACGTGCCGAACTCCCTGATCGTCTCGACGGTACGGGCGAGTTGGGTGGTCGTCGCGACGTACGCGCAGAGGATGCCGCCGGGTACGAGCGCCTTGGAGACGGCCTCGACGCACTCCCAGGGGGCGAGCATGTCGAGGATCACGCGGTCGACGTCCGTGTCGGACAGATTGTCCTGGAGGTCACCGACCGTCAGCTGCCAGGCGGGGTGCGGCTCGCCGAAGTAGCGCTCCACGTTCTGCTGGGCGATGTCGGCGAAGTCCTGGCGGCGCTCGTAGGAGTGCAGCATGCCCTGGTCCCCGATGACGCGCAGCAGGAAACTGCTGAGCGAGCCGGAGCCCACGCCCGCCTCGACGACGCGCGCGCCGGGAAAGATATCGGCGAAGGCCAGGATCTGGCCGGCGTCCTTCGGGTAGACCACCGCGGCGCCGCGGGGCATGGACAGGACATAGTCGGGGAGCAGGGGGCGCAGCGCGAGATAGGCGACGTTTCCCGTGGTACGGACAACACTGCCCTCGGGAGCACCGATCAGCTCGTCGTGCGGGAAGGACCCTTTGTGGGTGTGGAAATTCTTCCCGGCTTCGAGCGTGAAGGTGTAGTGGCGTCCCTTGGGGTCGGTGAGCTGAACCTGGTCCCCGACCTTGAAGGGGCCGCGACGTCGGGCGGCACCGGTCGGTTCGGACATGTTTGAAGCTTAGCCGCTTTTTCCGGGGGCTCGTTTCGCCCGGTGGGCGGCCCCGGCGGTGCTCACTTCCCCTGCGGGCGGGCCATCGCCGCGACAAAGGCGCGCTCGACGTCGGCGGTCGAGAGGACTCCGTAGATCTCGCCCGTCTCCTCCAGCACCAGGTACTCCGTCGCGGGACTGGCCCTGAGCCGTTCGAGGAGGGCCTCGCCCGCCAGGTCCGCGGGTACCTTCATGCCCTCCGTGAGGTCCTGGGCGAGGCCGCTGACCGCGACCCAGGGGCGTCGGTGCTGCGGTACGCCGACGATCGCGGACTCCCTGACCAGGGCCGTCGGGTCGCCCTGGCCGTCGACGACGACGAGGGCGCGGGCGCCCGCCTCGTTGGCCCGGCGCAGCGCCTCGGAGAGCGGGGTGGAGGACTCGACCGGAACCGCGCGCCGGGTGAGGGCGCGGGCCTGGAGTTCGGGGAGGTGTTCGCGGAGCCTGGCCATCCGCAGGCTGTTGCCCGCGCCGGTCCAGATGATCGCGGCGAGGATCGCGGCGAGCAGCGCGTCGGTGACGGTCTCCATGCCGCTGACGTTCCTGGCCGAGGTGCCCAGGGCGCCCGTTCGGGTGAGGAGCGGCAGGCCGATCAGGACGGCGACGGCGAGCGCCCGGCCGACCCAGGCGGCGGCGACGGTGCCGCTCATGGGCTTGCCGGTGATCTTCCAGACGACCGCGCGCAGCATCCGGCCACCGTCCAGTGGAAGGCCGGGGAGCAGGTTGAAGGCGGCGACGATCAGATTGGAGATCGTCAGCCCCGCGAGCAGGACGCCGGGGACCGTACCGGGCTCGACGGCCAGCAGGCCGAGGTAGAAGATCCCGGAGAGCACCAGCGAGAGCAGCGGCCCGACGAAGGCCAGGATGAATTCACGGCCCGGGGTCTCGGACTCCTTCTCGATCTCGGAGACGCCGCCGAAGAACTGGAGCTGGATCCTGCGCACCGGCAGCTTGAAGCGGAGCGCGGCGACGGTGTGGGCCAGTTCGTGGACGAGTACGGAGGCGTAGAAGGCGACGGCGAAGAAGAGCGCCAGCAGATAGCGGAGGCCGCCCAGTTGAGGGAGGACCCGCTCCAGCTGGCCTCCGAAGATCCAGGTGATGAGCGCGGCCACCAGGAACCAGCTCGGGGCGACGTAGACCGGCACGCCGAAGGGGCGGCCCATGAGAATGCCACCGCCCGGGTCTTCGCGGCGCGGCGGTTTGCCGCCGGGGCCCGTATCCCCCTTGCCGGGCTGCGACGGCTTGCTCTCGCCGCGCTCGTCGTCCTCTTTCACGGGTTCCCTTCGTCGGCAGCGTCGCTCGCTCGATCATGCAGTGCGAGAGGCTCTGTAGTCGATGGTATTCGGATCGCTGTCAGTGTCGGGTCATAGGGTCTGCGTCATGAGTACGAGCCTGCCGCCCACGTCTCCGAGCTTGCCGCCCGCCGCGTCTCCGGGCGAGCGGTCCGCCGCGTCTCCGGCCGGGCCGCCGATGTCGCTGTCGCCGTCGCGTGCGAGCGACTTCATGCAGTGCCCGCTGCTGTACCGGTTCCGGGTGATCGACAAGCTGCCGGAGAAACCGAGCGAGGCGGCGACCCGCGGCACGCTCGTCCACGCCGTGCTGGAGCGGCTCTTCGACGCGCCGGCCGTGGAGCGTACGGCGCCGCGGGCGAAGGCGCTGGTCCCCGGCCAGTGGGACCGGCTGCTGGAGTCCCGTCCCGAGCTGGCCGGGCTGTTCGCGGAGGACGCGGACGGCGAGCGGCTGGCGCGCTGGCTGGCGGAGGCGGAGCGGTTGGTCGAGCGGTGGTTCTCGCTGGAGGACCCGACCCGGCTGGAACCGGCCGAGCGGGAGCTGTTCGTCGAGACGGAGCTGGAGTCGGGGCTGCGGCTGCGCGGGGTGATCGACCGCGTCGATGTGGCGCCCACGGGCGAGGTGCGGATCGTCGACTACAAGACGGGCAAGGCGCCCCGGCCCGAGTACGCGGACGGGGCGCGGTTCCAGATGTCGTTCTACGCGCTGGTGGTCTGGCGGCTGAAGCGGGTGGTGCCGCGCCGGCTCCAGTTGGTGTATCTGGGCAGCGGGGAGGTCGTCACGTACGACCCGGTGCAGGCCGATCTGGAGCGGGTGGAGCGGAAACTGCTCGCGCTCTGGGAGGCGATCAGGCTGGCCACCGAGACGGGTGACTGGCGTCCGCGTCCCACGAAGCTGTGCGGCTGGTGCGACCATCAGGCGGTCTGTCCGGAATTCGGCGGTACGCCTCCTGTCTATCCGCTGACGGTCGGTGTGCCGGGGAGCGCGTAGGTACTCCGGCGGGAGCGGCGGGTCCGGCCGCCGCTCCCGGCGGAGTCACGGTGGGGTGGTCAGGGCAGAATGGGGCCGGTCTAGTGAAGGAGTTCCCTGTGACTGTCCGCGTCCTACTGGTCGATGACCAGCCGCTGCTGCGCACCGGCTTCCGGATGATCCTGGAGGCCGAGCAGGACATCGCGGTCGTCGGCGAGGCCGGGGACGGCCTCCAGGCCATCGACCAGGTCCGCGCGTTGCAGCCCGATGTGGTGCTCATGGACATCCGGATGCCCCGGATGGACGGCGTGGAGGCGACCCGTCAGATCACCGGCCCCGGCCGGGACGGTCCGGCGAAGGTGCTGGTCCTGACGACCTTCGATCTCGACGAGTACGTGGTGGAGGCGCTGCGCGCGGGGGCCAGCGGCTTCCTGCTCAAGGACGCGCCCGCCAATGAGCTGGTCCAGGCGATCCGGGTGGTCGCGGCGGGTGAGGCGATGCTGGCGCCGAGCATCACGCGCCGGCTGCTCGACAAGTACGCGGATCATCTGCCGTCCGGCGAGGAGCCGGTGCCCGACACGCTGCACACGCTGACCGATCGGGAGGTCGAGGTGCTCAAGCTGGTCGCCCGGGGGCTGTCCAACGCGGAGATCGCCGCGGACCTCTTCGTCAGTGAGACCACGGTCAAGACGCATGTGGGGCATGTGCTGACCAAGCTGGGGCTGCGCGACCGGGTACAGGCCGCGGTGTACGCGTACGAGAGCGGGCTGGTGCGCCCCGGCGCCCAGTGACGACGGCGGACCGCCGCCCGGTACGCGTCCGGCCGCGTGGGCCTCGCCCACGCGGCCGGTCCGCTGTTCAGGAACTTCCGGATGTCTCCCGGTGGCCCGGGAAGGTCACGCGCCGGGGCCGCGGCGGAGCTCCCAGAGGAGCAGTTCCGCCGAGGAGTTGACCGCCCACTCCACACCCGCGATGTCATCGCGCGAGGCGACGTACTGCTTGCCCTGCCACAGCGGCAGCACCGGCACGTCGTCGGCGACGATGTCCTGGATCCGGCTGAAGGTCTTCGTGGCGGCGCTGCGGTCGGCCTCGCGGCGCGACTGCGGGATCAGCTCGCCGCGCAGTGTGGCGTTGTTGTAGGGCATGTTGAGGAAGTTGTCCTTGTCCAGGAAGGGCGCGGTGTAGCTGTCCGGGTCCGGGAAGTCGGGGAACCAGCCCATCCCGTAGACCGAGTAGTCGCCCTTGATCTGGTTCGGCCGGAAGGTCTTCCACTCCGTGCCCTTGATGGAGACGTCGAACAGCTTGCTGCTGTTGAGCTGGTCCCTGAGGTTCTCGAACTCCTGCTTCGTCGCCTCGCCGTAGTGGTCGGTCGTGTAGTCCAGCGAGAGCTTCACGGGGGTTTCGATCCCCGCGCTCTCCAGCAGGTCGGCGGCCTTGGGCAGGTTGCGGTCGCCGTACTTGTTGAAGAACGAGTTGGTGTGCGTGGCGATGCTCGACGGGATCAGCGAGTACAGCGGCTCGGCCATCGCGCCGTACACCTTGGTGATCAGGTCGCCGCGGTCGATGGTGTACGCCATGGCCTGGCGCACCGCCTTCTCCTTGACGGTCGGGGCGTCGGTGTCGAAGACGAGGTAGCGGATCTCCAGACCGGGCATCTCGGTGAGCTGGATGCCGTCCTTGGGCTTCTCGACCATCGACTGCACCTGGCCCGGCGTCATCGCACGGGTCATCACGTCGATGTCGCCGGCGTCGAGCGCCTTGCCCATGTCGTCCGCGTCCGTGAAGGGCCGCAGCTCGACCTTGTCGTTCTGGATGTTCAGGTCGCCCTTGTAGTCGGGGTTCTTGGTGAACGTCGCCTTGGTGACGGTGTCGCCCTTGACGTCCGGCGCGAAGTTGTACGGGCCGGAGCCGGACACGTCGAAGCCCGCGCGGAGCTTCGTCGGCGGGTAGTCCTTCTTGCTGACGATGCCGGCGGGCGGCGTGGACAGCTTGTACGGGAAGGTCGCGTCGGGCGTCTTGAGATGGAAGACGATCTCGCGGGCGCCGTCGCTCTCCATGGTGTCGATGTTGGTCAGCAGACCGGCCACCCCGCCGGGGTCGTTGATCTTCAGGACCCGTTCCATGGAGTACTTCACGTCATCGGCCGTGATGGGGTCGCCGCCGGCGAACTTCAGCCCCTCGCGCAGAGTGCAGCGGTAGCTCTCGTTCGCCCGGTCGGTGAACGCGCACTTGGAGGCGGCGTCCGGGACCGGCTTGCCGCCGCCGCGCGGGACGTGCATCAGCGTCTGGATGGTCTGACGCAGGACGTTCCAGGAACCGGTGTCGTACGCGGCGGCCGGGTCCAGCGGGGCGATGGCCTCCTTCGTCGCGATGTACTGGTCCGTGGTGCCCACGACAATGGCCTCGCCGCCGGAGCCACCGTCCGAGCCACCGCAACCGGCGAGCACGGGCACAAGCAGGCCGATCACGGCCGACAGCGCCAAAGTCTTGCGGTTCATCCTGGACGTACTCCCTCATCCGGCACTGAGATACAGCTGTGCAAATGGGAGACTCCGCCGCGCCCACCCGTTCGGGGCAGATGCGATCGGGCCGGGATACAGGGCGATCGGTCCTGTGCGCGTGGCGACTTGGTGGGTCGTCGGGACACGTCGTTGAAGCGGCGAAGTGCTCGCGATGAGATTAGTCGGAGGCTCCGGGAATGCCGGACCGGGCCCGATCTGAAACGTAATCACACAGTGATCGGAAATAGCGGCGCGTGGATATCCGGGTCACGGAATGAATCACACACCGGCCGATAAACCGGGACACAAGGGCACAGTCGGCCCCACCTCGGACCGGCGTGGATCAGCCCCGCCCTCCACTGTCGATGCACAGGACAGTGACAAAGGTCACTTCCACGGTGTTTGAAAGTGACCCGGATTGGGGTCATGGAGGTCACGGAAAATATCCGTGCCAATGCCGAGAGTTTCCGTTCGGCATTCCGGTGCGACTCTCAGTACGCGCCTCAGCGCCCGTGTGTCATCAAACCGCGCAGGAATACCAGATCGACCTCTTCGAGCGAGCCGACGATCGTGCGGCCGGCCGCCGGGGCGATCGGTGCGACGGAGGGTACGGCGACCACCCGGCAGCCCGCGGCCTCGGCGGCGGCCACACCGGTGGCCGTGTCCTCGATGACGGCACAGCGCGCCGGATCGGCGCCCAGGCCCCGCGCGGCGAGCAGATACGGGTCGGGGTGCGGCTTGGTACGGGGCACCTCGTCGCCCGCCACCGTGAGCGCGAAGTTCTCGGGCCCGAGGGAGGCCAGCACCCGGTCGATGATGCGCCGGTGCGAGGCGGATACCAGGGCGGTGGGCACCTCGTGGGCGGCCAGCTCGGTGAGCAGCCGGGTCGCGCCGGGCATCAGGGGCAGATCGCGCCCGATGCGGTGCTCGAAGGTGTCATTGAGCAGCACGGTGAGCTCGCTGAGGGTGATGGCGGCGCCGGTGGCCTCGATGAGGAAGCTCGCGCTGCGGGTCATGGGCCCGCCGACCACCACTTCGCGCCAGGTCTCGTCGAGGACGTGCCCGAGGGCCTTGAAGACCTCCACCTCGGCTTCCCACCAGAATCCCTCGGTGTCGACCAGGGTGCCGTCCATGTCGAGAAGGACGGCCTGAAGCGCGGAGCCTTCGGCCGTTCGGGTCAGGGACGCGGGGACCGTACTGGTCATCCGGCACACCTCCATGAGGGACGAGAAGGCCGGTCACCTTGCCCGCGGGGTTGCCCCTCCGGGACAGGCGACCGGCCTGCACTGGACCGATAAGTGTACGACTCGTCCGGCGCCCGCGCCGCTCGGTTCCCGGCGGAGGGGGCCCGAGGCCCGGCGCGGGCCGCGAGGACGGGGCTCAGCGCGCGTTGAAGTACTTCGCCTCGGGGTGGTGGATCACGATGGCGTCGGTGGACTGCTCGGGGTGGAGCTGGAACTCCTCGGAGAGCTGGACACCGATGCGTTCCGGCTCCAGCAGCTCCGCGATCTTCGCGCGGTCCTCCAGATCCGGGCAGGCGCCGTAGCCGAGCGAGAACCGGGCGCCCCGGTACTTCAGGGCGAACATGTCCTCGACCTCGGCCGGGTCCTCGCCGGCGAAGCCCAGCTCCGAGCGGACCCGCGCGTGCCAGTACTCGGCGAGCGCCTCGGCGAGCTGGACGGAGAGCCCGTGCAGCTCCAGGTAGTCGCGGTAGGCGTTGGCCTCGAAGAGCTCCGCGGTCGCCTCGCCGATCTTCGAGCCGACGGTGACGACCTGGAGGCCGACCACATCCGTCTCGCCGGACTCCTCCGGGCGGAAGAAGTCCGCCAGGCAGAGGCGGCGGCCACGGCGCTGGCGCGGGAAGGTGAAGCGGGTGCGCTCGGACCCGTCGTCGTTCAGCAGGATCAGGTCGTCACCCTTGGACACGCAGGGGAAGTAGCCGTAGACGACGGCGGCTTCCAGCATGTTCTGGGTGTGCATCTGCTCCAGCCAGCCGCGCAGATGGGGCCGGCCCTCGCTCTCCACCAGCTCCTCGTAGCTGGGGCCGCCCTTGCGGGCCTCCTTGAGCCCCCACTGGCCCTTGAAGAGCGCGCCCTCGTCCAGCCAGGAGGCGTACTCCTTGAGCTGGATGCCCTTGACGACGCGGGTGCCCCAGAACGGCGGCGTCGGGATGGGGTTGTCGACGGCGACGTCCGAGCGGGCCGCGCCCTCTTCCGGCCGCTCCTCGATCTGGGTCTGGGGCCTGGCCTTGACCCGGCGCTGCTTCAGCTCGGGCAGGACGGCGCCGGGGACGCCGCGCTTGACGGCGATCAGGGCGTCCATCAGCCGGAGCCCCTCGAACGCGTCGCGCGCGTAGCGGACCTCGCCCTCGTAGATCTCGTGCAGATCCTGCTCGACATAGGCCCGGGTCAGCGCCGCGCCACCGAGGATCACCGGGTAGTCGGCGGCCATCTGGCGCTGGTTGAGCTCTTCCAGGTTCTCCTTCATGATCACGGTCGACTTCACCAGCAGACCGGACATGCCGATGACATCCGCCCGGTGCTCCTCGGCCGCCTCCAGGATCGCGGCGACGGGCTGCTTGATGCCCAGATTCACCACGTTGTAGCCGTTGTTGGAGAGGATGATGTCGACGAGGTTCTTGCCGATGTCATGGACGTCGCCGCGGACGGTGGCGAGCACGATGGTGCCCTTGCCGTCGTCGTCGGTCTTCTCCATGTGCGGTTCCAGATAGGCGACCGCGGTCTTCATGACCTCGGCGGACTGGAGCACGAACGGCAGCTGCATCTGGCCGGAGCCGAACAGTTCGCCGACCACCTTCATGCCTTCGAGCAGGGTGTTGTTGACGATGTCGAGGGCCGGGGTGTCCTGGAGGGCCTCGTCGAGGTCGGCCTCCAGGCCGTTCTTCTCGCCGTCGATGATGCGGCGCTGGAGGCGCTCGTCCAGCGGCAGGGCGAGCAGTTCCTCGGCCCGGCCGTCCTTCATCGACTTGGTGTTGACGCCCTCGAACAGCTCCATGAGCTTCTGGAGCGGGTCGTACCCCTCGGCGCGCCGGTCGTAGATCAGGTCGTGCGCGGCCTTGACCTGCTCCTCCTCCAGACGCGCGATCGGCAGGATCTTGGAGGCGTGCACGATCGCCGAGTCGAGTCCGGCCTTGACGCACTCGTCGAGGAAGACCGAGTTCAGCACGATACGGGCGGCGGGGTTGAGGCCGAAGGAGATGTTGGACAGACCCAGCGTGGTCTGTACGTCGGGGTGGCGGCGCTTGAGTTCGCGGATGGCCTCGATGGTGGCGATGCCGTCGCCCCGCGACTCCTCCTGGCCGGTGCAGATCGTGAAGGTCAGACAGTCGATGAGGATGTCCGACTCGTGGACGCCCCACTTCGTGGTGAGGTCCGTGATCAGCCGCTCGGCGATGGCGACCTTGTGCTCGACGGTACGGGCCTGGCCCTCCTCGTCGATGGTCAGGGCGATGAGCGCGGCGCCGTGCTCCTTGGCCAGCTCGGTGACCTTCGTGAAGCGGGACTCCGGGCCGTCGCCGTCCTCGTAGTTGACGGAGTTGATCACGGCCCGGCCGCCGAGCTTCTCCAGGCCGGCCCGCAGGACGGGCAGCTCGGTGGAGTCCAGCACGATCGGCAGCGTGGAGGCGGTGGCGAACCGGCCCGCCAGCTCGGCCATGTCGGCGACGCCGTCGCGGCCGACGTAGTCGACACAGAGGTCCAGCAGGTGGGCGCCCTCGCGGATCTGGTCGCGGGCCATCTCCACACAGTCGTCCCAGCGGCCCTCCAGCATGGCCTCGCGGAACTTCTTGGAGCCGTTCGCGTTGGTCCGCTCACCGATCGCCAGATACGAGGCGTCCTGGCGGAACGGCACCGTCTGGTAGAGCGAGGCGGCGCCCGGCTCGGGGTGCGGTTCGCGCTCGGTGAGCCGCTTTCCGCGCACCCGCTCGACCACCTGGCGCAGGTGCTCGGGCGTCGTACCGCAGCAGCCGCCCACCAGCGACAGGCCGTACTCCTGGACGAAGGTCTCCTGGGCGTCGGCGAGCTCGGCGGCCGACAGCGGGTAGTGCGCTCCGTCCTTGCCCAGGACCGGAAGGCCGGCGTTGGGCATGCAGGAGAGCGGGATCCGGGAGTGCCGGGCGAGATAGCGCAGGTGCTCGCTCATCTCGGCCGGGCCGGTGGCGCAGTTCAGCCCGATCATGTCGATGCCGAGGGGTTCCAGCGCGGTCAGGGCCGCGCCGATCTCCGAGCCGAGGAGCATCGTGCCGGTCGTCTCGACCGTGACCGAGCAGATGACCGGCAGGTTCGTTCCGGTGGCGGCCAGCGCGCGGCGGGCACCGAGGACGGCGGCCTTGGTCTGGAGCAGGTCCTGCGTGGTCTCCACCAGCAGCGCGTCCGCGCCGCCCGCGATCATGCCCTCGGCGTTCTGCTGATAGGCGTCGCGCAGTGTGAGATACGGGGCGTGGCCCAGGGTCGGCAGCTTCGTGCCGGGTCCCATCGAGCCGAGCACCCAGCGCTGCTGTCCGGTGGAGGCGGTGAACTCGTCCGCGACCTCGCGGGCGATCCTGGCGCCGGACTCGGCGAGCTCGAAGACCCGCTCGGGGATGTCGTACTCCGCGAGGGCCGCGTAGTTCGTACCGAAGGTGTTCGTCTCCACGCAGTCGACGCCGACCGCGAAGTACTCCTCGTGGACGGAGCGGACGATGTCCGGGCGTGTCACGTTCAGGATCTCGTTGCAGCCTTCCAGATTCTGGAAGTCGTCCATCGTCGGATCCTGTGCCTGGAGCATCGTGCCCATCGCGCCGTCGGCGACCACCACGCGGGTGGCGAGCGCCTCGCGGAGGGCTTCGATACGGGTCCGGCTGTCAGTGGAGGGGCTCGGCGACGAGGCCATGAAAGTACTCCCGGGGATGCGACGGCTGTCGGCTTTGCGCCCGCTGGAGCAGGGCGCACCCGGCAAGGGTAGCCGGGCGGCCTCCGATCCGGTGCGGCATCCCAGCGGGCGGACGGCATCCTGTCCACGGGAAGATCCGGGGCGCGCGGTCTTGACAGATCCTCTCGATGGAGAGAGAAGGTCGGCATCGACCGATAGTGTTCAGCATTGTCGAACGTAGTGGAGGTCCGGGTCCGATGGCGAAGAACATCCAGTCGCTGGAACGGGCGGCGGCGATGCTGCGGCTGCTCGCGGGCGGCGAGCGCCGGCTCGGCCTGTCCGAGATCGCCTCCTCGGTCGGGCTGGCCAAGGGCACCGCGCACGGCATCCTGCGCACACTCCAGGCGGAGGGCTTCGTCGAACAGGACGCCGCCTCGGGCCGCTATCAGCTGGGGGCCGAGCTGCTGCGCCTCGGCAACAGCTATCTGGACGTGCACGAGCTGCGCTCGCGCGCCCTGGTGTGGACGGACGACCTGGCCAGGTCCAGCGGCGAGAGCGTCCATCTGGGGGTCGTGCACCAGCAGGGCGTCCTGATCGTCCACCATGTCTTCCGCCCGGACGACAGCCGGCAGGTGCTCGAGGTGGGGGCCATGCAGCCGCTGCACTCCACCGCGCTCGGGAAGGTGCTCTCGGCGTACGACCCGGTGGCGCACAGCGAGGCGGTGGAGGGCGACCGTACGGATTTCACCCCGCGGACCATCACCGGGTTGGCGGAGTTCGAGTCGGTGCTGGACCTGACCCGGGCGCGCGGCTGGGCCGCGGACATAGAGGAGACCTGGGAGGGCGTGGCCGCGGTGGCCGCCCCCATTCACGACCGGCGGCGGATGCCGGTCGGCGCCATCGCCATCACCGGCGCGGTCGAGCGGCTCTGCCCGGCCGGCGAACTGCGCTCCGAGCTGGTCGCGGCGGTCCGCGAATGCGCCCGCGCGGTCTCCAGGGACATCGGCGCCGGGCGGTTTTGAACCGCATGCCGGATCATCGGTACTGATCGAGGTTTCGGTCACTGAACCCTTGACGACGCTGCACCACAGGACAAAACTGCCGTTCAACGGTCGGCATTGTCGAACACTTACCGGCAATACAAGTTAGTGTGTGACAACGCCAAGGGCCGGTAGCCCTCGCCCGAGGGCGCGGACCACTGGTATGAGCCGGCGGTTTGTCTTTCCCTGGACGAAGGAGTCTCGGGTGTCCAACTTCGACATCTTCATAGGTGAGGTCACGGGCACCGCCCTGCTGATCCTCCTCGGTGGCGGCGTGGTCGCAGGCGTCGTTCTCAAGCGTTCCAAGGCTCAGAACGCGGGCTGGCTCGCCATCAGCTTCGGCTGGGGCTTCGCCGTCATGGTCGGCGCGTATGTGTCGGCCCCCTTCTCCGGCGCTCTGCTCAACCCGGCGCTCACGCTCGGTCTGGCGATCGAGGGCGGCGTCAAGTGGGGCGATGTCCCGCTCTACATCGGCTCCCAGCTGCTGGGCGCGATGATCGGCGCCTTCCTGGTCTGGGTGGCCTACCTGGGCCAGTTCAAGGCTCATCTGACCGACCCGGAGATCCTCGCGGCACAGCCCGCGGTCGAGGGGCTCGTGGACCAGAAGGCGGCGCCCAAGGCGGGGCCGGTGCTCGGCGTCTTCTCCACCGGACCCGAGGTCCGTAACGTCCTGCAGAACGTGCTCACGGAGATCATCGGCACATTCGTCCTGGTCATCGCGATCCTCACGCAGGGCCTGAACAACTCGGGCAACGGCCTCGGCACGCTCGGTGTCCTGATCACCTCCTTCGTCGTGGTGGCCATCGGTCTCTCGCTGGGCGGCCCCACCGGGTACGCCATCAACCCGGCCCGGGACCTCGGCCCGCGTATCGTGCACGCGCTCCTGCCGCTGCCGAACAAGGGCGGCTCCGACTGGACGTACGCCTGGATCCCGGTGGTCGCGCCTCTGATCGGCGGCGCGCTGGCGGGCGGTTACTACAACTGGGCCCTCGTGTAAGCCCCCTCCACCCCCGCATCGAACAGGAGCAGACACCGTGAGCGACACCACCACCACCGGAACGTCCTCCCACGGAACGGGGCCGTTCATCGCGGCCATCGACCAGGGCACCACCTCCAGCCGCTGCATCGTCTTCGACCGGGACGGCCGGATCGTCGCGGTCGACCAGAAGGAGCACGAGCAGATCTTTCCCCGGCCCGGCTGGGTGGAACACAACGCCAAGGAGATCTGGACGAACGTCCAGGAAGTCGTGGCGCGGGCGATCGAGAAGGCGGGCATCACCTCCGCCGACGTCAAGGCGATCGGCATCACCAACCAGCGCGAGACCACCCTCCTCTGGGACAAGAACACCGGTGAGCCCGTCCACAACGCCATCGTCTGGCAGGACACCCGCACCGACGCGCTCTGCCGTGAACTGGGCCGCAACGTCGGCCAGGACCGCTTCCGCCGCGAGACCGGCCTGCCGCTCGCGAGCTACTTCGCGGGGCCGAAGGCCCGCTGGCTGCTCGACAACGTCGAGGGCCTGCGCGAGCGCGCCGAGCGCGGCGAGATCCTCTTCGGCACGATGGATTCCTGGGTCATCTGGAATCTGACCGGCGGCACCGACGGCGGGGTGCATGTCACGGACGTCACCAACGCCTCCCGCACGATGCTGATGAATCTGCACACCATGGCGTGGGACCCGAAGATCCTGGACTCGATGGCGGTCCCGGCCGCGATCCTGCCGGAGATCCGCTCCTCCGCCGAGGTGTACGGGAACGCCAAGGGCGGTGCCCTGGACGGCATCCCGGTCGCCTCCGCGCTCGGTGACCAGCAGGCGGCGCTGTTCGGCCAGACGTGTTTCGCCGAGGGCGAGGCCAAGTCGACGTACGGCACCGGCACCTTCATGCTGATGAACACCGCGCACAAGCCGGTCAACTCGTACAACGGCCTGCTGACGACCGTCGGCTACCGCATCGGGGACCAGCAGGCGGTGTACGCGCTGGAGGGCTCCATCGCCGTCACCGGCTCGCTGGTGCAGTGGATGCGCGACCAGATGGGCCTGATCAACTCCGCGGCCGAGATCGAGACCCTGGCGTCGTCGGTCGAGGACAACGGCGGCGCGTACTTCGTCCCCGCGTTCTCCGGTCTCTTCGCCCCGCACTGGCGCCCCGACGCCCGCGGGGTGATCGCCGGACTGACCGGCTATGTCACCAAGGCGCACATCGCCCGCGCGGTGCTGGAGGCCACGGCCTGGCAGACCCGCGAGATCAGCGACGCCATGACCAAGGACTCCGGCGTCGAGCTGACCTCGCTGAAGGTCGACGGCGGGATGACCTCCAACAACCTGCTGATGCAGACCCTCGCCGACGTCCTCGACGCACCCGTGGTGCGCCCGATGGTCGCCGAGACCACCTGCCTCGGCGCCGCCTACGCCGCGGGACTGGCCGTGGGCTTCTGGCCGGACACCGACGCGCTGCGCGCCAACTGGCGCAGGGCCGCCGAGTGGACGCCCCGGATGGACGCGGACACCCGCGACCGTGAGTACAAGAACTGGCTCAAGGCCGTCGAGCGCACCATGGGCTGGCTCGACGACGACGACAGCTGACCGACCGTCAGCCGCCTCGCCGGTGAGCCGGTGAGATCCGAAGAGGAGTGAAGAATGAGCACCCTGCAGCGCGTTCCCGCCCTGGGGACGCACCCGGCCGGCGGTTCCCTGCCGACCCGCGCCGAGACCCGGGATCAACTGTCCAACGCGACGTACGACCTCCTGGTGATCGGCGGCGGCATTCTGGGCATCTCCACCGCCTGGCATGCCTCCCAGTCGGGACTGCGGGTGGCCCTGGTGGACGGTGGCGACTTCGCCGGCGCCACCTCGTCCGCCTCCTCGAAGCTGCTCCACGGCGGGCTGCGCTATCTGCAGACCGGCGCGGTGAAGCTGGTGGCGGAGAACCACTTCGAGCGCCGTGCGGTGTCCCGGCAGGTGGCACCGCATCTGGCCAACCCGCTCACCTTCTATCTGCCGGTCTACAAGGGCGGACCGCACGGCGCGGCCAAGCTCGGCGCGGGCGTCTTCGCCTACTCCGCGCTCTCCGCGTTCGGTGACGGCGTCGGCCATGTGATCAGCCCGGCCAAGGCGCGGCGGGCCGTGCCCGAGCTGCGTACGGACAATCTGAAGGCCGTCGCCGTCTACGGGGACGACCAGATGAACGACGCGCGGATGGCGCTGATGACGGTCCGCGCCGCCGTCGACTCGGGCGCCACCGTCCTCAACCACGCCGAGGTCACCGGACTGCGCTTCACCCACGGGCGGGTGACCGGCGCCGACCTCAGGGACCGGATGGACGGGACGGAGTTCGGCGTCGACGCCAGGCTCGTACTCAACGCCACCGGCCCCTGGGTCGACCATCTGCGGAAGATGGAGAACCCGGACGCGGCGCCCTCCATCCGGCTCTCCAAGGGCGCGCATCTGGTGCTCAGGCGCACCGCCCCGTGGAAGGCCGCGCTCGCGACCCCGATAGACAAGTACCGCATCACCTTCGCCCTGCCCTGGGAGGACATGCTGCTGCTCGGCACCACGGACGAGGAGTACGAGGGCGAGCCGGGGGATGTCGCGGTCAACGAGAAGGACATCCACCAGATCCTGGACGAGGCGGCCTTCTCGGTCCGCGACCAGCAGCTGAGCCGCGATCTGATCACCTACTCCTTCGCGGGTCTGCGGGTGCTGCCCGGCGGTCCCGGCGACACCTCCAAGGCCAAGCGCGAGACGGTGGTGACCGAGGGCCGCGGCGGCATGCTGTCGGTCGCCGGCGGCAAGTGGACGACCTTCCGGCATATCGGCCGTACGGTGCTCGCCAAGCTGGAGTCCCTGCCGGGCCATCCGCTCGGCCAGGGCATGGAGCCCGTCTCCCGGCTGCCGAAGAAGCTGCCGCTGCCCGGTATCGCCAGCCCGAACGCGGTCGCCCACCGGCTGCTGATCGACGGCGGCGGTACGGGGCCGTCGATGGCGGTGGACACCGCCCGCCATCTCGCCACCCACTACGGCTCGCTGGCCTTCGACATCGTGCGGCTGGCGAACGAGTACCCGGCGCTGAGCGAGCGGATCCACCCGGACGCCCCGGAGATCTGGGCCCAGGTCGTCTACGCCCGGGACCACGAGTGGGCCGAGACCGTGGACGACGTACTGCGCCGCCGTACGACGCTGACGATCCGCGGCCTGGACACGGAGGACATCCGGTCCCGGGTCGAGGCGCTGCTCCGCGAACGGGGCTGAGACGCGCGCGGCCGGAACACGGGGCCGCGGGCACATCCGTACGAATGGAGGGGCACTCCCTGCCGGGGAGTGCCCCTCCTCGGCGTTCGGGGACGCATAATGGGAGCCGATACATCGGATGTATGGAGGTCGCCCATGGCTGTCACCGACGAGGCCATCGAGAAGATCAAGGGAATGATCGTCTCCGGCGCGCTGCGCCCGGGAGACCGCCTCCCCAAGGAGAGCGAACTCGCCGCCGAGCTGGGACTGTCCCGCAACTCACTGCGCGAGGCGGTGCGCGCCCTGTCGCTGATCCGCATCCTCGACGTACGGCAGGGCGACGGCACGTACGTCACCAGCCTCGATCCCCAGCTGCTGCTGGAAGCGCTCAGCTTTGTCGTGGACTTCCACCGGGACGACACGGTGCTGGAGTTCCTGGCCGTACGGCGCATCCTGGAGCCGGCCGCGACCGCGATGGCGAGCGCCCGGATAACCGAGGCCGAACTCGACGTGCTGAGCGGCCAGTTGGACGCCCTGGGAGAGCGGCCCTCGGTGGAGCAGCTGGTCGCCGCCGATCTGGAGTTCCACCGGGGGATCGTGCAGTCGTCGGGCAACTCGGTGCTCTGCTCGCTCCTGGACGGGCTCTCCGGGCCGACGACCCGGGCCAGGATCTGGCGCGGGCTGACCCAGGAGGACGCGGTCAGCCGGACGCTCCACGAGCACCGGGCGATCCTGGCCGCGCTCAGGGACCGGGACGCCGAAGCGGCCCGGTCCTGGGCGACGGTCCATATCGCGAGCGTGGAGATGTGGCTGCGGTCCACGCTCTGAGGTTCCGCACGGGGCCCGCCTCGGAAGGCGGGCCCCCTGGGGCGGTCAGTCCTGCTTCTCGCCGCTCGCGAAACGAGAGATGACCAGCGCGACGATGATGATCGCGCCGTTCAGGAACTGGTTCCAGAGCGCGGGCACACCCCCGAGGGTCATCACATTGACCACCAGCTGAAGGGTCAGCACCCCGGTCAGCGCCCCGAAGAGCGTGCCGCGCCCGCCCTTCAGGCTGATGCCTCCGATCACCGCGGCGGCGAAGACCTGGAAGATCCAGCCGTTGCCCTGGGTGGCCGCGACCGAGCCGTAGTGGCCGGTGTAGAGGATGCCCGCGAAGGCCGCGAGCAGTCCGCCGATGGCGAGCACGATCCAGGTGATCCGGTCCACCCGGATCCCGGCGGCGCGGGCCGCCTCCGGGTTGCCGCCGATGGCGTACAGCGAACGGCCGTGCCGCAGCCAGGCGAGGGCCGCGCCGCCGATCGCGAAGAGCGCCAGACAGATCCAGACGGCGGCGGGGGCGCCCAGCCAGTCGGTCTTGCCCAAGTACCGGAAGGACTCCGGGACATCGGTGATCGACTTGCCCTCGGTGATGCCGATGTGGAGTCCGCGCAGCATCGTGAGCATGCCGAGCGTGGCGATGAAGCCGTTGACGCGCAGCTTCAGCATCAGGAAGCCGTTGACCACGCCGATGGCCATGCCGACCAGCAGACAGGCCGGGATGGCCATCCAGACCGGCAGCAGGTCGAGTCCGGCGAACCGGCCGCCGTCCGAGGGCAGTACCAGCCACATGGCGATGACCGGCGCGATCCCGATCGTCGACTCCAGCGACAGGTCCATCCGGCCGCAGATCAGGATCAGCGCCTGGCCGAGCACGAGCAGGCTCAGCTCGGAGGACTGCTGGACGACGCTGATCAGATTGCTGGAGGTGAGGAAGACCGGCGAGACGATGAAGCCGATCACCATCAGCACCAGGATCACCGGCACCAGCGAGAAGTCGCTCCACCGGATGAGCCGGATCCGGTTCAGCGGGCTCGCGCCGTCGGCCTTCTCGGCCACCGGCGGACGCATCGTCTCGGTCATTCCCGCTCCCCCACACCTTCCATGGCGGCGACCAGTTCGCGGTCGGTCCACCCGCTTCCGAACGTAGCCACCACACGCCCGTGGAACAGGGCGAGTACCCGGTCGCACACCCGCAGATCGTCCAGCTCGTCCGAGACGATCACGGCCGCGCTGCCCTCGTCGGCCACCCGGCGCACCACGCCGAGCAGCGAGTCCTTCGATTTGACGTCGACGCCCGCGGTGGGCCGCAGCGCGATCAGCGCGCTGGGTCCGCGCGCCAGGGCGCGGGCGACGACGACCTTCTGCTGATTGCCGCCCGACAGCCCGGAGACCGGCTGCTCGGGGCCCTGGGTCTTGATGTCCAGCGACTCGATCATGCCCCGGGCGAACTCCCTGGTCCGCGAGGGCAGTACGGTCCCCCACGGTCCGAGCTGGTCGGTGACCGTGAGCGTGGCGTTCTCGGCGACACTGCGGTCCAGGACGAGTCCCTGGCGGTGCCGGTCCTCGGGGATGTAGCCGATGCCCGCGTCCAGCGCGTGCGGAACGCTGCCCGGCTTCACCGTACGGCCGTGTACGGATATCCGTCCCGAGGTCGCCGCGCGCATCCCGGCGAGCGTCTCGCCGAGGGCGGTGTTGCCGCTGGCCGCGGCTCCGGCCAGACCGAGCACCTCACCGGGCCGTACGGCGAGATCCAGCGGCTCGAACTCGCCGTCCAGCGCCAGCGCCTCGGCCTTCAGTACGGGCTCGGCCGCCGCGGCCCGGACGTCCGACGGGTCGTCCGCCGTGTCCGCGCGCGCGGCGTGCCAGGCGTTGGCCGTGCCCGCGGACTCGCCGGTCATCGCCGTCACCAGCTCCGCCTTGGACAGCTCGGCGACCGGAGCGGTCAGCACATGGCGGGCGTCCCGGTAGACCGTGACGGCGGTGCACAGTTCGTACACCTCCTGGAGATGGTGGGAGATGAAGAGGAACGCCACGCCCTGGTCGCGCAGTTCGCGCAGCTTGTCGAAGAGCCGCTGGATACCGCGCGCGTCGAGCTGCGCCGTGGGCTCGTCCAGGATGATGAGCCGGGCGCCGAAGGACAGCGCACGCGCGATCTCGACGAACTGCCGCTGCTCGACCGGGAGATCCTTGGCGCGGGCGTCGGGGTCGACGTCGACCCCGTACCCGGCGAGCAGTTCGCGCGCCTGCCGGCGCAGCCCCCGCCAGCTGATGAGACGGCGCGCGCCCGCCCCGGATCCCCGCACCCCGTAGTCATTGAGGAACAGGTTCTCGGCGACGGTCAGATCGGGCACGACCATCGACTTCTGGTACACACAGGCGACCTTGGACTGCCAGGCCGAGGTGTCGCCGAAGGCGGGCGCGGGCTCGCCGCCGAAGGTCACCTCGCCCGCGTCCGGCCTGTGCAGCCCGGTGAGCACGCTGACCAGGGTGGATTTGCCCGCGCCGTTGCGCCCGACGAGCGCGTGGGACTCGCCGGGCCGTACGGTGAGCCGGACACCGTCGAGCGCCACCGTGGGACCGAAGCGCTTGACGATGCCTTCCGCGTGGACGGCGGCGGGGGCCCGCTGCTTCTGTTCCATGGCTAGCTCTTCTTCTCCAGCTGGTTCGCCCAGAGCTTCGGGTCGTCCACGTTCTCCTTGGTCACCAGCGGCGCGGGGAGCTGGTCCTCGAAGCCGTTCGGGATCTTGATGATCGTGGAGTCGTGGTCGGTCGGCCCCTCCTTGGGCGTGGTGCCCGCCAGCGCCTGCTTCGCCCAGTACAGCGCGTACTTGGCGTAGAGGTCGGCCGGCTGGGAGACCGTGGCGTCGATCTTCCCCTCCCGGATCGCGTCCAGCTCCTCGGGGATGCCGTCGTTGGAGATGATCGTGATGTGCCCCGCCTCGCCGGGCGCCTTGAGGAGCTTCTTCTGCTCCAGCAGGGCCAGGGTCGGCTGGAGGAAGACGCCGCCCGCCTGCATGTAGATGCCGTTGATGTCGGGGTGGGCGGCCAGCGTCGACTGGAGCTTCGCCGAGGCCACGTCACCCTTCCACTCGGTGGCCAGCTCGAAGACCTGGATGCCGGGGAACTTCTCGTCCATGCAGGACTTGAACGCCTCCGAACGGTCACGGCCGTTGATGGAGGAGAGGTCGCCCTGGAACTCGACGACCTTGCCCTTGCCCTTGAGCTGCTCGCCCAGGTACTCGCAGGCCTTCTGGCCGTACGCGCGGTTGTCGGCCCGTACGACCATGTAGACGTCGCCCTTGTCGGGCCGCGTGTCGACGCTGATGACGGGGATCTTCTTCTCGCTCAGCGTCTGGAGCGTCTCGGCGATCGCCCCGGTGTCCTGCGGGGCCATGACGACGGCCTTGGCGCCCTGGTCGGTGAAGACCTGGACGTTGGAGACGAGCTTGCCGATGTCGTTCTGCGAGTTGGTCAGGGAGAGCGCGTCGACCTCACCGTCCTTGACGCCCTTCTCGACGTACTGCTGATAGGAGTTCCAGAAGTCGCTGTCGCTGCGCGGCAGGTCGATACCGACCTTGCCGCCGCCGGCTGCGTCGCTGCCCTGGTCGCGGTTGCAGCCCGCCAGGGCGGTCACGGCCAGCAGCACGGCGCAGGCCGAGGCGCTCGTCGTACGGAGTCTGCGGAGTGGGGGGCGCCCCACGGGGTGTCGCGGCATGGTTTGTACCGTCCTTTGTCCCTGTTGCATGCGTGAGTACGGCTCAGGCGGGGCGCAGGCGCAGGCCCTGCATTCCGCCGTCGACCGGGAGCGCCGTGCCGGTGACGGCGGCGGCGGCCGGGCTGGCGAGATAGGCGACGGCGGCGGCGACCTCGTCCGCGCCGACCAGCCGCCCCGTGGGCTGGCGCGCTTCGAGGGCGGCGCGTTCGGCCGCGGGGTCCTGGGCCTGGTCGAGCAGTCTGCCGACCCAGGGCGTATCGGCGGTACCGGGGTTGACGCAGTTGACGCGGATGCCCTCGCGGACATGGTCGGCGGCCATCGCCAGGGTCAGCGAGAGGACCGCGCCCTTGCTGGCGCTGTACAGGGCGCGTTGCGGCAGCCCCGCGGTGGCGGCGATGGAACAGGTCTGGGTGATCGAGACGCAGCCGGGCCGTTCGGCGGCCGTACGGCGCAGATGGGGCAGCGCGTGCCGTGCGGTGCGGACCATGCCGAGGACATTGATGTCGAGGACCCGCGACCACTCCTCGTCGGGGTTGTCCGCGACGGTGCCGATGGCGCCGATCCCCGCGTTGGAGACGACCGTGTGCAGCCCGCCGAACTCCTCGGCCGCCGCGTCCACGGCCGCCCGTACCGCCGCGTCGTCCGTGACGTCGGCGGTGAGGGCCAGCGTTCCCGCGGGCGCTCCGGCGGTCTCGCGGTCCAGTACGGCGACCCGGGCGCCCCGCGCGAGCAGCAGGGTCGCGACGGCCGCCCCGATGCCCGAGGCGCCGCCGGTCACGAGCGCGCCGAGCCCCGCGAAGTCCCGCACCTGTCCTGCTCCTGCCTCCGCGGCGGTCATGCGCCGGCCTCCTCGGTGGTGCGACGTGCCTGCCAGACGGGCCCGTCGGGGTAGGTGTGCGCGGCGATGGACTCGGGGAGCATCCGGGCGGAGAAGCCCGGTGCGCTCGGTGCCCGATAGCGCGCGGAGACGACCACCGCCGGGTCGGCGAAGTGCTCGTGGAGATGGTCGACGTACTCGATGACCCGGCCCTCCAGGCTGCCGGAGACGGCGATGTAGTCGAACATCGAGAGATGCTGGACCAGTTCGCAGAGCCCGACACCGCCCGCGTGCGGGCAGACGGGCACGCCGAACTTGGCCGCGAGCAGCAGGATCGCCACGTTCTCGTTGACGCCGGCGACCCGGGCCGCGTCGATCTGGACATAGTCGACGGCGCCCGCCTGGAGCAGCTGCTTGAAGACGACCCGGTTGGCGACATGCTCGCCGGTGGCCACCTTGACCGGCTGGCCGGCCCGGATGGCGGCGTGGCCGAGGATGTCGTCGGGGCTGGTCGGCTCCTCGATCCAGTGCGGTTCGTACGGTGCGAGGGCCGACATCCAGCGCACCGCCTCGGACACGTCCCAGCGCTGGTTGGCGTCGACGGCGATCCGGATGCCGGGGCCGACGGCGGCGCGGGCCAGCTTCATCCGCCGGACGTCGTCGTCGAGGTCGCCGCCGACCTTCAGCTTGATCTGTTCGAAGCCGTCGGCGACCGCCTGCTCGGCGAGCGTCACCAGTTTGGCGTCGTCGTAGCCGAGCCAGCCGGGCGACGTGGTGTACGCGGGGTAACCCTCGGCCCGCAGCCGGGCGGTGCGCTCGGCGCGCCCCGGCTCCGCGGCGCGCAGGATGTCCAGCGCCTCGTCCGGGGTGAGGGCGTCGGTCAGATAGCGGAAGTCGACGAGCGAGACGATCTCTTCCGGCGTCATCGCGGAGAGGAACTCCCAGACGGGTCTGCCCGCGCTCTTCGCCGCGAGATCCCAGGCGGCGTTGATGACGGCGCCCGCCGCCATGTGCATCACGCCCTTCTCCGGGCCGAGCCACCGCAGTTGCGAGTCATGGGTCAGTTCGGTGGAGAGCGCGGCGAGATCGGCCGCGGTGCGGGGGGCCGGGCGGCCGACGACATAGGGGCGCAGCGCCCCGATGGCGGCCGCGGTGACGTCGTTGCCGCGCCCGATGGTGAAGCAGAGGCCGTGCCCCTCCGCGCCGTCGTCGGTACGCAGGACCACATAGGCGGCCGAGTAATCGGGATCGGGGTTCATCGCGTCGGAGCCGTCGAGCTGTTCCGAGGTGGGGAAGCGGATGTCGTGAACCTCGAATCCCGTGACGGTCTGACTCATACACGCCCCTTGAGAAGAACATCGGATCTCTTTTGGTCATCCGATGTATAGCGCCGTGGGCGCCCGATCGTCCAGGGCCGGGACGAAAATTACGATCACAGCTCGGATGAATCGTTGGTGCGGGACCGTGATTCTTTGGGCTATGCCCCGGTACGGCGAAGTTCACCCTGCCGGGCAAGGGGCTGCGGGCGGGCAGGCGTGAAGCCGTAAGGTTGGTGCGTACGAGAGGGAACTTCGGAAGGAGGCACTGGGTGATCGAGCTCGAGGGGGTTCCCGAGCTGATCGACCCGGTCATGGTGGCCGCGTTCGAGGGCTGGAACGACGCGGGCGACGCGGCCTCCACCGCGGTGGCTCATCTGGACCGGGAGTGGAAGGGCGAGGTGTTCGCGGCGCTGGACGCCGAGGACTACTACGACTTCCAGGTCAACCGGCCCACGGTCTATCTGGAGGGCGGCCTGCGGAAGATCACCTGGCCGACCACCCGGCTCTCCGTGGTGCGGGTCGGCGGTGAGAAGCCCCGTGATCTGGTGCTGGTCCGCGGGATCGAGCCGTCGATGCGCTGGCGCTCGTTCTGCAACGAGCTGCTCGGCTTCGCCCATGAGCTGGGCGTCGAGATGGTGGTCATCCTGGGCGCGCTGCTCGGCGACACCCCGCACACCCGGCCGGTGCCGGTCAGCGGGGTCACCTCCGACACGGACCTGGCCAGGACGATGGACCTGGAGGAGACCCGGTACGAGGGGCCGACCGGCATCGTCGGCATCCTCCAGGAGGCCTGTACGCACGCGGGGGTGCCCGCGGTGAGTCTGTGGGCCGCCGTACCGCACTATGTGTCGCAGCCGCCCAACCCGAAGGCCACGCTCGCGCTCCTCAACCGGCTGGAGGACCTCATCGGTCTCCGTATCCCGCAGGGGGAACTGGCCGAGGACGCACGGGCCTGGCAGCTGGGGGTGGACCAACTGGCCGCCGAGGACAGCGAGGTGGCGGAGTACGTCCAGTCGCTGGAGGAGGCGCGGGACACCGCGGAGCTTCCCGAGGCGTCCGGCGAGGCCATCGCCCGGGAGTTCGAGCGGTATCTGCGCCGGCGTGACGGCGATCCCGGCCAGGGGCCGGGAAGCCATGCCTCGGAGAGTGGTGAGGGTCCGCCGTATCTGCGCGACGCGCCGGGTGGCCGCCGCCGCCCGCAGAAACCGCCGCGCGGCGGCCCCGACACGGGCAAGGGCCCCGAGCAGGGTCCCGGACCCGAGCGGGGCCCGGGACCCGGGCCGGACACCGGTCCTGACGGGGACACAGACACCGGGGACGACGGTCCCGCCGAGGACTGAGCGCACAATCGGACCGGGCCCGGGGCAGCGCGCCGGGACGGTGAACGTACGCCGGGCCCGGGGCAGCGCGCCGGGACCGGGACGTACGGGCACGAGAAGTACGGCACGAGAAGTACGCGGGAGCGGGGCGGCGCCTTCCTGGCACCGCCCCGCTCCCGTACCGCCGTACCGTTCCCGGACCAGCCGGTCCGCCCGGCTCCGACGTCCGCCGGGACAGGGCTCCGACATCCGCCGGGGCAAGGCCCCTTACAGCGCGACTCCGAGCAGCGCGTCGACCGCGCGCGACACCACTCCGGGCGCCCCCTCGTCCGTACCGCCCGCGGTGTCCTGGAGCGCCGCCCAGCGGTCGACGGCCACGAGCGCCGCGGGGGCGTCCAGATCGTCCGCCAGCGCCGCACGGATCTCGTCGACCACCGCCTCGGCCGAGGGCCCGTCGGGCCGCGACACCGCGGCCCGCCAGCGCGCCAGCCGCTCCACGGCGTCCTGGAGCACCTGGTCCGTCCACTCCCAGTCGGAGCGGTAGTGGTGCGCGAGGAGCGCGAGCCGGATCGCCGCCGGGTCCACGCCCTCGCGGCGCAGCGTCGAGACGAAGACCAGATTGCCCTTGGACTTGGACATCTTCTCGCCGTCCAGCGCGACCATTCCGGCGTGCACATAGGCACGGGCGAACGGGTGCTCGCCGGTCAGCGCCTGGGCGTGCGAGGCGCCCATCTCGTGGTGCGGGAAGGCCAGATCGCTGCCGCCGCCCTGGACGTCGAAGTCCATGCCCAGATGGTCCAGGGCGATGGCCACACACTCGATGTGCCAGCCGGGCCGGCCGCGGCCCAGGCTGCCCCCGTCCCAACTCGGCTCACCGGGACGCGCGGCCAGCCAGAGGATCGGGTCGAGGGGGTTCTTCTTGCCGGGCCGGTCGGGGTCGCCGCCGCGCTCGGCGGAGAGCAGCCGCATGGTCTCCGCGTCGAGGCGTGAGACCTCGCCGAAGTGCGGGTCGGCCTCCACGGAGAAGTAGATGTCACCGTCGAGTTCGTACGCGGCCCCCGCGTCGCGCAGCCGCTCCACCAGCGGCACGATGCCCGGTATCGCCTCCACGGCACCGATGTAGTGCTGGGGCGGCAGCATGCGAAGGGCGGTCATGTCCTCCCGGAAGAGCGCCGTCTCGCGCTCCGCGAGCCCGGTCCAGTCCTCTCCGTCGCGCTGCGCGCGCTCCAGCAACGGATCGTCGATATCCGTCACGTTCTGGACGTAGTGAACCTGCCGCTTGGTGTCGAGCCACACGCGCTGAACGAGGTCGAACGCGTTGTAGGTCGCCGCGTGACCCATATGGGTCGCGTCGTACGGGGTGATGCCGCAGACGTAGATACGGGCGACGGGACCGGGCTCGAGGGTGACTCGGCCATTGGTCGCGGTGTCGTGAATCCTGAGGTCGCGGCCCTTGCCAGGCAGGGCGGGGACCTCGGAAGCGGGCCAGGCATGCATGTCATGAGCGTAACCGGATGGATGTTCCGCATACGAACCGGATGGGTGGTCCTGGCCTATTGGGCGCTCTTGCGCGATCCGCAGGGGGCTGCTCCGGGCCGCGGGCGGACCCGGCGCCCCAGGTCGCGCGACCCGCGCCGGGCCGGTCTCCTGCCGTGGTCAGACGGGTGGCCAGGGGATCGCGGGCCACTGTCCCGAGGGTTCCGGATGGCGGCCCGTGTGGCGCAGTTCACCCACCCGGGACCGGATGGCGTCGGTCTCGGCCACCGTGAGCAATTCGGCCAGCCGGGTGGCGAGGGGCGCGCCCTCCGTCAGGGCCTCCTCCAGCCTGCCGAGCACGTCGAGCACCGGTGCGGGCAGGGGCTCGCCGGCCCAGCCCCACAGCAGGGTGCGCAGCTTGTCCTCGACGTTGAAGGTGACGCCGTGGTCGATGGCGTACAGCCGGCCCCCGGGCGCGGGCAGCAGATGGCCGCCCTTGCGGTCGCCGTTGTTGATCACCGCGTCGAGCACGGCGAGGCGGCGCAGCCGCTCGTCGTCCGCGTGCACCAGCAGGGCGGTCTCCCCCTCGCCGACCTCGGCGAGGCCGATCGCCTTCCAGCCCTCGCCCGGCTCCTCCTCCTCGACGAGGGCCAGCAGCGGCGCGGCGGTCGCGTCCGTGTCCGCCTCGATCCACAGCTGGCACATGCCCTCGCCGTGGGGTCCGTCCCGGAGCACGGTCGGGGGCACCAGCCCCCAGCCGGTCGCCTCGGAGACCTCGTACGCCGCCACCTCGCGCTGGGCCAGCGTGCCGTCGGGGAAGTCCCACAGGGGCCGTTCGCCCGCGACGGGCTTGTAGACGCAGTGGGCTTCCTCCCCCTCGTACGAGACGGAGCAGTAGAGCACCGCGTTGGACGCCTCGCGGATCCGCCCGAGCACCGTCAGCTCGCCCTTGGCGAGGAGATCGACCGCCGTCACGCTCCTCGGCGGTATCCGTTCTGGCGCGGGCATACGTGTCCTTCCGGATCGAGCGGCAGGCTGCACAGCGGGCACGGCGGGCGGCCGGCGTTGACCACGTCCAGAGCGCGTTTGGCGAAGGCCCTGGCCTGGGCGCCGGTCAGCCGGACGCGGAGCATCGGCGGACCGTTCTCCTCGTCCTGGAGCAGTCGCTCCTCGGCCTCGGCGAGATCCTCGTCGCTTTCGGCGTCCAGCTCGACGAGCGCCTGCGCCTCGACGATCATGCGCTGTTCGTCGCCGTCCCAGGCCAGCGCCATCGTGCCGACCCGGAACTCCTCCTCCACCGGGGCGTCGAGCGGCGCGGAGTCGGCGACATCGGAGGGCACCATGGCGGGTACGGGGGCATTGCCACCGGTACGGCGTACGACCTCGTCGAGCAGCTCGTCGATCCGCTCGGCGAGCGCGGCCACCTGGGTCTTCTCCAGGGCGACGCTGGTGACGCGCCCTGCGGCGGAAGCCTGCAGGAAGAACGTACGGCGTCCAGGCAGCCCGACCGTACCGGCCACGAAGCGGTCCGGTGGGTCGTAGAGGAACACCTGACGGGACACGTCCTGATCTCCCTTGGAAATCGTCGGTTACGGCACATCGGTCTGGCACGGGGCCGGACATCGCGACGGGCGGGCCGCGGGTCCCGGGAATCCCCTGGATCGCACGGACGGCGCGTCCACCCTACTGCGCGGAGCGATCACGGTGCTCCCGCTCCGCCTCCCACAACACCGCTGCCGCCGCCGGTGTTCTCACGCGGCGCCAGCCCGGCGAGATCGCCGGTGTCGCCGAGCCGCAGCACGAAGGGGCGCAGCCGCGTGTAGCGGACCGCCGTGACCGAGCAGGGGTCCACATGGATCCGCTGGAAAAGATCCAGATGCATGCCCAGGGCGTCCGCCACGAGCGCCTTGATGATGTCCCCGTGCGAGCACATCAGGAACACGGCGTCCTCGCCGTGCTCCTCCTCGACGCGCGCGTTCCACTCCCGTACGGCGTCCACGGCGCGCGCCTGCATCGCGCGCATCGACTCGCCCCCGGGGAAGACGGCGGCCGAGGGATGCTGCTGCACGACCGTCATCAGCGGCTCGTCGGCCAGTTCGGCGAGCTTGCGGCCGGACCAGTCGCCGTAGTGGCACTCCCCGATCCGGTCGTCGGTCTGGAGCGTCAGCTCCGGCCGGGCGTCCAGCAGTGGCTGAAGGGTCTCCCGGCAGCGCTGCAACGGGCTGCTGATGACGGCGGCGACGGGCACCCGCGCGAGCCGTCCGGGCAGCGCCGCGGCCTGGGCGGCGCCGCGCTCGTCGAGGGCGACCCCCGGCGTCCAGCCCGCGAGCAGCCCCGCGGTGTTGGCGGTGGACCGTCCATGACGTACGAGGATCAACGTGGCCATGCCCGCCAGCGTAGGCGGTCGGTACGGCAGCGTCATGGGCCGGTCCGTGCCCGGGGGATGCGGGCGGGTGCCGGAAGGGGGAGAATGCCCGCCGTGATCGTGGACTGCGCCATCTACCGCGACGGACGCCGCACCGACGGCCCCGCCGACTTCTCCGACGCCCTCGACGAGGCGCGCGCCACGGGCGACGCGTTCCTCTGGCTGGGGCTGCACGAGGCCACGACGCACGAGTTCGACCTCGTGAGCAGCGAGTTCGGGCTGCATCCGCTGGCCGTGGAGGACGCGCTCACCGCCCATCAGCGGCCCAAGCTGGAGATCTACGACGACTCGCTGTTCATGGTCCTCAAACCGGTGCTGTACGACGACGAACACGACATCGTCACCTCCGGTGAGCTGATGGTCTTCGTCGGCGACTCGTTCGTGGTGACGGTCAGGCACGGCGAGGGCGCTCCGCTGACGGCCGTACGGCAGCGGCTCGAAGCGGAGCCCGAGGTCCTCAAGCACGGTCCCACGGCGGTCCTGTACGCGGTCAGTGACGCGATCGTGGACCACTACATCGAGGTGGCCGGGGAGCTCCAGGTCGATCTGGAGGAGCTGGAGGCGGAGGTCTTCGCGCCGAGCGGGGGCGACGGCGGGTCCGGATCGTCCGGGTCGGGACAGGGGTCGGGACCGAAGACCCGGTCGGGGTCGGTGACGCCGACCGCGGAACGGATCTACAACTTCAAGCGACAGGTGATGGAGTTCCGCCGGGCCACCGGTCCGCTGGCGGCGCCGATGGCCCGGCTGGCGGGCCCCGGGGTGCCGTTCGTCGACACGGGCTCCCAGCCGTTCTTCCGGGACGTCAACGACCATCTGCTGCACGCCAACGAACAGGTGGAGGGGCTCGACCGGCTGCTCTCCGACATCCTGGCGGCGCACCTCGCGCAGATGGGGGTGCGGCAGAACGACGACATGCGGAAGATCTCGGCGTGGGCGGCGATGGCAGCCGTCCCCACGCTGGTCGCGGGGATCTACGGGATGAACTTCGCGTACATGCCGGAGCTGGGGTACGTGTGGGCGTACCCGGCCGTGCTCGTCTTCATGGCGGTCGTGGTCTTCGGGCTGCACCGGGCGTTCAAGCGTCGCGGCTGGCTCTGACCCGCCGGTGCGTCCGGGGGGAGCGTGGAGACGCGCTGGTTCGGACGGTCGGCGGCGCGTTCCGGAGGCCGGCGCGGGGCAGAAGCCCGGCGCGGGGCAGAAGGCCGGCCGCCGTTCAGAAGACCGGTACGGCGGTCGCGGCCCCGCCGAGCGCGTCGCGCCGCTCCGGCATCGTGAGCGTGACCATCCGGCGCCAGCCGATGAGCCGTTCATACGCGTACAGGGCGTGGATCCCCGCCGTGAGCGCCGCCGACTTGGGCGCCGGCCAGCCCAGGATCCGACCCATCCGGCCCATCACGGCGAGGCTCACCTGACGGTAGACCCTGATCTCGGACAGCGCGCACCGCCGCAGGGTGCGCTGGATCGTACGGCCGTGGCCCGCGCGCGCCAGCCGCAGCAACTCCTCGTGGCAGTAGGCGAGATGGTTGTCCTCGTCATCGCTGATCATCTTGACGGCCCTGCCGACCTCGGGGTTGTCGCCGAAGTACCTGACGAGCATCACCATCTGGTCGGCGGCCCGCTGCTCGGTGATCCGGCTGTGCGCGAGATAGACGAGGATGTCCTCCTCGGTCAGCGGTTCCTCACGGCGCAGCTTCGTGTGGGTGAGCCCGATGCCCCGCCGCTCCAGCAGCATGGTGTAGTCGGTCTCCGCGGGCACCGGGACCGGCCGGAGACCGCGCTTCCGCAGCAGTGCGTGGAAGATCCGCCCGTGCTTGTCCTCGTCGGCGCCGTGCCGGGCGATCTTCGGGGCGAGATGCCGCATGGAGTCCGGCACCAGGGCGGCGATCCGGCCGTTCTCCCAGCCGCCCTGGGCCTCGCCGCTGGCCGCGATGGAGCAGAAGAGCCGGAAGGAACGATCGTCGTCCAGGATTTCCTGGAACAGGCTTCGGGCCGAGAGCATCACTGCCACCTCCATACAGACATCCGCAGAAACCGAGTCAAATGGGGTGCGGGGCAACAGGCAACAGCTACGCCGGCCGGCTGAGCCGAAAGAAGGAGCGCCACGGAAGCCCCCGCGCGTAACCGAGCGGGGCCCGGAGGCGTTGTCGTACACGACGGCCGTGGCGGGGAAGACCCCCCGAGCCCCCACCACGGCCGCGGACTTCGGGCCGGGCGCCCTCGTACGTCTCCGCGGCCCTCCCTCACGGAGGCGCGGGCCCGGTAGCCCGTTCGGGCTAGGAGATCCGGGCTAGGAGACCAGACCGGCGCGCTCCAGGGCTTCCGTGCCGACGCGGAGCGCGGCGATCCGCTCGTCGAGCGTGAAACCGGAGGGGGCGAGGGTCAGCGTCGTGACCCCGGCGGCGGCGTACGCCCCCATCCGGTCGGCGATCCGCTCCATGGAGCCGAGCAGCGTCGTCGAGTCGATCAGTTCGTGCGGTACGGCCGCCGCCGCGCCGTTCTTGTCGCCGTCGAGGTACTTGTCCTGGATCTCGGCGGCCTCCTTCTCGTATCCCATGCGCCGCGCGAGCTGGTTGTAGAAGTTCTGCTTGCGGCTGCCCATCCCGCCCACATAGAGCGCGGTGTACGGACGGAAGACATCGGCCAGCGCGTTGACGTCGTCGCCGACCGCGATCGGCACGGTGGGGCAGACGTCGAAGCCGTCCATGGTCAGCCCGGCCTTCTCACGGCCGGCCCGCAGATGCCGGATCGCCGTGTCCTCCAGGTGCTCGGCGGACGGGAAGATCAGCAGCGCGCCGTCGGCGATCTCACCGGTCTGCTCCAGGTTCTTGGGACCGATCGCGGCGATGTAGAGCGGGATGTGCTCGCGTTCCGGGTGGACGGTGAGCTTCAGCGGCTTGCCGGGGCCGCCGGGCAGCGGCAGCGTCCAGTGCTCGCCGTCGTACGACAGCCGCTCGCGGGTCATGGCCCTGCGGACGATCTCCACGTACTCCCGGGTACGGGCGAGGGGCTTGTCGAACTTCACTCCGTACCAGCCCTCGGAGACCTGGGGTCCCGAGACGCCGAGGCCGAGCCGGAAGCGGCCGCCGGAGAGGGAGTCGAGGGTGGCGGCGGTCATGGCCGTCATCGCGGGCTGGCGCGCCGGGATCTGGAGGATCGCGGAGCCGACGTCGATGCTCTCGGTCTGCGCGGCGACCCAGCTCAGTACGGTCGGCGCGTCGGAGCCGTACGCCTCGGCGGCCCAGCAGACGTCGTAGCCGAGCCGGTCGGCCTCCTGAGCGACGGCGAGGTTGTCGCCGTCCATCCCCGCGCCCCAGTATCCGAGGTTGATGCCGAGCCGCATAACCACTCCCTTACCGATGAGTAACGTCCCTGTGCCCCGGGACTCTAGCGCGCGATACGGCGATCCGTCAGGGCGGGTTGTCCACAGGCTCTCTCCGCGTGGGGCCATGGCCAGTAATCTCAGCAGCCATGGAGCAGAGGCATCTCGGCCGAACCGGCCTGCGCGTGTCCAGAATCGGGCTCGGCACCCTGACCTGGGGACGGGACACCGACGAGCACGACGCCGCCGACCAGATGAAGGCCTTCTGGGAGGCGGGCGGAACGCTGATCGACACGGCGGACGTGTACGGCGGCGGGGAGGCCGAATATCTGCTCGGCCAACTCGTCGAACGGCTCGTTCCGCGCCGCGATCTGATCATCGCGACCAAGGCCGGGAGCGTGCCGGATCCCTACCGGCGCTTCGACTGTTCACGCGGTCATCTGCTCGCCGCGCTGGACGCGTCCCTGGAGCGGCTCGGCACCGACTATGTGGACCTGTGGCAGATCCACGCCTTTGACACCGGCACGCCCCTGGAGGAGACGCTCCACGCGCTGGACATCGCGGTCACCAGCGGGCGGGCCAGATACGCGGGGGTGTCGAACTTCTGCGGCTGGCAGCTGGCCAAGGCCGCCACCTGGCAGCTGGCCTCGCCCGGTATACGGACGCGGCTGGCCAGCAGTCAGATGGAGTACTCCCTGTTGCAGCGCGGGGTGGAGCGGGAGGTGCTCCCGGCCGCGATCGATCTCGGGGTCGGACTGCTGCCGTCGTCACCGCTGGGGCGCGGGGTGCTCACCGGCAAGTACCGGCACACCACGCCCCCCGACTCGCGGGGCGCGTCCGAGCTGCTGGCCCCGTTCGTCGAGCCGTATCTGGACGAGGCGGCGAGCCGGATCGTGGACGCGGTCGCGACGGCCGCGGAGGGGCTCGCCACGACGCCGCTGGAAGTGGCGCTGGCATGGATCCGGGACCGTCCCGGGGTGGTGGCGCCGATCATCGGCGCGCGCAACGCGCAGCAGCTCACGGCCGCTCTGTCAGTGGAGAGCCTTACTCTTCCTGACGAGATCTGCCAGGCGCTCGACGATGTGTCGGCGCCCGTGCACCGCTATCCCGACCAGGACTGGAGCACGCTGTGAGTACGGACCGCGACACCGCCGCAGGGGCGGCCGAGACCGCCGCTGAGCACGCCACGGCGGGTGGGCCCGACGCGGAAGCCGCTGCCGGGCCTGCGCCGGACACCCACGCGGACACGGACACGGACACCGTGGGGGGCGCGGACGCGCCGGACGCGGAAACCGGGGAGACCGGGGAGGCCCAGGGCGGGACAGCGGAGAGCACCGCGTCCGAGGCGCCCGAGGTGTCCGAGGCGGCGGCCGAGCTGGCCGCCCAGCGGGAGCTGCGGGAGCGGATCGAGCAGCGCAAGGCGGAGAAGGCAGGACCCATCGCCGCCGGTACCAAACTGAGCGGGCAGGCCGCCGATCTGCTCGCCGCCGTACGGGCCGTGGAGAGCGGCGCGCCCGTGGACCGCTCCCTGCTGGGCCCGCGCGCGTCCGCCGCCCCGGAGCGCTCCCAGGCGTCCGCGCGCGCCGCTGAGCCCGCGTCGGGGCCCTCCTCGGCGTCGTCCTCCGCGCCTGCCTCGGCTCCCGCTCCGGCTTCTGCTCCCGCGTCTGCTTCGGCGCGGCAGACCGTTCCGGAGGAGGCGGTGTCCGCCGTCCGGGCCGTGCTGGTCGAGGGCGGCGCGCCGGAGGCGCTCGCCGGGCAGGTCGCCGCCGTTCTCGGGGAGCGGGCCGCGGAGGTGCTGCGCGAGGACCCGTGGCAGCTGCTCGCCGTCCCCGGGGTACGGCCCGAACAGGCCGACGGGTTCGCGCGTGCCCTGCTCGGGGCGGCGTGCGGTCCCGGCGACGAACGGCGGGCCGCCGCGCTCGTCGGCTGGCTGCTGGAACGGGCCGCGCTCCAGGGGCACACGGCCCTGGAGGCCGCGTCGGTACGGGGCACGCTGGCCGAGCACGCGGTGCCCGACCCCCACGAGGCGGTGCGGCACGCGATCGCCGAGGGCGCGGTGCTGGTGTTCCAGGAGGGCGCGGAGGACAGCTTCGGAGGCGAGTTCGAGGACGGCTTCGAAGACGGCTTCGAGGATGAGTCCGAGACCGGCTCGGAAGGCGGCGCGGAGCGCGGCGGGGAGGCCGTGCGGGGCGACGAGCCGGCCGACGGTGCGGATCCGGCCGAGGCCGGTCCGCCGGCCCCGGTGCTGCTGGGCCTCGACCGGTACGCGCTCGCCGAGGAGAGCCTCGCCGACGGGCTCGCGCGGCTGGTCAAGACCGGGCCCGACGGCTCCTGGGACGAGGCCGCGGCGGCGGCCCCGCGCGCGGCGGCCGAGCTGATCCGCGCGGTCGCCGGGCATGGACTCGTCCTGCACACCGGCGGTGAGGCCGCGCGCGCCGAGCCGGTCGCCCTGGCCGGGGCCGCCCGCGCGCTCGGGGTGCGCGCGGTCGTCGCGGCCCACAGCGAGAACGGCCGCGACCGGCTGGACGCGACGGCGGGAGCCGTGACCGTGGCCGGACTGCTGGCAGGCACGGAAGGCCCCGGGCGGGACGCGGACGGCATGTTCGCGCTCGATCTCCTGATCGTGCTGGACGCGCCACAGCTCGATGTGGAGACGGCCGCGATGATCGTCGAGTCGCTGCCCGACGGCAGCCGTCTGGTCCTCGGCGGCGACCCCGGAGTGCTGTGGTCGGCGGGCGCGGGCCGGGTGTTCGCCGATCTGCTGGCCGCCCGGGTGTGCCCGCAGGTCGCCTCCCGTACCCCCGACCCCGGGCCGATCGGCGAGCTGGTCTCCGGCATCGGCATCGGTGAGCTGCACCAGGTCGAGGCCCCCGGCAAGGAGGTCGTGATCGTTCCCGTGCGGGACGCGGGCGAGGCGGTGCACCGTACGGTGCAGCTGGTGGCCGAGTCCGTGCCGCGCGCCTTCGGGGTGGACGCCGGGCAGACGCAGGTGATCACCGTGGGCCATGGCGGCTCGGCCGGCACCCGCGCCCTGAACGCGTCGCTCAAGCAGCGGCTCAACCCCGGTCCCGGCCGGTTCGGCGGCTTCGACCCGGGCGACAGGATCGCCTACGTACCGTCGCCCGGCAGGACGCTCCAGGGGGCCGTGGTCTCCGCGGACGCCGACGGGCTGCGTCTCGACTGCGCGGGCACGGCGGTCGTCGTCCCCAGGGAGCGGGTCGAGGCCGCCGTACGCCACGGCTGGGCGCTCACCGCGCACCAGGCGGCGGGGATGCGCTGGCCCGCGGCGGTCGTGGTGCTCCCCGGCGATGCCGCACGCGGGCTGAGCCGCCCGTGGGTCTATACGGCCTTCAGCCGGGGTGACCGCCATCTGTCCGTGGTGCACGGCGTCGACCAGGCGCTGCCACACGCCGTGACGGACGTCCCGTTCCAGGAGCGGACGACCAGGCTGCGCCCGCTGATCGAGAGCCTGCTGGCGCCGGCGGCACAGCCGGGCTGACCCGCGGCTCGGCCGACCGGTCCCGGCCGCTGACGAGACCCGGCCGGTGACCCGGCCGGGGCCGCTGACCGGGCAGGGACGTCCGTACCGCCCGCGCCGCACCCACCGGGGTCCGGCGCGGGCGGTACGGACGTCAGGCGTCCTGTTCCTCCAGGTCGTCGATGTCCGCGTCGAGATCGTCCTCGTCGAAGACCGCGCTGACATCGAAGCGGCAGACCACCTGCTGGGGGTCGGCCTGGTCGAAGGGCGCCGAGAGCCACTCCCCCGGTTCGGGAAGGTCGTCCGCGGCCGACACCCAGAGGGTGGAGTCGCCCTCCTCAAGACCGAACTCCTTGTGCCGGGAGGCGATCTCGTCCGGTTCGTACTCGCCGAAGAGCACACCGAGAGCGGCGTGCACACTGCCGCCCACCACTCCCCCGTTGTCGGTGTCCCCTTCCACATCGACGATGCGCTGTGCCTGTGCGAGCAGCCGCTGCGGCTCCACGACCGCGTAGTCACGCCGGATCAGCACGCTGAGGGCGTTGGGCTCCTCGGGACCGTTGTAGGGCGGCAGAGAGTCGTCCGGGTCCGGGATCTCGAAGGGGGTGACTTCGTCGTACCGGTTGTAGAGCCGCTCGTCATAGACCTCGGCCGCGACGGCGAGGGCGTTGAACGCGTCGGAGACAGCCGGGTCGTCCTCACCCGTGCGGTGTTCGACCGCCGCGAGATGGCGGTCCAGAGCTACCTTGACCGCCTCGGCGGCAGCGCGTACCTCGGCAGCGGTGGGCTGCGCAGCATCAGACATAGTGCAGACGCTATCCGTACCTGGGCTCTGCCCGCACAATAGATGCGATGCCGGAATACGAATTTGTCGACGTGTACGTGCCGCGCGGGGTCTCCCGCAAGGAAGCGGCGCGTCTGCTCACCGACCACGCCGAGTACGGACACTGGGAATTGGACCGTCTGAGCCTGCACCGGGACGGCAGTCGCAGAGTGCGGTTGCGCCGGCGCATCATCCGCCAGGTGCGCGCCACCTGGTGAGGGTGAGGACGACGGAACGGGCCCCGCTGCTGCGAGGCCCGCCCCTGTCCTACCGTGTTCCGTTGCCGGTTCCGTCTCCGGTTCCGCCGGAACCCGTTCCCGTACGGCGTGTATCCGTGTGACTACGCGGCGGAACGGGCCCGGGAGCGGCGGTAGAGGACGGTGCCCGCGAGCAGCATGCCCGCGCCCACCGGAATCGCGATCCCGAGCGCGCCCGCACCGGTCTGCGCGAGGACCTCGGTGCCCTTGGGCTGTGCGACGGTCTGCGTCTCCGGGTTGTTCGGGGCGCTGGGCCGACCCGGCGCCGGCGGGATGGCCCGCTCGGACGGCGGCGTTCCCGGCTCGGGCGGGGCGACCGGCTTCCCGGGCTTCCCGGGCGTGCCGGGCTGCTCGGGCTTGACCGGCGGGTGGACGGGCGCGTCGTTGGCGCAGCCGTTCCCGAAGGCGGGGTTGAGCAGACCGACGACGTCGATGGTGTTCCCGCAGACGTTCACGGGGACGTCGACCGGCACCTCGACCACGTTGCCGGAGCCGACACCGGGCGAGTTGGCCGCGCCGCCGCCCGCGTGGGAGCCGCCGCCCGGCACGGTGTGTGTGGCGCCGGGGTGGGAGCCGCCGGTGTGCGACCCGCCGCCGTATCCGCCGTCCTGGCCCCCGCCGTGTGCGCCTCCGGCCGGTTTGCCGGACACATTGGCGCAGTTGTTGCCGAAGGCGGGGTTGAGTACCCCGACGACATCGACGGTGTTCCCGCACACGTTGACCGGGACATGCACCGGAACCTGAACGTTGTTGCCGGACAGCACTCCCGGGGAGTTCGCGGCGGTGCCGCTCGCTCCCGAGTCCGCGTGTGCGTAGCCGCCGCCGAGGGCGAATACGCCGCCCGCGGCCGCCACGGTGATCAGGCCCTTGCGCGTGACCTGTCTCATAGCTTCGATCCCTGCCTTCTGCCTTCCGGAGCTGCCCTGGGCATCGGTGCCGGGGCAGGATGCCCAGCGGCCCCGGAGTGCATGGCGCGCACTCCGGGGCCACTCGGGCTCAGACCCTCACGGGGTGAGAGCGATATGACGTCAGTTGTTGATGCACACGTTGCCGAAGGCGGGGTTCAGCAGCCCGATCACGGAGATCGTGTTACCGCACGCGTTCACCGGAACGTGGACCGGAACCTGGATCACGTTGCCCGAGAGGACACCGGGAGAACCGACAGCGGCACCCTGGGCGCCCGCGTCGGCGACGGCCATGCCCGCACCCGCGAGCACCAGACCACCAGTAACAGCCGCAGCAGCGACGACCTTCTTGATCATTGTTCCTCCTCGTTGGCAAATGCGGTCCCAGCCGCGGACCGCATCACCTGTAACGAGGAGGAAGTAATGAGGCTACGAGCGTATGGTCGCATTCACTCTTCTCAGTCGCGCCTGCACACGCTGTCGATTACCGGAACCGCCAACTCCGTTGTCAGCTGTGGTCGATGAAGCGGTCCAGCACCCGCACACCGAACTGAAGGCCGTCAACCGGTACCCGCTCGTCCACACCGTGGAACATCCCGGCGAAGTCCAGCTCCGGGGGCAGCTTGAGCGGCGCGAAACCGAAGCCGCGGATGCCGAGGTCGTCGAAGGACTTGGCGTCGGTGCCGCCCGAGAGCATGTACGGAACGGCCCGTGCGATCGGGTCCTCCGCCGACAGCGCGGTCTGCATGGCGTCCACCAGCGTGCCGTCGAAGCTGGTCTCCAGGGCCTTGTCGCCGTGCACGTCCTCCCGCTTGACCCGCGGGCCGAGGATCCGGTCGAGGTCCGCCAGGAACTCCTCCTCGTACCCGGGCAGGAAACGGCCGTCGACATGCGCGGTCGCCTGGCCGGGGATCACATTCACCTTGTAGCCGGCACCGAGCATGGTGGGCGCCGCGGAGTTGCGCAGGGTGGCGCCGATCATCTTCGCGATGCCGCCGAGCTTGGCGAGCGTGGCGTCCATGTCCTCCGGGTCGAGCGGGGTGCCCAGCGCGTCGGACAGTTCGTCCAGGAAGGACCGTACGGTCTTGGTCACCCTCACCGGCCACTGATGGCGGCCGAGCCGCCCCACGGCCTCGCACAGCTCGGTGATGGCGTTGTCGTTGTTGGTCATGGAGCCGTGCCCGGCGGTGCCGTCCACGGTCAGGCGCATCCAGTGCATGCCCTTCTGCGCCGTCTCGACGAGATAGAGCCGCAGATTCTCGTTGACGGTGAAGGAGAAGCCGCCGACCTCGCTGATCGCCTCCGTGACGCCCTCGAAGAGCCCGGGGTGCTTGTCGACGAGATACCGCGCCCCGTACGTGCCGCCCGCCTCCTCGTCGGCGAGGAAGGCCAGCACGATGTCGCGCGGGGGTTTGCGGCCGCTGCGCATCCTGTCCCGTACGACCGCGAGGGTCATCGCGTCCATGTCCTTCATGTCGACCGCGCCCCGGCCCCAGACGCAGCCGTCCGCGATCTCGCCCGAGAACGGGTGATGCCGCCAGTCCTCGGCGTTGGCCGGGACGACATCCGTATGACCGTGGATGAGCAGCGCGGGTTTGGAGGGGTCCTCGCCCTCGATCCGGGCGACGGTGGAGGCACGGCCCTTGTGGGACTCGAAGATCTGGGGTTCGAGGCCCACCTCGGCGAGCTTCTCCGCGACGTACTCGGCGGCGGCCCGCTCCCCCGGTCCCGAGTGGTCGCCGTAGTTGCTGGTGTCGATCCGGATCAGATCACGGCAGAGGTCGACGACCTCGTCCTCGCCCGAGACGGTCCTGCCCGCGTTCGGCTCGCTCACGCTGCTCACTCCCACGGTCGTTGCTGGTGGTTCCCGCTGCTGTTCCTCCACATACTCCCGCGCCCCACCCCCACACCCCAAGACAGCCCCCGGCCTGTCATACGCCCGTCACAAGCCCCGCCACCCGCCGCGCCCCCGGGCCGTCACCGGGCCGTCCCCCGGATCGGGCCGTGATCGGGCACCGTCGAATGTTTGCTATGGTTTTCCACGTCGGAACGGCCCGGGGCCGTCCGGCAGACACCTGGTCCGGGTGGCGGAATGGCAGACGCGCTAGCTTGAGGTGCTAGTGCCCTTTATCGGGCGTGGGGGTTCAAGTCCCCCCTCGGACACAAGAGTTCACCCACTGATGGTGCCGGCCGATTTTCGGTCGGCACCTTTTGTGCGTGGTCCCGGGTACGGATCCGCCCTCTCACGACGAGTTCTTCCGAGGCATCCTTGACTCGTCGACTGCATACAATCGCTTCCGCGATCCGTAGGCTGTCGGCGACGGATCCTTCCTCGCAACGTGGAGGTCTCATGGGAGACTTGGACGCCGAAGTGATTCTCGCGATGGCGGCGGGAGCACCCGACGGTCTGGTGATCGTCGATCGTGCGGGGCTGATCCGCTACTGGAACCGGGGAGCGGAGCGGATCTTCGGCTTCTCGGCGGCCGAGGTCGCGGGTCGCGATCTGGATGTGATCATCCCCGAGAAGCACCGGCAGCGTCACTGGGACGGCTTCGTGGCGGCCATGGCGGCCGGCACCAGTAAGTACGGGGACGACGACCTTCTGGCGGTGCCCGCGCTGCGGGCGGACGGTTCGACCGTCTCCATCGAGTTCAGCGTGGTGCTGCTGACCGATTCCGAGGGCAACGCGAGTCACGTCGGGGCGGTCATCCGGGATGTCACCGCGCGGCGGGCCCAGGAGAAGGAGGTACGCCGGCGGCTGCTGGAAGCCACGTCGAACGAGCAGGCACCCTGAACCGGTCGTCCGAAGCGCGGCTCAGCGCACCCGGGGCTGCGGGGGTGTGCCGCCGGCCATGAGGGGCGAGCGGGCCAGTTCCACACAGCCCGCGGCGATCACGGCGACCCCGATGAGTTCGGGCAGCAGCCACCAGCCGGAGCGCAGGCTCTCGCCGAAGAGCGTCACCCCGTACGTGATGCTGATCAGCGCGTCGCCGAGGGTGAGCATCGGCTGGGACGCGACCAGGGCGCCGGCCTGGAGTGCGTTCTGGAGCAGGAACAGCGCCCCCACCCCGGCGACCGCCATGCCGTAGAGCTGCCAGGCGGTCACCAGCGCGAGGACGCCCCCGCCGTCGTCCAGCCGGGACACGGCGTCCTTCATCAGCGCGGCGGTCAGCGCGTATCCGCAGGCGGCGGCGAGACCGAGGGCCGCGGCACGCGCGTTGCCGTGCAGCCGCCGCGACCAGATGATCAGTACGGCCTCGAAGACCCCGGTGACGATCAGGGCGGGGACCCAGGCGTACCCGGGGACGCTCTCGCTGCCACCGCCGGGCGCGGCGGCGGCCATGCCCAGGGCGAGACCGCAGGTCACCGCCGCCACGCCCAGCCAGGCCGACCGGGTCAGCCGGACGCGGAAGGTACAGCTCGCGATCAGCAGGGTGACGGGCAGCTCGATGACGAAGATCGGCTGGACCACCGCGATCGGCCCCGTGGCGAGCGCCACCGCCTGGCACACCGCGGCCACGAGCACCAGCCCGATCCCCGCCAGCCACACCTTCTTCCGCAGCAGGTGCTTGATCAGCGAGAGACGCATCGCCTCGGCGTCGGGCACGGTGGACGCGGCGCGGCGCTGGAGCACCGAGGCGGAGCCGTTGCTGATCGCGGTCAGTACGGCGAACAGGACACTGATCACCGGTCCATCATGCGGCTGAGGGGTTCCGGAGGGGCTCTCATACCGGCGCGCGCGGTCCGGGGCGGGGCCGAACGAGGGACGCCGGTGCCATCCGCCCTCGATAGACTCGCACCGTCGGCGCTCCGTGCGCCGGAGGCGGCCGGGAGAGAGCCGCCCGGACCACTTGGCGAGCCGGGGACCACCGGCGAGGAAGACACGGGACCCGTGGCACGCAGACACCGCACCCCGCCGCCCTCGCCCCTCCCCCAGCGGGACGGGATCGATCCGGTGCGGCTCCGGCTGCCCGTCGACGAGGAGAGCGCGTGGGCGACCGTGCGGGATCATCTGGTCGCGCGGTTCGGTGAGGCCATCGGGGCGGGCCGGGTCGACGCGATGTTCCGGGAGGGGCGGTTCGTCGGGGTGGACGGGCCGGTGGCGGCGGCGGAGCCGTATGCCGCCGGGCGGTACCTCTGGTTCCACCGGGACTTCGCCGCCGAGGAGCCGGTGCCGTTCGGGATCGGGATCGTGTACCGCGACGAGCGGATCGTCGTCGCCGACAAGCCGCACTTCCTGGCCACGACCCCGCGCGGCCGGCATATCACCGACACCGCGCTGGCCCGGCTCCGGCGGGATCTCGGACTGCCCGCGTTGCAGCCCGCGCACCGGCTCGACCGGCTCACGGCCGGGCTCACGCTCTTCGTCGTACGGGCCGGCGACCGGGGCGCGTACCAGACGCTGTTCCGGGACCGGCTGGTGCGCAAGGAGTACGAGGCGGTCGCGCCGTACGATCCCGCCGTGGCGCTGCCGGTCACGGTGCGCAGCCGGATCGAGAAGGAGCGCGGGGTGCTGGCGGCGCGGGAGGTCCCCGGCGAGCCGAATGCCGAGAGCCGGATCGAGAGGGTGGAGCTGCGGGGCGGGTTGGGCCGGTACCGGCTGTCGCCGGCCACCGGCCGAACCCATCAGCTGCGGGTCCATATGAACCGTCTGGGGCTGCCGATCCTGAACGACCCGGTGTATCCGGTGGTCCGGGAGGAAGACTCCGACGACTACGGGGCGCCGTTGCAACTCCTCGCGAAGGTGCTGGAGTTCACCGATCCGGTGACGGGCGAGCCGCACCGGTTCGAAAGCCGGCTCGCCCTGTCCCGGTGGCCGCGGTCTCAGTGGCCGCGGTCTCAGTGACCGCGCTGAATCCACTCCGCCAGTTGCGGCGCCTCGGCACCGATGGTGGTCGTATCGCCGTGCCCGGTACGGACCACCGTCTCCGGCGGCAGACCGAGCAGCCGGTCCCGGATCGAGTCGATGATGGTCGGGAAGTGCGAGAACGACCGGCCGGTGGCGCCGGGTCCGCCCTGGAAGAGCGTGTCGCCGGTGAAGACCGAGGACAGCTCGGGGGCGTACAGGCAGACCGCGCCCGGGGCGTGCCCGGGGGTGTGGAGCACGGTCAGGGTGGTGCCCGCGACGGTGAGTGCGGCGCCGTCGGTCAGCTCGCCGTCCGGGAGCCGCTCGGGGTGTGTCTGCTTCCAGAGGGGCAGGTCGTCGGGGTGCAGCAGTACGGGCGCGCCGGTGGCGGCGGCGAGGGCCGGTGCCGCGTCGATGTGGTCGTTGTGCGCGTGGGTGCAGACGATGGCGCGCAGTGTGCGGCCGCCGAGCGCGTTCTCGATGGCGGCGGCGTCATGGGCGGCGTCGATGACGATCGCCTCGGTGTCGTCGCCGACGATCCAGACGTTGTTGTCGACGTCCCAGGTGCCGCCGTCGAGCGAGAAGGTGCCGGAGGTGACGAGATGGTCGATGCGGACGGTCATCAGAACACCACCACGGAACGCAGGACATCGCCTTCGTGCATCCGGGCGAACGCCTTCTCGACATCGCCGAGTCCGATGGTCTCGGTGACGAACGCGCCGAGGTCGATCCGGCCCTGCTGGTGCAGGTCGACGAGCATGGGGAAGTCGCGGGACGGCAGACAGTCGCCGTACCAGGAGGACTTGAGGGAGCCGCCGCGGCCGAAGACGTCGATCAGCGGCAGTTCGAGCGTCATCTCGGGGGTGGGGACGCCGACCAGGACGACCGTCCCGGCCAGATCGCGGGCGTAGAAGGCCTGCTTGTACGTCTCCGGGCGGCCGACCGCCTCGATGACGACATCCGCGCCGAACCCGCCGGTCAGCTCGCGGATCGCCTCGACGGGGTCGGTGGAGCGGGAGTTGACGGTGTGCGTGGCGCCCATCGACTTCGCCGTCTCCAGCTTGCGGTCGTCGATGTCGACGGCGATGATCCGGGCCGCGCCCGCGAGGCGCGCGCCGACGACCGCCGCGTCTCCGACACCGCCGCAGCCGATGACCGCGACCGAGTCGCCCCGGCCGACCTGGCCGGTGTTGATGGCGGCGCCGATGCCCGCCATCACACCGCAGCCGAGAAGTCCGGCGACGGCCGGTGAGACGCTCGGGTCGACCTTGGTGCACTGGCCCGACGCGACCAGCGTCTTCTCGGCGAAGGCGCCGATGCCCAGCGCCGGGGAGAGTGCGGTGCCGTCCGTCAGCGTCATCTTCCGCGCCGCGTTGTGGGTGTGGAAACAGTACTGCGGCCGTCCGCGCAGACAGGCCCGGCAGTTGCCGCACACCGCACGCCAGTTGAGGATCACGAAGTCGCCGGGCGCGACATCGGTGACGCCCTCGCCGACCGACTCGACCACGCCCGCGGCCTCATGGCCGAGGAGGAAGGGGAAGTCGTCGTTGATGCCGCCCTGCTTGTAGTGCAGATCCGTATGGCAGACGCCGCACGCCTGCACCTTCACCACGGCCTCGCCGGGACCGGGGTCCGGTACGACGATCGTCTCGACCCTCACCGGCTCGTTCCTGCCGGGGGCGACGACCCCCTGCACCTGCTGCGCCATTGCCAGGACCTGCCTTTCCTCACACTGTCACACGCTCGGACGCTCACACACCGAGCGTTCGTCATCCCCCACTATCCCGTGCCGAATCGCCCTACCGTACCCAAGCGCGTGCGAGGGGAGGTACGCGCGGTCAGGGCGCCAGTACGTCCAGCTCCTCCAGGGCGCCGACGGCGATTTCCCTGGTGAGTTCCTCGGCGCGCACGGCGTCGCCCTCCCGTACCGCTTCGGCGACCTGGACATGGAGGGTCACGGCGGCCGGGTCCGGGTCGTCGAACATCACCTGGTGGTGCGTACGTCCGGTGAGGACCTCGGCGACCACGTCGCCGAGGCGGGCGAACATCTCGTTGCCCGACGCGTTCAGCACCACCCGGTGGAAGGCGATGTCATGGACGAGATACTCCTCCAGCCGCCGCCCCCGGGAGGTGGCGACCATGCCGAGGGCCTGCTCGGTGAGAGCGGCGCACTGCTCGGGCGTGGCGTGCCGGGCGGCGAGCCCCGCGGCGACCGGTTCGACCGCGGAGCGCAGCACGGTCAGCGAGCGCAGCTGACGGGGCCGGTCGGAGCCGGCGAGGCGCCAGCGGATGACGCGCGGATCGTAGACGTTCCACTCCTCGGTGGGGCGTACGGTCACGCCCACCCGGCGCCGGGACTCCACCAGATGCATGGATTCGAGGACGCGGACCACCTCGCGGACGACGGTGCGCGAGACATCGAAGCGCTGGGCCACCTCGTCCGTGCGCACCACACTGCCCTGCGGGTACTCGCCCGCGGTGATGGCGAGGCCGAGAGTGTCCAGGACACGGGTATGCAAGCCCCGGCCTTCACCTTCAGTGGTCATGGGACAACCCTACGGGCCGCACCCCTCCCAGATTAAGTACGACGTTTACATCACAGCCTCTTGAATAAGTCGTACCTAATAGGTTTCAGTAGCGCGACGGCCCGATGCCAGGGACGGACTGAAGCCGATGTCGAGGAAGACAGCGAGGCATGCGATGAGCACCCCCCACGTCGTCGTGGTGATGGGCGTGGCAGGAACCGGCAAGACCACGGTCGGCCCCCTGCTCGCCGCCGCACTGGGCGTCCCGTACGCCGAGGGCGACGATTTCCACCCGCCCGGGAACATCGCGAAGATGTCCGCCGGCACCCCGCTCGACGACGCGGACCGCCTGCCCTGGCTGGACGCCATCGGGGCCTGGGCACACAGCAGGTCCGGGCTCGGCGGTGTGGTGAGCAGCTCCGCGCTCAAGCGCGCCTACCGGGACCGGCTGCGGTCGGCCGCGCCGGGCGCCGTCTTCCTCCACCTCACCGGCGACCGGCCGTTGATCGAATCCCGGATGTCGGAGCGCAAGGGGCACTTCATGCCCACCGCGCTGCTGGACTCGCAGTTCGCCGCCCTGGAGAACCTGGGCGCGGACGAAGCGGGCGTGGCCGTCGACGTGTCCGGCACCCCCGAAGAAATCACCGACCGGGCCGTCGCCGCGCTGCGCCGGCTCGAAAGCTGAAGGAAGTTCCCGTGACTCCCGTGACCAGTCTCAGTGTCGAGACGCTGGCAGCGGACGCAGCCGAACCGATCACCTCGGCGGGCAACGCGCAGCTGGGCATAGCGGTTCTCGCCGGTATCGCCGTCATCGTCCTGCTCATCACCGTCTTCAAACTCCATGCCTTCCTGGCCCTGACCCTCGGCTCGCTGGCGCTCGGCGCCTTCGCGGGCGCCCCGCTGGACAAGGTCATCACCAGCTTCACCACCGGCCTCGGCTCCACGGTCGCGGGGGTGGGCGTACTGATCGCGCTCGGCGCGATACTCGGCAAGCTGCTCGCCGACTCGGGCGGCGCCGACCAGATCGTCGATACGATCCTCGCCAGGGCGAGCGGGCGCGCCATGCCATGGGCGATGGTCCTGATCGCCTCGGTGATCGGCCTGCCGCTCTTCTTCGAGGTCGGCATCGTGCTGCTGATCCCGGTCGTCCTGCTGGTCGCCAAGCGCGGCAACTACTCCCTGATGCGGATCGGCGTCCCGGCGCTGGCCGGGCTCTCCGTGATGCACGGTCTGATCCCGCCGCACCCCGGGCCGCTGGTCGCGATCGACGCCCTCGGCGCCAACCTCGGTGTGACGCTGGCGCTCGGTGTGGTCGTCGCGATCCCGACCGTGATCATCGCGGGCCCGCTGTTCTCCCGGTACGCGGCGCGCTGGGTGGACATCCCGGCCCCCGACGCGATGGTGCCGCAGCGCACCTCGGACGACCTGGAGACCCGGCCGAGCTTCGCCGCGACCGTCTCCACCGTGCTGCTGCCGGTCGTGCTGATGCTGGGCAAGGCGCTGGTGGACATCGTCGTGGACGATCCGGAGAACACCGTCCAGCGTGTGGCGGATGTCGTCGGCTCCCCGCTGATCGCGCTGCTCGCCGCCGTACTCGTCGGCATCTTCACGCTGGGCCGCGCGGCCGGGTTCACCAAGGGCCGGATCTCCTCGACCGTCGAGAAGTCGCTCGCCCCGATCGCGGGCGTGCTGATGATCGTCGGCGCGGGCGGTGGCTTCAAGCAGACGCTGATCGACTCGGGCGTGGGCCAGATGGTCCTGGACATATCCAAGGACTGGTCGATCCCCGCGCTGCTGCTGGCCTGGCTGATCGCGGTGGCGATCCGGCTGGCGACCGGCTCGGCGACCGTGGCGACGATCTCGGCGGCCGGACTGGTGGCGCCGCTCGCGGCGGACATGTCGACGGCGCACGCGGCGCTGCTGGTGCTGGCGATCGGCGCGGGCTCGCTCTTCTTCAGCCATGTGAACGACGCCGGGTTCTGGCTGGTGAAGGAGTACTTCGGGATGAGCGTCGGCCAGACGCTGAAGACCTGGTCGGTGATGGAGACGATCATCTCCGTGGTCGGGCTCGGCTTCGTCCTGCTGCTCTCGCTGGTGTTGTAGCCGCGTCGCTGCCGCGGGTCCCCGGCGTCCGGGCGGGGCGGGTCACTCCTCTTTCCACCGGGGGTGCTCCCGCTCCGCCCACGCGCGGTCCACCGACCCGGTGCGCATCCCGCGCCGCGCCTGCGGATCGCCGTACGCCATCCTGATGTGCCCGGCGAGCACGACGCCGATGGCCAGGGCGAGCCAGTCGTGGACGAACGTGGCGCTCGTACGCCACAGGACCGGCGCGAGACCGGTGAACCACATGAGCAGGCCGGTGCCGAGCATCACCAGCACGGCGCCCGCGATCCACCCCGCGTAGAGCTTCTGCCCCGCGTTGAACTTGCCCGCCGGCCGCGCCCCGGGCCGGGCGTCGCGCCGCCGTACCGCGCGCAGCCACTCCGTGTCGTACGGCAGGAACCGGTTGAGCCGGCGCAGATCGGCGCGCAGCGCCCGGGAGGCGAGGCCGAGCAGGAGGGGCACGGGCAGCAGCAGCCCCGACCACTCGTGGAGCGTGACGACGAGAGCGCGGCGGCCGACGAGTTCGGCGAGCTGGGGTACGTAGAGACAGGCCGCGGTCGCCACGCACAGCAGCATCAGCGCGCCGGTGACGCGGTGCACCCAGCGCTCCGCCCGGCTGAAGCGCCGTATCCGCCCGGTCGCGCCGGGGGCCGGGGGCTCAGACGGTGGGGGTGTCGCCCCGGCCGTTGGACCGGCCGACCCAGGCGTCGACGTCATAGCCGCGCTCCTCCCAGTAGCCGGGCCTGACGTCGGAGGTGACGGAGATCCCGGAGAGCCACTTCGCCGACTTGTAGAAGTACATCGGCGCCACATAGAGCCGGACCGGGCCGCCGTGGGCGTGCTCGATCGGGGCGTCCCGCATCCTGAGCGCGACCATCACATCGGCACGGCGGGCCTGCTGGAGGGTGAGGCTCTCGCTGTACGCGCCGTCGAAGCAGGTGAAGCGGACCGCCCTGGCATCGGGCCGTACCCCGGCCGCGTCGAGGAGCCGCGAGAGCCGTACGCCCTCGAAGGGGGTGTGCGGGACGCGCCAGCCGGTCACGCACTGCACATCGCGCACGATCCGGGTCTGCGGCAGCGCGCGCAGCGCGTCGAGGGTGTAGGTGGCGGGCCGGTCGACCAGTCCGCCGACCGTCAGCCGGTAGGTGTCCGGGCCCTTGCGGGGTACGGAGCCGGTGACCGAGTAGTAGCGGAAGCCGCCGCCGTTGGGCAGGAGTCCGGTCAGACCGGTCGGGTCCTTGTCCGCGGCCGAGCCGAGGAAGGCTTCGAGACCGCGCTGGAGATACGGCGCCGTGACGAGTCCGGCGGCGCCGAGGCCGAGCATGGAGAGCACCAGGCGCCGTCCTACCGGCGTGCCCTCGGACTCTCTTGGTTGATGGGTCACGCATCGAGGAGAACACCCGCGGCCCCGTGAAAGCCAGGGACCGCGGGTGTTCGTCATACTTTCGTCAGCAGCGTGCTCCCGCGCGTACGCGTACGCGCGGAAGGAAGTGCGGGAGCGTGCCCGGTCCGCCGCGCGGCGGGGCCGTCACACCGCGGCCCTCGTCTCCGACTCGGCCGCCTTCTCCAGCTGGAACGCCTCGTTGCCGAGCCCGATCCGGGCGTGCACCTCCGGCTTGACCGAGCGCAGCACCAGCCCGTACACCACCCCGCCGATCAGCGCGAGGGCGATGATCCCCGGCAGCACCCAGCTGAGCGCGGAGCCGGGCCCGGACGCGACGAGGATGTCGAAGTCCTTGACGGTGTAGACGGCGATGGTCAGCAGCGCGATGCCCGCGAGCCCGGAGGCCACCAGCCGCGCGGCCTGATGGCGCGCCGCTCCCCGCCGTACGAAGAAGACGATGACGGCGAAGGAGGCCGCGGCCATCAGCACGATGACCCCGAGCGCGCCGATGTTGCCCATCCAGGTGAAGAGATGGAGCACCGGGGCCGTCGGGTCGCCGACCGGCTTGTCGTCGGTGAGGGCGAAGGCCAGGATGACGGCGATCGAGACCGCGGATTGCAGCACGGAGCCCGAGGCGGGCGCGCCGCTGGACGTGTGGGTGCGGCCGAAGGCGGCGGGCAGCAGCCCTTCGCGGCCCATCGCGAAGGCGTAGCGCGCGACGACATTGTGGAAGCTGAGCAGCGCGGCGAACATCCCGGTCACGAACAGGACGTGCAGGACGTCGGTGAAGGTGGCGCCCAGCCGGCTCTCGGTGAGTCCGAAGAGCAGTCCCGGCCCCTGCTCCCCCGCGGCGGCGACGACCGAGCCGGGCCCCGCCGCGACGGTCACGGCCCAGGCGCTGAAGGCCAGGAACAGCGCGGCGTAGCCGACCGCCAGGAACATCACACGGGAGACGACGACGTGCGGCCGGCTTGTCTCCTCGGCGTAGACGGGGGCCTGTTCGAAGCCGACGAAGGCGGCGATGCAGAAGCAGAGCGCGGTCCCGAGTCCCGCGCCGGTGAGGGTGTCGGGGTTGAAGGCGGCCAGGGACATGCCCTCCGTGCCCGGATCGGCGAGCGCCGCGATGTCGAAGATCACGACCAGTGCGCACTCGATGATCAGCAGGACGCCGAGCACCTTGGCGTTGAGGTCGATCTTCAGCCAGCCGAGCAGACCGACGAGCGCGGCGGCGACGAGCGCCGGGATCCACCAGGCCACGGTCAGGTCGAGATAGGTGGCGAGGAGCCCGGAGACCTCGAAGCCGAGGATCCCGTAGATGCCGACCTGCATGGCGCTGTACGCGACGAGGGCGACGAGCGAGGCACCGGCGCCCGCGGTCGGGCCGAGACCGCGGGCGATGTACGCGTAGAACGCTCCGGCGTTGTGCACATGCCGGCTCATCTCCGCGTACCCGAAGCTGAACAGCACGAGGACGACGCCGAGGATCACGTAGAGCAGGGGCTGGCCGACGATGCCCATGACACCGAAGACCGTCGGCATGACACCGGCGACGACGAGCATCGGCGCGCTCGCGGCGAGCACGGAGAGCAGCAGGCCCACCGTGCCGAGCCGGCCGGCGCGCAGCGCCCGTTCCTGCCCCTTGTACGTGTTGATCTCAAGCTCGCTCGTGCTCGGTCTGCCCGTCGACATGACAGGGGGGTCCTTTCGGAACTCGGTGGTGCTTCAGGCGGAGCCGAGCGCGGCGGCGCGCGCGGCGAGGAACGCTGTGCGGGGGTCCCGGTCCGGGTAGGACCAGGGGGCTGCGGTGTTGTGCGGGCCGATCCGCTGGAACAGCGCGGCGGCCTCGGCGAACCGCCCGTCGTGGAACTGCGCGTGGGCGAGGAAGTTGAGGTCGACCCGGGAGCGCGGATGCTCCTCGGCCTCCCACTCCAGCCACCAGTCGAAAGCGACCTTGAGCACCTGCCGGGCGCGGCGTCCGGTCCAGTGGCCGGAGGCCGCGGGCTCGCGCGGCTCGTGTCCGGCCGCGGCGAGGACGCGGTAGCGCTCGGCGTGGGCGACCACGGGCAGGATGGCGAGCGGCGAGTCGGCGGGGGCCTGTTCCGCGGCCCAGGCCGCGAAGTCGTACACCTCGTGCAACGGGTCCTGGCCGGCGTCCGGATGGCGCTCCGCGAGCCGTGCCGCCATCAGGTGGTGCGCGTGGTGGTGGTCCGGGTGCCGGGTCCTGACCTCGTCGAAGAGCCGTGAGGTCTCGTCCTCCGTGCCGAGCGTGCGGGCCAGCAGCAGGAGTCCGAGCCAGGGGGTGGGATCGGCCGGGGCCCGTCGGACGGCTTCGCGGCAGGCGTCCCGCGCGCGCTGTTCCTTCTCTTTGCCGCGCAGTGCGCCGACGACCGTGGCGCAGGCGAGCAGGGTGGCCGCGTCCGCGCTGTCCGGTTCGGCGAGGAGCCAGTCGCGGGTCCAGGCGGCGGCGCCGGAGGCTCGTGCGAGGACGACGACGCGGTGGCCTCGCCGGTCCCAGTCGTCGCCGGTCTCGGCGAGCAGGGTGCGCGCCTCGGACCAGCGGCCCTGGGCCAGTTGGTCGCGTACGGCGCCGAGTCGGGCGTCGTCGAGGGCCGGATCGAAGAACTGGCCGGAGCGGGAGCCCCGTCTTCGCGAGCGGCCCAGGGGTGGTGGCGGAGGCGGGGACATCCGCGGGAATCCTCCAGGGCACATGAACGAGCGTTGATCGCGGACAGCCAAGCGGTAGGTAACGCTTTCCGTCAAGGGGTGTCTTGATGCGAAGTGCGCCAACTGTCCCGCCGTCCCGCACCGTTGGTCCCTCTTTGCGACCCGCTCCGTTCCGCCCGGCGCCCTGTCCGCCGTTACCGGACCGCTTTCGCCGCCGCCCGGCCCGCCGTACGGCCCGAGAAGACGCAGCCGCCGAGAAACGTTCCCTCCAGGGAGCGGTAGCCGTGGACGCCGCCGCCGCCGAAGCCCGCCGCCTCGCCCGCCGCGTAGACACCGGGCAGCGGGGCGCCCGCCGCGGTCAGGACGCGGGACGACAGATCGGTCTCCAGGCCGCCGAGCGACTTACGGGTCAGGATGTTCAGCCGTACGGCGATCAGCGGGCCCGCCGCCGGGTCGAGCAGGCGGTGCGGGGCGGCCGTACGGATCAGCTTGTCGCCCAGATACCTGCGGGCGCCCCGGACCGCCATGACCTGGAGGTCCTTGGTGAAGGGGTTGGCGATCTCGCGGTCGCGCGCGGTGATCTCGCGGCGCAGCCCATCCTCGTCGATCAGTCCGTCCCCGGTGAGGGCGTTCATTCCGCGCACCAGCGCGCCCAGGTCCTTCTCCACGACGAAGTCCGCGCCGTTGTCCATGAACGCCTTCACCGGCCCGGGGACGTCGGCGCGCGCCCGCCCGATGACCCCGCGGACGGACTTCCCCGTCAGATCGGGGTTCTGCTCGGACCCGGAGAGCGCGAACTCCTTGCCGATGATGCGCTGGTCGAGGACGAACCAGGTGTACTCGTATCCGGAGCGCATGATGTGCTCCAGCGTGCCGAGCGTGTCGAAGCCGGGGAAGAGCGGTACGGGCAGCCGCCGGCCGCGCGCGTCCAGCCAGAGCGAGGACGGGCCGGGCAGGATACGGATGCCGTGCCCGGCCCAGATCGGGTCCCAGTTCTGGATGCCCTCGGTGTAGTGCCACATCCGGTCCCGGTTGATGTGCCGGGCGCCGACCGCCTCCGTGATGCCGAGCATCAGTCCGTCGACGTGCGCGGGGACGCCGGAGAGCATCGTGCGCGGCGGGGTGCCGAGCCGCTCGGGCCACTGGGCGCGCACCAGCTCGTGATTGCCGCCGATGCCCCCCGAAGTGACGATCACCGCCTGCGCCTTGAACGCGAAGGCGCCGGTGGCCGTACGGCTGCTCGCGGTGCCGCGCGCGGCCTCGCTGGGCTCCAGGATCTCGCCGTTCACGGTGTCCACCACGCCCGCGGTGGTGGCGAGTCCGGTGACGCGGTGGCGGAAACGGAACGTCACGAGCCCCTTCGCGACGCCCGCGCGCACCCGCCGTTCGAACGGCTCGACCACCCCGGGCCCGGTGCCCCAGGTGATGTGGAAGCGCGGCACGGAATTGCCGTGTCCGGTCGCGTCGTACCCGCCGCGCTCCGCCCAGCCGACCACCGGGAAGAACCGCATGCCCTGCCCGTGCAGCCAGGCCCGCTTCTCGCCCGCCGCGAAGTCGACGTACGCCTCGGCCCACTTGCGCGGCCAGTGGTCGTCCTCGGGGCGGTCGAACCCCGCTGTACCGAGCCAGTCCTGGAGGGCCAGGTCCCGGCTGTCCTTGATCCGCATCCGGCGCTGCTCGGGCGAGTCCACGAGGAACAGACCGCCGAAGGACCAGTGCGCCTGGCCGCCGATCGACCGCTCGGGCTCCTGGTCGAGGACGATGACGGAGCGGCCCGCGTCCACCAGCTCGGCGGCGGCCACCAGGCCCGCGAGCCCCGCCCCGATCACGATCACATCAGCGTCGTACGCCATGACTGCCATCCTTCGCGTGCGGGATCGGTGAGGCCCGGGTGGTCCGATCTTCCGTACGCGCGAGTAACGCGTCAACTGGTTGGATGGTGTTCATGAGCGCCGCTGACGAGATCCTGGACGTCGTCGACGAGGACGACAACGTCGTCGGGCGGGCGCCACGCGGCGAGGTGTACGCGCGGGGCCTGCGCCATCGCGCCGTGTTCGTGCTCGCGCGGGACGCGGAGGGCCGGGTCTTCGTCCATCGCAGAACCGCGGTGAAACTGGTCTTCCCCTCGCTGTACGACATGTTCGTGGGCGGTGTCGTCGGCGCGGGCGAGAGCTACGACGACGCGGCGCTGCGGGAGGCCGAGGAGGAGCTGGGCGTGTCGGGGCTGCCCCGGCCCGTACCGCTGTTCACGTTCCTGTACGAGTCCGCCGACGGGCCCGGGGCCGGGAGCTGGTGGTCGCGGGTGTACGAGGTGCGCTGCACGCTGCCGGTGCGGCCACAGGCGGAGGAGGTCGCCTGGTACGACTTCCTTCCGGAGCCGGAGCTGGAGCGCCGGGTCGGTCGCGGTCCGGACGGCTGGGAGTGGGCACCGGACGGGCTCGCGGCGTACGAGCGGCTCCGCGCGCTCCGCGCGTAGGGTGCGGCACGTGAACGACTTTCTGCGCGGCCTGCGGCTGTGGGTCACGCCCAGCCGTGTCGCCGAGGAGGGCGAAACCCCCGACTACCGTTTCTCGCTCGCCAACGAGCGCACCTTCCTGGCCTGGATCCGTACGGCGCTCGCGCTGGTGGGCGGCGGGTTCGCGGTCGATCAGTTCCTGCCGGACCTGCGCTGGGGCGTACGGGTCGGGCTCGCGGTGGCGCTGCTCGCGGCGGGCGCGCTGTGCGCGCTGCGCGCGGTGAACCACTGGGTGCGGTGCGAGCGGGCGATGCGGCGCAAGGAGGATCTGCCCGTCTCCGCCTTTCCGACGCTGCTGAGTCTGGCGGTGGGGCTGGTCGCCGTCGCGATGCTGGTCATCGTGGTGCTGGGGTGGGCCGGCTGATGACCGCACCGGCCGGGGGCGGAGACGGAGACGGGGCCGGGAGGGACGGGGGCAGGGGCGCGGACGGAGACGGGGCCAGGGGCGGAGACGGGGCCGGGGGCGGCGCGCCGGTCAGGGATCCGGGGCTCCAGCCCGAGCGGACCCGGCTGGCCTGGCGGCGTACGACGCTCTCCTGCACGGTGGTCGCCGTGCTCGCGGCCCGGCAGGCGATCCATGGCGGCGCCACGGCGGCCGGACTGGCCGGCGCCGCGCTCAGCGCCCTGGTCTGGCTGGCCTTTCTGGCGGTGGCACACCGCCGCACACTGGCGCTGGCCGCCGCCGTGCCGGGGCCGCTTCCGTCGCGCGCGGCGATCGCCGCGGCGGGCTGCACGATCCTGCTGGCCCTGTTCGCGGTGGGGGTCCTGGCCTGACGGCGGCGCAGGGAGGCATCAAACGGGCACGACGCCACGGCGGCGTCCCCGGGGAAGTCGTCAACTGGCAGGATCGCCCCGTCCGTTCACTCGTGCACCAAGGGGTCCGATGCCTGCCACCGATCCGTATCTCGTCCGACTGGCACCCGACGTGCATGCCTACGTCCAGCCGGACGGCGGCTGGTGCCTCAACAACGCCGGGTTCGTCAGCGACGGGGAGACGACGCTTCTCATCGACACCGCCGCCACCGAACACCGCGCGCTGCTGCTGCGGGAGGCGATCCGGACGACCGGCGCCCCGCTTCCCCGGATCCTCGTCAATACGCACTTCCACGGCGATCACACCTACGGCAACGCTCAGTTCGTGCCCGAGGCGACCGTCATCGGCCATGACACCTGTCGCGACGAGCAGTCGGCCGCCGGCCATGAACTCCGGCTGATCTGGCCGGAGACGGACTTCGGCGACATCCCGATCACTCTGCCGGCCGTGACGTACCACGACCGGCTGACGCTCCACGTCGGCGGGACCGAGGTGCGGGTGATCCACCCGGGCGTGGCGCACACCCGGGGCGACTCGATCGTGCACCTGCCGGAGCGCGGCATCGTCTTCACCGGCGATCTGGCCTTCCAGGGCGGTACGCCGTTCATCCTGGCGGGCTCACTGAGCGGATCCCTCCGGGCGCTGGATCTGCTGCGCTCGCTCGACGCGAGCGTCGTCGTACCGGGGCACGGTCCGGTCACCGACCCGTCCGTGTTCGACGCGACGGAGGAGTATCTGCGGTACGTGTCCGAGCTGGCCCTGGAGGGCCACACCAAGGGCCTCACCCCGCTGGAGACGGCGCGCACCGCCGATCTCGGGACGTTCGCCGCACTGCGGGAGAGCGAGCGGCTGGTGGTCAATCTGCACCGGGCGTACGCGGAGCTGGACGGGCTGCCCGAGGGTTCGCCGCTGGCCCTGCTCACCGTGGCCACCGACATGGCCGCGATGAACGGCGGCGCGATCCCGGCCTGCCACGCCTGACCGGCCACGCCCGGCCTGCCACGCCTGACCGGTCCGGCCTGCCCCGAACCGGCCGGTCGAGGGCCCCGGCACCGGCCGGTTCGGGGCCCGGCACCGGCCGGCCGGGGGGTCACGCACTGGACGACATACCGACTGGTCGGCATCATGAGTCATCGGTATCGGTCACGACCACCCACGGAGGTACGCACGATGAGCCCAGTCCCCCCGCCAGGACTCGATCCCGAGCAGCTGCGCGGCTATCTCGACCGCGCGCTTCCCGGCCTGGTGAGCGGACCGCTCGGCGTACGGCTGATCGAGGGCGGCCGGTCGAATCTGACGTACACCGTCACCGATTCCGCCGAACCCGCCCGCCGGTGGGTGGTCCGCCGGCCGCCGCTCGGTCATGTGCTGGCCACCGCGCACGACATGAGGCGCGAGTACCGCGTGATCGAGGCGCTGCACCCGACAGCCGTGCCGGTGCCGGAACCGCTGCTGCTCTGCGAGGACGAGTCCGTGCTCGGCGCCCCCTTCTACGTGATGGAGTACGTGGCGGGCACGCCGTACCGTACGGCCGAGCAACTCGCCCCGCTCGGACCCGGGCGCACCCGCGCCGCCGTCCTGGCGCTGGTCGACACCCTCGTCGAGCTGCACGCCGTCGACCCGGCGGCGGTCGGGCTGGGCGACTTCGGCCGCCCCGACGGATTCCTCGGCCGGCAGCTGCGCCGCTGGGGCAAGCAGCTCGACGCCTCCCGCGCCCGCGAGCTGGCCGGTATCGACGAGCTGCACGCGGCCCTCGGCCGGTCGCTGCCCGTCTCCCCCGCGCCCACCGTGGTCCATGGCGACTACCGGCTCGACAATGTCCTGATCGGTGAGGACGACCGGATCAAGGCCGTACTGGACTGGGAGATGTCCACGCTCGGCGATCCGCTCACCGACCTGGGGCTGCTGGTGATGTACAGCGCGCGGCTGGAGCTGCCCGGGTCCCCGATCAGTACGACGGCCGGGGCGGCGGGCCATCCCGCGCCCGCCGAGCTGATCGAGCGGTACGCCGCGGGCTCGGGCCGGGACACCTCGGCGATCTCCTGGTACACGGCGTTCGCCTGGTTCAAGCTCGCCGTGATCCTGGAGGGCATCCACTACCGCTACACCCTGGGACAGACCGTGGGGCCCGGCTTCGACCGGATCGGCGCTCTCGTACCCGTCTTCATCCGGCACGGCCTCACCACCCTCCAGGAAGGCTGAGTACCCCTCATGGACTTCGCATTCGACGCCCGCACCGAAGAGCTGCGGGCCAGGCTGCTCGCCTTCATGGACGCGTATGTCCTGCCCGCCGAGGCGGTGGCGGAGGAGCAGCGGTCGCTGCTGGCCGATCCCTGGGACACCCCGGCGGTCGTCGAGGACCTCAAGGCGGAGGCGCGCGCCCAGGGCCTGTGGAATCTCTTCTTCGTGGACGAGCACGGCGCGCCGGGCACGGGATACGGCGCCGGGCTGACCAATCTCCAGTACGCGCCGCTCGCCGAGATCACCGGACGCTCCCCGCAGCTGGCCCCCACCGCACTGAACTGCGCCGCGCCCGACACCGGGAACATGGAGGTGCTCGCCCAGTTCGGCACCCCCGAACAGAAGAAGCGGTGGCTGGAGCCGCTGCTCGCGGGCGAGATCCGGTCGGCGTTCGCCATGACCGAACCCGACGTGGCCTCGTCGGACGCGACGAACATCCAGACGCTGATCCGACGGGACGGCGACGACTACGTCATCAACGGCCGCAAGTGGTACATCTCCGGGGCGATGAACCCGGACTGCGCGATCTTCATCGTGATGGGCAAGACCGATCCGGACGGCGAGGACATCCGCCGCCAGCAGTCGATGATCCTGGTCCCGCGCGACACCCCGGGGCTCGAAGTCCGCCGCGCCATGCGGGTGTACGGATACGAGGACCACTACCACGGCGGCCATGCCGAGGTGGTGTTCGACAACGTGCGGGTGCCCGCCTCGCATCTCGTCGGCGAGGAGGGCGGCGGTTTCGCGATCGCGCAGGCCCGGCTCGGCCCCGGCCGGATCCACCACTGCATGCGGCTGATCGGGATGGCCGAGCGGGCGATCGAGCTGATGTGCCGCAGGGCCGTGTCCCGTACGGCGTTCGGAAAGCCGATCGCCCAGCAGGGAGTCGTCCAGAACTGGATCGCGGACGCCCGGGTGACGGTCGAACAGCTGCGGCTGCTCGTACTCAAGACGGCCTGGCTGATGGACACGGTCGGCAACCGGGGCGCGCACACCGAGATCCAGGCCATCAAGATCGCCACCCCGCGCGCGGTCGTCGGCATCATCGACTCGGCCGTCCAGTTGCATGGCGCGGGCGGCGTGAGCCAGGACTTCCCGCTGGCCGAACTGTGGGCCGCGGCGCGGACCTTGCGGCTGGCGGACGGTCCCGACGAGGTGCATCAGCGGTCGCTGGCGCGGCGGGAGCTGAAGAAGTACCTCTGAGCCCGCCGAGGCGCCCGGGATCGGACCTGGACGAGTGCGTCCGGCGCGGGCCCGGGGGATCTCAGGACCCCCAGGACCCCCAGACCCTCAGGACCCTCAGGACCTCGGAACCCCCAGGAATCTCAGGGGTCCGGCGACGGTGGGGGGAGCAGGCCGAGGGACTGGGCGCGCATGACCGCGGAGAGCCGGTCGCAGGTGCCCAGCCTGCGGTAGATCCCCTCGATGTGTTTGTGGACGGTACGCGGCGAGATGTGCAGCCGGCGGGCGATCGCCGTGGCGGGCATGGCCTGCGCGAGCAGTGTGAGGACCGTGAGCTGACGCGGTGTGAGCCCCGCCTCCGCCGCCCGCTCGACCGGGTCGGTGACGGAGGCGACACGGGACGGGGCGCGACAGGAGGGAGCGGCGCGGGTGGCGGCGGCGCGCCATCGCGCGAGGGCCCTGTAGTGGCGGTCGATGCTGACCAGAAGGGGCTGGACGCGGCGGGCGTACGCCAGCTCCTCGGCCGTGAAGTCGTCCTGCGCGTGGTGCAGTACGAAGCCCCTCGCGACCCCGGCCGGGGCGGGCAGCGGAATCCCGAGCATATGGGCGCCGAGGGTCTGCCGGGCCAGGCGGTGGCTCCGGCTGCGCAGCCAGGAGCGCTCCCCCATGATCTGGCTCGCGGACAGCGGGGTGTGGTCGCGGGCGGAGGTGTAGTGGGCCACGAGGGGGTTGTCCGCGCGGAGCTGGCGGGTGGTCAGTCCGTCCAGATAGTCCTGCGAGAGCGCGTGCGCGGACTTCCACGCCACCACACGGCCGGTCCGCTTCGCGTAGCTGGCGTGGGAGAGCGAGACGGCCGACGCGTGCATGCCCCGGGCCAGTTCGGCGAGGACCGAGGACCAGGCGGGCTCCGGGTCCGGGTGTTCCAGAACCGCGACGGCCAGACCGAGCATATGGGCGTAGTCACGCCACAGGACAGACCCCATCGACACCCCGCACCCCCGACGGCCGGTGATGGCCGTACGCACCGACTCCGATACTCTCCGTGTTCATACTGCCGTATCCGTCGCCCGATGGGTAGATCGGCCGAGGGCGGACCGGCATCACAACAGCGGGCTCCCGGGGACTCGCGCACAGCCGCCGCCCCGGGAGCCCTGGGCCGAGGGGGGTGCCCGCCGGTGGAGATGCCGCGGCCACGGCAACTCCAGCGGCGCCCTTCGGCCCGTCACGCCTTCGGGCCGTCGCTCCGTCCGGCCTTCACGCCACGGGAGCCACCGGCCGTCAGGCCGTCAGCAGGGCACGACGTAGAAGACCCCCGTCCACGTGGCCGTGCCGGTCTGGGGCGCCCTGGAGGTCCAGCGGATGCTGCGGTCGGAGTTCAGGAACCTCGCGGTGGTACCGCGCGTCTGGTTGTTGTTGAACGTGCCGTCCCCGACCCAGGGCAGGCTGTACGTCCCGCACCGGTAGTAGTCGCGCGAGTCGCCGGGCCGGTAGAGACAGAGGTGTCCGTACGCGCAGGCGGCGGGCGCCCGGCCGCTCGCTCCCGGCCCGGCCAGGTCGCGGGCGTACCGCTGGCCGGGAGCGGCGACGACGAGGTCGCCGCCCCGGGTCGCGATCCTGTTGGCGGAGACCTGCCTGCCGCCCGGCTCTTCGGCCAGATAGCCGTCGACCCGACCCTGGAGCTCGCTCGCCTGGGCGGGCGTCAGCCCGGCCCGTTGCGTCTGCGCGGCGAACGGCGCCTGAGCGGTGACCGGCGTCTGCGCGGTGACCGCCTGGCGGCCGACGTCCTGAGAAGTCCGCGCCCCGGCGGTCGGGGCCGTCATCAGTCCGGCCGCGAGCGTGCCGGCGGCGAAGACGCCGACCGTGGCCCTCAGCATGAACGTGCGGATCTTGTTCATTGATCCCCCTGAGTCAGGTACGAGTGGTCGGATACGCGGAACACTTCACGTTCCGTAGACCGAACGACACTCATAGTGACCATGGCGTGGATCGCCCGCAATGCGTACAAGTACGTATGGGCGTGCAACTGCCGCCGGTGCGGGGGGCGTTGGGGCGCCGGCCTAAGGACGCAGCGCCCGCAGCAGCAGATCCGCGAGGTGGTCCGCGACCTGCTGCGGGGCGAGCGGGCCGTCCGGGCGGTACCAGGTGGAGAGATGGTGGACCGAGCCGAAGTGGTAGTCCACCACCAGATCGGCCGGGGTCGCGGTGGAGAAGACCCCGCTCCGCTGGCCCTCCTCGATCAGCGCGCGGAACCGCTCGTGATAGCGGCGGCGCTCGGCCCGTACCTGCTTGTTCTTCTCCGGGCTCAGATGGTGCATGGAGCGGAAGAAGATCGCGGCGTCGTCCAGGTTGTCGATCGTCGTCACGACCACGTCGGCGGCGGCGGCCCGCAGTCGCCGCTCCACCGGCTCGTCCGCGTCCGCGTAGGCGTCGAGACGTTCCTGCTGGAGGCGGAGGACGCGGGCGTAGACCTCCTGGAGCAGGTCTTCCTTGGAGCCGAAGTAGTGGTAGAGCGCGCCCTTGGTGACACCCGCCGCCTCGACGATCTCCTGGACCGAGGTGCGGTCGTAGCCGCGCTCGGCGAAGAGCCGGGTAGCGGCGGCCAGCAGTCGCTGAGGCACGGGGGTACCGTCCCCGTCCGTCGTTCTGGCCATCTGCCGTCACCTGCCTTTCGCTCCGTGCCGTCCCCGTACCGACCCCGTGCCGTCCCCGGTCCGCGGCGCCCACGGTGACGCTCACGACGGGGAACGCGGTTCCCGCCCGAGGATCTTCCCATCCGCCGCCCCGGGCGGCTCGGGCAGGATCGCGGCGCCGCGATCCTGCCCGGGACCGCCGTCCGCGCGGGCCCGCCCGGTCACCGCGCCGCGGACTCGCCCGGTCCGATCGCTTCCCACTTCTGCTGGACGCGGTTCATCGTGGCGAGCCAGCGGTCGGGGTCACCGGCGCGCGCCTGGTAGAAGCCCGCCACCTCGGGATGCGGCAGGACGAGGAACCGGTCCTCCGCCATCGCCGTGAACAGCGCGTCGGCCACGGCGGGCGGCTCGATGGCGGTGGGGGTGAGCACGAGGTCGCCGGCGGTTCCGGTCGCGGCGAGCATGTCCGTACGCACACCCTGCGGACAGATGGCGTGCACCTTGAGCCCGCGGTGCCGGTACGTCAGCGAGAGCCACTCCGCGTAGGCCAGCGCACCGTGCTTGGTGACGCTGTACGGGGCCGCGCCGATCATGGTGAGCAGTCCGGCGGCGGAGACGGTGGAGACGAACCTGCCGCTTCCGCGCTCCAGCCAGTCCGGCAGCAGCGCCCTGCTGGCCCGTACGTGCGCCATGACGTTGACGTCCCAGGCGTCCGACCAGACGTCCTCGCCGGAGAGCGCGTCACCGGCGGAGCCGAGTCCGGCGTTGGCGCAGTAGATGTCGACGGTGCCGCCGAGCGCCTCGCGGGCGTCGTCCACGATCAGGGAGGCGTCGCCGGGGACCGCGACGGCGCCGATCTCCGCGGCGACGGACGCGGCCTTCTCCGCGTCGAGGTCGTTGACCACCACCCGGGCGCCCTCGGCGGCGAACCGGCGGGCCAGCGCGGCGCCGATGCCGCCGCCGGCTCCTGTCACCACAACTCCCGCACCGTGCACCGAACTCATCGGGACCTGCCTTTCCGGCGTTCCGGTTCCTCGCCGACGGCCGCGTCGGCGCTCTCGACGACCTCGTCGCCCCCGACAGACTAACCGGTCGGTATGTGACGGTGGAAGGGGAGGAACGGGACGGGGGCGGCGACGCGGCGATGTGGTCGGACGCGTTCCGTGCGGCTACAGGGAGCGCTAGCGTGCGTGGCCATGGCAGACGACCGAGTCCGAGTGCGCGGAGGTAGCGGAATGAGCCTGTCCAGACGGGGATTGCTGGCCGCCGGCGGCGCGATGGGCGCCGTGGGTGCGGCGGGCGCGGCCGGTACGGCGGGCGCGGCGCGTGCGCAGGCCGCGGGGCCGGTCCCGGCCGCCGCGCGTTCGGGAGACGCGACCGGCGCCCGGCACCCCGGCGGCGGCGCGCGGGTCCGTACCGGCTTCGACCGGCTGGCCGCCGACGGCTACCGGCTCCTCGCCGGGGAGAAGGTCGGCGTGGTCACCAACCCGACCGGCGTCACCTCCGACGTACGCCACATCGTGGATGTCATGCACGCCGACGCGCGCGTGAAGCTGGTCGCCGTCTTCGGCCCGGAGCACGGCTTCCGCGGTACGGCGCAGGCCGGCGGCTCCGAGGGCCGCTACGACGACCCGGCCACCGGACTGCCCGTCTACGACACGTATCTGAAGAGCGGTCAGCCCCTCGCGGACATCTTCACCGCGTCCGGGGTCGACACCGTCGTCTTCGACATCCAGGACGCGGGCGCCCGCTTCTACACGTACATCTGGACGCTGTACGACTGCATGGAGGCGGCGGCGCTCGCGGGCAAGCGGTTCGTGGTGCTCGACCGGCCCAATCCGGTGACCGGGCGGGCGGCCCTGGGGCCCGTCCTCCAGCGGGAGTTCGCGACCTTCGTGGGGCGTCAGCCGATCTCGCAGGCGCACGGCATGACCGTCACCGAGCTGGCGCGGCTGTTCAACGGCGAGTTCCTCACGTCGAAACCGGTGGAGCTGGACGTCGTCACGATGGCGGGCTGGCGGCGCGGTGACTTCTTCGACGCGACGGGCCTGCCCTGGGTGCCGCCGAGCCCCAACATGCCCACACCGGAGACCGCGCTGGTGTACGCGGGGACGTGCCTCTTCGAGGGGACGAACCTGTCGGAGGGGCGGGGCACGACACGGCCGTTCGAGCTGCTGGGCGCGGAGGGCATCGGCCCCGAATGGGCCGCGGCGGCCAACGCGCTGGAGCTGCCGGGGGTGCGCTTCCGTGAGGCGTACTTCGCGCCGACCTTCTCCAAGTTCCAGGGCAGGACGATCGGCGGGGTGCAACTCCACGTCCACGACCGGGAGTCCTTCGATCCGGTCCGCACGGGTGTCGCGCTGCTGGTGACGGCGAAGCGGTCGTGGAGCGGGTTCGCCTGGCGCGCCGACCACTGGATCGACAAGCTGACCGGGTCGGCGAAGGTGCGCACGCTGATCGACGCGGGCGCGGACACGGACGAGGTGACCGGCGCGTGGCGGAGCGAACTGGCCGCGTTCCGTGCCGTACGGCGGGGATATCTGCTCTACCGGTGACCGCGCGGCCGATAACAGTCGGTAGTCCGACGATTTCGCAGAGTGCCCAACAGGTGCCGTTGACCGTGCCGTTCACCGGCCGTGAAAGTGCCTGTCGTGATCGACGAAACTCTGTCCCCCACTCCCACGGCGCCCGCCGCGGACACTCCGGAACACCGGGAGGGTCCGCGCCGGGTGGCCGTGGCGAGCTTCATCGGCAACACCATCGAGCTCTACGACTTCTTCATCTACGGCATGGCGGCGGCGCTGGTCCTCGACGACGTCTTCTTCCCCAACCTCTCCCCGCTCAACGCCACGCTCGCGTCCTTCTCCACGTACGCGGTGGCCTTTCTGGCTCGCCCGATCGGCTCAATCGTCTTCGGCCATTTCGGTGACCGCGTCGGCCGCAAATCCGTTCTGGTCACCTCGCTGCTGCTGATGGGTCTGTCCACGGCGCTGGTGGGGCTGCTGCCCGGCTACGCCACCCTGGGCAGTTGGGCGCCCCTGCTGCTCGTCACGCTCCGTTTCCTCCAGGGCATCGGGATCGGCGGCGAGTGGGGCGGCGCGGTGCTCCTGGCCGTGGAGCACGCGCCACGCGGACGGCGCGGGCTGTACGCGGCGTTCCCCCAACTCGGCCCGCCCGTCGGCTTCTCCGCCGCCACCGGCGTCTTCTGGCTGGTGTCCGCGTCGCTCGACGAGGCGGCCTTCGCCGGCTGGGGCTGGCGTATTCCGTTCCTGCTGTCCTTCCTGCTGGTCGCCGTCGGACTGGTCGTACGGCTGAAGATCAGCGAGACCCCGGTCTTCGCGCGGTCCGTGGCGGAACGGGCCGCGAGCAGGGCACCGCTGATGGAGCTGCTGCGGTGCCATACGCGTGAACTGCTGCTCGGCGCGGGCTCGATGGCCGTCGTGTACGCCCTCTTCTACACCTCGATGACCTACGGCCTGTCGTACACCACGACCACCCTGGGCGTGCCGCGCGAGACGATGCTGGCGCTGTCCCTGGTCGCCTGTCTCTTCCTGGCGGCCGGTATCTGGTTCTCGGCCACCCGCTCCGACACGGCCGGCCGGCGGAGACTGGTCCTGACGGGGGGCGGACTGGCCGCGGTCTGGAGCCTGTTGCTGTTCCCGCTGCTCGACACCGGGCGGCCGGTGCTGATGGCGCTGGCCCTCGGCGGCGCGCTGTTCTGTCTGGGCGTGACGTCCGGTCCGATGGGCGCCTACCTGCCGGAGCTGTTCCCCGCGCGCGTCCGCTACTCGGGCGCGTCACTCGCGTACAACCTGGGCGGCGTCCTGGGCGGCGCGGTCTCCCCCTTGGTCGTGCCGCGCCTCCAGTCCGGCTTCGGCTCGGCGTCGGTGGGCTGGTACGTCTGCGGGATGGCCGTGGTCTCCCTGCTGTGCGTGCGGGCGCTGCCGGAGACCAGGGAACGCGAACTGGGCTGACGCGAGACGCCGCGGCCCCGTCCCCGGGCGGTGCCGCCGCCCGGGGCAGGCCGCGGCGCCCGCGTCCACCACAACCGCCATGGTCCTCCGCACGCGCCGGGCACACGCGCGTGTGCCGTGCACACCCGCGCGCCCGGACGCGTGCCGGAACCGGCCTCTACCGGTGGCTCGGGAACTCCACCACCTGCTGGTACGTCGGCCTGTTCTGCCAGTTGACCTTGGGGTGGCTGATGCCGCCCAGCGCCCGGTGGATGATCGTGTCCGTGCACCACTGGTCGCCGGCCGCGCAGTTGTCGTCGCCCGGGTAGACCGCACCGGCCGGCGCCGCCGCCGCTGTCTTGAGGGTGGTGAGCAGCGCGTCACGGCAGGCGCTCAGGGAGCCGCCCCCGCAGTACGTGTCCGGTGTCGGGGCCTGGACCGGGTCGCCCAGGACCTGCCGGAGGTCCTTGTCGACATATCCCCACCAGCCGTACTGGAACGCGGAGCCGCTGTGCGCGCCCGTCGGGCCATGGCTGGAGGCCGGGGACTCGTCGGTCGGGAGCGAGGCGGTGAGCGCCTGGTAGAGACCGTCGCCGAGACCCGGCTTGAACGCGGCCTCGACCAGCCTCGGCCACCACGCGTCCATGATCCGTACGGCGTCGGCGTTCCCGTATGTGTGCGAGCCCTGTGCGGTCTCCTTGCGCGGGGAGCCCGCCGCGCGCCAGGCTTCCAACTGTTGTACGGCGGTGCTGAGCTGGGGATCCGTGACGGGCGCCGAGCGCAGCACCTTCAGCAGTTCGGGCAGTACCTGCTCGCCGCGCAGATCGGTCACGGCCGCCTCGGCCATCGCCCGGGTGAGGGAGGCGCGGGTGACCCCGCCGTCCGCGACCAGCTTCTTGACGCGGTCGTCCAGCAGATCGCCCCGGTGCACGGCGCCGAAGCCGAAGCCCGCCGTGTCGTACTCCTTCGCCTGCCGGTTGTTCCAGGAGATGTAGTAGTCCTGTCCGACCGACTGCGGATGCTGGGCGAACGGCGTGTACGCGGCGGTGTTGGGCCCCGGGTCGAAGCCCTGCCACTCGTACGCCTGCTCGGCCTTGACCGGCAGCGCCGGATCGACACCCGCCGCGCGCACCGGGTTCGAGCCGCTGTTGAAGAAGGCGGCCGTGCGCGAGTCCGCGTAGAACCAGTTGAAGGCGTAGCCGATGCGGTGCGCGGCCTGCTGGAAGGAGGCCGCGTCCTTGGTGTACGCGGGGTCGTTGAGCATCTGGAAGCCGATGATCGACTCGGCTTCGTGCCGGTAGGTGGTCCGCAGCGAGGTGTACGCGACGGGTTTGCCGCCGATGGTCGCACGGTGGGTGACCATGCCGTACTTGGTACGCCAGACCTGGAGCCGGTAGGAGCCGGCGGCGGTGGAGTCGGCGACGGTCGGCTTCCAGGAGTTGCTGCGCTCCATCTTCTCCATCGGGGTGCAGACGGAGCGGTAGAGGTAGTGCGTGGACGCCTTGGTGGCGGGCGAGCCGTTGGGTTCACACAGCTCGACGGCGTACGTGTCGGTGATGTCCTGGCCCGCCGAGGTGGCGCTCCAGGCGTAGTCCTGGCCGCGGCCCATCTGGACGTACATGCCGACTCCGGCGAAGGCGACGCCGCGGGCGCTGATGCCGGGGCCCTGGAGTTCCTGGAGCATCATGAGCTGTGGCGCGAAATAGCCGGTCTGCGGGCCGAAGACGGCCACGGGATTTCCGCTCGCGGTGTGCCGGCCCGAGACGAGCAGCGCGTTGGACATCCCGCGCTTGGCGGAGAGCGAGCCCGGCGGGACGACACCGTCGTCGAAGAGGCCCTGGAGCGGCTTGAGTTTCTCCGGGGCGGCGACCGGGGCCTTGGCGTTCGTCACGGCCGAGCCAGTCCTGTCGTACACCAGCTGTTCGGCCTGGACCGAGCCGGCGTCGGGCAGGGCCGTGCCGCGCGGCTGGGCGGGCTTGCGCGCGTACGGGAAGCGGGTGCCGTCGTGGACGGTGAGCACGGCCTCGGGGTCGTCGCGCTGGCGGAACGACTCCCAGACCTCGGTGCCCTTGACGACGCCGTACTTCTGCTGGGCGGCGAGGAGCGAGAGCGCCGCCTGTACCTCGCCGCCGCCCCCGCCGCCGAACTGGCCGCCGACGACGGACGCGATGGAGATCAGATCGGTGAGCTTGAAGGGCTGGATCTCGCCGACGTTGGTGATCGAGTCGATCTTGCCGGTGAGTACGTACTCGCCGGGGAAGTAGCGGCCGTCCTTGGACTTCTGGCGGTAGGCGTTGATGCCGTCGACATACGCCTGCGCGTCCGCCATGGCCAGCTCGCCGCGCTCGCCCTCGGTGGTCCTGATCCGCTCGATCTGGGCCTCGTACTCCGCTTCGGTGTACGGCGCCGAGGGCCAGAACTGCTGCTCAAGGCCCTGGTTGGCGAGGGCGCCGCCCGCGAAGGACGTCAGCTCACCGCGGCCGATGTGACGGAACAGGTCCATCATCCACAGCCGGTCCTGCGCCGCCGCGTAGCCGGCGCCGAACTCGGTGCCGTAGCGGGTGGTGCCCTTGATGTGCGGGACGCCGGTCTTCTTGTCGCGGGTGATCGTGACGTCGTCGCGCGGGGCGGTGACGGATTCGACCTGGTTCGCGGGCACCCCGAAGGAGGCGTCGTTGAAGAAGTCGGTGAGCTTCGCGTCGGTGAGTCCGCCGTGACCGGCCACCAGCGCGTCGTACCGGGCGAGTTGGTCGGAGGCGTGGGCCGGGAAGGTGCCGAACAGACGGTTGCCGAGGATATCGGCGAGGGTGGCGTTGCCGTTCTGGCCGGGCGGCAGGATGTCGGCGCACTGGCCCTGGCAGTGATCGGTGACGGGGTCGGCCGCCGCGCCGCGGGCGTCCGCCGCGGAGGCGGGTGCCCGCGCGGGTTCGGCGGCGGCCTGCGGCAGCGGGGTCAGCAGGGCCGCGCCCAGCGCGAACACCGCCGCGGCGGTGGCGCTGGTGAGTCTTCCGGTGCGTCGTCGCATGGGTGCTCCTCGGGGAGGACGGTGCGCCGGAGGTTACCGACGGTATGACCGATCGGTAAGGTGAACATCAGTCACCTTTCCCGAACCGTCATATGCCGGTTCCTGTGAATCGTTATCGAATTCAGCTCGATAACAACCGGAATGTCGGAATCCATGGGTGCCATCTGTTTTTTGATGGAGCCGAATGGGGCAGACGTACGTCCATTCCTCAACGCCGATGAAGCGACGGAGGTGGCATGCGATGGCCGGATTCCGGAGTCTTGCGAGACAGGTGCGCGACCCGCGATGCGATCTGGCCTTGCGACGGTACTCACTGCGCAAGTGCTTGGAACGGTTTGCCCCTTATGGGCACCGGGCGACCTGGGATCACCTGTGTGCGAGGCACAGTATCGAGCCCGAGGACAGGGCGCCCGATCCGGTGCGGCTGATGGCCGCGCTGGACGAGTTGGAGGAGGCGCGGGCCGTATGGCTCGCGTACGAGAGGGAGTTCGCCGAACGGCGCAGGCGCGAGAAGCACGACGGGCTGCGGCGCCCCAAGAGCTTCGACGACTGGCACCGGCGGACCTGGGGCGGTAACGGCGTCGCCCGGTGCGACGACCCGGCCGCCCATCCGTCCGAGTCACTGGCCGAGGTGCTGCGCCGGCTGATCTCCGGACTGGAGACGGGCCCGGGGGCGAACTGCCCGGTCTGCGCGGACCGTGACATCGTCTGGCGCCCCGACCTGGAGGGCGAACCCTGGTCGGGACCGGTCTGTACGGGCTGCGGCATCGTCGTACCGCTGCCCGTCCTCACGTCCGATGCGCTCGACCGGGCGAAGCGGGCGCGGTTCACGGATCTGGCGTCGGTGGCCTGAGGTCTGCGGGGGCGGACTGCGGAGACGGCGCGCCCCCGCGGTATCGATGACCGGTGCGAGGTGACCCGTGCGACGGTGATCCGCACGAGGGTGATCCGCTCATGTGCCGTTGCGGCGGCGCGTCATGTGCCGTTACGGCCGCGCGCGGAGGTCAGGAGCACTCGGGGTTCTTCGGGGCCCGGCGCTCCGGGAGCAGGCGCGATCCCGTCATGCGCTCACCGAAGACGTCGTCAGGGTTGGACAGCACACAGGTTTCCAGAGACAGGCAGCCGCAGCCGATGCAGTCGGTCAAGTGATCACGGAGCCGCCCGAGTTGCGTGATGCGCTCGTCCAGCTCCGCGCGCCATGCCTCGGAGAGCCGGGCCCAGTCGTCCCGGTTGGGGGTGCGCTCCTCGGGGAGTTCGGCCAGGGCGTCCCTGATCGTCGCGAGCGGGATGCCCACGCGCTGGGCGGCGCGGACGAACGCCACGCGGCGCAGTGCGTCGCGCCCGTAGCGGCGTTGGTTGCCGCTGGTCCTGCGGCTGCGGATGAGCCCCTTGGACTCGTAGAAGTGCAGGGCGGACACGGCGGCGCCGCTGCGCGCCGACAGCTGACCGACGGTCAGCTCGTGGATCTTCTCGGGAACCTGTGACACTCCGCCCACCCTAGGGCCTCTCGTCCGGGCGGTGCCCCTGCGTCCACCGTGGACGACCCCATCGTCCGCCCTGGATGCCCCCTGTGTCCGCGTTGACAGGAGCGCGCCCGCCCAACATGCTGAGCAAGCGCTTAGACAGGAGCGCTTGACGGGCTTCACGGGCTTGAGAGGCAGGGAGCAGGGACATGGCCGAGCCGAGGATCTTCACCTCCGCCGAGGAGCTGCGCGCCGGGATCGGCGAGCAGTTGGGGCACAGCGAGTGGCTGGAGATCGACCAGAAGCGGATCGACCTCTTCGCCGAGGCCACCGGTGATCACCAGTGGATCCATGTCGACCCCGAGCGGGCCGCGGCGGGGCCGTTCGGTACGACGATCGCGCACGGCTATCTCACGCTGTCGCTGCTGCCGGTGTTCGTGCCGCAGATTCTGCGGGTCGAGAACGTGCAGATGGGCATCAACTACGGGACCAACAAGGTCCGTTTCCCCTCCCCCGTACCGGTCGGCTCGCGGCTGCGCGCGTCGGCGGTGCTGACGGACGTGGCGGAGGCGGGCGGCGGGGTGCAGCTCACCACGCTCGTCACGGTCGAGCGCGAGGGCGGCGAGAAGCCGGCCTGTGTGGCGGAGTCCGTGTCCCGGTTCTACTTCTGAGCGTTCCGTTTCCGCGCGACCCGATTCCGCGCGCGCTGCTTCCGCACGTTCCGCTTCCGGGCGGGTGCTACTTCTGGACGGCGACCATGCGCAGGACGAGGTCGGCATAGAGCGCGCCGACCTCGTCGGGGGTCCTGGCCCCCGCCGCGTTGAACCAGCGCGCCACGTCGATACAGAGCGACAGCACCGCGAGCGTGGTGCCCCGCACATCGGGGACGTCGAACTCCCCGTCCCGTACCCCGTCGACCAGGATGCGCCGCACCGCCGCCGAACTGAGCCGCCGCAGTTCGACGATCTCGGCGCGGTGCTCAGGACCGAGCGCGTCCAGCTCGTACTGCACGACCCGCGCCGTGGTGTGCCCCTCGGCGTGCCAGCGTACGAAGGAGTGGACAGCCTCGGCGAGCCGCTGCGCCGCCGTGCCCTCACCGTCGGCAGCGGCCGTCAGCAGCGCCAGGGCCTTGTCGTGGCCGATCCGGCTGATCCGGTGGAGCAGCTCTTCCTTGGTCTTGTAGTGGATGTAGAGCGCCGCGGGACTCATCCCCGCGCGGCCGGCGATATCGCGGGTGGTGGTGGCGTGGTACCCACGCTCGGCGAACGCCTCGACCGCGGCGACCAGCAGTTTCCTGGCCGCCTCCGGGGTGACCTCACCCCACGGCGCGTTCTCGCCGTCCGCCGTCCGCTCCGCCGCGCGCATCGCTCACCTCGTCCCGTTCCGTCCGGCTCACCCGTCCCGCCCGGCCCATCGGGCGGGACGAACACCATACCCCGAGGGTGAGCAAGCGCTTAGGTCCTGTCCGGTCGATCTTCGTGGATCAGCCCGGGACGTCTGGCGCGGTGGATCGCAAGGCGGACCGGCGACGACCGCTGCATCCTCAAGGTCGTCGCCCGCTCCATGCGCCACCTCGAACAGACCACCGGCCGCATCGCCGGCCTCGGGTCCGTCACCACCACCATCGTCTGCTCCAGCCCCTTGAAGGACCGCGCCATCACCGCCGCCGCCCTCGACGACCGAACGACGGCGACCGACCGGATCGCCCGGCTCGGCCCTGTTCTCGTACGGCGACAGGTGCCGGCCGGGCCGACACGCTCAGAGCTTCTGGAAGGGATCGTGTTCGGCGAGGATCTTCTCCAGTCTCGCCTGGTCGACCCGGCTGACGATCTGCCCGGCCTCCTGCCGGTCTCTGACGACCTTGGCCAGCGTGAACGCCGAGGTCGTCAGATAGAGGACGGCGATACCGAGGAAGCCGCGCACCCACGCGCTGGCTTCGAGCTTGATGATGCCGATGGTCACGGCCGCCAGCGCGAGGCCGAAGGAGAGGACGGCCTGACCGTAGAAGGCCGCGGTGTTCTGCTGCTTGACGGGAGTCTCAGTCATAACGGTCAGCATCGGGGGCTGTGGCGGGCGCCACATCCGTATCCGTACTCAGCCGGTACTCAGAAGGCCGACACGCCCGTCAGCGCCCGGCCGATGATCAGTTTCTGGATCTGGCTGGTGCCCTCGTAGAGCGTCATCACCCGGGCGTCGCGCAGGAGTTTGCCGACCGGGTACTCATCGATGTAGCCGTATCCGCCGAAGACCTGGAGGGCGTTGTTGGCGGCGCGCACGGCGGCCTCGGAGGCGAAGAGCTTGGCCTTGGAGGCGGCGGTGGCGAACTCCTCGCCCCGGTCGATCAGATCGGCGACCCGCCAGGTCAGCAGCCGGGCCGCGTCCACATCGACCGCGATGTCGCTGATCAGCTCCTGGACCAGCTGGTAGTGGGCGATGGACCTGCCGAACTGCTCACGCTCCCCCGCGTACCCGACCGCCGCTTCGAGCGCGGCCCGCGCGATCCCGACGCAGCCCGCGGCGACGGACATCCGGCCCTTGGCGAGCGCGGACATGGCGAGGGAGAAGCCCTTGCCCTCGGGTCCGAGCAGCGCGGTGGCCGGGACCCGTACGTCCTCCAGGGTCAGTTCGGCGGTGGCCTGGCCGCGCAGTCCGAGCTTGCCGTGCAGCTCGCGCCGGGTGAGCCCGGGGCTGTCGGCCGGTACGAGGAAGGCGGAGAGGCCCCGGTGTCCGGGGGCGTCGTTGGTACGGGCGAACAGCAGGACGACATCGGCCCAGGTGCCGTTGGTGATGAACATCTTGGAACCGTTGATGCGCCAGTCACCGCCGTCCCGCACGGCCCGGGTCGCGAGACTGGCCGCGTCTGAGCCCGTGCCGGACTCGGTGAGCCCGAAACAGCCGAGCGTACGGCCGGAGGCGAGCCCCGGCAGCCACGCGCGTTTCTGCTCCTCGTCGCCCCAGGCCGCGATGGACTTGGCGACGAGACCGAGCGATACGGAGACGATGCCGCGCACCGACGAGTCGCCCCGGCCCAGCTCCTCCGTGACCAGGCAGTACGCGAAGTGGTCGCCGCCCGAGCCGCCGTACTCCTCGGGCACGGTCAGGCCGAGGAAGCCCAGCGCGCCGAGCTTCGCGACGATCCCCCGGTCGACGCTCTCGCGCCGGTCCCAGTCGGCGGCGTACGGGGCGATGTCGCGGTCGACGAAGTCCGCGGCGAGTTCGCGCACCGCCTCGTGCTCCTCGCTCAGCTCCAGATCCACCGGCGCACTCCACAGTTGATCAGCACCGCAGTTACTTAGCACTGCTAGTTTCTGGTTGGCAGGCCCTACTATGTGCGCCATGGCCAGACCGCGCAAGCCCCTGCTCAGCAGAGAACGCATCGTCGCGACGGCGGGCGCGCTGGTGGACGCCGAGGGCCTGGAAGCGGTCTCCACCCGGCGGCTCGCCGCCGAGCTGGGGGTGAGCGGGCCCTCCCTCTACAACCACTTCCGCACCAAGGACGAGATCCTCGAAGCCGTCGCCGACGCGGTCAGCGCGCGGGTCGATCTGTCGATGTTCGGGGAGACCGACGGCCGCGACTGGCGCACCGCGCTGCACGACTGGGCCGTCTCCTACCGCACGGCCCTGGCCGACCACCCGCATCTCGTGCCGGTACTCGCCGTCGGCCCCGGCCGCCGGCCGGCCGGACTCCGGGTCGCCGACGCCGTCTTCGGCGCGATGGTCCGGGCCGGCTGGCCGCCCGCGCAGGCCACCCATATCGGCGCGCTGATGCGGTACTTCATCACCGGCTCGGCGCTCGGCTCGTTCGCCCGCGGCTTCGTCGACGACGCGACGGCGTACGACCCGGCCGACTATCCGCACCTCGGCCAGGCCCATCTGCTCGCCGAACGGCAGCAGCAGGTGGACGAGGGCGCCTTCGAGACCGGGCTGCGGGCGCTGCTCGACGGTCTCTCGCTCCAGTACGAGCGGTACGCGTCGGGCTAGCCACCACACTTCGGCCCGCGCCGAAGCGTCCCTGACGCACCCTGGAGAGATGGCACGCACCGAGCACCCCCGTCACGCCGGACCGTCAGGGCGGTCCGGGCCCCGGCTCGCCGCCCTGGCCGCGCTGCTCGCCGACGACACCCGCGCCGTCTTCTGTCTCGCCCTGCTGGACGGCCGGGCGTGGACGGCGGGCGAGCTGGCGCGGTACGCCGGCGTCGCTCCGTCGACCGCCAGCGAACATCTGGGAAAGCTGATCGCGGGCGGACTGCTCGCGGAGGAGCGGCAGGGCCGGCACCGCTATGTACGGTTCGCCGACCCGCGCGCCGCCCATCTGGTGGAGGATCTGGCCGCGCACACCACGCCCCCGAAGGAGCCGCCGCGCACGCTGCGCGCGGCCGGGGCGAACAGCGCCATGGCCCGGGGGCGCACCTGCTACGACCATCTCGCCGGGCGCCTCGGACTGGCGATCACGGACGCGCTGACCGTACGCGGACTGCTCCGCCAGGACACCGGTTTCGCCCTCACCGACCGGGGCGTGGCCTGGTTCCGGGAGCAGGGCATCGGGCTGGAGCGCTCCGGCCGCCGGCCGCTCGTACGGTCATGTCTCGACTGGACCGAGCGCAAGCCGCATCTGGCCGGGGTGGCGGGCGCGGCGCTGTGCCGCCACGCGCTGGACACCGGATGGTGCGTACGGATCGGCTCGGAGCGCGCGGTGAAGGTGACCGAGGACGGGGAGCGGGAGCTGTACGAGAGGCTGGGGATCGAGCCCGGGATATTGCGGTGAGGGCCGAAGTGTTGTCCGCGTACCTTCACCGTATGACGCACTCGACGACCTCCGCCCGTCCCGCCCCCGCGACCTGGCTGCCCGTGGCCGCGGCGGCTGTGACGGTCGTGCTCTGGGCCTCCGCCTTCGTCTCCATCCGCAGCGCCGGCGCCGCCTACTCGCCGGGGGCGCTGGCCCTCGGCCGGCTGCTCGCGGGCGCGGTCGTCCTCGGCGCGGTCTGGCTCATACGGCGCGAGGGGCCCCCGCCGCGGGCCGCCTGGCCCGGGATCGCGGTGTCGGGTCTGCTCTGGTTCGGCGTCTACATGGTGGTGCTCAACTGGGGTGAGCAGGAGGTCGACGCGGGCACGGCCGCGATGGTCGTGAACATAGGCCCGATCCTCATCGCCCTGCTCGGCGCCCGGCTGCTGGGCGAGACGCTTCCGCCCCGGCTGGTGGCGGGCATGGCGGTGTCGTTCGCGGGCGCGGTGGCCGTGGGGCTGTCGATGTCCGGCGAGGGCCACGCCTCGGTGCTCGGCGTGCTGCTGTGCCTGCTGGCGGCGGTGGCCTACGCGGGCGGCGTGGTGGCGCAGAAGCCCGCGCTGGCGACGGCGAGCGCGCTCCAGGTGACCACCTTCGGCTGTCTGGTCGGCGCGGTCGCCTGTCTGCCGTTCGCCGGACAACTGCTCGACGAGGCCGCGAGCGCCCCGCTGTCGGCCACGCTCAACATGGTCTACCTGGGCGTCTTCCCGACCGCGCTGGCGTTCACGACCTGGGCCTACGCGCTGGCCCGTACGACGGCGGGCCGGATGGGCGCGACGACGTACGCGGTCCCGGCGCTGGTCGTCCTGATGTCCTGGCTGTTCCTGGACGAGATCCCGGGCCTGTTCACCCTGGCGGGCGGTGCGCTGTGCCTGGCGGGGGTGGCGGTGTCACGCTCGCGTCCCCGTCGTGGCGCCGTGATCGCGCGGCACGACGGCGAGGCCGGCGAAGCCGGCGAACGCGCGGGCGGGGGCGAACCGGCGCCCGCGCCGACGGGCACGCGCCACGAACCCCAGGGGCCCTCCCGGCACTGAAAGGGTCCCGGCCCTAGAAGACGACCAGGGCCCGGCCTCCCCGGCCCGCGAGCATGTTCTCGAACGCCGCCGGGATGCCGTCCAGCCCGATCCGTTCGGTGACCAGCGTGCTCAGGTCGAACCGGCCCGCGCGGATGTGCTCCGCGAGCACCGGCAGGTCCCTCGACGGGTCGCTGTTGCCGTAGACGCAGCCGGAGAGCGTACGGCCCCAGTGGAACAGTTCCAGCGCGTTGAAGGTGACCTGCTGGTCCTTGCCGCCGATGCCGACGACCGTCGTACGGCCGCCGCGCCGGGTGGAGTCCCAGGCGGTACGGATGGTCGTGGCGCGGCCGACGCACTCGACGGCCACATCGGCTCCCCGGCCGCCGGTGAGCCGGCGGATGTCCTTGGCGGTGGTGTCGGAGGCGACGACGTACTCGGTGGCTCCGGCCGCGCGCGCCAGCGCCTCCTTCTCCGGGGAGACGTCGACGGCGACGACCGGCCCCGCGCCGGCGATCCGGGCGGACTGGAGGACGGCGAGACCGACCCCGCCGACGCCGAGGACCACGACGGACTCGCCCTCGCGGACGCGCGCCGCGTGGTGGACCGCGCCGTAGCCGGTGAGGACGGCGCAGCCCAGGAGGGCGGCGTCGGTGAGCGGTACCCCGGCCGGGAGCGGCAGGACACAGTTGGCGGCGACGACGGTCTCCTCGGCGAACGCCCCGACGTTCAGGCCGGGGTGGAGGTCCGTGCCGTCGGCGGTACGGGCGTGGACGCCCGCCGCGCCCGCGAGCGCGCTGTCGCAGAGCCAGACCTCGCCGATGGCGCAGGCCGGGCAGGTCCCGCAGGACGGGGCCCAGTTGAGGACGACACCGTCGCCGGGCGCGACATGCGTGACGCCCTCGCCGACGGAGACGACCGTACCGGCGCCCTCGTGGCCGAGGACCGCGGGGAGCGGGATGCGCATCGTGCCGTTGGACAGGGACAGATCGGAGTGACAGACACCGGCGGCGGCGAGACGGACCCGTACCCGGCCGGGACCGGGTTCGGGCAGCTCGATCCCCGCGATCTCCAGCGGGGCTCCGACGGCGGGCAGGATGGCGGCGCGGATCACGAGGGTTCTCTCCCGGTTCAGAGGCGATGCGAGTGTTGCGGCGCGGGGCACCGCGGGCGTCCGGGTGTCACATGTCCACCAGGCCCGGCATGTCCCGCGGCGCCGGGCAGATCCGGCGGCCGTAGTCGTCGAAGACATAGAGATGCGCGAGATCGACGAGGATCGGCACCTGCGCGCCCGTCCGCAGCCGCATGTCGGGGCCGGTACGGACGACCAGATCGCTGGCCGAGATGGCGGCACGCTCCGGACTGTACGTGGCCGGGCGCGGCGGTTCCGGATCGTCGAGCGCCACGACGGGACCGCTGATCCGGCCGATCGTGCGCTCCTTGAGCCGCTCCAGCATTCCGGGGCCGCTCCTGCCGCGGCGCCGGACGGGCGACCTGGGCCGCGGGGATTCGAGATCGGCCACCACCGCGGGCCGGGAGCCGATGTCGAGATGCACCAGCGCCTCGTGGCCCTGGTACTCCATGTGCTCGACGATGCCGCTCAGCGCCACCTCACCGGAGCGGGCCTGGCTCGGCGGGGCGATACGGGCCGCCTCGGAGCGCAGCCCGACGATGATCTGCCTGCCCTGCTGGATACGGAGCAACTGGTGGTCGGAGCTGAGGGGTTCGGGCAGCGGGAGGCGTTGTTTGCCGAGGTCGATGGACATCCGTCCGTCCAGCGGCGCGAACACCACGGCCTGGAGGAGGTTGATCCGTGGGGTGCCGATGAACGCGGCCACGAACACGTTCTCCGGCAGCGCGTACACCTCGCGCGGCGAGCTCACCTGCTGGAGCACTCCGCCGCGCATCACCGCGACCCGGTCGCCGAGCGACATCGCCTCGCCCTGATCGTGAGTCACATAGACGGTGGTGACGCCCAGTTCGGCGGTGAGCTGGGCTATCTCGGCGCGCAGATGGCTGCGCAGCTTCGAGTCGAGATTGGAGAGCGGTTCGTCCATCAGAAAGGTGGAGGGCCGCCGGGAGATGGCCCGGCCCATCGCGACACGCTGGCGTTCGCCGCCGGAGAGCTGGCTCGGATAGCGGTCGAGCACGCTCTCGATACCGAGCATCCGGGCGGTGGCGTCGACTCGTTGGGTGCGGTCCTCGCGCGGATTCTCCAGCATGAGGGGGAACCCGATGTTGTCGCGGTTGGTCATGTTCGGGTAGAGCGCGAAGTTCTGGAACACCATCGCCATGTCGCGTTCGCGCGGCGGGGCGTCGTTGGACAGCTCGCCGTCCAGGAGGAGTTCGCCGTCGGTGATGTGCTCAAGCCCGGCGATCATGCGCAGCACGGTCGATTTACCGCATCCCGAGGGGCCGAGGAGCACCACGAACTCGCCTGGTGCGATATCGATCGAGAAGCGGTCGACGGCGCGCGTGGAGCGTCCGTACACCTTGCTGACGCTGTGCAATGAGATGGCGCGAGTCATGAATGGTTCCGCCCGGGAGGAAGAAAAGTGGAGCGGGTGCGACGCCTGAAGTTAGCCGACTACGCGCTGTCAGGGAATGACCTGCGAGAAGGTTGAGTGACCTTGAGGCGCTCAGGGACGCTCGCGGGGACCGGGCCCCCGCCTCAGGAGGTGTCGCGGGCCGGGGCCGGGCGGCGGCCGGGCTCGGCGGCGGTCCCGGGCACCGGGCCGGCGGGTGTCCCGGTGGGCGCCGGGTCCACGGGCGTCCCGGCGGCCGGTGGGTCCGCGGGCGTCCCGCGTGAGGGATCCGCGGGCGTCCCGGATGACGGATCCGCGGGCGTCTCGGGTGATGGATCCGCGGGCTTCCCTCCCGACGCGCGCAGGCCGAGTCCGGCCGCGCCCACCAGCAGCCCGCCGAGCATCAGGAACGGCGCGGCCGTGCCCGCGACCCCCGCGACCAGACCGGCGGAGGCCGGGGCGGCGACCTGTCCGAGCCGGTTGCCGGTGAGCCGCAGCGCGAGGGCGGTGGAGCGGGCTCCGTCGGGGGCGGCCCGTACGACGGTCGTCATGGACAGCGGCTGGCCGACGCCCAGACAGAACCCGAGCGCCGCGAGCATCAGGGCGAGCCCCCACACCGGTACGGGCAGCGCGATGCCCGCGCACAGCAGGCCGCCGAGCAGACAGGTGACGGTGAGCAGGACCGTACGGCCCAGCCACCGGATCATCGGGGTCATCACGAGCCGGCAGGCGATGGTGGCCGCGGCGCGCAGGCTGAGCAGGAGCCCGATCACGGTGGGCGTGATCCCCCGCTCCTCGCCGATGACCGGAAGGTAGGCGGTGAGGATGTCGGTCGCGGAGAGCACGGCCAGGCTGATGAAGATGCCCGCCGGTACGCCCCTGGTCCGCAGGATGCGGTGGACGGGAACCTTGGCGGAGCGCCGGGCGGCGGACGCGCCGCGGGCCGTACGCGCCTCCAGCCGCCACAGGGAGACGAAGGACACGGCCGCGGCGGCGGCCGAGACGAGCAGCGCGAGGCCGCTCGTACGGGCCATCTCGCCGCCCTGGCCGGAGACCAGCAGCCCGGCGGCGACCGGTCCTGTCAGCTGCCCGAGGGAGGCGCCGATGGTGAAGTGGCCGAAGTTGCGGTCCTGTTCGTCCGGGGCGCTGCGGCGGGCGACGATCGACTGGGCGCCGATGACGAAGCAGAGATGGCCGAGGCCCATCACCCCGCTCCAGGCGGCCAGTTCGGGCAGGGAGCCCGACGTACCGCTGAGCGCGCAGCCGGCGGAGATGAGGACCACACCGGCCACCAGCAGGGGGGCGCACCGTCCGTGGTCGGTCCTGCGGCCGAGCGGTACGGCGGCGAAGAGCGGCAGCAGCGCGTAGACCGCCGTGATCACCCCGATCGCGCGCTCGTCCGCGCCCACGGACAGTGCCCGGTAGGAGACCGCGGGGCGCGCCATCGATACCGCGCCCTGCGTGAAACTGAAGGCGATGACCAGACGGAGGAGCCAGCCCCTCCCAACGGGCGCCCCGAGCGGAGCCTGCGCGGGGCCCATCAGATGATGCCGAAGAGGATCCCGGCGGCGAGCACCACGAGCGAGGTGAGCGCGGCCCACTTGACCGTGAACTTGGTGTGGTCGCCGAACTCGACCTTGGCCATGCCGACGAGGACGTAGACGGCGGGCACGAGCGGGCTCGACATGTGCAGCGGCTGGCCGACGAGGGAGGCGCGGGCTATCTCCAGCGGGGAGACGCCATGGGCGGCGCCGGCCTCTGCGAGCACGGGCAGGACTCCGAAGTAGAAGCCGTCGTTGGACATGAAGTAGGTGAGCGGCAGGCTCAGCACCCCGGTGACGATGGCCATGTGCGGGCCCATGCCGTCCGGAATGGCGCCGACGAGCCAGTCGGCCATGTGCTTGACCATACCGGTGCCGGTGAGGACGCCGGTGAAGACGGCGGCGGCGAAGACCATGCCGGAGACGTTCAGGACGTTGTCGGCGTGGGCCGCGATCCGGGCCTTCTGCTCCGTCATGTTCGGGTAGTTGACGGTGAGGGCCAGGGCCGCGCCGAGGAGGAAGAGGACCGGGATCGGCATCAGTTCCAGGATCATCGCGGCGAGCAGGGCGACTGTCAGCGCGGCGTTGAACCAGTAGAGCCGGGGGCGCAGGGTCGCGCGGTGGGGGTCGAGCCCCTGGAAGCCGTCGTCGTCGGACGTCTCGTCGTGGTCGGCGGCGCCGGTGCCGCTGCCGCCGGTGCCGGTGGTACCGCCGGTGGCCTTGCCCGTAGCACTACCGCCCTTGCCGGAGCCGGTGCCGTCGGCCGTCGCGCTCGTACCGCCGCCGGCCTTGACCAGTACGGTCCCGCTCGTGGTCTCGCTCTCCAGCGCCTCGTCGAGGGTGAGGACGCCCAGCCGCTTGCGCTCCCGGAGGCCCAGGACGTAGGCGAGGAGGAACACGGCGAGCAGTCCGACCCCGAGCGCCGGGATCATCGGGACGAACACATCGCCGGCGTCGACCTTGAGCGCGGTGGCCGCGCGGGCCGTCGGACCGCCCCAGGGCAGGGTGTTCATCACGCCGTTCGCGGTGGCGGCGACGCCGGTCATCACGATCCGGCTCATCCCGAGCCGCTTGTAGAGCGGGTACATCGCGGAGACGGTGATCATGAAGGTGGTGGAGCCGTCGCCGTCCAGCGAGACGATCGCGGCGAGCACGGCCGTACCGACGACGATCCGCATCGGGTCGGCCTTGCAGAAGCGCAGGATGCCCCGGACGATCGGATCGAAGAGCCCTACGTCGATCATCACGCCGAAGTAGACGATGGCGAACATCAGCATGGCGGCGGTGGGCGCGAGTTCGCCGACCCCCTTGATGACGTAGTCACCCAGTTGTCCGCCCTGCCCTACGAGGACGCAGAAGAGTGCTGGGATGAGTACCAGCGCCGCGATCGGCGACATCTTCTTCATCATGATCAGCACCAGGAAGGTGGCGATCATGACGAAGCCGAGGATGGTCAGCATTAGGAGGCCTCTCACGTTCACCTTTGAACTCCCGCCGGGGGCGGCGGTTCGGATGACGTTAGGTCTGGCCTCCAGCCGTTAACAAGATGTTGACACGCGAGCAATACGAGCAAAAGCCCAGGTCACGGCGGTGGTGGTAAAGGAGGGCTAAAGGAGTGGGGTGGCCGGCGACAGCTCGACGGGGAATCCGTTGAGCACCGCCGTGCCCGAGAGCGGGTCGAGCCGCGAGCCGTCGAGCAGCTGATTGACATTGACGCCGGGCCGGGCGCTCGCCACCGAGGTGCGGGTGCCCGGACGGTCGTGGCCCCAGCCGTGCGGCAGGCTCACCACCCCTGTCCGCACGGTGTCGGTGATCTCCACCGGCGCCTCCAGCGCGCCCCCGTCGGCGGTGATACGGACCGCCCCGCCGTCCTTGAGACCGAGCCGGGCCGCGTCGTCCGGATGGATCTGGAGGGTGCAGCGGTTCGAACCGCCGTTCAGCGCGGGGAGGTTGTGCATCCAGCTGTTGTTGGAGCGCAGATGGCGGCGGCCGACGAGCACCAGGGCGGCGGGCCGCTCGGCGAGGGCGGCGCGCAGCCGGGGCAGATCGGCGGCGAGGGGCGCGGGCAGCAGCTCGATCCGCCCGCTGCGGGTCTTCAGCGGCTCGGGGAGCCGGGGGCGCAGGGGGCCCAGATCGATGCCGTGGGGGTGTTCCAGCAGCCGTTCGAGCCGGAGCCCCGGGACGCCGGAGCCCTCCGGGACATCGCCCGTCCCGGTGGCGAATCCGTCGCCGTACGGGCCGAGCCGCAGCTTCAGGTCGAGCTGTCGCTCAGGTCCGCTCACGCCGGTGAGCAGCGCGGACAGCTCTCCGGGGTCGCGGCCGTGCACGGGCGAGTGCGGGTCGGTCACGGCCCTGGCGAGCGTACGGTCGATGGCCGTCTCGTCCACGGCCGAGGGGGACACGCCGTCCATGCCGCTGACCGCGAGGACCAGCCGGGCCAGGATCTCGCTCTCGTCGAGCCGGCCCTCCTCCAGCGGGACGGCGGCGCGGGTGTAGCGGACCTGGTTCCGTACGGCGAAGCCATTGAAGGCGAAGTCGAAGTGGGCGCTCTGCGCGGGCGGCGGTGGCGGCAGGACGACATCCGCGTGGCGCGAGGTCTCGTTGAGATACGGATCGACGCTGACCATGAAGTCGAGGCCGGCCAGCGCCCGGTCGAGCCGGTCGCCGTCGGGCGCGGACAGCACGGGGTTGGCGGCGAGGGCGATCACCGCGCGGATCCGGCCCTCCCCCGGCGTCTCGATCTCCTCGGCGAGCGCGACGAGGGGCAGTTCGCCCTTGGCCTCCGGATGTCCGCCCACCCTGCTCGTCCAGCGGCCGAGCCTGAACCCCTTGCCGGGGGCGGGGATCCGGGGCGGCCGGTCGGTGGCGGAGAGCGGGAAGAGCGCGCCGCCGGGCCGGTCCAGATTGCCGGTGAGGATGTTCAGCACGTCGACCAGCCAGCTGGCGAGCGTGCCGTACTCGACGGTGCAGCTGCCGACCCGGCCGTAGACGGCGGCGGTGGGTGCGGCGGCCAGCTCCCGGGCGATCGTACGGATCTCCCCGGCGGCCATGTCGCAGGCCGGGGCGACCGCCTCGGGGGTGAAGTCCCGTATCGCGTCCCGCAGTTCGCCGACGCCTTCGACCTGGCCGGCGAGCGGTCCGAGGTCGGTGAGCCGCTCCTCGAAGAGGACGTGGGCGAGGGCGGCGAGCAGCAGGGCGTCCGTACCGGGCCTGATGGGGACGTGCCGGTCGGCGAGCCGTGCCGTGCGGGTGCGGCGCGGGTCGACGACGGTGAGCGTGCCGCCGCGCCGGCGCAGCGCCTTCAGCTTGCCGGGGAAGTCGGGCGCGGTGCAGAGACTGCCGTTGGAGTCCAGCGGGTTGGCGCCCAGGAGCAGCAGATGGTCCGTACGGTCCAGATCGGGTACGGGGATGGCGAACGCGTCCCCGAAGAGCAGCCCGCTGGAGACATGCTTGGGCATCTGGTCGAGGGTGCTGGCCGTGAAGAGGTTGCGGGTGCCGAGCGCGCCCAGGAGGAGCTGCGGATAGAGGGCCCCGGCCATCGTGTGGACATTGGGGTTGCCGAGGACGACGCCGACGGACTGCGGCCCGTACTCCTCGACGAGTGGCCGTATCCGGGCGGCTGTCAGCGCGAACGCCTCCTGCCAGCTCGCCTCCCGCAGCTCCCCGTCGACGCGGACGAGCGGGACGCGCAGCCGGTCGGGGTCGGCGTCCAGCTCGCCGAAGGACGCTCCCTTGGGGCAGATGAAGCCCCGGCTGAAGACATCGTCGCGGTCGCCCCTGGCACCGGTGACCCTGGTCCCCTCGATGGTGAGGGTCAGTCCGCAGGTGGCCTCGCAGAAGGGGCAGATGCGCGGGGCGGTACGGGTCCGCCCCGCCTCCGGGGTGCGTGGTGCGTCTTCGGGGTGCATGGGCCCTCCGGGCGGCGGCAGCGGTGACGCGCGAGCACCCCGAGCATACCGACCGGTACGGACAACGCCAGGGGAAAGAGGGAAAGCGGCAGGAGGGAAGGGAGGGGGGACGGGAGGAGGGACGGGGAAAGGGGGCGCGAGAAGCCCGGCCGGACGCCCGCGTCAGTCGAATGTCCTCGCGAGATAGGCGCGCAGCAGCTTCCTGGTCTCCCCCACGATCCAGGGATCACCCGCCGGATCCGTACGGAACGCCAGCTGGAGCAGCGCGTCGGCGGCCTCGACGGCGACCAGGACCGTGCGCTGCAACGCCGGGTCGGGGGCCCGGCCCAGATGACTGGAGAGCAGTCCCGCGAGGCGTCTGGCGACCCGGTGGTTGGGATCGGTCGCCGGGTCGACGGGGATACGGTCGAGGGCCTGGGGCCGGGTACCGAGCGGGAGCTGGGCGCCGAAGTCCACGAGCGAGAAGCCGGGCACGGTGCGCTTCATGGAGAGGTACTCGTCCAGTACGGCGTCGATGGCGCCCCGCCAGTCATTCGGGTCGAGCGTCGCGAGCCGGTCCGCGATGCCCTCGGTATAGCTGTCGAGATTGCGCCTTCCGAGTGCGTCCGCCATGGCCCGCTTGTTGACGAAGAAGCGGTAGACCGAGCCGATGGGAACGCCCGCGCGGGCGGCGACGGCCCGGGTGGACAGCTGCTCGTACCCGGCCTCGTCGAGAAGCGCCCCGCAGGCGTCGAGGATCCGGGCCAGCCGCTCCGTGCTGCGCTGCTGCACAGGCACTCTGCGGAGCCCTCCGACCTCGGACTCTTCGTCGGCCTCCGCGTCCGCCCCGGGATCGGCGTCGGGGACGGAGTCGGGCTCGGGCTCGGGTTCGGCGCCGGCCTGGGGCTCGGCATCGGGCTTGGTATGCGTACGGTCGCGTGACACGGGATCCATGATGCCGCTCGGCCCCGTTGACGAAGCGCACCACTAATCCTACGGTTGTCCATAGGATTAGCCTTCCGGGATTCCTTGACCGAGGAGCGGACGCGGATGACGAACGACATCGAGCAGGCGCGGAAGACGGCCGGGGCCTTGGACCACTCCTCCGGCTTCGGCAACGAGCACAGCTCCGAGGCCGTGCCGGGAGCACTGCCGGTCGGCCGCAACACACCCCAGCGCGCGCCGCTCGGTCTCTACGCGGAGCAGCTGAGCGGCAGCGCGTTCACCGAACCCCGCGCGCACAACCGGCGGACCTGGCTGTACCGGATCCGGCCGTCGGCCGCGCATCCGCCGTTCGCCCGTATCGACAACGGCTCGCTGCGCGGGGCCCCGTTCACGGAGACCGACCCCGATCCCAACCGGCTGCGCTGGGACCCGCTGCCCGAGCCCGCCCCCGGCACCGACTTCCTGGCCGGTCTGTGGACGCTGGGCGGCAACGGGGACGCGACCCGGCGCACGGGAATGGCGATTCATCTCTACTACGCCAACTCCCCCATGAGGGACCGGGTGTTCAGCGACGCGGACGGCGAACTGCTGATCGTTCCCGAACACGGCGGTCTGCTGATCCGTACCGAACTGGGCCTGCTCGCCGCCCGTCCGGGCGAGGTGGTGCTGATACCCCGTGGCGTGCGCTTCCGGGTGGAGCCGCTGGACGAGACGGCACGCGGCTATGTCTGCGAGAACCACGGCCGGCCCTTCGTCCTGCCCGACCTCGGACCGATCGGCGCCAACGGCCTCGCCAACGCGCGTGACTTCCGCGCTCCGGTCGCCGCGTACGAGGACATCGAGCGGCCGACCCAGGTGGTCAACAAGTTCTGCGGCAACCTCTGGGCCGCCACCTACGACCACTCCCCGCTCGATGTGGTGGCCTGGCACGGCAACCATGTGCCGTACGTCTACGATCTGCGCCGCTTCAACGTCATGGGGACCATCAGCTACGACCACCCCGACCCGTCGATCTTCACGGTGCTGACATCGCCGTCCGAGACCCCGGGCCTCGCCGGAGTCGACTTCGTCGTCTTCGCCCCGCGCTGGCTGGTCGGCGAGGACACGTTCCGGCCGCCGTACTTCCACCGCAATGTGATGAGCGAGTACATGGGCCTGATCGAGGGCGCGTACGACGCGAAGACGGCCGGCGAGGGCGGCTTCGTCCCCGGCGGCGGCTCGCTGCACAACATGATGTCGGCACACGGCCCCGACCGGCAGACCTTCGACCGGGCGAGCGCCGCCGAGCTGAAGCCGCAGAAGATCGACGACGGCCTGGCCTTCATGTTCGAGACCCGCTGGCCGGTGACGGCGACCGCGCAGGCGGCCGGTGCCGGCCATCTCCAGCGCGGTTACGACAACGTATGGCAAGGTCTGGAGCGCCACTTCAGGCCATGACCCGGAGTTTCGGACACACAGTCGTGGAGGTGCCACCCGTTTTGGAGTCGCCACAGCCGGGGAGTCGCCGGTGACCTCCTTCGCCCCGGACTCACTGATCCTGAACCGCAAGCTTCCACTCTGGTACCAGGTCTCCCAGTCGCTGCGCGCCTCGATACTGGGCCGCCGGCCGCACGATCCGCTGCGGCTGCCGACCGAGGAGCAGCTCGCCACGCACTACGGCGTCAGCGTGCTGACGATGCGTCAGGCGCTCAAGGAACTGGAGGAGGAGGGCCTGATCAGCCGGCACCGGCGGCGCGGCACCTTCATCGAACCGGGCGCCCGGCGCGGGGCGCCGCGCCGGCTGCTCGGCTCGATCGACGCGATCGTCGCCCAGCAGTCCGGTGAGCTGACCACACTCCTCGGCCATGGCCCGGCCCCGGTGCCCGGCGCGCTCGCGGAGTACTTCCCCGGGGCGGACGAGGTGATCACCTACCGCCGGCTGCGCTGCGACGGCGAGAGCGGCGAGCCCGTCAACTGGGCGGAGAACGCGGTCCGTCCGGATATCGCGGCCGGTATCGACGTGACGGATCTGGAGCGCTGGCCGATGACGAAGGTGCTGCGCGACCTGGTCGGGGTGCGGATCAGCCGGATCACGGACACGGTGGAGGCCCGGCTCGCGGACCCGGCCACGGCCGAGCTGCTGCGGGTGCCGCTGCTGAGCCCGATCCTGCACTACACGGGGGTGACGTACGACGAGAGCGGCCGGGTCGCGGACGTGGCGCGGATCCACTACCGGGGGGACCGGTTCTCCTTCTCGGTCACGGTGGAGCCGGACCTCAGGGCCTAGACCGTGTGGCGAACGTCCCGCCAGGGCAGCACCTGGCCGGGAGACAGGTGCGTCCAAAGTGCCCCGAAGCCTCCCTCGGCGGACCCCTCGCCGTGGCCGATAGCATGCGGCTCGGACTTACTCGTCCGGGCCCCGGCCGACAGGGCCCAGGGCGCACAGACCGACGGGAGGGGCGGTCCGCATGACGGCGACGCGGTCCGGGGCGACGGACGAGAGCCCGCTGCTGAGCGATCTCATGCCGTGGTCGACGCCCCCGCTGCGGTTCGGCAGGGAGTGGGTCCTCGCCCCCGACCGGCCCTCGCTCACCGCCCGCTGGGACCGGCTCGTACGGGCCGAGGGCGCCGAGCGCGAGGCGCTGTTCGGGCCGACCCGGGCGCGTACGCCGAACAGCGCGGTCGCCGCGCTGCCTGGCCGGGCCACCGGCACCGGGCGGTTCGCGCGGGAGTCGGGGCGCTGCCCCGAGCCGGTGCGGGTGCTCCATGGACCGTTCGACGAACAGTGGCTGATCCCGGACCACCGGCTGATCGACGCGGCCCGCCCCGAGCTGTGGCGGGTCGCCGACGACCACCAGGTCTTCGCCGTGGAGCAGGGCTACGTACCGGGGGCCGCGGGGCCCGCGCTGCTGGTCGGCGCGGTGCTCCCGGACGGCCGTTCGCCGGCCGGGCGGCCCGGCAGGATCCGGCCGCTCTACCGCAGGCCCGGTGGCACGGAACCCAATCTGGCCCCGGGGCTGACCGCCCTGCTGGCCGCGCGGTACGGCCATGAGGTCACCTCCGAGGAGCTGCTCGCCTGGGCCGTGGCGGTCGCCGTGGGGACCCCGGCCGGCTGCGCGGTGCCGCTGACCGCCGATCCCGCCGTCTGGGCCTCCGGGGTCGAGCTGGGGCGGCGGATGGTCCGGATCCAGCTGCGCGGGGCACACGGCGGTGAGCGGCCCCGGCTGCCCGGTGGCCGCCGCCCCTATGTACGGGCCGCCGTTCCGGCCCGGCCGGAGGACATCGGCTACGACCCGGCGGAGGAGGTGCTCCGGCTCGGCTCGGGCCGCATCTCGCCCGTACCGGCCGGGGCATGGGACTTCACGGTGGGCGGCGTACGGACGCTGGAGCTGTGGTTCGAGCGCCGTACCGCGCGTCCGGAGCCGGGCACGCTGGCGGCGGTCGGCCCGTCGGAGTGGCCGCGCGAGTGGACCTCCGAGCTGCTCGAACTGATCACGGTCCTCGCGCTCCTGGCGGAACTCCGGCCGCTCCAGGCGGAGTTGCCCGGGGCCGGTCCGGCGATCGGTACGGCGGAGCTGCGCGCCGCGGGCGTCCTGCCGGTCCCGGCGGCGGCGCGGCGGCCGGCCTCCGTACTGGACCACCACGAGGAGGGGCCGGAAGGCCAGTTCGCGCTGCTCTGACCTTCGGGACTGTCGGCGGCCCGCTTCAGGGGGCTTCCGGCCGCCGGGACGTCTCCGGCCGCCGGGTGTCGAAGGCGTCCAGGACCCGTGCGAGCGCCCGGTCGAACACGGCTTCCATGTCGATCGGCCCCGAGTCCTCCGCGAACGCCGCCGCCATGCGCGGATAGCGGCCCGACGCGATCTCCCGGCCCAGGTAGGCCATGCGTATGGCGTGCTCCCGCTCGGCGGACCACGGCAGGGATCTGGTGCGCTCGGCCGTCTGGAGCTCGTTGGCGACGTACGTGGTCACGACACCGTTGACCATCGCCACCAGCTCCATCTTCTCGCCGTAGGGCGCGTCGATGGCGTCCAGGCAGGTCAGGCTGTATTCGAGGTACCGCATCGTGTTCGGGCTGAATCCGTAGACCGCCGACATCAGCCGCGCCATCCAGGGGTGCGTGTGCATGATCGCGCGGGCGCGGTGCGCGAGGTCGGTCAGATCGGCCCGCCAGTCACCGGACGGCTTCTCGGGCAGGTCGTACTCGCCCGAGACCCGGTCGACCATCAGCTCGTACAGATCCTCCTTGCGCGGCACGTAGTTGTAGAGCGACATCGTGCCGCAGCCCAGTTCGGCGGCGACATGGCGCATGGTGACGGCGTCCAGGCCGCCCGTGTCGGCGAGACGGCAGGCCGCCGCCGCGATATCGGCGCGGCTGAAGGCCGGCTTGGGACCGCGTCCTGACCGCTCGGGACGTGCCCAGATCACTTCGGGTTCAGCAGGTCGCCCCGCCATCGATCATCACCTCGTCCACCATCTTAGTTACGTACAACGTACGTAGTGCGCTACGGTGGACCGCATGACAACTACGTACGCTGTACTTAGTGAAGGTCTGGAGAAACGCTACGGGGCCGATGTGTACGCCCTTCGCGGCCTGGATCTGGCCGTCGCGGAGGGCACGGTCTGCGGGGTGCTCGGGCCGAACGGCGCGGGCAAGACCACCGCCGTACGGATCCTGACCACCCTCACCGCCCCCGACGCGGGCACGGCGCTCGTCGCCGGGCACGATGTCCTCGCCGATCCGCGCGCGGTACGCCGGTCGATCGGGGTCGCCGGCCAGTACGCCTCCGTGGACGGCGAGCTGACGGGCCGGGAGAACCTCCGGCTCTTCGCGAAGCTGCTCCGTCTCAGGGGCGCCGCGGGCCGGGCCCGTGCCGATGAGCTCCTGGAGCGGTTCGAACTGACGGACGCGGCGGACCGGCCGGCACGGACCTACTCCGGGGGGATGCGGCGGCGGCTCGATCTGGCCGCCAGTCTGCTGACCCGCCCCCAGGTGCTCTTCCTGGACGAGCCGACCACCGGGCTCGACCCGCACAGCCGCAACCAGATCTGGCGGGCCGTACGCGAACTCGCCGGCCTGGGCACCACGATCCTGCTGACCACGCAGTACCTGGAGGAGGCCGACCGGCTGGCCGACGACATCGTGCTGATCGACCGGGGCCGGGCCGCGCATCGCGGCACCCCGGCCGAACTCAAGGCGCTCATCGGCTCGTACGCGGAGGTCGTCCTCGCCGAGGAGCCCACGGAGACGGCGGCGGAGACGGCGATCCTCGCGGCGGCGGCCGTACTCGACCGGCTGACCGGTGCCGAGCCCGCGCTCGACCGGGAGCGCCGCACCGCGGGGGCCGTGGCGAAGGACCCGGCGCTGACCCTGCCCCGGCTCGTCCGGGAGCTGGACGCGGCGGGGGTGCCGGTGGCCGACGCCAGTCTGCGTCCGCCGACGCTCGACGAGGTGTTCCTGCGGCTGACCGACCGTACGGACCCCCGGGCGCCCCACCGGCACGACGAGCCGTCCGCCCGGCGGGACGAGCGGCACGACGAGCACGGGCGGCACGACGGGCGATACGACAAGGAGCACGCCGCATGAGCACCCTCGCGTACGACAGCGGTGCCGTCCTCGGACGCCACCTCCAGCGCATCAGGCACGCGCCGGGCGTGGTGATCCTCACCCAGGCCATGCCGGTCAACATGCTGCTGTTCTTCGGCTACGTCTTCGGCAGCGCACTCGCGATGCCGGGTGAGCAGTACCGCGCCTATCTCGTGCCGGGGCTGCTCGCCGCGACGGCCGCGGGCGGCGTCATGACCGGGATGTTCCAGGCGTCGCAGGACGTGCAGCGCGGGGTCATGGACCGGTTTCTGACGCTGCCGATGAGCAGGGTCGCCGTACCGCTGGGGCAGACCACGGCGGATCTGCTGACCACGGCCGCGGGGATGGTGCCGCTGCTGCTGGTGGGGCTCGCGGTGGGGTGGCGGATCGAGGGCGGCGCCCTCGGCGCGCTCGGCGCCCTCGGGCTGCTGCTGCTCTTCCGGTTCGCGGCCAACTGGGTCGGTACGTATCTCGGGCTGCTCATCCGAAATGAGGAGGCGGCCGGTCAGCTCGGCGCCGCGACATTCGTTCTGCCGCTGCTCTCCAACGCGTACATCCCGGCCGAGGGGCTGCCCGGCTGGCTGCGTGGGGTCGCGGAGTGGAACCCGATCAGCGCGCTCGCGGCGGCGGTCCGCGCTCTCTGCGGCAATGCCGCGCCGGCCGCGGACGCTGCCTGGCCGGTGGCCCATCCGGTGGCCGGATCGCTGTTCTGGTCGCTGCTGCTCCTCGCCCTGTTCGTACCGCTCGCGGTCCGGCGGTACGCCCGGAGCGACGCCTGAGACGAAGAAGGCCGGGGCGGCCGGCCCGGACCGGTGTCGGGGAGTGGAGCACCGGCCGGGGCCACCGCTTCGAGGAGCTACGAGGAAGAGGTGAAGAGAGGCAGAAGAGAGGTGAGAGGTGAGGTGAGGAAGGGTCACGCACCAGGCGAACGCTCCGGCGCACTGCTGCGGGCCCGCTGGGGATGACGGACGAGTGGAGTGCAGCACTGCGCCGGACGGCGTGATCACCCGAGCGCGTTCGGGAAAACCCGGACGCGCTCAGGCATGCCATAACGCCGTGAGGCGGTCACGCGCTCACGGTGTTGGCGCGCCGGCGCCATGGAGCCGTGAGGATCAGCGGCGGCTGCCGAACAGCGAGCGGCGCAGCCGCCGCAGCGGCGCGAAGAGCGAGACACGCGCGCCCTTGCTTCTCTGTGCCTCCGAGCGATCACGCGATGTCAGCTCGCGCATCAGCAGCGTCGCCTCGGCCGTCTCCCGCTGTGGCACGGCGGGTCCGCCGAGCACCGAGAGATGTCGGTCGAGACGCGAACTGGACGCGCCGCTCCCGCATGTGATCGCAGGGACTCGCGCCCTGCTGTGCACCGTTATCTGTTCCATTTCACTCCCCACCCGTACGAGGGCACCCGGCCCGGGCAGGTTAACCCTATCGCCCCACCGGGACACCCGTGTATACCGCCTTTGCGACGGACCACACCCGTACGGGTAGCGACCCCCACCGCCCGATCCATCTTATTTCAGGGCGAGTTGGACACTTCGCCGCATCGGGGACCACAGCGTGCGGCGGGGCCGGTTCCGGGTCTCTCCAGGCCCCGGCGACCGGCCCCGCGCTCGTCATCCGGGCGTCAGGCCGCCGAGCGGAAGGCCGGCAGATAGCCGCCCGACTGACCGGCGGCGGTGGGGTGGTACGACTCACCGATGTTGAGCCAGTTCACGCTGTGCAGCCACGCCGAGCCGGAGCAGATCTCATGTCCGGTGAAGGCCCCGGCGACATCGGCGAAGGTGAAGCCGTGGTCGGCCGCCCGCTTGGCGGTCGCCGTGTTGAGGTAGTCGGCGGCGCTGTTGATCGCGGCGCGCTCGTTCTCGCTCAGCCCTGAGGTGCAGGTGCCGTTGAGCTGGTAGAAGCGCGGATACCCGAGGACGACCACCCGGGCCGACGGCGCCTTGGATCTGATCGCCGTGTACACCGAGTCGAGGTTTCCGGGCAGGGTGTTGTCGACGAACGCGCGCGCCGTCGCGACCCGGTTGAGGCAGGTGGCCTCCGACTGGAGCACGCAGGTGGTCATCACGTCGGCGAAACCGGCGTCGTTCCCGCCGATGCTGATGCTGACGAGATCGGTTCCCGAGTTGACCGGGCCCAGCTGACTGGCGGTCACATCACCCGTACGGGCGCCGGAACAGGCGGTGAACGCGAACGAGGCGGGTGCGTTCGCGGCAGCCCAGAGCGCGGGGAACGCCTTGGGGGTGCGTTTGCAACTGCCGCTCCCGCTGTCGTAGCTGCCGGAACCGACGCCCGAGGAGTACGAGTCGCCGAGCGCCACATAGTCGACGGCTGCCGCCGAGTCCGCGGCCTGGGCCGTGGCGGCTCCGGTGAGAGCGAGCACGGCGCCGAGAAGGAGCGAGGACGAGAACGCTGTGATGCGGGACAGTTTCATAAGACCTCTCCTAGCGGGATTGCTGCCTCAACTTAGTTACCAGGCAGTTCACTTCACTGGAAGTGTTCATGCCAAGAACATTCCACGAGGCTTCCGGCCGGAGCATCAGAAGCGCATGCTTCGCCCCTATTCGAATAGATCTGATCGAAGAGGTAATGGAATCGACCGGCGATGTACGGCCAAAGAAGCGAAAAGCGTACCGACGTTCCAGGTGTTGCCAACGGGACCCCCCTCACCCATACCGGCGTGCCTCCACCCGCGCCGGTCCGTCGCACGTGTGGCTCAAGGGGAGCGCCCAGGAGTCGCGTTGACCTCCAGTGGGGAGGTGAGCCGTACGAACGCGGCCGTCCGGGGGTGACGGCCATGGGTGCGGGCGCGCGGAGCGAGCTCCGGCGCGTTCGGTCACCAGGCCCTGTCCGGTCGCCGCCACAGGGCAAAACACCGTGCATCGGCCGCGCCTGTGCCGGATCATGGGCGACATGTCTGCCAAGCCTCAGGACGCCCTGCCGATCCGGCTCAACGTCGACGACAGCGACTCGCCCTCGGATGTGGTCGACGCGCTGTTCCTCGGCCGCTTCGCCACGGGCGAGCAGCCGCACTCCCACAGCTCCACGATCGACCGGGTCAGATCGGGGGTGACGCTGCTGCCGCCGGACGCGACCGTGCTGCGCTCGGCCCGCGACGACGACCGCAGCGCGACGCTCGCCGAGGGCGCCGGCTGGACGCTGCTGGTGTCCCGCTGGAACCGCGGCGCCGATGTCACGGTGACGGCGGTCAGCTCGGAACTGGCCGAGAAGATCCACCACCAGGTGACCGACGGCGCGCAGGACGAACCGGAACCGCAGCCCGAGAACGTGACCATGGGCTTCTGGTACGTCTCACCGCGCCGCGGCCCGCACCGCACCACCCGGCAGATCGCGGCCGGTACGTGGGACGAGGTCAGGCCCAACTACACCGCGCCGGTGGCCGACGCGATGGACCGGCTGATGAAGGTGACCCCGGACGACATCGCGGGCCGGCTGCTCCTGCTGCACGGCCCGCCCGGCACCGGCAAGACGTCCGCGCTGCGCACGCTGGCCCGTTCGTGGCGCGACTGGTGCCAGGTGGACTGTGTGCTCGACCCCGAGCGGCTCTTCAACGATGTCGGCTATCTGATGGACATCGCGATCGGCGAGGACGACGGCTCGGCGAAGGGCCGCTGGCGGCTGCTGCTCCTGGAGGACTGCGACGAGCTGATCCGCGGCGAGGCCAAGCACACGGCGGGACAGGCGCTCTCGCGGCTGCTGAACCTCACCGACGGACTGCTCGGCCAGGGCAGGAACGTACTGGTGGGGGTGACGACCAACGAGGACCTGGAGCGGCTGCATCCGGCGGTGGTCAGGCCGGGACGCTGTCTGGCCAGGATCGAGGTCGGCTCACTGACCCGTCCGGAGGCGCTGTCCTGGCTGAGCAGGGAGGACGGCGACTGGGAGACGGCGGTCGGCCGCGAGGGAGCGACGCTGGCGGAGCTGTACGCGCTGCGCCGCGGCACCGGCCCGGCGTCGGTCCCGGCCCAGCACACGGGCGAGGACGCGGGCCTCTACCTCTGACGCCCCGCGTCCGGCGCCCGATGGCCCGTCACCCGCCGGCCCGGCAGCCGGCCGTGCCGTTTCCGGTCATCTGGCGTAGACGGCCCGTACCGCTTCCTCCACCGCGGCGAGCGCGGCGGCCCGGCCGAGCCCCAGTCGCTGGGCGCGCTCCGCGTAGGCCCGCGCGGCCGCCGCGGTCTCCCGCTCGGCGGCCTCCCCCGCGGCGGCGACGAACGTACCGTTTCTGCCCCGGGTCTCGATCACCCCGTCGGTCTCCAGCGCGCGATATGCCTTGGCGACGGTGTTGGCGGCCAGCCCCAGCTCCTCGGCGAGCCCCCGTACGGTCGGGAGTCTGTACCCGACCGGCAGCGCGCCTGACCGCGCCTTCGCGGAGATCTGGGTACGCAGTTGTTCGTACGGTGGGGTCGTGGCGGCCGGGTCGATCACGATCTTCAAGGTCACGAATCGATTCTCCCCCACGACCCACCGCCACCGTGCGGTACACGGCAGGGGTGGCCGGAACGCGACGGGAGCGGGGCGCGTAAGGGGCGGCGCCCCGGTGGTACCCCGTCAACGGTCCTGCGCTTCCGTGCTCCCGGAGATGGCCGTGTCAGTGACCGAGCCGGTGCCTGTGCCGGTGCCTGTGCCTGTGCCGGTATCGGCAGCGGAGGCGGAGGCGGCAGCGGTGGCGGTGGCGGTGGCCGGCAGGATGACCGAACGGTCCGGGGTGCCCGGGGTGTGGGCGATCGGATCGTCGTCCTCGTGCCAGTGGATGACGAAGCGTTCGCCGGCGCGATAGGCGTCGAGTCCCGCGCGGCAGAAGGCGACCAGATCGTCCGGGAGCGCGGACAGCGGATGCCAGGAGAGGCCGGAGCACTTCTCCGGCTCGCGGTTGTACGGCTCGCCCCCGGCGCCGTACCCCGCCTCGAAGAACCAGCCGATCCGGGGCTGTCCGGCCGGTCCCCGGTGCTGCATGACCAGCGCGACGCGCAGATCGGCGGGGGTCAGCTCGACGCCGATCTCCTCGCGCGCCTCACGGATCATGGCCGTACGGACGTCCTCGCCCGGCTCGACATGTCCTGAGGGCCCGTTGAGCAGGCCGTCCCCGTATCCCGTGCCGGAGCGGCGGGCGAGCAGGACCTCGTCGCCCCTGCGCAGGATCAGATGGACATCGACCACCTCGGTATGGCGCTCGGGCGGGGCCGACCGGGCGATCAGCGCGTACCGTTCATCGTCCACCGGGCGGCCCCAGAGGGCGGGGTCGGCGGAGAGCCACTCATGGTGGACCCGTTCGCCGAGCGGGGCCAGGGCGGCGGTGAGCCGCGCGGCGGGCAGGCCGCCCGTACCGGACCAGACCCCCTCGATCAGCACCAGCCGGCCACCCGGTCGCAGCAGCGACGCCCAGTGCCGCAGCGCCTCTTCGGGATCCGGCAGCATCCACACCACATGGCGGGCCAGGACCACGTCGAACGTCCGCTCCCCCACCGGCGGCCGTCCCGCGTCGCCGACCAGCACCTCCGCGTCCGTACCCGCGAGCTTGGATCTGGCCAGAGCCACCATGCGGGGCGAGAGATCGACGGCCGTGACCCGATGGCCCCGCTCGGCGGCGAGCAGGGCCAGGCTCCCCGTACCGCATCCGAGGTCGAGCACCCGGGAAGGAGCCCCGGGCAGCCAGTCCGCCAGCCGGGCGGCCCAGGCGGCGCGGACGCCGGGGTCCAGCAGCCCGTGATCGGGCTCCTGGTCGAAGGAGTCGGCGAGGGAGTCCCAGTCGATCGTCGTCATGCTCCGATGGTGGCACCCACCACTGACAACGCCCCTGACCTCCTGCCGACCACGTGCCGCCGCCCCGCGACCACCGGAGTGGCGGTCGCGGGGCGGAGAAGGGTGCGGCCGTGCGTCAGTCGTCGCCGGTCACACCGTCACATCACCACGGTCGCCGCGGTCACTACGGTCGCGGCGCTCGCGGCGCAGCGCGATCAGCTTCTTCACCCCAGGCCAGGCGAGCAGCAGCACGATCACCGCGTACACCGTCACGGAGAACGGCGTGTTGACCAGTCCTGACACGCTTCCGTCGCTGATCTGGAGCGCGCGCCGCAGCTGCTGTTCGGCGGCCGGGCCCAGGATGACGCCGATCACGGCCGGCAGCACCGGCAGTCCGTAGCGCCGCATACCGAAGCCGATCAGACCGATGATCAGCAGGATGACCAGGTCCAGCGCCTCCCCGCCGACCGCGTACGCGCCGACGGCCGCGAAGAAGAGGATCCCCGCGTAGAGATAGGGGCGCGGGATGCGCAGCAGCTTGGCCCAGACCGGTGCGAGCGGCAGGTTGAGCGCGAGCAGCAGCACCATGCCGACGAAGAGCGAGGCGATCAGGCCCCAGACCAGATCGGGTTCGCGTTCGAAGAGCAGCGGTCCCGGCTGGATGCCGTACTGCTGGAAGGCGGCCAGCATCACGGCGGCGACGGCCGTCGTGGGCAGTCCGAGGGTCAGCATCGAGACCAGCGTCCCGGCCGCCGAGGCGGAGGCCGCGGACTCGGGTCCCGCCACGCCCTCGATGGCGCCCTTGCCGAACTCGTCCTTGTGCTTGGAGAGCCGCTTCTCCGTGACGTACGAGAGGAACGTGGGGATCTCCGCGCCGCCGGCCGGGATCGCGCCGAACGGGAAGCCGATGACCGGGCCGCGCAGCCAGGGCCGCCAGGTGCGGCTGACGTCCTTCTTGCCGAGCCAGGGGCGGCCGACCGGAATGGCCTCGCCCGTGGAGCGCCGCAGGTGCGCGGCGACCCAGAGGGCCTCGCCGATCGCGAAGAGCCCGACCGCGACGATGACGACGTCGATGCCGTCGGCGAGCTGGAGCGAGCCGAAGGTCAGCCGCTGCTGGCCGGTCATCTGGTCGAGGCCGACCAGACCGAGGGTGAGTCCGATGAGCAGCGAGGCGAGTCCGCGGATCCGGGAGGAGCCGAGGACGGAGGTGACGGCGATGAACGCCAGCACCATGATCGCGAAGTAGTCGGGGGCGCCGATGTCCACCGCGAGCGAGGCGACGGTGGGCGCGAGGACCACCAGCAGGATCGTGCCGATCATGCCGCCGGCGAAGTGTCCGCCGGCCGCCGCGGCGAGCGCCTGCGCTCCCCGTCCGGCCTTGGCCATCGGGTTGCCCTCGATGGCGGCCACCACGGCGGCGCTCTCACCGGGGGTGTTGAGCAGGATCGAGGTGGTCGAGCCGCCGAACATCGCGCCGTAGTAGATACCGGCGAACATGATGAATGCGCCGGTCGGTTCGAGCCCGTACGTCACGGGGAGCAGCAGTGCGACGGCCATGGCGGGGCCGATGCCGGGCAGGACCCCGATGGCCGTGCCGAGCAGCACGCCTATCGCGGCCCAGAGCAGATTCATCGGCGTGAGCGCCGTACCGAAGCCGTCGATGAGCGAGTTCAGGGAGTCCATCGGTTACAGCACCCCCATCAGCGGGCCACCGGGGAGGGGGACACCGAGCAGGTTGTTGAAGACGAAGTAGGTGACCAGCGCGAGGCCCGCGGCGATGAGCGGGTCACGGTGGTAGTGGCGGCTGCCGAGCGCGTACGCCGAGCCCCAGAAGAGCAGGGCGCCGGAGATCGGGAAGCCGAGCGGGCCGATGAGGACGGCGTTGCCGAGGAAGACACCGGCGAGCAGCAGGACGGTCCGCCAGTCGCTGGGCTCCGCGAGGTCGATGTCCTCGCCGCCCTCCGCCTCGCCCCGGCCGCCGCGCAGGACGTCGAGGGTGAGCAGTACGGCGACGACGATCAGGCCGACGCCGACGACGACCGGGACGGTCTTGGGGCCGACGGGGCCGCGCTGGGCGATGTCGACGTTCATGGTGAGCGCGTCGGTGAGGACGAGGACACCGAGGACGAGCAGGAGGAGTCCGACGCCGATCTCGGAGTGCTCGCGCAGCCAGGAGCGGGCGCCGGAGTCCGGTGTTCCGGAGGCTGCCCGCGGTGCGGTCGCCGGGTGCGGCTTGTTCGGTGTTTCCGGCGTGCCGGTGGGTGACATCACAGTCCCAGCTCCTTCAGGACCGAGTCCACGCGGCGGTCTTCCTCGGCGAGGAAGTCGCCGAACTTCTCGCCGGTCAGGAACGCGTCGTCCCAGCCGTTCTTCTTGAGGGAGTCCCGCCACTGGGGCGAGTCGTGGAGCTTCTCGAAGAAGGCGAGAAGCTTGGTGCGTTCGGCGTCGGAGATGCCCGGCGGGGCGACGATGCCGCGCCAGTTGGTGAAGTCGGTGTCGAGGCCGGACTCGCGCAGGGTGGGGGCGTCCAGGCCGGGGATCCGCTCGGGGCCGGTGACCGCGAGGAGCCGCAGCTCACCCGATTCGATCTGGTCGAGGTACTCGCCGAGGCCGGAGACTCCGAAGGCGACCTTGTTGCCGAGGATCGAGGCGAGGAGTTCACCGCCGCCGTCGAACGGGATGTAGTTGACCGTCTTCGGGGCGATGCCCGCGGCGTCCGCCATCAGCATGGGGGCGAGATGGTCGGGCCCGCCGGGCGCCGATCCGCCGCCGACCGGCACCTTGGCCGGGTTGGCCTTCCAGGCTGTCAGCAGGTCGTCGATGGTCTTGAACGGGGAGTCCTTGCCGACGACGACGATGTCCGATTCCTCGGTGATCCGGGCGATCGGGGTCGTGTCGGCGAGGGTCTTGGGCGACTTGTTGGTGTGGACGGCGCCGACCACCCCGAGCCCCATGGACATCGCGAGCTTGCCGTTGCCGTGCTCGCCGACGAGCCGGGTGAGCCCGACGGTGCCGCCGGCCCCGGGCAGGTTGAAGACCTCGATGTTGTGGGTCAGTTCGGCGTCCTCGGCGTTCTTGGCCAGGGTGCGGGCCGTGATGTCGTAGCCGCCGCCGGGGGTGTTGGGGACCATGAAGCGCAGGCCGGGGATCTGCGTACCGGTGTCGGCGCCACTGCCCGAGGAGAGCAGCGGCGGCCCCACCAGCACCAGCAGCGCCGACCCGAGCAGGGCCAGGGGGGTGCGCGATCGCACGTGTGCCGCCTTTCGGAGTGCTCTGCGCGCAGAGGTGCGCGAAAAGCTGTGAAGTGGGCCACATGTTGCCTTCGCGTTAACAAGCTGTCTCTCTTCCGGAATCAACGGACGTTGTGGTCGTTGTGGTCGCCGCCTAGCGTGTCGGCGTGATGAAAGTGCTGGTGGTGGACGACGACTTCATGGTCGCGAAGCTGCACAGCCGCTATGTGTCCGCGATGGACGGGTTTTCGGTCGTCGGGGTGGCCCACAGCGGTGCCGAGGCGCTGCGCGCCGCCGAGCGGCTGTGGCCCGACCTGGTCCTGCTCGACATCTATCTGCCCGATATGGACGGGATCGCCGTACTGCGCGAGCTGCGGGCGGCGGAGGAACGGGACCGAAGACCCAACAGCGTCGACGCCCTGTTCATCACGGCCGCGCGGGACGCGGGCGTGATCAGGGCGGCGCTGCGGGCCGGCGCCCTGCACTATCTGATCAAGCCCTTCAACCAGGCGGCGCTCCAGGAGCAGCTGCGCCACGTCGCCTCCCTCCGCTCGCGCCTGGCCGGCCTGGGCGAGGCGCGCCAGGAAGACGTGGACCACATCTTCGGCACGCGCCCGCCCGGCAGCCGCGGCCTCCCGAAGGGCCTGGCCCCGCACACCGCCGACCTGGTCGAACGCGTCCTGCGCGAGCACGCGGACGGCCTCTCGGCCACGGAGTGCGCGGAGGCGGGCGCCCTGTCTCGGGTGAGCGCCCGCCGCTATCTGGAGTACTTCGCGACCACGGGCCGAGCGGAGATCACCCTCCGCTACGGCGGCACGGGCCGCCCGGAACGCCGCTACCGCTGGCGGGCCTGAACACGTAACGGGCCTCCAGGGTTACGTCTTCGCCGCCGGCCCACCACGGAGCACGGGACAGCGCCTACTCCTTGTGGCCCGTCGTGGCGACCGTGACGCCGAGGCCGATCATCGTGAGCCCGCCGGCCCCGCCGACCAGGGAGAGCCGCCGGGGTGAGCGGGCGAACCAGCTCCGTGTGGTGTCCGCGACCAGTCCCCATACGCTGTCGCAGGCCAGTGCGATGACATTGAAGACCAGCCCGAGCAAGAGCATCTGAACCGTGGCGTGCCCCCGCTCGCGGTCGACGAACTGGGGCAGTACGGCCGCGAAGAACACCATGGTCTTGGGGTTCGCCACGCCTACCGCGAACCCCTCCCACACCGTGCGCAGGCCGCTGTGCGCGGGGCCCTCGCCGGCGAACGCGGCGCGCATCGAGCCGCGTTGCCGTACGGCCTTGACGCCGAGGTACACCACGTACGCGGCGCCCACGAGCTTCAGCGTCGTGAAGACGAGCACCGAGCGCTCCACGACGGCGCCGACCCCGAGGGCCACGGCCACGACGAGCACGCAGGCTCCGAGCGTGTTCCCCACGACCGTGGTCAGCGCGGCCCGGCGCCCCTGTGCCAGGGCCCGTCCGATCACGAACAGCACGCTGGGGCCGGGGATCACGATCAGCAGGAACGACATGGCCGCGAACGCCAGCAGTCGGTCGGTGGACACCATGAGGCACATGCAAGCACGGGGACGGCTCGCGCCCGCAGCCCTTTTCCGCACGCCGGATCGCGCCCCGCACTTCGTAGAAAGCGCTTCACCCAACTTCTGCGCGAAGCATTGACGAAACATCGGGACCGGCTCTAGCTTCATCGCGTCGTACTTCGTACGTCATATATGAGACACGAGATGTGAGAGCGCCCATGGCCTTCGCCCCGAGTCCGATCCCCTCCCGCACCCAGTACGTTCTGGAAGCGATCAAACACGGCATCCTCACCGGCGGTCTCAGCCCCGGTCAGGCCCTGGTCGAGACCGAACTGGCCGCACAATTCGGGGTGTCGAAGACTCCGGTGCGGGAGGCGCTGAAGACCCTGGCGGGCACCGGCCTCGTCGTCATGAGCCAGTTCAAGGGTGTCACCGTCCGTGCGGTCGACGCGGCGATGGCCCACGAGGTGTACGACGTACGGCTGTTGCTGGAGCCGGAGGCGCTCCGCCGCTCGCTGGCCCTTCGCGCCTCGCTGGAGCCCGCCAGGGAAGCCCTGGTCAAGGCCGACGAAGCGGCGGACCGGGCCGAACGCTCCCTCGCCAACAGGGAGTTCCACCGGGCGCTGTATCTCCCCTGCGGCAATCCGCTGCTGGCCCGGATGCTCGACGAGGTACGGGACCAGGCGGCCCTCGTCTCGACCGTCGCGTGGGCCGCCGTCCCGTCCTGGGAGCAGGAGGCCGGGGAGCACCGGGAGATCCTGCGGCTCGCGCTCGCCGGTGACGCCGACGGCGCCGCACGTGCCCTGCACGACCACATCGCCTCGTTCGTACAGCGGGCGTTCCCCGAGGGAGACCACGCATGACGACCAGCCCCGATCTCGCCTCCTCGCGGGACGCGCTCGCCGATGTCGTGGCGATCCCCGTCACCCCGTTCGGCGACGACGACACGCTCGACATCACCGCCCATCGCGCCCTGCTGCGCCGGCTGCTCGACGGCGGCGTCCGCACCCTCACCCCGAACGGCAACACCGGTGAGTACTACGCGCTCAGCCCCGACGAGCGCCGCGTCGTCACCGAGCTGACCATCGAGGAGGCGGCGGGCCGGGCCTCCGTGCTGGTCGGCATCGGCCTCGACCTGCCGACGGCGGTGGCCGCGGCGAGGCATGCCCGCGAGGCCGGAGCCGGGATGGTGATGGTCCATCAGCCCGTCCATCCCTATGTCTCGCAGGCCGGCTGGATCGACTACCACCGCACCATCGCGGACGCGGTGCCCGAGCTGGGCGTCGTCCCGTACATCCGCAATCCGCAGCTGAGCGGTGCGGGCCTCGCGGCGCTCGGGGAGCTGTGCCCCAATGTCATCGGGGCGAAGTACGCCGTACCGGACGCCGCGGGCTTCGCGGCCTTCGCGCGGGACGCGGGTCTGGAGCGGTTCGTCTGGGTCGCGGGGCTCGCCGAGCTGTACGCGCCCTCGTACTTCGCGGGCGGGGCCACCGGCTTCACGTCGGGCCTCGTCAATGTCGCACCGGCCGTCTCGCTGGGGATGCTGGAGGCGCTGCGGGCCGGGGACTACGCGGCGGCCATGAAGGTGTGGGAGCAGATCAGGCCGTTCGAGGAGCTGCGGGCCGCGCGGCAGTCCGCCGACAACGTGACGGTGGTCAAGGAGGCGCTGGCCGCGCTCGGTCTGTGCCGGCGCGACATCCGGCCGCCGAGCCGCGCCCTGCCCGAGGAGCGGCGCGCCGAGGTGGCCGCGATGGTGGCGGGGTGGGCGATATGACCGTACGGCGAGAGGGCGCGGCCGGACGGCCGGCCGACGGGACGGCACGACCCCCGGGCGGGACGGCACACCGCCCCGGCAGCGGTACGGAGCCCGGCAGCGGCGCGGAGACCCGCAGCGGTACGGAGCCCGACAGCGGCGCGGAGCCCGAGGGCCCCGCCGTACGCCCCGAGGACCTGCGCAGTCATCGCTGGTACGGCGGCGACGGATCGACCGGCCTCCGCTCCTTCAGCCACCGCGCCCGCACCCGCCAGCTCGGCTATCTCCCCGAGGAGCATCTGGGCAAGCCGGTCATCGCGATCCTCAATACCTGGTCCGACATCAACCCCTGCCATGTCCACCTGCGGGAGCGCGCGCAGGCGGTGAAGCGAGGGGTGTGGCAGGCCGGCGGATTCCCGCTGGAGTTCCCCGTCTCCACGCTCTCCGAGACGTTCCAGAAGCCCACGCCCATGCTCTACCGCAATCTGCTGGCGATGGAGACGGAGGAACTGCTCCGCTCCTATCCGGTCGACGGCGCGGTGCTGATGGGCGGCTGCGACAAGACGACTCCGGCGCTGCTGATGGGCGCGGCGAGCGTCGATCTGCCCGCCGTCTTCGTACCCGCCGGGCCCATGCTGCCGGGGCACTGGCGCAACGAAGTGCTCGGCTCGGGCACGGACATGTGGAAGTACTGGGACGACAAGCGCGCCGGGCTGATCGGCGACGCCGAGATGGCCGAGCTGGAGAACGGTCTGGCCCGGTCACCCGGCCACTGCATGACCATGGGCACCGCCTCCACGCTCACCGCCGCCGCCGAGGCGCTGGGCGTCACCATGCCCGGGGCCTCCTCGATCCCGGCCGTGGACTCCGGGCACGACCGGATGGCCGCGGCGTCCGGCCGACGCGTGGTGGAGCTGGTACGCCATGATCTGCGGCTCTCGAAGATCCTGACCCGGGAGGCGTACGAGGACGCGGTGGCCACCGTCCTCGCGCTGGGCGGCTCGACGAACGCGGTGATCCATCTGATCGCGATGGCGGGACGGTCGGGCATCCGGCTCACCCTCGACGACTTCGACAGGACCGCGCGTACGGTGCCGGTGCTGGCGAACCTCCGTCCCGGCGGCCGGTATCTGATGGAGGACTTCCACTTCGCCGGCGGACTGCCCGCGTTCCTGGGGCGGTTGACGGACGTCCTGCACCTGGACCGGCCGACCGTCGCGCACGCCACCCTGCGGGAACAGCTCGACGGCGCGCTCGTCCACGATCCGGAGGTGATCCGGCCGCGCGACAACCCGCTCGCACCGGAGGGCGGGGTGGCGGTCCTGCGCGGCAATCTCTGTCCCGACGGCGCGGTCATCAAGCACATCGCCGCCGAACCGCGCCTGCTCGAACACACCGGTCCCGCCGTGGTCTTCGACGACTACCGGACGATGCAGCGGACCATCAACGACCCGCAGCTCGGCATCACCCCCGATCACGTGCTGGTGCTGCGCAACGCGGGCCCCAAGGGCGGCCCCGGCATGCCGGAGTACGGGATGCTGCCGATCCCGGACTATCTCCTCAAACAGGGGGTGCGCGACATGGTCCGGATCTCCGACGCCCGGATGAGCGGCACGAGTTACGGCGCGTGCGTCCTGCACATCGCGCCCGAGTCCTATGTCGGCGGGCCGCTCGCGCTCGTGCGCACCGGCGACACGATCACGCTCGACGTCGGCGCCCGCAGTCTCCATCTCCACCTGTCGGAGGAGGAGTTGGCGCGGCGGCGCAGCGCGTGGACACCGCCGCCCGAGCGCTACCAGCGCGGTTACGGCGCGCTCTACAACGAACAGATCACCCAGGCCGACACCGGCTGCGACTTCGCCTTCCTGGCGAAGCCCGGCGAGGTGCCCGACCCGTACGTGGGCTGAGACGGCCCCGCGCACGACCGCCCGTCGCACGACCGCCCATTCCTCGTCCGCAACCTCATCGTCCCCTCCCCCATCCCCTCCCCTCTCATTCACCCGATCCACCGGTTCGACATGTCGAACACCGTCTGCGAAGCGCTTCACCAACGGAACGGAGAAGCAGTCATGGCCTCAGCTGTGGCGCAGGACCCACCAGGGGCTCCACCGCCCCTGACCCCCGGGAAGCCGGGGAAGCCCGGGAAGCCGGGGCGCCGTACGGGAGCCACACCACGCCGTCTCCCGTATCTGCTGATCGCCCCCGCCGGACTGCTGATGCTGGGCTTCATCGCCTATCCGATGCTCAGCGTCTTCTACTACAGCCTCCAGAACTACAACGTCACCAAGCCCTGGCGGAACGGCTTCGCCGGACTCGACAACTTCCGGCGGATCCTCACCGACGATCCGCTGTTCTGGGACAGCCTCGTCTTCAGCGGTAAATGGGTCGTCACGGAGGTCACGCTCCAACTGGCCCTGGGACTGGTGCTGGCGCTGCTCGTCAACCAGACCTTCGTGGGCCGCGCCGCGGCCCGTGCCCTGGTCTTCTCGCCCTGGGCCGTCTCCGGCGTACTGACAACGACCATCTGGCTGCTGCTCTACAACCCGTCCACGGGCGTCGGCCGCTATCTCGCGGACGCGGGCATCGGTGAGTACGGCTCCTCCGTGCTCTCCGACACCGGCACCGTGTTCTGGGCCGCCGTACTGGCCGAACTCTGGCGCGGGGTGCCGTTCTTCGCGATCCTCATCCTCGCCGATCTCCAGTCCATCCCCGGCGATCTCTACGAGGCGGCCTCGGTCGACGGGGCGAACAGGTTCCGGCAGTTCTTCCACATCACACTCCCCCACCTCAGGGACGCGATCATCCTCTCCACGCTGCTGCGCGCCGTGTGGGAGTTCAACAACGTCGATCTGCTGCTGACGCTCACCGAGGGCGGCCCCGCCGGTGTCACCACCACACTGCCGCTGTATGTGGCCGTCACCGGCTTCGAGGCACATGACTTCGGCTACGCGACCGCGCTGACGACCGTCGCCTTCGCGATCCTCCTCTTCTGCTCGATCCTCTATCTCCGCCTGAGCAAGTTCGGAGGCGACCACAAGTGACCGCTGTCATCACCGAGAAGGGCCTGCCCGCCGCGCCCGCGGACGGCGGCCGGAAGGCCCCGCCCCCGCGGCGGAGGCGGCGCGGGCGGCGCGAGCGGGCCTTCGACGAGGTCCCCCGGTGGCAGATCTATCTGCCGCTCGGCCTCTATCTGCTCTTCACGCTCGTCCCCTTCTACTGGATGCTGCTCTTCTCGCTGCGGCCCGCCGGCTCCACCTCGCTGGTGCCATGGCCGGTCACCTTCGACCACTTCGAGAAGGTCTGGAACGAACGCAGTTTCTCGGTCTTCTTCCAGAACAGCGCGCTGATCGGGGTCTTCACCCTGATCTGTACGACGGGGGTCGCGCTGGCCGGCGGCTACGCCCTGGCGCGCTTCGACTTCCGGATCAAGCAGGGCTTCATGCTGGCGCTGCTGTGCTCGCAGTTCATCCCGGGCGCGCTGATGCTCGTCCCGCTCTTCCAGATCTTCAAGAATCTGTCGCTGATCAACTCCCCGCTGAGCGTGGTCATCGCGGAGACGGTCTTCCAGCTGCCGCTGTCGATCATCCTGATCAGCGGCTTCATCAAGAACGTGCCGTACTCCCTGGAGGAGGCGGCCTGGGTGGACGGCTGCTCACGGTTCCAGGCGTTCCGTATCGTCGTCCTGCCCATGCTGCGGCCCGGTCTGATCGCCGTCGGCTCCTTCGCCTTCGTCCACAGCTGGAACCACTTCCTCTTCGCGCTGATGTTCCTGATGGACCAGGACAAGCAGACGATCCCGGTCGGCCTGTCCACGCTCATCGGGGCGGACAGTGTGGACTTCGGGGCGCTCGCGGCGGGCGGTGTGATCTCCGCCGTGCCGGTCGTCATCGTCTTCGCGTTCATCCAGAAGTGGCTGATCACCGGCTTCAGCGCGGGGGCGGTGAAGGGATGAGCCTCCCCGTCGTGCTGGCAGGGGCGCGCGGTCACGGCCGTACGCATCTGCGCAACATCCGCCGTCTCGAACACACCGGACAGGCACGGCTCGTGGGCATCTGCGAGCTGGAGCCACTGAGCCCGCGCGAGCTGGCCGACGCCGGTTACGGCGCTCCCGGGCCGACGCGGTCCGCCGGTCACGGTGCTCCCGGGCCCGCGCAGTCCGCCGATCTCGGCGCGCTGCTGGAGCGGACCGGCGCACGGATCGCCGTCATCTGCACGCCCATCCACACCCACACCGGGCTCGCGCTCACCGCCGCCGCCCATGGTGTGCACACGCTGCTGGAGAAGCCGACCACGGCTTCATACCCGGAGTACGCACGGCTGCTCGCCGGACTCGACGAGAAGGGCACGGCCTGTCAGGTCGGGTTCCAGTCGCTCGGCTCCCACGCGGTCGACGCGATCAGGGAGCTGGTCGCGGACGGCGCGATCGGGCCGCTGCGCGGGATCGGCGCCGCCGGGGCGTGGGTACGCGACGAGGCGTACTTCCGGCGGGTCCCCTGGGCCGGACGCCGGACCCTGGACGGGCGGGACGTCGTGGACGGGGTGCTCACCAACCCGCTCGCGCACGCGGTGGCAACCGCCCTGCGCATCGACGGCAGCGACCTGGCCGGGGATCTCGCGGAGGCGGAGCTCGAACAGTACCGGGCCCATGACATCGAGGCCGACGACACCAGTTGTCTGCGGGTGCGGACAGCGAGGGGGACCCGGATCACGGTCGCCGTCACGCTGTGCGCGGAGCGGAACGCCGAGCCGTACGTCCTGGTCCACGGGACGAGGGGCCGGATCACCTTCTGGTACAAGCAGGACCGGGTGCTGGTGGAGCGTACGGGCGCGGGCCCGGTCGAGACCGTCCACCCCCGTACCGACCTGCTGGAGAACCTGGTCGCGCATCTGCGCGACGGCAGCGGTCTGCTCGTACCGCCCCGCCGTACGGGCGCCTTCATGCGGATCGTCGAAGCCATCAGGACCGGACCGCTGCCCGAGCCGCTGCCCCCGGACGCCTGGTACAGCGCGCCGGGAGAGAAGGCGCCGCGCCGGATCGTCAAGGGTGTCGACGCGCTGGCCGAGGCCGCCGCCGAATCCCTCGCCACCTTCTCCGAGCTGGGCGCGGACTGGGGCGTGCCGCCGGCGCGGGTGCTTCCGCGGTGAGCGGGGCACGGCTCTCCCGGGCGGAAGAGGTGACGGTACTGCGCTGTGACGTCGGTCCCGTGGCCGAGTACGTACACCGGCCCCGGCTGCCCGGGACCCTGTCGCCGCGGCCGTATCTGCATCCCGTACGGACCCTCGGCGGTGTCACGGTCACGGAGCTGGGGCCCGCCGACCACGCACACCACCTGGGCGTCTCCATGGCGGTGCCGGACGTCGCCGGTGCCAACTTCTGGGGCGGGCGGACCTATGTACGCGACGAGGGCCCCGTATGGCTGGCCAACCACGGCACGCAGCGGCACACGGGCTGGCTGCTGCGGGACCCCGACGGCTGTGTGCAGGAGCTGTGCTGGACACAGGGCGACCGCCAACTGCTCACGGAGCGCCGCACGATCAGCGCTCTGGCGCTCTCCGGTGACGCGTGGGTCCTCGACTTCACCTCGTCGCTGACCAATGTGTCGGGCGGGGAGCTGTCGTTCGGCAGTCCGGCCACCAACGGCCGTACGGGGGCGGGGTACGGGGGATTCTTCTGGCGTGCGCCCAAGGGCGGCGCGGCGGACCCGGCGCCGGACGCCTTCACCGAGGACGCGTCGGGCGAGAGCGCGGTGCACGGGCGCACCGCGCCGTGGCTGGCGCTGGCGGGGCGGGACTGGACCCTGATCTTCGCCGGGGCGAACCGGGAGACCCGCGAGGACCCCTGGTTCGTCCGTACCGCCCAGTACCCGGGGGTCGGCTCCGCGCTGGCCTGGCGGCAGCGGCTGCCGCTGCCGGCGGGCGGGAGCGTCTCCCGGCGCGTGGTGACGGTCGTCGCGGACGGCCGGCTCGACCGGCAGGCCGCCGCCGCGCTCGCGCGGAAGGCGGTGGCGGTATGAGTGCCGACCGGGGAGAGGGCGAGGGAGAGGGCCGCGCCGGGACGGCCGCCTTCGAGCCCTTCGACGACTTCGACGACTTGCCCAGCACCGACTGACGCACGCCTGTGAGGAGAGCCGCATGACGCACCCGCCGCACCCGCACCTGCTCAGCAAGCGCTTTCGGACCAGAGCCGCCGCCTGCCTGACCGCTCTGGCCACCCTGCTCGCGGTCCTCGCCGCGATGCCCGCCGCCGCCGCACCGGGGCCGCGGCCGGGCACCGGCACCGGCAATGACACTGGCACTGGCACTGGCACTGGCACTGGCACCGTGCTGAACGTCCCGGCCGCGTACCGCACCGTTCAGGCCGCCGTGGACGCCGTACCCGCGGGCAACACCGGCCCGGTGACCATCGCCATCGCGCCCGGTACGTACCGGGAACAGGTCCGGGTACCGGCGAACAAGCCCCATCTGGTCTTCCAGGGCACGGGAAGCGACCGGTCGAAGTCGGTCATCGTCCACGACACCCCGAACGAGTACGGCGGTTCGAGCGGCAGTGCCACCGTCCTGATCGCGGCGGACGATGTCACCGCCCGCAATCTGACCTTCGTCAACGACTTCGACGAGGCGGCCCACGAGCTGGCCAACGAACAGGCGCTGGCGATGAAGACGACCGGTGACCGGATCGTCTTCGAGAACACCGCCTTCAAGGCCAACCAGGACACGCTGATGACCGACAGCCCCGCGCTGACCCGGATCAGCAGGGTCTATGTCCGGGACTCGTACATCGAGGGTGACGTCGACTTCGTCTACGGGCGGGCGACCACCGTCATCGACCGCTCCGTCATCAGGGCGCTCAGCCGTGGCTCCGCCACCAACAACGGCTACATCACGGCGGCCTCGACCTGGAAGGGCAACCCGTACGGCTTCCTGATCACCGACAGCCGGGTCACCAGCGACGCCCCCGCGCGCTCCTTCCACCTCGGCAGGCCCTGGCATCCGGGCGGCGAACCGGACGCGATCGGACAGGTGCTGTTCCGGAACACCGAGCTGCCCGCGGCCGTCAAGTCCTCGCCGTGGACCGACATGAGCGGCTTCCCGTGGCGTGAGGCGCGCTTCGCCGAGTACCGGACGTACGGCCCCGGGGCGGCCGTGACGCCCGACCGTCCGCAGATGACGGACGCGGACGCCGCCGTTCACCAGGTGTCGAACTATCTGACGGGCACGGATGGCTGGGCGCCGCACCGATGAACGCAGCAGAGAACCCACCGAGAGAGAAGAGCCGACCATGAGGATCTCCAGGACATACAGAGGGCGGGCGGTCGCGGCCGTCTCCCTGACGGCGGTACTCGCCCTGACGGCGACCGCGTGCGGTGACGACGGAAGCGGCGGGAGCGGCGGCGAGGGCTCCGGCAAGGGGGAGATCACCCTCTGGGACAACAACACGGGCGAGCGCAGGGAGATCTGGGCCCGGATCATCAAGGACTTCGAGAAGCAGAACCCGGACATCAAGGTCAAGTACGTCGGTCTCCCCATCGACCAGGTCCAGGCGAAGTACGACACGGCGATCGAAGGCGGCGGGCTGCCGGACGTCGGCGGCGTCGGTACCGCCTATCTCTCCAACCTGGTGATACGGGACGTCCTGGAGCCGCTCGACGACCGTATCGACGCGGGCGCGCTCAAGGGCAAGCTCGTGCCGGCGCTGGTGGACAGCGTCAAGGCGGCGGGCGGCCGGGGGGACACCATGTACTCGGTGCCGACCTCCACCAACAACGGCACGCTCTGGTATCGCACGGACTTGTTCGCGCGGGCCGGGCTCGAACCGCCCACCACCTGGTCGACGTTCTACGCGGCGGCCGAGAAGCTCACCAAGGCGGGGACGGACCAGTTCGGTTACACCATCAGGGGCGGCGCGGGTTCCATCGCCCCGGCGATGGACGCGATGTACGGCCAGTCCGGCATCACGTCGTTCTGGGACGGTGACAGGACGACCGTCAACGATCCCAGGAACGTCGCGGCGCTGGAGAAGTACGTCGCCCTGTACAAGAAGGTGACGCCGTCCGCCGACGTCAACAATGACTTCATCAAGATGGTCGCCCAGTGGGACAACGGCACCATCGGCATGCTGACCCACAACCTCGCCTCGTACCAGGACCATGTGAAGGCGTTGGGGGAGGAGAAGTTCAAGGGCCTCCCCTACCCGGCCCAGGAGAACGGCACCCGCGTCCAGGTCTCCAACCCGGTGGACGGTCTCGGCCTGTTCAGGAACAGCCAGAACAAGGCGGCGGCCTGGAAGCTCATCGAGTTCGCCGCCTCCCACACGTCGAACAGCGCGTGGAACGAGTCGGCGGGGTCCATTCCGGCGAACACCGACGCCGCCGCCGACGCGTGGATCCAGCGGGCGGAGCCGACCGCGGCCGCGATGAAGGCGCTCAGCGACGGCTCGACGAAGATCGTCAATCTGCCGTACTACCTGCCCGACTGGAACACCATCAGCAAGTCCGGCAACGAGCCGAACTTCCAGAAGGTACTGCTCGGCGACATGTCCGCGAAGGAGTTCGCGGACAAGATCGCCAAGGAGCTGAACGACGCCCAGGCGGAGTGGAACGAACAGACCAAGAGCTGACCCGACGGAGGAGGAGTCATGCGCAGACGGAGACATCACGCACTCATCGCGGCGACGGGGCTGGCGTGCGCGCTGGCGCTGCCCCCGGCCGCCCAGGCGGCACCGGCACCGGCACCGGCACGGCCCTCCCTCGAACGGGCCGTCCTCGCCCCGGACGACGGCTGGGCCTCGGCCGACGGCGGCACCACCGGGGGCAGCGCCGCCGGCCCCGCGCACATCTACACCGTCACCACCTGGGCCGGGTTCAGGGAGGCACTGTCCGATGCCGCCGGGAGCCCGTCGGTCATCCGGGTCAAAGGCACCCTGGACGCGCTCAGCGACCCCAGGGGAACGCCCCTCACCTGCGACGACTACGCGGCGGACGGCTACTCCTTCGCCGCGTACCTCGCCGCGTACGATCCGGCGGTCTGGGGCCGCGAGACCCCGGTCAGCGGCGAACAGGAGGATCTGCGCGCCGCTTCGGCCAGGAACCAGGACGCGCAGATCAAGGCGTATGTCCCGGCCGACACGACCATCGTCGGCGTGGGCCGGGACGCCCGTATCCTCGGCGGCAGCCTCCAGGTGAAGGACGCCGACAACGTCATCATCCGCAACCTCACCTTCGAGGACACCTTCGACTGCTTCCCGCAGTGGGACCCGACGGACACCGAACTCGGCAACTGGAACTCCGAGTACGACAACCTGGTGCTGTCCGGTGCCACGCACGTGTGGGTGGATCACAACACCTTCACCGACGGCCGCCGCCCGGACAGTGAACAGCCCTACCACTACGGGCGGTTGTACCAGCAGCACGACGGGGAACTGGACATCGTCCGGGGCTCCGATCTGGTCACCGTCTCCTGGAACGTCCTCGCCGACCACGACAAGACCATGCTGATCGGCAACAGCGACGGCGCGGGCGCCACCGACCGCGGCAAACTGCGGGTCACCCTGCACCACAACCGGTTCGAGAACCTCGTCGAGCGGGCGCCCCGGGTCCGCTTCGGCCGGGTCGACACGTACAACAACCACTACGTCGTCCAGCCGTCCGGCTACGGATACTCCTTCGGCATCGGCGCCGAATCCCAGCTGGTCGCGGAGAAGAACGCGTTCACGATGCCGGCGGGCGTGAGCCCCGGGCGGATCCTGAAGAAGTGGAACGACTCGCCGGTCACCACCGCGGACAACCACGTCAACGGGAAGCGCGTCGATCTGCTCGCCGTCCACAACGCGGAGGTCCCCGGGGAGGCACTGCGACCGGACGCGGGCTGGACGCCGACGCTCCGCACCAAGGTCGACGACCCGCGCGCGGTCCCGCGCCTGGTCGACGGCGCAGCGGGCGCCGGACGGCTCCGCTGACCGGAAGGCTCCGCCGACCGGACAGCTCAGGGGGCGGGCATGGTTCCCACGACGACGGTGGCGTACAGCTCCTCGCAGCTCGCCACCCTCGGGATCAGCCCGCTCCCGGCGACGGTCCCGACGGCGCGCGCCGCCTGGTGCTCGCTCGTCTCGACCAGCAGGCTGCCGCCCGGGGCCAGCCAGCGCGGCGCCCCCTCGGCCACCCGCCGCAGGACGTCGAGCCCGTCCGCACCGCCGTCGAGCGCCACCCGCGCCTCATGGATACGGGCCTCGGGGGGCAGCAGTCCGACCTCCTCGGTCGGGACGTACGGCACATTGGCGAGCAGGACGTCCACGCGGCCCCGCAGCACGGCGGGCAGCGGTTCGTACAGGTCGCCCTCGTACACCCGGCCACCGACGGCGGCGACATTGCGCCGGGCACAGCGCACTGCGGCCGGGTCGATATCGGCGGCGTACAGCTCGGCCCTGTCCAGGATCCCGGCCAGCGCCGCGCCCAGCGCGCCCGAGCCGCAGCACAGGTCGACCACGACAGCCGGCCGGCCGAGGCCGGTGGCGACGGCGGCGGCCCGCCGCACGAGGAACTCGGTACGGCGGCGGGGTACGAAGACCCCCGGGTCCACGGCGATCCGCAGCCCGCAGAACTCCGCCCAGCCGAGGACGTGTTCAAGGGGCAGACCGCCGGCGCGCCGGTCCACCATGGCGGCGAGATCGTCCGGCGTCGCCGCCGTGGAGATGAGCAGCCGTGCCTCGTCCTCGGCGAAGACACAGCCGGCGGCGCGGAGCCTGGAGACGATGACGGACTCGGAAGAAGGAGCTGACATGAGAGGGGGGAGCCTTTCGGGATGCCGATGGGCACTCCCGGCGGTCAGCTATGCCTGAGGGACCGCGCGGCCGTGAGAGGGGAGCACCCGACCTGATACAGCGGTGATGGGTCTCGCCTCCTTCGGTGGATACGTCCGCGGCTCGTACTGCGCTGGTCACCCTACCCGAGCCGGGCCGCGGGCAGCGGACGCGTGGGGGACGGCTCGGCCCGCGGGGCTTTCCGGAACGTGCCGGGGACTTACCGAGCGGCTTCCGAGCGACTTCCGAGGGGCTTCCGGGGGGCTTCCGGGGGGGCTTCCTGAGCGGTCTCTTAGCGCGTGCTTAAGCGGAGCATAAGGATCGCCATCACCCCCTCCCAGCAGCCGATTTCACGGTTCCGGGCGGCTAGTTTGCTGATCGCTGGGGCGGTACGGCGACGGGGAGGTCACCTGCCGCTCCGGCTGTCCCCCTCCCCGTGCCGCCGCTCCGAAGGAGAACCAGTTCATGTCCGTTCGACGTACGGCCACCGGGATCGTCGTCCTCGGCCTCGCCCCGCTCGCGCTGGCCGGGCTCGCCGCCGTGCCGGCCGCCGCCCATGGTTCGATGACCGATCCGGTCAGCCGGGTCGCCGCGTGTTTCGCCGAGGGACCGGAGAGCCCGCGGTCGGCGGCGTGCAAGGCGGCGGTCGCGGCCGGCGGAACGCAGGCGCTCTACGACTGGAACGAGGTCAACATCGCCAACGCCGCTGGGAACCACCGGCAGTTGATCCCGGACGGCAAGCTGTGCAGCGCGGGCAGGGACAAGTACAAGGGGCTCGATCTGGCGCGCGGCGACTGGCCCTCGTCCGAGCTGGCACCGGGCAACCGCACCTTCCGCTACAAGGCGACCGCGCCGCACCGCGGCTCCTTCGAGCTGTATGTCACCAAGGACGGCTACGACCCGGGCAAGCCGCTGACGTGGGCGGATCTGGAGGAGAAGCCCTTCCTCAAGGTCACCGACCCGAAGCTGGAGAGCGGGGCCTATGTCTTCGACGGCGTCGTCCCGAACAAGTCGGGCCGTCATCTGATCTACTCCATCTGGCAGCGCTCGGACAGCCCCGAGGCCTTCTACACCTGCTCCGACGTGGTCTTCGGGCAGGACAACGGGGGTGCGGGCGGCGCCGCGCCGGCCGCCTCCGCGCCCACCGACGAGAAGATCGCGGAAGGTACGGAGAAGTCCACCGTCGAGCACAACGGCCATGGTGACCTCGGTACCGACGCGACGAAGGTCGCGGCGAAGGACACCCCGGCCACGGCCACCCCGGCCACCCCGGAGAAGCAGCCGGACACCGGCACGGACGCCTACTCCGACGCTGATGCCGGAGCCGGAGCCGAAGCCGAGGCGGAAGCCGGAGCCGAGGCCAACTCCCTTGAGGCGAAGGGCGCCGACGGTCAGGACACCCTCGCGGAGACCGGCGGCGACAGCGCCACCTCCTACCTCGCGATGGGCGGCGCGGCGGCGCTCGCCATCGGTGCCGCGGTGGCCTTCGGAACCGCTCGCCGCAAGGCCGTGTCGGCCGGGCGTCACAGCCGCTGACCCCCGCCGTACGGCACCGCGCACTGCCTTCCGTCACCGGTGATTCCCCGGTGGCGGAAGGCAGTCGTGTGTCCGCGGAGGGTACGGGTACGGGTCAGCCGATCACCGAGGCGCAGGTGGTCGGGGTGGCACGGGCGGGATCGAGCGCGTTGTTCACCTCGTGGAAGGCGATCCTGTCGATCGTCCCGATCGCCACGTGCTCGGAGAGATCGACCGGGCACAGATCCTGGAGCAGCACATTGCGTACGCCGGGGCCGGTCAGGAACTGTGACCGGTACGGGGTGACCACCTCGTCGTACCGGGTGGCTATCACGGTGTAGCGCACCCCGGGCACGGTGTCGCCGCCCGCGTTGAGCTTGGTGAGGAAGGCGGATCCGGCCACCTGGTCGGCGAGCCCGGGGGTCTTCTCGTTCAGCAGATCGCCCGCCCCGGGGAAGTACGGCAGCAGCCGGGAGAGCCCGAGCAGGGTGCTGCCGCGGTTGGAGGGGGCGAGGCCGACCAGGGCGTTCACCTTCGCCGCCCCGCCGAGGAACTTCAGGTAGTAGCGCGGCATCATGCCGCCCTGGGAGTGGCCGACGACATCGACCTTCGCGGCGCCGGTGGCCGCGAGCACCTTGTCGACATAGGTGGCGAGCTGCCCGGCCGAGGCGTCGATGGGGCCGAGGCCGTGGAAGAACGGGACGCCGGGAAGCTGCCCGTAGTCGAGGGAGAAGACGCAGTATCCGCGGTTCACCAGATACGGGGCGAGGCCCAGCCAGTTGTCGATGGCGTTCCCGAGGGTGCCGTGGACGAGGACGACGGGGCGGGGATGGGCGGCGGAGGGCTTGCAGGAGTAGTCGTTCCAGCCGCTGCTCGACGACGTGGAGACAGCGGGGGCGGACACGGACGTGGGGGTGGTGGGGGCCGCGGTGGGGGTCGCGGCGACGGCGGGGGTGGCCAGGGATGTAGCGGCCAGCAGCAGCGCGGTCAGCGGTCCGAGCGCGCGCTTCCAGGGCAGCATCGTGTGATCTCCTTGCGGCTCAAGGGAATTGGCGATGTCTGTCAGCCCTGTGGCCCGGACCACAAAGATGCTTCCGCTATGAAGTTACGCATGAGTAAGGTGAAGAAGGGAAGTTACGCGTCGGTAAAAAGTGCGACGCGTGATGCCGTCCGTTGCTAGGAGGCCGGAGAACGGCCCGGGAGCGGCCCGGGACAGGTGACGGCGCTACGCGGCCAGCGACCCCGGCACGATCGCGCGCGGGCCGAACTTCGCGCGGGCCCGGTCGGCCACCGCCTCGATCCGGCGGGCCCGGTCGTCCACCGGGTCGAACGTCAGCTGATGGGTGGCCTGTCCAGCCGGGACCAGCCCCTCGGCCCGTACCGAGAGAGCCCGTACCCGTGCCCGTTGCAGCCCGAGCGACTCATGGATCCGGTACGCGACGCCGGCGAGCGCCGCCGAGTGGGCGGTCGGCTCGCGCAGCGCGCGCGTACGGGTGGTGGTGGAGCGGTCCGCGTACCGCACGGTGAGTGTCAGCGAGCGGCACACCTGGTCCGTGCCGCGCATCCGGACGCCCAGTTCCTCGGTGATCGAGAGCAGCGCGCGCCGGTGCCGCTCCTGGTCCAGCTCGTCGCGGGAGAAGGTCCGTTCGGCGGCGAGCGAGCGGGCGGCGGCGTTGGGGGCGACTCCCGTACGGTCCACGCCGTGGGCCTTCTCGTACAGTTCGCGCCCCATCCGCACCCCGGTGATCCGCTGGAGCGTCGACAGCGGCACGGCCGCGGTCCTCCCGATGGTGTCGAGTCCGTACGCGCGCAGCGCGCGGGCCGTCGCGGCGCCGATGCCGGGCAGTTCGCCGACCCGGCCGGGCTCCAGGAACCGTTCGATCGCGCGCTCGTCGTCCGCCACCACGAGCGTCGTGCCCGGCGCGGCCCGGCGCGCGGCCATCCGCGCCAGCATCGGGGTGGGGGCCACACCGATCGTGCAGCCGGTGCCGAGGTGCGCGAGCGCGCGGACCCGCAGTACGGAGGCGATCCCGGCGGCGTCCTGTCCGAAGTACCGTTCCGCACCGCGCACATCGACGAGCGCGGTGTCCGGCGGCAGTGCCTGGACGGCGGGGCTGATGTCCTCGATCAGCCCGACCAGCGCGGGCAGCGTCGCCTCGGACCCGCCCCCGCCCCGCGGTTCCGGCCTTCCCCGGAATTCCGGTCCCCGGGCTTCCGGCCTTCCCCGGAGTTCCGGGCCGGAGTGGAACGTAATACAGAGGATCATCCCGCGCTCCCCGGGCTGGAGTGCCACAGTTTCCGTCCGGTCGGCAGCCCTTCGCCGGGCGGCTTGAGGTCCGCCCAGGGGTTCATCTCATAGCCCGTGGGCAGATGGATGCGCCGGCCGTCGTCCCCCTGAGGACCCTGAGGACCCTGAGGACCGCCGGAAGGCGACGCCGGGGCCGCGGACGCCGAGGGCGCGTCCAGCGCGGCCGCGACCGCGTCCAGCCCGCCCTTCTCGCGCAGTTCCACCAGCTCCGCCAGGTTCCAGGCCGCCGCGCCCACCACGCTCAGACTCCGTGGACCGCGCCGCTGCACCACCCCGCGCACCAGCAGCAGCCAGGAGTGGAAGACGGTATGCGCGCACGCCTCGTGGCTGTCGTCGAAGAAGGCCAGATCGACCAGGCCCGTACCGTCGTCCAGCGTCGTGAAGATGACCCGCCTGCCGGACCGGATCGGCGGGGTCTGGGTCGCCACCTTGGCGCCCGCGACCAGTACGGTCCTGCCGTGCGGCACCTCCCGCAGCCGCTTGGCCGACATCACCCCCAGCTCCTTCAGGAACGCGTAGTGGTCTCCCATCAGATGGCGGGAGGCGTCCATGCCGAGCACACCGAGCTCGGCGCTGAGACGCTCCGCGTCACCCAGGTCGGGCAGCCCGGCGGGGGCGGTGCGCCGCCCGCCCTCCAGCGGGAGCTGGTCTCCGTACGCGCCCGCTCTCCGCTGCGCTCCGTGCAGTTCGGACAGATGCAGCAGCAGATCGCGCCGGTTGGCGCCGAACCTGTCCAACGCGCCCACCTGCGCGAGCCGTTCGGCCACCGGCCGGGCCGGTCTGGCCCGCTGCCAGAAGTCCAGCAGCGAGGAGTACGGCTGTCCCGCCTCGATCCGGGCCGCTTCCGCCTCGCTGATGCCATGAACGTCGGAGAGCGCCAGCCGTACCCCCCAGACTCCTCCGGCCGCACCGGTCCCCGACACCCCACCATCAGACACCAGTTCGATTCTATGAGCGACCGTCGAACGGTTCACATCCAACGGCAGCACCGGCACCCCCCGCCGCCGCGCGTCCGCGAGCAGCAGCCGCTTCGGATACATCCCCGGATCATGGGTGAGCAGCCCGGCGTAGAAGGCGGCCGGATGGTGCGCCTTGAGCCAGGCCGACTGATAGGTCGGTACGGCGAACGCGACGGCGTGCGCCTTGCAGAAGCCGTACGAGCCGAACGCCTCGATGATCTCCCAGGTCCGCGCGATGACCTCGGGCGTGTATCCCCTGCGCCGCGTCCGCCGCTCGAACCAGGCGCGGATCCGGGCCCCCGACCCGGGATCGGACAGCCCTCGCCGCACCTTGTCCGCCTCCTCCCGGCCGCAGCCGGTCATGATGTCCACCATCCGGATGATCTGCTCGTGGAAGACGACCACGCCATAGGTCTCGCGCAGCGGTTCCTCCAGGTCGGGATGGGGATGGCGGACGGGCGCGCGGCCGTGTCTGGCCTCGATGAACGGCCGCACCATGTCGGCGGCCACCGGTCCCGGCCGGAAGAGCGAGATGTCGACCACCAGATCGTGGAAGGTGGCGGGCTGGAGCCTGCCGACCAGATCGCGCTGGCCGGGCGACTCGATCTGGAAGCAGCCCAGGGTCTCGGCGGACTGGATCAGCCGGTAGGTCTCGGGGTCGCCCTCCGGCACCTGTTCCGGGTCGTCGATGTCCAGCCGTTCGCCGGTGGCCCGTTCGATCTCCCCGACGGCGTGCGCCATCGCCGACTGCATCCGTACGCCCAGTACATCGAGTTTGAGCAGCCCCAGCGCCTCGACGTCCTCCTTGTCGAACTGCGACATGGGGAAGTGCTCGCCGCTGGTCGGCATCACCGGGGTACGGCGCAGCAGCGAGGCGTCCGAGAGCAGCACTCCGCACGGGTGCATGGCGACCCCGCGCGGCAGCGCGTCCAGCGCCTCCACCAGCTCCCACAGCCGGCCGTGCTTCGTCCCGTCCCGCCGCAGCTCCCCGGCCAGTTCCCGCAGTTCGGGCAGCTCCTCCATCGCGGCGCGGGCGTCCCTGGCCCGGATGTGCGGGAAGGACTTGGCGATCCGGTCGATCTCGGCCGGGTCCATGGAGAGTGCGGCGCCCACGTCCCGTACGGCATGACGCACCCGGTAGGTCTCGGGCATGGCGACGGCCGCGACCCGTTCGGGGCCGAAGCGGTCGAGGATCGCCCGGTAGACCTCCAGCCGTCGCGCGGACTCCACATCGATGTCGATGTCCGGGAGCCCGCGCCGCCGGGTGGAGAGGAAACGTTCCATCAGCAGTCCGTGCGCGACCGGGTCGGCGTGGGCGATCCCCAGCAGATGGTTGACCAGGGAGCCCGCGCCCGAGCCGCGCGCGGCGACCCGGACACCCATGCCCCGTACGTCGTCGACGACCTGGGCGACCGTGAGGAAGTAGGAGGCGAAGCCGAGCTCCTCGATCGTGCGCAGCTCGGCGTCCATCCGGGCCCAGTACGTCCGGTGGTCGCGGCGCCGGTCGTAGCCGCGCAGCACCATCCCGGCGGCGCAGCGCGAGCGCAGCACCCGCCCGGCGGTACGGCGGTCCGCGCCGACCAGCCGCGGTTCGGGGAAGTGGACGGTACCGAGACCCAGATCGTCCTCGGGGTCGACCAGACAGGCGGCGGCGGTCTCCTCGGTCAGGGCGAGCAGCCGGTGCGCGGTGTCGCGGCGGAATCCGGCGGCCTCGGCGACCAGCTCGGCGGTACGCGCCATCCCCGCCGGGTCCTTGAGCCAGCGCTCCCCGCTGTCCAGCCCCCGGCGGGGGTCGATGGGGACCAGCCTGCGGGCCGCGTCGAGGACATCGGCGACCGGGCCCTGCCCGGCGTCGGCGTAGCGCACGGCGTTGCTGAGCACCGCGCGTACGCCCTGCTCGGTGGCGAAGCCGAGGGTACGGGCGGCGTGCCGCAGCGAGCCGGGGCCCGTGCCCGTACGCCCGTGGTGCACGACTTCCAGCCGGAGCGCGTCGCCGTAGATCTCCCGCCAGGGCGCGAGCAGCCGGGCGGCCCGGTCGGGGCGGCCCGCCGCGAGGGCGCGGCCGATCTCGGAGCCGGGTCCGAGCAGCACGGTGAGGCCCGTGCCGAAGTTGTCCCGCCAGGGCAGCAGCGGACCGCCGCCGCCCAGGGCGTGCGCGCCGCTCCCCGAGGCGTGCGCGGTGTCCGCCGAGGCGTGCGCGGTGGAGACGAGCCGGCACAGCTCCGCCCAGCCCCGCGCGCCGTCGCGGGCGAGGAAGACCGCGCGGGGCGCGGACTCGTCGATGAAGGCGCCGCCGCGCACGGGCGTACGCCTGCGTCCGGCCGGGCCCGGTTCCCGCGCCCGCTCGCCCACCGCCAGCTCCACCCCGAAGAGCGGCCGTATCCCCTCCGCGGCGCACGCCTTGGCGAAGCGGACCGTGCCCGCGAGGGTGTCGCGGTCGGTCAGGGCGAGGGCGTCCATGTCCCGCTCGGCGGCGCGCGCGGCCAGCCGCTCCGGGTGGGAGGCCCCGTACCGCAGGGAGTACCCGGAGACGGTGTGCAGATGCGTGAAGCCGGGCATCCGCACCTCCTGGATCAGTCCGTTCTCAGTCCGCTCACACCTCCCCCGCCTCTCCACCATAGACCAAGTTTCGAACGTACGTACGATGCCGCCGCGAGGGCCGGGCACCGGCCGCCCGATCAGCCGCGCGAACCCTTCCCACCTGCGCCGACACCAAGGGGAAGCGGCGCCGTGAACGCCCGGAGGGGCCCGGTCCACCACAGGTGTGGTGGACCGGGCCCCTCCTCTCAGCGGGTTCGGTCAGCCGATCTCGGCGCCGTACGCGGCGAGCGCCTCCGGCACCGGCTGGAAGAACGTCTCACCGCCCGAGGAGCAGTCACCGCTGCCGCCCGAGGTCAGCCCGAGCGCGGTGTCGCCCGAGAAGAGCGAGCCGCCGCTGTCGCCCGGCTCGGCGCAGACCGAGGTCTGGATGAGCCCGTTGACGATGTCGCCGCCGCCGTAGTTCACGGTGGCGTCGAGCCCGGTGACCTCACCGTCGTGCACCTGGGTGGTGGAACCGCTGCGGGTCACCTGCTGGCCGACGGTCGCGTCACCGGCCTGCGTGATCGCCTGCGTGCTGCCGTCGTAGAGGTTCACCTCGCTCGGGTGCTCCACCTCGGCGGTGTACTTGACCAGGCCGTAGTCGTTGTCCGGGAAGCTGGAGCCCTCGTTCGTCCCGATCTCGGTGCCCTGCGCGTCCGACCAGGTCTGGATGGACTCCGTGCAGTGCCCGGCGGTCAGGAAGTACGGCGCGCCGTCCTTGACCACGTTGAAGCCGAGCGAGCAGCGCCCGCCGCCGCCCGTGATGGCGTCACCGCCGGAGACGAAGGGCTTGAACTCCCCGGCCGTCTTCTTCAGTTCGGCCTTGTCGCCGAGCGCCTTCACCACGCCGCTGAGCTTGTCCCAGGACGCGCCCTTGACCGTACGGTCGGCCGTGACGACCACCTTGTTGGTCACCGGGTTGACGGCCCACGACGTGCCCGGGATGGTCGCCCGGTCCGCGAGGGTCTGCCGGGCGCTCTTCAGCTCGGCCAGGGAGTTCTGAACCAGTCTGGCCTTGGCACCGGCCTGGCGCACGGTCTCGGCCGCCTGCTCGTCGACGACATTGACCACGAGCGCCTTCGACTTGGCGTCGTAGTACGTGCCGGCCGCGTCGGCGCCCAGGCTGTCGTCCAGGGTGGACGCGAGAGTTCCGGCCGCCGTGGCGGTCAGCGACTTCACCGTGAACTGGGGTGTGCTCTCACTGGCGTTCGCAGTCTGGAAGGTGACACCCGCGAGCACCAGAGCGACCGCGGCACCTCCCGCCATCGTCACTCGCTTCTTGGATATACGCCGATGATTCAACGTCAGCCTCCTGTGGGGGGACCGCGTCAGGCCATGTGGGGTGTACCTGACACGGAGGTTGAGGCGCCCACTATTCCGAGACTGACCAGTAACACACAAGGTCGACTTCAGGACGGACACTCGCGGCGCCCCCGGTACGCCGCGTCACCGGCCGGCCGCCCCACCGCAAGGGAAGTTCCATATGCGAACACCCGGTGCGATCACCCCGTCATCAGCGGGTGAGGACTAGTCCTGTCTTGAAATCGCCCCTGGAAGCAGATCGCGCTCACCCGCCGGTACGGCGATCGGGAGGGTGTTGCCGGGCGGCGGGAACGGGCAGATGAAGTGATCCGCGAAGGCGCACGGCGGCAGCAGGGAGCGGTTGAAGTCGACCGTCACCGTCCCGTCCGCCGCCGGGGCGGCGGGCCGCAGGAAGCGGAAGCGGTAACTCCCCTTCCCGCTCGTGGCATCGGCGAAGACCGCCCAGAGCGAGCCGTCCGGCTCGATCGCGACCTGGAGGGTGTGTTCCGTACCGTCGACGGTGAAGGCGATCTCGCCGCCGAGCCCGAGGCCCCGTTCCCTCCCGTCGGCGTTCTCGACCCGGACCGTGCGGCTCGTGTCGTACGGACGGAAGCGGCCCGGCAGCGTCCAGTCCCGGTCGTAGGGCGTGGCCTCGATGCCCCGGAACGCGCGCCGCGCGGCGGACTCCGGGTCGAACGCGCGGACGGCCCAGAGCCCTTCGCGGCGCAGCACGACGAATCTGCGCCCGCCGGCCGCGATCCGGGACTCCTCCAACGGACCGCTGTCCGCCGTCAGCCGGATCTCCCCGGCGAGCGGCCGGCCGTCGGCGGTCGGACCGTCTCCGTCCGCCGCCGTCAGCACCACCTCGTCAGCGTCCTCGTCCGCGCGCCATACCCCGGGAATTCCCGGGAGTTGACCTTCCGGATGGTCGGCGAGCCAGTACGTGCCGGTGAGCGAGAGCGGTCCGTACGGCGCCGAGACCGTGGCCGTACGGCGCTCGCGCCAGCTCTCCCAGTCCTGCGCGGCGGTGGCGGACACCGCGGATCCAGGGGACACCGGGGATACGGGGGATACGGGGGATACCGGGGATACAGGGGATACATCCGTGCTCATGCTGCTGAACCCTTCCATTCGGGTACGGGAAGCCCGAGATGTGAGCGCAGGGTGGCGCCCTCGTATTCCGTACGGAAGACCCCGCGCTCCTGGAGAAGCGGTACGACCCGGTCCACGAAGTCGTCCAGACCGCCCGGGGTCAGATGCGGCACGAGAATGAAACCGTCCGCCGCCCCGGTCCCGACGAAGGTGTCGAGGCTCTCGGCGACGCTCTCCGGGGTGCCGATGAAGGACTGCCGCGCGGTGGTCTCGATGACGGTCTGCCGGATGGAAAGCCCCTTGGCCTCGGACAGCGCCCGCCACTTGGCGGCGACCGCGAGCGGATCACCGGTCCTCACCCGGCCCTGGACCAGCGAGGAGTCCGGGTCCGGATCGATCCCGGGCAGCGGACCGTCCGGGTCGTACGCCGAGAGGTCCCGCCCCCAGACCTGCTCCAGGGCGAGGATCGCGTTCTGCGGGGAGACCTGCTGTCCGCGGATCTCGACGGCCCGCTCCCGCGCCTCCGCGTCACTGTCGCCGAGGACGCAGGTGACCCCCGGCATGATCTTGAGGTCGTCCGGGTGCCTGCCGTACTTCGCCAGCCGGGACTTGGTGTCGGCGTAGAACGCGCGGCCCGCCTCCAGGGTGCCGTGGCGGGTGAAGATGACATCCGCGGCGGAGGCGGCGAACTCCCGGCCCTCCTCCGAGTCGCCCGCCTGGATGATCACCGGGTGCCCCTGCGGGGAGCGCGGGACGGTGAACTCCCCCTCGATCTCGAACTGCCGCCCGGAGTGGGCGAACGGGCGCGGTGTGCCGTACGGGAGGCCGGGCGCCGGCGGCGTCCAGGAGTCCCACAGTTCCCGCGCGGTCGCGACGAACTCGGCGGCCCTGGTGTAGCGGTCGGCGCGGTCGAGATAGCCGCCGCGCCGGAAGTTCTCCCCGGTGAAGGCGTCCGAGGACGTCACCACGTTCCAGGCCGCGCGGCCCGCGCTGAGATGGTCGAGGGTGGCGAGCCTGCGGGCCAGTTCGTAGGGCTCGTTGAAGGTGGCGTTCACGGTGGCGGCGAGACCGAGCCGGTCGGTGACGGCGGCCAGCGCGTTCAGCACGGTGAGGGACTCGGGGCGGCCGACCACGTCCAGATCGTGGACGAGGCCCTTGTGCTCGCGCAGCCGCAGCCCCTCGGCCAGGAAGAAGAAGTCGAACTTCCCGCGCTCCGCCGTACGGGCCAGCGCCTCGAAGGAGGAGAAGTCGATCTGGGACCGGGAACGGGGATCGGTCCATACGGTGGTGCTGTTGACCCCGGGGAAGTGCGCGGCGAGATGGATCCGTCTGCGGGCGGTACGGGAGGTGTCGGTCGTCATGAGGTTCCCCCGGCGGACGCGTACTGGTTGGCCGGGCGTGCGAGGCTCAGATGCTCGCGGAGCGTGCCGCCCGGATGGAAGGTGCGGAACAGACTGCGGTGCTGGAGCAGCGCCACCGTCCCGTTGACGAGCCGTTCGAGATCGCGCCGCGGCTCGGCGGGGGTGAGGTGGAAGCCGTCCACGGCGCCGGTGCCGTGCCAGGTGGTGATCAGGCCGGCGAGATCGACGGGGCCGCCGCGGTAGTGCGGTCCGGTGTCGCCCGCGGTGATGCGCGGCGCGCTCTCCGGACCGGGCTCCCCCGGACGTTCGCCGCCGCCGAGATCGACGGTGAGCGCGGCGAGCACCCGCAGCGTGTCGGGGTCACGGCCGTGACCGGCGGCCCGTGACCGGAGCCTCTCCCGTATCGCCGCCGCCTCTTCGGGCCGGCCGGCCCGGACCAGGACGACATCCGCGTGGCGCGCGGCGGTCTCCCCGCTGTGCCCCTCGGTCGCGTCGATCACGGTGACGGGATGGCCCTGCGGCGGGCGCGGCACGATGGACGGGCCGCGGACGGTGAACGTGGCCCCCTCGAAGTCGACGTAGTGCAGCTTGTCGCGGTCGATGAAGCGTCCTGTCGATATGTCGCGGATCTCGGCGTCGTCCTCCCAGCTGTCCCAGAGCCGGGCGGCCACGTCGGCCACCTCGCCCGCCTCCTGCCACAGGGCGGGGGCGGGAGCGGCCGGGCGGCGGCCGAACAGCCGGGCCTCCGCCGGGGTGCTGGACACCTCGACCAGCCAGCCGGCCCGGCCACGGCTCACCCAGTCCAGGGTGGCGACGGCCGCCGAGACATGGAACGGCTCGGTGTGGGTGGTGGTGACGGTGGGCACGAGCCCGATGCGTTCGGTCGCGGGCGCGACCCGGGAGAGCACGGCGAGCGCGTCGAGGCCGGGGCGCGCGAAGGAGTCCTGGAGCGTGACGAAGTCGAGCGCGCCCCGCTCGGCGAGCCGGGCGAGTCCGACGTACCACGCGGCGTCGTAGGCCCGCTGACCGCCGATCTCGGCGGCGAGATACAGCGGCCGGTGTGACGGGCGATACGGCGGGCGGTGCTGCGGGGTGTGTCGCGGGGTGCGCTGAGGTCGGTGCGGGGGCCGGGTGGCGGGCATGGCGGGCCTTGCCTTTCAGCTTCGGACGGGCTGCCCGTCCGGTGGTCGGGGAGCCGAAACGGTCGTGGACGGTGAGCCCGCGGGCGGTGTGGCCGGAGGCGGTGTGGCCGCGGGCGCTGTGGCCGCAGGCGGTGAGCCCGCGGGCGCTGTGGCCGCAGGCGCTGTGGCCGCAGGCGCTGTGGCCGCAGGCGGTGAGCCCGCGGGCGCTGTGGCCGCGGGCGCTGTGGCCGCGGGCGCTGTGGCCGCGGGCGCTGTGGCCGCGGGCGCTGTGGCCGCGGCCGGGGGCCGCGCGAGGCCGGCGAGCAGGGTGAGCGCGGCCCGCGCGGTGGCGTCGTTCTGCCGGAACGCGGGACCTCCCGTACGCGGCCGGGTGAAGGCGCCGCTGGACCGGGCGGTGGTGTTCGGACCGAGCGCGAAGCGGCGGGGATGCGGGGTGCCGTCGCGCTCCAGCAGCCGCCCGTCGTCGGGATCGACCAGGACCAGCCCCGCCGAGACCGCCGCGGCCCCCTCCTCGTACAGCGCGCGCAGCAGCGGGCTCCGGGTGCGTTCGGGCGAGGGATCGGGCAGCCGGGCCTCGACGAGTGCGCGCGCCTCGACGTACTCCCCCGGTACGACGGCGCTGCCCGCCCGGAAGATCCCCCGCCGCCCGTCGGCCTCGACCGACATGTCCGCGCCCAGGAAGCGGACGACCCCGGCCCGGGAGAGCGCGAGCAGCTGGCGCAGCCGGGGTCCCGGCGGGCCGGAGGCGACATAGCTGAAGAAGCCGTGCCAGCTGCCGCCGGAGTCACCGAGGTCGCCGAGGCGGATCAGCTGGCCGTAGACGGAGAGCAGCCCGAAGAAGACGGCGAGGTCCGCGCTGTGGGCCGGGTCGTGTCTTCGGCCGAGATCCGCGCGGATGTAGTCGCGCAGCCCGTCCTGGAGCGCGTCGTACGAGGGGAAGCGCAGCCCGTCCAGCGGCCGGTCGAGGGCGGCGAGATCGAGCCGGTCGGCGGGGTCGGGTACGGCCGCGCCGACCAGCGCGTCCAGCTCGGGGCCGCCGGGGTCGGCGGCGGCGTACTTCTCCTCGAAGTCGGTCCAGTCGACGCGGGTGCGCTCGGGGTGCGCGGTGAAGAGGCGGTGGTAGTACGCGAAGCCGAGCTCCTTGTCGATCAGCGGCCGGACATCGCGCCGGAAGTCGGGCGGCACCGGCCGGCTCAGCAGCGCGTCGATCTGCTCGGGCCCGAGGAAGCGGGGCAGCGGGGGTCGTTCACCGTCCAGCCCGTAGCCGATCTTGGAGTGGTACGGGACACCGCGCCGCGACCCGACGTACAGGACCGGTTCGCGTCCCGAGGGGTGGTAGACCAGCTCCCCGTCGTCGTGGCCTGCGCTGCCCGAGTAGCGTCCGCCGCGCCCTTCGGTGACGAGCACCATCAGATCGACGAAGGCGAGTCCGAAGCCGCGGACGAGGACGGGTTCACCGGCGGGCAGGGCCGACAGATCGCTGTCGGCGGTGAAGTCGGGCGGCAGGTGGATCAGTCCGTGCTCTTCGGCGAACCGGCTCAACTCCACCTGTTCCGCGTCCGGTTCGGCGTCGAGATGGCCGAGGGTCAGCACGACGAGGTCGGCGAGGAGCGGTTCGGTACGGTCCGCCAGCCAGACGCGCTGTCGGCCGCCGCGCGGCCCGGTGACGCGCACGGCGTCGGTGCGGTGCTGGTGGACGGTGACACCGGGCGGCAGGGCGGCGACGGTCTGTTCGTACACCCAGCTCAGATAGGCGCTCTGCACCCGGCGGCTGGGGAAGGTCTGGCCGGTGAGAGCGGCGATCTCGGCGCGGAGCCCGGACCCGGACCCGGACCCGGACGGAGTGAGCGCCTCCTCGGCCGCCTCGGCCGCCTCCGACTCGGCGGAGAGCCGCGCCCTGCCCTCCCTGATGTCCCGCGCCCACTCGTGCAGCGCGGGTCCGTGCCGTACGGGACCGGCCAGGTCCACCGTGTCATCGGTGAACATGGTCACGTCCGCGGCCATGGAGTTCATCCAGAGCAGCGGCGACTGATCACGGCGCCAGACCCGCCCGGCACCCGGCGGATGCGGGTCCACGAGATGGATGTCCAGCGGCAGACCGTCGTACAGGGAGCGCGCGTTGGCCGCGATCCGCTCCAGAAAACCGGTGCCGCGCGGGCCGGTTCCGACCACGACGACAGCCGGGGTCACGGATGGGGTGCGGACGGTGACCGAGGACACAGGCATACGAAGGCTCCGTGGATACAGCGATCGAACACGGGAGTGCCTTCACGGACAACGCGGAAAACGCAGGCGGACCGGCCCCTCAGCACGGTCCACTTGTCCCCACGAGGCTAAGTGGTGTGTACGGCGGGTTGTCAAGCCTGTCCGTACTGTGAGCCGACCGTCTCGGCTCGGTTGACGCGGAAACGGATGCCTGTTCCACTTGGCTCATGTATTCGCAGCAGTGGCTGGTCACGCGCTCCCACATCGACTTCGGTCGCGTGTGGTCCTCTTCCTGTTGAGCTGACGCCCTGCACGGCCTCCCGTACGTCCGGCGCTCGCGCGCCGTTTCCCGCGTGCCTTCACACGCAGAGCGTCACGCTTCCCCCTCCCCTCGTTCGACCACCCGTCAGCCGCAGTCGCAGCAACTACAGCCGTCACAACAGTCGCAGTTCTCGCAACAGTCGCAGGCATCGGACCGGTCGCAGCAGCCCTCACGCTTCTTGCGTGACCACGGGCCCTCGTACTCGTCCGCACAACAGATTCTGCAGGTGCAGCACAGTCCGACGAAGACCGCGCAGCCGGCCAGGAAACCGCGCTTGCCCGGCCTCGGCGGCGGCTGCTGCCCGAAGCCGGGCGGCAGCCCTCCGTCCTGACGGGCCGGGCCGCCAAGGGTGCCCGAGCCGCCGTGCCCTTCGTGCGCGCAGGCCGTCGTGCCGAAAGCGCGGTCGACGGAGGCCCCCAGTTCGTGCGTCAGCAGCACATGCGCCAGCCTGCCGTCGGTGAACTCCGCGTCCCGCAGCGCGAGCCGGATGCCGTGCACCGCGTCGTCGGCGAGCCGCCGCGCCTCCGCCCGGGAGGTACCGGTCGCGGTGAGCGGGTTCCACGCACCCGACGCGGCGTCAGCCGGCTGGTCCTCCACGGCGTCCAGCAGATGCGCGAGCCGCCCGAAGAGCCGCCCGGCCTCGGCCAGCGGGGCGCTGTTGCCCGGCCGGCCCGCCAGCACGGCGGTGTACGCGAAGGCGGCGGCGGTCGCCGTCTCGGTCGGCTCGGTGACGGCGAGCAGCGGAGTACCGGGACCGGCCAGCATCTCGATCTCCTGCTGCCGCTCGACGGCGTCGACCAGGACGGCCGTGTCGAACCCCAGCTCCGCGCCGGTGCGCGCGCCCGCCCTGTCCCAGCCGTGGGCGACCCGGCGCGCGGCGGCGGCCAGCGGCCGGCGCCCCAACAGCCCGTCCCCGTCCGCGACGTGGTCCCGGATCTTCGCCGAGGCGAGCACCAGTGACACGGAGGCGGCGAGCCGCGCGCCCTCGCCCCTGGCTATCGGCGCCGTACGCATGCCGCGCAGCGGGCAGGGGCCCGCGGTACGCCGCTGGCGCGCGGCGCGTTCGGTCTGAGCCTCCGTCAGAACCGAGACGATCAGCCCGTCGTAGTTGGTGACGACCCGGGAGAACTGCCCGTGGTCCGCGCGAAGTGCCAGACAGAGCCCGCAGAGATGGGCCATCCACTCGGTTCTGAGCCCGTCGGCGAGCCGGTGCGCGCATGGTCTGACGATTCCGAACACGACAGTCCCCCGAGAGTCGTTCACAAGTGCGTGACGCATCGTACCGAGCGAACGGTTCACCCGTACGTCCCCAGCCTCACCCATCTGGCCCGAACGTACTATTTTGTACCGACTCAGGCCCTGTACGCTGGAAGAACCTTGACGAACCGCCACATCTTCTGCACCAGTACCGTCACGAATCATCTGCGCGCCGACTATCCCCTTGGCGCGCGATCCGCATGATGGTCGACCATAGGGATAGGGAACGTCATGTGACCGCGGTGAAAGGAGGCGTCCATGGGATCGGTGCGCAAGGCGAGTGCCTGGCTGGGCCTCGTTGAGGACAACGACGAGCGTTACTACGACGACGAGTACGCCGAGGGTGCGGAGAACGGCGACAACTGGCGGACCGACCCGCGCGTACGGGTCGTCGCCGAGGCCGCCCCGGAGCAGGACCGCAGAATCGCCACCGTGTCCCCGGACAGCTTCCGGGACGCCCGGACCATCGGCGAGCTCTTCCGGGCCGGCACCCCGGTCATCATGAACCTCACGGCCATGGAGCCCGCCGACGCCAAGCGCGTGGTGGACTTCGCCGCCGGGCTGATCTTCGGGCTGCGCGGCTCGATCGACCGCGTGGCCACCCGGGTCTTCCTGCTGAGCCCCGCCGACACCGAGATCGTCACCGGTGAGGCCGCGGGCCACGGCAAGGACGGCTTCTTCAACCAGAGCTGAGCAGGGCGCTCACCGGTTCGCCCGGTACCGACGGGGTCACCGGAAGGCGTCGAGGCCGGTGAGCGCCTTGCCCAGCACGAGCTGATGCATCTCGACGGTGCCCTCGTACGTGAGCACCGACTCCAGATTCGTCGCGTGGCGCATCACGGGATACTCCAGCGAGATCCCGTTGGCGCCGAGGATGGTCCGCGAGGTGCGGCAGATCTCGATCGCCTCCCGCACGTTGTTGAGCTTGCCGAAGCTGATCTGCTCGGCGCGGAGCCGGCCCGCGTCCATGCGCCGCCCCAGATGGTGGGCGAGCAGGATGCCCTTGTGCAGTTCGAGGGCCATGTCGGCCAGCTTGGCCTGGGTGAGCTGGAAGCCGCCGATCGGCCGGCCGAACTGCTCCCGGGTCCTGGCGTACTGAAGCGCCGCCTCGAAACTGGCGCGCGCCGCGCCCATCGAACCCCAGACGATTCCGTACCGCGCGTGGCTCAGACAGCTGAGCGGACCGCGCAGTCCCATGGCCTCCGGGAGGACGGCGTCGGCGGGCAGCCGTACGTCGTCGAGGACCAGTTCACTCGTGACCGACGCACGCAGTGACCACTTGTGGGTGATCTCCGGGGCCGAGAAGCCGGGGGTGCCCGCCGGGACCAGAAAGCCGCGAATGGAGGGGCCGGCGGCGCTGGACTCGTCGGTCCGCGCCCAGACGACGGCGACGCCCGCCACCGACCCGTTGGTGATCCACATCTTGCGGCCGTTGAGCACCCAGTCCGTGCCGTCCCGCTTGGCGTGGGTGCGCATTCCGGCCGGGTCGGAGCCGTGGTCGGGCTCGGTGAGTCCGAAGCAGCCGATGATCTCGCCGGCGGCCATGCCGGGCAGCCAGCGCTGTCTCTGCTCCTCGGAGCCGAAACGGTGGATCGCGTACATGGCGAGCGAGCCCTGTACGGAGACGAGGGAGCGGATCCCGGAGTCGGCGGCCTCCAGCTCCAGACAGGCGAGTCCGTACTGGACGGCGGTGGCACCCGCGCAGCCGTATCCGGTCAGGGACATCCCGAGCGCGCCGAGTCCGCCGAGTTCGCGGGCCAGTTCACGGATGACGGGCAGTTCGCCGCGCTCGTACCACTCGGCGATATGCGGCAGGACCCGGTCGGCGGCCCAGGTCCGTACGGTCTCCCGGATCGCCAGGTCCTCCGGTTCGAGCAGATCGTCGAGGCCGAGGGGGTCGCCGGGGTCGAAGGGCGGGGGTTTGGCGACCGGCGACGCGGACGGCGCGGTCGGTGAGGACGGTGCGGACATGGGACGGCCTCCGGCGGCTCGCACGGCTCTGACGAGCTGTAACTAGCGGTGCTAGTCACAGCTCGGTGACGACGGTACGACGCGGTGTGCCGCGCGTCCAGACGCACCCCGGTCGCCGCGTCCGCGCGTCAGCGGTCCCGCGGGGCCGGCGCGAGGTGGTCGGTACGCGGGGCACCGGTACGCGGGGACGTCGGCACGCGGGGCGCCGGTACGCCTATCGGGAGCCGCGGCCCGCCGGGACCGCCGCCTCCGAGGACTCACGTGCCGCCGTCGGCGCTCTGCGCGGCTGGGGCGGCCGTGGCTCCCGCGCACGGGACGGCCGCGCCTCCCCGGGCTCCGGCGCCTCTTCGGCCGCTTCTTCGCGCGCCTCTTCGCGCGCCTCACCCGTCGCCTCGCGCGCCTCCGGGGGCGGGCACTCCATGATCCTCGGCAGCCGCAGCGCGGCCAGCGCGCCGAGCAGCAGCAGCCCCGCGCTGACGAACAGCGTGACGTGCAGACCGTGCACGAACGAGTGGCGCGCGGCGGCACGCAGAGTCTCCCCCGCCGGTCCGCCGAGCCGGGCAGCCACCTCGTAGGCCTCACCGAGCGAGTCGGACGCCGCCGAACCCGCCGACGCGGGGACACCCCTCACCGACATCAGCGCGGGCGCGTACACCGCGTTCATCACGCTGCCGAGCAGGGCGATCCCCATGCCCGCACCCAGCTGGTACGAGGTCTCGCCGATGGCCGCGGCGCCGCCCGCCTGGTCCGCCGGAGCCTCGCTGAGCATCGACTCGTACGCGCCGAAGAGCGTGGTCTGAAGCCCGAAACCGAGCAGGACGAACCCCGTGGTCAGCAGCCCCGGCCGGTCGTGCTGGCCCATCAGCACCAGCAGCAGCACGGCGCCCGCGGTCAGTACGAAGCCCCAGGCCACCATCCGGCGCGGCCCCACCCGGCGCAGCGTGGCCGAGCCGGTGACCCCCGCGGCCATGGCGGCGAAGGTGAGCGGCAGCAGCCGCAGTCCGGTCTCCAGCGGACTGAGTTCCAGCACCAGCTGGAGGTACTGGACGGCGATCAGCTCCAGGCCGACCAGGGCCAGCATGGCGAGGACGATGCAGCCGACGGAGACGGAGAACGTGGGCCTGGCGAACATCCGCATGTCGATCAGCGGATGCGCCCTGCGCCGCTGTCTGCGGACGAAGAGGACGAGGAGGGCCGCGCCGACGCAGAGCGGGCCGAGGGTCTCGGGGCCGAGGGGCCCCTCCCCGGCGCCGAGCCGCTTCACCCCGAAGACCACCCCGAGCACCCCGGCCGCGGCCATCAGCGCGCCGAGCACGTCCCAGGGCCCGTCGCCGCAGCCCTTCGACTCGGGCAGCACCAGCCGGCCGAGCGGCAGCAGGAGCGCCAGCAGCGGGAGATTGATCAGGAAGACCGAGCCCCACCAGAAGTGCTCGACCAGGAAGCCGCCGAGCACCGGGCCGAGGGCCGCCCCGATGGCGGCGACCGCCGTCCAGACGCCGATGGCCATGGCGCGCTCGCGCCGGTCGGGAAAGACGTCGCGCAGGATGGAGAGCGTCGCGGGCATGATCATCGCGCCGCCGACCCCCAGCAGGGCGCGCGCCACGATCAGCACCAGCGGCGTATCGGCGAGGGCCGCGACGGCCGAGGCCGCCCCGAAGAGCGCGTATCCGATGAGCAGGACCCGGCGTCTCCCGATGCGGTCGCCCAGCGTGCCGAAGAGGATCAGCAGCGCGGCGCAGACCAGTGGATACGCGTCCACGATCCAGAGCAGCTCGACACCGCTGGGCCTGAGGTCGGCGGTGACCGCCGGGACGGCGACATGCAGCACGGTCGCGTCGAGCGCGACCAGCAGCAGGCTCACGCAGAGGACGACCAGGACGACCCAGCGGTTGGCACCCCCGCGGACCCCGGCCACGCGCAGCCGTGCGCCGGCCGTGGTGCTCCCGGACATCTGAGTACCTCCCAATGCGTCCCTCGCGCTCGGCGGGCCAACGGGGACACGGGTCCCTCGGAGCGGCCCGGCATCGACGGGCGAGTGAGCCGCCAGCGTACGCGAGTGAACGCGCGCGCCGCGTGGCGCATCTCTCACCCTTCCGGCCGACGAGTGTGGCGTACGCCACTCCCGCCCGCCAGGGCCGGGACTCCGGGCGCGCACGAGCGGGAGGGAAATTCCGTGCGACGCCACGGTGAACTAATTCTGTTCCGCACAAAGACGGTTCCTGGAACGGCGCGTCGATTAATAGGGCCGAAGGTCCCTTCGATTTCCGGAACGCCCCCTGATAAACCACTCTCCGAGACGCACTCCACATCACATCGTCATCACAAAGAGACCGGATCGACCGGTTCACTCGCTCACTCGCTGTAACGTCGATTGGGTGCGTACCGACATCTTTGCCCGTCTGGACCGGGAGCCGGAACCGCCGAAGATAGAGATCCCGCGGATGAGCCGCACCCGCAAGGCTCTCTTCGGCGGGACGCTGGCGTTCTATCTCGCCATCGTCGTTGCCGTGCTCGTCTCGTCCTCGCTGGTGATCCTCGACTGGAAGGTCATGCTCTTCCGGCCCTATCAGCAATGGCCGGAACTGCATCCTTTCCTCGACTACTTCGTGGTGCTGGGGCAGCGCGGCCCCACGGCCGTGATGATCGCGGCCTGGCTGGGCTGGCGCTCCTGGCGGCAGCACACGCTCCGGCCGCTGCTGGCGCTCGGCACGGCGTTGCTGCTGCTCAACGTGACCGTCGGGGCGGTCAAGCTCGGCCTGGGCCGCCTCGGCCCCCACTACGCGACGCAGATCGGCTCGGCCGAGCTCTTCGCGGGCGGCGATATATTTCCTTCGGGACACACCGCCAACGCCGTGGTGACCTGGGGAATCCTGGCCTATCTGGCCACCACTCCCCGGGCCAGGCGCTATCTGTCGGTCATGTCGGCCGTGGTCGCCCTGGGGGTCGGTGCGACGACCGTCTACCTCGGTACGCACTGGCTGAGCGATGTGCTGCTCGGCTGGGCCGCGGGGCTGCTGATCCTGCTGGCGCTGCCCTTCTTCGAGCCGCTGATCGGCCGGGCCGAGCTGGCGATCTTCGCGGTCCGCGAGCGGTGGCGCGCGCGCCGCAGGACCACGCCGTCGACCCCGGTCGCCTCCGGCGGCCCGCGGCCCGCGGCGGTCCCGCAGGAGGCGTCCGGGCTGGGCGACGAGCCGCCGTGCGGGCCCATCGGAGCAGGTCACGGCGGTCACCCCGGTGCCGGCCGTACCGCCGGCACCGTCGCGGGTACGGGTCAGCTCACCCAGACGAAGCCGCACACGGCGCGCTCGGAGCGTACGCCGATCACCCCGGCCGGCAGCCGTCGTCCGGGGCACTCGCGGCCCATGACGGGCGGCTGACCGCCCCCAGGGACCGCGGGGGCGGTACGCACAGCCCCACCCGCGTACGCACGAAGGCCCCGGCTCCGGCCGGGGCCTTCGTGCGTACGGGTGCGTGCCAGGGGCCCGCCGGAAGGGCGTCAGGAGCCCGTCGGGAGCCCGTCGTGAGCCCGGGGCGGGGCCGCCCGGTCAGCCGAGCCAGCAGCGGATGACCCGGCCCGCGTCGACCTCGAAGTTGAGCCGGCCCGCCACGAACTCCATGGTGATGATCGAGCCCGGGGGCAGCGCCCTGACGGTGGTCCAGCCGCGCTCGCGGGCGCGGCGTCCGGCGCTCTCGGAGTCGAGTCCGACATAGGACTCGGGGGCGTCGTCGGGCTGTCGGGGTGGAGTCGGTATCGGTGACATACCACTCACCGTAGGCGCCGGGGACGGCCGAAGGAAGGCGAACGGATACCTCACCCGTATGCTTCTCGTCCCCCCGCGGTCACACTTGTGTCACAGGTTCCGACGCGCTCCGGATGCGAACCGCGTCACTCTTACGGCCCCTTCACACCCGACTTCTTAGAAATTCCATACCTCGAAGATCACATAAATAGCCCACCCGGAATTCGACCGCCCGCGACAGTCGTTTTCCGGCCGACCGCGGAAATCAATTGATGGACCGTCGAGGAATTCACGAGTCCCCCGCACAATCCGCCGCCCGCCGACACGTACCCCTGCCCGTACGTTCCCGTCCGCGCGGGCGTGTCAGCCCAGGGCGCGGGACAGCCGGTCCCGCAGGGCCCTGAGGTGGTCGGTCAGCTCCGGGGGCTCGATCACCTCGAAGTCGAAGCCGAGCAGCGCCAGATGGATCGCCATCACGTCCAGGCTCGCCGCCCCGGTCCGCAGCAGACAGCTGTGCTCGTCGACCGCCTCCAGAACGCCTGTGGACGGTGACACGTCCTGGGCCGCCTCCTCGGCGGACGCGTGCAGCCGGATCACGGCAGCCGTGGCGTAGGCCCGGGTGGAGACGCCCCGCGAGACATACGCGGCGAGGTCCTCGGCGGGCGGGGTACGCGGGGTGAAGCGCGGTCCGTGCGGCGGTGTGGGGGTGATCCGGTCCACCCGGAACGTACGCCAGTCGGCACGGTCCAGGTCCCAGGCGACCAGATACCAGCGGCGTTCGGTGCACACCAGACGGTGCGGCTCGACGACGCGGCGGGTGACGGAGTCCTCGTGGTCGCGGTAGGCGAAGCGCAGCCGCTCGCCGTCCCGGCAGGCGTTGGCCAGCTCCGTGAGGACGCCGGGGTCGGCCATGGACCCCCGCGGCCCGCGCAGCATCGGCACGGTGAAGGAGTTGAGGGCGCTCACCCGGCGCCGCAGCCGGTTCGGGAGCACCTGCTCCAGCTTCGCCAGGGCGCGTACGGAGGTCTCGCCCATGCCCTCCACGCCGTTGCCCGCGGCGGTGCGCAGGCCGACGGCGACGGCGACGGCCTCCTCGTCGTCCAGCAGCAGCGGCGGCAGCTCGGCCCCCGCGCCGAGCTGGTAGCCGCCGCCCGTGCCGGGGCTGGCGTTGACCGGGTAGCCGAGTTCGCGCAGCCGGTCGACATCGCGCCGTACGGTGCGCGGGGTGACGCCGAGCCGGTCCGCGAGGTCGGCGCCGGACCACTCGCGGTGGGCCTGGAGCAGTGAGAGCAGGCGCAGCAGTCGTGCCGAGGTCTCCAACATGGGCCCGAGTCTGCCCGCACTCGCGGACAGCTTCTGTCCTCAAGTCCGTAAGTCCACAAGTCCGCAAGCCCTCAAGCGCCGCCGGACGCCGACCGCCCGCGCGGTCCGCCCGCGGGTCCGCTCCGGTCAGCGCGTCGACGTCGGCACGGGCGCGGCGGGCACGGGCGCGGGGTCCAGCCGTACGCAGAAGTCGTTGTCATGGGTGTAGCCGGGGGCGGCCAGCCAGCCGTCCGTGCCGTGCGGGGCGGAGACGCCGTGTGCCGGATACACATGGATCGCCCGCTTGTCCCAGATGTCGTCGAGGATGCGGGAGACCCGTATGCCGGCGGCGCCGGGCGCGGGCAGCAGCCACAGATCCCAGTGCCTGCGGTCCCGGCCCGGCCCCCCTTGCTCGCCCGGCCCGCTCCGTTCGCCCAGCCCGCTCCGTTCGCCAGGCTCGATCGCGGCCAGCGGTCCGTACGGCAGGGTGAAGGCGAACACCCCGCCCCGGCCGGTCACGGCCACCCGGTGCGTACGGCCGCCGCCGCGCAGCCGGGCCTCGGCCCGCGCGTGCTCCCCCAGCTCGGCTCCGTACAGCACGCCCTCGACCGACATCCCGGCCGGCTCGCAGCGGACCGTCCCGGCCTCGGCGTGCGGTGCGCGGAGCCAGGTCCTGAGGGCGAGCCGGCCGTCGGCGGTGGGGTACGGGACACGGGCGGCGACCGGGCCCGCCCCGGGCACCCGGTCGATCAGCGCCCGTACGTCCCTGATCCCGGGCCGCACGGGCAGGCCGCCCGAGGCGCCCGTGAAGACGTCCCAGTGCCCTTCGGCCAGTTCGACGGTGCTGGGCAGGACGGCGCGCAGCCGCGACCGCCCGGCTCCGGTGACGGCGGGACCGGTCAGCGGCAGCCGTACCTCGTCGCCGCCACCCCGCGCCTCGCCACCCCGCGCCTCGCCGCCGGGCACCCCGTCGTCGTGGCCCGCCCGGCGGCGCAGCACCAGCGTCGCGTCCGGGCGGGCCGCGCCCGTGATGTCGAAGGTGATTCCCCCCGCCGAGTCGGCGATGCAGTCGGCGGTGCACACGGCGGGCGACGCCCGCCGCCCGCTGGGTCTGCTGGTCATACGGTTCTGCCCTTTCGGATCGCGTCTGCGGCCTTGTCCCCCGACGGTGAACGCGCCGCCGGGTAAGGCGCCGGCGCCGCGGCACAGCGCGTCGCGGGGCTTCGCGCCCCCGGACGCCCCCGGGAGGACCGAGAGATACATGGCGTGCCGGGCCTCCCTGGTCCGTGCGGTTTCGGCCGGTCCCTGGTCCGGGCCGACTGGGCAGATGCCGACTGGGTAGACGCGGAAATGACCCACATGGTGCCGAGTCGGAGCAGATTCGTACGTTCATACGCCGATACGGCACCGGCGAACCGCGTGGACACACCCCGGACGCCACACGCACGCCGCCCGGACCGGGCGCCGAGATCCCCGAAGGGAGCAATGAGATTCAGCCACCCCATTGATTCGCTGATTTCCCGATTTGTCGACCTGTCCATCTGTTCGCGTGCGGATCCGCGCGTCGGCGTACCGGATCAACTTCCCTTTACCCGGCAGATGTTGGGCCGCACCGGGCCGTTCCGGCCGATGGCCGACGCCCCGCCCGGGATGGTTCGATTCCGTTCCCCTTCGCGCGTGACCCGGGCGACGGCTCGCCCGTTGTCTTCTGTACGAGCCGGGAACAGCCCGGCCCACGCACCGAGTTCGAGGAGCCACCCGTGCCGCGCATGCTCGATGTCAGCGAGGACGTACGCGCCGAGATCGGCGACGAAGAAGCCGATCGGCTGCTCTCCGGCGAGAACTCCCCGGGCAGCTACGACTGCACGTCCTGCCGGACCCCCGGCGACTCCGAACAGGAGCGGACCAGCACCGTGCTGTTCGTCGGCGAGGAGACCGCCGTTCTCGCCTTCGCCCACGCCACCTGCATTCCCTCCCAGGTCGTCCAGGTCGCCGAGGACCAGCTCCAGGGGGCGGTCCGGTCGATCACCGGCGGCGAACCCCAGCCCGAGGGAGCGCGGGGAGTCCCCGCCGCGGGCTCCAACCAGGCCGTGCTCGGGGTCACCAGCGGTCTGGTGCTGATCGAGGGCGATCTGCACCCCGCGCTGGTCGTCGAGCCGACCGCCCCGATCGTCCGGCCCGGCTCGGACTCCACCATCGACGAGTTCCTGCCGCTCCTCATCGAGCAGGGGTTCCAGCCGCTCGGTGATCTGAACCAGGTGCCCGCCCCGCTGCCCGGCTGGTCGGTGCTGCTCGCGATGGGTCAGCTGCACGCCGTGCTCCAGCCGGGCACCGGCGGCGGTACCCCGACCGCGTGGTGGCAGGCCCATCAGCCGCTCCAGGTGACCGAGGGCTGGCGGACCGCCGCCAACAAGTCGCACACCGTCCTGGTCTTCGCCGCGCCGGTCGGCTCCATCGGCCAGCAGCCCCGCGAGGACCTGCTGCGCGACGCCCTGGAGAAGGCCGCGGCCAACGGCAAGCTGGTCGCCGCGGCGATGCCGCTGGCCGGCACGTGACCGAGGCCACGCGCCGCGCCCGCCCGCCGCTCCGCTTCCCGGCGACGGCGAATTCCCAGGGCAGCCCGCATCCGACGGGCGACGAGGTCGTTGGCACGTACGTGCACTCATACGACCCCACCCGCCAGCAGTACCAGAGCCATATCCCTTCCATGCGCCCCGCGCAGGATGTCGCGGACGGGTTCTCCACGACCCCGATCTACGACGCGCTGTACTCCGAATTCCGCCGGTCCTTCAGGGCACTGCCCGGTGACCGCAGCAATGAGGAGAACCTCGGCTTCACGGCCTTCGGCACCGGGCTGCACGCCGCGCGTGGCGGGTACGGCGCCCACTCCGGACTCGGGCACACGCCGTACCCCGGTTCCTGGCAGCGTGATCCCCGGCAGCATGCGGGACGGCCGGCCCAGGCGGCGCTTCCCCCCGCCCTTCCCCCGGGCCCCCGCCGGGGCAGATGACCACGCCGAGAGCGGTGGGGCCCGGCACGGATGATTCCGTGCCGGGCCCCACCGCTTTCGGCGTGCTGTACGCCGGGTTCTGTCCGCCTACTTCTTGCGGCCGCGCTTCTCGCGCACCCGCACGGAGATATGGATCGGGGTGCCCTCGAAGCCGAACTCCTCGCGCAGCCGGCGCTCCACGAAGCGCCGGTAGCCGGCCTCGATGAAGCCCGAGGCGAAGAGCACGAAGCGCGGCGGCTTCGTGCCCGCCTGCGTACCGAACAGGATGCGGGGCTGCTTGCCGCCCCGGATCGGGTGCGGATGCGCGGCGACCAGCTCACCGAGGAACGCGTTGAGCCTGCCCGTCGGGACCCGGGTCTCCCAGCCCGCGAGGGCCGTCTCGATCGCCGGGACCAGCTTCTCCATATGGCGGCCGGTGCGCGCCGAGACATTCACCCGGGGGGCCCAGGCGACCTGTGCCAGCTCCGTCTCGATCTCCCGCTCCAGGTAGTAGCGGCGCTCTTCGTCGAGGGTGTCCCACTTGTTGTACGCGATGACCAGGGCGCGGCCCGCCTCGACGGCCATCGTGATGATCCGCTGGTCCTGGACGCTGATGGACTCGCTGGTGTCGATCAGTACGACCGCCACCTCGGCCTTCTCGACGGCGGCGGCGGTACGCAGCGAGGCGTAGTAGTCCGCGCCCTCCTGGAGATGGACCCGGCGGCGGATACCGGCGGTGTCGATGAACTTCCAGACGACGCCGCCCAGCTCGATCAGCTCGTCGACCGGGTCACGGGTGGTGCCCGCGATCTCGTTGACGACGACGCGGTCCTGGCCCGCGACCTTGTTCAGCAGGGACGACTTGCCGACATTCGGGCGGCCGATGAGCGCGATACGGCGGGGGCCGCCGAGGGCGGTGCCGAACGTCTGCGCCGGGGCCTCGGGCAGCGCTTCGAGCACCGCGTCGAGCATGTCGCCGGTGCCCCTGCCGTGCAGCGAGGAGACCGGGTGGGGCTCGCCGAGTCCGAGCGACCAGAGCGCCGTGGCGTCGGACTCGCCGCTCGGTCCGTCGACCTTGTTGGCGCAGAGCACGACGGGCTTGCCCGCCTTGCGCAGCAGCCGGACCACGGCGGCGTCGGTGTCGGTCGCGCCGACCGTGGAGTCCACGACGAAGACGACCGCGTCGGCGGCCTCGATCGCGTACTCGGCCTGGGCGGCGACGGAGGCGTCGATGCCGAGGACGTCCTGCTCCCAGCCGCCGGTGTCGACGATCTTGAAGCGGCGGCCCGCCCACTCGGCCTCGTAGGTGACCCGGTCGCGGGTGACGCCGGGCTTGTCCTCGACGACCGCCTCACGGCGGCCGATGATCCGGTTCACGAGAGTGGATTTGCCGACATTGGGGCGGCCGACGACGGCGAGGACGGGCAGCGGTCCGTGACCGGCCTCATCGATCGCGCCCTCCACCTCCTCGGCTTCGAAGCCCTCGTGAGCGGCAAGCTCCATGAAGTCCGCGTACTCGGCATCGCCGAGCTCTCCGTGCTCGTCGGCGGAGTCGATCTGGTCGTTCATGAAGTCCGTACCTCGTTCATCGTGATCGGTGCGCCGCATGCCGCGGCGCACTACTCAAGTACTCAGCTGTTCGCTAGCGCCCGGTCAGGCGCCTGGCGTTTTCCAGGTGGACGGTCAGCCGCTCCTGGATCCGGGCGGTGGCGTCGTCCAGCGCCTTGCGGGTCCGCCGTCCGGTGCCGTCCCCCGCCTCGAAGGCGTCGCCGAAGACGACATCCACGCGGCTGCGCAAGGGGGGCAGCGCCGGTATCAGCCGGCCCCGGCGCTCCGTACTGCCCAGGACCGCCACCGGCACGATCGGCGCCCCGGACCGTACGGCGAAGTACGCCAGCCCGGCGCGCAGTGAGGCGAAGTCTCCCTCGCCCCGGGTGCCCTCGGGGAATATCCCCAGCACGCCGCCGCCCCTGAGCACCCCGAGCGCGTCGGTGATCGCGGTGCGGTCGGCGACCGTGCGGTCCACCTTCAGCTGCCCGATGGCCCGCAGGAACGGGTCGAGCGGGCCGATGAAGGCTTCCTTCTTGATCAGGAAGTGCACCGGACGGGGCGCGGTGCCCATCAGCATCGGGCCGTCGATGTTGTGCGCGTGGTTGACGGCGAGGATGACGGGGCCGTCCGCCGGAACCCGCCACGCGCCCAGCACCCGCGGGCGCCACAGGCCGTACATCAGCCCGATGCCGATGCCGCGCCCGACCGCCGCGCCCTTCTCCGAGGCCGGGGCCGGGGCCGCGTCCTTCGGTGACGCGGCTCTGGCCGCCGGCGCTGACGGTGTGCTCACTTCGCGGCCCGCTTCTCCTCGACCAGGGTCACGACGCACTCGATGACCTGCTGGAGCGTGAGCTCCGTGGTGTCCACCTCGACCGCGTCGGCGGCCTTCGCGAGCGGGGACGCCTTACGGCTGGAGTCGGCCGCGTCCCGCTTGACCAGGGCGTCCTTGGTGGCGGCGACATCGGTCGCCTCCTTGCCCTTCAGCTCACCGCTGCGCCGGGCCGCGCGGGCCTCCGGGGACGCGGTGAGGAAGATCTTGACGTCGGCGTCCGGCAGCACGGTCGTACCGATGTCACGGCCCTCGACCACGATCCCGTTCCCGGCCGCCGCGGCGATGGATCGCTGGAGCTCGGTGACGAGGGTCCGCACCTCGGGCACGGCACTGACCGCGCTCACCTTGGAGGTGACCTCCTGGGTACGGATCGGACCGGAGGCGTCCGCCCCGTCCACGGTGATCGTGGGGGCGGCCGGGTCCGTCCCGGAGACCAGTACGGGCTTGTCCGCGGCGGTCGCGACGGCGGCGCCGTCCGACACGTCGACACCGTTGGTGATCATCCACCAGGTCATCGCACGGTACTGCGCGCCGGTGTCGAGGTAGCTCAGCCCGAGCTGGGCGGCCACGGCCTTGGAGGTGCTCGACTTGCCCGTGCCGGAGGGCCCGTCGATGGCGACGATCACAGCGGCCGGTGCGGTCCGGGCGGGGGTTGCTCCGTTGTCCACGGGGGTCGGACACCTTCCTGGTTCATGGGGGTGGATGTGCGGGGACGCACATACGCCCCCGCACAAGGTTACCGAGTACTCAGGACCCCGAATGCACCCGTTCGGCGGGACGCGGGCCACCTCGCGTGACCGCCGCCGGACTGCTGTCGGACTACTGCCGGATCGACCAGCCGCGTTCCCGCAGGGCCGCCGAGAGCACCGGGGCCGCCGACGGCTCCACCATCAGCTGCACCAGACCCGCCTGCTGCCCGGTCGCGTGATCGATCCGTACGTCCTCCACGTTGACCCCGGCGCGGCTCGCGTCCGCGAAGATACGGGCCAGTTCGCCCGGCTGGTCGCTGATGAGGACGGCCACGACCTCGTACGTCGCGGGGGCGGCGCCGTGCTTCCCGGGCACCCGCACCCGTCCCGCGTTGCCGCGCCGCAGGACGTCCTCGATCCCGGCGGCCCCGCCGCGCCGCTTCTCCGCGTCCGAGGACTGGAGCGCGCGCAGCGCCTCGACCGTCTCACCGAGGTCGGCGGCGACCCCGGCCAGTACGTCGGCGACGGGGCCCGGGTTGGCGGAGAGGATCTCGACCCACATCCCGGGGTCGGAGGCCGCGATCCGGGTGACATCGCGGATGCCCTGGCCGCAGAGGCGTACGGCCGTCTCGTCGGCCTCCTCCAGACGGGCGGCGACCATCGACGAGATCAGCTGCGGGGTGTGCGAGACGAGGGCGACCGCGCGGTCGTGCGCGTCGGCGTCCATCACCACCGGCACGGCCCGGCACAGCGCGACCAGTTCCAGGGCGAGGTTCAGCACCTCGGTGTCGGTGTCCCGGGTCGGGGTCAGCACCCAGGGGCGCCCGTCGAAGAGATCGGCGGTCGCGGCCAGCGGTCCCGAACGCTCCTTGCCGGCCATGGGGTGCGTACCGATGTACGCGGTGAGATCGAGGCCGAGCGCCTCCAGCTCGCGGCGGGGGCCGCCCTTCACGCTGGCCACGTCCAGATAGCCGCGGGCCATGCCGTTCCGCATCGCCGAGGAGAGCGTGGCGGCGACATGCGTGGGCGGTACGGCGATGATCGCGAGGTCGACGGGGCCCTCGGGCGCCTCGTCCGTCCCCGCGCCGAGCGCCGCGGCGGTCCTGGCGCGGGCGGGGTCGTGGTCGCTGAGATGGACGGTGACCCCGCGGCCGGCCAGGGCCAGCGCCGCCGAGGTGCCGATCAGGCCCGTACCGATGACGACGGCGGTTCTCACTGGGCGATGTCCTTGCGGAGGGTGGCCGCGGCGCCGAGGTAGACGTGAGCGATCTCGGCCCTGGGCAGGTCGGACTCGATATGGGCGAGGATACGGACGACGCGCGGCAGGGCGCCCTCGATGGCCAGCTCCTGAGCGCAGATCAGCGGGACGTCGACTATGCCGAGCCCGCGGGCCGCGGCGGCCGGGAAGTCGCTGTGCAGATCGGGCGTGGCCGTGAACCAGATGCTGATCAGATCGTCCGCGGTGAGCGCGTTGCGCTCCAGGATCGCCGTGAGGAGCTGCCTGACCTGGTCGTCCATGTGCCCGGCCTCGTCCCGCTCCAGCTGGACCGCTCCGCGCACCGCTCGTACCGCCACGACGTTCTCCTCAGTGATCGAGTGCTCGTCCCAGGGTAGTCAGCCGCGCGGAACGGGGGCGCGGCGACCTTTCCCACCGGCGCGGGCGGGCCACCGGGCCCCGGCGCGAGCGGGCCCGCCGGGACGCCGGAAAACCACTCGGCCCCCTGCCCGGTGCCCCCGTAGCCTCTCCCCCATGACCTCGCCGGAAGCGCTCGTCCGTGAACACACCGTCTACGCGTGTGTGATGGGCTCGCGCGCCTTCGGACTCGCGACGGAGGACAGCGACACCGACCGGCGCGGTGTCTTCCTCGCCCCGACCCCGCTCTTCTGGCGCTTCGGGAAACCGCCGGCCCATGTCGAGGGCCCGGCCCCGGAACAGTTCTCCTGGGAGCTGGAGCGCTTCTGCTCCCTCGCCCTGCGCACCAACCCGAATATCCTGGAGTGTCTGCACTCCCCGCTCGTCGAACGGATCGACGACACCGGCCGTGAACTGCTCGCCCTGCGCGACGCGTTCCTGTCCCGGCGGGCCCACCGGACGTTCGTCCGCTACGCCGAGGGCCAGCGCCGGAAGCTGGAGGCGGACGTACGCGTGCACGGCGCCCCGCGCTGGAAGCACGCCATGCATCTGCTGCGGCTGCTCGCCTCCTGCCGGGATCTGCTGCGTACGGGCACCCTGGTGGTCGACGTCGGCCGGAACCGGGACCACCTGCTGGCGGTCAAGCGGGGCGAGGTCCCGTGGCCGGAGGTGGAGCGCCGGCTGACCCGCCTCGTCGCCGAGGCCGACGAGGCGGTGTCCCGCTCCCCGCTGCCGGCCGACCCGGACCACGCGCGCGTGGAGGACTTCCTGACCCGCGTGCGCCGCGCCTCGGCGCTCTGAAACACAGCGCTCTGAAACACGGCCCTCCGAAACACAGCGCTCTGGAACACAGCTCTCCGGAACACAGTGCTCCGGAACACCGGAGCCCTGAAGCACGGCGCCCGGAACACGTGTGGTCCACGGACGCGGCTCAGGAGTCCCAGAGCGCTCCCAGCGCCATCAGATCGCCGTGGTATTCGATCCGCTCCGCCCACTCCCGGGGCCACGCTCCCGCGCCCAGATGGGCGCCCGCGAACGCGCCCGCGAGGCAGGCGAGGGAGTCGGAGTCACCTCGTGTGCAGGCGGCGCGGCGCAGGGCGGTGACCGGGTCCTGGGGGAAGAGGAGGAAGCAGAGCAGGCCGGTGGCGAGGGCTTCCTCGGCGATCCAGCCGTCTCCGGTGGCCAGACAGGGATCGGTCTCCGGGGAAGGGGCGCGCAGGGCCTCCTGGAGGCGTTCCAGGGCCTCCAGGCACTCGTCCCAGCCCCGGGCGATGAAGGTCTCGGGCGTGGGATCGCCGGCGAGCGTCCAGAGGTCGCCGAGCCAGCGGTGGTAGTAGCGCTCGCGGTTCTCGTACGCGTACGAGCGCAGCTGGCCCACCAGCGCCTGCGGCTCGCCGCCGTGCGCCAGCAGACAGACCGCGCGGGCCGTCAGGTCGGAGGCGGCGAGCGCCGTCGGATGGCCGTGGGTGAGCGCCGCCTGCAACTGCGCGGCGCCGCCGCGCTGTTCGTCGCTGAGGCCGGGGACGAGTCCGATCGGCGCGACCCGCATATTGGCGCCGCAGCCCTTGGAGTGCGTCTGGCTGGCCCGCTGCCAGGGGCGGTCGCTGTCGAGGAGCCGGCAGGCGGTCAGACAGGTGTTGCCCGGGGCGCGGTTGTTGTCCGGGGAGTGGTACCAGCGGACGAACTCGTCGCGCACCGGCCGCTCCAGCCGCAGCGGACCGAGCACGCCCCGGTCCATCGCCGTCCTGATCCCGCGCGCGAACGCCAGCGTCATCTGGGTGTCGTCCGTGACGAACGCGGGCTCCGGCAGCGCCATCTCGCGCCAGGGACCGCTTTTGGCGAGGATCGACGGCACATCGTTGAACTCGGTGGGGAAGCCCAGCGCGTCACCGAGCGCGAGCCCGATCAGCGAGCCCGTGGCAGCCTGTTTGGTCTGGGCCCTCGCGATGATCATGCCTTCCGTCCTTCCGGTCGCAGCAGAGGTGGGTGCAGCGTGGTGGCGGGGCCCGCGCGGTACAGCGCCGCCGGTTTCCCCCGGCCACCCGTCCGGCGCGGCGGCCCCTCCACCGTCCGTACGAAGTCCGGCGTGGTGAGGACCTTGCGCCGGAAGTTGGGGCGGTCGAGCTCCACGCCCCAGACCGTCTCGTACACCTGCCGCAGTTCCCCGAGCGTGAACTCGGGCGGGCAGAAGGCCGTGGCGAGACAGGTGTATTCGAGCTTGGCGCCGACCCGGTCGTAGGCGTCGGCGAGGATGTGTTCGTGGTCGAACGCGAGCGGCCCGCGGGCGCCGAACTCCACCCACTGGGCGCGTGCGGCGTCCCCGCCGCCGCGCGGCTCGGGCAGGTCGGGGACGAGCGCGGTGTACGCCACGGACACCACCCGCATCCTGGGGTCGCGGTCCGGATCGCTGTAGGTGCGCAGCTGCTCCAGATGGAGCGCGCCCGCGGTCGGCGCCGACAGGCCCGTCTCCTCGGCGAGTTCACGGCGGGCGGCCTGTCCGGCGGACTCCCTCGGCCGTACGAAACCACCGGGCAGCGCCCAGTCGCCCCGGTACGGTTCCTCGCCCCGCTCGATGAGGAGTACGTGCAGCCGGCCGAGGCGCACGGTGAAGACGGCGAGATCGACGGTGACCGCGAACGGCTCGAAGGCGGCGGGGTCGTAGCCCCCCGGCACCCGCCCCCGAGCCGTCATGACCGCTCCGGAGGCCGAGGTCCTGTCCGGTCGGTCCTCACAGGCCCGTGAAGGCCGACCGGACAGGGCCTGGAGCCTGGGCCACCCCCGTGGGTCCAGGTCCACCGGCCGTACCCGCGCACGGCCGTCCGACTCGTGATCGCGCGACGCACGGCCACCTCCTTAATGGTCATGCTGACTATAAAACTGAACGCGCCGTACGCACAAGGGAGAAGGCCGTACGCACAAGGGAGAAGCCCGCGGCCATCAGGCCGCGGGCTTCGCGATGTCCGGCGTGTCCGGGGAAGACGCCGTGGGCGTGTGTTACAGCCCGACTTCCTTCATCAGCATGCCGACCTCGGTGTTGGTGAGGCGGCGCAGCCAGCCGGACTTCTGGTCGCCCAGCGGGATCGGGCCGAAGGACGTCCGGACGAGCCGGTCGACCGGGAAGCCCGCCTCGGCGAGCATCCGGCGCACGATGTGCTTGCGGCCCTCGTGGAGGGTGACCTCCACCAGATAGTTCTTGCCGGTGTTCTCGACGACCCGGAAGTGGTCGGCCTTGGCGTAGCCGTCCTCCAGCTGGATGCCGTCCTTCAGCCGCTTGCCCAGATCGCGCGGCAACGGGCCCTGGATCGCGGCGAGATAGATCTTCTTGACGCCGTACTTGGGGTGCGTGAGGCGGTGGGCCAGCTCACCGTGGTTGGTGAGCAGGATGATGCCCTCGGTCTCCGTGTCGAGCCGGCCGACATGGAAGAGCCGGGTCTCGCGATTGGTGACGTAGTCGCCGAGGTTCTGCCGCCCGTCGGGGTCCCCCATCGTGGAGACCACCCCGGCCGGCTTGTTCAGCGCGAAGAAGAGATGCGACTGCGCGGCGACGGTCAGCCCGTCGACCTTGATCTCGTCGCGGTCCGGGTCCACGCGCATGCCCTGTTCGAGGACGATCTCGCCGTTCACCTCGACCCTGGCCTGCTCGATCAGCTCCTCGCAGGCGCGGCGCGAGCCCATGCCGGCGCGGGCGAGGATCTTCTGAAGCCGCTCGCCCTCCTGCTCGGCGCCCGGGTTGGTCCTGGGCGTCTTGACCGAGGGCCGGTCCGCGTACCGGTCGCGGTTGCGCTGCTCGATCTTGGCGTCCAGCTCGCGCGGACGGGACGGGGCACCGCGCCGCGGACCGCCGCGGCCACCGCTCTGCGAAGGCTTGGGGCCGCCCTTGGCACCGCCGCGTGCCGCCGCGCCACGGGCACCGCCCTGGCGGGAGCCCCCGCCGGAGGAGCCGCCCGCGGAACCCCCGGAACCGCCGGAACCCCCGGAGCCACCGGAACGGCGCGCGCCCGCAGGTGCCCCGGACGCGCCGGAACCACCGGTGGGGCCGGAGCGGCCGACGTCGTAACGGCGCTCCTCGGGGCGGGGTCGGGACGGCCGCTTCCGCTCGTCGTCACGCCCGCTGCCGGCTCCCCGGTTGTCCCGGTCGCCGCCGCTCCCGCCTCCGCCGCTCCTGTTGCCGCTGCCGCTGTTCCTGCCGTTGCTTCGCATCAAAGTTCCGTCTTGTCGTCTGCGTGGGTATCCGGGGCGTCCGGATCGAACGACGGAACGCCTTCCTGGCTCTCGGCCTCGATCGCGTCCGCCTCGGGGAGGAAGGGCGCGAGCTCCGGGAGCTCGTCCAGGCCCCGCAGGCCCATCCGCTCCAAAAAGTAGTTCGTCGTCCTGTACAGGATCGCACCTGTTTCGGGTTCCGCGCCCGCCTCCTCCACCAGCCCGCGCTGGAGCAGGGTGCGCATGACGCCGTCACAGTTCACTCCGCGCACCGCGGAGACCCGGGAACGGCTCACGGGCTGGCGGTACGCGACGACCGCCAGCGTCTCCAGCGCGGCCTGGGTGAGCCGGGCCTGCTGGCCGTCGAGGACGAACGCCTCCACGGCGTCGGCGTACTCGGGCCGGGTGTAGAAGCGCCAGCCGCCGGCGATCAGCCGCAGCTCGAAGCCCCGCCCCTGCACGGTGTACTCGTCGGCCAGCTCGCGCAGCGCGTCGGCGACGGCCCGCCGGGGACGGTCGAGGACCTTGGCGAGATGGTCCTCGGTGGCGGGCTCGTCGACGACCATGAGGACCGCCTCCAGCGCGGGCTTGAGGTCCAGGTCCGCGACCGCGCCCGACGACCGCTCCGCCGCCCGCGCCCTGGCCTGTTCCCGCTCCCGTTCCCGCTCCCGTTCCCGCACCCTCTCGCTCACACCGTCACCTTCTTCTTCTCGTCCGTTCCCTCGCCCGCTCCTTCGGCCGCTCCGTCGGCCGGCCCGGACTCACGGTCGAACTCGTCCGTGACGGCGGCCTCCACGTCACCGTCCCCGCCCGTCCAGCGGACCATGAGCGAGCCGAGCGCCTCCTCCTGGTCCAGGGCGACGGCCCGCTCCCGGTAGAGCTCCAGCAGCGCCAGGAAGCGCGCCACGACGGTGAGGGTGTCCGCGGCGTCCTCGGTGAGCGCCTGGAAACTGATCTCGCCGCGCTCCCGCAGCCGTGCGACGACGATCCCCGCCTGTTCCCGTACCGACACCAGGGGCGCGTGGATGTGCTCCACGTACACCTGCGGCCTGGGCTTGGGCTGCATCGCCTTCACGGCGAGCCGGGCGAAGCCCTCGGGCCCGATGCTGATGATGACCTCGGGGAGCAGCGCGGCGTGGTGCGGCTCCAGCCCGACGGTACGGGGGTAGCGCCGGGCCTCGGCGTCCAGGCGCTCGCTGAAGATCTCCGCGACCTGTTTGTACGCGCGGTACTGGAGGAGCCGGGCGAAGAGCAGGTCCCGCGCTTCGAGCAGCGCGAGATCGGCCTCGTCCTCGACCTCGGCGGCGGGCAGCAGCCGGGCGGCCTTCAGATCCAGCAGGGTCGCCGCGACGACCAGGAACTCGGTGGTCTGGTCGAGGTCCCAGTCCGGTCCCATGGCACGGATGTGCGCCATGAACTCGTCGGTAACCTTCGACAGCGCGACCTCGGTCACATCCAGCTTGTGCTTGGAGATGAGCTGGAGCAGCAGGTCGAAGGGGCCCTCGAAGTTCACCAGCCGTACGGTGAACCGCCCGTCACCGGGCGCGGACTCGGACGCGGACTCCGACGAAGGCGCCGGCTCCGGCTCCGCCCCGGGCGAAGGCTCCGGCTCCGGTTCCGGCGCGGAGGCAGTCTCGGCCACCGGCTCGGACACCGGCGGCGGCTCCGGTGCGACAGCGGGCTCCGGCGGCGGCTCCGGTGCGGGCTCCGGTACCGGCACGGGCACGGATACGGGAGCGGGTCCGGAAACCGGCTCGGGCGCCGACGCCCCTGGCCCGCGGCCCAGAGTGCGGCGGGACGGGCGGTGAAGACCGGGGGGCGGGGGCGGCATCGAGGTCCTGGGTGCGGGAGCGGAGGGACGGCCCGCGCAGGCTATCCTCAGCGCCCGCGCAGGCGCCGTACGAGGATGCTCGCGTCGCCGCGCGATTCGAGGTCGGCGAGCACCACGGCGACGGCCTCGCGGACGATCCGGCCGCGGTCCACGGCGAGTCCGTGCTCACCGCGCAGCACGAGCCGCGCGTGTTCGAGGTCCATCAGTTCCTCGGCCGAGACATAGACCGTGATCTTCTCGTCGTGCCGTTCGCGCCCGCTGGGGCGGCGGTTGGCGCCACGTCCCCGGCGGCGCTGCTGCCCGCCCTGCGGCCCGGCGGACTGCGTCTGGCCCGGTGCCTGCCCCTGGCCCGCGGAGGCCGCTGAGGCGGCCTCCTGCGGCCGTCGCCCCTTCACGGAGGAGGCCGCCTGCTCGGCGTCGGCGGTCCTGCTCCGGGACGGCTCCTGGGCGTCCGTACCGGCGGCGGAGTGCTCCTCCACCGCGGTGGAGGAGGAGGCGCCCGCCGGTTCGCCGGAAGGATCGCTCTCCCCCGCCGGAGCGGGCACCCGGGGCTCGCCGTTGGCGTTCCTGCGCCGGTCCGCCGGCGGGGAGGACTGCAACGCCATGCCGCCGGTCGTACGGAACAGCTCGTCGGCCCCGGGCAGACTCACTCGGCGTGACACCGGGCGAGCACCTCCCTGGCGAGCTGGCGATACGCGGCGGCGCCGACGGAGTTCGAGGCGTACGTGGTGATCGGCTCACCGGCGACCGTGGTCTCCGGGAAGCGCACGGTCCGTCCGATCACGGTGTGGTAGACGTGATCGTCGAAGGCCTCGACCACGCGCGCGAGGACCTCACGGCTGTGCACCGTACGGGAGTCGTACATGGTGGCGAGGATGCCGTCGAGCTCCAGCTCGGGGTTGAGCCGCTCCTGGACCTTCTCGATGGTCTCCGTCAGCAGCGCCACCCCGCGCAGCGCGAAGAACTCGCACTCCAGCGGCACGATCACCTTGTGCGCGGCGGTCAGCGCGTTCACGGTCAGCAGACCGAGCGAGGGCTGACAGTCGATCACGATGTAGTCGTAGTCCTGCATCAGGGGCTTCAGCGCCCGCTGGAGCGTGGACTCGCGCGCCACCTCGCTCACCAACTGCACTTCCGCGGCCGAGAGGTCGATGTTGCTCGGCAGCAGGTCCATGTTGGGCACGGCGGTCTTCAGCAGCACCTCGTCGGCCGCCATGCCCCGCTCCATGAGCAGGTTGTAGACGGTGAGGTCCAGCTCCATCGGGTTCACGCCGAGACCGACCGACAGGGCTCCCTGCGGGTCGAAGTCGACGAGCAGCACACGCCGGCCGTACTCCGCGAGCGCGGCACCCAGGTTGATGGTCGACGTCGTCTTGCCGACGCCGCCCTTCTGGTTGCACATCGCGATGATCTTCGCGGGGCCGTGGTCGGTGAGCGGGCCCGGGATCGGGAAGTACGGCAGGGGACGCCCGGTCGGGCCGATCCGCTCGCGACGCTGGCGGGCCGCGTCGGGGGCGAGGGTGGCCGCGTACTCGGGGTCGGGCTCGTACTCGGCGTCGGGGTCGTAGAAGTGCCCCTCGGGCACTTCGTCGTAGTCGGCGAATGGAGTGGACTCTCGGCCACCCTCGTTGCCGGCCATGGCGTTCACGTGTTGGCCGTCCATCATCTGGTGGGCTGTCGTCATGTGCTGGTGGGTGGCGAAGGTGCGGACCGCTACGGAGCCGACAGCCTTGAGCCCGGACGACGGGCTCTGGCTCCTCACAGGCATTCCTGGTTGACCACCCCCGGGAGTAAATGTCGACTCATTCACAAGTCGTCTTACCTCCTTGGACGGGACCAGGAAACTTATCGATAGGTCAGCGTGGCACCATGCCGACGGTTGGCGACTCTATGGCGTGTCACCGCTTCGCAGCAACACAATCCGCCGGACCCGGCCCGATGTGTCGGCAACGGAACACCTCTCTGTCAAGGGCGCACAAGCCTCTCACCAAGGCATGCCCGGCCTGTTCCGCCGACGCGCGAAACGGTTGAAAGCGTTATGTTCGAGGCGCGTTGACCCGCCGTTCGGCAGCCACCGGACACGCGTACGGCCGGACCTCGCTCCGCGAGATCCGGCCGCTGGCGCGATGTTGACGAGACGAGTTGACACATCAGCCCAGAAGCGCGGCCAATTCGGCGTGATCCAGCCCATGGGCCTCGGCGACCTCGCGGTAAATGACCTGGCCCTCATGGGTGTTGAGCCCCTTGGCGAGGGCCGGGTCCCGGCGCAGCGCGTCGAGCCAGCCGCGGTTCGCCAGCTCCACGATGTACGGCAGCGTGGCGTTGGTCAGCGCGTACGTGGAGGTGTGCGGTACGGCGCCCGGCATGTTGGCCACGCAGTAGAAGACCGAGTCATGGACCCGGAACGTCGGCTCGGCGTGCGTCGTCGGCCGCGAATCCTCGAAGCAGCCACCCTGATCAATCGCAATGTCGACAAGTACACTTCCGGGCTTCATCTTGGCGACGAGGTCGTTGGTGACCAGCTTCGGCGCCTTCGCGCCGGGGATGAGAACGGCCCCGACGACGAGGTCCGCCTCGACGACCGCCTTCTCCAGTTCGAAGGCGTTGGAGACGATGGTCTGGACCTTCGTGCCGAAGATCCGGTCGGCCTCGCGCAGCTTGTTGATGTCCCGGTCGAGCAGCGTCACGTGGAAGCCCATGCCGACGGCGATCTGCGTGGCGTTCCACCCCGAGACACCGCCGCCGATGACGACGGCCCGGCCGGCCGCCGTACCGGGCACGCCGCCCGGCAGCACACCCCGGCCGCCGGCCGAGCGCATCAGGTGGTACGCGCCGACCTGCGGCGCCAGCCGGCCCGCGACCTCGGACATCGGGGCGAGCAGCGGCAGCGCGCGGTTCGCGGTCTCGACGGTCTCGTACGCGATGGCGGTGGTGCCGGAGTCCAGGAGGGCGTCCGTGCACGCGCGGGAGGCGGCGAGATGCAGATACGTGAAGAGCGTCTGGCCCTTGCGCAGCCGGTGGTACTCCTCGGCGATCGGCTCCTTGACCTTCAGCAGCAGATCGGCGGCGGCCCAGACCTCGTCGGCGGTGGCCAGTATCCGGGCACCGGCCGCGGCGAACTCCTCGTCCGTGATCGAGGAGCCCGCTCCCGCGTTCCGCTCGATGACGACCTGATGCCCCTGGCGCACCAGCTCATGGACGCCGGCCGGGGTGATGGCCACCCGGAACTCGTTGTTCTTGACCTCACGGGGGATACCGACCAACACGGCAGATCACGGTCCTTGGCTCAGGGGATGTCCGGGGATGTCCAGGGGCGATCCCATACATACCCGGGCGCACACGGCGCACGGGAAGACGCCGCGGTGGGGTGCGGCGTAGCCAGTCTAATGAAGGATTTCTCGGTGTCTAGCCTTGCAAAGCATCAATCACCAGTGGAAGCACTACGGATTTCGTAGGTGTTTTCCCTCCGTTTCCAGCAGACGATCGGCCGTGGTCCGGTGCAGCCTCGCCGCGGTCGGGTCGCCGAGCCGGTCCAGGGTGTCGGCCAGCCTGAGCTGGAGCGCGGCCTGGAGCCGTTCGTCCCCGGCCAGCCGCGCCCACTCGACCGCCTCCTGGCAGGTGCGCAGCGACTCCTGCGGCCGGCCCGCGTACTCCTGGACCCGGGCCGCCTCGCTCAACGCCCTTGCCTGGCCCGGGAGATCGCGCAGCCTGCGGTAGCCCGCCACGGCGGCCCGCCAGTTGCGCAGCGCCTCGCCGTACAGCCCCGCGTAGGTGAAGACGGTGCCGAGGCGGCCGTACAGCCGGGCCTCGTCGGCCCGCTCGCCCCGGCTCAGCCGCTGGGCGAGCGCCCTGCCGTACCAGTCGGCGGCCCGCTGCCAGTCGCGCAGATCCTGGTAGGCGCCGCCTACGGATTCCATCGCGCGGCCGGTCGCGTAGAGATCGTTCGCGGCCCTTCCGGCGTCCAGCGCGGCGCGGTAGCGGGCCAGCGCGTCCTGCGTACGGCCGGTCCTGGCGTCCAGATCGCCGATGTTCAGCAGCGCGGCGGCCTGTTCGCGGTGCAGCTCGCGCCGCTCGGCGATGTCCAGCACCAGCTGATGGAGCCCGTACAGCTCGGGCGCCGCGGCCTCGGTGCCCCGGTGCGCGGCGAGCGCCCTGACCAGCGCGGCCACCAGCCGCCTCGCCAGCGTGTCCAGCTCGCCGTCGGCGACCGCGAGCCGCGCGGAGGCGAGCAGCGCGGGCTGTCGCGCGCCCAGCCATCCGGCCGCCGCCGCGGCGTTCGGGAAGCGCAGCGCGCGGGGCAGCGCGGCCAGCTTCTTGCGCGCCGGGGAGCCGTCGGGTTCGGTGACGGCGCGGCAGGAGGAGAGCAGCCGTACGCTCCGCTCCAGCATCCGCGCGCGGGCCAGCTGCACCTCGGCGGGCCGGTCGTGCTCCTCCATGACGCGCCGCAGCAGCGGGACCAGACAGCCGGGCACCTCGTACTGCTCGGCGTCGACCGCCCGGAGCAGTCCCCGTACGGCGAAGTCGTCCAGTGTGGTCCTGGCGGCCGAGACCGAGCAGCCGGCAAGCGCGGACGCGGTGTGCGCGTCGGCGAGCCCCGCGGGCGCGAGCGCGAGCAGTCGCAGTATCCGGGCGGCGGGCGACGGCAGCGTCTCGTAGACGAGATGGAAGGCGCGCGCGAGCGGCCGGTCGCCGACGGGCCGGTCCCAGTCGTGCGGCAGGGCCCGCAGCTGTTTGGTCACATCGGCGACGGACGCGGTGGGCCGGGCGGCGAGCCACCCGCCGGCGAGCACCAGCGCGGCGGGCTGGCCGCCGCACTCCTCGGCGAGCGACTCCGCGGCCTGCGGGTCGACGGTGATCCGGACGGCGCCGGTGAACGTGCCGAGAAGCTCGATGGCGGACTTGGCGTCCATCCCGCCGAGCGTGCACGGCCGGACGTCGGGGATCCCGGTCAGCGGGCCCTGCGCCACCGCGACCACCAGACAGCCGGGGTTGTCGGGCACCAGCGGATCGACCTGCTCGGCGTCGACGGCGTCGTCGAGGAGCAGCAGCACCCGCCGCGCGGAGAGCGTCTCGCGCACCATCTCGGACAGCTCGTCCTCGCCCGCGCCCGGCGGGGTGGCGAGGCCGAACGCGTCGAGGATCTCGCGCGCGGTCCGCTCGGTGGGCACCGGCTCGCCGCCGGGCTCGGTGAGCCGGGTCCGTACGACACCGTCCGGATAACCGTCGCGCAGCTGCCGGGTCAGCTCCTCGGCCAGCGCGGTGCGCCCCGAGCCGGGCCGGCCCGCGATCAGCAGCACCCGGGCGCGCGGCTCCTTGCGGCCGGAGAGCGTGTTGAGCCCGGCCCGCTCGATGTCTCCGCGCAGCGCCTTGATCTCCCGCTGCCTGCCGAAGAACTCCCCGTCGTGCGCGGGCCGCCCCGGGTGCGGGGCGCGCGCGTCGGACAGCCGTCCGGCGGAACCCGTCCGGGCGGAGGAGGGCGGCGACGGGACGGGCCGCGAGAGATCCGGAGGGGGGACGGCCGGGTCGGCGGGAACGACCGGGGCGAGGCAGCCGGCTCCGGGCCCTGACGGCAGCCCGCCCGCCCCGGACGCCGGATCCTTCGCCCCGGACTCCGGACCGCCCGCCCCGGACACCGGGTCCTTCGCCCCGGACGTCGGATCGTCGGCACCGGACGCCGGGTCCCCCGGCACGGACCGTGGAGCGCCACCGCCGGGGCCGGCCTCCGCCGGAGCCGGATCGGCGAGTCCGACGGGCCCGTCGGGTCCGGCCGATCCGTCCACCGGGTCCGATTCGTCCGCGGCCGTGCCCTCGCGCGGCGCCTGCCGCGTGTCACCACGCTCCGTCACGCCGTCCGGCGCCGGCCTCTCCGTGCCGCTCGCGTTCACGGCGTCGGTCGCGTCCTCGGGACCTTCCGGGATACTCACCCGGGCCGTACCTTTCGTCTCGGAACCCGCTGTCGACGGCTTCTTGGCGGCCGATGTGGAACGGCTCCGCCGTTTGCCCGACGGCCCGTCAGTTTCGTTCGTTCCCGCGGCGGTTGGCTTCCCGCTCCGCGTGCTGCCGCGCTTTCCCCCGGCGCCCGGACGGCCGGGGCCACTCACATCCACCGCCTGATCCGTCACGGGCCACGCTCCGTCCGCCTGCGCACGAGCCGAGCCCGGCGGGTCTCCGCACGGGCGGTCCGAGCGTAGTTCACTCTCAGCGACGAGACCGAGGGAGCGTGGCCGATATGTCCCCCAATCGGATCAGCATTTTTTCAGACTGGAGAATGATCGGACAGCCGAAACGCAAGGATTCCTGTTCAGGACTCGAACGGGCGCGCGGGCCACGGTGCCTCGGCCGGCCGGAGCGACTCGATGCCGTCGCCCGCCAGCGCCGCGGTGAGCGCGAGCACCCCCACCGCCAGGCAGTTGTTGTGCAGTTCACCGGCGAGCACGCCCCGAACCAGCTCCGCCGTCTCCACCCGGGCCAGCTCCATGTCCGCCTCCTCCTCGGAGACTTCGAAGCGCTCGCCCTCCGCCTCCGACAGACCGCGGGCCAGGAAGATCCGTACCGCCTCGTCGCAGCCGCCCGGCGTGGTGTAGACGTCCGTCAGCACCCGCCAGTCCTCGGCCTTGACGTGGGCCTCCTCGTACAGCTCGCGCTGGGCCGCGTGCAGCGGGTTCTCGCCCGGCACGTCGAGCAGACCGGCCGGGATCTCCCACAGCTTCTGGCGGACGGGGTGCCGGTACTGGCGCAGTACGAGGACCCGGCCCATGTCGTCCAGCGCGAGGATCGCCACGGATCCGGGGTGGACCTGGTAGTCGCGCGACACGACCGTACCGTCGGGCATGACCACGTCATCCGTACGGACACTGGTCTTGTTGCCGCGGAAGGGCGTCGAGGTCGCGGTGACCCGCCACTCCTCGGGGGCGTCCTTGATCGTCATGAAACCGTCCTCCCACACAGTGGCGCACAAGCGGAAACCGGGGCACAGGTCCCGAAAGACCCGTGCCCCGGCTCCCACCGTATCGCTTGGCGGACCGCTCAGGACTGGGCGGCCACCGGCTCCACCGGCGTCCGCTGTCCGCCCTGGCCCGCGCCCTCGCGCGCGGCCAGCCGACGCTCCACCGCGGCCTTCACGAGACCGGCGAAGAGCGGATGCGGCCTGGTCGGCCGGGACCGCAGCTCCGGGTGGGCCTGGGTGGCGACCAGATAGGGGTGCGTGGCGCGCGCGTACTCGACGTACTCGACCAGCTTGTTGTCCGGGGACGTGCCCGAGAAGACCAGACCGGCCTTCTTCTCCAGCTCCGCGCGGTACGCGTTGTTGACCTCGTAGCGGTGGCGGTGGCGCTCCTCCACATACGGCTGGTCGTCATAGACCTCGCGCACGATCGAGCCCTCGGCGAGCTTCGCCGGGTAGAGACCGAGCCGCATCGTGCCGCCCAGGTCTCCGGCGCCCTCCACGTAGGCGAGCTGCTCCTCCATCGTGGAGATCACCGGGTGGGCGGTGCCGGAGTCGAACTCCGTGGAGTTGGCGTCGGGGATCCCGGCGACATTGCGCGCGGCCTCGATGACGATGCACTGGAGGCCCAGACAGAGCCCCAGCAGCGGGACCTTGTGCTCTCTGGCGTACTGGATGGCGCCGACCTTGCCGGTGACGCCGCGCTCGCCGAAGCCGCCGGGGATCAGGATCCCGTCGACGTCGGCCAGCTGCCTGGCGGCGCCGGCCGGGGTCTTGCAGTCGTCCGAGGTGACCCACTTGACCTTGACGCGCGCCCTGTTCGCGAAGCCCCCGGCGCGGATCGCCTCGGTCACCGAGAGATAGGCGTCCGGGAGGTCGATGTACTTGCCGACCAGCGCGACGGTGACCTCGTGGTCGGGGTTGTGGACGCGGTCCAGCAGATCGTCCCAGACCGTCCAGTCCACATCGCGGAACGGCAGATCCAGCTTGCGCACGACATAGGCGTCCAGGCCCTCGGTGTGCAGCACCTTGGGGATGTCATAGATCGACTTGGCGTCCACGCACGCCACCACGGCCGATTCGTCGACATCGCACATCAGCGAGATCTTGCGCTTGATGGCGGTCGGGACGTCGCGGTCGGCGCGGAGCACGATCGCGTCCGGCTGGATGCCGATGTTGCGCAGCGCCGCGACCGAGTGCTGGGTCGGCTTGGTCTTCAGCTCGCCGGAGGGGCCGATGTACGGCAGCAGCGAGATGTGCACGACGAAGACATTGTCGCGGCCCACCTCGTGGCGCACCTGGCGGACGGTCTCCAGGAACGGCAGCGACTCGATGTCGCCGACCGTGCCGCCGACCTCCGTGATGACGACATCGACGTCGTCGGCCGCCATGCGCCGGATGCGGTGCTTGATCTCGTTGGTGATGTGCGGAATGACCTGAACCGTGTCGCCCAGGTACTCACCGCGCCGCTCCTTCGCGATGACCTGCGAGTAGACCTGGCCGGTGGTGACATTGGCCGAGCCGTCGAGGTCCACATCGAGGAAGCGCTCGTAGTGGCCGATGTCCAGGTCGGTCTCGGCTCCGTCGTTCGTGACGAATACCTCACCGTGCTGGAACGGGTTCATCGTCCCCGGGTCGACGTTCAGATACGGGTCGAGCTTCTGCATGGTGACCCGCAGACCACGCGCCTTGAGCAGCGCACCCAGACTGGAGGCGGTCAGGCCCTTGCCGAGGGAGGAGGCAACACCCCCGGTGACGAAGATGTGCTTGGTCGTCGAGGATGTCGAGGATCGGTTCGGCATGGCCAAGAGGGGGCTCCCGTGGTCGCGGTCTGAGGTGCGTGCCGGTGTCCCGGTCGAAGACTGAAGGGACTTCCGTCGCTGCGGGTACGGGGCCCCGTTGCGTTGCAGGGAGTCCACCGGTCCACGGGCTACCAGGGTATCAGCGCCGAAGGGAGGGTGCTTCCGGCCACGCGCCGTCCCGCGCATCCGATGAGCCTTTCCCCCGAGTCAGACTTTTTCCCCCCAGTCACCCTTGGCCTACCCGTTCGGCGGACCGATGTTGTCGGGACCGTGGCGCAGAGCCCCGTGGTGCGTCGTATCCTGCTCAAACATTCGCTGCCGAGTCCGGCCGGCAAACGGCACCATCCCCGCCCGATTTCCCGGAAATAGAGCTCGTCAACGACCCTTGACCGAAGTACGCGCCCCACGGGGCGGACATGGCCGTTCGACTGGAGATGCACGTGGCCGGGCGCATCGAGGATTACGCACTCATCGGAGACATGCAGACCGCTGCCCTGGTCTGCCGGGACGGCACAGTCGACTGGCTGTGCCTGCCCCGCTTCGACTCGCACGCCGTGTTCGCGGCACTGCTCGGCACCGATGAGCATGGTTTCTGGCGACTGGGACCCGCGCATCCCGCGGGCTCCGTGCCGCCACGGGCCACACGGCGCCGCTACCGCGGAGACTCACTGATTCTCGAATCGGAGTGGGACACCCCGCGCGGCACCGTCAGAGTGACCGATTTCATGCCCCCGCGTGACGGCGCTCCGCAGGTGATCCGGATCGTGGAGGGCATCAGCGGACGCGTGCCCATGCGGTCCGCGCTGCGGATGCGGTTCAGTTACGGGCGGGTCGTGCCCTGGGTCCACAAGGTGGACAACCGCACGGTCGCCGTCGCCGGGCCCGACTCGGTCTGGCTGGATACGGACGCCGAGACATACGGCAAGGACCTCACGACGTACTCCGACTTCACGGTGGCGCCGGGAGACCGGATCGCGTTCACGATCAGCTGGCAGCCCTCGCACCGGCAGCCGCCCGCGCTGCCCGACCCCGAGGGGTCGCTGGAGGCGACCTCCGACTTCTGGCGTGAATGGGTCGAGCACTGCACGTACCACGGCCCCTACCGGGAGGCGGTGGTCCGTTCGCTGATCACGCTCAAGGCGCTGACCTACGCGCCGACGGGCGGGATCGTGGCGGCGCCGACGACCTCGCTGCCGGAGGAGATCGGCGGCGTACGGAACTGGGACTACCGCTACACCTGGCTGCGCGACGCGGCGATCACGCTCTCCTCGCTGCTGCGCACCGGCTACCGCGAGGAGGCCCGCGCCTGGCGCGAGTGGCTGCTGCGCGCGGTCGCGGGCGACCCCGAGAACCTGCAGATCATGTACGGCATCGCGGGCGAGCGCGAGCTGGGCGAGGCGGAGCTCGACTGGCTGCCCGGCTATGAGCGCTCGGGCCCCGTCCGGGTCGGCAACGGCGCCGCGCACCAGCTCCAGCTGGATGTGTACGGCGAGGTCACCGAAGCGCTGCATCTGGCGCATATGACCGGTCTCGCCCGCAATGACTACGCCTCGGTGCTCCAGCTCAAGCTGATCCGGTATCTGGAGAAGCACTGGGACCAGCCGGACGAGGGCATCTGGGAGGTGCGCGGTCCGCGCCGGCACTTCGTGCACTCGAAGGTGATGGCCTGGGTCGCGGTCGACCGCACGATCAAGCTGATCGAGTCGGGCGACGCCGACGGGCCGCTGGACCGCTGGCGCGAGATGCGGGACGACATCCACCGCGATGTCTGCGAGAAGGGGTACGACAAGGAGCGGAACACCTTCACGCAGTCCTACGGCTCCAAGGAGCTGGACGCGTCGCTGCTGCTCATTCCGCAGATGGGCTTCCTGCCGCCGGACGACAAGCGGGTCATCGGCACGATCGAGGCGATCCAGCGGGAGCTGTCCACGGAGGACGGCTTCATCATGCGGTACCCGACCTCGGGCGAGGACGCCGGAGTGGACGGTCTGGAGGGCGACGAGGGCGCGTTCCTGGCCTGCTCGTTCTGGCTCGCCGACGATCTCGCGATGATCGGGCGGGTGGACGAGGCCAGGAAGCTCTTCGAGAAGCTGCTCGCGCTCCGTAACGATCTGGGGCTGCTGGCGGAGGAGTGGGACTCCCGGCTCCAGCGCCAAGTGGGGAACTTCCCGCAGGCGTTCAGCCATGTCCCGCTGATCGACACGGCGCTGAGGCTGACGGCCTCGGGGGCGTACGGCGGCTGACGGCCGGAAGTGAGCCCCGGCCGTCGCCACCGCGTACGGCCGGGGCGGTCCCGCGTGCTTTTCCAGTAGCCTCCGGCGTCATGGACAGTCAGGGCGGAATCACCGTGCGGCGGGCCCTTGAGCTGCCGGGACTCCGCGCCGGTCTGCCCGAGGTCGTCGCCTGCGCGGACCGGCTGGACCGTACGGTGCGCTGGGTGCACGCGGGTGAGGTGCCGTACATCGCGTCCCTGCTCAAGGGCGGCGAGCTGCTTCTCACCACGGGGCTCGGGCTGGGCAGCCGCCCGGCCGAGCAGCGGGTCTTCGTCCGCAGGCTCGCCGAGCGCGGGATCGCGGCACTGGTGGTGGAGCTGGGATCCCGGTTCGACCGTCTTCCCACGACGGTCGTGGAGACGGCTCGGGCCGCCGGGCTGCCGCTGGTGCAGCTGCACCGCGAGGTGCCGTTCGTCTCGGTGACCGAAGAGGTGCACACCGAGATCGTGAACGGCCACTACGCGCTGCTGCGGCAGGCCGAGGAGGTGCACCGGCGGTGCACGGAGGCGCTGCTCGACGGGGGCGGGGTGCCGCAGGTGCTCCGTATCCTCGCGGATTTCGCGGGCAATCCGGTCTTCCTGGAGACGGCCGAGGGACGTCTGCTGTACGCGGCGGCCCCCGGCGCCGGTCCGGCCGCCGCCGATCCGCTCCAGATCTGGGAGGGGCTGCGCGGCCAGCGGGCGGCGCGCGCGGCGGGGCCGCCGGCCGGGGCGGTGCTGGTGGACGTACCCGGCGGCGGGCACGGCACCGGGGCGGTACGGGCACGGCTGGTGCTGCCCGCCGTATCCGCGCCGCCGCTGCCGGTGCACCGGCTGGCGGCCGAGCGCGCGGCGGACATCCTGGCGGTCGTCCTGATGCAGGCCCGGCAGGAGGAGGAACTCGCGGCCCGAGGCCGTGGCGACTTCCTGACAGATCTCGCGGAGGGCCGGATCCTCGCCGAGGACGCGCCCGCGCAGGCGAAGGTGCTGGGTTTCAAGCCGGGCGAGGGGCCCCTGCTGCCGGTGGTGATGCGGCTGGCGCCCGAGTCGGCCCCGGCCGGCAACTGGGCGCTGCTCGCCAGGGCCGTGCTGGAGGAGCTGTCGTCGGTGGGGGTGCCGGTGCTGCTGGGCGTACGGCCGGTGGAGGGGCGGGTTCCGCTGCTACTGGGGCTGCGCACCGAGTCCGAGCGCACGGCGGTGGCCGACCGGGTCGCGACCGCGCTGCGCGCGGGCGTGGAACGGGCCGGGCTGGAGCGTCCCGGAACACAGCCGCCGGTGGTGGTCGTCGGCGTCGCGGGCGGCTGGGCGGCGGCGAGCGCGGGGCTGCGGCACGCGGCTGAGACCGCGACGGCGGCCCAGGGACTGCCGGACCGCGCCTGGTACGACGCCCGCAGGCTGGATATCGACCTACTGCTGTGGCGGCTGCGTGAACACCCCGATCTGGCGGCCTTCGTGGACCGCGCGATCGGCCCGCTGCGCGCGCACGACCGGACCTCACGCCCCGCGCTGCTGCCCACCCTGGAGGTCTATCTGGCCCACGCGGGCCGCAAGGCGGAGACGGCGCGCGAGCTGCATCTGAACCGCCAGACGCTCTACAACCGGCTGGCACGGATCGCGGAGCTGCTCGGCACGGACCTGGACGATCCGCAGACGGTGCTGGCCCTGAGCCTGGCACTGCGGGCGAGACGCCACACGCTCTGACCGACGGCGCCGCGGTCGGCCGGCCGGTGGGTGGGTCAGTGGGTCGTCGGTCCGTCAGTGAAGCGGTCCGTCAGTGGAGCGGTCCGTCAGTGGGTCGGTCGGTCAGTGGGACCGCTGGGGCTGCGTCAACTCGTCGTACACGCTGAGCACTTGCGCGATGGTCTCGTCCTCCGTCGGCCAGCTCGCCGCCTGCGCCAGGCCCGTCGCGGCGAGTTCCCGGCAGCGCTCGGGATCGCCGAGGAGACGTATCACGGCGTCGGCGAGAGCCGCCGCGTCCCCGTACGGTACGAGTTCCGCCGCGTCGCCGACCAGTTCGGGGACGGCGCCGACGGCCGTGGCGACCAGCGGGACGCCGAGCCGCAGCGCCTCCTGAGCGAGGACCGAGCGGCCCTCCCAGCGGCTGGGCAGCAGGGCCACATCGGCGGCGGCGAGGAGTTCGGAGACATCGTCGCGGCGGCCGATGAGCTGTACGGGCAACTCGGCGTCCTCGATGCGGCGCTGGAGTCCGGCGCGCTCCCGCCCCTCGCCCGCGATGACGACCAGCGGCATGGGGTCGAGGTGACGCCAGGTCCTGGCCGCGTCCAGCAGCGTGTCGTATCCCTTGTCGGGGACGAGGCTGCCGACGGCCATCAGCAACGGCCGGTCGACGGCGCCGAGTTCGGCGCGCGACTTGTTCTCGGGATCGTCGTCGGCGGTCCGGCGGGGCGCGGGCAGCGCGACCGACGCGAGACGGGCGTCGCGCGCCCCGCGCTCGCGGGCCCGGTCGACCAGCTCCGAGGAGGTGCCGAGCACAACGGCCGCCGCCCTGGCGGCTCTTCGCTCCATCAGCCGCAGCAGCCGGCCGCGCGGTCCTTCGGCGTGCGCACGGGTGTGCCAGGTGACGACGAGCGGCACGCGCATCCCGCCGAGCGCGATCGCGGTCCGTACGGCGGCGTGCACACCGTGGGCGTGCACCACGTCCGCGCCGACGCACGCCGCCCGCAGGGCCGCGACGGCCGCCGGATCACTGCGCCGGGGCACGGGTACGTGATACGCCCCCGAGCCCCGGAAGTCGTAGGCGCGGTCGAGTTCGGCGGGGGCGCACACCGTCACCCGCACTCCCCTGGCGGCCAGACCGGCCGCCAGTGAGCGCACATGCGCGCTGCTGCCCGCACTGCCGCCGCCAAGTACCTGGACCGTACGCAGTGGTGTCACGTGGTCAAGGCTCCTGGCTCGGGATGGGGTGACGGATGGACGGCCGGGGTGCCCAAAACGGCGCGGCGCGGGGCCCGAAAGTCGCTGCGCCAAGGATGCCAGTCCGTACGCACGTTCCGGCACCGCCGGGGCGTCGTTCGTGTGTCCGGCCCCTCAACTCGGCGCCCGGATCACTCACATGGGTGAGGACGCGCGTCGGCCGACCCGGTCACCGTACGCCGTCACGGCGACAACTCCCAGTGCGCGAAGGGCCGGCCCGGCCCGGCCGACGCGGCGCCCGCGCCCGGATCCGGCCCGCGCCCGGCGTAGTCGGCACCCGGACTCCGCGCCTCCGGCGGCCTGTTCACGGAGCACGTCGTATACGGCGCGCGATCCCCTGCGCGGTGACGGACGCGGCGGCGGGCCGCCTCCGGCCGCCGGCAGCGCAGGGGCGGCCGGGGCGACACCCCCGTATGTCCGGGCCCGGTCCGGCCCCGGGCCCGGTCCGGTCGATCTCGGGCCCGCGCCGCCCGGCACGCACGCTCGCCGCGTCGTCGGAGTCGTCCACGTACGTCCAGTACGAGGACGATCCTCCGCCGTGCGACCGCACGCGCCGCCCGCGACATCGTGCCGCTGCCGCAGCGGGCGCAGGCCCCGCCCTGCGGCGTCCGGTGCACTCCGTTCGCTGCGCTCTCTCCGTCTCGGCGCCTGATTCCTTCTTCGGATGCCGAGCGGCGATCGCAAGGCGGAGGGTCGCCCCAGTACTGGACGTACTGGGGTGATCCCGACAACGCCGCGAGCGTGCGTGCCGGGCGTCGCGGGCCAGGCGGGACCTTCGCAACACGCCCTAGCCGCCGGAGGCGGCACCCCGCGCCGTGGCCAGCAGTTCCTCCGCGTGCGCCCGCGCCGTTTCCGAGTCCTCCTGGCCCGCCAGCATCCGCGACAACTCCCGTACCCGGTCCTCGCCCTCCAGGACCGTCACCCCGGAGCGCGTCACCGAGCCGTCCACCGTCTTCTCGACCAGCAGCTGCCGGTCGGCGAAGGCCGCGACCTGCGGAAGGTGCGTGACCACGACCACCTGCGCCGACGCGGCCAGTTTCGCCAGCCGACGGCCCACCTCGACCGCCGCTTTGCCGCCGACGCCCGCGTCCACCTCGTCGAAGAGATAGGTCGGCACCGGATCCGAGCCCGCGAAGACCACCTCCACCGCGAGCATCACCCGCGACAGCTCACCACCGGACGCGCCCTTGGCGATCGGCCGGGGCTGGGCGCCCGGGTGGGGTGCCAGCAGCAGTTCGACCTCGTCGACGCCGTGCGGCCCGTACACGACCGCGCGTCCGCCGACCTCGACGCCGTCCGCCTCGTCGGCGGACTCGGTCTGGCGGATGTCGAACGAGACGCGCGCGTGCGGCATGGCGAGCGAGGCCAGCTCGGCCGTGACGGCCTGCGCGAAGAGTGCCGCCGCCGCCGTACGCGCGTCGGTCAGCGTCTGCGCGAGCGCGGACAGCTCGGACCGCAGGGCGTCCCGCTCGGCCGTCAGCTCGCCGATCCGTTCGTCGTCGCCCTCCAGCTCGGTGAGCCGCGCGCTGCTCTCCTCGGCCCAGGCCAGGACGGTGGTGATGTCCTCGCCGTACTTACGGGTCAGCCCGGTGAGCGCGGCCCTGCGCTCCTCCACGGCGGCCAGCCGCAGCGGATCGGCGTCCAGATTGTCCGCGTATCCGGCGAGTTCACCGGCCACATCGGCCAGCAGGATGGAGATCTCGCCCATGCGCTCGGCGAGCCCGGCGAGCGCGGGGTCATGGGACCGTACGGCCTCCAGCGCCCGGCCCGCGCCCCCGACCAGGGTCGTCGCGTCGACGCCCTCCGGGTCCTCGGGGTTGCCGGCCAGCGCAGCGTGCGCGACGGACGCGGCGGACGCGAGCGCCTCCGCGTGGCCGAGGCGCTCGGCCTCCGCGGCGAGTTCGATGTCCTCGCCCGCCCTCGGCTCGACCGCCCCGATCTCGTCCAGCCCGAAGCGCAGCAGATCGGCTTCCTGGGCCCGCTCACGGGCCCGGGTGGTCAGTTCGTCCAGCTCCGCGGCGACGGTGCGCAGCCTGCGGTACGCCTCGGTGTAGGCGGCGTACGGAACGGCGACCGCGTCACCCGCGTACCGGTCGAGCGCCTTGCGCTGCCGCGCGGGCCGCAGCAGCCCCTGCTGGTCGGTCTGGCCGTGCACCGCGACCAGGTCGTCCGCCAGCTCGGCCAGCACGCCCACGGGCACGGAGCGCCCGCCGAGATGGGCGCGCGAGCGTCCCTCCGCGGAGACGGTTCTGCTGATGAGCAGGGTTCCGTCGTCCAGCTCCGCCCCCGCCTCCTCGGCACGCAGGGTCGCCGGGGCACCGGGGGCGAGCGTGATCCGCCCCTCCACGACCGCCGACTTCGCGCCGATCCGCACCAGGGCGGGATCGGCGCGTCCGCCGAGCAGCAGTCCGAGACTGGTGACGACCATGGTCTTGCCCGCGCCCGTCTCACCGGTCACCGCCGTGAAGCCGGGTGACAGCTCGACGACCGCGTCGTCGATGACTCCGAGCGACCGTATCCGCATCTCCTCCAACACGGTCATGACCATACGAGGTCCGGGAGCCCCCGCGCGACGGACCCCACCCCCGATTCCCTCGACCGGGCAGTGTCCGGGTGGTGCGCGGCCTGAGCGTTACGTACCGAATCCACCCGGAAACACCCCTACGTCCTGTCGGTCATGTCACCGGCTGTCGGGCACGCCACCGGCGGGTCCGGTCAGTGCGGCGCCCCGCGCCAGCCGGACACCGGCAGCGCGAACTTGGCCACCAGCCGGTCGGTGAACGACGCGTGATGCAGCCGCGCCAGCCGTACCGGGACGGCTCCGCGCCGTACCTCCACCCTCGCTCCCGGCGGCAGTTCCACGGTCCTGCGCCCGTCGCACCACAGCACCCCGTGCGGGGTGTTCGCCTGCACCTCCACCGCCAGCACCGTGGTCGGCGAGGTCACCAGCGGCTTCGCGAAGAGCGCGTGCGCGCTGATCGGCACCATCAGCAGCGCCTCGACCTCCGGCCAGACGACCGGCCCGCCGGCCGAGAAGGCGTACGCCGTCGACCCCGTGGGGGTGGCACAGACGATCCCGTCGCAGCCGAACGCGGTGACCGGCCGTCCGTCGATCTCCAGGACGACTTCGAGCATCCGTTCCGGTGAGACCTTCTGCACGGCGGCCTCGTTGAGCGCCCAGTCCCGGTGGACCACATCGCCGTTGCTGCGCACGACGACATCGATGGTCATCCGCTCCTCGACCTCGTAGGAACGAGTGACGACGCGGTTGACGACCTTGTCCAGATCGTCACGTTCCGCCTCGGCGAGGAAGCCGACCCTGCCCAGATTGACCCCGAGCATCGGGACGCCCGAGGCCCGCGCGAACGCGGCGCCGCGCAGCAGCGTGCCGTCCCCGCCGAGCACGATGAGCAGCTCACAGCCGTCGAGCGCGGCCGGGGTGGCGTCCGGGACCGTCTCCACGGACTCCGGCAGCGGCAGGTCGACCGCCTCCGCCGCCAGGACCCGTACGCCGAGACCGCTGCGTACCAGTCCGTTCACGACCAGTTCCGCGCTGCGGATCGCCGCGGGTCTGCCGGTGTGGGCCAGCAGGAATACGGTGCGTTCTGCGTTCGACGTCAACGGGGTCCCTCCGCCACTGCACGGTCGACATCGGCCGGGTCCAGTTCGGGGGCTCCGGCCCTGAGCCACAGAAAATACTCAACATTTCCGGAGGGTCCCGGCAGCGGACTGGCGGTGACTCCCCTTACCCCGAGGCCGAGTTCACCCGCGCGCCGCGCCACGGTCCGTACGGCCTCTGCCCGGAGTTCCGGGCTGCGCACGACCCCTCCGCTGCCCAGTCGCTCCTTGCCGACCTCGAACTGCGGCTTCACCATCAGTACGAGATCGGCGTCCGGGGCGGCGCAGTTCACCAGCGCGGGCAGCACCACCCCCAGCGGGATGAACGACAGATCCCCCACGATCAGATCCACGGGCTCCCCTTCGATCGCTTCGAGCGTCAACTCACGTACGTTCGTACGATCCTTGACGGTGACGCGTTCATCACTCCGCAGCGACCAGGCGAGTTGGCCGTAACCGACGTCCACCGCGACGACATGGCCGACACCGGCCCGCAGCAGGACATCCGTGAAACCGCCGGTGGACGCGCCGGCGTCGAGCGCCCGGCGGCCGGCGACCTCAAGTCCGAGCGGCACGAAGGCCGCCAGCGCCCCGGCGAGTTTGTGCCCGCCGCGCGAGACGTAGTCGGGATCGCCGTCGTCCTCGGTCACGACGACGGCGGCGCTGGTCTCCACCTGGGTGGCGGGTTTGGTCGCGGTGGTGCCGCCGACGGTCACCCGGCCCGCGGCGATCAGCTGGCTCGCGTGCTCACGCGAGCGCGCGAGGTTACGGCGTACCAGCTCGGCATCGAGACGGCGGCGTGCCAGTCCAGCCACGTTCGGTTCAGCTCCTGTGGTCGTACGCGGGAGAAGTCAGCGGGGCGTCGGCTGCCCCCGGGGCCCCTGAGGGGGTGGAAACCCCTGGGGTCCTGGGACGCCCTGAGGTGCCGGACGTGTGTCGAGCGCGGTCAGTGCGTCGCGCAGGCCCCGGTGTACATCCTCGTACACCTCGACATGGCCGTCCGCAGGGAGGTGGTCGGCGTCGGCGAGCCGGGTCAGCAGCGCGTCCACCTCGGCGTCGCCGGTCGGGATCCGCTCCAGGCCGAGGGGCAGGGGCGCCGCGGGGTCGTGGGCGGCGGGTCCGGCGGCCCCGGTCTCCCGTGCCGTCTCCCCTGCGGGCTCCTGTTCCGTCCCCGGTTCCGTCCCCCGCTCCGTCCCCCGTTCCGTCTCCCGCTCGGGCCGCTCCCCGGCCCATTCCCCAGGCCGTGCCCCGGGCCGTCCCACGGGCCGTTCCACGGGCCGCTGCCCGGACCCTCGCCCGGCCGGGCCCGCCATCGAGTCGCTCATGCCCAGACGCTACCGCGAAGCCCTGCGGTACCGTCGATCGCGATGGCGACGATGGAGGAGTGCCGCGACGCACTCGACAAGCTCTCTGACAATCTGGCGCAGGCGGACGGAAAGGTCCGCACGGCGGCCGGCTTCGACCGCTCGCTGAGCTGCCACATCACGGATCTCGATGTCACGTTCACCGGACGTCTGGTGAACGGCCGGATCGTGGTGACCGACACCGTGGAGGGTCCACCACCGGAGAAGGCCGAGATCAGACTCGCCATGACGGGCGACGACCTGGTGGCGCTGGTTGACGGTGAACTGAACTTCGCCCGCGCCTGGGGCTCGGGCCGGGTCAGGCTGGAGGCCGGTTTCCGCGATCTGCTGCGGCTGAGGTCGCTGCTCTGAGGGCGCGCCGTCGGGGCCCGGTGGGCGGGCGCGCTCCGGCTCACTTCCCCGACGGTACGGATTGCGGCGGCACGGATTCGCGCGGCACGGATTCGCGCGGCACGGATTCCGGTAGTACGGATTCGCGCGGCACGGATCGCTGCACCGCGGATCGCGGCGGCACGGATACGGGCCGTCGCGCCCGCCGCCCCGCCGGGACCACCAGCGGCGTACCGGTCTCCGGATCGTCGATGACCTGGCAGCGCAGCCCGAACACCTCCTCCACCCGCTCCGCCGTGACGACGTCCGCCGGAGTGCCCTCGGCCACGATCCGCCCGTCGCGCATCGCGATGAGGTGGGTGGCGTACCGGGCCGCGTGGTTGAGGTCGTGCAGGACGGCGACGAGCGTACGGCCCTGTGTCTCGTGCAGTTCGGCGCAGAGGTCGAGCACATCGATCTGGTGCTGGATGTCGAGAAAGGTGGTCGGCTCGTCCAGCAGCAGGAGCGGCGTCTGCTGGGCGAGGGCCATCGCGATCCAGACCCGCTGGCGCTGACCGCCGGACAGTTCGTCGACATAGCGACCGGCGAGCTCACCGACGCCGGTCGCCGCCATCGATTCCTCGACAATCCGCTCGTCCTCCGGCGACCACTGACGCAGCAGCCCCTGGTGCGGATAGCGACCGCGCGCCACCAGATCCGCGACCGTGATCCCGTCGGGCGCGATGGACGACTGCGGCAGCAGCCCCAGGGTCCTGGCGACCTTCTTGGCGGGCAGGGAGTGGATGGCCGTGCCGTCGAGCAGGACGCGCCCGCCGGACGGTTTGAGCATCCGCGAAAGCGCGCGCAGCAAAGTCGACTTGCCGCAGGCGTTCGGCCCCACGATCACCGTGAAGGACTGGTCGGGGATCTCGACCGACAGATCACTGGCGATGATCCGCTGGTCGTAGCCGAGGGTCACCGATTCCGCGGTGAGGCGCTGCATGGTCATCAAGTTAGGTTAGCCTACCCTCGCAATCGATCTCGCTGCGGGAAAGGCGAAGAGGCCCCATGACCGACGCCCCCTTCCAGTTCTTCACCGTCGAGGTGCTCCGCACGGAGCGCGTCACCCCGTCGATGGCGCGGGTCGTCCTCGGCGGACCGGACCTGGCCCGGATGGCCACGGCCGGACGCGACCAGCGCGTCAAGCTGTTCCTGCCACGGCCGGGCCAGCGCGAACCGGTCATGCCGGACATGGCGCGGGCCGACTGGTACGACGCCTGGCGCGAGCTCGACCCCGGGGTACGCGGCGTCATGCGTACATACACCGTGCGCGAACTGCGCCGCGACCCGCACGAGTTGGTCATCGACTTCGCCCTGCACTCCACGGAGGGCAACGGCGAGGACAAGGACAAGGGCGAGCCCGGCAGCGGGGACGAGGCCAAGGGCGGGGAAGGCGGCGGCAGTTGTGGAGGCACGGCCGTGGACGCCGCGTCAGGACCCGCCACCCGCTGGGCGCGAGCGGCCCGGCCCGGCGCCCGGATAGCCATCCTGGCACCGGTCGACGAGGAGAACGCCGGCTATGAATTCCGGCCCCCGGCCGGCACCGGCTGGATCCTGCTGACCGCCGACGAGTCGGCCCTGCCCGCCGTCGCCGGGATCCTGGAGTCCCTGCCGCCCGGCATGCCCGCCCGGGTCTGGATCGAGGTCCATGACCCGGCCGACCGCCAGGAACTCCCCACCAAGGCCGACGCCGAGATCGTCTGGCTGACCCACGGCCACCACACGCCGTCGGCCTCGGCGGACGCGATCCGCGCCGCCACTCTGCCCGGGGGCACCCCGTACGCCTGGATCGCCGGTGAGTCGGCGACGGTGAAGGCCGTACGCCGCCATCTCGTCGGAGAACGCGGCTTCGACCGCAAGGCCGTCAAGTTCAGCGGCTACTGGCGCCGGGGTGCGTCCGAGGACCATCTGCTGGCCGCCGCGGAGGAGGCGTGACCCATCCCGCCCGCCCCGCGGCCCCCTACGGAGCCGTTACGGAGCCTGGGCCCCGCTGCGGGCCTGCTACAGACCGAGCTTCGCCAGCGCCTTGCCCGCGTCCCGCGCACAGGAGCCGTCACCCGCGTCCGTCCAGGCCGCCGCGCACAGCGCGCGCAGCCCGTCCAGCGCCGCGCCCTCCCCGTCGAGCACCAGCGCGCCGGCGCCGACGTACGCGGTCCAGCCCCCGCACCCGAAGGCTCCCGTGGTTTCGCCGGCCTCGGATACATCGGCGGCCTGGGCGTGGGCGACATCGGTGACTTCGGGCTGGCCGGTCAGCAGCCCGCGCAGATCCAGGTCCACATAGGTCGGCCGGTGCCGGGGTTCGGCGGTCAGCAGCTCCGCCGCGTCCGTCACACCCGTCAGGACGAGCAGCGAGTCCACCCCTCCGTTGAACGCCCCTTCGATGTCGGTGTCCAGCCGGTCCCCGACCACCAGCGCGTGCTCGGCCCCGGTCCGCAGGATCGTCTCCCGGTGCATCGGGGGCAGCGGCTTGCCCGCGACCTGCGGCTCGGCGCCCGTCGCGATCCGTACGACCTCGACCGCCGCGCCATTGCCCGGCATGATCCCCCGCGCGCTCGGAATCGTCAGATCCGTATTGGACGCGAACCACGGCACTCCGTGGTTGATCGCGTAGCACGCCTCGGCGAACCGGCCCCAGGCCAGGTCGGGCCCCCCGTACCCCTGCACCACGGCGGCCGGGTCGTCGTCGGCCGATTCCACCGGTTCGAGACCGCGCTCGCGGAGCGCGATCCGCAGCCCCTCGCCACCGATGACCAGCACCTTGGACCCCCGCGGCAGCTGCTCGGCGATCAGCCGGGACACCGCCTGCGCCGAGGTGATCACATCGGCGGGGTCGGCGGGCACACCGAGTTCCGTCAGATGCGCGGCGACGGTGTCCGGCGGACGGAGCGCGTTGTTGGTGACGTAGGCGAGGCGCATCCCGTTGTCCCGGGCCGTGTTGAGCGACTCGACCGCGTACGCGATGGCCTCCCCGCCCGCGTACACGACCCCGTCGAGATCGAGCAGAGCAGTGTCGTACGCCTCGTTCAGCGCGGTCGTGCTCCCGCTCGGCCTGGTCCTGCTCTGCTGGCTCATCCGTCTTACGCTCCTCGCTCGGGTTGTCCCCCGATCATCGCTCATCCCCGTACCGCACATACGATGCCCGAATGAACACAACAGGTCCTGCGGACAAGGGGCTGCGGCTGATTCCGTTCCGCGGACTCCGCTACGTCCCTGAGCGGGTCGGCAGTCTCTCCGCGGTGACCTCGCCGCCGTACGACGTGGTCGTCAGGCCGGACGGGCTGCACCATCTGGAGTCGGCGGATCCGCACAACATCGTCCGGCTGATCCTGCCGCAGGCCGCCACCCCCGAGGACCGTCACCGCCAGGCGGCGACGACGCTGGAACAGTGGCTGTCGGAGGGCATCCTCGCCCCGGATCCGGAGCCCGCGCTGTACGTGTACGAGCAGCGCAAGGGCGAGCTGCTCCAGCGCGGGGTCATCGGGGCCCTGGCCCTCTCCGCCCCGGCGGACGGCATCGTGCTGCCGCACGAGGACGTGATGCCGGATGTCGTGGCGGACCGCGCGGCCCTGATGCGGACGACCGCGGCGAATCTGGAACCGCTGCTGCTGACATACCGGAAGGGGGACGAGACGGGCGGCGCGGCAGCTGTGATCGAACGCGTCATCCGCCGCTCCCCGCTCCTGGCGACGACCACGGAGGACGGGTTCGGCCACCGGCTGTGGTCGGTCACCGCCCCCGGCGACCTCGCGGAGATCACCGATGACCTCGCCCACCACCAGGCTCTGATCGCGGACGGTCATCACCGCTGGGCGACGTATCTGCGGCTGCGGGACGAGCACTCGGCGCCGGGGCCCTGGGGCTACGGTCTGGTGCTCCTGATCGACACGGCCCGCTACCCGCTCCAGGTCCGCTCCATCCACCGGCTGCTGCACGGGCTGCCCGTCGACCGGGCGGTGGCGGCCCTGGCGGGCTCCTTCCGGATCCGTACGGTCGACGGGCCGCTCCCGGAGGCACTCGACGCGCTGGCCGACGCCGCTGCCTCGGGCAACGCGTTCCTGCTCGCCGGGGACGGCCGGTTCCAGCTGGTCGACCGGCCGGACCGGGATCTGCTGGCGCGTACGGTCCCGGCCGACCGGCCGGCGCCCTGGCGGAGCCTGGACGCGACGGTCCTCCACGCCACGCTGCTCGACCACATCTGGCGGATCCCGGACACCCCGGAGCACATCGCCTACATCCATGACACGGAGGCGGCCGTCAGCAAGGCGGAACAGGACGGCAGCACGGCGGTCCTGATGCATCCGGTGCACGAGGACGTCGTACGGGAGCTGGCGCTCCAAGGCGTCACGATGCCACGCAAGTCGACGTCCTTCGGCCCGAAGCCGGCGACGGGGCTGGTGCTGCGGAGCCTGGCTCTCGGCTGACCCGGGCCTCGGCCTTCCCGGGGCCGGCCCTGGGCCGACATACGAGTGGGCGGCACCCTGGTCCGGGTGCCGCCCACTCGTCTCGTCACTCAGCCTTTGTCGTGGCTGTTCTTGTCGCTGTTCTTGTCGTCGGCCTCGGCCTCGGTCGCGGCCTCGGCTGCGCCTTCGCCTTCGCCTTCGTCGATGATGTCGTCGTCGACATCGGCCTCGACGTCCGCCTCGATGTCGTCGTCGACATCAACGTCGGCCTCGGCGTCGGCATCGACCGGCGTGCCGGGCTCGTCCTCGTCCTCACCCATGGCATCGACGAACTCGACGCCGTCCAGCTCGGCGAGACGGTCCGAGGCATCCGTCGCCCCGTCCTTGTCCGCCTCGATCGTCTTGCCGAACCACTCCCGCGCCTCGTCCTCGCGCCCGGCCGACAGCAGGGCGTCGGCGTACGCGTACCGCAGCCGCGCGGTCCACGGCTGTACGGAGTTCGAGGCCAGTTCGGGGCTCTGAAGCGTCACGATGGCGGCCTCGATCTGCCCCATGTCCCTGCGCGCACCGGCCGCGACGAGTCGCATCTCGACCTGGCCGGCCTTGTCGAGCTTCTGCACCTCGGGCTCACCGGCCATCGCCATCGCACGCTCGGGACGGCCGAGACCGCGCTCGCAGTCCGCCATGACGGGCCACAGGTCGACACCGCCGGTCATCCGCCGCGCCGCCCGGAACTCGGCCAGCGCCTCGGCGTACTTCTGCGTCGCGTACGCGGCGAAGCCGGCGGCCTCACGTACGGCGGCGACCCTGGAGGCGAGCCGCAGCGCGATACGCGAGTACGCGTAAGCCTGCTCGGGGTCCTCGTCGATCAGCTTCGCGACCATGACGAGGTTTCTGGCGACGTCCTCGGCGAGCGTCTTGGGCAGGCTCATCAGCTCCTGCCGGACGCTCTTGTCGATCTCGTCACCCGTGACGTCCTCGGGGATGGGCAGCCGCTTGATGGGCTCGCGGTCGCGGTCCCGGTCGTCCCGGCGCTCGTAACCGCCACCGCGGTTGTCGTCACGGCCCCGGTATCCGCCGCGGTCCCCGCCCCGGTCGTCGCGACGCCCGTAGCCGCCACCGCCACCGCTGGGACGCCCGCCCCGGTCATCACGGCGCGGGCCGCTGGGCCGCTCGTCCCGGCGCCCGTAACCGCCGCCGCCGCGATTGTCGTCACGGCGAGGTGCGGCGGAACGTTCATCCCGACGGAAGCCGCCGGGCCGGTCGTCGCGACGGTCGTAGCGGCCCCGGTATCCGCCACGGTCGTTGTCCCGGCGCGGACCACTGGGACGGTCGTCACGACGGAAACCACCCGGCCGGTCATCACGACGGTCATCCCGACGCGGACCCGACGGACGGTCATCACGCCGATCGTCACGACGGAACGTGGGACGGTCATCACGCCGGTCATCACGACGGAACGTGGGACGGTCGTCACCCCGGTCATCACGACGGAACGTGGGACGGTCATCACGCCGGTCATCACGACGAGGACCAGCAGACCGGTCGTCGCGACGGTCGTCACGCCCCCGGTATCCGCCACGGTCGTTGTCCCGACGCGGACCACTGGGACGGTCGTCACGACGGAAACCACCCGGCCGGTCATCACGACGGTCATCCCGACGCGGACCCGACGAACGGTCATCACGCCGATCGTCACGACGGAACGTGGGACGGTCGTCACGCCGGTCATCACGACGAGGACCGGCAGGCCGGTCATCCCGACGCCCGAAGCCGCCACGGTCGTCAGAACGACGCGGAGTGCTCGGACGGTCGTCACGACGCCCGTATCCACCGCCGCCGGCACCACCGGTCGGCCGCCCACCGCCACCGGCAGGCCGGCCACCGCGGCTGTCGTCCCGGCGGCCGTAACCGCCGCCGCTGAAACCGGAATTGGGGCGACCGCCACGGTCGTCCTCACGACGCGGACCGCCGGGGCGGTCATCACGACGGGGGCCGCTCGGCCGGTCGTCACGCGCACCACGGAACCCGCCACCGCGATTGTCATCACGGCGGTTGTTGTCATCACGACGGAAACCACCACGGTCCCGATCATCACGCCGCGGTCCGCGCTCGCGGTCGTCACGACCTCCGCGGAAGCCGCCCCGGTCACCGCTGTCCCTGCGGCGCTGGTCGCGCTCAGGACGGTCGTCGGAGGAGTTGGGGGACATCGGTTGGGCTCCTGTCTTCGGGTACCGCAGTCATTCTCGCGCAGTCGGCCTTCCGATGCGCTTCGGGCAAAAAGGGGTGGAAACAAAAAAAGACCCGTGATCCAGCGTGAACGCTGGACCACGGGTCCATGAAAGATTGTTCGGCGGCGTCCTACTCTCCCACAGGGTCCCCCCTGCAGTACCATCGGCGCTGTGAGGCTTAGCTTCCGGGTTCGGAATGTAACCGGGCG